>DATANV010000016.1:0-116993 GCA_036266075.1 Solirubrobacterales bacterium
GGCCCCTTGCGCTGGGGGCCGGCCGGGCTAGGCTGAAAGCAGGTGAGCGCAGCCCAACCGTCAGCTGGGAAGCACATGGGGCCCTCGATGGCCAAGCGGGTCCCAAACACGTCAAGGGGGCCAGCGTCGCTGGCCCCCTTGAACAAACCAGTCGGTGCTAGAAGGGCTAATCCTCCGCGCCAGCGCCGACCCCAGCTGGCTCGGGCTCGGAGTCCTCAGTCTCGCCATCGTCTCTTGACTTTGCCCCCAGGAATTGCGTGTGGGCGGCGATGATCTTGACGCTCTGGCGTTTGCCGCTGCCGTCCTTGGCCTCCCACTCCTGCCACTCGAGGCGACCTTCGATCCCGATGGGACTTCCCTTCGAGAGGTGCTGGACGATCGCCTCCGCACGTCCGCCGAAAACGGTGACGTCGAAGAAGTGAGGCTTGTCGACCCATTCCTCGCCTTGCTTTCGGCGGCTGTTGACTGCCACCCGCATCTCGCATACGGCCGTCTTGTTCGACGTGTAGCGCAGCTCGGGATCCCGCGTGAGGTTGCCGGTGATGACGACGACGTTGATGTTCTGCACTTCGGGCCTCCTTTGAGAGGTGTTCGATTGACGAGCCCAGGTAGGCTGCGCGACCGAACGCGCGGAACCGAAGCCGAAGGCTGAGGGGAACCCCTTGTGGGTTGAAGCGCGGGCGGCGCGTGCCACCCTGGAGTGAGGAAATTGGACTGCCTCTCAAGGGCGAATATGCACTCACGTCGTTGTTCACCGGCCGAGCCCACGCGAAACGGCGAGATCCGCCGGCGGATGATCCCGACTTAGCGCATGGTGGAGCCCCAGCGTTATGAGCCAGGGGGTCGCGCCCCTCACACGCCCTCGGGCGGTGAATCGGCGACCCGGTTGGCAGCTGCTCGGCCGTCGCCTCGCAACACATCGAGGACGTCCTGGGCGCTGCGGATGACATGGGCGCGATCGGCGAGCAGATTGTTGGGCCCGACGGAGAGCGGCGAGGAGATCGGGCCGGGTACGGCGCCGCGTGGGCGGCCGAAGCGATCCGCGAAACCTGCCGTGATCATCGTCCCCGATCGGTCAACCGCCTAGACGACGATCGTCATGCCCGCGAGGCACGCCATGATCCGGTTGCGGGCCAGGAAAGTCCAGCGCCAGGGGGCGGTTCCAGGTGCGAGCTCGGAAAGGACGAGGCCGTGCTCGGTGATCCGCCGCCAGAGCGTTCGGTGGGCGGTGGGATAGGGGACGTCTACTCCACAGCCGAGAATGGCAATGGTGCGACCGGAGTCCAGCGCACCACGGTGGACGCAGGCGTCGATGCCGAAGGCAAGGCCGGTGATAACGGTGACCCCAGCAGCGGCGAGATCATGCCCCAGAGTGCGTGCCACCTCGCGCCCGTAAGCCGACGCTCGGCGGGCCCCGACGATCGTGGCTGCCTCGCTGCGGGCGAAGTCGAGGAGAAGAGCCGGGTCTCCGCATGCAATCAACGCCGAAAGCTCGCCAGGAACCTCTCGTAGCGACTCGGGGTAGGAGCGGTGGTGGGGGCAGGTGGCCCAACAGCCGGCCGTCTCCAGCTCCTCGACGAAGCGCTGCTCGGGAATCGCCTCGATCCGGGCAAGCAGCGTCGAGGCGACCTCGGGGGCGACGGCTTCGGCAAGTGCCTCATTGCGATGCCCTAGCAACTCGAACCTGCATGGGGCTGTCGCCTGGGAGAGCATTTTCTCGATGTATGGCGCGGCGAGGCTCAGTAGCCACGACCGTCGAAGGCACGTAGGGCAAGCGTGCGGCTGAGGCATCTCTTCCTCCGTTTCGTAGTGCTCGCCCCTCGCGGGCGGGCGATCCCCGACCCGACGCACGGCGAAGCCGTGCCAGCATCGGGAGGGGTCGTGCGGACGCGGCCTAACGCCAGTGAGCGCTTGAGCCGCAACCGCCCAGCTCGTGACTGCGAACGCTGGCGACGTCGCCTCGCGTCGCCATCGCGGCGCTGAGCGCGCGGGCCTCGCGCCGGCGATCGGATCGACTCGTTTGCTTCACCTTCAGCAGGCGCTTGATCTCGCGGTCGGCCTCCTCGAAGGTCTCGGGGAAGGCGAAGGTCTGACCTCGGCCGAGCGCAAGGTCGCGCAGGTAGTCGATCTGTCTGGGGGTTGGCGGGTTGCTGTGATGTGGCTGTGGGGTGGTCATGGCCCAGCTAGAGCGGGCCGGGGGGTCCGGGCGAAGCCCGGGCCGGAGGAGGTCTGCTAGGCGTCTGGGCCGGGACCACCCCACAGGCCGATCCGGAGCACCGACCAGGTGAAGGGCCTAACCGCGGACCCTTCCCCGAGTGGGGCTAGTTACTCTCCTTGCGGCATTGGCGCCGCGGCCGTACTGATTTGATGTCGGCGGCGAGCAGCTTTTCCACCTCGGCGAAAGCGCTGAGGCCGCCACGCACCTGCTTTGACTGGGGCATCTCGTTCTCATCGGCCAGGAGCGATGCGATCATCGCGTCGGCGACGATCTCCGCTACCTCGTTGACCGAGTTGGCGTCTTGAACCCGTTTGACGAGGTAGTCCGTGGACTGCTCGGCGTCGGCGTAGCTGACCTTCTCTTTCGTCTTGCCGGTCGTTTTGAGCTGTTTGACCTCGACCTCCTGCAGCTGCGAGGTGACCAGCCGCAGACCCCGTGCTGCGAGGGTCGGGTTGTCGACGATCAGGGCTATCGCCATCGCCTTGACCCTGGCGAGGGCGAACTGCTTACGCGCGGCGCCGCCCCGTCGCTGCAGCAGGTTGGTACGGAGAGCTCCATTCCAGATCCGCGCTGCCGCCGCTTTTTCCTGGCGCTCCTTGTAGGCGGTCTGACGCTCTTCTTTTTCCTGCTCGGGAGTGAGTGGCTCGTGGCCCTCGGACCGAGCCCGCCATTTCTCATCCTGCCTCTTTCTTTTCGCTGCCTCCTTCACGATCCGCTCGATCAATCGCTCGGCCAGGTCAGCGGCGAACTCGACGTCCGTGATGAAGGAGACCGTTGAGCTCCATCCGTCGTGCTCGACCTCGTGCTCGACCAGGCAGCCGGCGGCACGCGCCGCGTCGATCTCGACTTGGCCGAAGCGCAGCATCGGGTCGTCGGTATGGGTGTAGGGCTTTGCCGCCAGGTGACGATCGCCGAGGTCGCGGCGCTTTTTCTCGTCGGCGATGAGGTCGCTGAGGCGGACAGCGCCGGGGTCGATCATCGTCGGCTTGTCCTCGAAGCGTGCCTCGGCGGTGGCCGCCAGAAGCTCGCCGAAGTTAGCGCGGAACTCGGCGCCTTTGATCTTCTCGCGCTTGGCCAGCTCACAGACGCACTCCGCCACTCTCGGTGAGACCTCGGCGACGCCGCGCAGCTCGCGCTCGGCCTCGAGCGGGACGTCCCTGCGGGCGATGTAGGTCTGGACTCCCTCGGGGAGCTTCAGCAGGCGCAGGTGCTGGCTGACCCAGCTGGCCGAGACTTCCAGCTCCTCGGCGATCTTCTTGTGCGTGGTCAGGTTCAGCTCCTCGGCAAGGGCTTTGAGCCCGCGCGCGGTGTCGATCGGGTCGAGGTTCTCGCGATGGTGGTTCTCAACGAGCGCGGCCGTAAGGGCTCCCTCGGCCCCGCGGATGTGGACCGGGACCCTCTCGATGCCGGCGAGCTGGGCGGCTTTCAGACGTCGATGCCCGGCGATGAGGACGAACTTATCCTCCCCGGCGCGTCGCACCGTCAGCGGTTGCACGACGTCGGTCTTGCGAAGACTGCCGGCCAGCCGGGTAAGGGCCTCGGGATCCATGTGGGTGCGTGGGTTAAAGCCTTCCTCGACGCCGATCTTCTCGACCTCGATCAGGGGAGTCGCAAGCTGACTCATGAGCTGCTCCTTTGGCATCGCCCCCGCCCGATGCGGGAGCCGGTGCCCCCGCTCCGCACGCGAAGCGTGCCACCATGCGGGGTGCCGGCGCACGCAACTAGCGGTGGGCGGGAACGGCAGAGCAAACCGCTCCCGCCCGAGTTGAAATCAGGGCATGACGTGCAACCGCAAGGTGTCCGAGTTGCCTTCGAGGTATGGGTGACTGAGGGGCGAACGCTCCTGCGCACGCGTGATGTAGGTCGTTGAACTGTGCGTCTGGGTGAAGCGGTAGCGCATTTCGTAGCGGCCTCCAGATCGCGTGCGATAGCGGCGGAAGGCGCGCCAGCCCTCGCCGCTCTTCACTTGCAAGACGATGAGGACCCCATCGTTGTCCGGACCTGGAATCTCGCCGGAGAAGTAGGCGAAATGGCCGTTTCGAACGGTTTTCTTGCGGACCCTGAAGGTCGGCTTGACGCGCGTGTAGAGGGTGGCGTGGGCGGCGATCTGGCGCTGGTCGGGTCGGTAGCGGACTTCGAGGTCGCGTGAGGGCCCAGGCGGAATCGGGAATCGATAACGGCCTTCGGACCCAGTGATCGCGGTGCCGAGGAATTCGCGCTCAGAACTCGTAGTGATCCGCCCGAACACGCAAAGCGAAGCGCCGCTCAGACTGCCGGTTGCTCCGCGCAGCGTGCCGGAGAGAGCAGAGCCTTCGCCCTGGGCGACGATCTGCGCTGGGACCCCCTCATCGCCAAGGCCGGTGCTGAGCGCGACGCCGCCGGCGACGGGTGAGCGGGGGCACTCATAGGTGAGTGGCACGCTGGCCGCCGCGCCGACGTTCCCCTCGGCGTCCGATAGCCAGAGGCGCAGCCGGTAATCGCCAGCGCCGCTCGGTGGATCCAGGTCCCTGACGGACTGTACGTTCTCGCCCTTCAGGTCGTGGGTGGGAACGACGACCTCACCGCCGCCGCTCAGCACCTGGTAGTGGGCGGCGTCGATCGGGGACCCCTGGTCACCGATGTTCTGCCAGCGCAGGTCAAATCCCTCCTCGGATCGGCTCATGTCCGGGCGGGTCACCGAGACGTTCTGAGGAGGCGCAGGAGGCGTCGTGTCTCGAGGGATTGCCACGGTCGAGGCGGGACCCTGGAGACCGACTTCATCCTCGAGCCACAGGCGCAGCCGGTACTCGCCGGGATTGGCGGGGCCGGTGATCTGAGAAAGCACCGTCGGGTTGGTGGCCGAGACGCTCTGCTCGGGAACGACGACTTGGCCGCCGGCGTCGAGGACGCTGTAGTGGACCTTGATGATTGGGCTGCCGGCGTTTGAGGGCAGCTGCCAGCGCGCGCCGAGGTGTTGCAGGTAGCGCTGCGAGTTGGCGCTCGTCACTTCCAGACCGCTGGGGGCGCCAGGCGCCGTGTTGTCGGTGCGGACCGTGCGGCTCTCGCAACTCGCCGAGCCCGTCCCGTCGAGACCTTTCCACTGCGCGTAGTCCTGCGCGCAGGCCTGCACCGTGTGGGTCCCGTCGGATAGCGAGGCCGTGTCGAAGTCATAGGTCCGCCCGATGCCCATCGCGGTCGCGCAGGGCTGGAAGGCGCGGGCGAATTCGCCGTTTGCGGCTGAGTAGCCGGCGTTGCATTCGCTGTAGTGGTCGATCGTGAAGCGACGAGCGCCGTCGATGTCGATCCACTCCTTGCGGATGCCAGAGCCCTGCTCGTTCCAGCGGTAGGAGATGGCCTGCTTGCCGCGCGCCCAGCGACCGTTCAGCAAGTGGGCGTCGGTCAACCAGAGCTGCACCGGCTGAACGTCCTCGAGCACCAGGACCATCGTGTTGGCGTCGAGCGCGTTGTAGTTGGAGCGATCGCAGCCAGCGGGCCGCATGCAGGTCAGCTCGAAGATGAAGCGGCGGTATGAGCCATAGCCGCCGAAGGGCCACAGATGGGAGGCGAAGGTCGAAGTCGGGGACCAGTTGATGCCGGAGTTCGCCGCGTTCGTGCCCTGCATCAGGATGTTGTTGGTGCCGCCGCCGAAGTCTTCGGCCCAGTAGCGCCCGCGCCAGCCGTCGTTGAAGGCGTTGGGCTCGCGCGTGTAGCCGCCTCCGGCGAGGACCACAACGTTGCTTGGCATCGACCACGAGAGGCTCGCATAGGCGTTTACCGGCGCGGTGCCCGTGGAGGTCTCGGCGATGCGCAGGTAGGCGTTGTCCCCGCCTGGATCGTGCGAGGCGCCGCAGTGATCCTCGAAGCTGAACTGGCCGGGGTAGTTAGTGGCGGCGGCCGGCCCGGCGGCGCCGTTGTCCGCCGCGCAGATGACCAGCTTGTAATGCGAATAGGCGTGCGCGGTTGCGGCGGATATCACCGCGATGATGACCGTGAGTGCCATCAGGCATAGGGAGATTGAGACCGGCCGACGGGCCGATCCGCTGGATCGGTAAGGCATAACCCTGCTCCTTGCTCATGCCAATCGCGGCTCAGGGGAGGGGAAACGCTCTCCCGTCCCCCTCGACGACCTCATGCAGGAGTGTCGAGGGGTGGGCGTTCCAGCGATCTGGCGTTTATCTGTGGGCATAAACAAGGCGGTACATCCGTCGGAGCGGCTCAGCGCCCCTCGATTATTCGTTGAGCCATCAAAGACAGCCCCGCCTGTGCCGTGGGGGCGATCTCAGGGCAGGCCGAGAACTTGACCATTCAAGCGCACCGACCAATGAGCCTCGAAGCTGGGATAATGCATATCGCCTCGCGCAGGTCCTCAAGCGCCCGGCGCCGAGGCCGACAAGTCAACGGCATGGCGGCGTTGTCGCTGGTGCTTCGCGTCTCGTTAACGCAGTATTAGCCAGCGAGCCACGAAATGCGCGCTACCAGCAGGTCAACTCGCCCCGTGCAGCTCAGCCTGCCTTTGCGATGTAGACAGCCTTCGTGTGAGCGCGCTCGTCAAGCGGCTGCCTCAGTATCCCGTCCGTATAGAGGCCGTAGGTATCGACCAAGGTGAGGCCGGCGCGCTTGACCGCTGATCGTACTTCGGCATCAGCAAAGTGGCGCTGCCGATGCTCATGCGTTTTCGTCGGCCCTCCATCCTCTTCAAGGACCGCCTTGCAAATCGATCCGGGCTCTACATCGCTGGCAGTCTGACCACGCCAAACAAGCCTCCGCCCGGCGCGCTCGACCACGACGGTTTCGGCGAAGGAGCTGCGATAGGCAACCAGCGTGTTGACATCGAACAGCAGCAGACCCCTCGGGGCGAGGTTTGCCCCCATCCCGCTCAGGGCCTTGAGCAGCTCGTCCTCGCTGAGTAGGTAGTTGATCGAATCGTCCAGCGCCCAGACGAGATCGAACTTGCCGATCTCGGGCAAGCCCCGCATGTCAGCCACCAACAGTGGCACTGCCTCTTCGACCTTTACCCGCGCGCGCGCCAGCATCGCGGGCGAGATGTCGCACCCAGTCACCTCCCATCCGCGGTCGAGCATCGGCAGGAAGCTCTTTCCGGTCCCGCAGGCCACGTCGAACAGGCGCTCTCCACGCAGACCGTTGCGCTCAAGCGCCGAGACCAGCTCGCCTATCCAAAGCTCGTCGTCGTAGTGAGCGGTGAAGATGTCGTAGACGGATGCCATCGCCTCATAGGTGGCCTTCGCGTCGCCAGTCACGGTCGTAAGCAGACCTGGCCATTACTGGAATAAGTTTCAGTAATGAGCGGCGCTGACGCACGAGAGAATGCCTATTGCCGGACCTCTTGCGCGAACCCTGTGGGCCTCAGAACATGGTCCACAGCGCCAGGCTCGGTTGGCTCGTCAGCCGGGGTTGGCATAGGAGCCCTGCGGCAGCGCACATGTCCAAGCGAGGTCACGATGATCGACTTGGTCGGCTCACCCGACTTGGCGCAGCGGTTAGTCGATTCTGCCTCGCACTCTCGAACTCGCTCCCAGTGTCTCGCCTGCTCGTCGGCTATGTCCTCACGGCCTCGTGCATCGACGTGGAACCAACGCCAGGACAACCAAACCCGTCGATCGTCAGCCATCTTTCCCGCCCACAGCGCCGCCAGCGCCTCGGCCATGACCGCCTGGAGGATCACGCCAGCAAATGCCTGTCTCTCCTCTGGACGCAGCGCCTCGATTTCCTCATCGGTGTAGAAGGGAATTTCGACCGCTCGGTAGTAGTGCTGAATCATGTTGCCTACCCGTTTGGAGTAGGCCAGTTCGATCGAGCCCTCGTCCAGCAGTTCTTTGAGGTGGTGCTTGATCTTGTGCGGCTCCTCGCCGATCAACGCGGCTAGCTCGTAGCGGTTGTGCTCGCCTTCGTTCAGAAGGCACAGGATTTCAACCCGGTGCTGGTGCTTGAGCGCGTAGCCGACAGCCTGCTCGACTCCTCGCTTCCCCTGGCCCAACCTGATCGGGGGTGGAGCGCTTTCCTCCGAACCCAAAACTGGCATTCGCTGGGGTCCTGAGAAACGGAAGCGCTCAAATCCCAACGAGGTCACGATGATCGATTTGGTCGGCTCACCCGACTTGGCGCACCGTCTGAGCGATTCAACCTCGATCTCTCGGACTCGCTCCCATTGCTTCGCCTGGTCGTCTGCGATGTCCTCACGACCCTGAGCATCGACGTTGAACCAGCGCCAGGACAACCAAACCCGTCGATCATTGACCATCTTCCCCGCCCAAAGCGCAGCCATCGCCTCGGACATGACCCCCTCGAGGATCACGCCTGCGATTGCCTCTCTCGCGGCCGGCGGCATCGCGGCGATCTCCTCATCGGTGTAGAAGGGAATTTCGACCGCTCGGTAGTAGTGCTCGAAGGCGTTGCGCACCGGTTTGACGTAAGCAAGTTCGATGGAGCCGTCTGCAAGCATTTCTCTGAGGTGATGCGCGATGTTCTTGCTCGCGGGGGTGCGGATTAAACGCGCTAGTTCCTCCTGCGAGCGAGGCGCTTCATTGAGGATCGTGCAGATTTCAGTCCTCGCTTGGTGCGTGATGGCGTAGGCAACAGCGGCAGCAACGTTCCGCTTTCCCTGCCCCAATCTGATCGTCGTCTCCACCAAGGTAGTTGCTGCTCCGCGCCCCTTTGGATACTCAGGCGTGCCAGAGCATAAGGGCCCGCCCGGAGAAAAATCTGTGGCCAGGGCATTTTTTGGCTAAAACTCCAGTCTTTCTTAGCATTCCTTCCTTGTCCAGTGGGACCACCCGCTGAAAGACGAGGAAGGGAGGTGATTGCGTTGAAGATCGCGCAAATCGGTTGCGTCGCTCCGAGTGTGCAGGTAATGAAGCACGGCTAAGGCGTGCGATGTAGGGGGCCGGTCGCGGCCCGCTTGCGTGGGGCCCGTGGCCGGCTCCCCCGTCTTTGTCCCGAGGCGGCATGGAGGGGACGGGAGTTTACGCAAGAACTTGTGAAGTTTCCTATGGCGGTTTCTGTCTCAAGCGCAGACGATCTCGGCTGTGGCCAACTTTGGCACCAGACTGCGGGACGCGCGAGAACGCTTGGGGCTCACCCAGGAAGAGGTCGCACAACGCAGCGGTGTCCATGTCACGGAGGTCAGCCGGATGGAGGCCGGGAAGCGCGATCCGAAAATCTCGACGCTGCGGCGACTCGCAAAAGCTGTCGAGGTCAAACCGGGCCAGCTCCTCGACTAACTGCACGCGATTGCTCTCTACTCCGCTTCTGTCATTTTGGTGGGCAGCATTACTAAGGAAAATATGAGTAACTGGAGAAGCTTTGCGCAGGTGGCGAAACCTACTGAGAAGTCGGCAAGACTCAGCTCGTTCCAAGAAGTTGACGCTTCTTATTCCATATAGAACTGGCCGCTCAACTAAGTGGCGGTACCGGAGTGCATACAGAAAGGGACGAGCAAGATGCCAAAGCGCAAGAGCAGCAGGAGGCGCAAAGCGGTAGATCAGGGATTCGTGAAATCGCTGGCGCACGAGCTTCGCGTCGAAATCCTGGACATCCTCACCGAAAGGATGGCGAGCCCGAACGAACTCGCCAAGCTGTTGGACGAAGACCTTAGCCAGGTCAGCTATCACGTCAGCGTCCTACGGAACTACGAACGCATCGAGCTAGTGAAGACTGAGCCGGTTCGTGGGGCGGTCGAGCACTACTACCGCGCCACGTCAAAGACCCTGCTCCCGGCGAAGACGTGGCGAGGAGTCAAGGAGGGCCTGCGGGCGGTGATCGGCGGGGGACTGGCGAGCGACTTGTTCAACGACCTGGCAGACACTCTGGCGGCCAAGAAGCTGCAGGAGTCAGATAGCCAGATCTGCCGGATGCCTCTCGTCCTCGATGCCGAGGGTTGGAAGAGTCTGATGGCAAAAGTCGAACGATTCACCGAGGAAGTCGAAGCGGAGCAGCATGCGTCCGCAGTCCGCGCAGCGAAGGCTAACGGGAATGCCGCAGGGGCAAAGGGATACACCGTCGGCGTGCTCGCCTTCGAGGACAGCCGAAACCTCTCCGACCAACCGCCGCACCTCAAGGCCGCGCAATCCTCCTCGGCGAGAGGCAAGGGCGTGACGGCCAAGGGCAAAACTAATGCGAGGGGCAGCAAGCGGAAGGCCAAGGCCGGTGTCAAGTAGCGCCGCGCAGTCCAAGGCCACCTCGTCTCGATCCGGGATGGCCGAGTACGAGACGCTTCGCTGCCGCCGCTCGGCGGCGAGGGTCGTGCTGTTGCCGACCGATTGCCTCGCGGACGAGACGGCTGCCTTCGACCTGCTCGTGGAGGGTGTTTACGCGGGCCACTGGGCGGAAGCAGACATAGGCCGCGCAGCCGTTGCTTGGCTCGGTGGCGCCTTCGTCGAGACCGAGCCGTGCGGCGGCGAGGGGGAGAGGGTCATCGCCCAGGTCCGGCCGACGATCCCGGCGCCGCTCCTCGGGCTGGAGGAAACGCCCACGCTCCCCCAGCACGACGTCGGCATAGTCGAAGCAGCGATCCTCGAAGTGGCCGTCGAACTTCACCCTGAGCAGCTATCGACAGACGGACTTCTGAGGCAGATTGTCGCCAATCCTCTGGACGGGAGAGAGGTCGAGACAGGAGTGCAGGCAATCCGCAACCTGCGGGAGGTGGGGCTGTTCGTCGAGCGCGAGGACGAGGTCGTGGAGCCGACCCCGGCGGCGCTGCGCGCCGTTGCGCGTCTCACGTGAGCGACGGGCGAAGAAGGGCCACGGCAACCCTGCGGCCCTTAATCGGAGGCCATCGACGGTCTTGCGCGCGCTTCGCGCCAAAGCGAAGCTCAGCGACTTTGAGCTGAGCGTCGCGGTGGGCAACAGTGCCCGACCGTGCGACGCTGGCGGCGCGATGGGGATGCCGCGCTGCCTAGGGAGGCGCAGCGAGCGATCAAGGAACTGCGTCTGATCGTCGCGATGCTTTGCGGGCCGCTTCGAGGGCCGAGATGTCAGAGGCTTTCTGCTCTCACGCAACATCGGTCTCGGCCGCAAGAGACCGCTCGACGGCATTGGGCACGGCGGCGAGACGTTTCGGCAGGTTGAGTACATCACCGACTGCTTTGTCGTGGGGATTGCTCCTGAGGGCAGGCCTCACTTGCCTTCGAAGGCGAGTCAAGTAGGGAGTGTGGCGGCTGTCGGGGCGGACGATTCATCGCCGCTTGATGAGGCCAGTTCGCGGGTAGCAGCTTGATCGCGCGCCACTGGCGCATTTAGCTCCACACGCGCTCGAGTGTCCATGCATTCTTGAGAAGCTTTCCTGGTGGAACGCTCGGCGGGACCGGGTTGCTCCTTCAGCTGGGTTGACAGCCAGCGCTTTGGCTATGCTGGCGAAGCCAGCGAGGCTGGGCTCACTTGGTTCGAGAAGAGCATTGGGTCGAGGGTTCGAATCCCTTCAGCCGCTTCGCTTCGAATCCCCTGTACTTTGCCCGGTCGATTCTCACGGGGAAATCAAACGCCTCCTGCAGATCCCAGATGCCGGGGGCTAGCGGCGATTTCAGCCGATTCCGCCTCGCTTTCGGCCGGCGGCGGAGCTACGGTCTAGCAGCCGACATAAGCAAAGCGCCCTGGCGTTGGAGCGCCCCCGGGCCGGCACCGAAGCCGGGGGCGTGGCGTGCTCTGAGAGCTGGGGGCGAGGCGATCGGCGGAGCCCACAGTCCCGAAGAGCAGGGTCGGAGCTGGTTTCATCGACTCGGCTCGCACTCACCGGGCTGAGCCGCCGTTTGGCTGGATTGCGGAGAACTGACCGTGGAAGCCGAATGGGATGTGGTGGGGGGCGCGGGCGCGTGCCAACTCGGTGAGGTCGCTCGCGTTCAGGACGAGGAGGAAAGAGTCGCCTGCCTCAGCGTCGAGGACGACCGAGAGCAGGACGCCATCGTCCTCTGCCTTCCCACCGGGGTTGGCGACGAAGACCGGCTCGCCGGGGAAGCGCCCGGCTTCTGACCAGAAGGTCGGTTCGCCGCCGGACAGCTCAATTTTGACCAGGTGATCGAAGAAGCCCGTCTCGCCAATCCCGACCCCCCAGACATGCTCGTAGGGGCGGGTGTTCGAGCACTCGTAGTTGATCCGCGGTAGCTCGATGTTCGCTTCGGAAAGGGTTTCGCTTGAAACCGAGCGATCGGCAAGGTTGAGCCGGTAGCGGCGAAGCTTCCCTTTCGCGACCGGCTTGCCATTGCGTAGCCGGTCGAGATAGAAGTCCTCGATCAGCCGCGGATCGTCGAACGCGCAGAGGTCGACCACCACCTCTTCGTCACGCTCGAAGGCGTTGACATGATGGAAAGCAAAGCAGGCCTCGGTTTTGAAGCCGCGGCGCAACTCGCCGTTCTCGCGGTCCATCAGGAAGAAGCGTGTGCCGCGCTCGGGACGCCAGCGGTAGTTCTCGATGTAGGGGCGCCCGGCGAGGATCGAACGGGCCGGGTTGACCACGAATGGATACTCGGCCAAGACCAACCAACGCTCGGTCATTCCGAACGAGTGGATGTAGGCGGGCTGAGCTACCGGCCAGGAGTTGATCACCTTCGTCTCCAAGGTTGCGGGGTCGACCGAGAAGAAGCGATAGCTGCTGAGCGGGCCGAGGCGGACGGCGTAGTTCAGCATCACGCCCTGTTTCCCTCCCTTGCTCTCGGAGGTGTCGAAGTGCGGGTGGGCGGTGCTCAAATGCCCTGGTGCGGCCAGCGGCGCCTTCGCCGCGGCGAGGGTCTCACGGTCGAACTCGACCGGGATTGCGGTCTCGGTCATCGCAATCATCCGCTCGCCGAGCTCGGCGACGTTGATGTTGGCGTTGTCCGGTATCGCCTCGGGTGAGAAGAGCGATTGGACGCGCGAGAAGAGGACCCGACAGGGGTCGGTCGCGAACTCCGAGTAGGCGATCTTGCCCTGGCGGCGGGCCTCGGCGTAGCTGCGGCTCTGGAGGTAGCGGCTCGCGTAAGAGACGCGGCCCCCGGTGAAGGAGAAGCGATGCAGCATCGCGAGGCCGTCGAACCAGTGACGCATCCTCTGCTCTCCGACCTCGAACTTGGCGGGGCCGTTCCGAACCAGCGATCCGGACAGCCAGGCTGGCAGCTTCCCCTCCAGCGGCAGCTCGTCGACCTCGACCTCGTCCTCGAGCGTTTCGAAGCCCTTGGAGGGATTAGTGATCTTCGCCTCAGTCGACGTCATTGTTCAGGCCTTTCATGGTCGGGGACCGCGGTTGCTTCGGAGGGATCACGTCTGTCAGGCCTAGCTCGCGGACCGGCGGCGCAGATAAACAGCCTGAAGGCGCTGTATCGGCAGCATCAGTCGTTCGGTGCGGCTGTCCTGAGCCGGCAAGGACCCGAGCTGGCGACCCATTTCGAAAAGATCGATGTGGGTGTGGATCGCACAGGCCAACTCACCGCGAAACGAATAGTCGTCGACGGCATCAACGCTGATAGCGCGCCCGGTTGCCGCCAGTCCCATGTGGTCGAATGGGCCTAGCATCGTTCCAGAGAGACGGTAGGCGACGAAAATCCGGGGTTCGCTCAACACGAAACCAGGCTCCTCTTGGATGTCGACCCGCAGGTCGGGAAAAGCACGCAACAAGTCCGCTGCGAAATCACGAAAGCCGTCGCGACCGTACTCGGGCGCTCGCAGGGCCGGGTCCTTGTGCAGGACGTCCTCCGTGCACATCGACGCGATCGCGTCTGCGTCATGCTCGTTCCATGCCTCCGTAAAAGCCCGAATCCACTCCCGGGCAAATGCCTCCTCCAGGGCCCCGCTCGCCTGCGATGTCCTCATGGGCCTTCCTCCCGCTGGTCTGGTTGGCATCGACCGACTTAGTCACCTGAAGCATGAGGACAGTGAGCCGTCCGCGCAATAAGGGATCGCCCTTATGACGCGGCTACACGAGATGAGGGTGATCCCTTATTGCGCGGATGGCTCCGTCAGCAGAAACTGTCTTCATGCTTCAGGCAGCCACAGATGCGAGCCCAACGCCGGCGCGGGTAGCGCTCCCGGAAGCGGCCTTCCTGTTCGCCGACATCGCCCGCTTCACCTCCTTTACTGAGGTGCACGGTGACGCCCGCGCAGCCGAGCTGGCCTGGCGTATGCGACTAGGCGTCGAGGGGCAGCTGGGTCATGACGCTCACATCGTCAAGACGCTTGGGGACGCTGTCATGGTCAGGTTCGCCGATCCGGCTGAGGCCACTGCGGCCGGCCTCCGCATAGTTTCGCGGGCGTTGCCCGCAGCAGGCGACCCGCCGATACGGGTGGGCATCCACTGTGGCTCGGCGATCGAGACGGATGGCGACTTCATCGGAGCGGCTGTCAATCTGGCCGCTCGCGTTGCCGCACAGGCGGCGCCAGGCGAGGTCTTGACTACGGCGGATGTGGCAATCGCGGCTCGCGAACGCGGCATGCGGCTGGACGAGTTGGGCGAGCGCAGGCTCCGAAACGTGGCCAGGCCGGTCCTTCTCTACGTGGCGCGAGGGGGGTCGGGAACCAGCGAGTGCCGTCGGGCACCGACGTCCGATTGCACGTCGCGACGCATGTGTCTGGAGCCGGTGGCGTTTGGGGCGGGAAGGGAGGCAGTCGATGTCGGGGCCTGAGGGCGAGCACGGCCGCTCTTCGCGTCGCCGCCTCGTCCGGCCTCGGCGGGGCCGCCTCCTCGGCGGCGTCTGCAGCGGCCTGGGAGATCACCTCGGTGTCGACCCGATCCTCGTTCGCATCGCGTTCGTGGCGCTTGCGATCTTCTCGGGAGTGGGACTCGTGCTCTACCTGGCGTTCCTGCTGCTGGTGCCCGAAGAGGGGGCCAGTCGACCGCCCATCCGCCTGCGCCGTTCGTCGTGGGTGAGCATCCTCGGCATCGTCGCGATCGTTGGGGCGGCGGGGATAGCCCTGAACGCCGCAGCCCACGGGACGCTGGGCACGGCCTGGGGCGTCGGTGCCGGTTTGGGATCGATTGCGCTGGTCGGGGCCGCCGCGGTTGTGGTTTGGCGGCGATCGCGCCGGAGGGCCGGGGGGCAGGGCTGGCCAAGCGCCGATCTCCGGCTGCTGAGCTGTCTCGCACTCATGACGGCTGTCGCAGCGGCGGTTGTCTTGGCGGCAGCAGCAGGGATGTGGCTGGCCGGCACCGATGGGCTGCTCGCGGGCTGGGCCGTGGTCGCGATCGGCGCGGCGCTGGCCGTCACGGCGTTCACCGGCGGGGCCCGGTGGCTGGCGCTGCCGGCCGTCGCCTTCGTCATCTCGGTGGCGGTCACGGCAGCGGCCGGCGTCGACCTCCACGGGGGTGTCGGCGATCGCGCCTACCGTCCGACCACGCTGAGAGAGGTGCACGCCGGGTACCAGCTCGGCGCCGGGCGGCTCGAGATCGACCTGCGTGACGTCAAGCTTCCGGCCGGATACACGCATCTACCGGTCAGTTTGGGCGTGGGAGAAGTCGTCGTCCTCGTGCCAAAGGACGTCTGCGTAGCGACCCGGGCACGAATTGGCGGGGGCTACGTGGGGGCGCTAGATCGCCAGACTGGAGGGCTCGACGTCGACTGGGCGAATCGGCCCTCCCCGCCGCGGTCGGTGCCCTACCTGACGCTCGACGCCGACGTCGGGCTCGGGGCGCTGTTCGTGGTGGACCGTCCCCTCGATCGGAATTGGGGCTGGGGATCCAACGGCGGCGGCGGCTTTCAGCCCGGCGCCTACGGCACTGACGAAGTCTGCTACACCGAGCAGGTGAGTAGTCGATGAGCCGATCACCGAATGTCACGTCGCTGGTGGCCGGGCTCGCCCTCATTGTGCTGGGAGCGCTCGTCGTGATGGATGCCGACGGCAGCCTCGATCTCGGCTTCGCCTATATGGGGCCAGCCCTCGTTGCCGTGCTGGGGGTGATCCTCCTCGCCAGCGGCCTTGTGGCGCGAGCGCGTCGCCAAGACTGAGATGACCGACGAGGGCGGCTCATCGCCAGGCCGCCGGCCGGCCGGCGGCTACAGGATCGCGAGCGGCGTCGGCCTGCTGATGGGCAGCGCGCTGCTGCTGATCCGCGCAGTCGGGCCCTGGCCCGGGGACGGGGTGGTCTGGCCGGCCGCGGCCGCGACTGTGGGCGCGTTCCTGATCTGGCGGGCGCCCGCTGTCGTGCCGCGCCGACGTGGTGGCTGGGCAGCGCATGGCCGCGCCTCGTCACCGCTTCCCCGATCGCTCCCCGCGAGAGCGCTCCGCCGGCCAGAGGTAAGCCGTGGGGGCCTCGGCGTCGCGCTCGTTCTCGCCGGGGGACTCGCCTTCCTCTGGGCGAATGGCGCGATTCGGCCGGCGGGAGAAGCGGTGCTTGCCGGCCTCGCTGTGCTCGTTGCGATCGCCTTGATCTTCGCTCCGTCCTGGCGGCGCCTCGCCGGTAGTCTGGCGGCCGAGAAAGCCGAGCGCATCCGCTCTCAGGAGCGCGCGGACGTTGGCGCCCACCTACACGACTCGGTGCTTCAAACGCTGACGTTGATCCAGCAAAACGCGGAGGACTCGAAACAGGTCACCTCGCTGGCCCGCCGGCAAGAGCGCGAGCTGCGCGCTTGGCTGGCCGATGGGGACCCTGCCGAAGCGGGCAATCGACTCGCTGCCGCGCTCGAGGCAACAGCCGCCGAGGTCGAGGAGATCGCCGGTGGCTCGATCGAGGTTGTCGCTGTCGGCGATTGCTCGCTCGACGAGAGGGCGGTGGCCGTGCTTGCGGCCGCGCGCGAGGCGATGCTCAACGCTGCGAAGTTCGGCGGCGAGGAGCCGGTATCGGTCTTCGCCGAGGTCGGGCAGGACGGCATCCGGGTCTTCGTCCGCGACCGCGGCCCCGGCTTCGACCCGGCCAGCACGCCGGCGGCGCGGCGCGGCGTGCGGGAGTCGATCGTCGGGCGAATGAGCCGTGCCGGGGGCAGGGCGACGGTGCGCTCCTCGCCGGCCGGGGGAACGGAGGTCGAGATCACGGTGAGTCGCGAAGGAAGGCCGTGAGCGCCGTGGCATCCCCGCGAGTCCTGATCGTCGACGATCACGTCCTTTTCCGGGCGGGAGTTCGCCAGGCGCTCGACGAGGAGGTCGAGGTCGTCGGGGAGTGCGGGGCGGTAGATGAGGCCGTCAAGGCGATCGAAGAGCTCGAGCCGGACGTCGTTCTGCTCGACGTCCACATGCCGGCCGGTGGCGGAGTGGAGGTGATACGGCGAGTCGCGGAGAGC
Organism: Solirubrobacterales bacterium; assembly: GCA_036266075.1. Taxonomy (GTDB): domain Bacteria; phylum Actinomycetota; class Thermoleophilia; order Solirubrobacterales; family 70-9; genus VRUE01. The sequence continues at coordinate 17,389 of DATANV010000016.1, forward strand.
CGACCGCAGGTCCGCTTTCTGGCGCTCTCGGTCAGCGATGCGGCCGAGGACGTGATCGCGGTGATTCGCGCGGGCGCCCGCGGCTACGTCACCAAGACGATCTCCACGGCCGGGCTGATCGACGCGGTGCGCCGTGTGAACGAGGGAGACGCCGTCTTTTCACCTCGACTGGCCGGCTTCGTGCTGGACGCGTTCGCTGACGAGTTTCCACCTGCCCAGGTGGACCCCGAGCTTGACCTGCTGACGCCACGCGAGCGAGAGGTGCTCCAGCACATCGCACGCGGGTACATGTACAAGGAGATCGCTGCCCAATTGGGAATCTCGGTGAAGACCGTCGAGGTGCACGTATCCGCGGTGCTTCGCAAGCTCCAGCTATCCAGCCGCCATGAGCTGAGCCGCTGGGCGGCTCAGCGGCGGCTGGTCGAGGAATAGACAGGCCTCCCCTGTGACATCGGGGCGAGACGATGAGGGGCCAGAAGTGCCGAAACGACGCATGTTGATCGACTGCCTTCGAGACCTCGAGCATGCCCGCGGGATCTATTGTCTTCGGCTATGCCACAAGAAACTGATTCCGCCACCGCCACATCCGTAGAGCAACCCGACCTCGCCGCAGCCGCCTCTGCAGTCGAGACCGCCGGCTCGGTTGTCGAAGACGGCTTCAAGCATCTCGCCACGGACGGCGACATCGAAGCCGACCAGGTCGCCGCCTACGACCTGGCGCACGCCGCAGCGGCGGTCGAGAACGCTCGGGCCGTCCTCGACTACGGAGAGAGCGGGGACGAGGAGGCCCGCATTGCATGCGCCTTCGTCGCCGATGCCATCCATGACGTTGCCACCCGGCTCATGGGTCGCGAGCAGGAGTGGGGCACCGAAATGGGGGCTCTCGACTCTGCACTCGCCTTTGCACGCCCCTATCGCTCCCCGGAGTTCCTCTCGGAGCTCTGCGGGATCCAGGGGCCGCGCCACCTCGACAACGACTTCGTGATGGTGCAGGACACCTTCCGGCGCTTCGCGGAGGAGCGGATCCGTCCGATCGCCGAGGAGATCCACCGCAACAACGAGGACATTCCCGAGGAGATCATCGAAGGGCTGTCTGAGATCGGGACGTTCGGCGTCTCGATTCCCGAGGAGTACGACGGCTTCGCAGCTGAAGGCGAGGGCGAGTATCTCTCGATGGTTGCTGCGACCGAGGAGCTCTCGCGCGGCTCGCTCGGCGTTGGCGGCTCGCTGATCACCCGGCCCGAGATCCTCGCGCGGGCGCTTTTGGCAGGCGGCACCGAGGAGCAAAAGCAGGAGTGGCTGCCGCGCATGGCCAGCGGTGAGCTGATGGTCGCGATCGCCGTGACGGAGCCCGATTATGGGTCCGACGTCGCCTCGCTGAGGACCACGGCCACCCGGGACGGAGATGGTTGGCGGATCAGCGGCGTCAAGACCTGGTGCACCTTTGGCGCCAGGGCAGATGTGTTCATGCTGCTAGCGCGGACCGACCCGGATCGCTCGAAGGGCCACAAGGGGCTTTCGCTCTTCATCGTCCCGAAGGAGCGCGGCGCCGGTCACGGCTTCGAGCTCAGTCAAGAGGAGGGCGGCAAGATGGAGGGCCGCGCAATCGACACGATCGGCTACCGCGGGATGCACTCCTACGAGGTTGCGTTCGACAACTGGTACGTCCCTGCGGAAAACCTGATCGGCGGCGAGGAGGGACTCGGTCGAGGCTTCTACCTCCAGATGGCGGGTTTCGAGAACGGACGCATCCAGACCGCAGCGCGCGCAGTGGGTGTGATGCAGGCCGCGTACGAGGCCGCCTACGACTACGCGTCGGAGCGCAAGGTCTTCGGCAAGCCGATCATCGCGTTCCAGCTCACCCGCGCAAAGTTGGCCCGGATGGCGGTGATCATCCAGGCCAGTCGCCAGTTCGCCTATCGCGTGGCCCGTCTGATGGCGCAGGGCGATGGGGCGATGGAGGCCTCGATGGTCAAGGCCTACGTGTGCCGGGCCGCAGAGTGGGTGACCCGCGAGGCGATGCAGATCCATGGCGGCATGGGCTACGCCGAGGAGTTCCCGGTCAGCCGCTACTACGTGGATGCCCGGGTGCTGTCGATCTTCGAGGGCGCGGACGAGATCCTTGCGCTCAAGGTCATCGCTCGGCGGCTTGCTCAGTGACCGGCGTGGCAGCAGTGAGAGCACGAGGCGGATGAAGATCTCGCGGCCGGTCGGGCACGCCGCGAGGGCGACGGGCGGCTCCTGGTGTTGTCGGATCGCTGCCCTACATAGTGCCCTATACTGGTTTTCATGCGCAAGACCAGCATCTACTTAGATGACGAGCTGGCGGATCGCCTCGCCCGTCTGGCCCGTGCGGAGGGTCGCCCACAGGCGGAGATCGTCCGCGAGGCGATTTCCTGCTACCGGCCTGCGCCCAAGCGGGATCGGAACTTCGCTCTCGCTGGCAACTTCGAGCGCATTGATGCCGATCCTCGGCCGATCTCAGAGATCCCCGAGGACGAGTTGATGCGCGGCTTCGGCGAGTGACGCTCGTCCTCGACGCGGCGCCGCTGGTGGCGATGGCCGACGCCAAGGAGCCTCGGCTCGAGGCTCTGCTGAGGATCCGTGACGAGGAGGAGGGTCAGCTGGTCCTGCCGGCACCGGTCGCGGCCGAGGTCGACTACCTGCTCGGCGTCCGCTTCGGCGAAGCGGCCCGGCGCGCCTTCCTCAGCGATCTGGCCGCCCGCTGTTATGACGTCGCGTGCCTGGAAGCCGACGATTACCGTGCGGTCTCCGAGCTCGACATCCGCTACTCCGATCTCCGCCTCGGTCTCGCCGATTGCTCGATTGCGGTTCTCGCGGAGCGCTACAAAACCCGACATCTGCTCAGCTTCGACGAGCGGCATTTCCGGGCCGTTGCGCCACTTCAGGGCGGGTCATTCGAGTTGCTGCCGGCGGATTCCTAGCCGCGCTCGTCGCCGTCGGCACCTTCACCAGACGCGCCGAATCGCCGTATTCGAACCGGTCATGGCGATTTCGGGCACTTCTGATCGGAGGTGCTCGGCGTCGCGAAACGATTCAGGCGAGCGTTCGCTCGAGCTTCACCTCGCACATGTCCACTGACGCTCGGGTGCCGGGCGTCTCGGAGGGATCCATCGCACTGAACACTTGAGCCCCCGCCTGCATGTCCTCCGCGCTCTCGAAGTACTGAAGGACCACTGCCGTGTCCTGTGAGCCATCGAACAAGATCTTGAGGCCCTTGGCAGGCACGCCGGGGGGTGGCCCGTCGGACTCCTCGATGCGGGCAAGGAGCTCCTGTATCCGCTCGGTAGAAACGTCGGTGAACCTGACGACGCGTACATACATGACGGCATCCTCCTCGGTTTGTCTTGGGATATCGACCATAGTCGGTTCCTCTGACCTGCGGGCCGATCGAACCGTCTCTCTTGGTTTCGGGCACTCCTGGCTGGGGTCGCCGATCTGATGCGTCAAGCGCCGTGGTGCCAGGTTCGATCTACCCCGGCTAACGCTGAGTGGGTCGACGAGGAAGTCCACGTCGACCGGGGACTGGCCAGCAGTCGCAAGCCCGACGATCTCGAGGCGTTCAGCATGAAGATCATCGAGGAGTTCGCCGAGGGCGTGCACGAGGGGCAGCGCGAGGCGACCTTGGCCAGCGCTTAGCTCGTCCCTCGTCGGGTATGGGCTAGCCAAACGAAAGGAGCTAGCCCATGCCCCCTCGTGGAGTGAAGAAAGGTACGAAACGAGCTCGCCAGTACGAGCACATCAAGAAGAGCGAGAAGGAATCGGGACGGTCGGAGAGCCGGGCGGAGGAGATTGCGGCGCGTGCCGTCAACAAGGAAAAGGCGCGGTCGGGTGAATCCAAAACGTCCTCGCGCAGCTCGACCCGCGGCCGCTCGGCGAGCAGTCGTGGCGGTAAGCGCTCGGGCAGCGGACCTGGGGGTCGCACCCGCGAGCAGCTCTACAACGACGCAAAGAAGCTGGGCATCGAGGGTCGCTCGAAGATGAGCAAGAAAGACCTCCAGCGCGCTGTTGCGGGAGCGAGCTGAGAACGATGGCTCGTCGTGTTGTTGCTGTCATCGCCGATCCGATCAGCGGGTCTGAGGCAATGGAGCAGCTGCGCTCCGCGGCTGACGGCGAGAAAGTGGATTTGCGACTCATAGCGGCGCCGGTCGAGGCGAGCCCGCTGCGCCACACTCTCGGGGATATCGACGGGCCAAAACGCGAGGCAAGCGAAAGGCTCCAGGCATCGCTCGACAGCCTGCGCGACGCAGGGCTCAATGCGCGCGGCGAGGTCGGCGATCCCGATCCGATCCAAGCCGCTCAAGACGCACTGCTCGAGGCTCCCGCCGACGAGGTCGTGATTTTCGAGCGCGAGGCATCGGAGTCGCGCTGGTTCGAAGGCGATCTGACCGAGCGGGCGGAGGAAGCGATCGAGCCGCCGCTGCGAATCGTCAAGCTCGCATCGCCCGTCGGGAATGGCTCCCCAAGCCACGTCGTCGATGTTGAGGAAGCGCCGCGAGGAACGGTTGACCACGAAGCCGTGCACGAGGTCGGCTCCGTTTATCTGCCAGGTCTCTCGAGGGCGGACTTCGCGGGTATGTGCGCCGGCGTGGTCGGAACCATCGTCGCAATCGTGCTTGCGGCGGCGGTCAGCGCTGAGTCGGGCGGCCCCCCGAGCGGCTGGAAGGCCGTCGCGATCGGCGCTGCGATCGCCGTCGCCTTGGTCAACATGGCCCACGTTGTCGGGCTGCTACTGATGGAGAGTGTGCGCTATCGCGGGGGCTTTGCGCGCTTCTTTCGCACCCTCTCCTTGGTTGGCACCCCGGCGGCGGTTCTCCTCAACCTGATCATCCTGCTGTCCTCCTAGCCCGTTGCCGAGACCGCTGTCGCGTGCGAGCCTTGCGAGCCTCAGGCAATCCTTGAGCGACGATGTAGATCAGGTTTTGCGCTCGAGGTCGGTCACTTCGTCCGCCTTCTCGTCGGCCTTCTCCTGAGCGCGGTCGAGCTCCTCCTTCTTCTCGCCCTTGCGCTCCTCCCGTTTGCCCTGGCGGCGCAGAGAGGCGTCATCGGTGAGGTCGCCCGCCGCCTGCTTTGCCTTGCCGGTGATCTTGTCGAGGATTCCCATGTCAAGCCTTTCTTCGTGTACGGCTTCCCGGCTACCCCGGAAGACGGGCGGTTGAACCCGGGATAGAGGCCGCCGCGCCAGTCGTCGTACCCGAGCAGTCGATCCGGACCCGATGCATACCGACCTCTAGGAGGTATCTACTTCGCCCGAGCGATCGCCGCCCGCAGCTCGTCCAGGCTCTGCGGACTATCTGCGGTCATCGTCCGCGTGTATTGGATACCAGACAGCTCGATCGTCGCTGACGAGTTCTCCTCTGATTTGACGGGGCGGCCCCTGGGGTAGCGGCAGCGCGTGGGGGAGCTACTCGCTATCTACCTCAACGACCGCCTGGCCGGAGCGACCTTGGGGGTCGAGTTGGCGCGGCGGCTGCGGACGAGCAACGACGATCCGGAGTTCGGGCTGGCGCTTGCCGAGGTCTGCGCCGAGATCGAGGCCGATCGCGAGACGCTTAAGGCGGCGATGGATCGACTCGGACCCCACGCCAGCGACCTGTCGGACTTCGAGCTCGGTGCATTGGCCGAGAGGGCACCGAGCAGCTGAGGCGGCTTGAGGTGTTGCATCTGAAGGCCGCTGCCCTGGCTCTGTAGTGGAGGGCGCGTTTTGCGCTGGCCGTGAAGGGTAGAGACGCCAAGAGGCCTCAGGGAGCGGTCCCGCTCACTCCTCGCCAATTCCGCACCCACATCTAGGAGGCCGGCTTGCTCGTCACTCTCAAACGGACCCTGGGGGGGTTTCGGGAGGGCAACCTCACCGATTGGGCCGCCGCGCTCACCTACTACGGGCTGCTCTCGCTCTTCCCGGCCCTGATCGCGGTCATCTCGGTGATCGGCTTGGTCGGCGATCCACAGAGCACCACCCGGAGCCTGACGGAAATCGTCACCGAAATCGGGCCGCAGTCAGCGGCCGAAACCTTCTCGGGCCCGATCGAATCGATCGCCTCCAACCAGAGCGCCGCCGGCCTTGCGTTCGTGCTCGGGCTCGCGGTCGCGCTGTGGTCAGCCTCCGGCTACATCGGCGCCTTCATCCGCGCCTCCAACGTGATCTATGAGGTCCCCGAGGGCAGGAAGTTCTGGAAGCTGCGGCCGCTGCAACTGCTGATCACTCTGATCATGGTCCTGGCGCTGGCCGCGCTCGCCCTGGCATTGGTCCTAACCGGGCCGATCGTCGGGGCGGTCGCCGACCCGCTTGGAATCGGCAGCACCGCGGTCGATATCTGGAACGTGGCTAAGTGGCCGGTGATGGCGGCGATCTTCGTGCTGATGATCGATCTCCTCTACTACGCCTCGCCGAACGCCAAGCTGCGCGGCTTCCGCTGGATGACGCCTGGCGCGGTGGTGGCGCTGGTTGCCTGGGCTCTTACCTCGGCTGCCTTCGCCTTCTATGTCGCCAACTTCGGCTCATACGACAAGACCTATGGGACGCTTGGCGGGCTGGTCGCTCTGCTCGTCTGGTTTTGGATCAGCAACCTGGCGATCCTCTTCGGTCACCAGCTGAACGCCGAGCGCGAGCGCAGCCTCGAGATCGCAGAAGGCGATCCGCATGCCGAGCGCGCGATCCAGCTTGAGCCCCGCGAGGAGTCGCGAGACCAAGCGACGAGTTAAGAACGACCCAGGAGAGCGGGCCGCTGCCCTATCCGGCTGGCTGGAGTTCTGTAACTGGCGCAGACCGCACCCCCTGAGGTTTCCAGCAGCCCCGGCTCCCGCGAGCCAAAGTCACCGCTCGCCGACGAGGGCGAGGGTGAAGCCGTCGTAGCCCTTAGAGCCGACGGTCTGGATCGTCGTCGCGCTTACCCGGGGGTCGGCGGCGATCTGCTCGTGGAGCCGTCGCTGCGCCGCAGGCGTGGGATCGTCGCTGTCGGCTTCGGCGAGGGTGCCGCCGCGGACGACGTTGTCGGCGACAATCAGGCTGCCGGCGCGGGAGCGGTCGAGCGACCAGGCGAAGTAGTCCGGGGTATTGACCTTGTCGGCGTCGATGAAAGTCAGGTCGAACGGGCCGACGTTTTCGGCCTCGAGGCCGGGCAGCAGATCGAGCGCTGTCCCGACGCGCAGGTCGACGAGTCCACCCAACCCGGCGCGGTCGACATTCCGGCGCGCGATCTCGGCATTGCGCGGCTCCGCCTCGAGCGTGAGCAGGCGGCCCCCGGGCGGAAGCGCCCGCGCCAGCCAGATCGTGCTGTAGCCGCCCAGCGTGCCGAACTCCAGGATGCTCGTGGCGCCGATTGCCCCTGCCAGCAGGTACAGCAGCTTGCCCTGCGGCGGCGAGACCTGGATCGAGGGCAGCCCCGCCTCTTCGCTGGCGTGGACCGCCGCCTCCAGCGCCTCGTCGTCCCCGGCGAGCGTCGCGGCGATGTACTCGTCGACGGCAGACCAGATCGCTTCGGTCACGCCCGGTGTGTATCACCGGGCCAATGCCCGCCGCGCCGCCGTCTCGCCGCTACGCTTAGCCGGCCAACCCGGCGCCTTGGCGGAGTGGCTACGCAGCGGCCTGCAAAGCCGTTTACGCCGGTTCGATTCCGGCAGGCGCCTCTGCGGCGATGCCTGGCTCCGCTCGATGGACCGGGCTCGAGCACGGAAAAGGGCCCCGAAGGGCCCTTGGATTCCGAAGGACGTGCCGCCGGCTGGTTCTTTTCGCCGGCTCGTCGGTCCTCAAGTCTTGAAGTCTCCGCCGCTGCAGTTGTTGCGGCTTCGGTCTGTAAACACCGCGTGCGTTGGAAAGTTGCACGCTCTGCATCGACGCTTGCAGCACCGAACTTGAGTACCAGCGTGGCACCCTTGGAGCGCTGCTAGATTCAGTGCCCCAGGGCGCATAGCTCAGTTGGGAGAGCGCCGCCTCGACAAGGCGGAGGTCGCTGGTTCGAGCCCAGCTGTGCCCATTCTCGATTTCCTCGGCTTGGCCCTCGGTGTGGCCGTTCGCATAGGTGGGTATGGCGCGCAGGACGACAGCCGGACCCGAGGGCTTCAACGCACGAACTTCCGGGTTCGTCGATGCTGTCGCCCCGCGCGCTCAACTCGAAGGTATACGAGTGGTGAGTGAGATGTGTTGCAAACTCATTTGTTTGCGGTACTGAACTCGTCCGCTGCTGGGTGGGATGGGTCGTCTAGGCTCGCCGCCCAGTGATCCCGACTTACGCAGCGGCGCTGGCGGTCTGCCTCTCTTCTCTCGCGCTTGGACAGGCAGCGCTCGCCCTTTGCGGCGTGCGGCGCTGGTCCTGGCTCTCACCGGCCGTCGGCCTGGCGCTCCTCGCGGCGGTCTGCTGGGCGACCGTTCGCCTGCCGGGGAATGGCTTGATGTCGGCGACCGTCGTTCTCGTCTTGACCGCCATCGCGATCACCCTCCTGCGGAACCGGGTCGGGGGTGGGAGGGAGGCCCTCGGGGCGGGGCTCCCTGTCGCCGTCGTCGCCCTGCTCGCCGCCTCGCTGCCCTTCGCCGTCGAAGGCCACTTCGGCATCCTTGGCACCGGCTTCAACCCGGACATGTCGCAGCACCTGCTGGCAACCGACCGCCTGATCCACGGCGCCGGCTCGCCGCTCCTGCACCAGGGCTACCCGCTGGGGCCCCACGCGATTGTCGCGGCACTGAACAAGGGCCTCGGGATCGGCATCGTTCAAAGCTTCGACGGCCTCATGGTCGCGGTGGCGATCCTCGCCCCGCTGACTGCCCTGGCGGTCTTCGAGAAACTGCCACCGCTCCAAAGGACGGCGGCCGCCCTGCTCGTCGGCCTCCCGTACCTGGTTGCCTCCTACTACGCCCAGGGCGCCTTCAAGGAGACGATCCAAGCCCTCCTGGTCCTAGCCTTCGTCCTCTCCCTCCGCGAAAGCACCCACACCTGGCACCAACTCCCCCTCCGCCTCGTCCCAGCCGCCCTCATCGCAATAGGAAGCGTCTACACCTACAGCTTCCCCGGCCTCATCTGGCCAGCAGCCATCGCCGTCATCTGGACGGTTCTGGAGTGGCTGAGAAGAGACGCGTCTCCGGCGGTTGGGGGTGAAGCGGGGGGTTTTCCGCCGCCCGAAGGCTGCGGAGGGGAGGGCCCCGTCCCGGCAAGCGCTGTGTCCCGGCCCCCGGAGCAGCGCGTAGGGCAAGGAAGGCCCCCCGCTTCACCCTCAGGATCCGCCGGCCTGGGCGCCTTGTCCCTAGCCGTTCTCATCTTCCTGGTCGGAACCCTCCCGGAGCTCGGCCGAATGATCGACTTCCACAGCTTCGAGACCTTCGACCCCACCGGCCCCGGCCTGGGCAATCTCTTCGGCCAGATCTCGCCCTTCGAGGCGCTCGGCATCTGGCTCTCGGGCGACTTCCGGCTCGCGCCTGGAGACGGTGTCGTGCCGGCCATCTTCTACTACCTGGGGGCAGCTTTCGCTGTGGCCCTGCTGTTCTACGGGCTCAAGCGCTGTCGGCGCCTGCACGAGCGGGCGATCCTCGCGAGCGCGCTGGCTGTCGTCCTTCTCTACGTCGCGGCTCGCCTGGGCGGTACGCCCTACACCGCGGCCAAGGCCCTCGAGATCGCCGCGCCGGTCCTCACGCTCGCGCTCCTGCGTCCGCTGGCGGGGTCGTTCGGTGCGGCATCTCCCGCGGGTGGCGCGGTAGGGGGGACCTCCCGCGAGGAAGCTTCAGCTATCGCAGGGGGAGGTGGGTCCCTTGCCGCGACAGGACCCGCGGGCCTGGCGTTCTTGGCCTACGTCCTGGCGGCGGGCGCCTGCTCGCTGCTTGCCTTTGCCAACGCGCCGGTTGGGCCGACCTCCTACTCGCCGGCGCTGACCGGGTTGCGGCCTCTGCTCGCTGGCAGCTCGGCGCTGGTGCTCGTGCCCGAGGAGCTGCTCGACGACGAACACGGCGAGCCCTACATCGCCTGGGAGCTGCGCGGCGGGCGGGTCTGCATCAAAGCGGCAAGCGCCGCCGGGGGCAGGGCGCCGAGCGGCATCCGCTTCTTCGTTACCCAGAACACGACGCAGATGCCCTTCCGTGGCCTCCACCTGCGCCGGCGCACCTGGCCGTACGCCGTCTGGGAACGCCCCGGTGCGACCCGCGGCCCGAGCCCCTGCCCGTTGATCGCCGTCCGCCAGGCACGCAGCGGCGCCCGACCGTAAACGAGTTCGCCTTTAGTCGCGGTATGCGCGAAAAAAGGCGAACTCAGCGCGCCGTGGGCGGCTTCGCCTCCGTAAGTAGCATGCGCTCATCGAGGCGACGACCAACATCACCGCGAAACTTCCGGACGGAAAGTCGCTTGAGCTGCCCGACGGCGCCAGTGGCGCCGACGCTGCGGCTGCGATCGGTCCCGGACTCGCCAAGGCCGCCCTGGCGATCCGCGTCGACGGCCAGCTGCGCGATCTGGCGGCGCCGCTGCCCGACGGGGCCGCGATCGCGATCCTCACCGACCGCGACCCCGAGGCGCTGGCGCTGATCCGCCACGACGCGGCCCACTTGATGGCCGAGGCGGTGATGGAGCTCTACCCCGGCACCAAGGTGACGATCGGGCCGCCGATCGAGCAGGGCTTCTACTACGACTTCGAGTTTCCGCCCGACGTCAGGGTCAACGAGGACGACCTCGAGCGGATCGAAGCGGCGATGCGCGAGCACATCGCCGCTGATGAGCCCTTCGAACGGCGCGAGCTGCCGCCGGGGGAGGCGATTGAGCTGTTCCGCGCCCAGGGCCAGGACTACAAGGTCGAGCTGATCGAGGACCTGGTCCGCGACGAGGGGATGGAGGCGGTTTCGCTCTACCGCAACGGCCCCTTCGAGGACCTCTGCCGCGGCCCCCACGGGCCCTCGACCGGCCGCATCGCGGCGATCAAGCTCAGCTCGGTCGCCGGCGCCTACTGGCGCGGCGATGAGAGCCGCGCGATGCTGACGCGGATCTACGGCACGGCCTTCTTCTCGAAGAAGGACCTCGACCTCCACCTGGAGCGGATCGAGGAGGCCAAAGCCCGCGACCACCGCCGCCTCGGGCCCCAGCTCGGTCTCTTCATGCTGCGCAAGGAGGCGCCTGGCATGCCTTTCTGGCTGTCCCATGGCACCACGCTGCTGCGCCTGATCGAGGCCGAGGTCCACACCCAGCTACGCAAGCGCGAGTACGTCGAGATCAAAACGCCGCACCTGATGGACGTCGAGCTCTGGCACCGCTCCGGCCACTGGGACAACTACCAGGAGAACATGTACTTCACCGAGTCGAAGGAGCGCCAGTACGCGATCCGGCCGATGAACTGCCCGGGCGCCTGCCTCGTCTTCGACTCCGAGCGGCACTCCTACCGCGAGCTGCCGCTGCGGATGGCCGAGTTCGGCCAGGTCTCCCGCGCCGAGCGCGAGGGCGTCCTCCACGGCCTGCTGCGGGTCCGCGCTTTCACCCAGGACGACGCCCACATCTACTGCACGCCGGAGCAGATCGTCGACGAGGTGACCGGGATCTGCGAGGCGATCGACGAGCTGTATGCGCGCTTCGGCTTCGAGGACGTTCACATCGAGCTGTCCACGCGGCCACAGAAGTCGATCGGCACCGAGGAGCAGTGGCGGCAGGCGGAAGACGCGCTGCGCAGCGCGCTCGAGAGCCAGGGCCGGGAGTACACCTTGAACCCCGGCGACGGTGCCTTCTACGGGCCGAAGATCGACTTCCACATCACCGACGCGCTGGGCCGCTCCTGGCAGTGCGGCACCTGCCAGGTCGATTTCTTCATGCCGGAGCGCTTCGACCTCACCTACACCGACCAGAACGACGAGCCGCAGCGGCCGGTGATGATCCACCGTGCCCTCCTCGGTTCGCTGGAGCGCTTCGCCGGGATCCTGATCGAGCACTACGGCGGCCGCTTCCCGGTCTGGCTGGCGCCGGTCCAGGCAACCGTCTTGCCGATCTCCGACCGCCACGTTGCCCATGGCAACGAGGTCGCCACGAAGCTGCGCGACCTCGGCGTGCGGGTCGAGGTCGACCGCCGCTCGGAGTCGATCGGGAAGAAGGTCCGCGACGCGGAAATCGCCCGCTTCCCCTACATGCTCGTCGTCGGCGACCGCGAGCGGGATACAGGCGAGGTCGCGGTTCGTTCCCATCGCGAGGGCGAGCTGGGCTCGATGGCGCTACCCGAGTTCGCCGCCCTGGTCCACCGTGAAGAGAACGCTTGAACGGCGGTTGCCCGCTTCTCGGCTCTGTCTCTATACTTGCCACACTTGATCGCCGCCACGTCAAAAAGTCCGCGCCGCTGAGCGTCCCGTGGCCGCTGCATCCCTCGTCCTCTTGAAGCTCCACCTCTCTTCTCGCTAGTGCCTGTTCCGCGCAGGTTCGACCGGCGCCCGCCGGAGCGGGACACGACGCGCATCAACGAGCGCATCCGCGTGCCGAAGGTACGGCTGATCGGCGCCGAGGGCGAGCAGCTCGGCATCCTCGACACTGCCGAGGCGCTGCAGCGCGCCCAGGAGGCCGACCTCGACCTGGTCGAGGTCGCGCCCAACTCGAAACCGCCGGTCACCCGCCTGCTCGACTACTCGAAGTACAAATACGAGCAGGAGCAGAAGCAGAAGCAGGCCCGCAAGCACCAGCAGCAGGTCAACGTCCGCGAGATCAAGCTGCGCCCGAAGATCGCCGACCACGACTACGAGACCAAGAAGGGCCACGTCGAGCGCTTCCTGCGCCACCAGAACAAAGTCAAGATCACGATCATGTTCCGCGGCCGCGAGCAGGCCCACCCGGAGCGCGGGCGGGCGCTGCTGCAGCGCCTCTTCGAGGACCTCGACGGCCTGGCGACGATCGAGTCCGAGCCGCTGCAGGAGGGGCGCAACATGAGCATGATGCTGGCGCCGAGCAGGGAGGCGGCGAAGGATTCGCAGGAGCCCGATCCCGGCGGGGATTCCGCGGGGGAGTAGGGCTCGATCCCAGTAGGGATTCCGCTTAACTTTTTCGCTGACAGCGCGGCGACTCTCGTTGACGCAATCGGGCGAAAAAGTACAAGACGCTCCATCCCTACCGGGATCGAGCCTCACGTCAGCAGGTCGGCGATTCGCTCGGATGCGTGGCCGTCCCAGAGCGGCGGGGGTTGAGCTGGGGGGGAGGGGCGGTTGGCGAGCAGGGTTGGAATCGTGGCTATCGCCGCGGGGTCGAGGCCGAGGAGGGTGTTGGTGCCGGCGCGGATCGTCACCGGGCGCTCGGTGTTGTCGCGCAGGGTGAAGCAGGGCACCCCGAGGTAGGTCGTCTCCTCCTGGATGCCGCCGGAGTCGGTGAGGACGGCGCCGGCGTCGGCCAGCAGCGAGAGGAAGTCGACGTAGCCGAGCGGCTCGCAGAGCTGCAGGCCGGGGTGCTCGGCGGCAATCTCCTCCATTGCCTTGCGGGTGCGGGGGTGGACGGGGAAGACGACCGGGACCTCGCGTCCGACCTCCGCCAGGCGCCGCACGGTCTCCGGCAGCAGCTCGCCGTCGACCAAGGCCGGCCGGTGCAGGGTGACGAGTACGAACGAGCCCGGCTCGACGCCGTGCCGCGCTGCCGTCCCGGCGGCGCGGAAGCGGCCTTCGAGCGCGATCAACGTGTCGATCATCGTGTTACCGACGAAGTGCATGCGCTCGTCCGGGATTCCCTCGGCGCGCAGGTTGGCGATTGCCTCGTCGCTGTGGAGGAAGAGGTAGGCGGCGAACTCGTCGGCGACGATGCGGTTGACCTCCTCCGGCATCGTGCGGTCGAAGCTGCGCAGGCCGGACTCGACATGGGCGACCGGGATGCCCATCTTCACCGCGGTCAGCGCCGCCGCCAGGGTCGAGTTGACGTCGCCCGGGACGATCACCAGATCCGGCCGCTCCTCTTCGAGCACCGGCTCTAGGCGCTCCATGACCAGGGCCGTCTGGCGGGCGTGGCTGCCGGAGCCCACCTCGAGCATGTGGTCGGGCGCCGGCACGCCCAGCTCTTCGAAGAAGACCTGCGACATCGCCCGGTCGTAGTGCTGGCCGGTGTGCACGAGGGCATGGCGCCCCGCGGGCAGGCGGGCGCGCAGCGCCGCGATCACCGGCGCGGTCTTGACGAAGTTCGGCCGGGTGCCGACGACGTAGACGATCCGCATGCGGCGGCAGCGTACCTGCGACGCCAGCCGCCTCGGCTGGGGCAGGCGCGCCGGTCTGCTTCAATACGCCACCCGATGCCGAAGATGAAAACCCATTCCGGCGCCAAGAAGCGGTTCCGCAAGACCGCCAAGGGCAAGCTGCGCGGACGGCGCGCTTACTCGAGCCACATCCTCGAGAAAAAGTCGCCGAAGCGCAAGCGGCAGATGGCGCGGCCGGTGGAGATCGCTCCGGCTGACGTGAAGCGGGTCCGCAACCTGCTCGGAGGCGGCAAGTGAGCCGGGTTAAGCGGTCCGTCCACGCGCGCAAGAAGCGCCGCAAGGTGCTGAAGGAAGCCAAGGGCTACTTCGGCCGCAAGCACTCCTCCTACCGCTTCGCCAAAGAGCAGGTGCAGCGCTCGGGGATGTACGCCTACCGCGACCGGCGCAACCGCAAGCGGGAGTTCCGGCGCCTCTGGATCACGCGGATCAACGCCGCCGCGCGACTCGAGGGCATGAGCTACTCGGAATTGATCCACGGCCTCGACAAGGCCGGCGTCGAGGTGAACCGCAAGATGCTCGCCGACATCGCGGTCAACGACCGCGATGCGTTTCGCCGATTTGTGGAGCTCGCCCGGGAGGGTGCGGCCGCCTAGCCGCAACCCACACTCCAACTTCCCGGGCGGGCCGTCTTCACGGCCCGTTTTTTGTTGTCCGCACGTCCCAGGAGAAGATCGAACAGAGAAGAAGATCGCATCCGATGATCGTCAGCCCCCACAACGAGAAGCTGAAGCTGGTCCGCAAGCTGCGCGAGCGCAAGCACCGCGAGCGCGAGCGGCTGTTCGCGACCGAGGGCGAGGACCTACTCGAGGCGGGCCTGGCGAGTGGGACCGAGCCGCGCTTCGTGCTCAGCGCCGCGGGCAGCGGCCTCGGCGGCGAGGAGGTCGAGCCGGACCTGCTGGCGGGCGTCTCGACGCTCGGCTCGGGGACGCGGGCGATCGCCGTCTGGCCGCTGCGCTGGGCCGGGCAAGCGCAACCGCCCTGCGTCTACCTTCACGCCATCGCCGATCCCGGCAACGTCGGCGCGATCGTCCGCAGCGCCGACGCCCTGCTGGGCGGCAGCGTCGTGCTCGGCCCCGAGTGCGCCGACCCGTTCTCGCCGAAGGCGGCGCGGGCCAGCATGGGCTCGATCTTCGCGGCGCCGCTGCTGCGGGCGGAGCTGGCGATAACGCCGCGCCCGCGGGCGGCCCTCGTCGCCCACGGCGGCGAGAAGCCCGGCGCGCTAGCCGGCGCGGCGACGCTCTGCCTCGGCGCCGAGCGTGGGGGGCTGCCGGCCGAGGCATTGGCCGAGTGCGACCTGCGCGTGACGATCCCGCTGCGCGCCGGGGGACCCGATTCGCTCAACGTCGCCGCCGCCGCGGCGATCGCCTGCGAGCGGCTATCGTCGCCCGCCATGCAGGAGGCGGCCGAATGACGCTCGAGCGGATCGAAGCGATCGAGGCCGAGGCCGGGGCGGCGATCGAGGCCGCGCCTGGCACCGGAGAGCTGGAGGAGCTGCGGGTGCGTTACCTCGGCCGCAAAGCCGAGCTGACGACGATCCTGCGCGGCATCGCCGATCTGCCCGAGTCGGAGAGGGGCAGGGTCGGCGGCGGCGCCAACCGGGTCCGCAAGGGGCTCGAGGCGCTGCTCGAGCGCCGCGCCGCGGAGCTCGACGCCGCCGAGCTGGAGCAGCGGCTGGCGGGCGACCGGATCGACGTCACCCTGCCGGGGGCGCCGCCGCGGTCGCCCGGCCATCTGCACTTGATCAGCCGCACGACGCGGCAGATCGAGGACGTCATGGTCGGGCTCGGCTACCGGGTGATGGAGGGGCCCGAGATCGAGCACGACTACTACAACTTCACCGCCCTCAACCATCCGCCCGGCCACCCGGCGCGGATGCTGCAGGACACCTTCTACGTGCAGTCGCACCCCGACGTCCTGCTGCGCACCCACACCTCGCCGATGCAGGTCCGGGCGATGGAGGCGCAGCCGCCGCCGATCTTCATCGTCGTTCCCGGCAAGGTCTACCGGCGCGACTCCGACGCCACCCACAGCCCGATGTTCCACCAGGTCGAGGGTCTGGCCATCGCTGAGGGCCTGACGCTCGCGGATCTCAAGGGCACGCTCGAGCAGATGTTGCGGGCGCTCTTCGGGCGGGAGCGCGAGATCCGCATGCGGCCGCACTTCTTCCCCTTCACCGAGCCGAGCGTCGAGGTCGACGTCTCCTGCTTCCAGTGTGAGGGGAGCGGCGAGCTGGCCGGGGGGGAGCGCTGCAACCTCTGCAAGGGGCAGGGCTGGATCGAGATCCTCGGCGCCGGCATGGTCGACCCCAATGTGCTCGGCTTCGTCGAGTCGAATGGCTACGACGCCGACCGCGTGCAGGGCTTCGCCTTCGGGATCGGGGTCGAGCGGGTGGCGATGCTGCGCCATGGCGTCCCCGACCTGCGCCGCTTCTTCGACAACGACGTACGGATGCTGGAGCAGTTCTCATGAGGGTGCCCTATTCCTGGCTGCGCGAGTACTGCGACGCGGGGGTCGGTGTCGCCGAGCTGGCCGAGCGGTTGGCGATGACCGGCACCGAGGTCGAGCGGGTCGTCGCCGTCGGGCCGCCCTCTGCCGAGGGCTTCGTCGTCGGCCTGATCGTCAGCTGCGAGAAGCACCCCGACGCCGACCGGCTCAGCGTCTGCGCTGTCGACGTCGGCTCGGGCGAGGAGCGGACGATCGTCTGCGGCGCGCCGAACGTCGCCGCCGGGCAGACCGTGCCGGTGGCGCTCCCCGGCGCGACGTTGCCGGGCGGCGCCAAGCTCGGCGAGGCGAAGCTGCGCGGTGTCAAGTCCTCGGGGATGATCCTCTCCGCCACCGAGCTGGAGATCGCCGAGGAGTCGGCGGGGATCCTAGTGCTCGACGGCGAGGTTGCCCCTGGAGCGTCGCTCGCCGACGTCCTGCCGCTGGCCGAGCCGGTGCTCGAGCTGGAGGTGACGCCGAACCGGGTCGACTGCTTCGGCATCTACGGCGTGGCCCGCGAGGTGCACGCGATCAGCGCTGCGCCGCTCGCGCCCGAGCCGTGGGCGGAGGACGCGGCGGCAGAAGGCGAGGGCGAGGTCGACGACTTCGCCGCGGTCGCGGTCGAGGTTCCGGAGCTGTGCCCGCGCTTCACCGCCCGCGTCTTCACCGACGTGCGGATCGGTCCCTCGCCGGCCTGGCTGCAGGCCCGGCTGACGGCCGCCGGCCAGCGGCCGATCAACAACGTCGTCGACATCACCAATTACGTGATGCTGCTGACGGCGCAGCCGCTGCACGCCTTCGACCTCGACAGGGTGCCGGACGGCGCGCTGACCGTCCGAACCGCCGCGGAGGGAGAGAAGATGACGACGCTCGACGGGGTCGAGCGCACACTGGACGCCGAGACGGTTCTGGTCTGCGACCGCAACGGGCCGAGCGGCATCGCCGGGATCATGGGCGGCCAGGTCTCGGAGGTCGCGGAGGGGACGACCCGGGTGCTGCTCGAGGTGGCGAACTGGAACGGGTCCAACATCCTGCGCACCTCGCGCCTGCTGGGGCTGCGCTCGGAGGCGTCCTCGCGCTTCGAGAAGCAGCTCCACCCGGCGCTCTGCATGCGGGCGCAGCGGATCGCCTCACGGCTGATGGTCGAGCTCTGCGGCGCCAAGCTGGTGCCGGGGACGATCGACGCTGCCGCCGCCGAGCTGCCCGAAGCGCAGTCGGTGCGGTTGCGCGCCGGCCGGGTCGGGGGCCTGCTCGGGATGGAGATCGAGCGCGACGATCAGGTCGCCTACCTGGAGCGGCTCGGCTTCGGCGTCGAGGCCGACGGCGAGGACCTCTTGGCCACGGTGCCGCCCGACCGGCACCACGACGTGACCCGCGAGGTCGACCTGATCGAGGAAGTCGCGCGCGTACACGGCATCGACGGGCACCTGCCGTCGACCCTTCCCGCCGGCGCCGGCCAGGCCGGCGGGTTGGGCCGCGCGCAGCGGTTGCGGCGTCGTAGCGAGGACGCCCTGCGTGACCTCGGCTTCGATGAGATCGTCGGCTGGAGCTTCACCGACCCCGGCGAGGGGGCGCGCCTGCGGATCCCCGCCGACGACCCCCGCGCCACCGGCGTCGCCCTCTCCAACCCGCTCTCCGAGGACCAGTCGACGATGCGCACGACCCTGCTCGGTTCGCTGCTCGACGCAGCACAGCGCAACCTCGCCCGCGGCGCGGAGCGGATCGCCCTCTTCGAGTCCTCCCGGGTCTACCTGCAAACCCCGCCGAGGGGACGAAAGCCCGTCGATCCCCTTGCGGGGGGGTTCGCGGGGGAGCGGGAGGCGCCGTTTCACGAGCCCTGGCGGATCGGTTGCCTCGCGGTGGGGCCGCTCGCATCCAGCTCATGGCGGGGCGAGCAGCCGGTTGCCGACTTCTTTGCCCTCAAGGGCGTGCTCGAGGGGCTCGCGGCGCGACTCGGCTGCGACCTCTCCTTCGAGCCGGTGAGCGAGCCGTTCCTGCATCCAGGGCGCAGCGCCCGGGTCGGTGTCGGCGGCGAGGGCGTCGGTTGGATCGGCGAGGTTCATCCGCTCGTCTGCCGCGCCTGGGACCTGCCGGAGGGGGCCGGCTTCGAAGTCGACCTGGCACCGCTGGTCGCAGTCGCCGACGCCGGCGAGGAGGTCTTCGAGGACCTGACCTCGTTCCCGGCCGTGCGGCAGGACATCGCCGTCGTGGTGCCCCTGGAGATCAGCGCTGCCGCCGTGCGCACCGCCGTCCTCGCCGGCGGCGGCGAGCTGCTGCGCTCGGCCGAGGTCTTCGATCTCTTCGCGGGCGAGCAGCTCGGCGAGGGCCGTAAGAGCCTCGCTCTGCGCCTCGAGTTCGGCGCCGCCGACCGCACGCTGACCGACGAGGAGGTGGCGGCGCGGCGGCAGGAGATCGCCGCCAGGCTGGAGGAGATCGGCGGTGGTCTGCGTGAATGAGGCACGTCCACAGCCGTTGGACGGCAAGCCCGCCGCACGGGTCCTGGTCGCCGGCGCCTCGGGCTTCACCGGAGCGCTTGCCGCCCAGATCGTCTGGCGCCATCCGCGGCTCGAGCTGGTCGCCATCACCTCCCGCAGCGACGCCGGCAAGAGCCTCGAGAGCCTCTACCCGCGCTACCGGGTGCCGCTCGAGCTGACCGAGCTGGACCTCGACGCGGTCGAGGACGTCGACGCGGCGATCGTCGCCTACCCGCACGGCGCCTCGGCGCCGACTGTCGCCGCACTGCGCGGCCTCGGCGCCGTGGTCGCCGACCTCTCGGCCGACTTCCGGCTGCGCGACATGGCGACGTACGAGCGCTGGTATGGCGAGCACGGCGCTCCGGAGCTGCTCGAGGGGGCCGTCTATGGGCTCGCCGAGATGTACCGCGAGCGGCTGCGCAAGGCCGAGCTGGTCGCGGTCCCGGGCTGTTACCCGACCGCGAGCGTCCTGGCGCTGGCACCGCTGGCCGAAGCGGGCCTGCTGAGCGACGTCGTGATCGACGCCAAGCAGGGAACCTCCGGCTACGGCCGCAGCAGCGACGACCTCGTCCACTTCACCGCGATGGACGAGAACGCCTTCGCCTACAAGGCCGAGGGCCACCGCCACCGCCCCGAGATCGAGCAGGAGCTGGCGGCGCTCGGCAGCCCGGCGCCGGTCACCTTCGTGCCGCACCTGCTGCCACTCGACCAGGGCGAGCTGACGACCTGCTTCGCGCAGACCGCCGAGCCGCTCTCCAAGGACGCGGCGCGGGCGCTCTACGAGGAGCGCTACGCAGACGAGCCCTTCGTCCACGTCGTCGAGCGCCCGCCCGGAGTGCGCGACGTGCGCGACACGAACGAGTGCCACGTATACGTCACGGTCGAGGAGCGCGGCCGCGTGCTCGCCTTCTCGGCGATCGACAACATCTGGAAGGGGGCCTCGAGCCAGGCCGTGCAGTGCCTCAACCTGATGCTTGGCCTCGACGAGACCGAGGGGCTGCGGTGAGCGTCGAGCCGACGACCGGCTTCTTCAGGTCCCGCTGGGTCGAGGCGCCGGCGGGCGTCGAGGAGCTCGATCCCGAGGGCCTCACCCCAGGGTTCCGCGCCGGCGGCGCGCACTGCGGCCTCAAAGGAGGCGGCAAGACCGACGTCGGCCTGCTCGTCTGCGACGCGCCCGAGGTCAGCGCGGCGCTGCTGCTGACCCGCAACGCGTCCGCCGCCGCGCCAATCCGCATCTGCCGCGACCGGGTCGAGCAGGGTGCGGTTCGCGCCGCCGTCGTCAATGCCGGCAACGCCAACGCCGAGACCGGCGAGCAGGGCCTCTCCGACGCCTGGGCGATGTGCGAGCGAGCGGGTCGGGAGCTGGGGCTGGCGCCGGAGTTGGTCGCCGTGGCAGAGACCGGCGTGATCGGGGTTCCGCTGCCGATCGAAGCGGTGCTCGCCGGCATCGGCGAGGCTGCTGCCTCGCTGTCGGAGGCTGGCGGCGGCACCTTCGCGGAGGCGATCATGACCACCGACCGCTGGGCGAAGAGCTGCGCGCTGAAGACTGGGGGCGTCACGCTCTCCGCCCAGGCGAAGGGCGCCGGAATGATGATGCCCGACTTCGCCACCATGCTCTGCTTCGTGCAGACCGACGCCGTCGTTCGGGATCCCGAGGCGACCCTGCGTTCGGCCGCGGCGGCCTCTTTCGAGCGGATTACCGTCGACGGGCAGACGAGCACCAACGACACGGTGTTACTGCAGGCCACCGGCGAGGCTGGGGTCCCGTTGCCCGACGGCCTGCTGGAGGCCGTCCTGCTGCAGCTCGCGATCGAGATCGTCGCCGATGGCGAGGGGGCGAGCCGCGTCTGCCGCGTCGACGTTCGGGAGGCGGCTTCAGGCGCCGAGGCGGAGCGCGTCGCCCGGGCTATCGCCAACTCGCCGTTGGTCAAGACGGCGCTCTTCGGTCATGACCCAAACTGGGGCAGGATCGCCCAGGCGGCGGGGATGGCGCTCGCCGGCGAGGACCTGGACGAGATTGGCGCCGACTCGATCGACGCCGCCGAGTTGGGGGAAGAGGTGGCCGAGGCCGAGCTCGGTATCCGCCTGGGACGCGGCGACCACGAGGCCCATGTCTACTTCTGCGATCTCGGCTACGAGTACGTTCGCATCAACGCCGAGTACACCACCTGAGGAAATGAGATGGCAGCCAACGTCGACACCCTGCTCGAGGCGCTCCCCTACATAAAGGAGTTCCACGGCCGCACGGTCGTGATCAAGTACGGCGGCGCGGCGATGCGCGAGCCGGCCCTGCGCGAGGACTTCGCCACCGACGTGGTGCTGCTCAAGTACGTCGGGCTCAACCCGGTGATAGTCCACGGCGGCGGCCCGGAGATCACCCGCTACATGGAGCGGCTCGGGCTCGAGGTGCGCTTCCACGAGGGGCTGCGGGTCTCCGACGAGGAGACGGTCGAGGTCGCGCGGATGGTCCTGCTCGGCAAGCTCAACTCGGAAATTGTCCAGCGCCTCAACGCCCACGGACAGCCGGCGGTCGGGCTCTCCGGGCAGGACGGCTCGCTGTTCGAGGTGGCGCCGGTGGCCAATGCCGAGCACGTCGGCTTCGTCGGCACGATCGAGCACGTCGACGTCGACGTGCTCAACCACATCGCTGAGGACTACATCCCGGTGATCGCCTCCTCGGCTTCCGACGCCGACGGCAACCCCTACAACGTCAACGCCGACGAGGCGGCAGGCAAGGTGGCGGCCGCCCTGAAGGCGCAAAAGGCGATCTTCCTCACCGACGTCGACGGCTGGCTCGCCGACCCGGGCGAACCCGGATCGCTGATCTCGCATGCCACGGTGCTCGAGGTCGAACGCAAGCTGGGGGCGATCACGGGGGGGATGCGCCCCAAGCTGCAGGCCTGCCTCGACGCGGTCCAGGGCGGTGCCCACTCCGCCCACATCATCGATGGCCGCAAGCCGCACAGCCTGCTGCTCGAGCTGTTCACCGACGCCGGCATCGGAACGATGGTCACCCCGTGAGCACCCCGATGGAGCTGACCGACCTGCAGGCGCTCGAGCGGCGCTACCTGATGCAGACCTACAGGCGCGCGCCGGTCGAGTTCGTGCGCGGCGAGGGGGCGCAGCTCTGGGATTCGGAGGGCCGCGAGTACCTCGACTTCCTGGCCGGCATCTCGGTCTGCTCGGTCGGCCACTGCAATCCCGCGGTCCTCGCCGCCGTGCGCGAGCAGGCGGGGAGGCTGATACACGTTTCCAACCTCTATTACACGCAGCCGATGGTGCGGCTCGCCGAGCGCCTCTCGGAGTCCAGCCTCGGCGGCCGGGTCTTCTTCTCCAACTCGGGAACCGAGGCGACGGAGTGCGCGATCAAGCTCGCGCGCAAGCACGCTCACGCGCGCGGAGTCCGCAGCCCGGAGATCGTCAGCTTCGAGCGCGACTTCCACGGCCGCACCTACGGGGCGCTAGCGGCGACGCCGAAACTGGCCGAGAACGAGGCGCTGGGGCCGATGCTGCCCGGTTTTCGTGCGGTGCCGCTGAACGACGCGGCGGCGCTGCGCGAAGCGGTCGGCGAGAACACGGCGGCGGTGATGATCGAGCCGATCCAGGGCGAGGCGGGCATCTATCCGGTCAGCGACGAGGCGCTCGTCGCGGCGCGCCTGGCCTGCGACGAGGTCGGCGCGCTGCTGATCTTCGACGAGATCCAGACCGGCGTCGGCCGAACCGGCTCCCTGTGGGCCTACGAGCAGACGAGCGTCCGCCCGGACGTCCTGACCAGCGCCAAGGCGCTCGGCGGCGGCCTGCCGATTGGCGCCTGCGTGACCACCCCCGGGGCTGGCGAGGTGCTCGAGCCGGGCGACCACGGGTCGACCTTCGCCGGCGGTGCGGTGGCCTCGGCCGCGGCGCTGGCAGTGCTCGAGATCGTCGATGACGCCGACCTGCTGCGGCGGGTGCGTGAGCTGGGCGCGACCCTGCGGGAGGCGCTGCTCGCGCTCGACGGCGTGGAGGAGGTGCGCGGACGGGGCCTGATGATCGGCGCCGGCCTGGTTGCCGGCATCGACGCCGCGGCGGTCGGCGCCGACCTGTTGCAGCGTGGCCTGATCGTCAACGCGCCCGAGCCCGGCACGCTGCGGCTGCTGCCGCCGCTGACGGTCGATTCGGCCCAGGTCGAGCGCGCGGTTGCGCTGATTGCCGAATCGCTTCTAACCTACGCAGCTCGATGAGTGCGAGGAAGCACCCGCCCGAGCGGCGTCCGCCGACCTCGGCCGCCGACGCTGCGGCGCGTCTGGCTGAGATCGTCGAGGCCGCCGAGCAGGCAGCCGCCAAGGTGATAGACGACGCCGAGCAGCAGGCGCAGGAGTTACTCGACGACGCACGCGAGCGCGCCGACCGAATGGTCGCGGAGCGCCTGCGCGCGCTGGCCGACGAGCTGGATACGCCGTCAGGCGAGCGTCCGCCGCGCCATCTGGAGCCCGTCGAGACGCCGTCCGCCGAGGTCGAAGAGATGCGCCCGCAGCGCCGCGCCGGTTCGGCTGGGGCGCGCCTGCTGGCGACCCAGATGGCGGTCTCCGGGGCGGAGCGCCATGAGATCGAAGCGAGGCTGCGCAGTGGCTTCGACATCGACGACACCAGCGAGATCCTCGATGCGATCCTCGGCCCGGAGACGGGTTAGGCGATGCACGACGACCGCACCCGCGTGATGGGTCAGCCCGGTGAGCCGGAGCGCCCGCGCGGCAACATGCGCCTGCTGGTCGCCGGCCTGATCGCGGTGATCGCCGGGCTCGTCGTCGCGATCGTCGTGATCGCCTCCGACGACGGTGGCGACGCCTCGACCTCGACCCCCTCCTCGATCGCGACCGAATCGACGACCACGGAATCGACCGAGACCGAGCCGAGCACCGAGACGACGACCGAATCGACCGAATCCGAAGCGACGAGCACCGAGACGACGACTTCCGAAGAACCCACCACCGCGCCGCCCGAAGAAGAAGAAAACGGCAGCGGCGGCATCCCGGCGCCCTAGGCATGAGCGAGCAGGCGCCCGAGCAGGTCCGCACCGCGGGCTACGAGGCGGACCCCGCCGAGGTCCGGCGCGTCCTGCTGCTCTACTCGGGCGGGCTGGACACCAGCGTGATGCTGAAGTGGATCCAGGACCGCTACGGGGCGGAGGTCGTATGTTTGACCGTCAACCTCGGCCAGCCAGGCGAGGACTACGCGGTGATCGAGGACAAGGCAATGCGCCTCGGTGCGCTGGAGTGCCACGTGGTCGACGCCCGCGAGCGCTTTGCCCGCGACTTCGTCTTGCCGGCGATCAAGGCAAACGCCCTCTACGGCGGCGGCTACCCGCTGTTCACGGCGCTGGGGCGGCCGCTGATCGCCGAGCTGGCGGTCGAGTACGCCCGCAGCTCCGGCTGCGACACGATCGCCCACGGCTGCACCGGCAAGGGCAACGACCAGGTGCGGATTGAGGCCACGGTTGCGACCCTCGCCCCCGAGCTGAGGACGATAGCCCCGGTGCGCTCCTGGCAGATGGGGCGCGAGGAGGAGATCGCCTACGCGCGTGAGCACGACATTCCCGTCAAGGGCGGCACCGAGGTCACCCCCTACTCGATCGACGACAACCTCTGGGGCCGTTCTTCGGAGGGGCGCTGGATCGAGGACCTCGAGCACGCGCCCGAGGACGACGTCTTCCAGCTCGTCACCCGGCCGGAGGAGGCGCCGGACGAGGCCGAGACCGTGACGGTCGAGTTCGAGGTGGGGGTGCCGGTTGGGTTGGACGGCGAGCGCCTGGGGCCGGTCGAGCTGCTCGAACGAGCGGCCGAGATCGGCTGTCGCCACGGCGTCGGCATCGTCGACCACATCGAGGACCGCATCGTCGGCCTCAAGGTGCGCGACATCTACGAGGCACCGGCGGCGGCGATCCTGCTGACCGCTCACCAGGAGCTGGAGAAGCTGGTCGGCACGATCCACCAGAACCAGCTCAAGCCGGAGCTCGATCGCAAATGGGCCTATCTCGTCTACGCCGGGCTTTGGTGGG
This sequence comes from Solirubrobacterales bacterium, assembly GCA_036266075.1. Lineage (GTDB taxonomy): Bacteria > Actinomycetota > Thermoleophilia > Solirubrobacterales > 70-9 > VRUE01. The sequence goes on from DATANV010000016.1 coordinate 42,562, forward strand.
AGCCGCTGCGCTCCGACCTCGACGCCTACATGGACGCGGTCAACGCGCAGGTGACCGGCACGATCGGCCTGCGCCTCTACAAAGGCAGCGTGCGGGTCGTCACCCGCTCCTCGCCCAACGCGGTCTACGACGCCGACCTCGCCTCCTTCGCCGAGTCGGGCGGCCTCTTCTCGCAGGCCGCCTCGCCGGGCTTCATCGAGCTGTGGTCGCTGCAGTCGCGGATGGCGCACCGGATAAGGCAGCGGGGGGAGGAAGGCTGATGTACGACAGGCTCGGCAAGGCGGCCTTGCGTTTCACCATCGCCTACCTGCGCCGACGTTACCGGCGTGAGATTCGGATCGGCGCGGCTGTGGCGGTCGGCGCCTTGGGCATCGCCGTCTACCTCGCCAACCGCAACGTCCCAGAGGGTTGAGCCCATGCGGCGCAGGCCGGCGATCGCGGTCCTCCTCGCGGCCTTCCTGGTCGTCGCGACCGCCCACGGGGCAAGCATCGACGCGCTGCGCTCGAAGGTCGAGACGGGCCGTGGTGAGGCAGAGGAGCTTGGCAGCCGGATTCGCGCTACGCAGGAACAGGTGCTCGCCGCGGAAGGGGAAGCGGCTGTAGCGGCCCGACGCGAGCGGCGCCTCAGCGTTCTGCTTGCCAAAGGCCGCGAGCGCGCGGCGTACCTCGCCGCGAAGGTGGTCCGCGCCGAACGACACCTGACGGCCGAGCGGGCACGCCTGCGGCGAGCCCGTGGGGTGTTGGCCCGCCGACTGGTCGCGATTTACGAGGCGGGCACGCCGGACACGGCTAGCGTCGTCCTCGCCTCGAGCAATTTCGAAGAACTGGCGACCCGCTCCGAATACCTGCAGCGGATTGAGGATTCCGACGCTGCCCTGGCGGCGCGGGTGCGGCAGGTTCGCAATCAGGTGCGGCACGAGCTGGAGCTGGTTGCGGCGCTGAAGGCCCGCGTCGAGGCCTACAACGAACGCCTCGCCGTGGCCCGCTCGGAAATCGCCGCGGTGCGCGCCGAAGCCGAATCCGCAGCGGCTCGCCTCGACGCGCTCTCGGCCGAACGATCGGCCGCCCTGGCCAAGCTCAAAGACCAGATCGGCGAATGGGTCAGCGACATCGAAACGGCAGAAGCAGCGAGTCGCGCGGCGGCCGAAGAAACCGTCGGCCGCTGGCTCGGCGGCCCTTACGCGATCCCCACCTATATCGTGATGTGCGAGTCGGGCGGCAACTACAGCGCCCTCAATCCCAGCAGCGGCGCCGGCGGCGCCTACCAGATCCTGCCCTCGACCTGGACGCTCTACGGTGGCGAGGGCCTGCCGCAGGACGCTCCCAAGACCGAACAGGACCGCATCGCCGGCGAAATCTGGGCCGACTCGGGCGGCAGCGCCTGGGTCTGCGCCGGCTGACACGCATCCGCGACAAAAGTCTGCGAAACTTTTTGCATTCAGCGCACCATCCTTGCGGCGCGCCCCAATAGCGTCAGGGACATGGAGGCGATGAGGGTGACTTGGAACGACGACAGGCTGAGCAGCCTCGACCGTAAGGTCGACACGATCCACGGCGAGATGAAGGACGAGTTCAAAGCAGTCCGCACAGAGATGAAGGACGAGTTCAAAGCAGTCCGCACAGAGATGAAAGACGAGTTCAAAGCAGTCCGCACAGAGATGAAAGACGAATTCAAGACGGTTCGCGCAGAGATGAAAGAAGGCTTCGCGGCAGTTCAGCGGTCGATCTACACCTTGATGATCACGTTGATCGTCGTCCTGGGCGGCATCGTCGCTGCGGCCCAGTTCTAGGGCTCTGCAGGGGAGATACGCGTCGTGTCGAAGGGGCTTCCGTGTTCGTGCGCAAGAAGCGAGGGTCGTCGGCGCGGCGGTCCAAAGGCAAGGGCAAGGCGAAAGCCAAGCCGCGGGGCCGGCGGCTGCGGATGCCCGAGGGTTTGCAGCAGCGCCACCTCGACCTGATCGGACTCTTCCTGATCGCCGCCGGCGTCTACCTGACCTTCGTCCTTTTCTTCGGTTGGGACGGTGGCAAGGTCGGCTACGGCGTCGAAACCGGGCTCGAGTACCTCTTCGGCAGGGTCGGCGCGCGGATCGCGACGGTCTTGATGCTCGCCGTCGGCGCGATGCTGGTCACCGGCACCTCGGTCTCGACGCTCTTCCGCGGGCTCGGGCGGGGGTTTCGGCACACCGTGCGCGGCGGTCGCGACGTCGCCCAGACCGCGATCCAGCACCGCGAGGCGCGCCGCGAGGAACGGACCGCGTCCGCCTTCGAGACCAAGGCTGCGCCGACCGATGTGATGAGCACCTATCCGGAGAACGACGATTTCGAGCCCACAGTGGCGATCGCCGAGGACCCGGTCGGGGAGGACGACGAGCCGGTCACCGAGGACTTCGGGCTGGAGCTGGACGAGGTCGAAACCGAGGCGGAGGACGAGCCTGCCGCGGCCGAGGCGGAGCCCGTTCCCCTCACCCCGATGGGCAACAAGCGCGGCGTCACCGAATCGGAGCAGATCGACTACCGCCGGCCGCCGGCCAAGGTGCTGGAAAAGGGCAAGGGCGACAAAGGGCCCGACCCCCGCGACCACGAAGTGATCGGCCGCAAGCTGGTCGAGACGCTCGGCCACTTTGGGGTCGAGGCGAAGATCGTCGGCATCGTCAGCGGGCCGCACGTCTCTCGCTTCGAGCTGCGCCTCGCACCCGGCACCAAGGTGAAGAAGGTCACTGAGCTCTCGAACGACCTCGCCTACGCGCTGGCCTCGACCGACATCCGCATCCTGGCGCCGATCCCCGGCAAGCAGGCGGTTGGCGTCGAGGTCCCGAACACCCGCCGCCGCCTGGTGCGGCTCGGCGACATCTACGCCGGCCGGCCCGAGAAGACCTCGCCGCTGGTCGCTTGGCTCGGCAAGGGGATCGATGGCAACGCCGTCTGGACCGACCTGGCGAAGATGCCGCACGTGCTCGTCGCCGGCACCACCGGCTCGGGCAAGTCCGGCTGCGTCAACGCGATCCTCTCCTCGATCCTGATGCACGCCTCCCCAAACGACGTGCGCCTGGTCCTGGTCGACCCCAAGCAGGTCGAGCTGAACCACTACGAGCACGTGCCGCACCTGCTTACGCCCGTCGTCACCTCACCGCGCCTGGCGGCCAATGTGCTCGCCAACCTAATCGGCGAGATGGAGAGCCGCTACGGGATCATGGGCGAGGCCCGCTGCCGCAACCTGGCCGAGCTGAACCGCACCCGCGCCAAGGCCGGCGAGGCGCCGCTGCCGCACATCCTCTGCGTGATCGACGAGCTCGCGGACCTGATGATGGTCGCGCCGGCCGAGGTCGAGGATTCGATCATCCGCCTGGCGCAGAAGTCGCGCGCCACCGGCATTCACCTCGTCCTGGCGACGCAGCGGCCCTCGACGGACATCATCACCGGCACGATCAAGGTCAACATCCCGGCGCGGATCGCCTTCGCCGTCTCCTCGCAGACCGACTCGCGCGTGATTCTCGACCAGGGCGGGGCGGAGGCCCTGCTCGGCCAGGGCGACATGCTCTTCCGCGGCGCCGGCACCTCGAAGCTGGCGCGGGTGCAGGGTGCTTTCGTCACCGAGGAGGAGATCGCCCGGATCACCGGCCACTGGGCCAAGCAGGGCGAGCCCGAGTTCGAGGCCGAGCTGCTCGAGGTCCACGAGGAGAAGGGCGTCGAAGCCGAGGGCGACTACGACCCCGACAGCGACGATCTGCTCGACGACGCGATCCGCACGGTGGTGCAGACCGAAACCGCCTCGGTCTCGATGATCCAGCGGCGCCTGCGCGTCGGCTACACGCGCGCTGGGCGCCTGATCGACATGCTCGAGCGCCGCGGCGTGATCTCAGGCTATGAGGGGTCGAAGCCGCGCCAGGTGCTGATAACCGAGGCCGACCTCTCGCGCGTGCTGGGCGGCGAGCAGGCGGCGGAGCCGGTCGCCGTGGAGGCCGAAGAGCAGGCCTGACGCAGGTCGTTCACGTCCGAGCGCCCCGAGCAGAGACAATGTCGGCATGGAGACCGGCATCGGTGCGACCCTGCGAGAGGCCCGCAATCGCCGCAAACTCGACCTTTCCGAGGTCGAGGCGGCGATCAAGATCCGCCCCCGCTATCTGAGTGCCCTCGAGAACGAGGAGTGGGACGTGCTGCCCGGCGGGGCCTACACCCGAGGCTTCATCCGCACCTACGCCGCTTACCTGGGCCTCGACGGGGAACGGCTCGCCGACGAGTACCGCCAGGCGACCGCGCCCGCGGGGGGCGAGCGGGTGCCGCGGCGGATCGAGCCCGTCCCGGCGAGCGCCAGGGGCGCTGGCGGCCCGCGCATCCCCGGCGCGTTGGTGGCGACCGTCGTCGTCCTCTTCCTCGTCGGCGTCGTCGTCGCGATCGGCCTGGCGGGGGGCGGGGGGGACGGCGAATCCAAGGCACCCTCCGCGCAGGGCAAGCAGGCCAGGAAGCAGGGCAGGGGAGAGCAGCGGCGTTCGGTCGCCGCCAAGCCCGGCATCGCCCTTGGCCTCGCGGCGACCGGCGAAGTTTGGGTCTGCGTGCTCAACAGCAGCCAAGAAGCCGTGGTCGACGGCGAGATCCTCGAAGCCGGCTCCGAAGCAGGTCCCTTCCGCGACGAAGGCTTCAAGATGGCCTTCGGCAACGGCGAAGTTGAGGTCAGCATCGACGGCAAGAGGGCGAAGACCGAAGCGAGCAACAGCCCGGTTGGCTACGAAGTCGGCGCCGACGGCGAGCTGCGCGCGCTCGAAGAAGGCGAAAGGCCAACCTGCACGTGATACACAACGCCGCCTCCTCTGCTCCCGCGAATGTCTAAAAAGGTGGATATGGAGGGGGATTTGCTCCGGCGTCCGGGGGCGGCTGGACCGGTCCGCGCCGGCATAGTGGTGACCGGCACCGAGGTGCTGACCGGGCGGATCGCCGACCGCAATGGCCCCTGGCTGTCGGAGCGCCTGGCCGAGCTGGGCGTGGAGGTGGCCCACATCCTCGTCGTCGGCGACCGTCCCGATGACCTCGAGGCGGCGCTGCGCTTCATGGCGGCGGAGGGGATGGACCTGATCGTCACCTCCGGTGGCCTTGGGCCGACCGCCGACGACCTGACCGCTGCGGTGGTCGCCCGCTTCGCCGGCCTCGAGATGGTGCTCGACGAGGAGATGGAGGAGAAGATCGCCGCGATCCTGCGCAACTTCGCCCGTCGCTTCCGCTTCGACGAGGAGGCCGTGCGCGAGGCCAACCGCAAGCAGGCGATGGTGCCCGAGGGGGCGGTTCCGCTCGATCCGGTCGGCACCGCGCCGGGTCTGGTGGTGCCGGTGGACGGACGGGTGGCGATCGTCCTGCCCGGTCCACCGCGCGAGCTGCGGCCGATGTGGCCGGCGGCGGTCGAGTCGCGGCCGGTGCAGGCGGTGCTCGCGCGAGCGACGCCGCTGCTCGCCTACACGGTGCGGATGTTCGGCATCCCCGAGTCGGAGATCGCCAAGAGCCTGCGCGAGATTGAGTCTGGGGGAGTCGACGTCGCGGCGGTCGAGATCACCACCTGCCTGCGACGCGGCGAGATCGAGATCGACGTGCGCTACCGAGCAGAGCAGGCGCCCGTCGCCGAGGCGGTGCGGGCCGGTCTGGCCGACCGCCACGAGCGCCACCTCTTCAGCCTCGAAGGCGAGACGATCGACGCGCAGGTGGCGCGGCTGCTGCAGGGCCACCGGCTCGGGCTCGCCGAGTCCTGCTCGGGGGGCTTGATGGCGGCGCGGATCACCGACCTGCCGGGGGCCTCGGCCTACTTCGCCGGCAGCGCCGTCGCCTACTCCAACCAGGCGAAGGCCGAGCTGCTGGGCGTCGACCCGGCGCTGATCGAGGCGCACGGCGCCGTCTCGCCGCAGGTCGCCGAGGCGATGTCGGCGGGCGCGCTGGAGCGTTTCGGCGCCGACGTCGCCGTCTCGATCACCGGTATCGCCGGGCCCGACGGCGGCAGCGAGGAGAAGCCGGTCGGCTACGTCTGCTTCCACGCCCGCCTCGCCGACGGCGCCAGCATCGCCCGCGAGCCGGTGATCCCCGGCGGCCGCGAGGACATTCGCGAGCGCTCGGCGTTGGTCGGGATGCACCTGCTGCGCACCCTGCTCGGCGAGGACGAAGCTCCCCTGTAACGAAGCCTGCACGCACTTTTTGCGTTTGCGCGTTGTCTCGCGCGCCGGCGGCCCATACCGTCCCACGACATGGCGAAGGAGAGGTTGAAGAGCCCACGGGCGCGGCTGTTCGTCGCGCTCGACCTGCCCGAGGCGCTGCGGCAGGGGATCGTCGCCTGGGGGAGGAAGGCGCTGGCCGACCCGGCCCTGCGCCCGGTTGCGCCACAGTCCCTGCACGTCACCCTCGCCTTCCTCGGCTGGCTGCCGGAGAAGGAGATCCCACGGCTGGCGGAGATCGTCGAGGGCGCCGGCGGGCCGGCACCGCGCCTCGAGCTGGAGGATCCGGTGCCGCGCCCGGCGCGGGGGAGACCGCGGCTCTTTGCCCTGCCGGCCTCCTCGCCGGCAGCCGTCGATCTGCAGGCCGGCCTGCAGACGCGGCTGGTCGCGGCACGGCTATATGAGCCGGAGAAGCGACCCTTCTGGCCGCACGTGACCGTGGCCCGGGTGCGGCGCGAGGAGCGCGGCTCGAGTCGCCCCGCGTTCGTCTCCCGCCCCCCCGGGGCGCTGCCGAAGGCTTTGTTGCAAGCGACGGATTGCGTCCGAATGACGCTCTACCGTTCCGAACTCAAGCCGCAGGGTGCGGAATACACCCCGCTGGCGCAAGTCAAGCTGCCCGCAGGTGGGCGGCAGTGAGGTGGATTGAGATGGCAGACAAGAAAGCGGCTTTGAAGGATGCCTCGGCGAAGGAGGCCAAGGCAAGGGACGCGGCACTCGAGGCTGCCGTCACCCAAATCGAGCGCGACTTCGGCCAGGGCGCGCTGATGCGCCTCGGCGCCGACGCCGCGATCCCGATCGAGGCGATCCCGACCGGGGCGCTGTCGCTCGACCTGGCGCTGGGCATCGGCGGCGTCCCGCGCGGGCGGATCGTCGAGATCTTCGGCCCGGAGTCTTCGGGCAAGACGACGCTGATCTACCACGTGATCGCCGAGGCGCAGGCCCGCGGCGGGATCTGCGCCTTCATCGACACCGAGCACGCGATCGACCCCGGCTACGCCCGCAAGATCGGCGTCGACACCGACGAGCTGCTCGTCTCCCAGCCCGACTACGGCGAGCAGGCGCTGCAGATCGCCGACCGCCTGATCGCCTCGGCGGCGATCGACGTCGTCGCGATCGACTCGGTCGCGGCGCTGACGCCGAAAGCCGAGCTGGACGGCCAGATCGGCGACACGACGGTCGGCCTGCAGGCGCGGCTGATGTCGCAGGCGATGCGCAAACTGGCCGGCAACCTCAACCGCACCAACACCGTCTGCGTGTTCACCAACCAGATCCGCGAAAAAGTGGGCGTCCAGTTCGGCTCGCCGGAGACCCAGCCGGGCGGGCGGGCGCTTAAGTTCTACGCCTCGCAGCGGCTCGACATCCGTCGCATCGAAACCCTCAAGGAGGGGACCGAGGCGGTCGGCAACCGGGTGCGGGTCAAAGTCGTCAAGAACAAGGTGGCCTCCCCCTTCAAGCAGGCGGAGTTCGACATCGAGTACGGCGTCGGCATCTCACGTGAGGGTGGCCTGATCGACTTCGGGATCGAGCACGGCCTGGTGCAGAAGTCGGGCTCCTTCTTCTCCTACGGCGACACGAGGATCGGCCAGGGCCGCAACAACGCCAAACAGTTCCTCGCCGAGAACGCCGAGGTCGCCGCCGAGCTGGAAGGCAAGATCCGCGCCGCGCTGGGAATCGGCGCGGACGCCCCCGCGGCCGAGGTGCAGGAGGCGCCGGTCGCCGAGGTCAAGGCCGCCTGAGGCGGCGCCCAGCTAATAAGATCGCGCCTGCATGGACGACGCCACGCTTTTCTACGTCTGCGGATCGGTCCTCGCCGTCTCCGCCGTGATCGTCAGCTTTCTCGGCTTGCGGCTGAAAGGCTTCCCGGGGAAAGCGGCACCGCTCGTCATCCTCTGCTTTGTCGCTCTCGTCGGAGCGGCGACGACCTTCGCGGTCCTCAACGGCGAGGACGAGCAGCAGGCGAGAGCCGCCGAGCTGGAACGCGCCGGCGAAGAGGCCCTGGCAGAGGAGAACCAGGCCGAGGTCGGCGAAGCGGCCAACTCCGGCGCCCAGAACGGCGCCGAGACGCAGGAGGAAGGCGCCGCGGGCGGTCCAGGTGGAACCTTGCAACTGGAAGCCGATCCGACTCAGATCGCCTTCGACACGACCGCGCTGTCCAGCAAGCCGGGCAAGGTGACGATCGACTTCACCAATCCGGCGGCGCTCGAACACGACGTGGCGATCGCGCAGGAGGGCAAGCAGCTGGCCGTATCGGAAACGATCGTCAAAGGGAAGACTTCCGTGACCGCCGATCTCTCCCCGGGGACCTACACCTTCCTCTGCACCGTGCCCGGCCATGCCGAAGCGGGCATGGAAGGCACCCTGACCGTCAAGTAGCGCCGCGCAGGCCGGCCTGGCGTTACCCTGCCCACCGATGGGAAAGCGGTACCACGTCACCACGTTCGGTTGCCAGATGAACGTGCACGACTCCGAGCGGATGCAGGGGATGCTCGAGTCGCTCGGCTATGAGCGGGCTGCGAGCCGCGAGGAGGCCGACCTGATCCTCTTCAATACCTGCTCGATTCGCGAGTCAGCGGACAACCGCTTCGTCGCCCACCTCGGCGAGGCCAAGCGGCTGAAGTCCGAAGACCCCGAGCGGGTGGTCGGCGTCGGCGGTTGCTGGGCTCAGTCGGTCAAGCAGGAGGTCTTCGAGCGCTTCCCCTTCGTCGACGTCGCCTTCGGCCCCGGCCAGATTCATAGGCTTGCCGAGTTCCTCAACTCCGACTCGCTGACCGCGCAGGGCTACTTCGAGTTCGAGGACTTCTCGGGCCATCTGCCGGCGCGGCGCGAGCGCGAGTTCCAGGGTTGGCTGCAGATCTCGCAGGGCTGCAATTGCAAGTGCTCCTACTGCATCGTCCCCTCGACCCGCGGACGCGAGGTCAGCCGCGACCCGGCCGAGCTGGTAGCGGAGGCGGAGGCGCTTGCTGCCGACGGGGTCAGCGAGGTGACGCTGCTCGGCCAGAACGTCAACAGCTACGGGCGCGATCTGCCGCGCGAGACGCGGATCGTCTTCTCCGAGCTGCTGGGGCGGATCGACGCCGTCGCCGGAATCGAGCGGATCCGCTATACCAGCCCACACCCCAAGGACATGCGCGAGGACGTGATTCGCGCCCACGCCGAGCTGCCCGCCCTCTGCGAGCACATCCACCTGCCGCTGCAGTCCGGCTCGAGCGCGGTCCTCAAGCGCATGCGCCGCACCTATGACCGTCAGCGCTACATGGACCGCGTCGCGTTGATCCGCGAGCACGTTCCCGACTGCGCGATCACCACCGACGTCATCGTCGGCTTTCCGGGCGAGACCGAGGCCGATTTCAAGCAGACGATGGAGGTGGTCGAGGAGGTCGGCTACGACGGCGCCTTCACCTTCGTCTTCTCGCCGCGCCGCGAAACCGAGGCGGCGGAGATGGGAGAGCAGCTGCCGCACCCGGTCAAGGTCGAGCGGATGGAGCGGCTGGTCGCGCTGGTGCAGCGGCGGGCGACCGAACGGGCGCAGCGGTTCGTTGGGCGCGAGCTCGACGTCTTGGTCGAGGGTCCCAGCAGGACGGATCCGGCGCGGCTACGGGGGCGGACTAGGCACAACAAGGCGGTCAACTTCGATGGCGTTGCCAAGCCCGGTGAGTTCGTTCAGGTTGAGATCGAGAGCGCAACTTCTATGACTCTTGCAGGGACTGAGAAGCTGCGGAGCGTGGTGTAGGGGTGTCGGCACTACCCCTCACTCAACTTTTCCGCGGGTAGCGGGGCGGCTCTCGCATGGTGGTCTGTGCGAAAAAGTACAAGCCGTTCGGGGCAGTGCCGACACCCCTGCTCCAAACCCCCGCCGGCGGCTTCGTCAAGCCGCGGACCCCCGAACCCATCGGCATTCGCCTGTGGCCTGCGTGGTGAACGTAATCGCGATATTCGGGCCGACCGGGGTGGGGAAGACTGGGGTTGCCATCGCACTTGCTGAAGAGCTGCGGGAACGGGGGGAGGATCCGGTGGCGATCTCGTGCGATGCGTTGCAGGTGTATGAGGGGCTGAGCGTGCTGACGGGGGCGGCGACTGCCGAGCAGCAGGCGGTACTGGAGCATCGGTTGGTTGGGTTCGTGCCGGTTACGGAGTCGTTCTCGGTGGGGGACTACATGCGGTTGGCTCATGCGGAGATCGACGGGGCGCTGGCAGCGGGTAGGCGGCCGATCGCGGTGGGGGGGACGGGGTTGTACCTGCGGGCGGCGGTGGCTGAGCTGTCGTTGGTGAAGGCGCCGCCGGAAGCCGAGGACTCGGAGCTGTGGTCGCCGGAGACGCGGTTGCCGACGACGATCTTCGGGCTCGACATGGACCGGGCGCTGCTCTATGAGCGGATCGACGTGCGGACGGAGGCGATCGTCGCCGGTGGGGCCGAGGAGGAGGCGCGACGGGCCGAAGCCCTCGGCCCGTCGCGCACCGCCCGCAAGGCGCTCGGCTTCGACGAGCTGCTCGGCGGCGACGTCGAGTCGATGAAGAAGCGCTCCCGCAACTACGCTCGGCGCCAGCTGACCTGGATGCGCAAGATCCCCAACCTCCACTACATCGACCGCACCGGCATGGACGACACCACCGTAGCCGCCCAGATCGCGCCGACGTGCCGGTAGTTAGACACCATAGTGGGCGTTCAATCACCGGCACGTCTGAGTAGGGTCGGGGCGTGAGATTCGAGAAGTGGCAGGCGCTGGGGAACGACTACCTGATCCTGGAGGCGGACTCGCTCCCATGGGGGCTGAGTGGAGAGCGCGTAAAGCGGCTTTGCGATCCGCATTTCGGGATTGGCTCAGACGGTGTGCTGCTGCTCTCGCGCAGCGAGGATCCGGGACTGGTTGCCGAGCTGCGGATCTTCAACCCGGACGGCTCCGAGGCCGAGCTGTCGGGCAACGGGGCGCGGGAGGCGATCCTCTACCTGGGGCGGCATGGCTGGACCGACGCGGACGTCTTCACGATCGGCACCGCCGCGGGGCCGCTGACGCCGACGATCGTCTCGGAGCGCACCTGCTCGGTGGAGATGGGACGCGCCGGGACGGAGTCGAAGGACTTCCCATCGGGTTCCGCTGACGGCCGTGGCACGCTCACCGCCGGCGGCCGCGAGTGGGACTTTCAGCATGTCTCGATCGGCAACCCGCAGTGCGCGATCGAGGTCGGCACGGGGGTCGAGGATCTCGACCTGGGTGCGATCGGGCCGGGGATCGAAGGCCATGAGTTGTTTCCCAACCGCACCAACGTCTCCTTTTACGCGGTCGACGGCAGCCGCGTGCGGGCGCGGATCTTCGAGCGAGGGGTGGGGGAGACGCTCTCCTCCGGCACCGGTGCCAGCGGCGCGGCGATCGCCGCCTTCCTGCGCGGCGCGCCGAGCCCGCTGGTCGTCGAGCTGGACGGTGGCGAGCTGGAGGTCGAGATCTCCGCCGACCTCGACGTGCGGCTCAGCGGCTGGGCCGAGCCGATCTGTGCGGGCGAGCTCTCGGCCGAGCTGCTGCAGGCGCTGGCCGAGCTGGACAGCTAGATTTCCGCGCCCGTGGGGATCGCAGACCCGTCCAAGCGCCTGGAGGCGATGCCTCCGTACATGTTCCAGGAACTGGAGCGGCAGATCGCCGAGAAGCGCGCCGCCGGCATCGACGTGATCAGTCTCGGGATCGGCGACCCGGACGAGCCGACCTACCCCTACGTCGTCGAGGCGATGCAGCAGGCGGTCGCCGACCCCTCGACGCACCAGTACCCCAGCAACCGCGGCCGCGACGAGTTCCGCCAGGCCTTCGCCGAGTTCTACGACCGTCGCTTTGGGGTCGCGATCGATCCCGATCGCGAGGTGATCCCGGCGATCGGCGCCAAGGAGTGCATCTACAACCTCTGCTTCGCCTTCCTCGATCCCGGCGGCGTCGCCCTTGCCTCCGATCCCGGCTACCCGGTCTACACCGGCGGGCCGATCCTCGCCGGCGCGACCCCCGAGCTGCTGCCGCTGCTGCCGGAGCACGGCTTCGCGCCGAATCTCGACGCGGTCCCGGCTGAGGTCGCGGCCCGGGCGCGGCTGATGTTCCTCAACTACCCCAACAACCCGACCGGCGCGATCGTCCCCGATGGCTTCTTCGAGCGGGTCGTCGAGTTCGCCCGCGAGCACGAGATCCTCGTCGTCCACGACAACGCCTACTCGGAGACGACCTACGACGGCTACGTCGCGCCCAGCTTCCTGGCGACGCCGGGCGCCAAGGAGGTCGGGGTCGAGGTCTTCTCTCTCTCCAAGGGCTACAACATGACCGGCTGGCGCTGCGCGGCGATCCTCGGCAACGGCGACGCGGTGCAGACCTACTGGCGGCTGAAGACCAACGTCGACTCCGGACTCTTCGAGGCGGTTCAGCTGGCCGGCGTGGCGGCGCTGAACGGACCGGCTGAGCCGCTGCAGGAGATGAACGAGACTTACGCCCGGCGCCGCGACCTCGTCGTCTCCGCGCTGGGGGCGATCGGCGTCGAGGTCGGTGCGCCGAAGGGGACGATCTATGTCTGGGCGCCAGTCCCAAAGGGCCACACCTCGACCAGCTTCGCCGAGCTGGTGCTCGAGGAGGCGGCGGTCGTCGTTTCGCCGGGCTCGATGTACGGGCCGAGCGGCGAGGGCTTCTTCCGCATTGCGTTAACCACCCCTGACGACCGCATCTCCGAGGCGGTCGAGCGCATGCGCGAGCACCTGGCGTAGTCATATTTCTTACCGAACGGGGCGATAGAGGCAACGTTCAGCGCATATTTGGGCGAATCTTCCCGAATGGGAAGATTCGGGAGGTTTCCCGGTCGATCTACTTAATATCTTCCTGAGCGGGAAGATGGCTGACCGGATCCAAAGCCCCGAGGACATTGGCGCGCAGGTGCGCAGGCGGCGCGCTGCCCTGCGGCTCACCCAGGAGGATCTCGCCGCCGTCGCCCGCGTGACCCCGCGGTTGCTGGGCGAAGTCGAGCGAGGCAAGAAGACGGCGCAGCTGGCCGGGGTGCTGAGGATCCTCGCGGCCCTCGGGCTCGACCTCTACCTGGCGGCGCGATGACCGCCCTCGACGTCTACTTCCACCTCGATCGCGTCGGCCGCCTCGAGCGGCTCGACCAGGGTCGCCTCGGCTTCGCCTACGAGTCCGCCTGGGTCGAGCGCGCCGGGGCGCCCCTCTCGCTCTCCCTGCCGGTGCGTGAGCGGCCCTTCGACGACGGCGAGTGCAGGCCTTTCTTCGCGGGGCTTCTGCCGGAGGGCGAGTTCCTCAGGGCGATCTCTCGTGCATTCCACGTCTCGAGCGGTAACTCCTTCGGGCTGCTTGCTGAAATCGGCGGCGAGTGTGCCGGGGCCGTCTCACTGGTACCGCGGGGAGAGGAGCCGCCCTTTGCCTCCGCGCCGCCGCCCCGCTGGCTCGGCGACGGAGAGCTGGCGAATCTGCTTGCCGAGCTCCCCAAGCGGCCGCTGCTCTACGGCGCCGATGGCGAGGACGAGGGCCTGCGGCTCTCGCTGGCCGGCGCACGGGACAAGCTGCCGGTTCTCGCCGAGGGCGAACGGCTCGGCATCACCCTGGGGCGGCCGCCGAGCACGCACTTCATCAAGGCGCCGATCGCCGAGGTCGACGGCATGGTCGCCAACGAGGCTTTCTGCCTCGCCCTGGCGGCGGAGGTGGGGCTCACCGCTGCCGAAGCGAGGCCCGTCACCGCTGGCGAGCGCGAAGGTCTCTTGGTGACGCGCTACGACCGCCGTCGTCACGACGCAGACGTTCGCCGTATCCACCAGGAGGACCTCTGCCAGGCACTCGGCTTCCTGCCCGAGCAGAAGTACGAGGCCGACGGCGGACCGGGGATCGAAGCCTGCGCGCACCTGCTGCGTGATCGGTCGGCGGCGCCCGCCGTCGACCTCTTCGCGTTTCTCGACGCCCTCGTCTTCAATCTGCTGACGGGCAACGGCGACGCGCATGCGAAGAACTACTCGCTGCTGCTCGAGGGCGACGTCGCACCGCGGCTTGCCCCGCTGTACGACGTGCTCTCCACCCGCGTCTACGGCCGTCGCTTTGGCCGCAAGATGGCGATGAAGTACGGCGGTGAGTACCGCTTCGATCGCATTCGCGGCCGCCATGTCGAGCGCCTTGCCGCCGAACTGGGAGTCTCCGCAAAGATGACCAGGACGCGTGTCAAGGACCTGTCCGGTCGAACCGTCGAGGCCCTGGCGGGGGCTCGCGAGCGGTTGCCGGCGGATTGGCAGGACGAACGCGTGCTCGACAGAATTGAAACCCTGGTGCGGAAGATGGCGGAGGGTGTCGTCGCGGCTGCGGCGGAACCCGCTTGACTCAGGCGACTGCTTCGCGCTCCTCGCGCTTGCGCCAGTAACGGTCGAGGCCGCGCCACTGGTACTCGGGGGGGACACACTGGATCAGCTCGGCGGCTGCCTCCTCGCTGGCAGCCGCCGCGGCGACGCGCTCGCGGTGGCGGGCCTCGTAAGCGGCTTCGTCCAGCTCGCGGGCCAGCTGCGCCTCCTCGTGCAGGCGCTCGCGCACCTCGGCCAGGTGCGGCGCCGGCTCCTCGATCGCGCCGAAATGGGTCAGCGCCAGGCGCTCGGGCTGCCAGCCTGCGACCAGGTCGATCGAGTCCAGCCAGGTCTCGACGTCGATGTCGGGCGGCGGCGTCGGAGGCACGGTGAAGTCGACGCCGGGGATGCGCACCGCGGCGACGTCGCCGACGAAGGCCGTACCGCTCTCCTCGTGCAGGTAGCAGACGTGGTGAGAGGCGTGGCCGGGGGTGTAGGCGACGCGCATGCCGAGCACACTCTCGCCGCCCGAGAGGGCGGTGACGTTAGCCTCGGGGACCGGGACGATCTCGCCCCAGAGGCGCCCCATCGCGTCGCCGTAGAGGCGCTCGGCGCTGGCCAGTAGCCGGGAGGGATCGATCAGGTGCGCCGCGCCGCGCTCGTGGACGTAGACCTCCAGGTCGGGCCAGCGTCGCACCAATGCGCCGGTAGCCGCCGCGTGGTCGAGGTGGATATGGGTCAGCAGCAGCGCCCGCGGCCGTTCCTCGCCGAGCGCCGCGAGCAGGGTCTCGAGCGAGGACTCCGGTCCCGGGTCGACCAGTGCCTCGCCGGCCTGCCAGCAGCCGATGACGTGTGGCCGGCCGAGGTGCTCGACGTCGATGACCCGCATCGCCCGCGGGATGATCAGGCCGCAGCCGGCGCCGGGAAGCGGTCGTCGGCTTCCAACGTCTGTCGCAGCCCCTCTTCGAGGCCACGCGGCGCGTAGCCCAGCTCGCGGCTGGCCTTCTCATGGCTCGCCCAGAAGGTGACGCCGTCGGCGGAGGAGATCAGCTCGCGCAGGTTCGGCGGCTGGCCCATCAGCTTGCCGACCAACGGGCCGATCGGCGTCAGCGCCTTCATCAGGCCGACCGGCATCGCCCGCTTTGGCGCCTTGCGCCCGGTTGCGGCGGCGACGGTCTCGATCGCCTCGCGCATCGTCGTCACCGGGCCGCTGATCACGTAGGTCTCGCCCAGCCCACCCTTGTCCAGGGCAAGCAGGATACCGCCGGCGATGTCTTCGACGTGGGTCAGGCAGATGCCGAACTCGGGGAAGGGCATCAGCGGCAGTTTCCCGGCGAAGAACTGCTCCAGCAGGTCGGCCACCTGCGAGGTGTCGCCGGGCCCGTAGACACCGCCCGGCTGGACGATCACTCCCGGGAGGCCCTGCTCGGTGAACATCCGCTTGGCGATCCTGTGGGCCTCCAGCTTGGTCTCCTCGTAATAGGAGGTGAACTCCTTGCCGGGGTGCTCGTAGGTCTCGTCGACCACCTGTCGGTGGGTGTTGCCGAAGATGCCGACGGTGGAGACGTAGACGGTCTTGGGGATACCGGCTTCCTGAGCCGCTTTCAGCACTCGCTCGGTGCCGGCGACGTTGGCCTCCCACATCGCCGGGTGCTGCGAGGCGGGGATGCCGACCTCGTACATCGCCGCGGCATGGACCACGCCGTCGCAGCCCTCCATGCCGGCGCGCAGCGCCTCCGCGTTGCCGAGGTCGCCGTCGACCAGCTCGCAGCCCAGCGCGGCCACCTTGGCGCCCTTCTCGCGGTTGCGGACCAGGCAGCGGACCTCGTCGCCGCGAGCGCGCAGCTGGCGCGCGACCTCGCCGCCGATGAACCCGGTCCCTCCCGTGACGAAGACCTTCACGGCTCGTAGCCTATCCACCCGTGGCGCATGCCTACAATCGGCCTGAGTGGATCGATCCAGGAACGGGCGCAGCAAGCAGACGCGATATGCCGAAAACGGCGCCGGCGTCGTCAATCCCCGTGCCCGCCAGCGCGCCCTGGCGATCGGCATCGCCGACGGTCGCGGGGACGGCGATCCGCTGGCCGAGCTGAAAGAGCTGCTGCGCACGGCCGGCGTCGCGACGGCCGGCGAGGCGGTGCAGCAGCGCGCCGCGCCCGACCCCGACCGCTACCTCGGTCGCGGCAAGCTGGCCGAGGTCAAGCGGCAGATCGGCGAGCGCGACGCCAACCTGGTTGCCTGCGACGACGAGCTGGCGCCGCGCCAGGAGCGCAACCTCGAGGCGGCGCTGGGCGTGCCGGTGATCGACCGCACCGCTGTGATCCTCGACATCTTCGCCGACCACGCTCACTCCGCCGAGGGCAAGCTGCAGGTCGAGCTGGCGCAGCTCGAATACAACCTGGCGCGGATGCGGGGGCTGTGGACCCACCTCGAGCGGCTCGGCGGCGGGATCGGCACCAGGGGGCCGGGCGAGAGCCAGATCGAGACCGACCGTCGCCTCGCACGCGACCGGATTGCGGCGCTGCGCCGCCGCCTCGAGCGGCTCGAACGCAACCGCGGCGTGATGCGCGCGCGGCGCCAGCGCTCCTCGCTGCCCCGGGTCGCCCTCGCCGGCTACACCAACGCCGGCAAGTCGACGCTGCTTAACGCGCTGAGCGGGGCCGAGGTCGGAGTCGGCGACCGGCTCTTCCACACGCTCGACCCCACGACCCGCAGCGTCGAGCTGTCGGGCCGTGACTTCCTCGTCACCGACACGGTCGGCTTCATCGAGAAGCTGCCCCACCAGCTGGTCGAGGCCTTCAAGGCGACCCTTGAGGAGACCGTGCTCGCCGATCTAATCCTGCAGGTGGTCGACGCCGCCGCGCCCGAGGAGCGCCGCCGCGCCGATCTGGCCGCCGTCGACGCGGTCCTCGAGGAGATCGGGGCCGGCGGCAAGCCGCGCCTGCTCGTCCTCAACAAGGCGGACCTGTTGGACGACGGCGAGCGCCGCGAGATCGTGCTGAGCCACCCGGGCGCGACGCTCGTCTCGGCGCTCGACGGCGAGGGCCTCGACGAGCTGCGCCGGGAGGTCGAGACGGCCTTCGAGGACACGCTGGCCGAGGTCGACCTGCTCATCCCCTACAGCGAGGGGGCGCGGTTGTCCGAGCTGCACGAGGTGGCCGGGGACCTGGAGCGGGTCGAGCGGGCGGACGGCGTGCTCGTGCATGCGCGGGTGCCGGTCGCGGAGATGCACCGGTTCGAGGATCTTCGTACTGCGGCGGCGTAGGGGGTCGGGTGGGGGTGCCCTCCCGCTTGCTGGGTTTTTCGCCTGGCGCGGGTGCCGCTCTCGCTGAGGGGGCTGTGCGAAAAACATGACGCCGCTGCGCGGGAGGGACACCCCCCACCCGACCCGTCGCGGGCGCTGTAGGGTGGCCGCCGTGGAGCTCCGAATTGTGAAGCTGAAAGCAGAGGCGACGGTTCCCAGCCGGGCGCATGAGGGGGATGCTGGGTTGGATCTGTACGCGGGCGAGCCGGCGCATATTGGGCCGGGGGAGCGGTGGAGCGTGGGGACCGGGGTTGCCGTGGAGATTCCGGCGGGGCACGCCGGCCTGGTGCTGCCGCGCTCGGGGCTGGCGCGGGAGCATGGGATCGCGCTGGTCAACAGCCCTGGCCTGATCGACTCGGGGTACCGGGGAGAAGTGCGGGTCCTGCTGCTGAACACCGATCCGGCCGAGACCTTCCGGGTCGAGGCGGGGGACCGGATCGCGCAGCTGGTGCTGGCGCCGGTTGCGATAGCGGAGCCGGTCGAGGCCGAGGCACTCAGCGAGTCGGCGCGCGGCGACGGCGGCTTCGGCTCCAGCGGTCGCTGAGCCGCCTTCCAACGGGCGAGCGTCTATCGGCGACGAATCCGCAGTCTGACCACGACGGCAGAGCGGTCCCGGTTGCCGGCGGCGTCGATCGAGAAGACACGGAACACGTGCGTCCCCGGCGCCAGGCGGTGGCGGCGCGGCGAGCGGCAGGGCCGGTAGGGCGCGCGGTCGAGCTTGCAGCGGAAGCTGGCGTCGGCCTCATTCGCCGCGAAGGCAAAGGCGACGGTGCGGCGACGGCCGGCCGCGAAGAGGACGCGCGCCGGTCGGCGCAGCAGCTCGGTCACCGGCGGCGTCGTGTCGCGGCGCGGCGAGCCCTTGCCTTTAGGCGGTGGTACCGGCGGGCTCGGCCCCGACGGCGGCGGGCCCCCGCCAGGCGTTTCCGGCGATTCGGGGCCGGGCGGGGTGTCCGGCGGCCGGAAGCTATTTGGCGGGCGCTCATGGATCGCCTCGCAGTTGAGCGGGGCCGGATCCTCATATTCGCTCGTCGGGATGTCGATCTGGGCGGTGTCGAACCCAGCGCCGCAATCGATCGCCACGTCCGAGTCGCCCGAGTTGGCGAGGATCGAGTCGTCGCCACCGGCAGCCGCGTAGGAGTCGCTGCCGAAGCGGCCGAGCAGCTGGTTGGGCCCTTCGTCGCCAACCATGCTGTCGCCGAGGTTGGTCCCCTCGGTGTCCTCGATCGCATTCAGCGTCGTCGGCGGGTCGCCGCTGCAATCGGGTTGCCCGCCGCCGCCGAGCAGGCCGGCGATTCCGGCTGCCATGTCGATCGCGATCGGCGATTTGAAGTTCGCCCAGTTGGCGTTGTCGCGGTCCGCGCCGCCGTCGAGCGAGTCGCCCTCGCAGACCGAGTTGGAGATGAAGAGGTCCTCGCCGGCGCCGGCCGAGAGGCTGTCTTTCCCCTCGTTGTTGGGGACGGCGTCGTCGCCGTTGCCGGCGCTGACCGAATCGTCGCCGGGCCCGTCGACCAGCGCGTCTTCGGTGTCGCCGCCGTTCAGGACGTCGCCTCCGTCGCCGCCCAGCAGGATCGGCGAGGTCGTCGTCACGAGGCTGGCGGTGGTGAAGGAATCGTTGCCTCCGAGCCCCGCGAGGACGATCGAGTCGGGCGCTTCGCCGACGGCGCAGACGACTTCGCCGCTTGCGGGCGGGCTGCACCCACCCGCCGCGGAGGCGCTTGCGTCGAAGGTCCCGACCGAGCCGGGGAGGAGCTTGAACGTCACCTGGGACGTTTTGCTCGAGTAGGTGGCGGAAACCCTGTCGACGGCATTGCTGCCGGTGAGATAAAGGGCAGGTGGACCGCTGCCGGGCGACATCGACCCGACGGCGATCGCCGTCGGGTCGCGCGGCGCGACCTTTTCTTCGCCGCCGCCGAACTCGCACGAGGAGGTGGTCGCGCCGGCGGTTTCGCAGTAGTCGCCCTCGCCGCCGCCGAAGACCAGGTCGCCGCCGCCTTTGCCGCGGATCACGTCGGCACCGCCGCCGCCGTAGACGACCTCGGCCTTCGAGGTGCCGACGATGAAGTCGGAGAAGGGCGTGCCGACGACTTTCTCGAAGTCTTCGAAGGTCTCTTCTTCGGTCGACGGATCGGCGTCGGGAAAGGGCCTGTCGAACCCACCGCCATCCGGGGCGCTGCCGTCGTTGGCGAAGTTATCGGACAGTTCGATGAAGACGCCACGACCGTGGCCGCCTTCTTTGCCGTCGCTTGGAAAGCCTTCGTAGTCGAAGGCCGGCCCTTCGTTGGGGAACCCGGGGGTGACGCCGGTCGCGAAGCTGATCGTGTCGGTGCCGCCACCGGTGTCGCCGATGAAGTCGATCGTCGCGTCGCCGCGGGCGAAGTCGTCGCCGCCTTCGCCGTCGAGCGAGTCGGCGCCGAAGCCGCCCGAGAGCCGGTCGTTGCCGGAGCCACCGCGCAAATGGTCGTCGCCGACGCCGCCGAAGAGGCGATCGCCGCCTTCGCCGCCGAAGAGGGTGTCGTTGCCGCGCTGGCCGTAGATCGTGTCGTCGCCGCCTTCGCCGAAGACGGTGGTGATGCCCCGCGGGGCGCGGATCGTGTCGGGGCAGGGGGTGCCGACGATCGTTTCCCCGTTCGTCTGCGGGCCTTCGGCGCAGGTCGGCGCGGCCGTTGCAGGTGCGGTCAGGCCGGCCAGCAGCAGCAGGACGAGCGCCCCTGCCAGGGCATATCGAGGTCCCATGCGGGGACGACTACCCATCTCGCGCGATCGCCATTCAGCCGTGTCGGGCGACATCGCGGGCGCAAGCTTCGGCGGCCAGCTCGAGATCGTCGTCGAGCGGCGCCAGGTCCGGCGCCGAGCCGTAGCGCCGCCGCAGCGCGAGGGTCAGCAGGCGATCGGCCAGCCAGGCGTTCTTCGGCAGCAGTGGGCCGTGCAGGTAGGTGCCGATCAGGTTGTCGCGCAGTACACCCTCCAGGCCGTCCTTGCCGTTGTTGCCGTGACCGGCGATCACCCTGCCTAGCGGCGTGGCCGTGGAGCCAAGGTAGGTACGGCCGCCGTGGTTCTCGAAGCCCGCCAGCGTGCGGGGCCCGTCGCCCAGATCGATCTCTATCGCGACGTTGCCGATCAGCCGCGGCCCCGGCTCGCGCACGGTCTCCAGGTCGGCCAGGCCGAGGCCGGGCAGGCGCTCCTCGCCGAGCTGGTAGCTGTGGCCGAGCAGCTGGTAGCCGCCGCAGACCGCCAGCATCGCGGCGCCGTCGGCGATGGCGACGGCGAGCGCCTCGCGCTTGCTCGCGACCATGTCGGCGGCGACCGCCCGCTGGTCGCGGTCCTGACCGCCGCCCAGGTAGAGAAGGTCGTGGGCGGCGGGGTCGAAGCCCTCCCCGGGGCCGGCGGCGGCGTAGGCAAAGCCGATGCCGCGCCACTCGCAACGGCGCTGCAGGAAGAGGATGTTGCCCCGGTCGGCGTAGATGTTCATCTGCTCCGGGTAGAGGGCCAAGAGGCGCAGCTCCATCAGGGCGTCTCCCCCTTCAGCAGGACGACGGTTGAGCCGACGTGCGCCTCGGTCGCCTGGATTGCGCGCCTGCCGGCGGCGGTCAGCCCGGCCTCGTCTGCCTCCGCCTCCAGTCCCTCCGCCTCGAGCGATTGCAGGACGACGTCGTCGACCTCCTCGCACAGCTCGCCGTCGGGAGAGACCGTCTGTCGCAGCCGGCGCACACGGATCGCGCCGTTCTCGGCGAGCGTCTCGATCGGCAGGCTCGAGTAGACCCAGCCGTCGACCTCGCGAGTGTCCGGCAGGGGAGGGGGGGCGTCGACGGCGGCGGGCATCGACTCGACGATCGCAAACGCGGCCAGCCCGCCCGGGACGAGGTGGTGGCGGACGCACCGCAGGCACTCGATCCGCTCCTGCGGCCCGGCGAACAGCTGCACCAGCTGCATCGGGGCGAGGATCAGGCCGAACTCGGCGTCGAGCCGAAAGCTGCGCGCATCGGCGAGCGCCGCCGGTATCCCCAGGGTGGCGATGAAGCTCGGGTTCAGGTCGAGCCCGACGACTTCGTGCCCGCGTCGCGCCAGATGCGAAGCGACCCGCCCGGTGCCGCAGCCGAGGTCGAGGATCGGCCCGACGGCTTCGTCGGCCAGCTCTGCCCAGAGCGGCAGGTCGGCGGCGTAGCCGCCGCACTCGGCCTCGTGCCAGACGACCGACGCATCGCGGCTGTCGCTCACCGCCAGAACTCCTGCGTAAGGCCGCGCGAGGAAAGCACCCGGTGCAGCTCGAGCAGTGCCGTGTAGGTGGGCAGGGCGAAGAGCCGCTCCGGCGCCTCTGCCAGGGCCGCGTCCAGCGAGCGCTCGATCTGTGGCTCGACCGCGATCGACTCGGCCGGCCAGCCAGCGTACTTCAGGCGCAGCGCCATCTCCGGCGCCCGGGTGCCGGCGCAGGTGACCCGCCGCACCGCCCCGGCCAGCAGCTCGAAGTCGGCGTCCCAGATCCAGGAGACGTCGCGCCCGTCGGCGATCCGGTCGTTGAGGGCGACCAAGAGGTCGAGCTCCCCGCCGGCTGCCTCCAGCTGCAGCGTGCGGAGCACCTCGTTGGCGCCGGCCGGGTTCTTGATCAGCAGGATCGAGAGCGACCTGCCGGCGGCCTCGATCGTCTCGACCCGGCCGAAGGCGCCGCGCATGCTCGCCAGGGCGGGGCCGATGCGCTCCGGGCCGATGCCGAGCTGCAGAGCGGCGGCGATCGCCGCCAGCGCGTTGTAGACGTTGTAGAGGCCGGGCAGCGGCAGCTCCAGCCGCAGCTCGCCGCCGGGGGTCCGCACATCCAGCGCCGAGCCGCGCATGCCGCGCAGCTCGACCCGGGTGGCGGCGACCTCGGGGGAGGGCCGCGTGGCACCGCAGCTGGGGCACGAGTAGTGGCCGAGGTGACCGACGAAGGCCCGCTCGTAGGCATAGGGGTGGCCGCAGCGGCGGCAGTGCTTGGCGTCGAAGGCGTGCTGCAGCTCGGGCAGCGCCTGCGCGCGGTCCTCGACGCCGAAGTAGACGACGCCCTCGCGCGCCCGGCCCTCGCCGTCGCGTCCCAGGTCGGCGACGAGCGGGTCGTCGGCGTTGAGGACGAAACGGCTGCGGCCGCTGCGCTCGGCGACGGTTCGCGACCACTCGTCGGCCAGGGCCTCGGTCTCGCCATAGCGGTCGAGCTGGTCGCGGAAGAGGTTGCCGAGGACGATCAGCGAGGGGTCGAGCTGAGCCGCAACCTGCGGCAACCAGGCCTCGTCGACCTCGAAGAGCCCCTCTTCACCGCGCTGCTCGAGCAGCGCCGTGGCGATCCCCCAGGTCATGTTCGAGCCGGCCCGGTTGTGCACCGGCCGGCGCCCATCCGCGGCCAGCAACGCTGCCAGCATCCCGGCCGTGGTCGTCTTGCCGTTGGTCGCGCTTACCAGGGCGATGCCGCGGTCGAGGGTCGCCCCGAGGCGGGCGATCGCCTGCGGCTCGAGGCGCAGCAGAAGCCTGCCCGGCAAGGTCGTTCCACCACCTCGCCCGCTGGCCCGGCTGGCCGCGCCGACGGCCCGGGCGGCGAGCCGCTTCGCCCCGAACAGGGCGCCGTTGCCGCTGCCGCTCACCCTCCGTCTCGCGCCGGGACGATCACGCTCAGCGCCCGCGGCAGGACACGCAGCGAAACCGGTACCTCGGTCAGGTGCTCGCCGTCGGCGTAGACCGGGAACGGCCTGCTGGCGCTCAGCTCGAGGCGCGAGGTGCGGAAGACGCGGACCTCGTCCTCCTCGACGTGGGTGCCCTTGAACACCTTCGGCAGGTTAGCCAGGAAGCGCAGCCTGCCCACCTCGCCGACGGTCACCACGTCGAACTCGCCGTCGTCGAGCTCGGCGTCGGGGGCGATGAGCATGCCGCCGCCGAAGGCCCGGCTGTTGGCGACCGAGACCGAGTAGCCGCTGATCCGCCGGCGTTCCTCGTCGACCCGGATCGTGAAGCGGGCCGGCTTCCAGCCGATCAGCGTGCGGATGCCCGCGTAGGCGTAGACGAGGTTGCCGCGCAGCCAGGTGGTTTCGTTGGCACGCCGGCTGCCTTCGGAGTCGAAGCCGATGCTGGCGATGCCGAGGAAGCGCTTGCCGTTGGCCTCGCCGACGTCGATCCGTCGCGTCTGCCCGGCGGCCAGCACCGCGGCCGCCGCCTCGGGCTCCTCGGGGATGCCGAGCACCCGGGCGAGGTCGTTGCCGCGCCCGCCGGGGACGATGCCGAGCGGAACGTCCGAGCCGGCCAGGGCCCCGCCGACGGCGCCGATCAGGCCGTCGCCGCTCAGCACCACCGGAACCTCGCCCGCCTCGGCTGCCCGCAGGGCGCGCTCGACCCCGTCCTCGAGGCCGCGCGTACGTTCGACCCGGAAGGCGACTCGGCGGGCATCCAACGCGTGCTCGACCCTGGGCAGCAGCTTCAGCGTCCGCCCGTGAGCGGAGTGGGGGTTGACGATCAACGCCAGCGGCGTGCTGTCCGAGTCCATTGGCGCCACAGCCTAGAGCGAGGTGACTTCGCCTTTCCTCGCGCTATTCGCGAACAAAGGCGAAGTCACGAGCGACGGAGGGCTAGAGCGGCGAGCGTGAACGGCACACCGGCGGCCTCGCCTGTTTCGACCGGATCGAGATCCCGGCGAGCGAGCCGCCAGTCCAGCAGGCGCCAGCGGCCGAGCAGCAGCAGCTGCCCGGCGGGGGCCAGGATGCGCGCTATCTCGCCGGGGTAGAGCGGCCCGCCGGCCTGGACGACGAGGTCGAAGAGGCCGTTGGGGAAGGGCAGCGAGCGCGGTGCGCCGGCCTTGAAGGCGACCCGCCCCTCGGGGTCGAGGCCGACCCGCGCGACAGCCGCACGAACCGCCGCCTCGGACTCCTCGACGCCGCGCACCCGAGCCCTCGGGAACTCGCGGGCGAGGAACAGCACCCGCTCGCCGTCTCCGCAGCCGATCTCTAGGATCCGCTCCGGAGGGTCGGGTAGGCGGAGCACGGCGGTCGCCAGCGCAGTCAGCGATCGGGACGGCATCGTCGGCACATCATCTAGGCTGTCGCGCCGATGGAGGCGACGGGCGACCGCAACAAGTGGATCGCACTCGGCGTCTTCGCGCTGATCGCGGTGGCGATCGTCATCGCGATCCTGATCTCGCGCGGCGGCGGTAGCGAGGACTCGAGCACGACGGCGAGTGCTACGGGTTGCAAGCAGGTGCCGGCGCCGAAGCCAAAGCGGATCAGCTACGGCGCTCCCAAGCAGGCGGTCAAGCCAGGCGAAAAGCTGACCGCGACGGTCGAGACCAGCTGCGGGACCTTCGAGATCGCGCTCGACAGCAAGCGCGCCCCCAAGACCGTCAACTCGTTCGTGTTCCTGGCTGAAAAGGGCTTTTACGATGGCCTTGCCTTCCACCGGGTGGCTCCGGAATTCGTCATCCAAGGGGGCGATCCACTCGGCAACGGCACCGGCGGCCCTGGCTACAGCGTCGACGAGAAGCCGCCCGCCAACCTCTCCTACACCAAGGGCACCGTGGCGATGGCGAAGAGCTCTGCCGAGCCGCCCGGGCGCTCGGGGAGCCAGTTCTTCGTCGTCCTCGCCCCGGACGCGGGCCTGCCGCCCGAATACGCCCTGGCCGGCAGGGTCAGCCAGGGCATGGACGTTGTCAACCGGATCGGCAAGCTCGGCACCCCCGCCGAAAAACCGAAGCAGACCGTCCTGATCGAAAAGCTCTCCGTCGAGAGGGGCTAGGGCGCGAAGAAGTCGCGGGCTCGCTCGGCGACCAGCTCCGGCATCTCGTCGGCGATGAAGTGGCCGCAGTTGGGGACCAGCTCGACGCTCATCTCGTCGGCGTGGCGCTCGTAGCCGTCGAGCAGCTCCGGTTTCAGCACGGCGTCCTCGATGCCGAAGAGGAGCCGGGTGGGGACGGTGAGGCGGTCTCTTTGGTAGCGGCCTCGGAGCACCGGCAGCAGCTCCCTTAGCTGGAAGACCCGGTACAGCTGTACCGCGGCTCTGGCTCGGTCCGGCTCCGCCAGGTTGTCGCTGAAGGCGCGCAGCGTCGCCTCATCCCAGGCGTCTTTCCTCGTCGAGCCGGCGACCAGCACGCGGGGAACGAAGCGCCGCCGCCGATGCAGCTCGTAGCCGACGACCGGCGTCATGATCACCAGCTGGTAGGTGAAGCGCCAGGCGTGTGGCAGGGCCGCCCGGGCGCCGCTCACCCACGGGTGCAGGATATTGAGCGCCAGGTAGCGCTCGAAGCGCTGCGGCGCCCTCAGGCAGAGCAGGAAGCCGATCCAGCCGCCCCAGTCGTGGCCGACGAGCTTCACCCGCTCGATCCCCAGCTCGTCGAGCACGGCGAGCACGTCGTCGGCGAGGTTCTCCTTCTCGTAGCCGTCGGGTGGCGCGTCGGACCAGCCGAAGCCGCGCAGGTCGAGCGCCAGCACGCGGTGGCGGTCGGCCAGGGCCGGCATCAGGTGACGCCACTCGTACCAGTGCTGCGGCCAGCCGTGCAGACAAAGGACGACGTCCTCGCCGCCGCCGGCTTCGGCGACATGGAAATCGAGGCCGCGGGCGCGGACGCTGCGGTGGCCGATGCCATCGACATGCGGGGGCCCGCCCATCCGCACAACCTACCGGCGCCGAGCTGCACTACCCTGGGCGCCATGGCCAAGGTCAACGTGGGCGATGCGGCGCCGGACTTCGAGCTGTCGGGGACCGGCGGCAAGACCTACCGGCTTTCCGACTACCGCGGCCGCAATGTCGTGCTCGCCTTCTACCCCGGCGACGAAACGACCGTCTGCACCGCGCAATTCTGCTCTTACCGCGACAAGAGCGACCGCATCGACCAGCTCGACGCCGAGGTGTTGGGCATCTCGCCGCAGTCGGTCGACTCGCACGAGCACTGGGTGCAGGAGCAGAGCCTCAACGTGCCGCTGCTCGCCGACGAGGATCTTGCCGTCTCCAAGCGCTACGGCGTAACGGCCTGGCTTGGCCCTCTGGCGCGGTTTACCGAGCTGAAAGACGCACCTGGCGGCCGCTACATCATGCGGGCGATCTTCATCGTCGACGGCGAGGGAATCGTGCGCTACCGGCACGTCTCGAGGACGGGCTCGACCTTCCAGACGGTCGACGACCTCGAGCGGGCCGTCGCCGCCCTGGCCTGATGCCGCCAGCGGCAGCGACGCAGTTCACCGCCGGCGAGGGGTTGGCGCTGCGCGGCGAGCGGGTGGGGGAGGGACCGCCGGTCGTCCTCTGCCACGGCATCACCGCGACGCGCCGCTACGTCCTGCACGGCTCGCGGGCGCTGGAGCGGGCGGGCCATGCCGTCGTCTCCTACGACGCCCGCGGCCACGGGGAATCCGACCCTGCCCCGGCGGGCCAGGGTTATGGATACCCGGAGCTGGTCGGCGACCTCGAAGCGGTGGCGGCGGCGACGGTGGGGGAGGGGCGGTTCGTCCTCGCCGGCCACTCGATGGGCGCCCACACGGCCGTCGCCTACGCGCTGCGCCGGCCCGAGCGTTTGGCGGGCCTGGTCGTCATCGGCCCGGTTTACCGCGGCGGCGAGGTTCCGCAGGAGACGCTGCGCTTCTGGGACGGCCTGGCGGCGGCCCTCAAGGCTGGCGGAGTCGACGGCTTCCTCGAGTACATTGATCGCGAGCAGGGGTTCGAGCCGGCCTGGCGCGAGACGATCCTGCGCTTCACCCGCGAGCGGATGCTGTTGCACCGCCATCCCGACGCCCTGGTCGAGGCGCTGCGTCAGGTGCCGCGCTCACGACCCTTCGGGGAGCTGGCGGAGCTGGAGTCGCTCGAGCTGCCGGTGCTGGTCGTGGCCAGCCACGACGTCGCCGACCCGGGCCACCCGCGCGCGGTCGCCGAGGCCTACGCCGGGCGCCTGCCGCGGGCGCGGCTGATCGGCGAGGCCGAGGGCGAGTCGCCGCTGGCCTGGCAGGGCGGCAGGCTCTCGCGTGAGGTCGCCGCCTTCTGCGCCGAGCGGGACGTCGCCGCCTCTTTAGGCGGGTCGTAGGCGGGCTCGCTAGCTTTCGCCGCGATGAGGGCACCGGCCGAGGGGACTCTGCGGGCGATCGCGACCTTTGTCGCCAGCTTTGGCATCGGGGTCGCCGCCTACGTCGCGATCGCCGACTCGGGCGGGGGTTCGCCGGTCTGCCTGGCCGGTGGCAGCGGCTGCGAAACGGTCGCCAACAGCTCCTACTCGCATCTGCTCGGGGTCAACGTCGCCGTTTTCGGCATCGTCGGCTACGTGCTGCTGCTGGCGGCGGCGCTGCTGCGCGGCGACGCGGCGCGGATGGCCGGCTTCGGCGTCTCCCTGGCGGGCTTCGGCTTCAGCCTCTACCTCACCTGGATCGAGCTGTTCAAGATCGATGCGGTCTGCGAGTGGTGCGTCGCCAGCGCGATCCTGATGACGATCCTCTTCGGCCTCAACGCCCTGCGGATGGTTGGCTACGTCGGCAGGCCGGCATGAGCGACCGCGGAACCGGCGAGGAGCGACGCAAGCGCCTGCTCCAGGTCGCCAGCGCCGCGGTCTTCCTGGCAGTCGTGGTCATCGCCGTTCTGATCGTCATCGCCGCCCAGGACAGCGGCAGCGGCGGCGACACGAAGCTCGAGGGGGCCCGCGCTGTAACCGGTCAACTCGACGGTATCCCGCAGCGAGGCCTCGTCCTCGGCGAGCCGGCGGCAAAGGTGACGCTGGTCGAGTTCGGCGACCTGCAGTGCCCGGTCTGCAAAGGCTTCTCGGAAGAGGTCATTCCCTCAGTGATCGACGCCAAGGTGCGCAGCGGCGAAGCGAGGCTCGAGTTCCGCAGCTTCACGATCATCGGCCAGGAATCGAACGTCGCAGCAGCAGCAGCGATCGCCGCTGGCCGGCAGGGGCGCGGCTGGGACTACGTCGAGCTCTTCTATCGCAACCAGGGCGCCGAGGCGAGCGGCTACGTCACCGACGCGTTCATGACCGAAATCGCCCGTGGCGCAGGCGTACCGAACATCGCTCGGTGGAACAGGGACCGCAGGAGCAGCGCCGTGCTGGAGGAAGTCGAAAACCAGACGACTGAAGCCAAGGAGCTGGGCTTCAGCGGCACGCCGTCGTTCGCCGTCGAAGGCCCGGCGTCCCACGGCCTCGAAACCCTCGGCTTCCCGGAATCGGGGGCGGGCGAGCTGGAAGAAGCGATCGAAGCAGCCCAATCGCCACCGGGTCGCTCCGACTGAGTTCACATAACCACCATTATCGTGCGTTATAAGGGAAATTCCGCCTAAAAATCCACGCCTGACCTACCTAAAACTAGGGTTTCGCCCCCAAGAAGGCGAGTTCACGCCGACGGCGAGACGAGAATAGCCATCACAGCGGCGAGCGAGCCGGTGGCCCGGTCTGATTCACACTTACCCGTCACCGGCTCGCTCGCCGCTGAACTTGAGACGGTCCAACAGAAAGATCGCGTGACGCAAAGCAACCTTTGCCGCCTCGTACTCCTCAACCGAGACGGCGTGTGTGCGACCCCGCTGTGCCGCCCACTGGCGATGATGAAGATCAAGAGCATCAGCGGCGTGGTCAGGACACGCATGACGAGGGTCGTGATGCGCCCGCCAAGGCGGCGCTGGCCACTCGAACCAACCGTCGGGTAGATGACCCGGTGCCGTGATGGCCGTCGCCTCGCAAGCCCAGCAAGACCAGCGGACCGCGACGACTTCGAAAGACAAACGCTCAGCCGACGGAGGCCGCTTGAAAGACGCCAAGAACGACGCCAGCAACAACGACCAGGAAAAAGACAATCGCCTTCCACGACTCAGCCGCGCGACACCGAGCGCAGAGCACGAACCCCGTCAAGCCCGGACGACCAGACCAGGCATCGACCTGGAGATACCTCCGGCCACCACACCGACCACAGACCTCCGCGACCTCTCGCATCAGCCCTGGGCACCCCAACAATCAGAGTCAAGAGCGCGCTCGATGACTTCCCCCAGATCGAGCTCGACCTCGTCCAGCACACCATCGGCCAACACCAGGCCGTGATCGGCACAGCGGCGACGATCGCGATAGCGCGTCGCCCGCGATTGGCAGTTCGCCTGCGCCGTCTCCAGCAGCAGGTAGCCCGCGGCCGACTTCGCTTCACTCGGCGACATCGCGCCCTCCTCCACCAACTCGCGGATTCGTTCAGCCAACTCGATTGCTCCCGCCACCTTAACTCCTTTCGATGCCCGCCAGAGCGGCTCAAATCTTCGCACGAACGCGTCCCGGGCGTAGTTGCTTTCAGCGACAGCTTCCACATCAAGCCGCGCTTCCTTCGGAAACCTACGCTGATCCTCAGGTCGAACAAAAAGCCCCCGTGCTGCAGCACCAGACTCGACACCCTTGTCGTACCAGCGGCCGAGAACACGCTTACCTGAGGTACCCCGGAAATAGACGGTCTCGACCCGCCGACCCCCGACCTCGCGGATGATCTGCGTCTTTGATCGAGGAACCGGGACAGCAGCAACGCCCGCGAGGACGGCCAGCCCTTCAGCCGGACGATCAAACTCGATGTTGACAGTGGAGTCCAGACGGCGGATGCCGCCAAAGCCGGTACCACCGATAGAACGCAACCCAACCTCATTGAGACCAACCATCTTGGTCAGAGGCAACAACTTGTGAGGCGGCGGAAGGATGCCAAAATCGTGGAGCGCATCAGTAATACGCGCCTGCGCGGTTGGGAGGGCATCTGAAGGGCAAAGACCGCCCTCGGCCGGATGTCCCTCTGCAAACAGCATCCTCGCCGCCGGGAACCAGCCTACGCGGTGACCCTCGATCACGGTCGGCATCATGCGACTTCTCGCCGCTGGCTCAGTCGCCAACTCCTCCATTGCCTTCACCGAAGCACTGCGTTCAGGCAGATACCAGCAGATCGACCAGGTGTCCACCCCGGCCCCTGCGATCACGTCTTAGTCCCCCGCCCCGGTGTCTCAAATATGAGACTAGATCGGCTGTTAGAGGGGCCTGCTCGCATCTTTAATTCCGACCCACAGAGTCGGAATTCTCCAC
Organism: Solirubrobacterales bacterium; assembly: GCA_036266075.1. Classification (GTDB taxonomy): domain Bacteria; phylum Actinomycetota; class Thermoleophilia; order Solirubrobacterales; family 70-9; genus VRUE01. The sequence goes on from DATANV010000016.1 coordinate 73,353, forward strand.
TTCTGAACCCATCTCCACGAGCCTGCGCCGGGAGACGTGGAGCGGATCGGGACGCCGCGCGGCGGCGCCTGCGGCGCCGGTCGCGCTGGCGGCTTCGGTGACGCGTGACGGACTCGCGGGCGAAGGTGCAGGGAGATAGATCGGGTCAACCGGATCGCTGATCATGCCGAGGCCCCCCGTCTCCATCGTGTCGTAGAGCTTCGCCCTCCAGTTGAGGCGGTACCACTCTCGCTTGACAACGGCTTTGCCAGCCCCATGAAAGACCCAGATTGCTTGGAAAAAGTTGAAGGGAAAGAGAGGGATGCCCGCAACTTTGAATTGCTTAAGGTTGGTGAGCTTGACGTGGTAAGTAAGGCGGTCGCGGACCTGGCGGTCGATGCTCTGCAAATCTTGCGTGATCAGGTAGACATCGAAGCCGAGCTTGCGAGAGGCCGAGGCCCAGCCGACCAAGTCCATCCGCCCCGAGTCCTTCCACTCGCGAGCGTTGAGGAACATGTGCGCCTCGTCGATGATCGCGACCGCGCGGCCCTCGCCCTGGCCGTCAATCCGAATGCGCAACAGCGTCTCCAGATCGGCGACAGTGAGAATGCGACGGCGCCACCGAGCCTTCAATTTACGACGGCGGCCAGGGATCAACCAACGCATCGGGTGCCGATCAGCAACTCGCTCATGCCAGTCCGGCTCCATGCGGAAGTTGGTCACCACGACCTTGCCTTCCTCAAGCGCATCAACCGCTTTGCGAACGCCGTAGTAGCTCTTTCCAGAACCGAGGGGACCAGTGACAACGATCAGCGCCATTTCAGTACCCCGCCGAGTAAGCGATGTGACGGGCAACCAAGCGAAGAACGTAAACGAGCTCAGGCCCCACGCCAAGGCTGTAGGCGATTGAGCCGACGGCGGCGGCGAACAGGATGGGCAGAAGCCAACGCCTCAACCGGGAACCTCATGCAGAGAGCCGTCAACACGCCACATGAGGCGTTGCCCGTCGGTGAGGCGACGAACAACCAGGAAGACGCCGCCGACACCTTCTCCGAAGGCCGTGAGAACACGGACGGGCACCCACTGATCACCTTCACGCAGGTGCATCAGTTCCCCGCGCCTCACAGAGCCTTCACCCACTTGAGCGCGACCTTGACGCCAAGGAAGCCGATCCACAAGGAGACAAGCACGGTGAACAGGGAAAGCATCGTGCCAAGCGGGACCATCCAGAGAAGCCAGCCGACGATGCCAGAGGCAGGCTCGGACGGCGGATCGGGAAAGCCAGGAAGCAGGGCAAGCAAGACTTCGGCCAGGGTCGCAATAGCCACGATCAAGGCGTTGATCAGTTCGACCAGACCCCCGATGATCAGGAACGGCAGGTCGAGGATGCCGTGCCAGATGTCTTCGAGGAAGGAGAGCATCAGTCGTCGGCACTGGCCCCTCCCCCGAGGCCCATCGCCGAGGCCGAGAGAAGCCAGGCGACACCGAAGAAGGACAAGATCACGAGCATCGGGCGGATGATGTTCATCGCCGGTTCGAAGGTGCAGGTGTCAAAAGTCAGGTCCGCCGTGGAGTCCCGAATCTCGCTCGTGAAAGGCAGGTCGAAGGACGGACACTCGCCCTCCGAACCCCAATTCGTCAAGCCGTCAGCGACCCAGCAGAAGACGCCGAACGGGAAGGCGTTGCAACCAATCGACACACCGCTAAGAGGCGAGAGGTCGAGTGCCGGAATAGAAGGTGCGGTCCACACCCCTGCTGCTGGCGGCGCGTCAGGCGGGTTGGTCTCCACTTCAACGTCATGTTCAATCGAAGGATCGAGGCGGGTCCCCGGGTCAGGATGAGTGCGAAGGACAGAGTTGGGGCCGACGTGCGGATCCGTAAAGCCTTCGCCGACGTTGTGACGTTCAGGATTGAGGCCGGGAGCAAGTTTCGTGATGTAGTCGGAGTACGTTTCGCCCTCGGCGGGGTCAGGCACGACAAGGGGCATGCCACCTTCATCTGGGTTGGTCGTAACGATCGTTTTGGTTTCAGTTGGCACGATGATTTTGGTCCCCGGCGCCGGATCGAGTTCGACCACCTCATCGGGCGCTAGATCGAGGTGGGCGTCCGACCAGTCGAGTTCTTTGCGTTCCGGTTTGAGCTGGAGTTCTTCCAAATCTTCCTTGCACCCGATCCACGCCTCGCCCGAGCACGACGGCACCGTGACCTCGTGCGGGTAAGGCGACACCACTTTGGAACCTTCAATTTTCGAAGCGATGTGCTGACCGAGACGACCGGCCACCGTACCTTCACCTTTTTCTTTCAGTTCTTTGGCGAGGTTTTCCGACCAGTTCGATGGAGCCGAGTAGCTGTAATTGGAGACTCCCGGATCGTCGCTCGGGTGATAACTAAATTCCCGATTAGACATCGAGTAACGAAAGGGTTCAACTTTGTGGTTCGCTTCCGAATGGCAACCAAGACTCGCTGAACCCACTACGAAGGTGTCCATGCCGCCCGGAACGTCATTGCCGCAATCACCGGCCGTCCCTTCCAAACCCTTGTAGTTCGCCATACCACGTGACCACCACCACGAGAAAGGAATCGATCCCGTCGCACCTTTCCATTCCCAGTTGTAAGTGACCGAGCCATCCGCCGGATCCGGGCCTTCGCTGCCGAAGTACCAGCAACCTTCGATCCCGATCACTTTGCAAATCTCAGAGCCGATAACCGTGCCGACACCAAATGACAGCACTGAACCAAGCGCTGGCAAGATCCCCGCACCCTGGAAAACCCCCGCCGCTGCTGACTCCTCCGCGACGCCTCCCAGCGCAGCTGCTCCCTCGGTCGTCTCTGGCAGAAAAGTAGGATTAGTGAGAATAGTTTTCGCCGGTCCAGTGAGATCGGTTTTGGCTGGGTTGAGCACGACCGATTCACCGACGAAGGCCCCAGCAGCGCTAGGCGCTACAGCCGACGCCCCCAGACCGAGGGAGACGACCACAGCGCCTAGCGCGCACCAGAGCCAGAGGGCTAGGCCCGGATCATGCGGCGCAGCACCTTGTACGCCAGCATGATCCCGACGAACAGCCCAGCCACCCCGAGGGCGACCGGCACCGCTGCCGTGATCTCGCTTGCAGCGTCGTCGGTGACTGCGGTGTAGTCCTGGGCAACCGCTCCCGCCGTCCCCACCAGGGAGAGGGCGAACAGCGCGCACAGGCAGAACAGCAGCGCCGCCTTGGCACGAATCGATTCCAGCATTTTTCACCTCCTGCGTTTGGACGTGGGAGCGGTTCACTTGCGCCGCCTAGCTCCCGAGGATTCGGCGGACGATTGAAAGGCCGATCAAACCGACGATCACCGCGAAGGCAGCCGTGAACACGAGCTGCAGCCCACCAGTGAAGGCGTCGGAGTCCGGAGAAGCGCTGACAATGCCGAGCAGAGCCGGACTGACAACAGCGAGCCCTACGGACTCGCTGCGAGCAGAACAACAGGGCACGTGCGGAGATGAAAGAGGGGCGGCGGTGCGAGGAAGTACGGAGTGCGGACCATGCAGGGCGAGAGCGCGCAGCCTCTTAACGGATGAGGCAGACCACCGCCCTAGCAACGGGCGGTGGACGAACGACTGCGCTAACCGGGGCTGCGCCCCTCGAAGGAGCGGACCCGAGAGGCACCAGGCGACCGGTGAGAGGCAGGCGAGCAGAGCGAACTCAAGCACGAGGCATCACCTGGCGGTAAAGGACGTAGCAGACGAAGGCAGCGACGATGACGCCAGCGACGAAGTAAACGCCGCCCTTGAGAGCCTCGCCCGATGCGTCAACCGATTCGGCAATCGGTTCAGTGACAGCAAGCTGCTGCGTCTCATGGACGGGCAACGGTTCGAGGGACGTGAAGCCTTTGACTTCAGTAGAGAGCGGCACTTCGAGAGAGCCAAGGACGGCTTCGAGCTTTTCGTTGGTCACGACGCCCTGGGCGTGAAGGCGCAGCTGCTCGGCGACGATCCACCACAGACGTTCGACCACGCGATCAAGCCGGTCGGACTGAGCTCGGCAAGCCTGCTGCTGCTCGATGCGCAAATGGCCGAGTTCTCGGAGGTCAGGCGGGACCGCTTCGGCTTCTTCTTCGACGACAATCGGCACTTCCGCCGATGGACACGCCGCCAGTTCCGACAATTCGGGTTCGAGCGCTAGTTCAGAGGGCGCGACGTAGGGCGAGGGTTCGTCAGCAAGCGCCTGACCGACGAAAACGCCAGCCGCCACCAGCACATAACAGGCGAGCGACAGCAAGAAGCCAATCAGGAGGGGCCGCAGACCGAGGCCGGGACGCTGCTCCATGTCGAATACCCACCCCGATCAAGCTTTCTTGGCGACGTTGGCCGGGTCGGACGACGGGTGGAGCCTCACCGACGTAAGGCGGAGATAGCCACCTTTGTCGCTGACCTGGACATCGCCCACAACCTGCACCGCCGTGAAGGCACCCGCCTTCTGAACGTCGAAATCGGCAGCCGCATCGAGCTGTTTGAGCGCCACGCGGCAGGTCTGCGTGAGGCCGTCGCTGCTCTCGAACGACAGCTCGTAGGCATCTCCGAACTTGACCTCGCCATCCGGCGTGTCGAAAGACCCGGCCTCCCTACTTTTGCCGAGGATTACAGCATCGAATTGCGTCGGGAAAGACGCGCGCATAGTCGCCTCCTGAAGTCTTGGCAAGGACGACGGATGCCTCAAAAAATCCCTGGAAACCCCGCCCTTGCCAGGTGGTCTGATTCACACGGGCGACGCTTACAAACAGAGCGGACAGCAACCACCATTATCGTGCGTTGAGCAGCCGAATCGCCGGCTCGCGAGAGCCTTGTACTCCCTATGGGTGGCAAAAGGCTCTCGCGAGGCGTCAGGACGCCGGCGCGGCGCTGCCCCAGACGAGCGGGCGGACGAGCGGCGCGGCTTTCGGCAGCGCCCCGTGGTCGACGCGCTCCAGACTGAAGCCCGAGGCGTCGATCGCGGCGACCGTGTCGCGGTTGCAGTGGCAGCCGTCGGCGAACAGGCACCAGAGGTGCTCAAGGCGGTCCTGCCAGCGCGCCAAGCGCGGGTTCTCGGAGCGGACGTGCTCGAGGAAGAGCAGCCGGCCACCGGGCTTCAACACGCGGGCGGCCTCGGCCAGGGCGGCATCTGGATCGGGGACCGTGCAGAGCGCCAGCGTGAAGACCGCGGTGTCGAACTCGCTGTCCTCGAAGGGCAGCGATTCGGCCGGCGCATCGACGACCTCGACCGCCGGGGCGGCCGCCTGTGCCCGTGGCTCGAGGCGACGGCGCATGTGGCGGTCGGGCTCGACCAGCACCAGGTGGCTGGCGGTGGCCGGATAGAGCGCCAGGTTCGCGCCGGTGCCGGCGCCGATCTCGACCGTGCGCCCCCGCGCCTCGCTGAGCAACTCACGACGGACGTCGCGCAGGCCTGCGTCTTCGGTGGCTGCGATCGCCCGGTCATAGACCGCGCTGAACAGCCGCCCCCAGGTCGCGTCGTAGATCCGTCCCATGGGATGCACCGTAGCTTGTCTACGGCGGTCGACTGCGATCCGTTCAGATTCAGCCGGCAGCCAGGGAGACGCGCCGGGCGTCGTCAGGCGCTGGGCGAAGAATCAGCACCTCGGCGGGTGCCTTCTCCAGCAGCCAGACCAGGTCGTCGCCCGACAGGCCAGTGCTGCCGGTCGCGGTGGCCGGCACGACGACGCGGTCGAACTTCTCCCGGTCGAGCAGGCGGCGCAGCGCGTGCCGGTAGCTGCGCCCGCGCTCGATCCGGGCGTCGACCGCGACGCTCTGGGAGGCCGCGCGCTGCTCGATCGCCTCCAGCATCGGCATCGCCTTCGAAGCCTCCGCGGGGATCGCGCAGTCGAGTGGCAGCCGCTTTGGCAGCGTAGCCAGGTAAGCCGGCATCAGGGTCGCTTCCTCGGCGCGGGCGAGGCGCAGCGCCGCGTCGAGGGCGCGGCGGGAGATCTCGGTGCCGGTGAAGGGAAGCAGGATCTGGTGGATCGACTCCGGCTCCTCGGCGCGCCTCCCTCGCAGCCGCCCGCGCGCCAGCAGGTAGCCGCCGAGCAGGCCGAGGACCAGCGCCAAGCCGACGAGCGCGTGGTCGATCACGAGTCCCCCTCGGTGCCGCGGCGGGCGACGATTCGCACGTCGATGCCGGGGGGCGTCGCTCGCATCAATCGTTGCGGCAGGGGCTCGCGCAGGCGCGCCAGGCCCTGCGCCGGCAGCGACTCGCCGATCATCACGTAGGTGCTCCCCCGCTCGCGGATGACCCGGGCCGCCGCGGCGACGAGATCGTCGTGCTCCTCTATCAACAGGGTCGCGCCGAGCACCGAGGCGAGCTGGCGCAGGGCAGTCACCTGCCGCTCAACCTCCCCCTCGATCGGCTGGCCGGGTCGCTTGACCCAGAGCAGGTCGAGATCGGTTCCCAGTCGCTGCGCCGAGCGCCAGGCGCGGCGCACCAGCCGCTGCGAGCTGGGCTGCGGGCGCACCAACGCCAGCAGCCGCTCGCCGACCGCCTTCGGCACGGCCTCCGCGAGGCGCTCCTCACGGGTGCCCAGCGGCTCGGTCTCGCTGTAGACGAGGCGCTTGGACTCGACGTCCTCGGCCACCTGCCGCAGGCTCACCTCGCGCAGGGCGGCGAGGTTCTCGACCTTGAAGAAGTTGTCGAGTGCCGACTGGACGTTCTCGCCCGGGTAGACCTTGCCGGCGCGCAGGCGGGCGACGAGCGCCTCGGGGGTGAGGTCGATCAGCACGACTTCGTCGGCCTCGCCGACCACCGAGTCGGGGACGGTCTCCCGCACCCGCACGCCAGTCAGCTCGGTGACCTGGTCGTTGAGCGACTCGAGGTGCTGGACGTTGACCGTCGAGAAGACGTCGATCCCAGCCGCCAGCACCTCGTCGATGTCTTCGTAGCGCTTCTCGTGCTCGACGCCGGGCGGGTTGGTGTGGGCGAGCTCGTCGATCAGGGCCAGTGACGGCGCCCTTGCAAGCACCGCCGGCAGGTCCATCTCCTCGACCTCGACGTCGCGATAGGCGACCCGCCGGCGCGGCACGACCTCCAGCCCGCGCGCCTGGGCGCTCGTCTCATCGCGCCTGTGTGGCTCCAGATAGCCGATCGCCACGTCCCGTCCCGCGACGGCTTCGGCCTGGCCCTCCTGCAGCATGCGATAGGTCTTCCCCACGCCGGCGGCCATGCCGAGGAAGATCTTGTAACGGCCGCGCGACACGGCGCACCCCGTCAGGCTCCCAGCAGGTTGTGGACGATCAGGTCGATCAGCTTGATCCCGACGAACGGAGCGACGACCCCTCCCAACCCGTAGAGCAGCATGTTGCGCCGCAACAGCGCGGTCGCGCCGATCGGCCGGTAGCGAACGCCGCGCAGCGAGAGCGGGATCAGCATCGGGATGATCAGCGCGTTGAAGATCACCGCTGAGAGGATCGCCGATTCGGGCGTGCCCAGGGACATGACGTTGAGCGAGTCGAGCGGCCCCCTCTCCCCTGCGAGCGCATAGGTCGCGGCAAACATCGCCGGCAGGATCGCGAAGTACTTGGCGATGTCGTTGGCGATCGAGAAGGTCGTCAGCGCGCCGCGCGTGATCAGCAGCTGCTTGCCGACCTCGACGATCTCGATCAGCTTGGTGGGGTTGGAGTCGAGGTCGACCATGTTGCCCGCCTCGCGGGCCGCCTGGGTGCCGGTGTTCATCGCCACGCCGACGTCGGCCTGGGCGAGGGCCGGCGCGTCGTTGGTCCCGTCGCCGGTCATCGCGATCAGCCGTCCGTCGGCCTGCTGCTCGCGGATCAGCTCGAGCTTGCGCTCCGGCGTCGCTTCGGCGAGGAAGTCGTCGACGCCGGCCTCCTCGGCGATCTTCGCCGCGGTCAGCTTGTTGTCGCCGGTGACCATGATCGTGCGGATGCCCATCGCCCGCAGCTGGTCGAAGCGGGCGCCCATCCCGTCCTTGATCACGTCCTTGAGGTAGATCACGCCGAGGACCCGCTCGTTGCGCGCCACCGCGAGCGGGGTCCCCCCCTCTCGGCCGATCCGGTCGAGCTCGCCGCGCAGCTCGCCGGGCGCCCGCCCGCCCGCCTCGGCCACCCAGGTTTCGATCGCGTCGCCGGCGCCCTTGCGCAGGCGGGTGCCGTTGAAGTCGACGCCGCTCATCCGCGTTTCGGCGCTGAACGGCGTGAAGCTCGGCTCGTGGCCGGCGAAGTCGTGCTCGCGTATGCCAAACCCCTTGGCGAGGACGACGATCGAGCGACCCTCCGGGGTCTCGTCGGCAAGTGAGGACATCTGCGCCGCCTCGGCCAGCTCCTCGACCGTGACGCCCGGCATCGGCATGAACTCGACCGCCTCGCGATTGCCGAGGGTGATCGTGCCGGTCTTGTCGAGCAGCAACAGATCGCAGTCGCCCGAGGCCTCGACGGCGCGACCCGAGAGGGCGAGCACGTTGCGGCGCACGAGACGGTCCATGCCGGCGATGCCGATCGCCGAGAGCAGGGCGCCGATCGTCGTCGGGATCAGCGCCACCAGCAGGGCTATCAGCGTCGTCTCGGAGAGCTCGGTGCCGGCGAAGAGGCCGATCGGCCGCAGCGAGACGACCACGACGACGAAGACCAGGGTCAGCGCCGCGAGCAGGATCCCGAGCGCGATCTCGTTCGGCGTCTTGCGCCGCTCCGCCCCCTCGACCAGGGCGATCATCCGATCGAGGAAGGACCCACCGGGCTCCTGGGTGATTTCGACCACGATCCTGTCGGAGAGGACCCTGGTGCCGCCGGTGACGGCGCTGCGGTCGCCGCCGGCCTCGCGGATCACCGGCGCCGACTCGCCGGTGATCGCCGACTCGTCGACCGAGGCGATCCCCTCGATCACGGTGCCGTCGCCGGGGATCCCCTCCCCCGCTTCGACCACGACGACGTCGCCGCGCACGAGCTCCGAGGCCGGCTTCTCGCCGCCATCGCGCAGACGGGCCACGGTCTCCGTGCGCATCGCCCGCAGGCTCGCGGCCTGGGCCCGCCCTCTCCCCTCGGCGAGCGCCTCGGCCAGGTTGGCGAAGGCGACCGTCAGCCAGAGCCAGAGGGACACGGTGAAGGTGAACCACGGGGGCTCGTGGCCGCCGCCCACCGGACCTCCGCCGAAGACCTGGATCAGCCAGGCGGCGGTGGTGATGAGGCCACCGATCTCGACCACGAACATCACCGGATTGCGGATCTGCACGCGCGGGTCGAGCTTGCGCAGCGACTCGCGCAGCGCCGGTCGCAGGATCTCGAGATCGAGCAGGGAGCGCGGCTGGGTTCCAATGCTCATTCGATCGGCGCCTCGTCGTCGAGCGCGATGTTGAGCCGCAGGACGTTGACCCCCGGCTCCCCGAAGAGGCCGAGAGCGCGGCCGTCGGTGTGCGCAGAGATCAGGTCTTCGACCTCGGTCAGCGACAGCTGGCGGACGGCGGCAACGCGGTGGGCCTGGATTCGGGCGTTGGCCTCCGAGATGTGCGGGTCCACGCCGGAGCCCGACGTCGCGATCGCGTCGACGGGCACGTCGGCCCTGGTCAGCGATCTGTCGTAGGGCTTCTCCAGCTTGACGTAGGCGGCGAGGTTTTCGCGCACCGCTTCGCGCCCTTCGACGCTGTTGGGGCCGGAGTTGCCGAAGTAGGTCGTGTTGGCCGCGTATTCCGACTGCGAGGGCCGCGACTGGAAATAGCGGCGATCGCCCTTGAAGTCCTGGCCGATCAGGCTCGAGCCGATCAGCTCGCCGTCGACGACGATCCGGGAGCCATCCGCCTTGCCGGGGAAGAGCAGCTGCGAGAGGCCGGTCATCGCCAGTGGGTAGGCGAGGCCGCAGACGACGGTGAAGGCGATTACGGCGAGCAGCGCGGTCAGAGCCGTCCGGCGCATCTCAGAACAGCCTCCCGGTCAGGCTCTGGACGATCGGGCCGAGCAGCAGTGCCGGGAAGAAGGTCAGGGCGCCGACCAGGACCACCACCCCGATCAGGAGGATGACGAAGGTCGGCGTGTCGGTCCGCATCGTCCCCGGACCGGCGGGCGAGACCTTCTTGCCAGCGAGCGAGCCGGCGATGGCGAGGACGAGGACTATCGGCAGGAAGCGGGCCAGGGTCATCGTCGCGCCGCCGAGCAGGTCGGCGAAGGAGATTCCGTACGCTCCGACGTTGCCCGGAGCGTTGGGCTGGACGAAGCCGGTGTAGCCGGCGAAGGCGGAGCCGTTGTTGTTGGCCTGGGAGAGGTAGGCGTAGAGCGTCTCCGAGAAGCCCTGCGGTCCGGCCTGGTAGATCGACCTCGTGCCCGCTCGGGTGGCAATCGCGAGCCCGGTCGTGACCAGCACCGCCAGCGGGGTGACCAGGATGCCGAGCGAGACGAGCTTGATCTCGCGCGCCTGGATCTTCTTGCCCAGGTACTCGGGCGTTCGGCCGACCATCAGGCCGCCGATGAAGACCGCCAGCAATACGTACAGCAGCATCGTGTACATGCCGGTGCCGACGCCGCCGAAGACAACCTCGCCGGTGCCGAGGCCGGCCATCGGCACCGCGCCGCCGAGGCCGGTGTAGGAGTCGAGGGCGGAGTTGACCGAGCCGTTCGAGGTGACCGTCGTGGTGGTCGTCCAGAGGGCCGACTCGGCGATCCCGTTGCGCTGCTCCTTGCCCTCCATGTTGCCTCCAGTCGAGCCGTCGACTGCGGCGGTCGGGCTGCCGGCCGCGTGCTCCGCGGGGGTGCCGTGCTGCTCGGCCGGGACGATCACGGCGACGAGAGCGATGTAGATCGCCAGCATCGCGGCGAAGATCGCCCAGCCCTCGCGTTGGCGGCCGACCAGCTTGCCGTAGGTGTAGGTGAGCGCCGCCGGGATGAGGACGATCGAGAGCAGCTCGACGAAGTTGCTGAAGGCAGTCGCGTTCTCGAACGGCATCGCCGAGTTGACGTTGAAGAAGCCGCCGCCGTTGGTCCCCAGCTGCTTGATCGCGACCTGCGAGGCGGCGGGCCCGAGGGCGAGCGTCTGCTCGGCGCCCGCGAGCGTATGCGCCACCACCGACCCGCTCAGCGTCTGCACCACGCCCTGCGAGACGAGGATCAGGCCGACGACGATCGAGAGCGGCAGCAGGACGTAGTAGAGGGTCCGGGTCAGGTCCTGCCAGAAGTTGCCGAGGCTCGTGCCGGTGCGCGAGGCAATGCCGCGGATCAGGGCCACCATCGCGCAGGCGCCGACGGCTGGCGTGACGAAGTTCTGCACCGTCAGCCCGGCCATCTGCGAGAAGTAGGTGAGCGTCGTTTCGCCGCCGTAGTACTGCCAGTTCGTGTTGGAGACGAAGGAGGAGGCGGTGTTGAAGTTGACGTCCCACGGCGCGGAGCCGAAGCCTTCAGGGTTGAACGGGTGGATTCCCTGAGTGCGGAGGATCGTGTAGAGGACGAGCCAGGAGACGAGCGAGAAGAGGACGAGGCTCTTCGCGTAGGCCTTCCAGTCCTGCTCCGCGGAGGGCTCGGTGCGAAGGACTCGGTAGGTCAGCCGCTCGATCGGCATCAGGACGGGGCTGAGGAAGACCCGCCGCCCGCTGTAGACGCGCGCCATGTAGGCGCCCAGCGGCGGGGTCAGCGCGACGGCAACAGCGATGAAGGCCGCGATCTGCAGCCAGCCCTGCGCCATCTAGAGCTTCTCTCCGCGCAGCAGCGCGTAGACCAGGTAGAGGGAGACGAGCAGCGAGGCCGCCAGCCCGAAGACGTCGGCGCCGCTCAGGGTCGCCAGGGCGGCCGCGCTCATATCCGGTCGATCAGGTCGATCGCCCAGTAGACGACGGCGAAGAGGGCGACTGAGAGGGCGATCGCGAAGACGTCGGCGAGCGGGCTGCCTCCGCCGGGGAGGATGTCGGCGAACGAGAACACCGTGCATCCATCGTCCGCCGCGCCGCGTCAAGGGTGTGTAAGCAAGTCGCGCTCGGCCGTGGAGATTTCGTAAAGAACGGCACCCGCGGCGATAGCGTCAAGGGGTGGCCTGGAGACTCCCGCGACTGAAGTTGGCAGGCGAGCCGCCGCCGGCCTGGCTCGGCCTCGCCGCGGCGCTTGGCGCGGTCGCTGCGGCGACGCTGCTCGTCTATCCGCTGAAGTCGGTGGCGCCGGTCGTCTCGCTCGGCGTCGTCTACCTGCCGGCGATCCTGCTGCTCTCGATCGTCTGGGGGCTGCGGCTGGGTCTGGCCACCTCGGTGCTCAGCGCCGTCGCCTTCAACTTCTTCCACCTTCCGCCGCTGCACCGCTTCACGATCGCCGAGGAAGGCAACTGGGTGGCGCTGGCGACGTTCGCGCTGGCTGCCGCGATCAGCAGCGCCGTCGCCGAGCTGGCGCGTTCGCAGGCGCTGGACGCCGAGCGCCGGCGGCAGGAGGCCGACCGGGCGAAGGCGGAGCTGGAAGAGCTCGCGCGCGAGCGCGACCGGATGCAGGCCGAGGCGATCGAAGCCGAGGCGCTGCGCCGCAGCGACGAGCTGAAGACCGCGCTGCTGCGCTCGGTCTCCCACGACTTGCGCACGCCGCTGACCTCGGTGATCGCCGCCGGCGCCGCGCTCGGCTCCCCCACCCTCACGGAGATGGAGCGGAGCGAGCTAAGCCAGGCCGTGGTCGGCGAGGGCAACCGTCTCTCTCGCCTGGTCGAGAACCTGCTCGATCTATCGCGGATCGAGGCCGGCAAGGCGGAGCCCCACCGCGAGCCGGCCGATCTGGTCGAGACGCTGGAGGCGGCGCGCGAGTCGGCCGGCCTCGATCCCCAGCTCGCCCGCATCGCCGCCGAGTCGGATCTGCCGCTGCTGAGCGCCGACGCCACCCAGCTCGAGCGGGCCTTCGCCAACCTGCTCGAGAACGGCGTGCGACACGGCGGTGGCCGGCCGGTGCAGGCTCGCTGCCGCCGTGTCGGCGCCGAGCTCGTCGTCCGCATCGTCGACCGGGGCCCGGGCATCCCGGTGACCGAGCGCGAGCGGATCTTCGAGGCGTTCCACCGAATCGCCGGCGGCGAGCCGGGCGGCAGCGGCCTCGGCCTGGCGATCGCCAAGGGCTTCGTCGAGGCGAACGGCGGTCGGATCGCGGTCGAGTCGCTGCCCCATCAGGGCACCACCTTCGTCGTCAGCTTCCCGGTCGCGGCGGGGGGAGCGCAGTGAGCGAGGCGGCGCTGGTCCTGATCTGCGACGACGAGCCGCAGATCCTGCGGGCGCTGCGCGTCATCCTGCGGGACGCCGGCTACGAGGCGGTGCCGGCGCAGAGCGGCGAGGAAGCGCTCGACAAGGCCGCGGTCCGGGCGCCGCAGGCGGCGATAATCGACCTGATGCTGCCCGACATCGATGGCGTCGAGGTGACCAGGCGCCTGCGCGAGTGGAGCGAGATGCCGATCATCGTCCTCTCCGCGGTCGGCGAGGAGGAGGCCAAGGTGCGGGCCCTGGCCGCCGGCGCGGACGATTACGTGGTCAAGCCCTTCGGCCCGCCCGAGCTGGTCGCCCGGCTGGAGGCGATCCTGCGGCGGGCGCCGCGCGACGCGGAGCCGATCGTCGAGCTCGACGGTCTGCGGGTCGACCTGGCGGCCTCGACGGTCTCGCGGGACGGCGAGGAGATCCACCTGACCCCGACCGAGTTCCGGCTGCTGCGGGTCCTGGTCCGCAACCGCGGGCGGCTGTTGACGCACAGGATCCTGCTGCGCGAGGTCTGGGGCCCGGCGTGGACCGAGGACACCCCGACGCTGCGCACCCACATCGCCAACCTGCGCCGCAAGATCGAACCTGCCGGGGGACGGCGTCTGATCCGCACCGATCCCGGCGTCGGCTACCGGATCTCGGTCTGAGCGCCGCTCAGGCCTCCGTCCGCTCGGCCTCCCGCTCGAGCGCCGGCTCGCTGTGGGCAGCTCGATCCTCGTAGGCGCGGCGCGCCCCATGATCGACTTCGGTCATCAGCTTGTCGACCTTCATGAAACGGCCGACCGCCTCGCGAGCGCCGCGCGGCAGCAGCGCGATGAACTTGAACAAACCGCCGTTGAAGCGCGGCACCCAGACGTCGAAGCGCGGTGCTTCCAGCGCGTCGACTATCTCGTTGGCGACGTCTTCGGCCTCCACCGGCTGGATCAGCCGTTGGCCGACGCCAGCGGTCAGCTCGGTGTTGACGACCGTCGGCATCACGCAGGAGACCTCGACGCCGCTGCCGCGCAGCTCGGCGCGCATCGCCTCGCTGAGCCCGACCACGGCGTGCTTGGTCGCCGAGTAGGTGGCGATTCCCGGCACGCCGCCTTTGCCCGCCTGCGAGGCGATATTGACGATATGCCCCGTGCCCCGTGGTCGCATCCGTTCGATCGCCATCTGGCTGCCGGCGATCACGCCGTGCAGGTTGATGTCGACCTGGCGACGGATCGAGTCCACGCTCTCCTCGACGAACGGCGTTACCGGCATGATCCCGGCGTTGTTCACGATCACGTCGAGCGGGCCCAGCTGGCGCTCGGCCTCGTCGAGGAAGTTGGCGAAGGAGTCGCGGTCGGTGACGTCGAGCGAGAGGGCGACCGTGCCGCCGCCGAGCTCCGTCGCGGTCTGCTCGGCCAACGACAAGTCGAGGTCCCCGATCGCGACGCGGCAGCCCTTGCGAACCAGCGCCGTCGCCGTCGCCTTGCCGATCCCCCGGGCTCCGCCGGTGATCGCCACCACCTTGCCGCTGAGTGCGCGTCGCTCCTTCGCCATGTCTCCTCCTCTGCGACGACCCCTAGGCCGCCGGCTTGTAGACGGTGACCACGGCGGCGCCGCCGAGGCCGATGTTGTGCTGCAGGGCCAGCTTGGCGCCGTCGACCTGTCGCTTGTCGGCCTGGCCGCGCAGCTGCCAGGTCAGCTCGGAGCACTGGGCAAGGCCCGTGGCGCCGAGCGGGTGTCCCTTAGAGATCAGCCCGCCGGAGGGGTTGACGACGACCTTGCCGCCGTACGTCGTCGCCTCTTCCTCGACCAGCTTGTGGCCCTCGCCCTCCGCTGCGAAGCCGAGTGCTTCGTAGGTGATTAGCTCGTTGGCGCTGAAGCAGTCGTGCAGCTCGCAGACGTCGACTTCCTCGGCGGCGACGCCGGCCTCCGCGTAGGCCTCGTCGGCCGCCTGCTTCGACATGTCGGAGCCGACGATCTTCATGCAATCGGTCTCGGCCGCGAAGGTCGAGGAGAGGTCGGTGACCATCGACTGGCCGGCGATCTCGATCGCCTGGTCCCAGAGGTCGTGCTCGTCGACGTAGCGCTCCGAAGCGACGATCGCGCAGGCCGAGCCGTCGGAGGTGGGCGAGCACTGCAGCTTGGTCAGCGGCTCGTGGATCATCTTCGCCGCCTTGATGTCCTCGATCGTGTACTCGTCCTGGAACTGGGCGTAGGGGTTGTTGACCGAGTGCTTGTGGTTCTTCCAGCCGATCCAGGCGTAGTGGTCGGGGTTGGAGCCGTACTTCTCCATGTGGTCGCGACCGGCGTTGCCGAACATCTGCGGCGCCGGCGGCGACTGCTCGGGGTCGCGGATTTCAAACATCCGCATCGCGTGCTTGTCCAGCGCGTTGGTGCGGTCGGTGTACTTGACGCCGAGCGAGCCCGGCTCCATCTTCTCGAAGCCGAGCGCCAGGGCGCAGTCGACGAGGCCGCCCTTGACCGCCTGTCGGGCGAGGAACAGCGCCGAGGAGCCGGTCGAGCAATTGTTGTTGACGTTGACCACCGGGATGCCGGTGAGGCCGAGCTGGTAGAGCGCCCGCTGGCCGTAGGTCGAGTCGCCGTAGCAGTAGCCGGCGTAGGCCTGCTCGACGTCGTCATAGGCGATGCCGGCGTCGGCGAGTGCCTTCTCCCCCGCCTCCTTGGCCCAGTCGGGGTAGTCGCCCTCCTTGGTGCCGGGCTTCTCGAACTTGGTCATCCCGACCCCGATCACGAACGTGCGGTTGCTCAACGGTCTCTCCTGTGGTCGCGCCGCGTCCCGGCGGCGTTTGGCTGGCTGGCCAAAATCTACCGGGCCGTGGCCTGCGGTGGGGCCAGCCGTGGCCGCCGTGGGCCCCCTCCCCTGCTCGGGCTCGGCCAGACAAGGAACGCTGCGGCGGCGATCAGGATGCCGATCGCCGTCGCGGCGGCCCGTTGGCCGGCGGCTTCGAGCGCCGGCTCGCCCAGCGTGTCGGCGAGCAGCACCGCGTAGGTCGTGATCGCTGCGGTGAACAAGGCGTACTGGACCGTCAGCAGGCCGTAGGCGAAGGCGGTGGCCACGGTCAGCGCCAGGGCGAGCGCGACGCCACTGGCCAAGGCGGTGCCGAAGCGCGGCGCAGGGCCGGCCCCGGTGCGCTCGAACCGATCGCCAGCAGCGGCGAGGCGCGCAGGCGCCGGGCGGTCCCGGCCGCGTTGAAGAGTCCGTGCTGTTCCTCTCCCCGCGCAGACACGGCAAAGGCGCAGCGAGACGCGGGGTCAGCCGACGTGGCCGCCGGGCATCCGGTCGTCGTGGCCGCTGCAGTCCTCGGGCTGCCAACCGGGGACGGTGTTGCCTTCCGGCGGGATCGGGCTCTGCTTGAGGATCCGCGCCAGGTGGGTGACGTTGTGCGCCATCCACTTCGCCGTCTTCTGCGTGTAGGGATGGTCCTTGCCGCCGGCCTCGAGGAACGAGGGGCCGGGTCCCGCGTCGCCGACCCAATAGGTGTCGGCGTTGGGTGGGATCGCACAGCCGAGGTGGGTGAGGTTGAAGAGGGTGGTCTCGGCGCAGGCGTGGGCGCCATCCTCGTTGCCGGTCACCACGACCCCGCCGACCGTGTTGTAGAGCGGGTACTGGCCGACCTCGTTGGTCGTGTTGTAGGTGCCGTCGAGACGCTCGATGACCATCTGGCAGACGCTGTTGCGGACGCCGAACCAGATCGACATGCCCATGATCAGGATGTCGGCGGCGAGCACCTGCTCGAGCATCTGTGGCCACTCGTCCCCCTCCCCCATGTCGGAGACGACGCCGAAGGGGATGTTGAAGTCGGCGGGTCGCAGCGTCTTGTGGGCGACGCCCAGCTCGTCGAAATGAGCGGTGACCAAGTCGATCAGGCCCTGCGTGTTGGAGGGCTCCGGCGACTTCTTCAGGGTGCAGTTGAGGATCAGCGCGTTGATATCCATGCGCGGCAGTCTCTACGGCGCTGGGGCGCGATGCAAGCCGGCTTCTTGCGAGGCTCCCTAAGTACCCTGAAGGGCCGTGATCCTCGCCGATCTCAGCAGCGATCCGACCGCCGGCGTCGGCGTCCTCGCCGCCCTCGCGGCGGGCATCGTCTCCTTCCTCTCCCCCTGCGTGCTGCCGCTCGTCCCCGGCTACCTCTCGGCGGTGAGCGGGGTCTCCGCGGCAGAGCTCGACAGCGCCGGCTGGCGACGTGTGCTCGGTCCCAGCCTCCTTTTCGTCGCCAGCTTCTCGGCGATCTTCATCCTCCTCGGGCTGACCGCCACCGGCCTCGGCGCGACCCTGCAGGACCACAGGCAGCTGCTGACCAAGATCTCTGCCGCACTGATCGTCGCGATGGGCGTCCTCTTCGTCGCCTCGCTCTTCGTCACCCGCCTGAACCGCGAGTGGCACGTCGACGCCCTGCTCGAGCGCGCCGGCAAGGGCGGACCGATCGTCGCCGGCGCCGCCTTCGCGATCGCCTGGACCCCCTGCATCGGCCCGACCCTGGGCGCGATCCTCTCGGCCGCCTCCCTCTCCGGCTCAGCCGGCCGCGGTGCCTTCCTGCTGGCCGTCTACTCGGCGGGCCTGGCGATTCCCTTCCTCCTCACCGCCGTCGCCTTCTCGCGGATGACGACCGCCTTCGCCGTCGTCAAGCGCCACTACCAGGCGATAGTCGCCACCGGCGGCCTGATCCTCATCGCGATGGGCATCCTCATCTGGACCAACGAGCTGACCCAGCTCAACATCGAGGCCCAGCGCCGTCTCAGCGAACTCGGCTTCGACTTCTGGAACTCGGTCTAATTACTCGACGGGGCGACGGTCTCCAGCTCGCGGCCGACGGCCTCGGTTTCTTCCAGGCCGGCGCCGTCCAGCTCGCGCGAGCAGACGATGCGGAAGCGGCCGGTGCCGATCTCGGCGTCGGGAACGACCGGTAGGCCGCGGATCTCCTCCCAGCCGAGCCGTTCGACCTCGAACGGGTTCATCCGCACCTCCGCCGCCGGGAACGGGCAGTTGCGGTTGTGCTGGTCGATCGCCCTCGAGATGGCCTCCAGGTTCTTCGCCTCGGCGGTAGCCACGGATGCAGTCTAGGAAGCGCCGCTTGGCTCTCTGGGATTGACCTCGGCCCACTCGACGATCGGCGAGGATTCGACCACGACATCGCCGTCGTCGGTGACCAGGACGGGAACCGTCTTCTGGCCGCTCACCCGCTCCACCTCGCGACGTCCCTCCGTCGTCCATTGGAGGAAGCGTGGGCCGACCCCAAGCCCACGGACCTTGATCACCTCGGGCTCGTAGCCGGCAGCCAGCAGGGCCCGATGGGCCCTCCGGCACGGGTGCGTGTGGAACGGCTCAGGATGGGTTCCCCAGCACACGTAGAGCTTCATCGCGCCAAACCCTAGAGCAGGGCGCCGATTGCGAGGAACTCCCCCAGTGGCGTCCCGGCCCGGCCCTACGATCGTTTGCGATGCCCTTTCGGCGCACGATCGCCCACCTAGACATGGACGCCTTCTACGCATCGGTCGAGCTGCGGCGGCGGCCGGAGCTGAAGGGAAAGCCTGTGGTCGTCTGCGGGTCGGGGCCGCGGGCGGTGGTGACGACGGCCAGCTACGAGGCGCGCAGGCTGGCCGGGATCCACTCGGCGATGCCGGCGGCGGTGGCGCGGCGCAGGCTGCCCAACGCGGTCTACCTGCGGCCCGACTTCCCCGCCTACAGGGAGGCCTCGGCGCAGGTGATGGACATCCTCCGGGCCAACGTCGAGATCGTCGAAGTGGTCGGTCTCGACGAGGCCTATCTCGACCTCTCGGACCTCTTCTCGCCCAAGGCGACGGTGCGCCGGATCGCGACCGAGATCCGCGAAACCGGTCTGAGTTGTTCTATTGGTCTGTCAGAGAGCCGCCTTTTAGCTAAGATCGTCAGCGAGCTAGGCAAGCCGGGCGGGTTGGCGGTGCTGTCGCGGGAGGAAGCCCTCGAGCGCTTTGCGGCCGATCCGCCCGGCCTAATCCCCGGCATCGGCCCGAAGACGGCGCTGAAGCTGCAGGAGATGGGGGTCCTCACGCTGGCCCAGCTGCGCGAGCACGAGCCGACGGCGTTGGAGCGTGCTTTCGGCCCCCGCCAGGGTGCCTGGCTGCAGGCCCGAGCGCGCCTCGAAGACGAGACGTCGATAACCGTTGCGCGGGAGACCAAGTCGCAGTCGGCCGAGACGACCTTCGACGTCGACGTTGCCGACCGGGTGGAGATGGAGGCTCACGTCCGCGCGCTCGCGGAAGAGCTCTGCCGGCGACTGCGCTCGCGCGACCTTGCCGGCCGCACGATCGGCATCAAGGTCCGCCTCGACGACTGGACCAACGTCACCCGTTCGCACACCCTCGAGCAGCCGACCAACGACCCCGAGGTTGTCACCCCGGTAGCGCTCGACCTCCTCCGCGCCTACTCCCCACCCCGCCCCGTGCGCCTCCTCGGCGTCCGCGTAGCCAGCTTCGCCGGCGAATTGCCCGCCGAGCCGGACGCCCCGTCCCCACAGCTGCAGCTCAGCGTCGGCTAAGGGCTATCCCGGTAGGGGTGGAGCGTCTTGTACTTTTTCGCCCGAGTGCGTCGGCGAGAGCCGCCCCGAGCCCGGCGAAAAGTAAGAGGAACCCCTACCGGGATAGCCCTCACGTGCGAAGATTTCCGCTGTGAGCAGCGACCGCCTCACGGGACTAGACACCTCGTTTCTCCACATGGAGCGAGCCGGTGCCCACATGCACGTCGCCTCGGTCAGCATCTTCGAGGGCTCGTCACCAAGCCACGACGAGTTCCGCGACCACATCGAGTCGCGCCTGCATCTTGTCCCCCGCTTCCGCCAGAAGCTGCGCTTCGTGCCCTTCGGGCAGGGGCGGCCGGTCTGGGTCGACGACCCGTTCCTCAACCTCGACTACCACGTCCGCCGCACGGCGCTGCCGGCGCCCGGCTCCGAGGAGCAGCTGCGCAACCTGGCGGCGCGGATCTTCTCCCAGCAGCTCGACCGCACCAAGCCGCTCTGGGAGCTGTGGCTGGTCGAGGGCCTCGACGACGACCGCTTCGCGATCGTCGGTAAGAGCCACCACGCGCTGGTCGACGGCATCTCCGGCGTCGACATCACGACCGTGCTGTTCGACGTCGAAGCCGAGCCCGAGACGCGGCCGGTGCAGCCGCCGAAATGGGCGCCCCGTCCCGAACCGACCGACCTCGAGCTGCTCGGCGACGCCCTGCGCGAGCGGACGACGAGCCCGCGCGAGATCGTGCGCGGCGTGCGCGCCGCCCTGCGCGGCCCGCGTCAGGTTCTGCGCGGCCTCGGCGCCACCGGCAAGATGCTCGAGGCGGCGGCCAAAGCACCGTCGACCCCCTTCAACGTGGAGATCGGCCCGCACCGGCGCCTGGCCTTCGTCCGCGCCGACCTCGACGACTTCAAGCGCGTCAAGGATGCCCACGGCGGCACCGTCAACGACGTCGTCCTCTCGGTCGTCACCGGCGCGCTCGGTAACTACCTGCGCGCCCGCGGCCACGACACCGAGGACCTCGAGCTGCGGGCGATGGTGCCCGTCAGTGTGCGCGCCACCGAGGAGCGCGGCGCGCTTGGCAATCGCATCTCGGCGATGATGGCGCCACTGCCCGTCTGGTGCGAGGACCCGGTGCAGCGCCTGCACCTGATCTCGGAGACGATGGGCGATCTGAAGGGATCGGGCCAGGCGGTCGGCGCCGAGATCCTCACCCGGCTAACCGACTTCGCGCCGACCACGATCGCCTCGCAGGCGGCCCGCCTGCAGCCCGCGCAACGCTTTTTCAACCTCGTCGTCACTAACGTGCCGGGCCCGCAGTTCCCGCTCTACGTCCTCGGCCGGCGGATGGAGTCGATCTTCCCGCTGGTGCCGCTCGCGCGCCGCCAGGCGCTCTGCGTCGGGATCATGTCCTACGACGGCCAGATCGACTTCGGCCTGGTCGGCGACCTCGATGCGATGGCTGATCTCGATAGCTTCGGCCTCGACCTCGAGGGCGCGGTGCGCGAAGCCGTTGCCACCGCGCCGCCGCGCGGGGAGGGTCAGCGGGAGATCGCGGCGCGGACGCGGAACGGCAAGCTGTCGGTCAAGTAGTTCCAGTCAAGTCGCCGGGCGTCGAAGCCGCGGGCGCTGGTGTCGGCGTTGACGACCACGGCGGTGATCCGCCGGAAACGACGCGGATTGGGAAGGGTGACGCGTAGGCTGCCGCCCTGCGGCTTGAAGCTCAGCCGCGAGACCACTCGGCCATGCCGCTCGCTGCCGGTTCTGCCGACCAGCGCCAGACCGGCGTCGATTCCCTTGGGCGCCTGGACGTTAACGGTGACCGCCCGGCCGTTGCCAGCGTGGACGTCGAGCAGCGTGAAGGTGGCGTGGTTCAGGTTGCGCTCGAGCGGCCGGCCGCCGCCGGGCAGGATGGCCTGGCGTGGCATGTCCGGGTAGTCGGGGCCCTCGCGGAACGCCGCGCCGGTCCGCCACTCGGCAACGTCGCGAGCGAAGCGGACGAAGTCCGCCTCGAAGCCGGGCCCGCCGGCTGCCTCGATCGCCGCGTCGTAGGCGGCTACCGAGAAGCCGCCGGGGCGGGTGTGGACCGCCTTCGACCAGGCCTGGCGCACGATGTCGGGGCCGTAATGGCGGGCCAGCCATTCGTTCCAGACCGCGGAGCCGTACTCGCGGATCGAGCTCGCGGTCAGGGGCGTGTCGTAGAGCTTGACCCAGCGCCGCACGTAGCGGAGGTAGTCGTCGATCCCGTCGTAGACCCGATCCTCCATCCAGGCTGCGGTCGACTCGGCGAACCAGGCGTCCTGGTATGCGTCGTAGCCCATCTGCAGGATGTGGTTGTACTCGTGGGCGAAGGTCACCTCGAGGATCTGCTGCGGGGCCGTGCCGGGGTACTGGGCGGTGCCGTAGTCGTTGTCGAGCACCAGGTAGCCGTGCAGCCGGCGCGGTAGTCGTCCGCCCTTCAGCTCCTGAGCGCGGTCGGGAGCCGCGTAGCCGAAGAGGATCTGGCCGAGGTCCTCGAGGTAGACATCGGTCTTCCCCTGCAGGCCGCCACGGCGGCCGTCGGAGCGCGGCGCGCGCCAGCCCAGCTCGCCGTTCTCCACCGCCCGCACGTGCGCTGCGACCCGCAGCACCCGCTCGACGTAGTCGGGGGCGCCGTCGCCATCTGCGTCCGTCGCCGCCGGGGCGTCGATGCCCTCCGCGACCCAGTGCACGCAGAAGCCGGCGGCACAAAAGGGAGAGCCGGGCGCTTCGGGAACGGCGTAGGCGTGGCGGGCGGGGTCGGGGTGGTCGGTCGGGCGTGCGGCCGGCTGGCGGAAGACCCACTGATCGCTGGCGCTGGCGACGGGTGGCAGGGCTGCGCCCGCGAGCAGCGCCAGCGCCACGAGCATGACACCGCTGGATCGCCGCCGCCGTGCCCGCATGCGCGGCAATCTAGCGCTGGCCGAGGCGGCGACCGCGCGGCTCGAAGGCGATACTTCAGCGGTGACCTCGCCGAGGCAGCCTTGCGAGTAGCGCTCGCCCAGATCGATCCGACGGTCGGCGACGTCGACGGCAACGCGGCCAAGATCGCCGAATGGATCGCGCGCGCCGAGGCTGAAGGCGCCGAGCTGACGATCTTCCCCGAGCTGTGCGTGCCGGGCTACCCCGCCGAGGACCTCTACCTGAAGCGGCATTTCGTCGAGGCCAACCAGCGGGCGGTCGAGGAGCTGGCGCGTGGGATCGGCGGGAGCGCCGTCCTGGTCGGCTTCGCCGAGCCGGTCGCTGGCGGAGGCGACCATCGCCACGCCCACAACTCGCTGGCCCTGCTCGCCGACGGCGAGGTGCGCGCCGTCTACCGCAAGAACCGCCTCCCCAATTACGCCGTCTTCGACGAGCAGCGCTACTTCGTCCCCGGCTCGGAGCCGCTCAGCGTCGAGGTGGCAGGGATGCGGATCGGGCTGACCGTCTGCGAGGACCTCTGGCTGGAGGGCCCGCCGGCGTCGCTGGAGGCCAGCGAAGGCGCACAGCTGATCGCCAACCCGTCCGGCTCT
Source organism: Solirubrobacterales bacterium (assembly GCA_036266075.1). Classification (GTDB taxonomy): domain Bacteria; phylum Actinomycetota; class Thermoleophilia; order Solirubrobacterales; family 70-9; genus VRUE01. The sequence goes on from DATANV010000016.1 coordinate 96,503, forward strand.
CCGTACCACCGCGGCAAGGGACGCGAGCGGGAGGCGATGTTCGCCGCCCGGGCGCATGCCTACGGCACCCACCTCGCCTTCTGCAACCTGGTGGGCGGTCAAGACGAGCTGGTCTTCGACGGCCAGAGCTTCGTCGTCGCGCCCGGCGGCGAGGTGCTTGCCCGCGCCGCCCAGTTCGAGGAGGAGCTGCTGCTTTGCGAGATCCCCTCGCCCGCTCCAGAGCGCCTCGCCGAGCCGCTCCCCGACCTCGCCGAGGTCTACGCGGCCTTGGTCCTCGGCCTGCGTGACTACGTCGGCAAGAACGGCTTCCGTCACGTCGGCCTGGCCCTCTCGGGGGGGATCGACTCGGCCCTGGTGGCGCTGCTCGCCGTCGACGCGCTCGGGCCGTCGAATGTCAGCTGCGTGGTCATGCCGTCCCCCCACTCCAGCGATGAAACCCAGGACGACGCCCGAACTATCGCCGCCAACCTCGACGTCGAGGCGATCGAGATCGCAATCGCGACGACGATGGAGGCCTACGAGGCGGCGCTCGGCGAGGCCTTCGCGGGCCGCGCCGGCGATGAGGAGGGCGGGCGGCTGCCGCGTGACCCGGCGCGGCCTTCCGAGCCAGACCTCGCCGCGGAGAACATCCAGGCGCGGATCCGCGGCAACCTGATGATGGCGCTCTCCAACAAGCACGGCTGGCTGGTCCTGACGACCGGCAACAAGAGCGAGATGTCGGTCGGATACGCGACGCTCTACGGCGACATGGCCGGCGGCTTCGCGGCGATCAAGGACGTGCCGAAGACGCTGGTCTACGAGCTGGTGCGCTACCGCAACGAGGCCGCCGGCCGCGAGCTGGTTCCCGCCTCTGTGATCGAGCGCGCACCCTCGGCCGAGCTGCGACCGGATCAGCGCGACAGCGACTCGCTGCCGTCCTACGAGCTCCTCGACCGGGTGCTCGAGGCCTACGTCGAGCGCGATCTCGGCCGCGAAGAGATGATCGCCGAGGGGATGCCCGCAGGCGTGGTCGACGAGGTCGTACGAATGGTCGACCGCTCCGAGTACAAGCGGCGCCAGGCCGCCCCCGGCATCCGCATCACCCCCAAGGCCTTCGGCCGCGACCGCCGCCTCCCGATCACCAACCGCTTCGGCAACTAGAGGCGTGATTGGCTTTTCGGTAGGGGGCGGACGGCGATCGTCATCTGGGCCAGGGCGCAGAGGCGCCCCTCGGCATCGAGGACTTCGGCGTCCCAGACCCAGGTGGTGCGGCCGCGGTGGCGGGCGCGGGCTTTGACTTCGGCATGGCCCGCGGTGACGGGGCGGATGAAGCTGACCGAGATCGACTGGCCCATCGCCGCCATCCCGTCACTGAGCACGGCTAGGGCGGTGGCCCGCGAGCAGACGCTCTCGACGAGCGAGGAGATGACGCCGCCGTGGAGCAGGCCGACCGGCTGGCGCAGCTCGTCGCGCATCTGGATCCGCACCCGCGCCTGCTCGGGGTCGTCGTCGAGCCACTCGGTGCCGATCAACGCGTCGAAGTGGGATCGCAGGCCCTTGGGGTCGTCCGCCATCGAGGCCTGACCCTACCCATGCCGGCCGTCCCGTAGGCTTCCCGGTCCGTGGGGCTGACCGACGACCAGAGGGCGATGCTGCGCCTGCTCGCGCAGAACGACGAGAGCTACGAGGACATCGCCGCCCTCAAGGGGGTCAGCGTCGAGCAGGTCAGGGCGGAAGTGAAGGCAGCGCTGGCCGCCGCCGCGGCCGAGCAGGAGCCGCAGCGCCCACAGACGACGGAGTCGCGGGCGGAGTTCCCCGAGAATCCATCCCCTCCCCCCGCCGAGAAACGGGTGGCCGCGGAGCCTCCAGCGCCGGCGGCGCCCCAGCCGCAGCGCCGGGCTGCCTCGCTCCCGCCGCAGCGCCGGCGCCTGCTGCTCTTCGCCGCTGGCGCGCTGGCGATCGTCGCCGTGGTCCTGATCCTGATCGCCGTGCTCGGCGAGGACTCCGGCGGCGGCGCGCCGACCACCGCGCAAGCGGGTGGCGAAGCGGCCGGCTCGGCCAACGCCAAGCTCACCCAGGCGAAACTGGAGCCGGTCGACGGCGGCGATGCCGAAGGACAGGCGGTCTTTGGTCGCCTGAAAAAGAAGATCATCCTGCTCGTCGAAGCCGTCGGCCTGGACCCGACGACGAAAGGCTCCAGCTACACGGTCTGGCTCTACAAGTCGCCGAAGCTGGCGCTGCGGATCGGCTCGGTCAAGGTCGGCAAGTCGGGTGGTCTGCGGGCGCCGTTCCAGCTGACGCCGGAAATCTTCGGCGGCGTGCTCGGCCGGGTCTTCAACCAGATCTACATCTCCCGCACCGACGATGCCGAATACGCCCGCGCGGTCGAAGTCGCCGAACAGCAGAAGAAGCTGCCGCCCTACAGCGGCGAAACCGTGCTGCGCGGCGAAGTCACCGGCCCGGTCATCAAGAAGCCTTCCGGCTGATCTGATCAAGCAGGCCAAGGGCGCAGGGAGCGTGGTGTGCTCTGCACGCGAGCGACCGAGGACGCCGGCATGCGCCGGCCAGATCAGCTGGGGATCAGCTTGCCGGGATTCATGATCCCTGCTGGATCCAGGCGCTCCTTGACGGCGCGGAGCATCTCGACGCCGGTCTCCCCCACCTCGGCTTGCATGTAGGGCAGGTGGTCGCGTCCTACCGCGTGGTGGTGGGTGATCGTGCCGCCGTGGGCGACGATCGCCTCTGAGGCAGCCCGCTTGACCGTCGCCCACTGCTCCAGCTCGGCGCCCTCGCGGGCGCGGGCGATGAAGGTGAAGTAGAGCGAAGCGCCGTCGGCATAAGCGTGCGAGATGTGGCTGAAGGCGAGGCCCGGCGTGCCCTGCCCGGCGAGCGAGTCGCGGATCGCCGCGGCGACCGCAGCGTGCAACTCCTGCAGCCGGCTCCAGGTGTGCGAGGTCTCCAGCGTCTCGGCCAGCGTCCCCATGTCCATCAGCGTGTCGCGCAGGTAGGGCCCCTGGTAGCGGCCGTGCTCCCAGGAGCGCCCGGCACTTTGGCCGAGGTAGGCGCCGCCGCCGCGACGCAGCTCGCGCACGGCCAGGGCGCGGCGGCGTGCTACCGACTCCTCGTCGCCCTCGAAGCCGACCACGACGAGGCAGCCGCCGCGCCTGCGGCGCAGGCCGAGGTAGCCGTCGAACAGCGCTCCGCTGAGCCCTCGCGGGCCTGAGAGGGCCAGCGAGACCTCGGTCTCCTCCTCGTCGGAGACGCGGATCACGTCGGGCAGGCCGGGACCCTGCGCGAGGCTACGGACGATCTCGGCGCCGGCGGCGAAGCTCTCAACCATCCAGGCCTCGTAGCGGCGGACGCTCGGCGCCGGCCTAACCCGCACCGTTACCTCGGGGATGACGCCGAAGACGCCCTCCGAGCCGAGTGCCAGCTCGCGCAGCGAGGGCCCGGCGGCGGTATGCGGCGTCTCCAGGGTGCGGAGCTCCCCGGTGGGGGCGATCAGCCGCAGCGCGGCGACGAGCTCGTCGAAGCAACCGTAACCACTCGATGCCTGGCCGGCCGAGCGAGTGGCCGCGAAGCCGCCGATCGTCGCGTACTCGAAGGACTGCGGGTAGTGGCCCAGAACGACCCCCCCTGCGTTCAGGGCCGTTTCCGCCTCCGGCCCCCGCAGGCCGGCGCCGAGCCGGGCGGTGAGCGAGCGGGGGTCGACTTCGACGCCGCGCAGCCGCGAGAGGTCGAGGGCCACGAGCCGCGAGTGCGAGCCGCGCAGCGGCTCGACACCGCCAACCACGCTGGTGCCGCCGCCGTAGGGAACGACGGCGACCCCCTCCGCCGCGCAGACCTCGAGCACCCGCCGCACGGAATCCGCGTCGGCGGGCAGCAGCACGGCGTCGGGGGCGGCCTCGAGCCGCCCACCGCGCAGCCGCACCAGGTCCGCGTAGCCGCAGCCGGTTGCATGTCGCAATCGGTCCTCGGTCGAGTCGAACACGGCGTCCTCTCCCACGGCCTCGACCAGTGCCCGCGGCAGCGGCTCGGCGTCCGGGATCTGAAACTCCGCCAACGCCCCGTTGAGGTCGTATTTCTTTCCGGTATGCGGAAAGAAATACGTCCTCACGGCTGGGAGGGGGCCGATTCGCTCCTCCAACATTGCCCGCGCCTCGGCGTCGAGCTCCGGCTCAATCGAGGGATCGCCCCACCCCCACCACTTCGAGTCGCGTCGCGGGGTGCTCATGTCGACTTTGTTCCGCATACCGACATCAAGTCGACAACGGCCTCATCGGCTGCTGCCGGTCAGCGCTTGCTCGATCCCGTCGAGCGCCTCCTCGAGGATCTTGGCTTGACCGCTGCGCGCCATCGGCGAGCCGAGTCGCGAGGCGCCGCGCAGCTTCTGCTCGGAAGAGATGCTTACCTCGGTCGCCTCGTCGACGTCGCGCAGGGCGACCTCGACCTTCGCGCTACGCAGGTGGCGCTCGAAGGGCGTTCCCTCGAGCTGCTGCTCCCAGACCAAGTGCTCGCCCTCGGCGGCGCTGAGGCAACGGTAGTCGGCGCGCACGCCGCGCCCCTCCGCCGTTTGCAGGACCTTGGTCCACTGGCTGCGCTTGCCGCCGGGCTTAAGGTCGACGCTCTCCACGCGCGAGGTGCGCGGCCACCAGCGCGGCAGGCTGTAGGGGTCGGAGATCAGTGCCCAGACCTCCGCGCGCGAGGCCGCGACCGTCCGTCGCCGAGTGACACGCGCCAAGGCGGCCGTCAGTCGCCGGCCAGGCGACGTAGGTCGCGGACCAGTAGAAGGTGCTTGAGGTGGCTGACGGTCGCGGCCAGACTCTCCAGACTCTCCAGTGCCTCCTTGCGCCGTTCCGGGTTGCGCGAGCGCAGCGAGGGGCCGAGCAGCGCCTCCAGCAGGTTCGCCTCGCGGTCCGCGGAGGAGCGGAAGACGCGCAGGTTGCGCGCGCCGACGCCGACCCGCGAGAGCTCGTTGGCGGCACGCACGATCTCGCGGTCGGTCTCGTCGTAGACGGTCCGCCCGTCCCGTTTCTCGGGCTGGACGATGCCGAAGTTCTCGAGCTCGCCGATCAGCTCGGCGCGAGCGCCAGTCTCCTCGATGACCTCGTCCAGCGTCAGGTAGGCGCTGGAAGTGTTGACGAGGATTGCGCGCCGCACGGTACCGGCGCTCGGGCGCCGCTCACCCCCCCCGCCGCTGCCGAGGTCGACGTCGCCGCCGGCCGCCAGCTCCTGGCGGATCACCCGCAGCGGCAGGAACTCGTCGCGCTGCAGGCGCAGGATCGTCCGCAGTCGCTCGACGTCCGACTGGCTGTAGAGGCGGTAGCCGCCCGGCGTCCGCCGCGGCGTCAGCAGCTTCTGGTCCTCGAGGTAGCGGATCTTGGAGATCGAGATGTCGTCGAACTCGTTCTCGAGGATCTTGCAGACGGCGCCGATCGTCAGCGCCTTGCGGGGGCGCGAGTCGCGCTGCCGCGATTGCTGCTCGGAGACCGCCATCGCCCGTCCTCCCTACTTCTCCAGGTAGCTGAGCTTGTACTTGCCGACCTGGATCTCGTCGCCGTCGGCGAGCAGGTGGGACTCGATCCGGCGGCGGTTGACGTAGGTGCCGTTCAGCGAGCCGAGGTCGTCGATGTAGAAGCCGTCGCGGCGGCGGACCAGCAGCGCGTGGTTGCGCGAGACGGTGACGTCGTCGAGGAAGACGCCGGCGTCGGGACTGCGGCCGATGCTGACCCGGTCCTCGGTCACGGTGAAGCTCTCCCCCGCGCGGCCGCCGCCGGCGCGAATGACCAGCGCGGCGCCGCTCTCCTCGAGCACCTCGTCGATGTCGACCGGCTCCATCTCGCCGGTTTCGCCGACGCGGTAGGTCATCGTCGTCGGTTCGTCGCCGCCGTCCTTGGGCCCGCCGAGGTAGGCGCCGCACTTCTGGCAGTAGTTGGCGCCCTCGGGGTTGACGAACCCGCACTCGGGACAGTGGACGGCCATCGCGCGCTCCCCGGCTAGGCGGCCGGCTCGTCCTCCGGCGGTGCCTGCCGCGCCTTGCCGGCGAGGATGTCGGTCAGCTGGGCGACGTCGTCGCCGGAGATCAGCGAGTCGCCGCTTTCCCGCTTGTGGCGCAGCCGATTGACCAGCTCGGCGCGCAGGATGTCGATCTTGCCGTGCAGGACCCGGCGTTTGTAGGAGATCTCGTTCTCCTCTTTGGTCAGCTCGTCAATCAGGTCCTTCAGCTCTTCGTCGCTGAGCGAACCAAGATCCGGAAAGGTGTCCTCCATCTCGCTCCTTGATCGGGAGGCTTCCGCCCCCGTTGGCCGCGTCAAACGATTATAGATCGCCTGGCCAAAGGTTCAACTCTAGGTTGAAGGTTGACCCCCCGCTTGCACCCGCTGACTTCGCCTTTGTTCGCGGATAGCGCGAACAAAGGCGAAGTCAGCGGGGGTGGCGGGCTTGGCGGAGGCCGTCGCGGGCATAGAGGGCGGTGGCGAGGATCGCCAGGGCGAGGCCGACGATCAGAAGGACAGTCGGCACCCAACCGGCGAAGACGAGGGCGAAGAAGATCCCGCCCATGATCGGGAAGACGGATATCCGACCCGGCCAGTTGACGGCGAGCTGCACCCCGTGGCGCAGGCCGTACTGGGCCAGCGCCAGCATCGCCAGCTCGCGTGCGACCAGCAGCGCCAGGGCCCAGCGCGGCAGCAGCTCGAAATGCCAGCAGACGACGGCGCCGGAGAGGATCGTCAGGCGGTCGATCAGCGGGTCGAGCATCGCCCCCAGCCGGCTGTACTGACCGGTGACGCGAGCGAGGAAGCCGTCGACGTAGTCGCCGGCGGCGATCAGCCAGAAGACGGTCGCCGCGGCGACGCTGCGGCCGTCGCCGGAGTCGAAGGCGAGCCAGAGGAAGACCGGCAGCCCGGCGAGGCGCAGGTAGCCGACCAGGTTGGGGACCGTCCACGGGTTGAGTGGCTCCCCGGCGCGGGTCTGGCGCGGCGGCGGCCCGCTGCGGTCGAGGCCGAAGAGGCGCCGAATGCGGCCGCGGCCAAAGGGGGCCGCGTCAGCCATCGGGGCTCTGGAGCAGCTCCAGCGCCCGCTCGGCCGCGTCCTCGACCGGCAGCTCGTGCTCCTCTCCTCCGGCGCGCAGGCTGGCCTCGATCACTCCCTTCGCCAGGCCGCGGCGTCCGGCGACGAGGCGCAGGGGGCAGCCGAGCAGCTCGGCGTCGGTCAGCTTCTCGCCTGGGCCGGCGTCCCGGTCGTCGTAGAGAACCTCGGCGCCGCGCCCGCGCAGCTGCGCGTAGAGAGCGTCGGCGGCCTCGCGCTCCGGCTCGCCGGCCTTGGCGAGCGAGACCAGGTGGACCTGCCAGGGGGCAAGCGGCGCCGGCCAGACGATGCCGCGCTCGTCGGCGCCCTGCTCGATGGCGGCGGCGGCGATCCGCGCCGGGCCGATGCCATAGCTGCCCATCACGATCGGGCGTTCGGCACCGTCCTCGTCGAGGTAGGTGGCGCCGAGCGGCTCCGAGTAACGCGTCCCCAGCTTGAAGATGTTGCCGATCTCGATCGCCGGCTCGATCTCGATCGTGCCGCCGCCGGGCGCGGTGTCGCCGGCCTCGACCGTGCGCACGTCCATCTCGTAGGCCTCGAAGTCGCGCGACGGGTCGATGCCGCGCAGGTGGGCGTTCGGCTTATTCGCACCGGAGACGTAGGAATCGCCGGCGAGCGCGGAGTCCTTGATGATCGGCAGGCCACTGCCGACCGGGCCGAGGTAGCCGACCGGGCCGAGCCGCGCCTCGATCTCCTCGCTGCTCGCCTGGCGGAAGCCGGTCTTCATCCCGTTGCGCAACTTGACCTCGTTGAGCCGGTGGTCGCCGCGGAGCAGCACGAGAACCATTCCGCGTCCCTCGACGACGATCGGCAGGGTCTTGATGAAAGCGCCATGCGCGAGCCCGAGATGACCCGCTACCTCCCCGACCTTGGTCAGGCCAGGCGTTTCGACCTCCTCGGGGGCATCCTGCGGCGCCGGCAGCTCGACCGGCGGCGCCTCGGCCGAGGCGATCTCGACGTTTGCCGCGTAGCCGGGCGCCAGCGCTACCTCGTTCTCGCCTGCCGGGCAGGGCGCCATGTACTCGTGGGCGCCGGAGCCGCCCATCATCCCGACGTCGGACTCGACCCGGTACCAGCGCAGGCCGCAGCGGTCGAAGATCCGCGCGTAGGCCTCGCTCTGCAGCTCGTAGGAACGCGCCAGGCCCTCCTCGTGGCGGTCGAAGGAGTAGGCGTCCTTCATCGTGAACTCGCGAGTGCGCAGCAGCCCCGCCCGCGGTCGCGGCTCGTCGCGCTCCTTGGTCTGGATGTGGAAGAGCATCAATGGCAGGTCGCGGTATGAGCGCACCTCCCGCGCGACGTGGTAGGTCACGCACTCCTCGTGGGTCATCGCCAGCGCCATCTCGGCGCCCCTGCGATCCTCGAGCTTGAAGAGCTCGTCGATCGCCCAGCGCCCCGTCTTCTTCCACGGCTCGGCCGGCTGCAGCACCGGCATCAGCATCTCCTGGCACCCGATCCCCTCCATCTCCTCCCGCAGGATCGCCTCGACCTTCCGCTCGACCCGCCAGCCCGCAGGCAGATACGTCCACAGGCCTGCTCCAAGCTGCCGAATTAGTCCCGCTCTGACCATCAGCTGATGCGAGATGGCCTCAGCGTCCGCAGGCGGGTCCTTGAGCGTGGGGATGAACGCCTGGCTAAGCCGCGTCATGTTTGGAAACTTATCCACTGCTCGGGCGGGTGGCGTCTGGGGTAGGTGCTTCTCGCCGCCCGAAGGCTGCGGAGGGCAAGGCCTATCCCCGCATGCGCTTCGTCCCTCCGCCCGGAGCAGCGCGTAGGGCAAGAGGAGTAGCTACCCCAGACGACAGGACCCGCCCGCGGAGCGCCTAGGCCCTAGTAAACCGCCGCCCAGCAGTCGGGGAAGCCTCCTCGTCGAGCAACACCCGATCCGACTCCCCCTTTTCGGCCGCCTCGTGCTCCAACTGCGCGATCCTCTCGGGGGTCAGGTCGCCCGCGTTCTCCTCCTCGATCCGCGCCAGCCACTCGGCCCCCTCCCCCGCCTTGCGCTCGTCGACCTCGACACCGCCCCGGTCGAGCGACTTGTCGATCTCCTCGAAGAGCGCGTCGACGAGGTCGGCCTGCGGCACCTTGCGCAGCGGCTTGCCGTGGGCGAAGATCAGCCCCTCGTTCTTGGCGCCGGTGATGCCGAAATCGGCGTGGCTCGCCTCGCCGATGCCGTTCACCGCGCAGCCCAGCACCGCCACCTCGATCGGCTCCTCGTAGCGTTCCAGCCGCCGCTCGATCTCGGCGACGACCGAGTCCATGTCGAACTGCAGGCGGCCGCAGGTCGGGCAGGCGATCAGCACCGGGCCTCGCTCGCGCAGCTGCAGCGCCTTGAGGATCTCCCAGGCGACCTTGACCTCCTCCTCGGCGTGGAAGGTCGAGAGGCTGATGCGGATCGTGTCGCCGATCCCGTCGGCGAGCAGCGTCCCCAGGCCGACCGAGGACTTCAGCGAGCCGGACCACTTCGTGCCGGCCTCGGTGATCCCCAGGTGCAGCGGGTAGGGGATCTTCTCCGAGAGCAGGCGGTTGGCGGCGATCGTGTTGGGCACGTTGGTCGACTTGATCGAGACCTTGAAGTCCTCGAAGTCGAGGCTCTCCATCAGCTCGACGAACTCGACCGCGGCGGCGACCAGCGCCTCGACCGGCGCCTCGCGCTCGAGCTCGTGCAGGTGCTTGGGCAGCGAGCCCGAGTTGACGCCGATCCGCATCGGTACGCCGGCGGCGGTCGCCCGCTCGGCGACCTCGGCGACTTTCTCGCGGCCGCCGATGTTGCCCGGGTTGAGGCGAATGCAGTGGGCGCCTGCGTCGATCGCTTTCAGGGCCAGCGTGTGATTGAAGTGGATGTCGGCGATCACCGGGATCGGCGACTCCTTGACGATCGTCTTCAGCGCCTCGGCGTCGTCCTCGCGCGGCACCGCCACCCGCACCAGGTCGGCCCCGGCGTCGGCGACCTTGCGGATCTGCTCCATCGTCGCCGCCAGGTTGGCGGTCTCGGTCTTGGTCATCGTCTGCACGGCGACCGGCGCGCCACCGCCGATCGGCACCCCGCCGACGAAAATCTGCCGTTTCGAAGCCATGCCTACAGGCTATCTGGGCGCGCCCGCTGCAATGCGGCGCCACGCTTCCTGCAACTGCGGGCGGCGCTCAGCGGACATTGAAGCCTTCGCCGGTGAGGCGACCGATGTCGTTGCTCAGGCCGAGGAAGAAGAGCATGATCACGAGCACGAAGCCGACGGCCCCGGCCCGTTCCATGACCCTGTAGGGCACCGGCCTGCCGCGCACTTTCTCGACCAGGCTCCAGAAGATGTGCCCACCATCCAGCGGCAGGAACGGGAAGAGGTTGATCAGACCCAGCGAGAGGCTGACGACGGCGAGCAGGATCAGGGCCTCGGTGGCGCCGAGCCGCTCGATCGTCTGGTGAGCGACGTCGCTGGTCCCCACCACTCCGGAGACTTCCTTGCGCTGTTCGGCATCGAGCAGGTTGGCGAAGACGGTGAAGGTCTTGTGAGTGACCAGCCACATGAAGCCGGTCGAGCGGTCCAGCGCGCCGCCGACGCCGAGTTCGGCGGGTTCGGTCCCATAGGAGAAACCGAGCCTCATCCGCCCGACCGAAGGGTCGTATTCGGGTCGGGCGACGATCGTCCTAACCGCGCCGTCCCGCTCGACCTGCAGGGTGACCGGCGCCTTGGCCCGGCAGCCGTCGACCTCCTTGCCGGCGCACCGATGCGACGCGACCTGTTCGCCGAAGTTGCCCAGGCGAGTTTCGAGGTTTGCCTGCGGGTAGGCGCTGCCGTCGATCGAGACGATCCTGTCGCCCGGCTTCAGCACCGCTGCGGCCGGGCTCCCCGGGACGATCTCTCCGACCGTCTGGGTGGCGTCCGTGGCGCTGAAGGAGAGGGCGAAGAGGATGAGGAAGGCGAGCACGATGTTGACCGCCGGCCCGGCGCCGATCACGACGATCCGCTTCCAGACCGGCATTTCGTAGTAGCCGCGATGCTCTTCGCCAGGTGGCAGCTCGTCTTCCGGGTGCATGCCGCTGATCTTCACGTAGCCGCCCGCGGGGATCGCCGCGATCCCGTACTCGGTCTCGCCCCGCTTGATCGAGACCAGCTTCGGCCCGAAGAAGAGAAAGAACTTCTCTACCCGCATCCCGGTCGCCTTTGCCGCAACGAAGTGCCCGGCCTCGTGCAGGACGATCAGCGCCGAGAAACCGAGGAAAACCAGCAGCCAGCTCATACGGTCGTCAACCCCCCGACCTGCCCTTCGGTGCGGCGGCGGGCCTCCTCGTCGACGGCGAAGAGGTCCTCGAAGTGGGTGACCGGCTGTGCGGGCATCTCCTCGAGGACGCACTCGATCGCCGCCGGGATCGAGGCGAAGGGGATGCGGCCGTCGAGGAAGGCGGCAACGGCGACCTCGTCGGCGGCGTTGAGGGCGCAGGGCGCCGTTCCCCCCGCCCGCCCGGCCTCGAGCGCCAACCGCAGGCAGCCGAAGGTCTCCAGGTCGGGCGGCTCGAAGCTCAGCTCACCGACGGCCGCGAGGTCGAGCCGCGGCACGGCGACGTCGGCGCGCTCGGGGTAGTGCAGGGCGTAGGAGATCGGCACCCGCATGTCGGGGTGCCCGAGGTGGGCCAGGGTGGCACCGTCGTTGAGGTCGATCAGCGAGTGAACGATCGATTGCTGGTGGACGACGACCTCGATCCGCTCGTAGGGAACGCCGAAGAGGTGGTGCGCCTCGATCGCCTCGAAGCCCTTGTTCATCAGCGTCGCCGAGTCGATCGTGATGCGGCCGCCCATCCGCCAGGTTGGGTGGGCGAGGGCGTCTTCGACGCTGACCCCGGAGAGGTCGGTGCGGCCGCGGAAGGGCCCGCCGGAGGCGGTCAGCACCAGCCGCTCGACAGTGCCCGGCGCCTCGCCCCCAATCAGCTGGAAGAGTGCCGAGTGCTCGGAGTCGACCGGCAGCAGGCGGGCGCCGGTAGCCTCGGCGAGCGCCGTGGTCAGCTCGCCACCGATCACCAGGCTCTCCTTGTTCGCTAGCGCCAGGTCGATCCCCTCGCTCAGCGCGACGACGGTCGGCCCGAGTCCGGCGGCGCCGACCATGCCGTTGAGCACGAGGTCGGCGCCGGAATCGACGATCAGCTCGCGGACCCCCGTCTCGCCGGCCAGCACGCGACCGTCCCAGGCCGAGGCGGCTAGCTGCGCAGCGTCGGCGTGCGACAGCGCCACCGTCCCGACGTCGTGTTGCTGCGCCTGCGCCACGAGCGTCTCCCAGCTCGACCCGGCGGCGAGTCCGACGACCTCCAGCTCATCCGAGCCCTCGACGATCTCCAGCGCCTGCGTCCCGATCGACCCCGTCGACCCCAGTATCACCAGTCTCTTCATCCGCGACGAAGCATAGGGACGCCCGGCCGTTTAGCTCGAAACTGCCGTTGTACGTCTATGGCCTGCACAACGGCAGTTTCGATTTGACTAGTAGACGAGCTGGACGGCTAGGTAGTAGCCGACGACGATCGTGAAGAGGACGGCGTCGAGGCGGTCGAGGAGGCCGCCGTGGGGGCCGAAGAGCTTGCCCGTGTCCTTCGTGCCGAGGTCGCGCTTGACCATCGAGGCGAAGAGGTCGCCGAGCGGCGCCACCGCCGCCACCGCGCCGCCGATGATCAATGCATCCACCCCGGAGAGCCAGTCCTGGTAGAGGCCGGCGAACCAAAAGGCCATCGTGCCGATCAGGAAGCCACCGACCAGGCCCTCCAGCGTCTTGTTTGGCGAAAGGTCTGGGGCGATCCGGTGCGAGCCGAACATGCGGCCAGTGGCGTAGGCGGCGGTGTCGGTCGCGAAGGTGCCGACCAGCACGTCGACCAGTAGCGCCGCGCCGTGGTTCGGCAGCTCGCGCAGTAGCACCGCGTGGACGAGCGGCAAGCCGATCCAGATCGCACCCAACACCGTGATGCCCATCGAGACGACGATGCCGTCGCGCGGGTTGCGCCGGGCGCCGAAGACGAAGAGCAGCGGAAACGAAACGGTGCCGACCAGGAGCACGTTGAAGGCAGTGCCGAAGTAGGCCGCGGCGACCATCGCGGCGAGCGCCACGTAGGCGGCGAGCTGGATCGGCCGGAAGGCGGCCGTCATCAAGAAGTACTCGCGCAGGCAGAGCACGCCGATGCCAACCATCGCCGCGGCAAAGACGATGCCGCCGACTACCGTGATCGCGATTGCGAAGGCAACCCAGGGGAGCGCGACCAGCACCCGCCGTGCAGTCTCGCCGCGCAACGAGCCCCGCCGCCGCCGCTCCTCGCGCGGCCGCCGGCGGGGGGGCTCGGGCTCGGGCGCGTCCTCGAACATCTCGTCGTCGAACAGCTCGCGGACCATCAGGTCCTCCGCCCGAAGCGCCGCCCGCGCTCCTCGAACTCGCGCAGCGATGCCTCGAAGGCCTCGCGGCCGAAGTCTGGCCAGAGCTCCTCGCGGAAGACCAGCTCGGAGTAGGCGCACTGCCAGAGCAGGTAGTTGGAGATCCGCTGCTCGCCGCTGGTCCGTATCAGGAGGTCGGGGTCGTGCATTTCGGGCGCGTAGAGGTGGCGACGGAACTCCTCCTCGGAGTCCCCCTCGAATGTTCGCGCTGCGTCGACGATCTCCGCCCTGCCGCCGTAGTTGAAGGCGACGAAGAGGCTGATGCGCTCGTTGCCGGCGGTCTGCTCTTCGGCCCAGGCCATGCGCTCGACCAGCTCCGGGGCGATGCCCTCGCGGCGCCCGACGAAGCGCATTCGCACCCCTTCGGCGTCCAGCTCCGGCGTCTCGGCGTCGATCCGTTCGCCGAACATCCGCATCAGCCCGTCGACCTCCTCCCGCGGGCGCTGCCAGTTCTCGGTCGAAAAGGAGAAGACGGTCAGCTCCTCGATGCCCAGCTCGGCGGCGTCCCCCAGGCGTTCCTTGACGACGTCGGCCCCCGCCCGGTGGCCCTCGACGACCGGTAGGCCGCGCTGCTGCGCCCAGCGCCCATTGCCGTCGGTGATGATCGCGACGTACCGCGGGGAGGCGCTCACACCTCCAGGATCTCCTCTTCCTTCCCTTTCAGGAGCGCGTCGATCTCGGCAATCGCCTCGTCGGTCTGTTTCTGCAGAGCGGCCTCGGCGCGGCGCTCGTCGTCCTCCCCGGCTTCGCCCTCCTTCTTCAGCTCCCTCAGGTCCCCCATCACGTCACGGCGGATGTTGCGGATTGCGACCCGCCCCTCCTCGGCGACCCCGTGCACGACCTTGACCATCTCGCGACGCCGCTCCTCGGTCAGCTCCGGCACCTGCAGGCGGATGACATTGCCATCGTTGCTCGGCGTCAGGCCTACGTCGGACTCCTGGATTGCTTTCTCGATCGCCCCGATCGAGCCCTTGTCGAAGGGCGTCACCGTCAACAGGCGGGCGTCGGAGGTAGCCACGTTGGCCAGCTGCTTGAGCGGCGTCTGCGTGCCGTAGTAGTCGACGGAGATGCGGTCAAGCAGGTGCGGCGAGGCACGGCCGGTGCGGACCGTGGCCAGCTCGCTGCGGCTCGACTCGACCGACTTCAGCATGCGGTCCTCCGCGTCTTTGAGCAGCTCGTCGATCAGCTCCACTGGGTCCTCTCTCCAATCAGGAGGCGGGTGCGCCGGAGACCAGCGTTCCCACCTGCTCGCCGCGGACGATCCTATCTATGTTGCCCTCGCTTCCCATGTTGAACACGTAGATCGGCAGGTCGTTGTCCATGCAGAGCGAGAGCGCCGTCGAGTCCATCACCTTGAGCCCGCGCTCGATCGCCTCGCGGTGGCTGAGCGCGGGGATGAACTTGGCATCGGGGTCGAGCGCCGGGTCGGCGTCGTAGACCCCCTCCACCCCGTTCTTCGCCATCAGGATCGCCTGCGCGTGGATCTCCAGCGCCCGCAGCGCCGCGGCCGTGTCGGTCGTGAAGAACGGATTGCCGGTGCCGGCGGCGAAGATCACCACCCGCCCCTTCTCGAGGTGGCGCATCGCGCGGCGGCGGATGTAGGGCTCGGCGACCTCCTTGACGTCGATCGCCGAGAGGACCCGCGTGTGCTCGCCGATCTTCTCCAGCGCGTCCTGCAGGGTCAGCGCGTTGAGCACCGTCGCCAGCATGCCCATGTAGTCGCCCGTGGCGCGGTCCATTCCCGCCGCCGCCCCGGCCAGGCCGCGATAGATGTTGCCGGCGCCGACCACGATCGCCACCTGGACCCCCCTGCTCCTGACCTCCGCGACCTGGCGGGCGATTCGCTGCACCTCGTCGGCATCGGTGCCGTGCTGGAGCTCGCCCATCAGCGCCTCGCCGGAGAGCTTCAGCAGGATGCGTTCGAATTTGGGCTCGGAGTCCATCCCGGTCGCGTCCTCTCGCAGACCCTACCGGGGGGCACCGGTAGTTAACCCACCATATGGGTGGCTAAATACCGGCACGGGGAGTGAAGGGTGGGTTGGGGAGGCGATTTCAGTCGCCGACGCGGAAGTAGGCGAAGCGCGCCACGCGGATGTTCTCGCCGGTCTTGGCGGCCAGCTCTTGGCGCAGCTCCTCGATTGACTTCGAGTCGTGCTTCTCGGCGTTTACGTGCGGCTGGTCGAGCAGCGCGACCTCGCGCGCCCACTTGGCAAGCTGGCCCTCGACGATCTTTTCCACGACGTTGTCCGGTTTGCCGTCCTCGCGCGCCTTCTCTTCGAAGACCCGCTTCTCCGCCTCGCGCTCCCCGGCTGGGATCTCCTCCGCCGAGACGTAGCTCGGCGCCGTTGCGGCGACGTGCAGCGCGACCTCGTAGGCGAACGCCTTGAAGTCCTCGTTGCGGGCGACGAAATCGGTCTCGCACTGGACTTCGACCATCGCCCCGACCTTGTCGTTGGCGTGGACGTAGGAGGCGACGACCCCCTCGCTGGTCCCCCGCCCTTCGCGCTTGGCCGCGGAGGCCTGCCCCTTGACCCGCAAGATCTCGATCGCCCGGTCGACGTCGCCGTCCGACTCGGAGAGAGCGGCTTTGCAATCCATCATCGCGGCACCCGTCCGGTCCCGCAGGGCTTTCACATCCGCCGCGGTGACGCTCATTTGGAAGCTCCCTCGTCGCCGGAAGCTGGTTTCTCGTCGGCCGCAGGCGCCTCTTTTGCGGCTGGAGCCGCCGCCTCAGCCGGGCCCTCCCTGGTCGCCGCGGCCGGCGCATCGGTCGGCGCTTTCGGGGCCGGGGCTTTAGACGCCTCTTCCGCGGGTGGCGCGGGGTTGGGTCCCCCTCCCGGCGAGGGAGGGGTGCCCTGCCCCGCGACAGGACCCGCGGCCGAGCGCTCCGAACCCTGGGCCGGCGCGGTCTGACCCTGGGTCGGTTTGGCCGGTGACGCCTGCCCCTGAATCGCTTGAGCCCGCTGTTCGGCGACCTGTTTCTCCTCGGCGGCTTTTTTCGCCGCCTCCTCGGCTTCCACGCGAGCCTTCTCTTCCTCCTCGCGCTTCTTGCGCTCTTCCTCCTCTTTCTTGCGCCGTTCCATCTCCTCGGCCAGGCGCCGCTCCTCCTGGACGCGCCAGGCGCCGGCACCCTCGTCGATCGCGGCGCCGATCGTGCCGATAACCAGCTGGCAGGAACGAATCGCGTCATCGTTGCCGGGAATCACGTAGTCGATCGGCGTCGGGTCGCAGTTGGTGTCGACCAGCCCGATGATCGGGATCCGCAGGCGAGCGGCCTCGCGAACCGCGATCTCCTCGGTTTTCAGGTCGGTGACGAAGACGGCGTCGGGTAGGCGGTCCATGTCGCGGACGCCGCCGAGGTTGTACTCGAGCTTGGCCAGCTCGGCCTGCATCCCCATCCGCTCCTTCGTCGGCAACAGGGCGAGTTTGCCCTCCTCCTGCCAGGCGGTCAGCTCGTGCAGGCGCGAGATCCGCGCCGAGATCGTGTTGAAGTTGGTCAAGAGGCCGCCGAGCCAACGCTGGTTGACGTAGGGCATCTTGCAGCGGTCGGCCCACTCCTTGACCGCGCTGCGGGCCTGCTTCTTGGTGCCGACGAAAAGCACGGTGCCGCCGCCGCTGGCCAGCTCGCCGGCGAAGCGGCGCGCGTTCTCGAGCAGCGCCTCGGTCTGGACGAGATCGATGATGTGGATCCCATCCAGCTCGCCGAAGATGTAGCGGCGCATGTTGGGATTCCAGCGCCGGGTCTGATGACCGAAGTGGACTCCGGCCTCCAGCAGGTCTCTGAGGCCCGCCTCTGCCATATCGATGTTCTCCTTGGTAGCTCGGACAAAGCCCCGCCGCCCTAACCGGGGACCCGCCACGGGGCAGGTCAGGATCCGGGGCGGATCGACAGGGGTAGTTTTGGACCGACGGATTGTAGTGGGGGTTTCCGGGCCGGGTTGCCCGCCTCGTGGCTCAGCCGGCGCGCGAGCCGCGCGCGGCGGCTAGCGCCGCGGCGAGGTCGGCTGGCAGCTCAGAGCGAAAGTCCATCGCCTCACCGGTCGCCGGGTGCTCGAAGGCGAGCCGGTGGGCGTGCAGGAACTGGCGCGTAAGACCGTAGCGCTCCTCACCTCCGTAGGTGGAGTCGCCGACCAGCGGGTGGCCGATCGCGGCGAAGTGGGCCCGGATCTGGTGCGTGCGGCCGGTCTCCAGCCGCGCCTCGAGGAAAGTCTCAGCCGCCAGCAGCTCGAGCACGGTGAAGTGGGTGCGGGCTTCACGGGAGGCGGCGCCGGAGACAGCCATGCGGTGTCGCTGCTTGGCCGCCCGGCCGATCGGCGCGTCGATCGTCCCGGTGCGCGAGACGAGGCGACCCTGCGCAAGCGCCAGGTAGACGCGTTCCACCTCGCGCGCCCGTACCGCCTCCTGCAGTGCGGCGTGCGCGGCGTCGTCGCGGGCGACGACCAGCAGGCCGCTGGTGTCCTTGTCGAGCCGGTGGACGATTCCGGGACGCTCGGGGTCGGCGCCGCCGCCGAGGATTTCCGCCAACTCGTCGACCAACGTCGGCCCGGCGTGCGAGGGCGCCGGGTGAACGACCAGGCCGGCCGGCTTGTCGACCACCGCCAGTCGATCGTCGACGTGGACGACACGCAACCCGCTGTGGCCGGCGGCGGTCACGACGTCGGCTCGCGCAGATAGCTCAGCGCCAGCACCACCACGCCCAGGGTCACCGCGACGTCGGCGAGGTTGAAGGGCGGCCAGGAGAGGAAGTCGATGTAGTCGGTGACCGCGTCGACGCGCACCCGGTCGACCAGGTTGCCGAGGGCGCCGCCGGCGAGCAGGCCGAAGGCCACCCACATTCCGGGTCGGGTCGGGTCGCGGGCGAAGAGGACGGCGACGAAGAGCAGCGCCGCCGCGGTGAGGGCGATCAACGCCGCGCCGCCGCCGCTCGCGAGCCCGAAGGCGACCCCTTCGTTGTGGGCCAGGGTCAGCGCGAGCGGCCCGAACCCGTCGACGTGCTCGCCGGGCACCAGTTGTGCCTCGATAACTGCCTTCGCGACCTGGTCGAGCGCGACGACGGTGGCGGCCAGGGCGGCCGCCAGCCCCCAGGCCCGGGTGCGACGGTCGCTCACCCTTCGATCAGGCCGACGACCAGCGCCCGGATCACAAAGAGCACGATGATGCCGATCATCGGGCTCAGGTCGAGCGCGAAGCCGCCGCCCCCGAGCGGCGGGATCACCCGCCGGAAGAGGTTCAGGTAGGGGTTGGTCGTCTCGGCGACGAAGTCGACAACGGCTCGCAGCCAGCGGTTGTAGGGCATCCGCGGGATCCACGAGAGCAGCACGTTGACGAAGATCAGGATGATGTAGACGAGGAACAGCGCGTCGACGTAATTGGCGATGTCGTAGCGCGTCAGGGCGAGTGGCAGCAACGGCAGGCTCACCCGCGCATCCTCTCCAACGAGGCGCGCACGGCGGCTTCGAAGGCCTCGCGGGCGCCGGCGCGATCGAGGGCCTCCAGCCCAGCCTCGGTGCTGCCGCCGGGCGAGGCGACGGCCTCGCGCACATCGGCCGGATGGCGCCGGCGCAACAGCTCGGCCGTCCCTTCCGTCGTCTCGACGACCAGCTCGCGCGCCAGCTCCTGGTCGAGCCCGGCCGCGGCGCCTGCGTCGGCCAGGGCCTCGACGGCCAGGGCCAGATACGCCGGCGCGCAGCCCATGACCGCCGTGGCCGCGTCGAACTCCGAGTCCGGCAGCTCGACGACGTGCCCCAGGCAGTCCAGCAGGTGCCGCACCTGCGGCGACTCGTGCCCAGAGACGCAGAGCACCCCCCGACGGACCTCAACCGCGACGTTGGGCATGACCCGCACCACGTTCGCACCGGGGAACGCGCCCTGCAGGGCGGATAGCGGCGTCGCCCCCAGCAGCGAGACGACGGTTCTTGCGGCGGTCAACTCGGCGGCAGCCGCCTGCAGCACCGCGGGCTTGACAGCGAGCACGACGACGTCGGCCCGCTCGGCCAACTCCCGGTTTGAGGCGAGCGCTTCACCGCCGACCTCCGCGGCCAAGGTTGCCGCTCTCCCGGACCCTGAATCGGTGAACAGCATCGCCTCAACCTCACCCTTCCAGCCACGAGCCATAGCTGCGGCCATGCTTCCCGAGCCGACGAACCCGACGATCATCAGCCGGAGCCTAATCGCGGCCCGGCGGGAGGGTCGGGTGCCCCTCTAAGCGGCTTGTACTTTTTCCGAAGTAACGACCGCGGACAGCCTCAGGCTGTCTTCGGAAAAAGTTGAGCGTGAGGGGCACCCGACCCTCCCCCAACGCCACGAGCTAGGACTGGTTGAAGAACCCTTTGTCGAGCAACCGCGCCTTCTCCTCGGCGGAAACCTCGACGTTACGCGGCGTCAAGAGGAAGATCTTCTCGGCTATCCGCTGCATGCCGCCGTCCATCGCGTAGGTCAGGCCCGAGCAGAAGTCGATCATCCGCTTGGACAGCTCGTGATCGGTGGTCTGCAGGTTGAGGATCACCGGCACCGAGCGCTTGAACTGGTCGGCAACCTGCTGTGCGTCGTTGAAGTTGCGGGGGATGACGAGGTGGACTTTGACGTCGGAGTCCTCGCCAACCGGGCGCAGGGTACGGGTGCGCGAGGCCGAGATCGGCTCGTCGTCGGCGAAGATGTCGTCGATCTCGTCGCGTGCGCGGCGACGGTCCCGCAGCGGGCTGACGGTCGCGCCCCGCGGCGCGGGCGCCTCGTACATGTCCTGCCCGGTCTCGGGCTCGTACACATCGGCGTCGCCATACCCCGGGTCCTCGGCGAGGCCGAAGTAGACGAGCGCTCGGTGCCATGTGTCGCGGAAGGCCATTGCTCAGCGTACGTTCGCGTAAAGACGAGCTATTCCTGTATGGATTATTGCGGGTTACCCCTTCGCGCTGCACGCAAAAACCCGCGCTGCAGCGGCCGGTTCAGGCCGTGGCCCTAGATGTAGAGCGATGTCCCGAGCCGCAGGATCGTCGCGCCCTCCTCCGCGGCGACCTCCCAATCCTGGC
>DATANV010000017.1:0-28240 GCA_036266075.1 Solirubrobacterales bacterium
TGCCCCTCCTCGCTCAACTTTTTCGGTGTGACGTGGTCGGCTGTCCGAGATTGAATTGACGAAAAAGTACAAGCCGCGAGGAGGGGCACCCGGCCACCTCCTTGGCCGACTGGCGGCATGGTCGGCCCGGCATGGCAAGGCTGTTCTGGCGATTGCGGTTTTCCTCGCCGTGGGAGCTGCTGTGGGTGCTACGCAGCTGCCGACCGATGCTGGCACCGACACGCTGGTCGACAGCGACAGCGCTGCCTATCGGGCGACGCAGGATGTGCGCCGTGAGTTCGGCGAAGAACCGGTGGTCGTGCTTGCCGAGGGCGACCTGCAGGAACTCGTCCTCACCTCGAATCTAGGGCGGCTGCTGCGCCTCGAGGGCTGCCTCTCGGCCAAGCCGCCAAAGGGCGTCGAGCCTATCCCTGGGCCCTGCACCGAGCTGGCGGAGATGGAACCGGTCCGCTCGGTGGTCGGCCCGGCGACCTTCCTCAACGAGGCGGTGATCCAGATCGACCGCCAGCTGCGTCGCCTCGTGGCGAGCACGCCGCCGGCCCAGGTGCGCGAACTGATCCTCGCCGTCGCCGCCCGCTACGGCATCACCACCGCGCCCAGCCTGTCCAACCCCGACTTCCTCGCGGCGGTCGTCTTCGACCTGCGCCGCGCTCGCGGCACCCCCAAGGCGCGGCTCGCCTACCTCTTCCCGAATGGGCGATCGGCCCAGGTCATCATCCGCCTCCGGCCCGACCTCGACGAAGCAGAGCGACATCGGGCGATCGAGCTGATCCGCGCCGCTGTTTACGACCCGACGCCGCGCCCGCAGTGCAGGTTCAGGGGCAGGGCGGAGCCCTGTTTCGCCCTGCACGACGGCCGCTTCGTGATCTCCGGCGTGCCGGTCGTAGTCGACGCGGTCACGCGGGCCCTCGAGAACGCCCTCCTGCTGCTCTTCGCGGTCGCCGTCGTCGTCATGGCCGCGACCCTCCTGCTCGTCTTCCGCTCCCGCCTGCGCCTGCTGCCCCTCGCCATCGCCCTCGGCGCCGCCGCAATCGACTTCGGCCTGCTCGAGCTCCTCGGCGGCTCACTGACCATGGCCTCGATAGCTGTTCTGCCGATTCTGATCGGCCTGGCGGTCGACTACGCGATCCAGCTGCAGTCCCGTTACGACGAGGCGCTGGAGTCAGCTGACGGCACAACCGTGACCCCGCCCGAGGCAGCTCGGATCGCAGCCGCTCGCGGCGGCCCGACGATCGCCACCGCCTGTCTGGCCACCGCCGCCGGTTTCCTCGTCCTGCTCCTCTCGCCGATTCCAATGGTGCGCGGCTTCGGCCTGCTCACGGTCGCTGGCATCCTCGTTGCCTTTTTGCTCGCTCTGACCGCCGGCTTCGCGGCCCTTGCCCTTCGCACTGGGGCAGGGGGGAGGGGTGTCCTCCCCGGCAGCGGCGTCTTGTTTTTCGCACAGACCAGTTGGCGAGTGAAGCTGCGCGCAAGGCGAAAAACCCAGCAACGGGGAGGACACCCCTCCCCCCTGCCTGAACGCGCAGTCGGGCTGGCGTTGGCATATCCGAAGCGAGTGCTCGGGATCGGGGTCGCGCTTGCAATCCTGGGCTGGGGGTTGGGAACGCAGGTGGAAACGGAGTCGAACATCGTCGAGCTGGCGCCGCAGAACGTGCAGGCGGTCGAGGATCTGAATGAGCTGCAGGATCGGACTGGCGTTTCCGGTGAGCTCGACGTGCGTGTCAGCGCACCCGATCTGACCGATCCGGCGACGATCCGGTGGATGGCAGGGTTCAAGCGGCGGGCGCTCGAAGCGGGAGGGTTCTCTGGGTCGGAAACCAGCTGCCAGGAGGCGGAAATTTGCCCGGGCCCTGCGCTCTCGGACTTCGTCGCGAGTGGGAGCGTGCTGCCGGGGGGAACGACGGGGAGGCTCACCCCGGAGGGGATTCGGTCGACGTTGCGGCAGATACCGCGATATGACCTGCGGCAGGTGGCGACGGTCGACCCGGGGACGGGGCTGCCGACGGATACGGCGCTGGTCAGCTTCGGCATCCGGGCGCAGTCGCTGGACGGGCAGCAAGCGCTCATAGAGAGGGTGCGGGATGCGGCGGGAACGCCGGGGGAGCCGGGGGGGCCGCCGCCTGGGGTCGAGGTGGAGCTGGCGGGCCTGCCCGTCATCGCCGCGTCCGCCGCCTCCGACCTGTCCAGCAGCCGCTACCTGCTGACGCTGTTGGGCCTGGTCGCCGTGGCGCTGATCCTGCTCGCGGTCTATCGCTCGCCGCGGCGAGCGCTCCTGCCCCTGGTTCCGGTCGTGCTGGCCTCGGGTTGGGCTGCGCTGGTTCTCTTTGCGACGCAGATCCCGCTCAATCCGATGTCGGCGGCGCTGGGGGCGCTGACGGTGGCCATCGCGACGGAGTTCAGCGTGATCCTCAGCGGGCGCTTCCACGAGGAGCGGGGCGGGGGGCTCGGCGTTGCCGAGGCGCTGCGGGCGGCATACGCACGGACGGGGGCGGCGGTGCTGGCTTCCGGCGTGACGGCGACGGCGGGGTTCGCCGTTCTGATCGCCAGTGACGTGCGGATGCTGCGCGAGTTCGGCTTCGTCACCGTGATCGATCTCGTGGTCGCGATCCTCGGGGTGATGGTGGTCTTGCCGGCGGCGCTGAGCTGGACGGAGCGGCGGTGAGAGACCGTTACTCGATCTTCGTCGGCCTGGTCTTCCTGGCGATCGTCGTCGTTGCTTTCGTCGAGGGGGTCGGGCGCGACGAGCACACGCTCGGCCTCGAAGCGCAGGAGGAGCACTGGCCGCTGCCCGAGTTCGCCGTGCCCGCCGCCTCCAGCCGCCTTGAAGGCGACGCCAACGTCTTCCAGGACAATTGCGGCACCGCGACGCTGCCCTGTCCTGGGAGCGAGCGCCGCACCCCGGCCTGTCGCGTCCGCGCCCCTGGCGCGATTCGGGTCTGCGACCTCTTCGACCGGCCCTCGGTGATCTCGTTCTGGTTCAGCCGCGGTGGCAACTGCGTCGCGCAGCAGGACGTCGTCGATCGCGTCTACGCGCGCTACCGTGGGCGAGTGCGCTTCCTCTCGCTCGACGTCCGCGACGACCGGGAAGCGGTGCGGGAGCTGGTCCGCAGCCGCCGCTGGCGGATGCCGGTCGGTTACGACCGCGATGGCGCCGTCGCCGGCCTCTACCGCGTTGGGGGCTGCCCGACTTTCGCCTACGTCTATCCGGGAGGCACCCTGCAGAGCGCGAGCATCGGCGACCTCGATGCCAGCGAGCTGAGCGCCCACGTCGAGCGCCTGCTCGACGCCACGGCGGCGGCCGAAGGAGGTTGAGATGGGAGCCGACCCCGTCCGCCAAGTCGCCTGGGAGCCGGCGCCGCAGGTTGGCTGGGTCGCGCCCCACCTTGCCGCCGAGTTCCCGGGGCTGGGGATCTCCTGGGTCGAGGTCGACGGCCGGCCGGGGCGCAGCCCGCATGCGGTCAGCCGTCGCTTGCGCGATCTCTCCGACCGCTTCTACGGGGCCCACGCGATCCACCTGCGCGAACGGCCGATTCCCTGGGCCTACCGGGTCTTCTTCCGGCAGATCGGGCTCGACCCCGACCGCAGCCGCACCCCGGTCGAGCAGCTCGCCCTCGACCGCTTGCGAGAGGGTGGCTTTCTCAGCCGCGGGCTGCCGCGCGATGCGCTGACGATCGCCATCGTCGAGACCGGGGTGGCGCTGCGCGCCTTCGATGCAGAGCGGCTGGAAGGTGCCCTCTGCATCCGCGACTCGGCTCCGGGGGAGTCGCTATCCGGCCGCCCCGGCGAGCTGGCGCACGGAACGCTGACCATCGCCGACGACCGCGGGCCGATTGGCCTGCTTTTCGGCGCCACCGCCGAGGGGCACGAGGTCGCCCGCGCCACCCGCCGCATCGCGATCGCCGCCGTGCAGGTCAATGGCGTGCCGCAGATCGCAGTTGACGAGGCGCTGTGGATGGTCGCGGCCACTTTGGAGACTGCCTAGATGCCTTCTCTCTGGGTCGGGGCCTTGATCTACACTCGGGGGTGGGCTATGCCGGATCTGCTCGAGCGAAACACCCACAGCCAGCTCCTCGTCGGTGGCGACGAGCGGCTCGCTCGCGCCGAGCTGCGGCGCCAGATCGGCCGGCTGGAGCGGCAGCTGTCGGCACTGGTCGCAGAGGCCTTCCCGCGGGTGGCGCTCGACGTCTCGGTGTCAGCGGCGGCGCCAGAGCCTCGCGCCCTGGACCTCGGTGCCCTCGAGGAAGTGCGCGACGGGCTCGCCGCGAGGATCGCCGAGGCGCGCCGTGCCCTGCGCGAGCGCGAGGAGCTCGAGACCGACAACCGCGAGCTGCTGGGGCGGATGCTGGTCAGGCCCGAGGACTTCAAGTGGCTGCGGATCTCGCGCGCCGACGTCGGCGAGCCGGGCTGCGGCCACTGGCACTCGCGCCCCCATCTCGGACCGCTGGGGATGCTGATGGGCTGGTGGCGCGTCAAGGTCTCCTCTGGATGTCCATTAGCCGGGCGGCTTGCGGCCGTTGAGCGAGAGGCGCAGCGTCGAGGAGAGGCCGACCGCCCCGTGGGGCTCGTTGCCTCTGGCCGAGCTGGTGATCCTCGCCGGCATCGTCATGCTGGGGGTCGGGGTCTTCTCCCAGAGTGCGACGGCGCTGGCGATCGGCGTCGTCCTCGCCGCGCTCGGCGGGCTCGAGGTCGCCGCCCTCGAGCACTTCGCCGGCTACCGCTCGCACACGACCCTGCTCGCCGGGACGCTCTTCGTGCTCGTCACCGGCGTTCTCTTCTACCTCGCCGGCCTGATCCTCGCGGTCTGCCTCGCGGTGGGGGCAGTCACCTTCCTCATCGCTTTCATCGCTTTGCGCCGTGCTTTTCAGCGCGCCTCAGGCGGGTTGTCGTTCAAGGCCGGCGGCCTATCCCGGTAGGGGTGGAACGTCTTGTGCTTTTCGCCCGAGCGCGTCCGCGAGAGCCGCCCCGCACCCGGCGAAAAAGTTAAGTGGAACCCCTACCGGGATAGGCCGTCAGACTAACGCCGCACTGCGGCTCCCCAGCGCGCTAGCCAGCAATGCCCGCTGACGCGGGGTGAGCGTTCCCAGCCGCTTGTTCTCGCTCAGTGCCACCGCCTGCAACAGCTTGCGGGCACGGGTCCTGCCCCAGCGGCGCTGACTGGTCAGCAGCTCGGCCAGGGTCATGCTCTCGGTCTCCCAGGGGCAGTCCCGGATCACCTCGGCCACTTCGACCTCGCCTCGCCCAATCGAGCGCTTCAGCTCGGCTCGCGCCAAGCGGACCCGGTTGGCACGGGCCAACGCCTGCATGTGCTGCGGCACCTGGCGCGCGGTGACCTTCGTCGGGGCAGGGGCGATCGAAACAGCTTCCACTGGGACTCCTCCCATCCGGGTCGTTCAACTGGGTTATCTCTCGTTCGCCGGTCGCATGAACGACCCGGTGAGCTCTTCTCGCTCCTCCGTCTCGCTGCCTCCTGTCCTGGCTGCGATCGGCGAAGGGGGCAAGCTACGCGCTGGTGGTGGTGAGCGTCAACCCGATCCGGCGGAAGAGCGATCGCCCCGGTCGCTAAGAGCACCTTTTTCGCGCCGCCCAAAGCTTGTCCAGAATCGAACAAGTCGAAAACTACCCCTCTGGGGGGATGCTCCGGCTCAGCTCCGAGGAAGGTCAGGGAACTTTTCTGCGGTCTGGCCGATTATCGCCAAGGCCCGGTCGAGGTGCTCCCGCGCGTGGCTGGCCATCAGGCTGGTTCGCAGCAGGGCTCCGCCGGGTGGCACCGCCGGATGGATCGCGACGTTGGTGTAGACGCCGGCGTCGAAGAGCGCCTTCCACAGCAGCACCGCCTGCCAGTCGTCGCCGACGACGACCGGCACCACCGGCGTCGTCGCCACGGTCCCGTCCCGCAGGGTCCCCGGCTCGACGACCTGCAGGCCGAGTGCGCGCAGGCCCTCCCGCAGGTACTGGGCGTTGCCGAGCAGCGCCTCGAAGAGCCGCGGGCCGTCGGAGCGGACGACTCGCAGCGCCGCCAGCGCGGCGCCGACCGCCGCCGGCACCGCCGAGGCGCTGAAGACGAAAGAGCGGGAGGCGATCCGCAGGTACTCGATTACGTCGGCCGGGCCGGCGATGAAGCCGCCGCAGGAGGCGAGGCTCTTGGAAAAGGTGCCCATCCGCAGGTCGACCTCGTTCTCGAGGCCGAACAGCTCCGCGGCGCCGGCGCCGCGGGCGCCGAGGACGCCGGCGCCATGCGCCTCGTCGACCATCAGCCGGGCGCCGTAGGCCTGGCAGAGCTCGACGATCCGCGGTAGGTCGCAGACGTCGCCCTCCATCGAGAAGACGCCGTCGACGACGACCATCACCCCGCCCCCATCGCCGGCGGCGCGCTGCAGCATCTTCTCCAGCTTCTCCATGCGGTTGTGGCGGAAGGGGCGCAGCTTGGCGCCGGCCAGGCGGCAGCCGTCGAGGATCGAGGCGTGGTCGCCGGAGTCGCAGATCACGGTGTCGCCGGGGCCGAGGATCGTGCCGATGCAGCCGACGTTGGCCTGGTAGCCGGTGGTGTAAACGATCGCCTCCTCCGTCCCCATCCACTCCGCCAGCTCGCGCTCCAGCTCGACGTGCAGCGGCGTCGTCCCGTTCAGTAGGCGCGACCCCGTAACGCCGGTCCCGTAGGTCTCTAGCGCGTCGCGGGCCCCCTGCTTGACCCGCTCGTCGCCGGTCAGCCCGAGGTAGTTGTTGGAGCCGAGCATGATCGTCTCCCGCCCTTCCATCTCGACCACCGGGCCGGCCTGCGAGGTGAGCAGGCGGAAGAAGGGGAGGAGGTCGTGCTGCTTGGCCGCTTCGAGCTGCTCTAGGCGATCGTGGCTGCGGGCCTTCTCGAAGACGTCGACTGGTGCCTTGGCGGTTTCGCTCATGCCGGAAGTGTAGGTTCAGCCCCGATGGCAGAGTTGACGATCCGGCCGGTGCGCAGCCGCCGCGAGCTGAAGCGCTTCGTCAAGGTCCCCTTCCGGCTGCACCGCGACAGCGAGCAGTGGGTGCCGCCACTGATCTACGAGCGGATGGAGTTCCTCAACCGCAAGAAGAACCCCTGGTTCGAGCACGGCGAGGCCGAGTACTTCCTCGCCGAGTGCGACCGCGAGCCGGTCGGCCGAATCACCGCGCAGATCGATGAACGCTGGGACGAGACCCAGGGCGGCAGCGACGCGATGTTCGGCTTCTTCGAGACGGTCGACGATTCCGCGGTCGCGGCCGCACTGCTCGACGCAGCCACGGAGTGGGCCCGAGCCCGCGGTCGCTCGCGCATCCTCGGCCCGATGGACTTCACTACCAACGACGAGATCGGCATCCTGATCGAGGGCCACGAGTTGCGGCCGATGATCCTCGAGAACTGGCACCCTCCCCACTACAGGTCGCTGCTCGAAGGGCAGGGCTTCGCCAAGGCGATGGACCTGCTGATGTGGGAGCTCGAGCTGGGCAGCCTCAAAGAGGGCGAGCGCTTCGATCCAGCGATCCACGAGGCCGCCAAGAAGGCGCTCGACGACGAAGGGGTGACGATTCGCAACATCGATAAGGGCGACCTCGAGCGCGAGATGCGCCTCTTCACCCCCGTCTACAACGACGCCTGGTCCGACAACTGGGGCTTCGTCCCGCCGACCGACGCGGAGATCGCCTTCCACGCCAAGATTCTCAAGCAGGTGCTCGACGAGGACTGGGCCTACATCGCCGAAAGGGATGGCGAGGCGGTCGGTGCAGCTCTGACCCTGCCCGACATCAATCAGGTGCTGGCCAGGCTGAACGGCAGGCTGCTGCCGTTCGGCTGGCTCAAATTCCTGCTCGGCAGGCCGAAGATTGACCGGCTGCGGGTCTTCGCGCTGGGTGTCAAGCGCGACTACCGCCACACCGGCGTCGCCGCCGGCCTCTACCTCAAGCATCTCGAGACTGCCCACAAGCCGGGCGCAATCGAAGGCGGGGAGATGGGCTGGATCCTCGAGACGAACGGGCCGATGAACCGGGCAATGGAAGGGATGGGTGGCGAGGTCGTCAAGAAGTACCGGGTCTTCGAGAAGACGATCTGAACGCGCTCTTTCCGGGGTTTGGTGGCCACTCGGCGGGTTGCCGCCCGCGCTCTCGCTAGAGTCGCCCGGGTGAGCGAGATGGAGTTGGAGCCGGTCGAGGTCCGGGTTTTGCCCCGGCAAAGCCCCGGTTCGCTGGTCCTCGGCAGCGAGGCGCGCACCGCGGCGATGGCCGCCGCCGGCGGCGTCCTGGCCGGGGCCGCCACCGTCGCCGCCGTCCGCGCGGTTGGCGCCGCGACCTCGCGTCGTGGCTCCTCGCGTCGCCTCTTCCGCCGCCGCGAAGCCCCTGGCCGGGTCGTCGCCAGTCGCTCCTTCCTGGTGGACGTGCACCTGCTCGGTCGGTGAGCACCGCCACCGCCGTCGAAGTCGAGGTTCGCCCGCCGTCGCCGTACCGCCTGCCGGCCTCCGGCGGCGGGGATCGGGTGATGCGGGTCGAGGGTGGCGTAGCGTCGCGGCTGTTGCACGTTCAGGGGAGTCCGGTGCTGGTGCGGGCTTGGCAGCCCGCCCGCGACAGGGTCCGGCTGCGAGCCGAGCCGGTCGATCCGACGGCGCTGTGCCCACCGCGCTCGCTGCCGGCGGCGGAGTGCCGCCCGGCGGCGCCGCCGCAGCTCGAGCTGGCGGCCGCGCGGATGCGCTTCGCGCTCGGCGTCGACGACGACCTCGGCGAGTTCTACCGGCGCTTCCGCGGCGACCCGCTGCTCGGTCCGCTCATCCGCCGCCGGCCCTACCTGCGCCCGCGCCGCCGCCCCTGGGCCTGGGAGGCGCTCGCCTGGGCCGTCGTCAAACAGCTGATCGAGAGCGGCCGCGCTGCCGGCATCCAGCGTCGGATCGTCGGCCGCTGGGGAACTCGCCTCGGCGGCGAGCGCGGCGCCCTGCGCGACGTCCCCGCCGCGGCGACGATCGCGGGGCGGGCGCCGGCCGAAATCGAGCAGCTCGGCCTCTCGCCCGCCCGCTCGATTGCCCTGCGCAGCGTTGCCCGCCAGATTGCTGCCGGCCACTGCGACCCCGCCGAGCCGCGCGGCGACCGCCGCCTCTTGGCGATCCCTGAGATCGGGCCCTGGACGGTGCAGTGCCTCGGCCTCTTCGGTCGTGGCGATCCCGACTCGTTGCCGGCGGGGGATCTGATGTACCTGAAGCTGGTCGGTCGACTTGCCCGCCTCGGCCGCCGAGCGACGGTCGCAGAGGTCGAGGAGCTCTTCGCTCCGTACGCTCCGTTTCGTGGTCTCGCCGGTGCCTGGGCGCTGGGCTTCGCCGGATAAAGGACGCAGCCCGTCTTGTCGATACGACCGCGATGGAGCCTGCGCCACGCGGAGAGGGCTGGCCGGACCGGGTAAGCGACTTCCTCGACGAGATCAGCTCGGCGGGGGAGGACTACCGGCGCCTGGTCGAGCGCCTGCCGGCGATCGTCTACTCAAGCGAGATGGGAGAGCGGGGCCGCTGGCGCTACGTCAGCCCGCAGATCGAAGAGATCCTCGGTTACACCCCGGAGGAATGGATGGCGGACCCCACGCTGTGGGCCAGTCAGTTGCACCCGGACGATCGCGAGCGTGCCCTCGAGCAGGAGGACCGCAAGGCCGCCGGCCAGGTCGACTTCCCGCCGGTCGACTACAGGATGATCACCCGCGACGGAGCGATCGTTTGGATCCTCGACGAGGCGGTGCTGGAGCCCGACGCGCACGGGACCCCCGTCTGGCACGGCGTCCTCTACGACATCACCGAGCGCAAGCTTGCCGAGCAGGAGCTGCGGCGCGCGGCGGCTCAGCAGGCGGCAGTTGCACGACTGGGCAGGCAGGCGCTGCAGGACGGCGATCCGAGCAGGCTGATGCACGTCGCGGCGACGCTGATGACCGAGATCGAGGGTGTCGAGGCAGCCTGCGTCTGGGAGGCCGGTCGCGAGGGGCGCCGCCTGCACCTGCGCGCCGGTCTCGAGGGGCGCCCGCTGGGCGGCGAGCACCGCGCCTCGGCCGCGCGCGACTCACACGCCGGCGCGGCGCTGGAGTCCGGCCTGCACGTGATCGTCGACGACTGGTCCGCCGAGCGGCGCTTCACGATGCCGCCGGCGCTGCGGGTGCTCGGCGTGCGCAGCAGCCTGGCCGTGCCGATCGCCGGCAAGGAGCGCCCTTTCGGAGTCTTCGACATCCACTCGACCGAGCCGAGTCGCTTCACGCCGCAGGACGTCCACTTCGTACAGGCCTCGGCCAACGTTCTCGCCGACGCCTTCGAGCGTCACCGCGCTGACGAGGCGCTGCGCCACCGCGTGCTGCACGACGCGCTCACCGGGCTTCCCAACAGGCTCAGCTTCATCGACTCGCTGCAGGACGCCCTGCGGCGCAGCACCGCCTCCGGCTCGCCGGTCGGCGTCCTCTTCCTCGACCTCGACCACTTCAAGCTGATCAACGACAGCATCGGCCACCACGCCGGCGACGACCTGCTGCGCGCGGTGGCCCCGCGCCTGCGCGCCCACCTGCGCCCGGGCGACATCGTCGCCCGCTTCGGCGGTGACGAGTTCGGCGTCCTCGTCGACCGCCTGGCCGACGAGGAGGAGGCGATCGCGATCGCCGATCGAGTCACCGGGGCCTTCTCCGAGCCCTACACGATGGGCGGCGCCGAGCACTTCGTCTCCGCCAGCATCGGCATCGCCGTCGCCCGCCCAGCCGGCCGCGACCCAGTTGACGCCGAGCTGCTGATCCGCGACGCCGACGCCGCCATGTACAGGGCCAAGGAGCGCGGGCGTGGGCGCAGCGAGATGTTCGACGCCGAGATGCGAGCCCGGGCGGTGCACCGGCTGGAGACCGAGCGCGAGCTGTGCGGCGCGCTCGAGCGCGACGAGCTGGAGCTGCACTACCAGCCGGTGATCGCGCTGGGCAGCGGCGAGATCGTCGGCCTCGAGGCTCTGGTTCGGTGGAACCACCCCGAGCGCGGCGTGCTCGACCCCGGACAGTTCGTCTCGATCGCCGAGGAGAGCGGCCTGATCGAGCCGATCGGCCGCTGGGTTCAGGAGAGCGCCTGCCGGCAGGCGCTTGGCTGGCACGCCCTGCAGCCCGACCGTCGCCCACTCGACATCTCGGTCAACCTCTCGGCCCGCCAGGTCGCCCACCGCGACCTGCCTGTTCTGGTCGAGGACGTGCTGAAGCGGACCGGCTTGGAGCCGGTCAACCTGAGGCTGGAGATCACCGAGAGCGTGCTGGTCGAGGAGTCGGCCAACGCGACCGCGACCCTCGCCGCGCTCAGCGAGCTCGGCGTGCGCCTGGTGCTCGACGACTTCGGCACCGGCTACTCCTCGCTCGCCTACCTCAACCGCTTTCCCTTCGACGCGCTGAAGATCGATCGCTCGTTCATCGAGGGGCTGGGCATCGAGCAGGAGCGCACCGCGATCGTCGAGGCGGTGATCGGCATGGCGCGGGCGCTTTCGCTCGACGCAATCGCCGAGGGCGTCGAGAACGAAGCGCAGCTCGCCGAGTTGCGCCGGCTGGGCTGCGACTTTGCCCAAGGACACCTCTTCTCGCGGCCGCTAGCGCCGGAGAAGATCACCCATCTGCTGCGCGAAGGCAGCTTCGAGCTACTGGGGGACGCGGCCCGGTAGGTAGGCGTCCGTCGACGCTTCGGATGGCGACGGTCGGCCGGAGATCAGGCTGTTTTCGTTCATCCAGGCGATGAAGCGGCGCCAGGCGGCTGCATCCATCTCGCCGTGGGCAGAGAGCAGCGGCAGGGTCGCCCGCACCTCGGCTGCGGTCAGCTTCGGATCGAGATCGCCGTTCGCGTCGAGCAGCGCCTTGGTCGCCGCGTCGGGGCTCTTCTTCGCGGCGGCGGTGCCGCGCGCGAGCGCGGCGAGGAAGAGGCGGATCGCCTCCGGGTCTTCTTCGAGCGCGTCGCGCTTGGCGACCAGGACCAGCTCGTCGTAGGTCGGCACGCCGAGCCGGTCGACGGGGGTCACGACCGGATCCTTGCCGCGCAGCCGCAGATCGACGCCCTCGACGTTGCTGAAGCCGCCCAACATCGCCTGCGCCCGGCCGCCGACGAGCGCCGGCAGCAGGCCGTAGCCGACGTTGACGGTGTTGACGTCGGAGGTCGAGAGCCCGGCCCGGGCGAGAATCGTCTTCAGGTAGGCGTCCTGGTAGGGGATGCCGGCAGTGGCGATCGTCTTGCCGCGCAGGCCGCCGATGCCGCCGATCTTCGCGCTCTTCAGCCAGATCATCGAGGTCAGCGGCCGGTCGACGACGGCGCCGACGGCGATCACGTCGAGGCCCTGTTCGCGCGCCAGCAGCACCTCCGGCTCATACGAGATCGCCAGGTCGGTGCGGCCGGAGGCGGCTTCCTTGATCGGCGCCGCCGGGTCCGCCGGCGTGTGGATCGAGACGTCGAGCCCGGCTTCCTCGAAGTAGCCGAGTTTCTGCGCCATGTAGATCCCGGCGTGGTCCGGGTTCGGGTAGAAGTCGAGGGTGAGGCTGAACGGCTCCGCCTTGCCGTTCGTGTCCTCGCTCTTCTCGCCGCAGGCGGCAAGCGTTAGGGCGAGTGCCAGCACGGCCGTGGCGGCGGCGAGCGCCGGTAGTCGGAAGAGCCTCATCCCCTGCTTTCTATCGCCAAGTGACGATGCGCCGCTCTGCGAGGGCGAGCAGGGCGAAGAGGGCGATCCCGATCGCGGCGAGGACGGCGGCGGCGGCGAACACCCGCGCGGTCTCCAGTTGGGCGTTGTCCTGGAGGATCAGGTGGCCGAGGCCGGAGTCCGAGCCGGCCCACTCGCCGAAGACCGCGGCGATCGGGGCGAACGCAACCGCCACCCGCGCTCCGCTGAGCAGGTAGGGCAGCGCGGTCGGCGCTTCCACCCGTCGCAGGAGCTGCCAGCGGGTCGCATCGAGGGTCCGCATCATCTTGGTCGCCTCGGGGTCGACGGCGCGCAGACCGTCGGCGGTGTTGACGGCGATCGGGAAGAAGCAGACCAGCGCGACGATCGCCAGCTTCGGCCAGATCCCGTAGCCGAGCCAGACGACCAGGATCGGCGCGATGACGAGGATCGGGATCGCCTGCGTGGCGACCAGCAGGGGATAGGCCGCGCGGCGCAACGTGTCGGAGAGGCGCAGGAGGATGGCGAAGCCAAGGCCGGCGGCGAGGGCGCAGAGGAAGCCGAGCAGGATCTCGCGCAGCGTCACCCAGGCGTTTTCGGCGAGCAGCGAGCGGCTCTGCCAAAGCGCTTCGGCGATTTCGGCCGGCGAGGGGACGAGAAAGCTTTCGACGTTCAGCACGTCGGCCAGCGCCCCGCTGCTCGCGGCCAGCTGCCAGGTGCCGACCAGCCCTGCCAGCAGCAGCGTGGGCAACCCCCAGCGCTTCACCACAGCCAGCCTCGTGTCGACTTTTTGCCGCATAGCGACATCAACTCGAGATGCCCTCGCGGAGGGCGTGCATCGCCCGCTCACGGGCGGCGACGAAGGCGGGGTCGGTGACGCCGGCGTCGCGGTCGGCGGCGCGCGGGGCGGTGGCGCTCAGCTCCTCGACCACGCGGCCGGGGCGCGGCGAGAGGACGACGACGCGGTCGCAGAGATAGAGCGCCTCCTCGACGTCGTGGCTGACCAGCACCACGGTGCGCGGGTCGGCGTCGAGGGCGGCCGCAAGCCAGCCCTGCATCTCGGCGCGGGTGATCGCGTCGAGCGAGGCGAAGGGCTCGTCGAGCGCCAGCAGCGGCTTGCCGGCGAGCAGCGTGCGGAGGAAGGCGACCCGCTGCCGCATCCCGCCGGAGAGCTCCGCCGGTCGAGTGCGCTCGAAGCCGGCCAGGCCGAAGCGCTCGAAGAGGACCGCCGCCCGCTCACGCGCCGCACGGCGTCGCATGCCGCGGTTGCGCAGGGCCAGGGCAGCGTTGTCGATTGCCGTCAGCCAGGGAAGGAGGACGTCCCGCTGGGGCATGAAGGCGCAGCGGGCGAGGCGACCTGGTGCGTCAACGGCGCCGCCGACCTCGAGCTCTCCCTCGCTCGGCTCCTGCAGGCCGGCGATCAGCTCCAGCAGGGTCGACTTGCCGCAGCCCGACGGTCCCACCAGGCCGAGGACGCCGTGCGCGGTCAGCTCCAGGTCGAGCCGCTCGATCGCGCGCAGGTCTCCGTAGGAGTGGGTCAGCCCGCGAACCGACAGCGCCGTGCCGGAGGCGGACTCCTTGGCAGGCGACGCAGCCTCGCCGGCGAATCCCTGGATTTCCGCAGCCACCTTGGTATCCTGGCGCACTCCGCGCTTCTGACTAAAAAGGTCAGGAAAGTCGATAAGCATCCCTGGCGCGGCAACTCAGCATGGACCCGGCAATCGTCGTCTTCGGACTAGGCATCGGCATTCTCGTCGGCATGACGGGCATGGGCGGTGGATCGCTGATGACGCCATTGCTCATCCTCATCTTCGGCATCCAGCCGACGACTGCGATCGGCACCGACATCTTCTACTCGGCGGTCACCAAGACGGTCGGCGGCTGGCGGCACTTCCGCATGAAGACGGTCAACATGGAGCTGGTCAAGTGGCTGGCCCTGGGCAGCGTGCCGGCGGCGGTCGGCGGCGTCGCGATTGTCTCGGTCCTGCAGCAGCACATCGGCGAAGACCGGCTCGACTCGCTCGTCTACGCGGTGCTCGGCGGCACCCTGCTGATGGTCGGGGTGATGACGCTGGCCCGGGCGCTGATTCTCCGCGACCTGGTTGAGGAGCGTGACCGCTTCGATGTCGAACGCCGCCACAAGGTGGCCGCGATCGTGATCGGCGCGACCACCGGCTTCGTGATCGGCGTCACCTCTGCCGGCTCGGGCACGGTGATCGCGATCCTGCTGATCGCCGTCTACCGCCTGGCGCCGAAGAAGGTCGTCGGCACCGACGTCTTCCACGCCGCCGTCCTGCTCTGGGCCGCCGGCATCGCCCACTGGGTGGGGGGGAACGTCGATTTCGCCCTCGCCGGCACGATCCTGCTCGGCTCGGTCCCCGGCGTGGTGATCGGCGCGGCGCTCTCGGATCGGGCGCCGCAGGGCTTCATCCGCGCCGCCCTCGGCGTCGTCCTGGTCGGCTCGGGGATCGTCACGATTCAGAAGGGCGACCCGACGGTCTGGCCGATCGCCGCCGCCGTCGCGGCGATCGGCATGGGTGCGATCCTCGCCGCGCCGCGCATCCTCCATCGCCGCCGCGAGCGGGAACGGCAAAGGCTCGACCGTGGACGTGAGTTGGCGCCGGACACGATCGGCTGACTGATTTACTAGCTGTATGCGCGTCTCCGCGAAGGCCGACTACGCCGTGCGGGCTGCGGCCGAGCTGGCCGCGGCCAAGGAGGGACCCGTCAAGGGGGAGAAGCTGGCGGAGGCGCAGGACATCCCGCTGCAGTTCCTCGAGCACATCCTGCTCGAGCTGAAGCACCACGGCATCGTCCGCGCCCGGCGCGGGGCGAAGGGCGGCTACTGGCTGGCCAAGCCCGCCGACGCGGTGACCGTCGCCGACATCGTCCGGGCTGTCGAGGGGCCGATTGCCCACGTCCAGTCTTCGCCGCCGGAGTCGATCGAGTACCGCGGCCACTCCGAGCACCTGCGGGAGGTCTGGATCGCCGTGCGCGCCAACCTGAGGGCGGTGCTCGAGCACGTCACCCTGGCCGACCTGGTCAGCGGCGATATGCCGACCGTCGTTGAGCAGCTCGCCGCCGAGCCCGACGCCTGGGCTCCCCGCTAGAGCCTCCCGGCCACGTGCATTTGTGCGCGCCCGGCGCGCCCAAACGCAGTCTCGCCCTCTTTCTTGACTTTCATGATTGACATTGTGCTAGGCTGCCGCGACTCAATTCCCAATTAACTTCATCAAGAAAGAGGAGAACGGCTTCGATGACCCACTCTGGCAAGCATCGTGGTAGCGACATAGGAAAGGCGGGAGCGGCGCTCGCGGCGCTGCTGCTCGCGAT
This sequence comes from Solirubrobacterales bacterium, assembly GCA_036266075.1. Classification (GTDB taxonomy): domain Bacteria; phylum Actinomycetota; class Thermoleophilia; order Solirubrobacterales; family 70-9; genus VRUE01. Next base: position 15,952 of record DATANV010000017.1, read on the forward strand.
TGCCGCCGTCGCGGTGGCGGGCTGCGGAGGCGGTGGCAGCGACACGGCTTCCGGCAGCGGCTCGGGCGGAAAGCTCGACGTCGTCGGCTACTCGACGCCGGAGTCGGTCTACGAGGAAGCCCTCGAGCCGGGCTTCGAGGCGACCTCGCAGGGCAAGGACGTCAGCTTCAGCAACTCCTTCGGCGCCTCCGGCGACCAGAGCCGCGCGGTGGTGGCCGGTCAGCCGGCCTCGGTCGTCCACTTCTCCCAGGCGGGCGACATGGAAAGGCTCGTCGAAGAAGGGGAACTCGTCTCCAAGGACTGGGAAAAGCAGCCCTACGACGGCATCGCCACCGACTCGATCGCGGTTCTCGTCGTCCGCAAGGGTAACCCCGAGGGCATCGAGTCCTTCGACGACCTGCTCAGCAAGGACGTCGACGTGATCACCCCGAACCCCTTCAGCTCGGGCTCGGCGCGCTGGAACATCATGGCCATTTACGGCTCCCAGCTGAATGCCGGCAAGTCGCCCCAGCAGGCGCTCGACGCGGTCAAGACGGTTCTCTCGAAGACGATCGTCCAGCCCGGCAGCGCCCGCGACGCGCTCGCCGCCTTCACCCAGGGCGAGGGCGACGTGTTGATCTCCTACGAGAACGAGGCGATCAAGGCGGAAGAGGAAGGCGAGGACGTCGAATACGTGATCCCGCCGAGCACGATCGAGATCGAGACGCCGATTGCCGTGACTGTCGACGCGCCGCCGGCGGCGAAGGAGTTTCTCGATTACCTCTGGTCCGACGCTGGCCAGGAGCTGTGGGCGGAAAACGGCTACCGGCCGGTGAATCCGAAGCTGGTCGACGCCAAGCAGTTCCCGACCCCGAAGGACCTGTTCCAGATCGCCCAGTTCGGCGGCTGGGGCAAGGTCAACGACGAGTTCTTCGACGAGGAAAGCGGCAAGGTCGCCGCGATCGAGCAGGAACTGGGCGTCTCGACGAGCGGCTAGGGTGAGATGGAGAGTCACCCGGCAACCCTCCCAGCGCCCCACCGGGCAGGCATCCGCCTGCCCGGTGTCGGTGTCGGGCTCGGCCGCGGGATGGTCGCGCTCTACCTGTCGCTGATCGTCCTGCTGCCGCTTGCCGCCGTGCTCGATAAATCGTTGAGCGGCGGCCTCGGCGCCTTCTGGGACTCGGTCACCACGAGTCAGTCGCTGGCGGCGCTGAAACTCACGGTTGTCTGCTCGTTGATCGTCGTCGCGATCAACGCCTTCTTCGGCACGGTGATCGCCTGGGTCCTGGTCCGTGACGAGTTCCCGGGCAAGGGGGCCGTCAACGCCTTGATCGACCTGCCCTTCGCGCTGCCGACGATCGTCGCCGGCCTGACGCTGCTGACGCTCTACGGCGCCGAAAGCCCGATCGGCGTCGACGTCGCCTTCACCCGCACCGCGGTCGTCGTCGCGCTCTGCTTCGTGACGCTGCCCTTCGTGACCCGCGCGGTGCAGCCGCTGCTGCTCGAGCTCGACCGCGAGATGGAGGAAGCGGCAGCCTCGCTGGGCGCCGGCGGCTTCACGGTCTTCCGGCGGATCGTCCTGCCGAACCTGCTGCCCGGGATCCTCGCCGGGGTGCTGCTGGCCTTCGCCCGGGCGCTCGGCGAGTTCGGCTCGCTGATCCTGATCTCGGGCAACATCCCCTTCAAGACCGAGGTCTCCTCGGTCTTCATCCGCAGCCAGATCGAGTCCGGCAACGTCTCCGGCGCAGCGGCGGTCTCGATCGTCCTGCTGGGGATCTCGCTGCTGCTGCTGGTCCTGGTCAGCCTGAGCGTCCGCTGGACTACCCACGGCGAGTCCGGTTTCTACGACCGCATCGTGAAGCCCCTGGCTGCCCGGATCGGTTTCGGAGGTATCGAATGACCGCGAGCACCCCAGCCAAGTGGGGCCTGCGCACGCTCGGCCTCGGCTATCTCGGCCTGCTGCTGCTGGCCCCCGTGGCGATGATCTTCTACAAGACCTTCGAACACGGCATCGGCCCGCCGCTCGAAGCGATGACCTCCTCCGACGCGGTGCACGCGATCTGGCTGACGCTGCTGATGGTCGCCGTCGCGGTGCCGCTCAACGCGGTTTTCGGAGTCGGCTGCGCGCTGCTCCTGGTGCGTCACCGCTGGGCCGGCAACGCGGTGATCGACGGAATCATCAACCTGCCCTTCGCGATCTCCCCGGTGGTGATCGGCCTCTCGCTGTTCCTGCTCTACGGCAACGACGGCTGGTTCGGGCCGACGCTCCAGGAATGGGGGATCGAAGTGCTCTTCTCGGTCCCGGGGATGATCCTCGCCAGCATCTTCGTCTCGCTGCCCTTCGTCGTGCGCGAGACCGTTCCGGTCCTGCAGGAGATCGGAACCGAGCAGGAGCAGGCGGCCTCGACGCTCGGCGCCAACGCCTGGCAGACCTTCTGGCGGGTGACGCTGCCGGCGATCCGCTGGGGCGTCGCCTACGGGGTCGTGCTGACCACCGCCCGCGTGCTGGGCGAGTTCGGCGCGGTGACGATCGTCTCCGGCTCGATCTCCGGCAAGACGGAAACGCTGCCGCTCTACGTCGCCAAGTCCTTCGAGCAGTTCAACGAGCAGGCCGCCTACGCCGGCGCGATCGTGCTCGCCCTGCTCGCCTTCACCACGCTGCTCTTGATGAGCGTCGGTGGCCGCAAGGCACGGTCGCAATCGCACTCGCAGTCCAACCCGGCAGGAGGTACCTGAGATGGCAATCGCAGTCGAGGGAGCGTACAAGCGCTTCGATGACTTTCAGGCCCTGGACGACGTCTCGATCGACGTCCCCGATGGCTCGCTGACGGCCCTGCTCGGGCCCAGCGGCAGCGGCAAGTCGACGCTGCTGCGGGCGATCGCAGGCCTGGAGGAGCTCGACGCCGGCAAGGTCACGATCCGTGGTGAGGACGCGACCGCCAAACCGCCGCAGAAGCGCGGCGTCGGCTTCGTCTTCCAGCACTACGCCGCCTTCAAGCACATGACCGTGTTCGGCAACGTCGGCTTTGGCTTGAAGATCCGCAAGTGGTCCAAGCAGCAGATCGACACCCGCGTGCACGAGCTGCTGCGGCTGGTGCAGCTCGACGGCCTGGCAGAGCGCTACCCCGACCAGCTCTCCGGCGGTCAGCGGCAGCGGATGGCGCTGGCGCGGGCGCTGGCGGTCGAACCGCAGGTGCTGCTGCTCGACGAGCCCTTTGGCGCGCTCGACGCCAAGGTGCGCAAGGACCTGCGCGGCTGGCTGCGCCGCCTCCATGACGAGACCGGGGTGACGACGATCTTCGTCACCCACGATCAGGAGGAGGCGATGGACGTCGCCGAGCAGTTGGTCGTGATGAACGACGGCCGGGTCGAGCAATCGGGCACGGCCACCGACCTCTATGAGCACCCCGCCAACGAGTTCGTGATGAGCTTCGTCGGCGAGGTCAACCGGCTCGGGGAGCACTTCGTCCGCCCGCACGACATGCAAATCGTGCTCGACGCCGACGAGGGCACCGTGGAGGCGATGATCCGCCGAATCGTGCCGCTCGGCTTCGAGGTCCGGGTCGAGGTCGTGCTGGGAGACGGGACCGACGTCTGGGCCCAGTTGACGCGCACAGAGCTGCAGCGGCTCGAGCTGCGCGAGGGCCAGATCGTCCATCTGCGGCCGAGCCAGGCCAAGAGCTTCAGCGGTGACTCCTCACCCGACGGCCACGGGGCCTCGACTCCCCGCGGCAAGCAGGGTGGGGACGACGCAGCAGTGTCTGCAGCCGCCTGAAGAGGCGACGGGACGGGGCGCGCTTTGCCGGGTGGCGCCCCGTCCCTAGCTCTACTGTTATTCTTGACTTTCAAACTCAACATACTCTAGAAAGGAGCCGGAATGAGCCGGATCGATGGAACGACGGTGGTCTCGAAGGGCCGCTTGAGCGGCGTGCTGAGGGGGGAGAGGCTGGCTGGTGGCTCCGGCGCCCTGGCCGAGGCGGCCGGCGATCGCCACCAGGTCGACGAGGCGATCTACTACCGCGCCCGCCTGATCCTCGGCGAGTCGCTGCGCCGCCCCGAGTCGCTGCGCCGCCCCTCCCGGTGAGACCGGGCGGGGCGGCGGCCGACGACTATTTACTGCCTTTGCCGCCGGTCCCTTCTTCGGGCGCCGGCGGTTCGGGCTCCTGCGGATAGGCCTGAACCGCCAGGTTCCAGCTTTTCAGCGCAAAGGTGACTTTTGCCGCTCCCGCGTACTGGACCGCGACGGTGTGTCCGCCTTTGCCAAGCACCGTGGTCTGCGTCACCGTGTAGACCAGGGGCACGGCTTTGGCCGAGAACGCCGTGGACGGGGCAAAGTTGACTTTGCCGGTGTTCTGGCCGTCGACTAGGATCTGGATCGGGCAGGCCAGTTCCACGCTCGGTTTTTCCGCCGTGCAGGTGGCGTTGCCCGAGAAGGTGATCACCGCCGGGGCGATCTCCGGCGTGGCGAACGACGTGAATGCCGAGGGGATGTACCCGGCGGTCGTCGCCGAGGCGGAGAACGGGGCGGTGCCGGCGGCTATGCCGACCACCGGCGGCAGCGGTGCGTCCGCTTTGGCCACGTAGAGATTGCCGGCGGCTTTCTGTTTCAGGTAGAGCGTGTTCGCCGCCTTTTTCCTCAGGTAGAGCCCGGCGGCTTTCTTGTTCGTGAGGAAGACGTGGGAGGCCTTCTCCTGGGTGAGCAGCGAGCCGGCAAACGACGGGCTTACGGCAACCACGGCGGCCAGCGCCGCGGCAATCGCCACCACGGCGGCTGCGCGGGGTCTGGACAGTCTTCTGCTGAGCAATTGAACCTCCATCTTTCGGGGCCGCCGGGAAGCCTTCTTTACTAAAGAGGTCAATAAAGTACAGAAGGTGCTAGGGTCTTGTCGAGTTAGTTGCTCAACTTTGTCCAGTACCCGGCAGGAAGGAACCGAAAACCGCATGAGATGCAAGACCCTCGCCGCAATCGCGGTCGCCGCCCTTGGGTTGGTCCTGCCGGCCTCGGCTGGCGCCCAGACCCTGATTGGGTCCGGCTCCGTGGCTGCGCAGCCGGTGCTGCAGGCCCTCTTCAGCACCTACACCAAAGAGGTCAACCACAAGGTCCACTTCGTCTACACGGCGAACGGCGGCAATGCCGGCGTCAAGGACGTGCAGAACGGGGCCAGCCAGTTCGCCGGGCAGGCGCGCACGCCGCTGCCCAGCGATGCCGGCACGACCTACATCAAGTTCTACCTCGACGGCCTCTGCATGGACGTCAACCCGAAGAACAAGCTGTCCAACATCAGCATCCAACAGGTCCACGACATCTACCGGGGGCTGATCACCAACTGGAGCGCGGTGCCCGGGTCCGGTCTCGACACGACCATCGACCCGGTCGGCCGCGACACCAACGGGGGGACGTACAACTTCTTCCTGCAGGCTGTGCTCAACAATGAACTGCCCGCCTCCAACGTCAACGCGCTAACCGCCGACGGCCTTGTCGTCAACGCGGTCAGGCAGGACCCCAACGCGATCGGCTACGACGGGCTGGCCTGGCAGGGCAATGGCCAGAAGACGCTCAAAGTCAACGGCGTCAAATGCATACCCTCGAAGATCAGCGTCGAGCCGCTCAGGTATCTGCTCTCGCGCTACATCTTCCTGGTCTTGCCGGGTGACGGCAGCACCAGTCCGCCGGCGCTCCTGAAGTTCATCGACTGGGCGCGGACCAGCCCGCAGGCGGCGGAAGTGATCTCCAAAGCCGGCGGCGTTCCCGCCTTCAACAAGAAGGCCAAGAAGCGCTAGCGATGGAGGGGGAGTACCTCCCAGCTGAGTACGGCCCACGGTGGTCGGACCAGCGCGCCGAGCGGATGCTCGGCGCGCTGGTCTGCGCCGTCGTGGCGCTGCTCCTGGCGCTGATCGTCACCGTTTTCGTGCGGGCCTGGCCGTCGTTCGCCCACAACGGCCTCGCCTGGTTCGGCCCCGGCGGCAACGTCGACGAGCAGCTCAACACGATCTACCTATCCGGCCTCAGCGCCGGCCACTACGTCTACACCTTCCACGCCTGGCAGCTGATCTGGAGCACGATCCTGATCACCGGCGCGGCGGTGGTGCTGGCCTTGGTCTGCTCGCTCTTCGTCTCGGTCTTCATCGTCGAGTTCGCGCCGGACCGGATGCGCGACGTGCTGCAGCCGGTTGTCCGCTTCCTCGCCAGCGTCCCCTCGGTGATCTATGGCCTGCTCGGCGTTCTGGTCGTCGTGCCGTTCATCGGCAACCATCTCGTCACCGAGTCGCAGAAGGCCTCGGTGGCGGGAGTGATTTCCCTCAGCGGCTACAGCCTGATGGCGGCGGTGCTGATCCTCACGGTGATGATCGCGCCGCTGATGGTCTCGATCTTCTCCGACGGGCTGCGCTCGGTGCGGCCCGGATGGCTGGAGGGGTCGCTCGCGTTGGGGGTCAACCGCTGGCGGACGACGTGGAAGATTGCCGTCCGCACGGCGCGGCCGGCGATCGTCGCCGGCACGGTGCTGGCGACTGCGCGGGCGATCGGCGAGGCTGTGATGCTGGCGATGGTCTCCGGCTCGGTCGCCTTCGCGCCGAATCCCGCCGACGGGATGATCTTCCTCTATGAGCCCTCGCGGCCGCTGGCGCCGACGATCGTCAAGAACATCGACTCGCTCGGTTCGGCACCGGCCAACGCGACGCTCTTCGCGATCGCCGCGGCACTGCTCTTCTCTGCGGCGCTGTTCTCGCTAGCGGGCTGGACGGCCCGACGGGCGATGCGCAAATACGGAGCGACCTCCTGATGGAGGGCACGATCGCAGCCCCGCAGAGCGGCGCCCCGCAGCAGCAGGCTCCCCCGCGCCGAGGCAAAGGCGCGGTTGAGGCGAGCGCCACCTGGCACCTTTCCGATCGGCTCGGCCTGGCGATCTGCTGGCTGCTGGGCCTGCTCTTCTGCGCGATCGCGGCGGCGATCGTCGCCTACCTGTTGGTGCAAGGGATCAAGTACCTGCGCCCTTCGATGCTGGTCACGCCGGCCACCGCCGGCTTCAGCCAGAGTGAAACCGGCGGCTTCTCCGACGCCCTGTTCGGCACGCTGATCGTTGCAGCGATGGGCATCTCCCTGGCCCTGCCGGCGGGCGTCGGAGTCGCCGTCTGGCTGGTCGAGTACGGCCGTCCGGCGGCGTTCGCCCGCGTCACCGAGTCGACGATCGAGGCGATCGCCGGAATCCCCTCGATCGTTCTCGCCCTGTTCGGGACGGTGATCTTCTCGAGCACGGCGCTCGGCTTCCTCAGCCGCACCTCAGAAGGGGTCGTCTTCGGCCGCTCCTTCTTTGCTGCCTCGGCGATGCTCTCCCTGGTCGCCCTGCCCCTGGTCGTTGCCAGCACGCGCGAGGGCTTGAACGCGATTCCGCAGCACGTGCGCGAGGCCTCTTACGCGGTCGGCAAGACGAAGATCGCGACGGTGCGGCGGATCCTCCTGCCGACCGCGCGCCCGCAGGTGGCCACCGGGGCGATGCTCGGCCTCGGTCGGATCATCGGCGACACGGCGATCATCGTCGTCCTGCTGGGGGCGACGCAGAACTTCGCGCCTGTGGAAGGGTCGGTCTTCCCCTTCGCCTACCTACGCGGGGCCGGTACGACGCTGACCAACTTCGTCTACGAGGCCTCGCCGACCGGCAACCTCAACCAGCCGCAGAAGGCCTATGCGGCGGCCTTCGTCCTGCTGCTGATGGTGCTGGCGCTGAACGCCGCCGTCGACGTCGTCCATCGCCGCGCGCGAAAGGTTGGAACGTGGAGTTCTTGAAATCGCCGCCGCCGCCGATCCGACGGCTGAAGCTGGAGGAGCCACCCCCCGCCCGCGAGCTCACCCCCCAAGGGGGGGCGCCGGAAGTTAGCCACCCTATAGGGGGCATAACTACCGGCGCCCCCGGTGGGCGGGGGGGGTTTACGGGGGCGCGGCGGTCGATTGGGGCGCCGCAGTTCTCGATCCGCCGCATGGAGGTCGACGGGCTTTCGGTCTCATATGCGGACCGGGAAGCGGTGAAATCGGTCTCGCTGCCGGTTCGCCAGGGCGAGGTGCTGGCGATGATCGGGCCCTCGGGTTGCGGCAAGACGACGTTGTTGCGCTCGCTCAACCGGCTCACCGAGCTGACCCGCACGGCACGGCTGAGCGGTCGCGTCCTGCTCGACGACGTCGACATCGCCCTGATCGAGCCGACCGCGCTGCGGCGCCGGGTGACGATGGTCTTCCAGCAGCCGAACCCGTTCCCGATGAGCGTCTTCGACAACATCGCCTACGTCCTACGGGAGCAGGGGTCGCGCCGGCAGCGCAAGAAGGCCCTCGAGGCGAAGGTGCACAGCGCCCTCGACCGCGCTGGCCTCTTCGAGGAGGTCAAGGACAACCTCGACCACCCGGCGCTGCGGCTGTCCGGTGGGCAGCAGCAGCGGCTCTGCATCGCCCGAGCATTGGCCGCCGAGCCCGAGGTCCTGCTGCTCGACGAGCCCTGCTCGGCGCTCGACCCGCAGTCGACCCAGGTGATCGAGGACCTGATCGTGAAGCTGCGCGACGACGTCGCGGTCGTGATCGTCACCCATAACCTGCAGCAGGCCTACCGGGTCGCCGACCACGTCGCCTTCATGTACCTGGGCGAGTTGGTCGAGTACGGCAGCGCGACGACGCTCTTCGGCTCGCCACGCGAGCAGCGGACGCAGGAGTACGTGAGCGGTGCCTTCGGCTAGGCCCCCGATGACCCGCGTGGCGCTGCTCGCGCTCTGCGCGTTGTTACTGCTGGGCGCGGTCGCCGGCTGCGCGACCACCCAGGACACCGCCGAGCTCAAGCAAGCCGAATCCAAGCGAATCCTCGAGGCCCGCGCGAAGAAGCAGCGGCAGCGAGCGAAGTCGCACGAGCACGGGAGAGAGAAGCGATGACGACTGAGGTCGAGCCCACCGCCATCCAGGCAGCACAGTCCCTCTATGAGCCCTGCGAGGAGTGCGGCGCGCCGCTCGATCCGCAGCAGCGCTACTGCGTCCACTGCGCGGCGCGGCGCGGCAACGGCGCCAACCCCGCCTCACGCTACTTCGCGGCGATGAGCAAGCGCGCTCGCCGGCCGCCTGCGCGCCCCCCGGCCAGGGCTTCCGGCAGCCGGGCGGCAGCGGTCGGCTTCTTTGCGCTGCTGCCGATCGCGGTGGCGATCGGCGTCGTCGTCGGTCGCTCCGGCTCGGGCGAAGACAACGACGCTCTGGTGCAGGCGTTGCGCGAACAGAACGCCGCGCTCGCCAGAGCGGCGCCCGCGCAGACCGGGGCGGTTACGGCGAGCGACGCGAAATCCACGCCGGGCAAGGCTGCGCAGAAAGACGGCGGAAAAGTCGTGGCCCAGACCAAGAACGGCACGGTGCACCAGGTCACCGGCTTCAAGCCGACCGAGCAGAAGACCGAGGAAGACACCAAGCTGGTGGAAGGCAACGTCCAGCAGACCGGCTCGACCTACATCGAAGCCCAGCAGAACCTCCCCGACGTGATCGTTGTCGGCGGCGACCCGGACTCGGCGCCCGGTGGGCAGGGGCAGCCATGAGCGCTCCTACGGAGAGTTCCGACCTGCGCGCCCAGCGCGACCGGCTGCTGGAGAAGTTCACGATCATGCAGGCCGATCTCGGCGGCGCCTTCTACGAGATGGCGATTCGCGACCACCTGCGGATGGACGTCCTCACCCGCAAGGCGGCCGAGCTGCAGCGGGTCGACGCCGAGCTGCTGGCGGCGGAGCGGCTGCTGGAGATGCTGGAGCCGGACGGGGCGGCCGAGTGAAGGCCGGGCTCTCCAAACGTGTGGACCGGGCGATCTCGGCGGCGGCCTCGCTCGGCGGCAAGCGCTTCGCCTTGCTCGTTGCATCGTCGCTGGTCGCCACCTCGGCGATCGTCGCCGGGGCGATGACCGGGACCGGCAGCGACGGAGCGCTTGCCGCGCTGCTCGGGCGCAAGCTTCCGGTGAGCGCGCAGGCGAGCGCGGCACCTGCCAATCCCGTCGCGGAAGGGGCGGCAGCCTCTACGAGCACTGCTCCAACCCGGGCATCCGCCGGCGAACCTGCTCCCGCTCCTGCCGCTGCTCCGGGCTCGACTCTTCCGCCGCCGGCGGCCAGGGAGCCGGCGAGCAAACCCGCGCCCGAGGCGCCGACCCCGGAACCGGGCCGGGTCGGGCACGTCTTCGAGATATCCCTGGCGAGCCCCGGTTACGAAGCCGCCTTCGGCGCCGAATCGCAGATTCCGTATCTGGCTGGCACCCTGCGGCCAAGGGGGGAGCTGCTATCCGGCTACTCGCTGCTCAGCGAAACTGCGCTGCCGAACGGGGTAGCGGCGATCTCCGGCCAGCCCCCCAACTCGCTGACCGAGGCGGACTGTCCCGCATACGACGAGTTCAAGGCCGGTACGGCGCCCGACGCCAAGGGCGTGGTGTCGGGGGCCGGTTGCGCATATCCGGTCGAAGCGCTGACGGTCGCCGATCAGCTCGGAAGCGCTCGCCTGAGCTGGCGCGCCTACGTCGACGGCATGGTCGACGAGAGCGGCCAGCCGCAGAGTTGCGTTCATCCCGACCCTGGGGTCGCGCCCGAACCCGTGCCGGGCGGCTACTCGGCGACGCAGAACCCCTTCGTCTACTTCCACTCGCTGCTCGACCTTGGCGATTGTGCCACCAACGACCTGTCGATAGCCTCGCTCAGCGCCGACCTTCGCAAGGCCGACTCGACGCCCAACTTCGTCTACATCGCCGCGACTCCCTGCCACGCCGGGGTTCCCGGACAGTGCCCGGAAGGGGTGCCCGAAGGTCCTGGTGCCGCCAATGCTTTCCTCGAAGAGTGGGTGCCCCAGATCCTCGCCTCGCCGGCCTTCAAGAAGGACGGCGTGCTGATCGTCGGCTTTGGCTCCGGCGCTCCGGCGGCCGTCGATCCTGCCTCGGGTGCTCCACCCGCCGCCGGTGCGGCACCGCCGAGCGCGACGGTCGACCCTCTGCGCGTCGGTGCCCTGCTCGTTTCGCAATTCGCCGCCCCGGGTTCCAGCGACGCGACCTCATACGACCCGTATTCGTTACTCCGCACCGTCGAGGACCTGTTCCGGCTCGAACACCTCGCCGTCGCAGGGCGGGCGAAGACCAGGTCCTTCGCGGCCGGCCTGCTCGGCGAATCCGGAGGCGACTGACGTGTTGGCCGCGCGATGATCGGGCCGACCATGCAGGTCACCGCCAAGGTTGACTATGCGGTCCGGGCGATGGTCGAGCTGGCGGCCGCCGGCGGCGGACCGGTGAAGTGTGAAGCGATCGCCGGCGCCCAGCACGTGCCCTTCAGGTTTCTCGAGAATATCCTGATCGAGCTGCGCCACGCGAAGCTGGTCCGCAGCCAGCGCGGCGCGGAAGGCGGCTACCGCCTCGCCCGCCCCGCCGAGGAGATCACCCTTGCCGACGTCATCCGCACCGTCGAGGGGCCGATTGCCAGCATCCGCTCCGAGCGACCCGACGAGCTCTCCTACGCCGGCGCTGCGGCGCCGCTTCGCGACGTCTGGGTTGCGCTTCGTGCCAACATGCGCGCGGTGCTTGAGTCGGTGACCCTGGCGGATATTGCCAATGGCGCGCTGCCCGCCGAGGTGGTTCGCCTGACCGCGGAGCCGGACGTCTGGGAGCCCCACTGACAGTGGGAGCGTCCTGACCGAGGATCCCGGCGCGGGTCACCCCCCATCCCTCGCCACGATCCTGCGGGAGTGGGGGCGGATCGGTTGCGTCGGCTTCGGCGGGCCGCCGGCGCACATCGCGCTCTTCCGCGAGCTCTGCGTCGAGCGTCGCGGCTGGCTCGCCGCCGAGCAGTTCGAGGACGCGATCGCGGCGACCAATTTGCTGCCGGGCCCCGGCTCGACGCAGCTCTCGATCTTCTGCGCCTGGCGCCTGCGTGGGGTGCCGGGCGCCCTGGCCGGCGGCGCCGGGTTCATCCTGCCGGGCCTGACCGCGATCGTCGCCCTGGCGGCGCTCTTCCTCGCCTCGGCGCCGCCGGAGTGGGTGCTTGGCGCCGGCGCCGGGGCGGGCGCCGCCGTTGCGGCGGTGGCGCTGCGAGCCGGTCTCGCCCTGGTGCCGGCGAGCTGGCGCCGCGCCCGTGACACCCATCCGCGCCGCTGGGTCGCCTACGCGCTCGCCGGCCTGGTCGCCACGGCCCTAGTCGGCGCCTGGCTCGTCCTCGTTCTGATCGCCTGCGGCCTGCTGGAGCTGGTGCTGCGCCGCCCGAACGCCCCCCGCCCGAGCGCCCACACTTTGACGATCCTGCTGCCGTGGCGCCTTTTTGCCGCATACGGCAACAAAGG
>DATANV010000018.1:0-53380 GCA_036266075.1 Solirubrobacterales bacterium
CGCCCCTCCGCCAGGCCCCGCCGCCCCGGACGCATAGTCCCTAACCAGGCAATCCAACCGCTCCAACGTGAGCGCCAGATGCGACCCCCGCTTGGACTGCGCAACCGCATGAATCTCGTCGACGATCACCGCCTCGACGCCGGTGAGGATCTCGCGGGCCTCCGAGGAGAGGATCAGGTAGAGCGACTCGGGGGTCGTGATCAGGATGTCGGGCGGCGTTTTGCGCATCGCCCGGCGCTCTTTCTGGCTGGTGTCGCCGGTCCGCAGCCCGACCGAGATGTCGGCGCCGATGCCACGCAGCGGCGCCCGCAGATTGCGCTCGATGTCGTAGGAGAGCGCCTTCAGCGGCGAGACGTAGACGATCTTCACGCCGGGCTCGCCCTTTTGTTTCGAGAGGCGATCGATCCCCCAAAGGAAAGCGGCGAGCGTCTTGCCGGAGCCGGTCGGCGCGCAGATCAGCGTGTTGGCGCCGCCCGCGATCGCGCTCCAGCCGCTTGCCTGGGCAGGCGTCGGACCCTCGAAGGAGCGCTCGAACCAGTCTCTGACGGGAGCGCTGAACGGCGCCAGCGGATCAGATTCCACACGTCTTTTCGCGTTAGTGGCCAATCCACCGATCTTACGCAGCCGCCGGACGTGCCGGTGATTTGACGCCCACTATGGTGTCTAACTCACGGCACGTCCCGGGCGGACGAGGTGAGCGAGGCGCGCGGGACGACTTCGGCGTCGCCGCCCGTCCAGGCGTTGAAGCTGTACCAGGCGGGCTTCGCTTCGCGGGCTTCGGTCAACAGGCCGGCCGAGTCGCAGAACTGGCAGCCGTCGGGGGCATCGGCCCAGGAAAACCACCACACCCCGCCGATCCGCCAGGAGAGACGGTGGCTGCTGAGCAGCGAGAGGGCCAGGTCGAGTTCGCGCGCCTGACCCTGCGGCCCCCGCTCCCAGCGGGTCTGGAAGCTGTCCGAGCCCCAGCCCAGCTCGGTCACGTAGAGCGGCGTCGCCGTGTCGTGGTGCTCGCGCATCACCCGCCGCAGGTTGCGGATCTGCGGGATCATCGCCCGCGCGTCGGCGACGTACGGATGCAGGGCGACGCCGTCGAAGTAGGGCTTCACGCGCCGCGCCCGGTAGAGACGGCTGAGGAAGTCTCCCGAGGCGACGTTCGGCGGCACCTGCAACGGCCGCCCGAAGAGGCCACCGAGGATCACCCTGGCCCTTGGGTCGATGCCGTGGATCGTGCGGCCGCTGACCCGCAGCAGCTGCGCGAAGACCCGCGGCCGGGCGCGGCCGAAGGTGACGATGTTCTCCTCGTTCCAGACCTCCCAGGCGCGGATCGGCCGGTAGGGAAGCTCAGGCCGCTCGCGCCAGAAGGAGCCGCCAGGTCCGTAGCGCCGCACGGCGGCGGCGAGGAAGTCGGCCCAGGCGCGCAGCTGTAAACGGCCCATCGGTTCGAGGCCGAGCCGCGGCGAGATCCAGGCCGGCGACGCCGTGACGAAGGGAAAGACACTCATCCCCTGGCCCGCCGCGATCTCAACGCCAAGGTCGAAGCCCGACCAATCCGGCGCCCGCACCAACGGGTTGGTCTGCTCGACCTGGGCCCAGAGCAACGGCAGGCGCACGCTCTCCACCCCCGCTCCTGCCATCAGCGCGTAGTCGGATTCGCTCGGCGGCGTCTGCGGCGAGATGCCGAGGAAACCACGCGGCGCGCTCGCGGACACCGCCTGCGGCAGCGCCAGCAGGGCAAGCAGCGCAGCCAGTGTCGAGAGCTTCGCGCCGAGCCGCACCGGCTAAGCCACTAGGGCAGGCCGCCGGTGAAATGGGTGAAGGCGAACCAGGCGGGCTTCGGCACGAAGCCTTCGCCGAAGAGGCCGGAGCCGTCGCAGAAGTTGCAGGCGCCCCGCTGGTCGTCGACCGAGAACCAGTAGACCCCGGCGACGTGCCATTGCCGCTGCTTGGCGCGGAGCAGGCCGAACGCCCCCCGCAGCTGGCTGGCCTGACCGCCCCGCCCCTTGGCGAAGGAGTTGCCGCGGGACGGGCGCTGGGAGCTCCAGCCCAGCTCGGTGATCCACAGCTTCTTGCCGCCGTCGTGGTTGGCCTTCAGCACGGTGCGGAATTCTTCGATGTAAGGGGTCAGGCGCTTGTAGCTGCCAGTGTAGGGGTGCAGGGCGACACCCTGGAACTTGGACTTGACCCCCGGCGTCGTCCGGTACATCTGGTCGAGGAAATCGGTGGCGAAGTACGCCAGCGGCGGCCGTCGGTTGAATTCGGCCTCGCGGGGGCGGGCGAACATGCCGCCGAGAACGACCTTGGCGGCGGGGTCGGCGGCTTTGATCGCCGCCGAGGTGAGGACGACGAGCTTGCCGTACTGGGCGGGATTCGGTCGCGCCACGAAGTACTCGAAGTTCTCCTCGTTCCAGACCTGCCAGGTTCGAATCGGGTTGGCGGGCACCCCCGGGTTAGCCGCCCAGAAGGCGCCGCCCGGGCCGTAGCGATGGACGGCTTCGGTGACGAAGGCTTTCCAGCCGGCGATCTGGCGCCCGTTCGCCACCGGCAGCGTCTTCGGGCTGCCATATCGCCTGTCGATCGGGACCGCCCACTTCGGCGCCCCAGCGAGGAACGGGAACACGTCGAGGCCTGCCGCGGCAGCGCCCCTCACCTGGGCATCGACGCCCGACCATTCGTAAGCGCCACCGGCGCTCGGCTGGACCGCGCTCCAGGCGATCGGGATACGGACGCTTTCGACGCCGCCCCGCTGCAGGCGCTGGAACTGTTCGGGCGTCGGCGTGGCCTGCGGGACGACGCCCCAAAAGTCGGCCGGCAGGGCCATCGCGCTCGACGCGAAGGCCGTCGAACCGCAGACGGAGAGCGCCAGGGCGGCGCTCCAGGCACGAAGCCTCCCAAACTTCCACATCCGCTCTGCCGCCATGGGCTCAGCTCGCCTCAGGCGAGATGCGGGCGTCCGAACCGTCCCGGCGACGCTGCCTGAAGGCGACGACGCCGACCGAGATCGCCGCCAATACCGCGACCGCGATCAGGATTGGGACCAGCGGCGAAGAGTCGCCACCGTCGTCTGACTTGGCGCCGCTGCTGCTGACCGGCTTTGCACCCGAGAGATCCTCGTTCTTGGCGCCCTTGGCTGGGTTACCCTGCCCGTTGCCGCCATTTCCATCGTTCCCGGCCTTGGCCGGCACGCCGCCCGCCGTATCCGATTCGCTTTCCTTCGAAGGACCTTCTTCAGATGAGCCCGAATTCGTCGACCCATGAGAAGCGGAGCCGTCGTCGCGCGTATCCGAAGTGTGCGCGGGCGAGCCACCGCTTCCAGACGGGATGTTGCTGCCGTGAGTGGTCGCGGTAGGCGGGGAGTCTTCGTATTGGATCCCGGCGGAACCAGCCTGAGCGAGCAGCGGAAAGCAAGCCAATGCGAGCAGAGCCAGCACTGACGCAGCGAGAACATGGCGGCCCCGCAGGCGGGCCGGGAGACGGCGCGTCCCGATCATCGGCCGGAAGGTTAGAGCAATCGGCGGCGCTGTTAGCCCCAATCGCGCTGATCGTCGGGCTGGCGCTTGCCGGCGGCGGCTTCGAAGTGACGGCTCGCCACATCGCCGGTCTCGCGGTATGGCTGGTCCTCGTCGGTTTGCTCGTGCTCGGCGCCGCCTCGCGGGCGACGCTGGGGCGCCCCTTCCGCTGGGCGGCCTGGGCGATTGCAGGTCTGGCGCTGTGGTCTGCACTTTCGTCCTTCTGGTCGGGGTCGGTGGAGCTGAGCGCGATCGAGGCGGACCGGATGCTGGTCTATCTCGGGGTCTTCCTTGCCGCATTCCTGATCGTGCAAACCGACCAGAGGCGCCAACGTTTCGCCGAAGGCCTGGCGATAGCGATCGCCCTGGTCGCCCTGCTGGGGCTCGCGAGCCGCCTGCTGCCGCACGTTCTCGAAGTCGGCGAAGCGCTGGGCAGCGGCCCGCGGCTGCGCTACCCGCTCGGCTACTGGAACGCTAACGGAGCGATGTTCGGGATCGGCGTCGCGCTGCTGCTCTGGACCAGTCGTCGAGCGGCGTGGAAGGGCCTGCAGTGGCTCTCCGTCGCGGCGATGCCAGCTCTGCTGCTGGCGCTCTACGTGACCTACTCGCGCGGCAGCCTGCTGGCGCTGGGGGTCGCCGCCGGCTGCACGATCGTCCTCTCCAGCGACCGCCTCTGGATGCTGGCGACGCTCGGCATCGGCGCGATCGGCGCCCTGCCGGCGGTGCTCGCCCTGCAGGACCGGCGCAGCCTCGCCGACAACATCGACACTCAAACTTCCGTCCAGCAGGGAGTGACGGTCCTGCTGGTCCTGCTGGCGGGGATCGCTCTCGCCGTGCTGCTCTTCGCCGCCCTGCGCTGGGCGGAGCGGCGCGGTGGCCAGCTCACCGGGCGGGCGCTGGCGCTGTCGCGCGACCGCAAGGTGCTCAAAGGCATCGCCGCGGTGCTGGCGGTGCTCGCGATCGGCGGCGCAATTGCCGTCGGGGGCCGCGCCTGGGACCAGTTCTCGAGCTCCGAAGCGCAGTTCCCCTACGAAGCCGAGAAGCACTTCTCGGAAGTAAACGGCGCCGGCCGCCACGACTTCTTCCGCGTCGCGATCGACGCCTTCGAGGAAAAGCCGATCGCCGGCATCGGCGCCGGCACCTACGTCTTCGCCTGGAACGAGCACCGCTCGATCGAACGGCCGGTGCACGACGCCCACTCGCTCTACCTCGAGGCCTTCGCCGAGCTGGGAATCGTCGGCGGGCTGCTGGTCCTCTTCCTCGTCGGCTGGATCCTCTGGACCGGCTTCAGCGCCTGGCGCGCGGCGCTGCATCCGCAGCGCGACCGCTACGCGGCGCTGTTCGGGGCGACGCTCGCCTTCGCGATCGGCGCTGGGATCGATTGGTTCTGGGAAATCGCGGCCTTCGGCGCCGTCTTCTTCCTCGCCGCGGCGGTGCTGATCGCCGCCCGCTGCGCGCAGCTCGCCAGGGCGACGGCGGCGGCGAGCGAGAGCGGCGGCGAGCGGCGCTTCGGCCTCACCGTCGCCGGCCTGGCGGTCGCCTGGATAACCGCGATCGCGCTGATCGGGCCGTTGCTGGTCGACCGCGAGATCGCCGCCAGCCGCAGCGCGGCGGACGGCGGCGACTTCGCCGCGGCCGTCGACCACGCCAACACGGCGCGCTCGATCGAGCCCTTCGCCGCCTCGCCCTATGTGCAGCTCGGGCTGCTGGCCGAGCTGCAGCGCGACTACCCAACCGCGAAGGAGCGACTCAGCCAGGCGATCTCCCGCGAGGACAGCAACTGGCAGCTCTACTACCTGCGCTCCCGCGTCGAGCACGAGGCCGGCGAAGAGGCGGCAGCGCAGGCCGATCTGGCAAAGGCCAGAGAGCTGAACCCGCGGCTGGAGTGTTTGCGGTCGGGATGGGAATGCGAGTGAGGGCGCGATGAGCCGCAACGTCCAGGAGACCAACGCCCCCGCGACGACGCAGGCGCCGTCCGCGGCCCAACCGGGGCGCACCGAGACCGCAGCTCGGCTCGGCCTCGGCGGCGCGGCAGGCGCCAAGCGGCGTGGCTCGCTGATGCGACGCAGCCTTGCCTTCGGCGACTGGGCGACCCTGGTGGCGACCCTCTGCATCGTCACGGCCGCCAGCCCGCAGACCGAAATCGGCACGCTCTTCTGGGCGGTGATGGTCAGCCCTGTCTGGGTCCTCGTCCTCAAGCTGCACGGCCTCTACGACAACGACCACCGCCGCATCCGCCACAGCACGCTCGACGAGCTTTCGGGCCTGATCTCGGCCGCTGCGCTGGGCACGCTCGCCCTCGACGGCCTGCTGGCGCTCAGCCCGGTCGGCCCGCTGGCTGCCGCGAGCGCGATCGCCGTCGGCGTCGGTGCGCTGATCGGCAGCTTCGCTTCGCGCGCGGCGCTGCGCTTCCTCTGGCACCGGCTGGCCGGCGCCGCGGTCGGCATCGTCGTTGGGCCCCCGGTTGCGGTGGCGATCGTCGCCCGCCGGGTGGCGACCCACCCCGAGACGCGCCTGCACCTGGTCGGCTATCTGGCGCCGCTCGGCGACAGCGTCCCGGCGCCGGCGCCGGAGGGGCTGCCGCGCCTCGGCTCGGTCGCCGACATCGGCCGCGTCGCCCACGCGACGCAGGCCGAGCGGGTGATCGTCACCGAGCAGGAGATGAGCGAGCCGGCAACCGAGCGCCTGATCGAGGAGTGCAAGGCGGCCGGGTTGGCGCTGACCTTCCTCCCCCAGCACTACGGCCTGCTGGGACCGGGCATCGAGCTGAACCGCCTGGCCGAGCTGCCGGTGCTCGACTTCCGCTTCTCGGACCCGCCGCGCTCGACGGTGGCGCTGAAGCGGGCGATGGACCTGGCGATGGGCGGCGCGATGCTGGTCCTCTTCTCGCCGCTGATCGCGCTGATCGCGCTCTGGATCCTGCTCGACTCGGGCAGCCCAGTGCTCTTCCGCCAACGCCGTGTGGGCAAGGACGGCGTCCTCTTCACGATGCTCAAGTTCCGCACGATGGTGCAGGGGGCCGAGCAGCAGCTCGGCGAACTGGTCGACCTCGAGAAGCTCGACGAGCCTGCCTTCAAGATCGCCGACGACCCGCGCGTCACCCGCGCCGGGCGCTTCCTGCGCCACTACAGCCTCGACGAGCTGCCCCAGTTCGTCAACGTCGTCCGCGGTGACATGTCGCTGGTCGGGCCGCGACCCGAGGAGGAGGCGGTCGTCGCCCTCTACGACGAGCGCCAGCGCCTGCGACTCGGCGTGCAGCCGGGGATGACGGGGCCGATGCAGGTCTACGGCCGCGGCGACCTCACCTTCGAGGAGCGCCTCGCGATCGAGCGGGACTACATGGACAACATCTCGGTCGCCGGCGACCTGGCGATCCTCCTGCGCACCCCAGCCGCGATCTTCCGCGGCGAGGGCAGCCACTGAGATTGGCCTCGCTCCAGGCCTGCGCGGAGAGCGGCGGCCGTCGCCTGCCGCCCCCGGCGCTGGCGCCTCACCACGTCCGCCGCCCGCTTCCCGAGGTGGTCGGTGAGAGCGCTGCGAGCCGGTCCGTCGAGGAGGCCTTCGAGCGCAGCCGGAAGATCGTCGGGGGTACCCGCGATGCCGACCGTGCTGCCATCGAGCTCGAATAGGCCGCGCAGCTCGAGGGCCTTCTGGTCGTAGTAGTCGTTCTCGGCGAGCAGGACCGTGGGAATCCCGCAGAGCAGCGAGGACAGGGCGACGTGGTAGGAACGGCAAACCGTGAGCCGCCCGCGCCGGAAGCGCGCGAGCTCATTGCTCGCAGCATCTTCGAGGATGTCCAGTGGCTCGGCAGGCACGATGTCGGCTGCCCGCAGGGCGGCCCCGTGGCTCCCGAAGAAGGTTGCGAGCGCGCGACTCTCGCGGATCCGCGGATCCTCATAGGCAAGCACGGGCTGCAGCTCGAGCGTCGTCCCCATTGCCTGCCCCAGACCGCCGAGCAGGGCGGCGACACGCTCCATCGCCGTGTCGGGATCGTCGCTCACCCAATCGCCGTCGTTGAAGTGGAAGTTGACCGCCGCTCCAGGCCTGGACGGTCCCAAAGCCAGGGCGGGAACCGCATCGTCGCCACTCAGCTCGATCGTCCCCCCGACATGCTCGCTGAGGAATTCGAGCGAGCGGAAGCCGCGCGCTCCGGTCCAGAGCGATCGCGAAAGCAGGTCATGGCCCACCCCGCCGGGCGCCACCGAAGCCTCGTCCACCTGCAGGCCGGAGGCCACGAGCGGCGGCGGACCGCCGCCTGCCAGCCGCTCGGCGGCATCCGACAGCGCGACCTTTCGGGCCCCCCACCAGCGATTCATGTAGCCGCCTCCGTAGAGGTAGAGGACCGAGCGCCGAGGAGCGAGGCCGGACTCGAGCTCGAGCAAGTCGTCGTCGGGGGCAGAGCTGCCGCCGTCGTCGTAGTGCACGTAGGCGGCGGCGCCAAGCAGCGCGGGAAAACGGCGCATCAGCTCCGCGTGATGCTCGCGGGCGAACCGCTCAACGAGCGCGATCGGCAACGGGGACCCGGGCAAGCCGCCAACGAGATCGAGCGCGGCGGCGAACTGGAGGACGTCGCCGTAGTTGCCCGAGCCGTCGTAGCTGCCGACCATCAGGACGGCCGCACGGGACCGGGCGATGCGCCGACGGTCCTCGGAGGTGGCCCAGAGGCTCGCTGCCATCGAGGCCGAGGCTACAGTCCCGCCATGGAGCTGGACACGATCGTCGTCAGCCACGGTGCCGAGGAGCTGCTGCGGCGCTGCCTGCGCTCGCTCGAACGGCACCCGCCCTCGGGGGGGATGCGGGTCACGGTGGTCGACAGCGGCAGCCCCGATTCGACGCCGGACATGGTCGCGCGCGAGTTCCCCGAGGTGCGGCTGGTCCGCTGCGCCAACATCGGCTTCTCAGCCGCCAACAACCTGGCGCTGCGCGAGGCCGAGGCGGAGGCGGTCCTGCTGCTCAACCCCGACACGGAGGTCTACGCCGGCACCCTCGACGCCGCCCTGGCGCGGCTGCGCTCGGAGCCGCGGATCGGGATGGTCGGGGTCAAGCTGGTGACCGAGAGCGGCGAGCTGGACCACGCCTGCAAGCGCTCCTTCCCGACGCCGCTCGGCGCCCTCGCCCACTTCAGCGGGATCGGCCGCGAGAACGGTGCCTCCGAGGCCCTGAGTCAGTACCGCGCCACCCACCTCGGCGATGACGAGGCGGGCGAGGTAGACGCGGTCAACGGCGCCTTCATGCTCTGCCGCGGCGAGGCGGTGCGCGAGGTCGGCCTGCTCGACGAGGGCTACTGGCTCTACATGGAGGACCTCGACTGGTGCCACCGCTTCTGGGACGCCGGCTGGAAGGTCTTCTACGAGCCCGCTGGCGTCGCCCTGCACGTCAAGGGCGGCTCCAGCGGCGAGCGGCGCGGCCTGCGCCAGGAAATCGCCTTCCATCGCGGCATGGGCCGCTTTTACCGGCGCTTCGACGCGCCTGAGCACGGCTTTCTGCTCAACACGGCGGTCTACGCCGGCATCGGCGCCAAACTCGCGACGAGCCTGGCGATCACCGCGGTCCGCCGCCGCTGAGGCTCCAGAAACGACAAGACCCGCCGAAGCGGGTCGAGTCTGGTGACGCGGGGAACCACCCCGCAGGCGGCCGACACCCACCGTCAGAGTACCACGGTGATCCGCACCAAACTCGCCCGCTTCGATAGGCCATATGCGGAGGGCGCCGGACTCGAACCGGATCCAGTGGTTTTGCCGGACATGGTGGGTATCGGGCCACCTGGGGTCACCTATCCCCTTCACCCTCCTGCCGGCGACGGTAGCAGTGAATTTCACCTGCAAAGCGGTGAAATACAAATTGACACACCAATTTTTCACTTGCGTATGTGTTCTGCTACAGAAGAAGGCCTATCGGAGTGGACACCGCCGGCCTACTCGGTCAGAACGGAAGCGTGTCGCGAATTTCGGCGAGGCGGGGAGCCTTCCGATCTCGCTCGCTGAGGAGCGGCTCCGCAACCGGCCACTCGACACCCACGTCGGGGTCGTCCCAGGCGATGCCCGACTCGGTCGCTGGGTCATAGGTGCTGGAGAGCAGGTAGGTGACGTCGGCCAGGTCGCTGAGCACGGCGAAGCCGTGGCCGAAGCCTGCGGGGACAAAGAGCTGGCGGTGCTTCTCGTCATCGAGCACGTGGCCCTCCCACTGGCCGAAGGTCGGCGAGTCGCGCCGCAGGTCGACCGCGACGTCGAAGATCCGCCCCCGCGGGCAGCGCACCAGCTTCGCCTGGCCGGGATGGGTCTGGAAGTGGAGGCCGCGCAGCGTGTCCTTGACCGAGCGCGACTGGTTGTGCTGGACGAACTCGACGTCGACGCCCAGCTCAGCCCAACTTTCACCACGGAAGGTCTCAACCAGGAAGCCGCGCTCGTCGCCGTGAACCTGCGGCTCGAGCAGGACCACACCCTCGAGCTTCGTCTCCAGCCGCTGCGGCATCAGCCCAGCGCTTTGCCGTACTGCTTCTCGTAGTACTCGCGGTACTCACCTGAGCGGATCGGCCCCCACCACTCCTCGTTGTCGCGGTACCACTGCACGGTGCGTTCCAAGCCCTCGGCAAAGTGCACCTGCGCCTCCCAGCCGAGCTCCTCGCGCAGCTTCGCCGAGGACAGGGAGTAACGGCGGTCGTGACCGGGACGGTCCTTGACGTACTCGATCAGCGACTCGTCCCCGCCGGTCAGCTCGATTACCCGTTTCACCACCTCGATGTTCTCGCACTCGTCGGGACCGCCGACGTTGTAGGCCTCGCCGGCCCGGCCCTTCATCAGCACGGTGTGGATGCCACGGCAGAAGTCCTCGACAAAGAGCCAGTTGCGAACCTGACGACCGTCCCCGTAGACCGGCAGCGGGTCGCCGTGGACGGCGTTCAGGACCATCAGCGGGATCAGCTTCTCCGGATACTGGCGCGGACCGTAGTTGTTGGAGCCGCGCACGATCGCGGCCTCGATCCCGTAGGTGTGAACATGCGCGGAGACCAGCAGGTCGCCCGCCGCCTTGGTCGCCGAGTAGGGCGAGGAGGGATCGAGCGGAGAGGTCTCGGTGAAGGAGCCGGAATCGATCGAGCCGTAGACCTCGTCGGTGGAGACCTGCAGGTAGCGGCCGATGCCAAGCTCGCGGGCGGCGTCGAGCAGGGTGCCGGTGCCGATCACGTGGGTGCGAGCGAAGGCGTCCTGGTCGTCGATCGAACGGTCGACGTGCGACTCGGCGGCGAAATTGACGACCGCGTCGCGGCCCTCCATCGCCTCGCGCACGACCGCCGGGTCCTCGATCGCGCCGACCACCAGCTCGACGTCGTCGGGCAGGTTCTCGCGGCGGCCGGCATAGGTCAGCTTGTCGAGCACCCTCACCTCGTGCTCCTCGCCGATCAAACGGACGTAAGTCGAGCCGATGAAGCCGGCGGCGCCGGTGACGAGGATCTTCACGCCGCCGCCTCCGTCTCCGCCCCGCGCTGCGCCAGGTAAGCCGCAAGCCCGTCCTGCCAAGAGGGCAGCTCGATCGCGTGCTCGCGCTGGCTGGTCAGCGCCGAGTAGGGCGGGCGTGGCGCCGGCCGGCCGAGCATCTCGGTCGTCGCCGACATCACTTTGCACTCGACCTTGGCCTGCTCGAAGATCTCACCCGCGAACTCGTACCAGGAGCAGGCGCCCGCCGCGGCCATGTGGTGGATGCCGAACTCGACCCCCTCGATGAGCCGCACGATGCCATAGGCGAGGTGCCAGGTGTAGGTCGGCGAGCCGACCTGGTCGCGGACCACCAGGACCTCGCCGTGGTCGGCGGCGAGCCGCAGCATCGTCTCGACGAAGTTGCGGCCGCCGGTGCCGAACAGCCAGGCCGAGCGGACGACGAAGTGGCGCTTGTTAGCTGCCCTGGTCGCCTCCTCGCCGGCCAGCTTGCTGCGGCCGTAGGCTGAGAGAGGCGCCGTTTGGTCGGTCTCGACGTAGGGCGCGGCCTTGCTGCCGTCGAAGACGTAGTCGCTGGAGACGTAGACGACAGAGGCATCGACGGCTACGGCCGCTGCGGCGACGTTGCCGGCACCCTCGCCATTGACGCGGGTCGCCTCGCCCTCGGCGTCCTCGGCGCCGTCGACGTCGGTCCAGGCGGCGCAGTTGACGACCACCGCGGGGCGCTCGGCCTCGAGCTTCGCACCCACCGTGTCGGCGTCGGTCACGTCCAGCTCGTTGTGGCCGTAGCCGACGACCTCGTGGCCGGCGTTGCCGGCGGCCAGCATCAGGTCGCGGCCCAGCATCCCGGCGGCGCCCGTCACCAGCAGCTTCACGGCGAGCGCTCCATCAAACGATCTTGATCTCCGACTTGTCGCCGACCAGCATCTGCAGGGTCTTTGGCCTTCCCTCGCTTCGGGTGAGCTTGACGTCGCGGCCGAGCAGGCTGGCCTCCATCCTCGTGTCGAGGTCGGCGACGGTCGAACCGGAGAGGACGATCGAGTGCTCGATTTCCGAACGGGCGATGGAGACGTTCTCGCCGATCGACGTGTAGGGGCCGACGTAGGCGTCCTCGATCGAGGCGCCGGCGCCGATCACCGCCGGGCCGCGCACGACCGAGCCGCGGATCGTCGCTCCCGGCTCGACCACGACCCGGCCCTCGACCCGAGAGGAATCGTCGACCTCACCCTCGAGCCGCGTCTCGATCTCCTCCAGGACCAGGCGGTTGGCCTCGAGCATGTCGGCCAGCTGGCCGGTGTCCTTCCACCAGCCGCTGACCACCTCGGACTGGACCTTCGACCCGTCCTCGATCAGCTTCTGGATCGCCTCCGTGATCTCGTACTCGCCGCGCCAGGAGGGCTCCAGCGAGCGCGCCGCCGCGAAGATCTGCGGGCCGAACAGGTAGACGCCGACCAACGCCAGGTCCGACGGCGGGTCTTTCGGCTTCTCGACCAAGCGGACGACGTGATCGCCGTCGAGCTCGGCGACACCGTAGGAGCTGGGATCGGAGACGGGCGTCAGCAGGATCAGCGCGTCGGGTTCGGACTCACGAAAGCTGGCCACTAGGCCGCGCAGGCCGTCGGCCAGCAGGTTGTCGCCGAGGTACATCACGAACGGCGAGCCGCCGATGAAATCCTCGGCGGTCAGCACCGCGTGGGCCAGACCGGCCGGTTCGTCCTGGACGATGTAGGTGATCTTCGCGCCGAACTGCGAGCCGTCGCCCGCGGCCTCGCGGATCTCCTCACCGGTCTCGGGGGCGATGATGATGCCGATCTCCTCGACGCCGGCCTCGACCAGTGCCTCGATCCCGTAGAAGAGCACGGGTTTGTTGGCGACCGGCACCAGTTGCTTTGCCGAGGTGTGGGTGATCGGCCGCAGCCGGGTCCCCGCGCCGCCGGAGAGGATCAGTCCCTTCAGGGGCTCCATGGAAGGCTGCAACCCTACCGGGGCCGAAAAGCATGCGACCCGCCGTCTATATCCCCCACTTCAACGGCTTCGCCCGCCTCGAGCGGGCGTTGGCCAGCCTGCGCGAGCAGACGCGACCGCTCGACGTCGTCGTCGTCGACAACGGCTCCAGCGACGGCTCCCAGGAGCTGCTGCGCGAGCGTTTCGCGGAGGTCGCGCTGGTCGAGCTGGATCGCAACGTCGGCTTCGGGCCGGCGCTCAACCGAGCAATCGCCGAGCGCCCCGGCGACCCGGTGCTGCTGCTCAACAACGACGTCGAGTGCGAGCCGCGCTTTGTCGAGGCGATGTTGGAGGCGGCAGATGGCGGGACGGAGATGGTCGCCGGCGTCCTGCTGCAGGAAGCGGCACCGCAGCTGATCGACTCTGCCGGGGTCGTCGCCGACCGCGCGCTGATGGGCTTCGATTACCTGCACGGAGAACCGCTGGAGGCGCTGCCAGGGGCTCCAGCGCCGCTCGGCCCGACCGGTGGCGCCGCCCTGTACCGGCTCGAGGCCTTTCGCGCCGCCGGCGGCTTCGACGAACGCATCTTCCTCTACTACGAGGACCTCGACCTGGCGCTGCGGCTGCGCGCCGCCGGCGCCCGCTGCGCCCTGGCGCCGGGTGCCCGGGCGATCCACGCCTACTCCGCGAGCAGCGGCGCGGCCAGCGGTTTCAAGTACGCCCACAGCGGCTGGAGCCGCGGCTACATGCTGCGCCGCTACGGCGTCCACTCACAACCGGGCCGGGCCCTGCGCGCGCTCGCCGCAGAGGCGGCGATCTGCGCCGGCCAGCTCGTCAAGGACCGCACCGCACGGGGGCTCGCCGGCCGAGTGCGCGGCTGGCGCGACGGAGCGGGCCTGGAGCGACGACAGGCCGACGAGACGTCCCTGCTCGACATCCCCCTGCACGAGGCGCTGGCGCGCCGCCGCCGCCGCCGCGGCAGCTAGCGGTGGGTTGGGGGTCAGCGCCGGGGGAGCAGCCGGGCCCGGATCCGCCGCATGATTCCCGCGACTCCGCTGCGAAGCCTCGCGATCTCGCCCCCGAGCACCTCGATGTGGCTGGCCTGATCGGCCACCTGGAGCCTCAGCTCCGCGTTGTGCTGTCGAACCCGCTCGAGCTCGGATTTGGCCTCCTCCAGCTCGCCCGCCAGGGAGTCGCGCTCGGCGATCAGCTTCGTCAGGCGGCGGACCGCCGGCGCGACCGCCGGCCGCGGGGCGGCCGTCCGGCCCAGCTCGAGGCTACGAATCTCCGCCGCCAACTCGGCGTTGACGCGCAGCAGCGCCTCGACCCGAGCGTCGTCGTCTCCCCCTGCGGGCTTGGCCGTCATCCCACCGCTTCGCCCCAGTAGCCAGCCGGATTGCGCAGGCGGCGGCGAGCCAGCGCTTCCCCCATGGCTCGGGTCTGCGTCTGGGCGTCGAAGGAACGCAGCACCGAGTCCGGGACGACCCGGTAGCGGGCAAGGCGCTCGGGGATCACGACCCCGAACCTGCGGTCCTCGCGCAGTCGCCGGTAGAGCTCCCAATCCGAGGTGGTGGCTGCCCCTTCCTCGTAGCGGTAGCCGTGCTCGGCGAAGAGCCCTCGCGGCATGAGCGCCAGGGCATCCGCGTCCCAGTTCTCCTCGTCGTCGCGCAGCACCGAGTTACCTAGCGGAGCGTAGCCCGCCGGCTCCGGATTGGCCGAGCCGTCCGGCTGGACGAAGCGCAGCCAGCAGGAGACGTAGGCGAGCTCGGGCTGTCGTTCGAAGACCTCGAGCGCGCGCGCCACGAACTGCGGCTCGATCGCATTGTCGGCGTCGACCATCGCCAGGTACTCCCCACGGGCGACGAGCGCTCCGAGGTTGCGAGCCGAGCCGTCGCCGCCGTTCAACTGGGTGACGACGCGGACACGGGGATCCTGCGCCAATCGCCCCAACACCTCGTCCGCCTCTTCGAAAGAGCCGTCGTTGACGACGACAACCTCCAGGTTGCGGTGGGTCTGGGCGAGCAGCGAGTCGACCGCCTCCTCGACATAAGCGGATGCGCGGAAGTAGGGCACGATTCCGCTGACCAACGGCTCGCCGCCGCCCACGGCATGCCGTGGGCGGCCGACAACCGCGCCGCCGGTCTCGAACAGGCGCTCGTAGGCCTCCGCCACCGATGCCTCGTCGCCCAGGCTCCGCAGGTGCTCGCGAATCGCCCCCGAAGCCCGCATCCGCTCCAGCTCCCCCCGCCGCTCGACCAGCTCGCTCAGGGCTTCTCCCAGGGCAACGTGCCCGCTGTCTGACCCCAGCCAACCGGTGACCCCGTGCTCGACCAGCTCGGTCAAGCCGCCCACCGGGCTCGCCAGGATCGGCAGGCCCGCGCCCATCGCCTCGAGCGCGATCTCGGGCCAGGCGGCGACGCCCGCGGGGATCGCCAGCAGGTCGTGATCGCTCAGCAGGCTCTGCAACCGCTCGCCGGCCGGCTCGCCGTCGATCTCGAGACGCGGATCGCGGTCGAACATCGCTTCGATCGTGAGCTGCATCGACTGCGCCGCCGGCGCGGTCTGAGTGTCGGCACCGACCATCGTCAGCTCCCAGTCGTCGACCGGCAGGCGCAAGCAGGCCAAGGCGAGCTCCAGCGCTCCCTCGTGGCGCTGCAATGGGCCGACGTAGAGGACGCGAAGGGGGGCGCGGCCCTCGCGCGGGGTCCGCGGCGGGCGTTCGGGCGGCAGGGGGAACGGGTCGCCGATGCGGACCGGCTCGGGCAGGTTCGGGTAGTAGCGTCGGTAGAGGTCGAGCACGTCGCCGCCGGGCCAGACGACGCGATCGGCGAGTCGCAGCTGCTCGCGCTCGAGATCGCAGATCCGGCGCGCTCGTGGCACGCCGAGGGTGCAGTCGTGCACGGCACGCAGCTCGCCGCTGACGACGAGGCGAACGGCGAAGAGCGACGCGCGCAGCGGCGCCCGGCCCGCCTCGCGGGCGAGCAGCGGGACGAGGCCCGCCGCGCCGCGGTCACAGGCCTCGACGTAGTCGGGACCGCCCGCTTCGTAGGCGCGCTCGATCGCCGCGAGCACCGCCGCCGAGTAACGGTGGTCCTCCGAAGCGAAGGCGACGCCGCGCAGATCGGCCGGCTCCTCGGCGATCAGCTCGGCGGGCGGCGGGCCGGAGGGCGGTGGCGCCAGCTCGACTCGCGGCGGGTAGATCGCGGTGACCTCGTGACGCCTCGCGAGAAGCGCGGCCCGCCGCCGGCAGGAGCGGGCGAGCTCCCCACCGGGATCGTCGAGCGGCGCTATCAGGCAGACCTTCATGCCGTCCCAGCTCCGAGCCAGCGGCGCGCCCGCGCCGGGTCGCCCTCTTGCTTCAACCGCCGGCGCTCGCCCAACAGCGCAGGCAATCGGCGCAGCGCGGCGAGCTTGCCGCGCAACGTGGCGCGAAAGCGCCGCTGACGGGCGGCGCGAGCGAGCGCGCCGCACTCGACGGCCGCGATCCGTGGCAGCGCCCGCGCCGGCATGAACTTGACCTGCGTGGCGAGCCGGTTGCGCGCCACCAGCCTCGCGTTCTCGGCGGCAGGGCGTCGAAAGCCCTCCGACCAGGACGCGTTGCCGACGTGCCAGACCACGGCCTCCGGAACGTACTCGAAACGCCAGCCGGCGATCCGCGCCCGCACGTTCAGATCGACGTCCTCATAGAAGGCGAAGTAGCGCTCGTCGTAACCGCCCAGCTCGGCGAACAGCGCGCGGCGCAGCAGGCAGGCGGCGCCGCAGACGCCGAAGACCTCGGCCGGCGCCGACAGCTGTGGGCGCTGAGGCTCCCCCGCCCCCCTCTCCAGCGCCCGCCCGTCGGCGCTCAGCGCCTGGCCGGCGCTGTAGACGCGCGCCGCCGCGGGGGACCCCGGCGTCGCCCCGGGTCCGCCCTCGAGCTGCAGGATGCGCGGCTGCACGCCCCCCAGCGAGGGGTCTCCCGCGAGGACCTCGAGCAAACGGCCGGCACAGCCGGGCTCCAGCACCGTGTCGGCGTTGAGGACGAGGATCGCTTCGGCGGCGGTGCGGGCGACGCCGAGGTTGACCGCGGCGGCGAAGCCGGTGTTGCGCGGCAAGGCCACGTGCGGGACCCCCTCACGCTCCAGATAAGCGAGTGAGCCGTCCGTGGAGCCGTTGTCGATCACCAGGGGTTCCAGCTCGGCCCCCTGCTCGCGCAACGAGCCCAGGCAGCGTGGCAGCAGCTCCAGCGAGTTCCAGCTGGGGACGACCACGGCAACCGAGGGAGCCTTGCTCACGGCCCGCAAGCCTGACAGCCGGCCGCACGGGACAGCGCTCGCGGCAGGTAGCCTGCAGCGCGATGAGCGTGCCGGCGGAGCGCCCCCTCGCGATCCAGGTCGAGGACGTGAAGAAGACCTTCCGCATCCCGACCAAACGCGTCGACTCGCTCAAGGAGCGGGCCGTCCACCCCTTCGCGAGCCGCGATTTCCGCGAGCTGCGGGCGCTCGACGGCGTCTCCTTCGAGATCCACCAGGGCGAGTTCTTCGGCATCGTCGGCCGCAACGGCTCCGGCAAGAGCACCCTGCTGAAGATCCTCGCCAGCATCTACAAGGCCGATGCCGGGCGCATCCGCATGGCCGGCAGGCTGGCCCCCTTCATCGAGCTGGGGGTCGGCTTCAACGTCGAGCTGACCGCCCGCGAAAACGTGATCCTCAACGGCGTGATGATGGGCCTCACCCAGCGCGAGACGCGCGGCCGCCTCGACGCCGTGCTGGAGTTCGCCGAGCTGCACGACTTCGCCGACCTGAAGCTGAAGAACTTCTCCAGCGGGATGCTCGTGCGCCTCGCCTTCTCGACGATGATGCAGGCCGACGCCGACATCCTGCTGATCGACGAGGTGCTGGCGGTCGGCGACGCCGCCTTCCAGCAGAAGTGCGCCGACGCCTTCCACGAGATGAAAGCGGCGGGCAAGACGATCATCCTCGTCACCCACGAGATGAAGACGGTGGAGGAATACTGCCACCGGGCGATGCTGATCGACGCCGGCGAGATCCGCCAGATCGGCGACCCGGCCGAGATCGGCCGCCAGTACCTGCGGCTTAACTTCCAGCCGGGGGCGCAGGCCGAGGGGGGCCACGCCGGAGAGGGCGTGCCGGCCGTCGCCGAGGGAGCCAGCCTGGTCGACGCCTGGATCGAGGACGAGCACCGCGAACGGGCCAGCGGCGTCGAGCACGGCGAGGAGATCCGCTTGCGCGCCGAGATCGAGCTGAGTCGCGACACGATCGGCGTCTCCGCAAGCTTCATCGTCGCCAACGCCGACGGCGTCGGCCTCTTCCAGTTCAGCGCGCCGATCCGCGGCGCCGACGGCTCCGGGCGCGTCTACGCCGGCGACCGGGTGGCAGTCAGCGCCAGGCTGGCGAACCCGCTGGCGCCGGGGCGCTACTTCGTCCACGCCGGCGTCCGCCAGGACCAGGGCGAGGGCGACGTCGAGCTGTTCGTCCACGGCGCCGTCGATTTCGTCGTCTTCGGCGGCGAACGCTCCGGCAGCCTGCTCGCCCTCGACCATGAAGTCGAGGCGACCGTCGCCGAGAGGAGCCGCTCGTGAGCGCCCACCCGGTGGCGCCGGAGCTGCGCGAGGTCGCCGGCCCCTCGCCGCTCGGCGGCGGCTGGCGGCGCTTCTTCAGCCTGCTCTGGCTGATGTCGGCGACCGAGTTCAGGCGGACCTACTTCGGCACCGTGCTCGGCTATCTCTGGTCGCTGGTGCGGCCGCTGCTCCTCTTCGCCGTGCTGCTCTTCGTCTTCACCCAGATCTTCCGGGTCGGCCACAACCTCCCTTACTACCCCGTGCTGCTGCTGCTGGGGATCGTCCTCTACACCTTCTTCCAGGAAGCGACCAGCAGCGCCGTGACCTCGGTCGTCACCCAGGAGGGGGTCGTCCGCAAGACGCAGTTCCCCCGCCTGGTGATCCCGATCTCCGTCGTCCTCACCGCCAGCTTCAACCTGCTCCTCAACCTGATCGTCGTCTTCGTCTTCATCCTCGCCTGGGGCGTCGACCCGACCTGGACCTGGCTGCTCTTCCCGCTGCCGCTGCTGCTGCTGTTCGTCCTCGCGGCCGGCGTGGCGATGATGCTCTCGGCGCTCTACGTCCGCTTCCGCGACGTGGCGATCATCTGGGCGGTGCTTGCGCAGACGCTGTTCTACGCGACCCCGATCCTCTACCCGCTCGGCAAGAAGGGCCTCAACGACCCTTCGATCGAACACATCCTGATGATCAACCCGTTGGCGGTGATCTTCGAGCAGGTTCGCGTCTGGATCCTCGAACCGTCGGCGCCGACTGCCGCCGAGGCCGCGGGGGGCCCGCTGCCGCTGGTCGCCGCCGGGGCGATCTTCGTCTCCGTCTGCGTGCTGGGAGCCTGGATCTTCGCCCACCGATCGCCGGGGATCGCCGAGGAGCTTTGAGGTGAGGCTGCGCGCGATCCGGGCGCGGCTCGACGACTCGCTCTTCCTGCAGGCTCCGGAGACCGAGCGCCTCACGAGCCGAGCGGAGGGGGCCGTGCTCGTCGGCGGCTTTCTGACGCTCGGCGTCATCCTGCAGCTGCTGCGCCTTGGCGGCTCGACCCCGCTGCACTCGATCTGGGCCGAGGACGGCCAGATCTTCCTGCAGGGCGCGCTGGAAAAGGGCTTCTGGGAGGCGGTCTGGAGCCCCTATGGCGGCTACCTGGTTCTGATTCCGCGCCTGATCGGCGAGGCCGCGGCAGCGCTGCCGTTGCGAGACGCGGCCGCGACAACGGCAATCCTAGCGACGATCCTCGTCGCGCTCAGCGGCCTGATCGTCTGGCAAGCGACGGCTGCCTACATCGGCAACCGCTGGCTGCGCGGCGGTCTCGTCGCGGCGACGGTACTGACGCCGGCTGCCGGCATCGAGTCAATCGACTCCGGCGCCTATGTGCTCTGGTACATGCTCTTCGCCGTCTTCTGGGTATTGCTCTGGCGGCCGCGGAGCGCGCTCGGGGCCGCGACCGCGTCGCTCTTCGTCGTGGCCACCGGCCTGACCACGCCCGGCGTCTGGTTCTTCGCCCCGCTCGCCGCCCTGCGCACGCTCGCCGTCCGTACTCGCCGTGACCTGGCAATCGTCGCCTCCTTCTGGGCGGCCGCCCTCGTCCAGGTGCCAGTCCTCGCCGTGCACGGAACGGGAGTGGGACCAGCGTGGTCCTCCGGCATCTGGACCGCCTACCTGCAGCGAGTCCTCGACGGCGCCGTCCTCGGCCTGCGTTTCGGCGGCTTCGCATGGGAGAAGCTCGGCTGGCTGCTGCTCGTCGCTCTGACCGTCGCGGCAATCGCCGGTCTCCTCGCAGGCCTGCGCCGGGCGAGCTTCGCCGCTCGCTGCATCGCGGCGATCGCGATCCCGACCTCGCTGGCGATGTTCGTCGTCTCGCTCTACCAGCGGGCGGTCGCGTCCGTGATGGTTTGGCCGGGGGGCGACTCCTTCGGCGCCGGCAGCCGCTACGCGATCGTCCCTTCTCTGCTCCTCCTCAGCGCCGGGCTGGTCCTTGTCGACCGCTCCTCGCGCAGAAAGGGCAACCCGCTCGGCCTCTCGCTGGCAGGTGCCGCGGCGGTCATGGTTCTCGTGGTCTCGATCGCAACTTCCTTCTATGCCGGAAACAGCGCCGCACGGGGAACGCCGCCCTGGGAATCGGCCCTCGACGAAGCGGCCCGCACATGCGTCAGCGACGGACTGCCGGCGGTACGCGTCCCGACCTCACCGGCTCGCTTCGGCGTCGAGGTCCCTTGCGATCGCATCGTTTCCTCCCATTAGGGCAAGCGCGCCGAACCCGGCGAGGCACAGCACCGCAACGAGCGCGACCGACAGCGAAAAGCTCGCGCCCGGCAGCGGGTCGAGCACCGGGACGTAGAGCGCCAGCATCGGCAGCGCGGCGATGCCGACGAACCAGGTGCCGAAGCGCGGCGCGACCGCGCGGACGCCGGCGACGGCGCCGCAGAAGCCGAGCACCGGCAGCAGGTAGCTGCCGGCGTGGAGGATCGTCCGCGCCGGCGGGTTGCCGAATAGCAGCAGAGCCCAGGCGACGGCGCCGGCGGCAAGCGCCGCAAAGCAGGTCAGGGCGAAACGCCACTCGTCGGCCGCGAGGCGACCGCGCGTGCGCCCGAAGACCATCGCCACGGGGACGAGCAGCAGCAGGCCCAGCGAGGGCAGCAGGTTGAAGAAGAACAGGTCGCGGACGTCACGTATGGCCAGCTCGAGGTCGCCGGCGCCGACCGCGTCGCCCGCCCGGTCGATCTGTTCCACGGCAGGCCCGCCGCCGACCATCGTCACGAAGTTCTCCGCCTTGTTGTGGAGGGTGCCGCCGACGCCGGCCTCGCGGTAGCCGTCGACGATCGCCTCCGAGAGACCGCGGTCGTCGACTTCCATCGCGCCGGCCAGCATCCACTTGGTCAGCCGGTCGCCGGGTGGGTCGCCGTACTTCTGGTAGGCCGACCAGGAGCCCATCGTCACGACCCCGACCAGCAGCGCGACGCCGAGCCAGCGCCAACCCGGCAGGCCGCGCCAGGCGGCGACGAGGAGCAGGGGGATCGCGCCGAACACGCTGGCGCCATGGGCGAGCATCGCGAGCGCGAGCAGCAGCGCGACCAGCGCCGCCCCCCAGAGGCTGCGTCGCAGCCGTGGCCAGAGCGGCGTCAGCAGCAGGGCCGCCGCGGCAAGCAGCATCGCCGTCGGCAGCATCTTCGGCCAGACGTAGAAGCCGTTGACTATCGCGACGTCGCTGACCAGCACGGTCAGCATCGTCAGCGCCCGGGTGACGCGCCCGACCCGTGCCGCCACCAGCAGCGCCCAGAGGCCGACGATCCAGAGCTGCTGCAGGACGACGCCGAGCACCTGGTAGCGGACGTCGATCAGGTCGTCGGCGCCGAAGACCCGCTCGATGAGCACGTAGCCGACCTGCAGCGGCGGCCGGTCGCTGCTCAGCCAGCCGCCGGGGAATTCGGGCGCCGTGCCGCTGTGGCCGTGGTGGTAGAACCATTCGGCGAAGAAGCGCGGGATGTCGTTGTCGGAGGGAAGCTGGCCGCTGAAGCGGGTCGCGCCGACGCCCAGCGGGTTGTCGATGCCACCGTGGACGAAGCCGAGGGCGAGCAGGAAGGCCGAGCCGAGGCCCCAGAGGATGAACGGAGTGGCGAGCGCGCGCAGCAGGGACGCCTCGACCTTCCCCTCGTAAAGCGACCAACCGGCCAGCAGCGCCGAGCCGAAGACGACCAGATAAGAGAAGGACCTGCCGATCAGCGGATCGGCGTAGAAGGCCCAAAAGCCGAGCAGCGCGGCGCCGCCGCTCGCCGCCAGCGCGATCGCCAGCAGGATCGGCACGCTGCGCACGCCGCGGCTCGCCGCAAAGAGCGCCGCGGCTGCCATCGGCAGCGCGGTCAACGCCAGGTGCTCGAGCAGGTCCAGCAGCACGGTCACGTGGCCGGGAATCCTGCCAGGCGCGTCATACAACTCCACTCGTACCGATATAATTCCTCGCGCATTGCCCTCCCTAGGTCGTTCAACGCTGCGGACGCAGCCCATCCCACGCTGGCTGGAGCTCACCGGCGCCGCCCTCCTCTTCACCGTTCTGTCTTTCGCGGTGTTCGGCTGGTACGCATTCCACGGCGGCTTCGTCGCCGACGACTGGGTCAACGCAGACCATTACTACTTCCACTCCGGATCCGGATTCTGGGACGCGGTCGGTAACTACCAGACGCCCAGCAGGCCGGTTGCCGCGGTCTACGTGTCCCTGACTTACGCGGCGCTCGGCATGCACCTCCACTACCACCTCGTGCTTTCGGTGCTGCTCGCGGCGTTTCTCTCGATCGCCTTCTTCGCGTTCCTGCGCACGGTGGGCCTCGGCCTGACGCTCGCGCTGGCTGCCGCGGTCCTGCTGCTGATGTTCCCCTCGTCCGACTCGACGCGACTCTGGAGCACCGCGAGCCAGATCGACCTGTTCATCGGCCTCTATCTCGTCGCTGCGGCGATCGCAATCGCTGGACGCCGGCGGTTCGGACCGGCTCCAACCACTCCCGCGGTCATTGCGCAGGTACTCGCCTCCGCCCTCGCCGTTACTGCGGTCGCCGGCTACGAGATCGTCGCACCCGCCGTGCTGCTGTCGGTGATCCTCTATCGCCTCACCGACGGCGGTGGTGGGGCGATCTGGCGCTGGCTCCTCGACGCGATTCCCACCCTGCTGGTCCTGGTCCTCTTCACGCGAAAGTTCGGCGACGGCGGAGATTTCGGTCTGCCGCTGCTGGCGAACCTTCGCCTCGTCGGCGATGGCGCGGTCTCAGTACTGGGTTATTCGCTGTTCCCGGCACGGGCGACCTCGGGCTGGGCCGTCCTCGCGGGGGTGGCGGCGGTCATCGTCGTCATGCTGCTGGTCAGGCGGACCGCAGCTGCGACGCCGGACCGCGACTCGATCATCCGCTGGCTGCGCCCAACGCTGCTGGCGATCGCCGGCATCGTCGTCGGCTACCTGATGATCATCCCCGCGGGAGACCGCTACCCGCTCTACGCAGCCGGTGTCCAGAACCGGGCCAACTGCTTCGCGGCCCTCGGCTTCAGCGCCCTCGTCGTGTTCGTGCTGGCGGCGGTCGCAGCGGTGATCGTCGCTGCCGTGCCGCGGCTCCCGGAGGAAGCTCGAACGCGGCTTCGAGGGATCCTCACCGGCTCGCTGGTGCTCTTCATGATCGGGGTGTACACGGTGCGGATGAGCGAAGACGGAGACAGGTGGGTGAAGGCTGCCGAGCTCCAGGCCCAGATCCTCGGCGGGGCCCATGAACTTGTACCCTCGCCGCCGACCGGCAGCACGATCTTCACCTCACCCTTCCCGGGGTACGCCTCCCCCAGCCTTCCTGTCTTCGGCGGCGGCGGGAACAACGACGAGCTCGGCGCATTCAAGGTCAGCTATGGGCGCGCCGACCTGCGGGCATTCCCGCTGCTGGACGGGGTCGGCGCCGCCTGCGGCCCGACGAGCATGGCCACCCCAGATGCGGGCAACAGCAGGACCGCCTATGGCAAGGCGATCCTGATCAATTTCCGCGTGTCCGCCGTGTACAGGCCGATGAACCGGAGCGAGTGCCTCAGGGACACGGAGGCGATGAAGCCCTACGGACCGGTGAATTTCTCGGACGAGTGGTAACGCCGCGGGGATTCGCCAACCGCCATCAATAGACTCGGCCGCCATGGCGGAGCACCCAACCCGGGCAGGGATGGACCTCGTTCGCTCGATCCTGTCCAACCGCACATTCTGGATCGTGGGTGCGGTCTGGGTCGGGATGCTGGCGCTGATGTTCGTCCAGGTCGGCTTCTGGAACGACGTCTATGGCGTCAACTACCAAGACGCCGACCAGTACACGTTGTGGTCGGAAATCCTCGCCCACCAGCACGTCATGCCGCCGGAAGACACCTGGCAGTACCCGCCGGGGGCCGCCTTCCTGCTGCTCCTGCCGCGGATCGGCGTCGTCTGGTTCGGCCTGATCTACCAGCAGTCGTTCATCGTGATGATGGTCCTCTTCGACCTCGCCGGCCTGGTCCTGATGGTCCTCCTCGCTCGCCGCACCGGCCGCAGCGTCGGCGTCTGGGTCTGGCTGCTGGCGATACCGCTGCTGCAGGCCTTCCCGATCCTGCGCTTCGACCTCGTCCCCACGGTCCTGGTGATGGCGGCCCTGGTCGTCCTCCATCGCCGGCCGGCTTGGTTCGGCGCCCTGGTCGGCGCCGGGGCGGCGATCAAGGTCTGGCCGATCGTCGTCCTCTTCGGCGAGTGGGACCGCCGGCGCCTGGCGATCGGTGCGGCCACCGCCGCCGCCACGATCGCCCTCTCCTTCCTCGTCGCCGGGATCTTCTTCGGCGATCAGTCGACCTTCTTCGACAACCAGAACGTCCGCGGCCTGCAGGTCGAGGCGGTGGGCAGCATCCCCTGGTACGTGCGGCAGACGATCACCGGCAAGGTGCCGCCGACCGTGCAGCGCAACGGCACCCTGGAGATCGGCAGCGATGCCGCCGACGCTGTCGCCGTGGCGCTCAAATGGATCGGCCTGCTCGTGCTGCTGCTGGCCGCCCTCTGGTGGCGGGCGCGGCGTCGGGCGATCGGCCGGGGGCGCATCGACCTCGCCGACCCCGCCGTCAGCCGCGACTTCGTCTTCGCTCTGGTGCTGGCGCTGGTCGTCGTCAGTCGCGTGCTCAGCCCGCAATACATGATCTGGTTGATCGGCCTGGCGGCCGTCATCCTGACCGCGGGCACCACACGCCTGGCGCGACCGGCCTGGGTCGTGCTCGGCGCCGTGATCCTCACCGCGGGCGCCTACCAAGCGCCGGCCAACATGGTCTTGCGCAACCTGGGGCTGCTCGTCGCCGCGATCGATGCAGCCGTGCTGATGTACCTGATGCTGCGCGGTACGGCGGATACACTCGCCGACGATGTCAGAGCAGACCACGTCGAGGCGCCCGAACGGCCGCCCGAACGGCAGCTCCGAGGCGCCTGAGGCCGCCGCCCTGCGCGAGGAGCTCGCCCGCAGCCGCGAGGAGATCCTGCGGTTGCGCGACCTCCTGATCGGCAAGGACGCGGAGATGGGCAGGCTGCGCGGGCGCCTCGAGCAGCTCGAGGACCGCACCAACCGGATGCTCGGCGCCGCCGCGTTCCTGCGCCGGTTGGGACCGGCAACCGCCCGCCTGCGCTCGCTGGGCCGGGGCCGCAAGTAGCGTGGCGGCCGCGCCGCGGTTCTCGATCCTCACGCCGGTCTACGAAACTCCGGCCGAGATTTTGCGGGCGATGCTCCGCTCGGTGGCCGCCCAGCGCTGCGGCGACTGGGAGCTGTGCCTGGTCGACGACGCCTCCGAGGGGCCGCACGTCGCCGAGATCCTCGAGCGCGCCCGCGAGGCAGACCCGCGGATCAAGGTGCGTCGCCGCGAGGCCAACGGCGGCATCGTCGCCGCTTCAAACGACGCGCTGGCGATGGCGCGCGGCGAGTTCGTCGCCCTGCTCGACCACGACGACGAGCTCCACCCTCGGGCTCTGGACCGCGTCGCGAGCGCGATCGACGCGACCCCCAAGGCCGACTACGTCTACACCGACGAGGACAAGATCGACGAGGCCGGGCGCCGCTCGGGGCCGTTCTTCAAGCCCGACTGGTCGCCGGAGCGGATGCGCACGCAGATGTACACCTGCCACCTCAGCGTCCTGCGCCGCTCGCTGGTCGAGGCGGTCGGCGGCTTCGATCCCGAGTTCGAGGGCTCTCAGGACTGGGACCTGGTGCTGAAGGTGACCGAGCGCGCCCGGGGGGTGCTGCACGTGCCGAAGGTCCTTTATCACTGGCGCACCCTGGAGACCTCCGCCGCCGGCGGCGGCGAAGAGGCCAAGCCCTGGGCCTTCGAGG
Source organism: Solirubrobacterales bacterium (assembly GCA_036266075.1). Taxonomy (GTDB): domain Bacteria; phylum Actinomycetota; class Thermoleophilia; order Solirubrobacterales; family 70-9; genus VRUE01. Next base: position 26,273 of record DATANV010000018.1, read on the forward strand.
CCGGCGGGCGGGCAGTTCAGGCCCACTGCGAGCGGATCGGCCTGCCGGCGCGGGTCGAGCGCGACGCGGCCGACGCCGGCGTCTACCACCTGCGGCCCGAGCTGCGCGAGCAGCCGTCGGTCAGCATCGTGATCCCCACCGCCGGCACCTCGCGCGAGGTCCGCTACGAGCGGGTCGTGCTGGTCAGCCACTGTCTACGCAGCATCGTCGCCGACTCGACCTACGAGAACTACGAGATCGTCTGCGTCGCCGACGACTCGGTCGACCCGCGGGTGCTCGGCGAGCTGGGCGAGATCGCCGGCGAGCGGCTGCGCGTCGTCCCCTACGAGGAGCCGTTCAACTTCTCGGCCAAGATCAACCGCGGCGCCGCCCACTGCGAGGGCGAGCACCTGCTGCTGCTCAACGACGACATCGAGGTGGCGACGCCCGACTGGATCGAGCGCATGGTCATGTACTCCTCCATGACGGAGATCGGCGCGGTCGGCGGCCGCCTGCTCTGGGAGGACGGCCGCCTGCAGCACGTCGGCGTCGGCTTCGAAGGAGGCCTGCCCGGCCACCCCTACCGCGGCTTCGCCGGCGAGTTCAAGGGCTACTCCAACAACGTCCTCATCGCCCGCAACTGCCTGGCGGTGACCGGCGCCTGCCTGATGACCCGCCGCGCTGTCTTCGAGGAGCTGGGCGGCTTCACGACCCAGCTGCCGGTCAACTACAACGACGCCGACTACTGCCTCAAGGCGTGGGCGAGCGGCAGGCGGATCGTCTACGACCCCGACCTGGCGATGTACCACTTCGAGTCCTCCAGCCGCTCCTCCGAGGTGGAGGAGTGGGAGAAGGAATGGCTGCAGGAGCGCTGGCTCCCGAGCATCCCACGCGACCCCTATTCGAACCCCAACCTGCGTCGCGGCGAGCCGCGGCTCGGCGCCATGCTGATGTCGGTGCTGGGCCGGCCCCGGCTGCTGCGACGCCCCCACCGGGAGGTGGCCTGACCTTGAACTACGAGCGGCTCTACTCGTACCGCTTCCGCGACATCGACCAGGACGCGCGCATCGCCGTCTGGAGGGAGATCGCACCGCACGTCCACGGACTGATGGGCAACCCGCAGAGGCTGCTCGACCCGGCCGCCGGCCGCGGCGAGTTCATCGGCGCCGTGCCGGCGGAGGAGACCTGGGCGGTTGACGAGGTTGCCTACGAGCAGGCGAGCTACAAGCCCGACACCAAGGTGATCACCGCCTCGATCATGGACGCCGAGCTGCCGGCCGGGCACTTCGACGGCGTCTACGTCTCCAACTTCCTCGAGCACCTGCCGGAACAGAAAGCGATCGCCGCCTTCCTGGAGAAGATGCACGCGGCGATGGCGTCCGGGGGCCGGATCGCGATCATGGGCCCCAACTACCGCTACTGCGCCAAGGAGTACTGGGACTGCGCCGATCACTACGTCGCGCTGACCCACGTGGCGATCGCCGAGCACCTCTATGCCGCCGGCTTCGAGCCGGAAAAGATCGTCCCGCGCTACCTGCCCTACTCGTTCCGCGGCATCCTGCCGCCCTCCCAAGCGCTGACCCGGCTCTACCTGAAGACGCCGCTTGCCTGGCGACTGCTCGGCAAGCAGTTCCTCGTCATCGGCCGCCGGCTCGACGTCTGATTGGGCCGCTTGCGAGGGCCGGGTCGCGCCGGCGGCTGTCGCTATGCTGCCGACGTGCCAAACGCGCCCGCCTGGAAAGGTCGCGCGGCTGGGGGCAGGCAAGGCACCCGCGCTCTTGTCGTCGGCAGCGGCTTCATCGGCTCTCACGTAGTTGCCGAGCTTGCCGCCAAAGATCGGCCGCCTGTCGTGCTCACCCGTTCACAGCCCGTGGACGCGGTCGTCGCTGCCCTCGCGCCCGGCGACCTGCACCTCGGGGACGCCGCTGACCCCGCCGCGCTGGAGGCGGCGCTCGACGGCGTCGGCCATGTCCTCTACTGCGCGGGAGGCCTGCTGCCAGCCGCCTCCGAGCGCAACCCCGAGCGCGACGCCGAGCTGACCCTGCGACCGCTGCGGGCCGTGCTCGATGCGCTCGGCCCCCGTCCCGGGGTGGGGCTGACCTACGTCTCCTCCGGAGGCACGGTCTACGGCGAGCCGCAGAGCGTGCCGGTTCCCGAGACGGCGCCGACCCGGCCGCGCGGCTCCTACGGCAAGCTGCACCTGCGCTGCGAGGAGGAGATCGAGCGGCACTGCGCCGAGCGAGGGCTGCACGCGAGGATCCTTCGCTGCTCCACGGTCTATGGGCCGTACCAGCAGCCCGACCGCGGCCAGGGGGCGGTCGTAACCTTCCTGCACCGGATCGAACGAGGCGAGACGATCGACCTCTACGGCGACGGCGGCACGACCCGCGACTACGTCTACGTCGGCGACGTCGCCCGCGTCGCCTTCGACCTGCTCGAGCGCGACGACGGGCCGCGCGTGCTGAACGTCGGCGCCGGGGTCGGCACCTCGCTGCTCGACCTGCTGCGCCTCGCGGAGCGCCGGGTCGGCCGCGAGGCGATCGTCGACCGCCACCCCGAGCGCGGCTTCGACGTCCACCGGATCGTGCTCGACGTCGGCCGCCTGCGCGAGCTGACGGGGTTCGAGCCGACGCCGCTGGAGGCCGGAATCGAGCGCACCCACGCCTGGCTCACCTCGGCGGCGGAGCGCGTGTGAAGTCCCTCCGCGAGCGCTGGGCCGCCCTCGACTGGCGGCTGAAAGCCACCCGGCGCCTTTGGAGCTTCGGCGTCACGCCCGACATGCCGTTCATGGCGCCCGGGCCGCTCGGGCCTGGCGCCCACGGACAGATCGACGACCCGGAGGCCGGCAAGCGCATCGACGGCGAAAGCCTCTACGTCCGGGGCTGGGCCCTCTTCCCCTCCGGCCCCCCGGCCCAGGTGGAGGCCTGGCTCGGCGAGCAGCCGCTCGGTAGAGCGCGGGTCGGGCTGCGGCGACCCGACATCGAAAAGCGGACGGGGGACGCCCTGGCCGGTGTCTCCGGATTCGAGCTGATCGCCGACCTCAGCCAGCGCCAGGCGCCCGACGGCGAGGCCAGCCTGCGCGCCGTGGCGACCAGCCCCCAGGGCGAGCGTCACGAGCTTCCCCCCGTGGCGATCGAGCTGCGGAGCGAAGTCGAGGACGAGGCCCCGCTGCCACCGCCGGCGCCCCGAACCCCCCGTGCCTCCGGCGGCCGCGGCAGGCGCCTGCTGGTCTGCACCCACCAGCTCAACCTCGGCGGCGCGCAGCTCTACCTGCTCGACCTGCTGCGAGAGCTGGTTGCGCAGGGACTCGCCGAACCGACCGTGGTCAGCGCCCTCGACGGCAAGCTGCGCGCGGACCTGGAAGGGCTCGGGATCCCAGTCCACATCTCCGACCTCGCCCCACTCGAAGACCTCAGCTCGCACATCGGCCGCGTCGAGGAGCTGGTCGCCTGGGCCGAGGGGCGCGACTTCGAGGCGGTCTTCGTCAACACGGCCACCGCCTTCACCTTCCCCGGTGCCGAGGCGGCAGGCGAGCTCGGCCTGCCGGCGATCTGGGCGATCCACGAGAGCTTCCCGCTGCCGGTGCTGTGGGCCGAGCTCGGCCGCTCGGTCAGGCGGCGCGCCGAGCGGGCCCTCTCGGAGGCGGCGGTGGCCGTCTTCGAGGCCGAGGCGACGCGACGCCTCTTCGAGCCGCCGCTGCGCGCGGGCCGTGGCCTGGTGCGGCCGTACGGCCTCGACCTGGAGCCGATCGAAGCCGCGCGGGCCGCCTTCGACCCGACGGCGGCGCGGCGCGAGGCCGGCCTCGCCGAGGACGCCGAGGTCGTGCTCTGCGTCGGCACGATCGAGCCGCGCAAGGCGCAGCTGCCGCTGACCCAGGCCTTCGGCTCGATCGCCGAGCGCCATCCGCGCGCCAGGCTGGTCTTCGTCGGCGGGCGCGACGACGCCGACACCGAAGCGGTCGCCGAGTTCATCGATGCCGCCGGCCTTCACGACCGCGTCCAGATCGTCCCGGTCACGCCCGACGTCCTGCCCTGGTACCAGATGGCCGATCTGCTGGTCTGCGCTTCGGACATCGAGTCGCTGCCGCGGACGGTGCTCGAGGCGATGGCCTTCGAGACGCCTGTGCTGGCGACGAACGTCTTCGGGCTGCCCGAGTTGATCGACGACGGCGAGACCGGCTGGCTCTGCGAGCCGCGCGACATGCGCGCCCTGGCGGCAGCCCTCGAGCGGGCGCTCGGCTCCTCGCAGGAGGAGCGGCGACGGATCGGGCGAGCCGGGCGGGAGCTGGTCATACACCGCCACGCGCTAGACGCCTACGCGCGCGAGGTGGGGAGGCTAATCGAGCAGGCGGTGGCTGGCGAAGCGCCGACGGGAGGCGAGCGTGCGGCTGCCGACTAGCCAGGCCGCCCGCTGGGCGCTGATCGTCGCCGGCGGCTGCCTGCTGCTGGTCGCGCTCAACGTCTGGTGGGTCGCCACCTACCGGCACGGCTACCCGTTCGACGTCGACGAGGCCGGCTACACGTCAATCGCCCTAATCGACTACCTGAGCCTCAAAGGGGCGGGCCTGCACGGCTGGTGGGAAGCGGTCCAGAACCAGACGCCGAACGCGCCCCTGCTGCCGGCCGTGACCTCGCTGGTCATGGTGATCAAGGCCGGTGTGCTGGAGGGGTTCGGCGTCTTGATCGGCTTCCTGGTGCTGCTCGTATTCGCGACCTATGGGATCGGCGAGCGTCTCGCCGGGCCGAGGCTGGGCGCCCTCGCGGCGCTCGTCGTCGGCACCAGCGAGGGGGCCTTCCTCTTCACCCGCGAGTACATCTTCGCCCTGCCGACCGCGGCGCTCCTCGCCTGCGCGGTCTTCGCCGTGCTGCGCAGCGACGGCATGCGCTCCCGCCGCTGGGCGATTGCCGCCGGCGCCGCCCTCGGTCTGATGCTCCTCGCGAGGACGATGGCGGTCGCCTTCGTGCCCGGTGTCTACGCGGCGGCGCTGCTGGCAATGCTGGCGCGCGAGCGGACCGAGCTGGGCAAGCGCTTCCTCAACCTCGGCCTGCTGACCCTGACCGGCGTCGCAGTGGCCGCGACCTGGTACGTGAAGAACCTGCAGCCGGTGCTCGACTACCTGACCGGCTTCGGCTACGGCGCCCAGAGCGCCTACTACGGTGAGCAGCACTCGGTCGTCTCCTGGGGTCGCTTCAAATCGGTCGCCGAACGGATGATCGCCAGCGACCTGCTGGTGCCGCTGGCGGCGGCGATCCTGCTCGGCCTCGCCGCGCTGCTCGTCCTCGCCCTGCGGCGGTTGATCGCCAGCGAGGACCGGCGCGGCTTCCTGCTACGCCTTGCTGGCAGCGACGTCTTCGGGGTCTCCGTCGTCTTCATCGCCGGCTTCGCCGCCCTGATGAGCTCACAGAACGGGGGCAACGGCTTCACCTTCCCGATCGCGATGCTGCTGCCCCCCGTCGCGCTGGTCGCCCTGTGCTACTTCCGCGCCGCGACGATCCCGGCGGTAGCGGTGCTGCTCACGATCTCGGCGCTCAACGTCGCCGCCACCTCGAGCCTCTGGGACGATCTCTCGCGACCACGCTCGGTAGAGGTGCCCGTCTTCGGCTGGCTGCCATGGGTCAGCGGCACGCCCCACGCGGTGCAAGGCATCCGCGACCAGGTGCCGGGACCGGAAACCCGCTTCGTCGCGCGCGACGAAGGCTGGTTGGCCGCCGACCGCGCTTTGGCAACGATGCTGGTACCACCCGACGGGTCGACGTTGGAACCGCCGGTCACCGCCTTCGCCTCGCGCAACCGAGCGATCAGCAGCAACAGCGTCGGCCTCGCCTCGCTGCTCGTCCACAACCGTTCGATCCCGTTCACCCAGCTGCAGGCCGAACCCACCGACACCGTCGCCAACTACGAACGCCAGCTCGCCGGTCCCGACCTGGGCGAACCAACGGTCCTGGTGACGATGAATCGCAACGACAAAGACTTCGACCCGCTCGTAACGCAGAGCTACGCCGAAGCCGCCGCCCGCCACCTCGGCTTCCGCCGTATCCGCCAGCTCGAGCTTCCCGACGGCCGCCTGATGCGCGTCTGGGTAAAACGTGGAGCGACCGCGCTCAGCGGCCGATGGGCTCCGAGCGCCGCGGCTCCTGCGGCTCCCGCACGCGGTAGTCGCCGCGGCTGAGCCCTACCGACAGACCACTTCGCAGCGCTTGCTTGCAAATTGGCACATTGTGCGCAACACACGTAGATGTGAGCCGGAAATGCTCCGACGATGCCTCGCATCAGCAGCTTCTACGGCATCGTGATCGCCATGTACTACAGAGAGCATGGCCCACCGCATTTCCATGTCCGATACGCCGATTGCGATGCCTGCATAGACATCGAGACTTCGAGGCTGCTGGTCGGATGGCTGCCGCCCCGAGCGCTGAGGCTCGTTCGAGAGTGGGCTTCGCTGCATCGCGACGAGCTGGCGGCAAACTGGGATCGCGCCCGCGCCGAAGCGCCCCTCAATACGATCGAGCCATTGCCCTAGCATCGTCTGCGATGAGCGCGATAAGCCATGTCGTGGCGGTCACCCCCCTTGCGGGACACCGCCTCTACCTGCGCTTTGAGGATGGCGTCGAAGGCGAGCTCGACTTCGGCGACGACTCTTGGCAGGGAGTCTTTGCAGCACTCCGCGACGAGGCTTATTTTGCCCGCGTCGAGCTCGACCGCGAGTTGGGCACCATTGTCTGGCCCAATGGCGCGGACATCGCGCCGGAGACCCTGTACCGCATGGTTAGCGAAGGGTCGGATAAGCCGACTAAAAGCAAGCCGGCTGTTCAGCGGCCGATGGGCTCCGAGCGCCGCGGCTCCTCCGGCTCCCGCACGCGGTAGTCGCCGCGGCTGAGCGTCGCCTCGAGCCAGACGTAGAGGACGATGAACAGGTAGCGGCTGCCCATCTCCTTCATCGCCAGCTTCGGGACCCCGGTGGTGCGGTTGGTCCAAGAGGTGGGGATCACCTCGTAGCTGTGACCGCGGACGATCGCCTTCAGCGGCATCTCGACGGTCAGGTTGAAGTGCTTGGAGAGCAGCGGCTGGATCGTCTCGATCACCTCGCGCCGGTAGCCCTTGAAGGCGTTGGTGGTGTCGTTGTAGCGATGGCGGAAGAGGACGCGGATGAACCAGTTGGCGAGCCGGTTGATCGCCAGCTTGAGGCGCGGATAGTCGTGCACGCGGGCGCCGGGCACGAAGCGCGAGCCGAAGGCGCAGTCCCAGCCGGCCTCGAGCAGTCGGTGATAGCGGATGACGTCCTCGGGGTCATCGGAGGCGTCGGCCATCGCGATCACGACCGCGTCGCCCTCGAAGAGGTCGAGCCCCGCCCGGATCGCCATGCCGAAGCCCTTCTCGTAGTGCGAGGGCCGGCAGCGGACGCGCGGGTTGCGCTCGCCGATCGCCGCCACCACGGCGGCGGTCGAGTCCTCGCTGCCGTCGTCGACGACCAGCACCTCGTACTCGATCTTCTCGCGCTCCAGAACGGAGACGATCCCTTCGACGGTCTGGCCGACCGAGCCCTCCTCGTTCTGAGCCGGGATGAGGACCGAGAGCTTCACGCCGCGGCGACCGTCCAGCGCTCGACGTTCTGTTCGTGCATCTCGCCGAGGATCTCCTCGATCCCGTAGCGCAGCTGCCAGCTCGGGTAATCGGCTTCGAACGGAGCGAGATCGGAGATCCACCAGCGGTGGTCGCCGATCCGCGGCTCCTCGCCCATCTGCCACTCCAGCTCGCGCCCGGCGATCCGCTCGCAGGCCTCGATCGCCTCCAACATCGAGCAGTTGCTGGGGCGCCCGCCGCCGATGTTGTAGACGGCAGCGGCGCGCGGGGCCGCGTGGAAAGCCGCGAAGGCGGCGATCAGGTCGGAGCAGTGGATGTTGTCGCGCACCTGCTTGCCGGCGTAGCCGAACACCGTGTACGGCGTGCCGGTGACGGTGCACTTCATCAGGTAGGCGAGGAAGCCGTGCAGCTTGGCGCCGGCGTGCTGCGGCCCGGTCAGGCAACCGCCGCGGAAGCAGACCGTCGGCATCTCGAAGTAACGGCCGTACTCCTGCACGAGCAGGTCGGCGGCCGCCTTGGAGACGCCGAACAGCGAGTGGGTCGAGGAGTCGATCGACATCGAGGTGTCGATGCCCTTGAAGTAGGGGTGCGACTCGGGCAGCTCGAGGCGCTTCTCCAGGTCCTCGAGCGGCAGCCGGTTCGGCGTGTCGCCGTAGACCTTGTTGGTCGAGCAGAAGACGAAGCTTGCCTCGGGCGCGTGGGCGCGGGTGGCCTCGAGCAGGTTGAGCGTGCCATTGGCGTTGACGCCGAAGTCGGTCTGCGGGTCGCTCGCCGCCCAATCGTGGGAGGGCTGGGCGGCGGTGTGGATCACCAGCTCTATCTGGCCGGCGCGCTCGCGGAAGATCCGCTCGACCGCATCGCGGTCGCGGATGTCGGCGCTTTCGCTGCGGAACTCGGGGTGCTCGCCGAGCAGCCGCTCGGTGACGTGGGAGGTCGAGGCCTCCTCGCCGAAGAAGCTGGCCCGCATGTCGTTCTCGATCCCGACGACGTCGTAGCCGTCGCGGGCGAAGTGGCCGACGGCCTCCGAGCCGATCAGGCCTCCCGAGCCGGTGACGATCGCTACTGGCATCTACGCATTCTCCCTTCCCGCTGCGGAGGTCTCGATGTTCAGGGCCTGCCCGATCCGCTCCTGGTCGGCGGCGATCCAGGCGTCGATGTCGGCCAGGATCTCCCGGGCGCTGCGGCGCGGGCGCCACTCGTCGAACTCGAACAGCCGGCCGCAGTCGGAAAGGTATATCGGGACGTCGCCGGCGCGGGTCTCGACCAGCGGCTCGAGCGGCACCTCGCGGCCGCTCAGCTCGCGGCAGATCGCGGTCGTCTCCTGCAGCGAGAGCGAGCACTCGCGGCCGCCGCCGACGTTGAAGACGGCGCCGTCCCAGCGCGCCGGGTCGAGCAGCTGCCGCTCTACCAAGTCGACCAGGTCCTCGACGTGGAGCAGGTCGCGCACCTGCTTGCCGTGCCCACCGAAACCGATGTAGCGCAGCGGCTGGCCGAAGCGGTGGGAGAGCATCCAGTGGGTGAATACCCCCTGGTCGACCTTTCCCATCTGCCAGGGCCCGGCGATCACGCCGCAGCGGTCGATGACGGCGCGCACGCCGAAGGCGGCGCGGTACTCCTCGATCAGGAGCTCGGCGGCGAGCTTGGTGGTGCCGTAGAGCGTGCGGGCGCCGGCCAGCGGGAAGTCCTCGGCGATCCCCGCCGCCGAGGCGCCGGGCAGCGGCTGCTCGGCGGCCAGCTCGAAGCGCGTCGCGGTCTCCTCGAGCGCCAGCGAGAGCTGGGGCTCGACCGGGTAGACACGGCTGGTCGAGAGAAAGACCAGCTGGGCATCGGCCCGCCGCGCCAGCTCGAGGCAGTTGTAAGCGCCGGTCAGGTTGGTGTGCAGCAGGTATGAGGTGTCGCCGTCGACACCCGACATCACCGACGGCTCGGCCGAGCACTCCACGATCGCATCCAGCTCGCCGAAGCGGGCGAGGTCGCCGGGCTCGCGCACGTCGCCGCGGGCGAACTCGACGCCCGCCTGCTGCAACCGCGGCAGGTTCAAGTCCGAGCCCTTCCGGTAGAGATTGTCGAGCACGACGACCTCCCAGTCGGCCTGCCGGGAGGCAAGGGAGACTGCGAGATTGGAGCCGACGAAGCCGGCGCCGCCGGTGATCAGCAGGCGTTTCGCGCTCAAACGGCCAAGGACGCTACCGCAGACGCCGAGCTGCGTAGCCTGTGTGCGCGTGAATGCCGGTGGGCGGAGACAGGAAGTGGTCGATCTGCACAGCCAGCCGGGCGAGCTCTCCTTCGAGGCCAGGGTCGGCGGCCGCGACGACCGGATCTGGCTGAAGGCAGCCGATTCCGCCCCGACCAGCGCCGAAGCGGTCCTGCCCGCCTGCCTGATGCCGGCGATGCGCTCGGGCGGGACGCTCGCGGTCCCGACCGGAATCAGCCCCCGCATGCTGCGCAACCAGCGTGAATTCCAGGCGATCCAGCGCGCCTGGTCGCATGGATGGGGGTTCGGCGACCCGCCGCTCGAGGAAGTCGAGGTCCTGGCCGAGTCCGGACCGCCGCCGGCGCCGCAGCAGGAAGGCCGGGTGGCGGCGTTCTTCAGCGGCGGCGTCGATTCCTGGTCCACCCTCCTCGACCACCCCGAGATCACGGACCTGATCTTCGTCCGCGGGATCGATCTGGTCCTGGGCGCCCCCCATCAGGTCGAGCTCGCGGACCTGGTCGAAGCCCGGATTCGCGACACCGCCGCCCAGCTCGGCCGCACCCTGCACGTGGTCGAGACCAACCTCCGGCAGCTATCCGAACCGCTGGTGCGATGGGAGTCCTTCTATGGCTGCGCGCTGGTCACGGTCGCGCTGTTCCTGGCGCCCCGCTTCGAACGGGTCCTGCTCGCCGGCGACGCCGACTTCGAAGTGCAGTTCCCGATGGGTGCAAACCGCCTCGTCGACCAGCTGTGGAGCACCGAGCAGCTCGAGGTCGTCGACGACGGCGGCCGCTACAGCAGGGTCGAGCGCACCCAGCGGATCGCCGGCCATCCGCTCGTCCAGCAGACGCTCCGGGTCTGCTGGGAGAACCCGGGCGGCGCCTACAACTGCGGGCGCTGCCGCAAGTGCCTGATGACGATGCTGACGCTGGAGGCGTTGGGGGCCCGGGCCTCGGTCGCCACCTTCCCGCCCGAGCTCGACCTCGAGGCGATCGCCGCGATCGAGGTCGACCAGGAGATCCTGCTCGTCCTCTGGGAAGACGTCCTCGACGCGATTCGCGCCAGCGGCAGAGCCGACCTCGAGCCGGTCGTCGAAGCCGTGGTCGACAAGGCCAAACGCCGGCTCGGCCTTCCCGCCGACTACCGGCGACGCAGCAGACCGGGACCTCCTCCGCTGAGGCAGTCCGGATCGCTGCCGAGACGGATCGCGGCCCGCCTCCGCCGCCGCTGACGCCTAGCGGCTGAAACGCAGCAGCGGAACCCGCCAGATCGCCTCGAGGACGATCGAGCGGTCCATCTTCGAGGTGCCGGCACGACGGTCGCGGAAGACGATCGGCACCTCGATCACCCGGAATCCATGGCGGATGGTGCGGTAGGTCATCTCGACCTGGAAGGCGTATCCGCGCGACTCGATCGTGTCGAGGTCGATCGCTTCCAGCACCTCGCGGCGGAAGCACTTGAAGCCGCCGGTCAGGTCGCGGACGTCGACCCCGAGCACGAGGCGAGCATAGGCGCTGCCGCCACGGCTGATCGCGCGGCGCAGGGCGGTCCATTCCGAGACACCGCCGCCCTCCACGTAGCGCGAGCCGATCGCCAGGTCGGTCCTGGAGCCAGCCTCCAGCAGGCGGGGCAGGTAGGCGGGGTCGTGGGAGAAGTCGGAGTCCATCTCGACGACGAAGCCCGCGCCCGCGGCGAGCGCGTGGCGGAAACCGGCGATATAGGCGGGCCCGAGGCCTTCCTTGCGCGGCCGGTGCAGGACGCTGACGTTCTCCGCGGCGGCCGCGAGGCGATCGGCGATCTCACCGGTCCCGTCGGGCGAGTTGTCGTCGACGATCAGGATCCGAGCCGAGGCGGGGAGCTTGTCCCGCACGGCGCCGACGAAGGCCTCGACGTTGTCCGCCTCGTTGTAGGTCGGGAGGACGAGCCAGGCCGGGCCCTGTTCCGCGGATGCCATCGTCGCGATGCTATTCAGCGCGGCAGAGGAGCGCGCGCTGTGCGGCCTGGAGCCGCATCTGCCAGGGCCGCTCGGCCGCATCGGCGACGATGCGGATCAGCGCCGTCGAGCCACCGGGGACCGTGCCTTCGAGCGGATACCCGCCGCGGGCGAAGCGGCGCAGACGAAGCGTCGCCGCCGGGCCGGCCGCCACCGCGACCCTGGTCAGGCCGGGACGCAGGCGAACCGGCGGCGCCGCGTCCCCCGCCGGGACCCTGACGCAGCCGCGCCCGCCGCCCGCCGCACCGGCGACGCTGTCGACGGTGACCGGCAGGGCGTTGGCGAGGACGACGTCGGCCTGGCGGCGCCCGGCCTCCTCGGCCCTCGCCAACTCAGCCGGCGTGTAGGCAGGAGAGCCGTGCTCGCGGACGGCCGCAAGGTACTCCCCCGCCCTGACTTCGTTCAGGAACGGCGTACCGGCGACCTCCGTAGTCAGCGCGAAGCCAGGGTCGACGCTGCGGCGGGCGATCTCGATCGCCGCCAGGTCGGAGCGGGTCAGCAGCGTCTGCGCGCGGAAGAAATCCCGGCCTTCGCGCAGCGGCGTGAGGTTGACGACGGCGATCGCGGCGGCGATCGCGGCGGCCGGCAGGAGCGCCCGCCGGTCGAGGCGGATGCCGTTCAGCAGATCGGCGGCGATCAGCAGGACGAAAGCGCCGCCGACGTACAGGTACCTGCTCGAGTAGGCCTCGCGGCCGGGGATGAAGTTGAAGGCGGCAAGGAGCCAGAAGGTGGCTGCCGAGGCGAGGACCGGCCAGAGGCGGGGTGAGGGACGCTGTCCGCGCCGCCAGCCGTAAGCCAGCAGAACGACGATGCCCGCCAGCACCACGTAACCCCATCGCGAGCGACCCACCGCTTCGCCGGCGATCGTGCTCAGCGCCAGCAGCGAGCCGAGCGAGGCCGAGAGGCTTTCGAGCAGAAAGCGGGGCGAGACGAGGACGTTGTGCAGGGTCATCTGGCTGTCCGCCCGATGCCCCCAGCCGACGTACCAAACCGCGTAGAGCAGGAGCGGCACGAGGGCGACGTACGCCCTTCCCCATCCCGCGCCGCGCTCGCCCTTATCCGCGTGTGCCGCGGGAAGGCGCGAACGCCGATAGAGGACGTCAACGACGGCGCCGACGACGAAGGCGACGCCGAGGCTCGAGAAGCCGACCGAGAGGACGAGGCAAGCGCAGGCGACCGCGTCGCCACGGCCGTCTTCGCGGTCGAGGGCAAGCAGCATCGCCACACCGAACAGCAGCGAGCCGACCAGGCTGATCTGGAAGGGCCAGAGCAGGTCCTGCCACGCCGGCCCCAGGAAGAGCAGCAGGACAGCGGCGATCAACGCCGGCCAGGGACCCAAGCGGCGGCGCACGTAGGCGAAGACCAGCGTCGCGGAAAGGAGCAGGGCGACAACCAGGACGACGTCGCCGGGTCGTGCCGAGTCCATCCCGAAGGCCCCCAGCAGGGCCTGCTGGATCGCCACCGGGAAGACGACGATGTGCTCGCCGTGCGGCTGCAGCAGCGCATCGGCGGTGAAGGAACGCCGGTTCAGCAGGAACTCCCAGGCGTCCTGGAAGTAGGTCAGACCGGCGGCGCAGGAGAGGAGGACGAAGGCGGCGACGGCCAGCACCAGCCCGTAAAGGGCCAGCGCCGCGTGAGACCTCGGCCAGTCTCGGGCCGCAGCGGCCCGGCCGGCGCTCACGGCCGAGGCTTACCTCCCGCGAGCTTGACGAAGGTCTTCCAGGCCGGCTTCGGCCTGAAGTGCGGCCCTTCGCGGAAGAGGCCGACCGAGTCGCAGAACGTGCAGGCCCCCTCGATGTCCTTCCAGGAGAACCAGTGAACCTGCTTGAGGTTGAGGCGGCGCTGGTTCTCGATCAGGTATTCGTAGGCGCCACGCAGCTGGCGCACCTGCCCCTGCACGCCCTGCTCGTAGGCGACCTGCTCGAAGTCGTTCTGCGAGCCCCAGCCCATCTCGGTGATGTAGAGGCCCGGGCGGGCGTGGTTCTCGACGGTGGTTTCGTGGAATTCCTCGACGATTTCTTCCAGCGTTTCGGTGTCGACCGCGTAGGGGTGCAGGGAGACGCCGTCGAAGCGGGTTCTCAGACCCGGCACGGCGTAGAGGCGGTTAAGGAAAGTAGCCGCCGGCATGCCCCTCTTGCCATGTGCAGTGGGCCTGCCGAAGAGGCCGGCGAGGATCACGTCGGCACCCGGCTCGACGCTTTTGATCGTCGCGCTGGAGATCTTCACCAACTGGGCATAGCGGCTCGGCGAGACCGGATAGGCGAAGTAGAAGAAGTTCGGCTCGTTCCAGATCTGCCAGGTGCGAATTGGGATCGGCCTGCCGATCGCCGGTTCGTACGCCGGCCCGGCGCCTTCGCGGGGCGAGTGCTGGCGCCAGAACTCGCCGCCGGGACCGTAGCGTTCAACCGCGGCCCGCAGAAAGGCGGTCCAGGCCGAGCGCTGCCGGGCGCTGTCGATCGGGATCCTCGTGCCCTTGCCAAGCCAGCCCGGAGTCGTGCCGACCGAGGGCAGCACCTGCAGGCCGGCGCGGGTGGCGGCGGCCACCGCTTCGTCGAAGTAGGTCCAGTCGTAGCCGCTCTTCGCGGTCGGCTGCACGATCGACCAGATCAGCGGCCAGCGCACGGTTTCGATCCCGCCCGCCTTCATGTAGCGCGTGTCGTCCGGGGTCAGGCTGGTCTGCGGGGAGATGCCGAAGAAGCCCTTCGGCATGCGGCCGCCCGCTCCGCCCGCGGCCGTGGCCGAGAGGGCGACCGCGAGAGCGGCGAGCAGCAGGAATACGGCGAGCTTGCGGCGTTTCATCGTCTCCGTGAGTGTTCGTCGGCTCAGTAGGAGCCGCCCAGCTTACGGTGGTCCCAGGTCGCCACCCGCAGCGATTTGAACTGGATCGCCACCCGCTTCGGCGCTTGGGCTTCAAGCGCGGCGCGGGCGTCTCCATCCACCGAAGAGATCCCCTCTGCGTAGCGAACCGTCAACTCCTGCGCGAACCCGAGCACGGTTGCGAAGTCGCGGTGTATCTCCGCCTCGGCCTCGATCATCGCCCCGCGCAGCTCCCCGTACTCATGCCCCGTCTCGACCAGCACCGTGGCGCGGGGGTCGCGCTCGAGGTTGCGCACCTTCTGCGACTTGGCGTAGGTCCAGATCCAGACCTCGCCCTCACGGGGCACGAACCAGAGCGGCATCGAGTGCGGCCAGCCGCGCGGGCCGAGCGAGGAGACGATGGCGATCCGCTCGCCGTCCAACAGCTCGCGCAGCTCCTCATCGCTCAGCTTGATCTGGCCGCGGCGGCTCACCGGCTCGGACTCTACGGCAGCGCAGCGGCTACTCAGCGGGGCAGGCCGCGTCCGGGCATGAGGGTGATCCCCCGGGCCCTGCTGCCACCGGGAATCGCGACGGTCAGCTGAGCGCGCAGCTGGGGGGCGCCGCGGGTCAGCAGCTGGCCGCGGCGGCTGAGCTGGATCGAGAAGGCGTGCGAGCCGCCGCCGCTGAGCTGGAAGGTGCGGCGGGCCAACCGGGCGCGGATCGTCCGCGTCCTGAGGACGCGCTGCTTGCCGCGGCGCACCGAGTCGTACAGGTGGACGTTGGCGCGCAGCAGGATCTGGCCGGGACAGGCGGTGCCGGCCGGCCACTGGCAGCGCAGCGTCACCCAGATCGCGCGCCGGGTCGCCTTCAGGTCGGAGAGCACGATCGGCACGCGAATGCCGACCCGGCGGCAGCCGAGTGCCTTGTCGGCGCCTTCGCCGATCCCCACCGCGTAGACGCAGACTCGCTGTGGGCCGCTGGCGACGACGGGGAAGCTGACGCTGAAGCCGTGGGAGGGTCCCGCCGTGCTGTGGATCAGAGCGATGTCGGAGCGCGCCAGGCTGGCAATGGGGCCGAGTTCGTAGGGAACCCCCCTCCCCTTGCCCGTGCCCACGTAGGCGCGAATCGCCAGCGGCTGAGTCGGCACGTCAGGGTCGAAGGCCCAGCCGGCAACCCCGACCTGACCGGGAAGCGGTGAGCTGACCGCTTCGAGCTTGCCCTTCGGGTCGGCGTCGGCCGGCGAGGCGGTGCCGACCACGCCCCCTTCGGCGTAGTTGTTGTCGATGTTGATCGTTACCCCGCCCCAGGTCTCGTCGTGCCCGCCGGCGTACTGGTGGATGCGATGGCCGATCCAGGTCGTGGAGGGGACGTAGGGATCGGCGGCGGTCGCCTTGCCGTTCCAGTTGGCGCTCCAGAGGTCGTCCGGCAATGGGTAGCCGCTGCCGACTTCGTCGACGACGTCGGCGATGCCCGAGGCGCCGCTGCTGTAGACGCCGGACTCGTAGCCGAGCGCGTGCAGCTGGTTGGTCCAGGCGGCGAGAAAGGTCAGCACCGCCCGGCTGGCGCTGGTCGTGCGCGCGTAGCTCTCCATGTCGAAGTAGATCGGGCTGCCGGGGCCGATCGCCACCGCGCGCGCCTGCTCGACCGCGTCTTCGGCGGCGGCGACGCCCTGGGCGGTTGCCGAGGCGGCGCTCAGCTGGGCGCACGAGCTGCAGCTGCTGGTCGGCGCCTGCAGGCCGACGTAGGTTGGGATCAGGTTCCAGCCATCGGCGATCTGTTCGCCGACCCAGCTCGCGGTCAGGTTGGGCTGGCTGCAGCCGCGGTTGAGGCCGCCGATGTAGACGCCGATTACCCGGTAGGGCGAGCTCCCCCAGGCGGTCATCGAGCGGCGCGAGGGAGCCGTGCAGGCGTCGAAGCCGGGGCCCGTGTAGCTCGAAGCGGCGGAGACGTGCGCGGCCGGCGAGCGGCTGGCTTCGGCCCGCGCCCGGGCGGCCCGGGTCCGTGCCGCGGGATCGACGAGGATCGCCCGCCGACGCCCGATCGCGCCCGCCGGGCAGACCTGGTTCGCCCCCGGGCTGCCCAGATACACCGCGCGGCGGTCGAGCCGCACGCAGGCCCGCGGCCGCGCGGCCAAGCGGATCACCGGCCAGCCGGCAGGAGCTCGTACGGACTCGCCGTCGAAGTGGACGATCCGAGCCGCCGGCGCGAACGAGCGCGCCATTGCCGTGGAGCCTTGCAATGCGAGCGCCAGCGCCAGCGCCACGAGGGCTGCCCTTGGCGACGATTTGACGGCGCGGATCGGCGCTCCGCTCGAGACGGCCATGCGAATGGAACCCATGCTTGCCGCCGTTGTAGCGCTAAACGGCGTGCGGGCCTGCCAGCGCTCCGGCCAAGCAGGGCTAATTGCAGGCTCGCCCCGGGAGCCCTCGCAGCTCCCGAGGCTGGCCGGCTAGCGACCTCAGGGCTTCTGTTCGGAGACGTCCGGAATGGCGACCACCGTCGGGCCGGGCCCCAGCAGATCCTGCAATCGCGACCCGGTCCTGCCCCCCCGCGAGCCGCGGCCGTGCTTCTTCTTGTGGCACTTCTTGCGTTTGTGCTTTTTGCCGTGGCACTTGCGCTTGTGTTTCTTTTTCGGCGTCGGCGTCGCCACCGCCGGCCGGGCGGTCCCCGCGATTGGCGCGAGGGAGGCGCCACCGCCACCTCCACCCCCGCCGCCGCTGCTGCCGCCATTGCCGCAGTCGAGGCGGATCACCAGGTCGGTAACGGGTGGTGGGATGTCCAGAACCCCGCTCGTCGCCGACTCGCAGCCCTCCATCGAGGCCGTGACCCGGTAGAAGCCCGCAATCACGTCCCAGCCGAAGCGGCCGTCGATCCCGGTGCTGTCCGGATTATTCCGATTCGCCGGCGACATGATGGCGCTCCCGTCGGGAACCTGGATGAAAGGACCATCCGCATCCGCCGAGCGGAACAGGGTTACCGTCGCACCCGCGATCGCCGCTCCGGTGTCGGCGTCTTTGACCACGCCGCTCGGGTCGATGTAGATCGCGAATTCGATCGTCTGCGGGCTTGCGCAATCTTTGATTTCGATCACGACCTGCCCGTTCCCGTGATCCGGGAAGAGGGGAGGGATTATCGCCCTGTAGAAGCCCGAGCCGAGGGGAGACTCGGCCATGGAGCCGCTCTGCACGACTTCCCCCTCGATCGCGACTTCGTAAGAGGCAGTCCCGTTGGCACAGCCTTCGGTCGTCAGTTCGGTGGAAGCCTCCCAGTGCAGCACGGGGATTCCGCCTTCGCTTTCGCCGATCCCGGCGATTTCCGTCCCCGGCGGAGGCCCACCGAGCTCCGGCCCGAGCATCACGTTCTGGGTGAAGGTGCTGGTGCCGCTGACCGCCACCGGCCCAGCATGGCCGTCGGCGTAGGCGGGAGAGGCGGAAGCCGAACGGGCGGTGACTTCGTAGCTGCCGGCAGGCAGGTTCGTGGCGCGGTACACCCCACTGCCGTTGGCCATCCGGGCGATGCATTTGCCTGCCGCCACAGGGCATATTTCCACGGGCGCGCCGGCAACCGGGAACCCTTCCGGGTCTTCGACTTCGCCGGTGAGGGTCGCCCCCGTCGGCGGTTCGCTGTGCACGTGAAACACATAGCGACCCAGCTGGCCCCCGCTGTTGAGGCTGGAGGAGATCAGCGCCTTGGGGCCGCCGTCGAGCAGCGCCCCGTTCTCAAAGGAGCCGTCGCGAACGAAGAAGTGACTTGGGTCGCCGTCACCGTTCGCAAAGCCAACTGCGGCCGAGGAGCCGCCGAAGCCTTCGAAGCCGCCGCTGGCGTCGCCGGTCTCCCAAGCGACCCGGTCGTAGTTGAACTCGATGTCGAAGTCGCCCGATCCGCGGTCGATCAGGATGAGCTGAAAGCTGTTGGTCTTGTCGACATGAACCGAGTAGTAGCCGACATCCACCCAGTTGATGCAGAAGGCTGCCTGCCCCGCCACTTCGGTCTGGCCAAAGGTCACCAACTTGGTGCCATCCCCAGGAGCGTTGCGCGTGTCCACGTCGGCCAGGAACGGCGCGATCATCTGATCCCCAGAGGTGGTGAAGTCGAACGGGGTGAACTCCCCCTGCGGCTGGTCGAAGGTGACGTTGCCGTTGTTGTTCACATACAGGGTCGTGTGGGGATTGTTGAAGAAGTCGACTTCGAAACCGATCGGCACGGATTCGGTTGAGCCATCGTCATTCGCCGCCAGGGTATTCGCGGTACAGCCGGCGAGGTTGCGAACCGCATTCGGTCCAGCCGCATCGGCCGACGCAGGTGGGATCGTCACCGCGCTAACCAGTGCCGCAACTGAAATCAATCGAATTACCAAAGCCAGTCGATGCATGCTGTCCTCCCGCCTCGAGCTTGGGGGAGGCGGCTCGACCTGCGGCCGCCTCCCTCGAAGCTCTGTCTAGATTGCGTCAGCCGAATTCGACGACGACGATTCGTAGGTTTCCGGTGGTCCCACTGCCACATCCGGTGCTGCCGAGCGCATTGGCCGCGATCGTCTGCGGCTGGCCCGGGGTGAGCAGCGCGATGCCGGTCCCCGTCGTTCCTACCGAGTTCACGGTGAACGGCGGTGGAGCGGTCGCATCCGCACTGATGCCGACGCCGGTGGTCGGTTCTCCGTTGACGTAGATCCGGACGAAGGCGAAGCATTCTTTCGGGCCTCCGCCGTCCGCATCCGACGGGTTGCCCCGCAGTTCGCCGAGCAGCTCATACGATTTGCCCGGCTGCGGGGTGAAGGTGGCGGTACCGGTCAGCGGTATCGCCGTTCCCTGCGGATCGGGTGGGTCGGTAGCCAGCGCCGGCACGTTGGTCGCCTGCACTTCGGCGACCTGCAGGCCGGCGAGGGTCCCGGCTTTGAGCTGAGTCCTGGTCAGCGTGCCTTTTTTGACCTTGCCGGCCGAGACAGAGTTTTTCGCCAGGTTCTTTCCACGCACTGCATTGGCGGCAATTTTCGCCGTCTTCACCGCGTTTTTGGCGATGTCCTGGGTGCGAATCGCGTTCGCCGCGATGTTTTTCGACTTGACCACGTTCTTGCCCAGCTGGCCGGCGGCCCATACCGCGCCCCCACCAAGAGCCAGGAACAGCGCAAGCGTGGCAACGACGTTCGCGTACGTGAGCTTCCTGAGAAGCGTTTGCATCGGTTCTCCTCCCTTTCGAGCGCGCACCAGTTGACTGGGGTGTGCGCGATCGAGCCCAGAACCTATTGCATGGTGAATGAACGCGTCAAACCAATTGAAGGTTAACTTAACGAAAAGTTAATCTAGAGGAGCGAGGTCCAGCTCGCGCCAGGGACCTTCACCAGACATCGGTTGCGTGCGGCCCTCGAGCCAGTCGGCCTGCAGGTCGTCGTAGTGACGGCTGGCGGGATGACCCGACTGACCGGTGAACATCTGCCAGCGCGAACGCTCGGGGGCGGTCGGGTCGGCGACCATCCGCCAACTCGGGGCCCAGACGGCGTTATAGGGATCGTTGGGGTCGTAAGCGATCTGACTGACGGTCTCCTGGGCGCCGCCGGCTCGCAGCCTGCGGTTGAGCAGCCGGTCGAGCAGGGGGTTGGCGTCGCCGAGCGGGTGCGGGAACTTCATCTCGTGGACGTGGCCCCAGCGCCAGCCCTCCGGGTCGGGGCCGAAGCGATCGCTGAGGTCGTCGAGCGCGCCGGCCAGCGCCTCGAGGGCCAACTCGTCCCAGGGCCTGCCGATCAGCTCCTCGTCGCCCTCCTCCCAGAGTTTCATCAGGTGCGAGTGCCAGCGCCAGGGTGAGGTGACGTGCGGCGTGAAGCCGTTGTCGGCGCGATCAAGCCAGCGCTCGCAGAGGTCGCGGTCGCCGATTGCGGCCCGGGCGACCTCGCGGCCGAGTCGCAGCAGGAAGGCCTGGTAGATGGTGCCGGCGATCGAGTCGGGGTCCAGCCGTCCGTCCCAGCTGCGCAGCCGCTCGAGCGCGCTCGTCTCGCGCTGGCCGGCGGGATCGAGGCGGCCTAGGCGACGCGCCGCCTCGAGGCCCGGGATCGAGAGGTTGTCGGACTGCATCGCCTCGAATCCCTGGACGTCGTGTTCGTCGCTCGCCCGCAGCAGCTGCTCGATCCGCCGCGCGCGATAGCCGTCGAGCCAGTCGCTGGTTATGTGATGGGGATAGTCGTCGCCGACGATGCGATTGTTGGCGGTGACGAGAAAGCCGCTCTCGGGATCGACCGCCGCCGGCAGCTCGTCGTAGGGGATCGCCCCCTCCCACTCGAACTCGCCGTCCCAGCCCGGCTTCGGCAGATCCGGGCAGCCGCCGCGGCGCAGCGGCAGCTTGCCGATCAGCTTGTAGCCGATCGAGCCGTGACGATCGCCCCAGACCAGGTTCGACGCGGGCGAGCTGTGGCCCTCGAGCTTGGCGACCAGCTCCGGGCCCGAGGAGATCTCGTGCAGCTCGAACATGCCGGCGAAGGCGGTCGGCTGATCGAGCGTTATCCAGCGCAGGGCAAGCGGCTCGGCCTCGTCGGCGCCGAGCGCCTCGTTGACGATCGGGCCGTGGTGGGTGAGGCGCACGTCGAGGACCTCGGGGGCATCGCGCCCCTTGACAGCGATCTCCTCGCGGACGATCTCCAGCGGTCGCCACTCTCCTTCGAACAGATAGCTGTCGCCCTCGACCCGCTCGACGAACAGGTCCTGGACGTCGGCCATCACGTTGGTGAAGGTCCAGCAGACGTCGTTGCTCTGGCCCATGTAGACGCCCGGCATGCCCGGCAGCGAGGCGCCGCGGACGAAGCGCTCGCCGAGCGTGAGGCCGACCTGGTACCAGATGCCCGGCATGCTCGGCGGCAGGTGCGGGTCGCCGGCCACCAGCGGCGAGCCGGTGGCGCTGAGCCGGCCGCTGACGGCCCAGTTGTTGGAGCCGCTCGCCTCGGCGGCCATGCCAACCTTGCGGCGCACGGCGTCGATCTGCTCGGCCAGGGCGAGGCCGTCGCCCGACCAGGGTTCCTGGGTGACGACCGGGTTGTCCGCCGGGTAGCCGGGATCGAGGCGCGCGGCCAGCTCGGGGCCGAGCGCCCGCGTCATGTCGGCGCGCAGCAGCTCCTTCTCCCAGTTGGTCGAGAGGCCGAAGGCGAGCAGCTTGCCGAGACCGAGGATGTCGGCCGGCCGCCAGGGCTCGAAATCGAGCCGCAGCAGCTGCATCTCGAAGGGCCGCGCCGGCGCACTGGCCGCGGCGGCGTTGACGCCCGCGCAGAAGCGCTCCAGCAGGCTCCGCAGCCGCGGCTCCAGTTCCTCCTCCTCGCGCAGGGCGACACGGCGCATGCCGAGCGTGCGCATCAACCGGTCGACCGGCAGGCCCTCGGCTCCGGCGAACTCGGCGACCCGGCCGCAGACGATGCGCCGGTAGAAGTCCATCTGCCAGAGCCGATCCTGGCCGTGGCAGAAACCCTCGGCAAACCACAGGTCCGCCGCCGAACGGGCCTCGACATGGGGCACGCCCCAGCGATCGCGCCGCACCCGCACCGGGGCCTCCAGTCCGGTCAGCTTGATCGTCCCCTTCTGCTTGGGCAGCGGCCGGCGGGCGAGGAAGTGCCAGGCCGCCGCCGCCGAGGCAGCCGCCAGCCCGGTGCCGGCCGCACCGGCCAGTAATCCCGTCCGCACCGCTCTGCCGCGACTCATCGGACTAGCCTACTGGCTGGCTGGCCAGTATCTGCTCTGGGCTCAGTCGCGGAGGTCGGCTGGCAGGCGACCCTCGGCGTCGAGCTTCTGCAGGTGGGCCTCCATGACGAGCGCGGCGGCCGGCCGAACCTCGGCGGGAACGTCGTCCCAGACCTCGGCGAGCAGGGCCTGGCGCGAGCGCTCGCCGCGCTGCAGGGCGGCGAGCAGGCGGCGCTCGCGCATCTCGCGGTGCTCGACGTACTCGGCCAGCTTCGCGGCGGGGTCGGTCACCCACGGGCCGTGGCCAGGGCAGAGCAGCTCCAGCGGCTCTGCTTGGAGCAGTCGCAGCGAGTCCATGTAGGCGGCGAGCGAGCCGCCGTCGGGCGGGACGAAGGTCGAGCCTTCGCCGAGCACGAGGTCGCCGCTGAAGCAGACGCCGTCGCCGGTGAGGAGGCAGACGTGATCGGCGGCGTGCCCGGGCGTGACGAGGGCACGCAGGCCGGCGTACTCGTCGCCGCCCCGAGGCAGAACGACCTCGGGCTTCCAGGCTGCCCCGTCAGTCTCCAGCGCCTGTTTCTCGGCAACTGCCGTTACCAGCGTCTCGGCCCCATCGGCGTGATCTCCATGCGAGTGGGTCAGCAGGACGACGCCGATCCCACCGCGCTGCTCGCCTGCCGCACGCACAGCCTCCAAGTGCCCAGCGTCATCCGGTCCCGGGTCGATCACCACACACGGCTCCGACCCGTACAGATACGTATTCGTGCCTTCGAGCGTCATCGGCCCCGGATTCGACGCCACGACCCTGAGAATCTCCTCGTGCCCCGGCGCCTGGTCCACGTCAGCGGCCAACCCGGTAAGGGTGGAACGTCTTGTACTTTTTTTGCGACTCCATCCTCGGACGGCCAGTCACTTGACTTCAAAAAAAGTTAAGTGGAACCCCTACCGGGTTGGCCGCTGACGCCATCACGCGACGCTCGCGGCCTCTTTGGCGATCGCCTCGCGCGCCTCGGGCGGCTCGAGCACGACCAGGTCGCCGGCGCCGCGCAGGATCTCGCGCACCAGCCAGGAGGTGCCGGCGTAGGGCAGCTCGACGACCACCGCCCCGTCGGCCAGCTCCTCGACCACCGTGCGCTCCTCGCGCAGCCAGCGAGCGCGGTCGGGCGATACCCAGACGCGGGCGACCTGCGCGGTCGGCACCTCGCCGTCGGTCATCCAGCCCTCGACCCCGGCCAGCTCCTCGATCTCGGGCCTCGGCTCGAAGCTCTCCTTCGTCAGCGTCGCCTCTTTGACCCGGTCGAGCTTGAAGTGGCGGACCCCGTCTTTGTTCAGGTCGAAGCACTCGGCGTACCAGCCCTCGCGCCCGTTCTCCAACCTGTAGGGCTCGACGCGGCGGTCGGTGAACTTGTCCTCGTTCTCTTTGTAGTACTTGATCTCCAGCACGCGACGGGAGGCGATCGCCTCGTTGACGGCGCGCGCGACCTCGACGTCGCCGCCGCCGGGGGAGGCGATCTCCAGGCCCTCCTCGGAGGGGTCGTGGCCGAGCGCGGTGACGATCTTCTTGCGGGCGCTCTGCAGGCCGCCCTGCGGCAGGCGGTCGCCGAAGAGGTCGATCGCCGCGACCAGCGCCTTGGCCTCGAGCGGCAGCAGCCGCGCCGGGCGGGCGAAGTTGTCACCGTAGGGCTCGGAGTCGACCTCGACCTCATCGCCCTGTATTTCGGCGTAGAGCACATAGGTGCCGCCGCCGAAGTTGACGACGTTCAGCAGGTCGATGTCCTCCTGCAGCTCCTCGTCAGTCAGTTCGAGCCGCTCGCGCAGCTCTGAGACCCTCAGACGCTCGCCTTTCTTGGCCGAGTCGATCAAGAGGCCGGCGAGGGTGACCAGGCGGGCGAAGCGCTCGGGCCGGATCGCCGCCTCGCCGCGGCCGTTGGAGCGCGTCCGCCGCGGGGCCTCGCGCAGCGGACGCTCGACCGTCTTGGCCGGTTCGAAGCCGTTCTCGTGGCGGCTGTGCAGCAGGCCGAGCCGCCCGTCCGCCTCCTCGCGCAGCTCGTCGGGCGCCAGCACCTGGGCGTTCTGGCGCCAGCGCAGGACCCAAGCGATCAGCTCGCGCGGCGAGGCATAGGGGGTCTCGTAGACCGAGCCCTTACCGGGGGCGCCATCGGCTTTCTTCGCCGGGCGCAGCTCGCCGTACTCGCCGAAGTCGCGCTCGATCAGCCAGGCGATCCGGTCGCGCACGAAGATCCTCGCGGTGCCGCGGATCTCACCCAGCTGCCAGTCGGCGCGGCGGCCGTAGTCGCGACGGTCGAAGTCCTCAGGGGGCGCGAAGTCGTGCTCGGCCTTGGAGGCGTAGCCGACCTTGCCCTGGATGCGCGAGAGGCGGAAGACGCGCACCGCGTCGCGCTCGTGCGCGTGACCGATCAAGTAGAACTGGCCCGAGCGGAAGACCAGGTGGTAGGGGTCGACCTTGCGCTTCTCGGTCTCGTCGCGCTCCATCGTGTAGTAGGTGAACTCGATCGTCTTGCGGCGCGAGATCGCCGTCTCGATCTTCGAGAGCCGCTGCGAGAGGTCACGGCCCCCAGCGGAAGCCGTCATCGCCATCTCGACCGGCGCCGGCTCACCCTCGCTGACGGGGTTCGGGTGGCCCCAGGCGACCTGCTGCAGGGCGAGCCGCAGCGGCTCGGCGTAGGCGAAGCCACCGTCGGTGAGCAGCGAGAGCGCGGTGCTCAGCGAGGCCAGCTCGTCGTCGGAGAACTCGATCGCGTCGAGGTAGAAGTTCTCCGGCGGCAGCGAGTAGAGCTCGGCCTCGAAGAAGCCCTCGCCCGGTTTCTCGACCCCGAGCTGGATGCCGAGGCTCTCCAGCTCCGCCCGGTCGGCGTAGAAGCGGCGCGCGAAGGCGTCGTCGTTCATGTCGCTGTAGCCCTCGACCTCGCGCTTGATCTCCAGCGCCGAGACCGGCCTGCCCTGCGCCATCAGGAACGAGATCAGCGAGAGCTGGCGAATCAGCTTCTCGGTGTCCTTTGCCACGAGGCGCAGGATAGTGAGAGCGGCCTTGCCGCCTCCCCGCCCGAGACCCCGGGATCCCGCATTTTGGCGGTTTCCGAGCGGATACTGTTCCCGCGACGATGGACATTCTTCGCAACCTCTTCGGCAACGTCACCTCGGGGATCATCCGGCTCGCGGTTACGGCCGGCGTTCTATTCCTCTGTTACCTGTTCATCGTCAAGCCCGTCCTCGACACGACGACCGACGCGATCCACTCGTCTGGCCTCGACCAGATCGGCAAGACGCTGAACACGGTCAACGTGCAGGTCCAGCGCCAGATCCGCCGCTCGTTCAGGGCGACCAAGGCCCAGGGCGGCAACCCCCAGAAGCTGGTCAAGTGCATCAAGCGGGCAAAGCAAAACGTCGAGAAAATCGAACGCTGTACCAGGCGGTTCTAAGGACGGGCGGTCAGGCCGCCTGGCGCTGGCCGAAATACGCGGAGCCGGAGAGGGCCCGGTCGAAGCTCGACCAGGTCTCGCCGTCGGGCAGCTCGCGCTCCAACCGATCGAAGCTGCCGAGCCTGCCGCCGAGGTTGTCGATCATGTGGACCAGGACCGCCTCGCGGGTCGCCGGTACCACCGGAGAGCCGTGCTCCAGCGAGCCGTGGTGGCTGAGGATGATGTGCAACACGGCCTGTGCGAGCGCGGGGTCGAAGCCGGGGATCTCCTCGATCTCGCGGCGCACCGTGTAGTAGCCGAGCGGGATCTCACCCTGCAGGCGGCCGGCGTCGGTCAGGTCGATCGCCAGCGGGTCGTCGTTATAGGCCTCGGTCTTGCCGATGTCGTGCAGCAGCGCGCCGGCAACCGCCACCTCACGGTCGATGCCGGGGAAGAAGTTGGCTGCGGCGCTGACCGCCTGCGCGACCGACACCGTGTGCTCGAGCAGACCGTGACGGTAAGCCTGGTGGTAGACCTTGGCCGCCGGGGCATCGCGGAAGCGCGCCCAGATCGCGGAGCGCTCGCCGAAGAAGCGATCGAGCAGGTCGCGCAGCTGCGGCTCCTGCACGGTGGCGAGCAGCTGCCGCAGATCGCCCTCGAGCTGCTCGAAGGAGACGTCGGAGGCGGCGGCGAGATCCTCCGGCAGGTATTCGCCGGCGGCGGCCGCGCGCAGCTCGCTCAGCTTGACCTTCGGCCCCCAGCGCTCGCTCGTCTCGAGGGCGCCCGCGACGAAGACCGCGGTGCCGGGCGCGGCAACGGCGAAGAGCGCCTCGGCCTCCTCCCAAGCGACCGCCTCGAGGCTGCCGCTGGCGTCGCAGAGGGTGAGGCGCAGCCAGGGCTCGCCGTTGCGCTTGCGCCGCAGCTCGCGCTCGCGGACCGCGTAGACGCCGCGAACCCGCTGGCCGTCCTCCAGCTCGCGCAGCGGTATCCGGGCGGCCGCTGCAGCGGCGGCGGGGGCCTCCGCGAAGCCGAGCTCAAAGGAGTCGCCGAGTGCCTGCTGAGTCATTCTGAGATCACGGTAAAGACGGGTGCGGACGGCGATCAGAGGGCCCCGGCGAGCCAGTGCCCCAGAGCGACGGCGGCGAAGCCAGCGAGCAGCGAGAGACCGATGTTGAGCCAGACCAGGTGGCTGTGGCCGGCCTCGGCGAGGCGGTGCGAGTCGAGGATCCAGGTCGAGAAGGTGGTGAAGGAGCCGATGCCGCCGCCGGCGACGACGACCAGCGCCTCGCCCTCCAGCGCCGCGCCGGCAACCAGCCCCAGCGCCAACGCCCCGGCGAGGTTGACCGCAAGGATGCCGAGCGGGAAGGGGTGCTCGCTGCGCGCGGTGACCGCTGCGTCGATCAGGAAGCGCGCCGCGGCGGCGGTGCCACCGAGAAGCGCCACGCCAATCCAGGCAGCGGCGCTCACGTCAACCCTCCTGGCGACTTTGCTTCGGAT
>DATANV010000019.1:0-4919 GCA_036266075.1 Solirubrobacterales bacterium
GAACTCGGCGGCGTCATAGAGGAAGCCGCCCTCCTTCGCGTAGCTGGTGCCGGGGTTGTCGGGGTCGGGGTGAAAGAGGCGCTGCAGGTCCCAGCCGCGGTCTGTGGGGAAGGAGCCGATCGCGTCGCGTTCTTCGGCCAAGAGCTGCCAGAGCTCCTCGGGGGAGGAGGCGCCGCCGGGGTAGCGGCAGCTCATGCCGACGATCGCGATCGGCTCCTCGGCGCGCTCTTCCAGCTCGCCGACCCGCAGACGAGCGCTGCGAAGCTCGCCGGTCACCCTGCGCAGGTACTTGCTGAGCGTGGCCTGGTCCGTCAAGAGATGTCTCCGGCCTGCCGCGCGTCATCCGCCGGGCGGTCCAGCCCGACGAGGCGATGCGCCCCCGAATCCCGACCCGTCACCGCAAAATGCTCCGAGATCAGAATCGCCGGGTTCCCACCGCTGACGATCCGGTACAAGCGCCGCAGCGTGCCGTCCGCAGCCCCCCGAACGGCAGTCGCCCACTCGGGCACGGCATCGAGCCCGAACCAGAGCAGCTCGCGACTGCTCTCCAAGCTGACGTGCTGGATCGACTGGCCGATGCCATCCGGTGCTTCGTCCAGCTGCCCCAGGAACCCGTCCGGGAGACGATCGGGGAGCATGAACGACTCCGCCCAGAGCACCGGACCCGAGCCGCAGGCGACGCCGATGCTGACCCGCCGTCGCACCGCCTCGGTCCCTCGCTCGGCATCGAGCAACCCGGCGATGCGATCGGGCATCGACGCCCACGACTGACCGAGGCACTCGACCTGCACGGGTGCCAGCGCCTGTGCTCCAAGCGCCCGCGTGACCGTCCCATCGGTGAAGAGGAGGCCCCGGAGGAACGGGTCGAGGCGCTCGATCTCGACCTCCCGAATTCCGGCCGGCCGCTTCTTCTGCATGACGAAGTGGCGCTCGACCAGGTCGCGCGGGAATTTAGGCGAGGATCTCTCGAGCGCCAGGGGAATCGGCTCCGAAGGGGTGCTCACGGCGGGCTCAACTCGCTGTCGATCAAATCGAGGATCTCGGCATCCGACGCCGCGTCGAGGTCGACTTCGGCGGGGGCCTCTTTGCTCGTCCCGATCGCGCCCGCGGTTCCCGCCAGGCGCGACTGCAGGTGAGAGAGGGCACGGGCCCTCTCGACGGGAGCGAGCGCCGCGAGGGTTTTCGCCATCTCCTCCAGCTCTCGCTCGACGTCCGCCGTCTCCTTGCTTCCAAACGCCTGCTCGAGCAGAAACCCCGCCACCGCCTGGACGGTTGGATGGTCGAAGACCATCGTCGCCGGAAGCCGCATGCCGCTTGCCGCGCCAAGGCGGTTGCGCAGCTCGACAGCGCCGAGCGAGTCGAAGCCGAGGTCCTTAAAGGGTGCAGTGGGATCGACCTCCGCCGCAGACCGGTAACCGAGGATCGCCGCCACGTGCTCGCCAACCAGCTCGACGGCCGCCTCGCGACGCTCCGCCTCGGGGAGGCTTCCGAGTCGGGACTGGAGCGTGTCGGCGGAGGGGGCGGTTCGGTTAGCGCGAATGCCCGCGACCGCTTCGAAGAGGGGCTGAAGCTCCCCGCGACGGCCCAGCGCCCGCAAGGCGGGTATCTCGAGCGGAGACGCGATCGCGAAGGTACGACCGCGCGAGCGCTCGAAGAGGTCGACGCCCTCGGCGTCGGCGATCAGCCTGACCCCCCTTCGCGACGCCCGGGTCCGGTCGATGCTCCCTACGCCTTGCGTCATTTCGCTCTCGCGCTCCCACGGCCCCCAGGCAATCGAGCAGGCCGCCAACCCTTCCGCAGCGCGTTGGGCGGCGAGCGCGTCGAGGAACGCGTTGGCCGCCGCATAAGCACCCTGACCCGGATTTCCGAAGCTGGCGGCCGCTGAGGAGAAGAGGATGAACTCGGTGAGATCCAGGTCACGGGTGAGCTCATGCAGGTACCAGGCGGCGTCGGCCTTTGGCTGCAGGGGGATCGCGAGGCGCTCCGGGTCGAGGGACTCGATGACCCCGTCCCCCAACGTGCCGGCGGAGTGCACGACCACGCCCAGCGGATGGGCGGCGGGAAGCGAAGCGAGCAGAGCCTCGAGCTGCTCGTGATCGCCGACGTCGCAGGCGGCGATTCTCACCTCCGCGCCGAGCTCGCTGAGCTCACCCAGCAACTCCGCTGCAGCGGGTGCGTCGGGACCGCTGCGGCTTGCTAGGACGAGATGACGCGCACCATGCTCGCGAGCCAAGTGCAGAGCGAAGAGCCGCCCAAGCGCGCCCGTGCCTCCCGTGATCAGCACGGTTCGCTCCGGATCGAGGTCGGGCGCCTCGTCCAGATTGCCCGACTCGCGACGGAGGCGTGGAACCAGCAGGGTGCCCTCGCGCAGGGCGACGATCGGCTCCTCAGCTCCAGCGAGAGCGAAGGCAAGCACTGCCTCCGGCTCAGCGCTGCCGTCGGTGTCGACGAGAACGAAGCGCCCAGGATGCTCAGCCTGGGCAGCGCGGATGAGACCCCATGCGGCCGCCGCCGCAGGGTCAGGGCAGTCGCCGGCGCTCGCGACGGCGCCATGATGGACGAGAAAGGCGACCCGCGTATCGGCGAGCCGCCGCTCGGACAGCGCCGCCTGCACGACCGCCAGCGCCTCGGCCGCGATGGCTTGCGCCGCCGACGGCGGCGCAAGCTCCTCATCTCTCAGCAGATCGAAGGCGACGACTTCCGGTGCCGGCTCATCGCCCACCAGCGTCGCCAGCTCACGGTGCACCTCTATCTCTCCGCCGCGTGCCGCCGAGGGGCTCGTTTCCACCCAGTCCACTGCGAGCAGCGACACCCCCTGTGCCGCACCCGT
The DNA here is from genome assembly GCA_036266075.1 of Solirubrobacterales bacterium. GTDB lineage: Bacteria > Actinomycetota > Thermoleophilia > Solirubrobacterales > 70-9 > VRUE01. Next base: position 2,831 of record DATANV010000019.1, read on the forward strand.
CAGCTGGGCGGCGGGAAGCGAGCGTACGCTGAGCGACTCAACCGAGGCAACCGGGCCGCCGGCCGCATCGGCGATCTCTAGCGAGAGGGAGTCCGGACCGGAGGGCGTCAGCTCCACTCGCAACCGCGTCGCCCCGTCCCGGTGAAGCGTCACACCGCGCCAGCGGAAGGGTGCCCGCGGCCCCTCGGCGTCCTCAACGCTGTCGCTGAGGGCGGGATGAAGGGCAGCGTCGAGCAGTGCCGGGTGCACCCCCGAGCGGCGACCGTCGACGCCGGTGCCACGATCGAGCGCGACCTCGGCGAAGAGAGACTCGCCCGCGCGCCAAGCGGCCGTAACCCCCTGAAAGGCGGGGCCGTAGTCGATGCCCAGCGCTGCCGCTCGGTCATAGAGCGCGGTGGGGTCGATCGGCACAGCCCCGGCGGGTGGCCACGTGCCATCCGGGTCACCCAGCGGCAGCGGCTCGGCCTGCCCGTTGCCAAGCACACCGCTTGCATTGGCGGTCCACTCCACCGCGGGATCCTCGTCACCCTTCTGCCGGGAATGGATCGTCAGCGAACGTGCCCCGTCCCCTTCGAGCGGCCCGACGGCGACCTGCACCTGAACCTCCTCCTCCTCTGGAATCGGCAGGGGGACCTCGATCACGAGCTCCTCGATCGTGCTGGCCCCGGCCTCAGCCGCCGCCCGCAGGGCCATCTCGACGAAGGCGGTCCCGGGGAGAAGCGCGACGCCATGCACCCGGTGGTCGGCCAGCCACGGGTGCGAGGGGAGTGAGAGACGCCCTGTGAGGAGCCAGCCTCGTTCATCCGGAAGCGAGGCGACGCCGGCGAGGAGCTCGTGCCCAGTCGCATCCATGCCGAAGGCGCCGACGTCGCCGGAGCGAGCCTCTGGCTCGAACCAGAAGCGCCGGCGCTGAAAGGGATAGCTCGGGATCGCAATGCGTTGAGCCGGTCGCTCGCCGAGGAGACCGCTCCACTCGACGTCGACGCCAACCGCCTGCGCTTCTCCCAGCGCGGTGACGAAGCGTCGGATGCCGCCCTCCCGCCGGCGCAGAGAACCGATCGCCGCGACCTCGGCGGGGCCTCCCGGGGCGCCGTCGGCCACTTCCTGCACGGCCATGGTGAGGGTCGGATGGGGGCTCGCCTCGACGAAGGCGCCGAAGCCGTCGGCGATCATCGCCTGGACCGTCGCCTCGAAGCGCACGGTTTCCCGCACCGATCCGTACCAGTACTCCGGCCCAAGCTCCTCGCCAGCCAAGGGCCCCGCGGTCCTGGTCGAGTAGAAGGGCATCTTCGCGCTGCGAGGCTCGATCGGGGCGAAGTCGCTGAGCAGGCGCTCGCGGATCTCCTCGACCTGGTGCCAATGCGTCGCGCATTCCGAGGGGAGCTCCCTGGTCCGAATTCCCTCCGCCTCGCACTCGGCGAGCAGCTCGCGAACTGCCTCCGGCTCGCCGGAGACGACGGACGACGCGGGGCCGTTGATCACTGCGAGCGCGAGACGGTCTCCCCAGGAGGAGATGCGTTCCGACACCTGCTCGGCAGGCAGGGCGACGGCTCCCATCTTCCCCTTGCCGGCTAGCGCGACGAAGGCCTGGCTGCGCCGGGCGGCGATCAACGCCGCGTCTTCAAGCGAGAGCGCGCCGGCGAGATGGGCAGCTGCCGTCTCTCCCTGCGAGTGGCCGACGAAAGCTTCCGGACAGACCCCGTGGTCCCGCCACAACTTGGCCAGCGAGACCATGGTCGCGAAGGTCGCCGGCTGAACGACGTCGATCCGATCCAGCGAGGGGGCACCCTCCACCCCCCGCAGGACGTCCTCCAGAGAAAAGTCGAGGTGGGGCTCGAGCGCATCGATGCAGGCGCCAATCTGCTCTGCGAACCGTGGGGATTCGTCGAGCAGCTGGCGGGCCATGCCTGGCCACTCCGCCCCCTGGCCGGGGAAGAGGAAGGCCAGGCGCCCGCCCTTGGCCCTGCCCCGCACCAGGCGGGGATCGGGGCTGCCCTTGCCCAGGGCCGCGAGCGCCTCGCAGAGCTCTGCGCGATCTGTCCCCACCGCCACGGCGCGCTCGGGCAGCTTGGCGCGCGAGGCCAGGGCG
>DATANV010000020.1:0-48368 GCA_036266075.1 Solirubrobacterales bacterium
AAAAGGAGAAGCTGACCCAGGAGCAGGCCGGCGCCCGTCTCGCCGAGGTGATGGGGCTGATCACGGGCACCACCTCCTACGAGGAGTTCGGCGACGTCGACTTCGTGGTCGAGGCGGTGCCGGAGCGGATGGAGATCAAGCAGGCGGTCTTCCGCGAGATCGACGCCGCCACCCCGGGCCACGCGGTCCTCGCCTCCAACACCTCCTCGCTCTCGATCACCGAGATGGGGGAAGCGACGTTGCGGGCCGACAAGGTCGTCGGCTTCCACTTCTTCTACCCGGCCTCGGTGATGCCGCTGGTCGAGGTGATCGCCGGCGATGACACCTCGCAGGAGACGGCGACCGCCGCCTACAACTTCGCCCAGGCGATCAAGAAGCAGCCGATCGTCTGCGGTGAGGTGCCGGGCTTCGTCGTCAACCGGGTGCTGATGGCGACGATCGGCGAGATCTGGCGCGCCCAGGAGGAGCACGGCCTCTCGCTGAAGGCGATCGACGAGGCGATCGCCGCGGCCAAAGCGGCGCCGATGGGACCGTTCTTCCTCACCGACCTGCTCGGTCTCGACACGGTCCTGCACGTCGCCGAGCACCTCGCCGCCTCCTACGGCGAGGGTTTCTACGTGCATAAGGGGCTGCAGCAGCTGGTGGCCGACGGCAAGCTCGGCGCCAAGGGCGGCGGTGAGGGCTTCTTCAAGGACGGCGAGCAGACGGTGCCCGGCGAGGCCGAGCCCGACGCCGAGGAGCTGGTCGCGATGTTCACCGGGCGGGCGCTGATCGAGGCCTGCCAGCTGGTCGAGGAGGGGGTCTGCTCGGTCCGCGACATCGACCTGGGGATGATGGCCGGCGCCGGCCTCGACCCGCGCCGGGGCTTGTTCCCGCCTTTCTGGAAAGCCGACCTCGAGGGTCTCGACACGGTGCTCGAGCGGATCGAGCAGCTCGAGGAGAAGCACGGCGAGCGCTTTGCCGCACCGGTCCTCCTCAGGCGGCTCGTAGCCCAGGGCCGCCTCGGGCTCAAGGCCGGCCAGGGCTTCTACCCCTACCCGCAGCCCGACGAGGGCGAGCAGCCGGAGACGGTGAAGCTGGAGACGCGTGGCAACGTGGCGATCGCCTGGCTCGCCAACGCGCCGATGAACGCGATCTCGCCCGACGTGATCCGCGACCTCGGCGCGGTCTGGGAGAAGGCCAAGGCGAACGATGAGGTCGGCGCGATGGTCGTCGCCTCCTCGATTCCGGTCGTCTTCTCGGCCGGTGCCGACATCAAGGCCTTCACCCAGATGGACGAAGGAGGGGGGGAGGAGCTTTTGCACACCGCCCACGCGCTGCTGCGCGACATGGGTCAAGACAGCGTCGCGACGATCGCCGCGGTCAACTCGATCGCCTTCGGCGGCGGCTGCGAGCTGGCGATGGCCTGCGACGTGCGGATCGCCGCCGAGGCGGCGGTCTTCGGCCAACCGGAGATCAAGCTGGGGATCGTCCCCGGCTTCGGTGGCACCCAGCGGTTGCCGCGCCTGGTCGGCCCCAACAAGGCGCTGGAGATGAACCTCCTCGGCGACGCGATCCTCTCCGGCGAGGCGCTCGAGTTCGGCCTCGCCAACCGCGTGGTTCCCGACCACGAGCTGTTCGAGGCGGCGCTGATGTGGGCCCGCAAGCTGGCCGGCCAGGCACCCATCGCCCGCGAGCAGATCAAGCGCGCCTCGCACAAGGGCGACCTCGACGAGGGCATCGAGGCCGAGAAGCAGGCCTTCGCCGCCGCTTTCGGCAGCGAGGACGCCAAGGAGGGCATCGCCGCCTTCCTCGGCAAGCGAACGCCGAAATGGAGCGGCAAGTAGAGGCGGATACAGCCACCCAGGCGGCCCGGCTGGCCGAGCTGATCGGCGAGTCGGGCTGCACGGTGGCGCTGACCGGGGCGGGGGTCTCGGTGCCTTCGGGCATACCCGACTTCCGCACGCCGGAGACTGGGATCTGGGCCAACGTCGACCCGATGGAGGTCGCCCACATCGACGTCTTCGAGCGCGATCCCGAGCGCTTCTGGTCCTACTATCGACCGCGCTTCCACGCACTCGGCGACAAACGGCCGAACGGCGCCCACGCGGCGCTCGCCGAGCTCGAGCGCCGCGGGCTGCTCGAGGGCGTGATCACCCAGAACATCGATCGCCTGCACCGCGCCGCCGGCTCCCGCAACGTCGTCGAGGTGCACGGCTCGATCGCGACCTCGACCTGCACCCGCTGCGAGCGCAGCTATGAGCTCGAGCAGGTCGACTCCCTCTTCGACGGGGCCGGCGTTGCCTGCTGTGCGGACTGCGCCGGGCCGGTCAAGCCCGACGTCGTCCTCTTCGGCGAGATGCTGCCAGAGCGGGCGATGACCGCCGCCGCCGAACTGGCCAAACGCGCCGAGCTGATGCTCTGCGTCGGCTCCTCGCTGGTCGTCCACCCGGTCGCGGGCCTGCCGGGGCTGACCCTGGAACGAGGCGGCCGGCTGGCGATCGTCACCAAGGGCCCGACGCCCTACGACGGCGAGGCCGAGCTGAAGCTGGATGGCGAGGTCGACGAGGAGCTGGAGGCGACGGTCGCGGCGCTCAGAACCTGATCGCCGCGTTGCGGCAGGCGTCGCTGACGGCTTCCGCCCAGGGTTCTTCGAGTCCCGAGGCGCGCCTGCATAGCGCGACGGCCTTCGCGCCGCAACGGTTGATCAGCTCGGCACCGGTGCGACCCGCGATCGGCGCGCTGATGCAGCCGGGCGCCGGGCCCGGCCTGCTATCGCCGGCCGTCGCCAGGAGCAGCGCGACGATCGTGACCAGCGTGATGGCGACCATCCCGATCGCCGCCTTGCGCTCCCGTCCACTGAGCGTGCGCAGGGGCGTGTTCGTCTGTTTCCAGTGCCCTTCCAACGGCATGGCGGCGAGGTTAACGGACACCGTCCGGCGCAATCCCGACATCGTGGAGAACTCGTCCGGCCGATCTTTAGACGGCTGTACGTACTCGGCGCGTCCGCCTGGCGGCAGGGTTGACGCGTCAAGCCATGCCAAAGGGCGTGTCAACGAGAAAGGAAGCAGTGGATCAATGGAATGGTTGAGCGAAGGCGCCAACTCATGGCAGCTCACCGCCGCGACGCTGGTCGGCCTGATGAGCATCCCCGGACTGGTCGTCCTCTACGGCGGTGTGATGCAGAAACGCTGGTCGGTCAACTCGATGATGATGGCGTTCGTCGCCTTCGCGATCGTGCTCATTCTCTGGTGCCTGTTCGCGTTCCGGATGGCATTCGGCGAGCCGATGCACATCTTCGGGTCGGGCGGTGGCGAATTCCTGGCCAATATGTGGGGTAAGCCGGCTTCGATATTGAGTGCGTCCAGCGAGCTCGGACACGGCCACATCCCTCTCCTGCCGACGGTGTCCGAAGAAATCGAATTCCCGCAATCGACGCTCGCTTACTTCCAGATCGTCTTTGCCGCGATCACGCCGATCCTGATGCTCGGCTCGGTGCTGGGTCGGATCAACTTTAAGGCGTGGATCCCGTTCGTCGCCCTCTGGACGGTCTTCTGCTACACGATCAACGCCTTCCTGATCTGGGGCGGCGGCTACTTCGCCCAGCATGGCGCCGTCGACTTCTCCGGTGGCTACGTGATCCACCTCGCCGCCGGCGTCTCCGGCTTCGTCGCGGCCGCCGTCATCGGCCCGCGCCTGCAGCGCGATCGAGAGGTCGACGCCCCGAACAACCTGGCGATGGTCGCGGTCGGGGCCGGTCTGCTCTGGCTGGGCTGGAACGGCTTCAACGGGGGTGACTGGTATTCGGCGGGCAACATTGCCTCGGCCGCGGTGCTCAACACCAACCTCTGCACCGCCGTCGCCTTCCTCGCCTGGGTCGCCTGGGACTACATAACCGGCCGCAAGCCGAGCCTGATCGGCAGCGTCAACGGGATGATCGTCGGCCTCGTCGCGATCACCCCCGGCGCCGGCTTCGTCAACGGCTGGGGTGCGATCATCATCGGCGTCATCGCCTCGACGATCGTCTACTTCGCGCTCAATTACCTGAGCCGCATGCGTCCCTTCCGCAATGTCGACGACACGCTCGGCGTGGTCTACACGCACGGCTTCGCCGGCGTCGCCGGTGGCCTCCTGGTCGGCATCTTCGCCAACAGCGCGATGGCGGAAACCACGCTAGCCGGGACGATCTCCGGCGGCGGCCTGCACCTGCTCGGCTGGCAGGCATTGACGGCGCTGTGGGTGATCGTGTTCTCCGCGATCATGACCTTCATCCTGCTGAAGATCGTCAGCATCTTCGTGCCGTTGAGGATGACCGAGGAGGACATGGAGGAGGGCGACATCGCCGTCCACGGGCACGAGGTGTACCCGTCGGACGTGCCCTCGCTGGGTTACCCGGACGGCATCGGTTCTGCCGCTCCGGCTCCGGCGCCGGGCGCCTCCACCTAGCGCGGCGCCGGGCCTCTCCTCCCGGGCCCGGTCGCCGACAGCGAAAGAGCCGCTCCCGCTCCCACGGGGGCGGCTCTTTCTCTTCAGGTCGTAGGCCCGGTATGGGCGCGGGCGACGTCGCGCAGGACGTCGAGCATCGTCGCCACCGCAGGGGTTACCGCGGCGCCGCGGCGGGTCGCGGCGAAGACCTTGCGCGCGGGGCTGCCCGGGTGCAGGTCGCAGACCCTGACGTCGGCGCGCAGCGCAGACAGCGCCAGCTGTGGGATCAAGGCAACGCCGACCCCGGCCGCGACCAGCCCCTGCACGGTCTGGTAGTCGTCGCTCTCGAAGGAGACGCGCGGCTCGAAGCCGGCTGCGTGGCAGGAGCGCACGACGTGTCTGGCGCAGGGGCTGCTGGCCGAGTTCTGGATCCAGGACTCCCCTTCGAGGTCGGCGAGCCGCAGCCGACGCCGGCGGGCGAGCGAATGGTCGGCCGGCAAGGCGAGGCGCAGTGGATCCTCGAGCAGCTCGAAGCGGCGCATGCCGGCTTCCAGTCGCTCACCGGTTCCCTCGAACTCGAAGAGCAGCACCAGGTCGAACTCGCCGGCCCGCAGGCGCCGGGCGATCTCCTCCGGCTCGTCCTCCGCCAGGCTGACGTCGACGCCGGGATGCGAGGCGCGGAAGGCGGCGATCGCCAGCGGCATCAGCGTCGCCCCAGCGGTCGGGAAGGAGGCGATCCGCAGGCGCCCCCCGTGGCCGCCGGAGATCGCCGCGACCTCCTCTTCGGCGGCCTCCATCCGGGTCAGGATCCCCTCCGTGTGGCCGATCAGCGCCGCGCCGGCAGCGGTTGGCCGCACGCCGCGGCGGTCGCGCTCGATCAGCGCTGCGCCGACCTCGCCCTCGAGCGTGGCGATCGCCTGCGACACGGCCGACTGCGAGTAGGAAAGGGCGTCGGCGGCGGCGGAGAACGAGCCGCGCGCGACGACCTCGCGGAGGACATTGAGGCGGCTCACGTTCAGCATAAGTTCAGCTTATCCAAAACATAGGTAATCGAAGTTGCACTGATGCAAGGAGGATGGGACCATCGGCGCGAACTTCATCGCGGACCTAGCGAAAAGGAGCTTCCAAATGCCACGCATCATCGTTTCCTACGACGACACCGACAACGACCGCGACGCTCTCGCACTCGGCCGTCTGCTCGCCTTCTCCGGCGGCGATCTCTCGCTCGCCTACGTCCGTCACTCGGTCGGCGGGGCGCTCGAGCAGGAGCAGGCCGAAGAGCTGCTCGCCCGGGGCGCGGCCTCGGTCGGCGCGCCGGACATGGCCCGCCACGTGGTCGTCAACCCCGGCACCAGCGCCGGCCTGCGCGAGCTGGTCGAGCGCGAGAATGCCGGCGTGGTCGTCTTCGGCTCCGAGTACCGCACCGCCGACGGCCTGGTCAAGCCGGGCATCTCAGCCCACAAACTGCTGCTCGACGGCCCCGCTGCCATCGCCGTGGCGCCGGCCGGCCTACGTTCGCGTCCCTCGATCGCAGTCAACGCGATCGGCGTCATCGACGAGGGCGACGAGGCGGCGCGGGCCACCGCCGAGAGCCTGGCGAGGACGCTGGGTGCGACGGTTCGCGACGGCGCCCAGGGTCCGCTCGACTTCCTGGTCGTCGGCTCCCGTCCCGAGGCCCACGCCGGCAAGGTGACGATCAGCGCCTCGACCGACTACGCCGTCGAGGCGGCGACGAGCCCGGTGCTGGTCGTCCCCCGGGGCACGCCGATCCGCTTCGATGCGCCGGCTGCGGCGCCCGACCCGGAGCAGCCCGAGCAGCCCGACTCGCCACCGGTCACCGCTTGACGACGAGGATCACGGCCGCGACCTCCGGGTCGCGGCCGCCAAGCCGCTTCTCGGCTTCGCCAAGTGAAACCGGTCGTGCCTCCTGGCCGCCGAGCATCTCGGCCACGGTCGCCTCCGGCACCTCCGCCTCGACCACGAAGGCATCGGGCAGCTTCGGTGGCTCGGTGTGCTCAAGGATGCGCCGGGTGACATCCTTCGCGGAGCGCTCCGCGTTCGACCAACCCTGACCGAAGGAGAGATCGGGTGGGTCGAGGTGCGCCCCTTCGAGGATCCGCAGCTCGCACTCGTCTGGCAACCACTCCCGTTCGCCAAGCTCGACCGGCCGGCCCGTCAGCCAGGGCTCGAGCACCGTCTTTCGCAGCTCCTCCAGGTTCAGGTTGAAGGCGCGAGCATGGTTGAGCCCGCCATTGACCTCGACATGAAAGGGCACCCAACGACCCTACAGGGGACGTGCCGGTGGTTATGCACCATTGTGGGCGTCTAACTCACGGCACGTCTGGCCCGGTGGTTCGGGATGATGCCGGCGTGACGCTCGCGCCCCCTGACGCCGTCGTCTTCGACAACGACGGCCTGCTGCTCGACACCGAGTCGGTCTGGACGCGGGCCGAGCGCGATCTCTTCGAACGGCGCGGGTTGGAGTTCACCCCGGCGAACAAGCGCGAGCTGGTCGGCACCTCCGCCGAGATCGCCGGCGGCATCCTCGAGCGGCGGCTGGAAGAGCCGGGTCGCGCCGAGGCGCTGATCGAGGAGTTGAACGAGCTGGTGATCGCCGAGCTCGAGCATGGCGTAGAGGCAATGGTCGGGGCCCGTGAGCTGCTGCACGAGCTGAAGCTGCGCGGCACGCCGATCGGCCTGGTCTCGAACTCGCCGCTGCGCTTCGTCTGGCGCTCGCTGGAGATCGTCGGCTTCGAGGATCGCTTCGACGTCGTGTTGAGCGCGCACGAAGTGGCGGCGCCCAAGCCTTCGCCGGACCCCTATCTGGAGGCTTGTCGGCGGCTCGGCGTCGAGGCCGGCCCAGACGTCGTCGCTCTGGAGGACTCGCCGACGGGTGTCGCGGCCGCGCGCGCCGCCGGCCTCACGGTGATCGGCGTCCCCTCACTGGACGGCATCGCCCTCACAGAAGCCCACGCGATCGCCTCCTCGCTGCTGGACGAGGTCGTTGCCCGCCATCTCGTGCTCTGAGGCGGGGGATACCCCTGAACGGGCGGATACTCAAAGTGCCGGTCTGAATAGACCGGCACTTGCCGAGCAGGGTATCCCCCGCCTCAGCCGCGAAGCACTCGGCGGCGTCTCAGAACCCGCTCGGCGGTCTCGACCAGCTCGCGGACCTGGCGCTCGGTCTCGTCTGAAAGGTCGCCGCGAAGGGCCTGGTTGGCCGCCTCGCCGGCTTCGCCGCGCCGCGCCTCCAGCGTCGCCATGTCCTCCTCGTGGCCGGGGTCTGCGAGGGCCCCGGCGAGCTCGACAAGCGTCGCCTCCAGCGCGACGCGGAGCTGCAGCGCCGCCTCGCGACGGCGACCGGCGTCGAGGTCCGCCCGCGCCCGCAGCAGCAGCGTCTCGCAGGCGTCGATTCGCTCGCGGCCGCCGAGCACGGCTGCGATCCGCTCCTGCGGCCGCAGCTCCTCCTCGCGCTGACGCCGCCGCGAACGGGCTCCGCCGCCCGCCGCGACCCGTTGCGCCGCCGTGAAGCTGCCTTCTGCCACTTCCTCGCCGCTGCCGTACCCGAGTCGCACGCTGACCGCATGCTCCGGTCCGGTTTCGGCGAGACCCGGGTCGGCCGCGGCCACCGCCCGGGCGTGCAGCGCCCGGTTGAGCAGGCTGGCTCCCTCGGCGATCAGCGCCTCGACCCGATCCTCAGCGGCAAGCGATTCTTCGAGCCAGCGCTCGGCCTCCGCCGCGTCCGAGAACGGTTCCGCCGCCCGCACGGCCGTCACCCGCGTCAACGGCAGCGGCGGCGGGGCGGGGTCGCCCTCCCTCTGGCGTCGCCTGCGCTTTGGCGCTGCCGCCGGCGCCCCGAGCGTTTCGACGACCAGCACGCTCTGCTCCTCGGCCGGCGCCTCGCCACGCGCCAGGTAGCGCCCGTCGGCTACGCCTAGCGTGCCGGCGAACTCGAACTGGGCGAATCCGAAGAGGGGTGCCACTTGTCGGGCAGCGAGTACTTCGAGGGCGAGGTCGGCACGTCGGGGTTGTCGATCTTGTCGAGGCGATCGGTGAGGCGCAGCCACTGCTCCGGTTTCAACAGCGCGTCGAGCGCTTCGCCGAACGGACCTGCTTCGGGGCTGTAGCCGACGTGGACGTGGTCGTAGTGGTCGGGGAGCGGGAAGCTGGTTTCGCCTGGCAGATCCTCGAGCGAGATCACCTGGTGGGGGTGCATCGTCCCCTGCAGCTGCAGCACCGCCTTGATCAGCTCGTCGGTCAGCGTCCCGGGGCCCTGGTGGCCGGTCACCGGCACCCCGTTGATCACCGGGATATCGACCGCGTCGCCGGTCGAGTGCTCGGAGACGCTGCCGGAGGCGGTCAGGTAGCTATGGCCGCACTCGAGCGCGCTGATCGACAATTCGAAGCCTTTCGAGACGAGGTACTCGAGCATCGCCAGGACGCGGCGGTCGATCCGGCCGGAGGCGATGTCGGTGCGCCCGCAGGGATAGATTTCGAGGTGCTCGTCGGCGAGGACGCGCCGCTCGAGCGCCTCCTTGGAGAGCAGCAGGACGCCGGCGCCGCTCAGCTTCGCGGCGAAGGGATTCTTGCCCTTGGCGCGGTAGATCGCCGTCGCCTCGAGCAGCTTCCAGCCGTCGAGGATCGGCTTCGGGTCGATCCGCGGGGCACCGCGGCCGGCCGGCCGAATCGAGAAATTGATGTGTGGGTCGACGCCGTCGGCGCTGGCGCCGATGCGGCCGAGTATCGTCCCAGCAATAACCCTCGACCCCACCCTGAGGGTTCCGTCGGCGCCGCGGGCCGCGGCGCGGTCGACGCCGCCGCCAGCCTCGCGCTGCTTCGGCGAGACTCGGTCCGGCAGTGCGTAGAGCCGCGGGCGGATGTTCTGGCTGTCGACCGGCACGCGCTTCTCCTTGCCGGTCGGCTCGACGACCAGGCGATGGCCGCGGACGATCTGCCCCAGCATCGCGTAGGTGTAGCGGTTGCCATAGGCGTCCCTGAGGACGACGTAGCGGCCGAGGCGGTCCGAGTCGCCCATCTTGACGATCGTGCCGTCGTTGACCGCGACGACCGGCGCGTCCTCGCGGGCGAAGATGTTGATCCCCCGCCGGGTCGGCGAGGAGGCGACGACGTCGGCGGCGTTGCCGTAGGCCGCTCGCTGCTGCGGCGTCGCCTTGCTCAGCGCGGCGCGCGTGGAGATGTCGTCGGCGTAGCGCGCGTCGGCGGCGACCGGGAAGTGAGCCCCCTCGGTCAGCCCGGTGAGGGAGCCGACCAAGTCGCCCGGCAGCTTGCCGTAGGCGCGGGCGTAGAGCAGCACCTCCTGCACGTACCAGTCGGCGTGGTTGTAGGCGAGGATCGCGTTGTAGAGGTCGGCGCTGCCGCCGCTCGCCTTCAGGTAGTTGGCCGCGGCGCAGATCGCGTCGACCGGGTTGTAGGGGTCTTTGCGGCCGTCGCCGTTGGCGTCGACGCCGTATCCCTCCCAGGTCGAGGGCAGGAACTGCATCCAGCCGACCGCGCCGGCGCTGGAGACGTTGAGGTTGGTGCCGAACGCGGTCTCGATCTTGTTGATCGAGGCGAGCACCTCCCAGGGGATCCCGTACTCGGTGCCGCAGGCCTGGTAGATCGGCAGCAGGAAGGGGGGGATCTCGAAGGAGTCGATGACGAAGTTGGGGACGCCGATCGGCGCCGGACCGAAGGGGGCGATCGTCGCCGAGGGGTTGGCGCCGGTCGGGGCGCCGCCCTGGCTGAACTGCACGCCGCCGTCGCCGCCTTCGGCCGGCGGCTGCACGCCGGCGGTCGCGCTGGGCGCCGAAACGCCACCGTCGCTATCGGCCGCTGCACCGATGCCCTGGTTGCGCTTGGCGCCACCGGATGGGGCCGGCGCCGCGTCTTCGGCGTCGAGTGAGGGACCGGTCTGCACCCCGGATGGGGCGGGGGTGGCGTCGACCCCAGCGGCATCGGAACCGCTTTCGGGCGGCTGGATACCTTCGACTTTCGGACTCGTCGCCGGCGGTTCGGAGTCCTCGCGCGGGCCGTAGCCGCAGCCGGGGTCCGCGGCGTCGACCAAGCCGTCGCCGTCGTCGTCGAGCGCGTTGGTGCAGGGCGTGATGGACGGCACCTGCGGTACTGGTCCGACCGCCTCGCCGCTGCCGAGACTGCCTGCCTGCTCCGCGCCCGCCATGCCGACGCCAAGCGCGGTCGCGAGCGCGAAACCGCCTACGGCGACGATCAGTGCGAGCTTGTCTCTCATGCGCATACGACGACGTCTCGGACTACGCAAACGCAGACCCTGCCGGCCGCGTTGCCTCTCTCCCCACAGATCAGACGTCCCCACGGTACTGACTCGCGTGGACCGCTGCAGTGCGGCTTGCCGGCCTCCGACTTCCCCTCGATCAACTGCGACTCTGCCCCTTCGTCGACTACGGTGGCTCGCAGGATCTCAGCCTTCCCGGATGCGCTCGTTAACAAACTGTTTCAGGGCCGCGACAGGCGGCGATGGCTAAGGTGTCTGGCCTTGAGCGTCGAGGATCAAGATCAGGAGGGCCTGCGGGCCCGCAGCGAGCAGGCGATCGCCGAGCTGGCGCAGGCCCTGCTCGACAGCCAGGTGCTTGAGAACGCCGTCGCCGCGGCCTTTGGCGCCCGCGAGAAGGCGCTGGAGGCGCAGCAGGCGGCGATGGCGGCCCTGAACCTGCCTTCGGCGGGGGACGTCGAGCGGCTTGAGCGCCGCATTCGCTCCCTCTCTCAACGCCTCGAAGAGGCCGAGGACGAGTTGGACCGGGTTTCGCGCGATGTCGGCCGGGTGCGGCGCGAGATCGCCGCCGAGAAGCGCGGCGAGCGGGCTTCGAGCTCCTCCGATACTGATGCCTAACCCTCGACTTGAGGGTTAGATAATTTCCCCGAAGGCCGCTGCCGCGGCTTGTCCGGCGCGCTTCGCGGCGACCTCCAGCGCCTCGTCGTCCAGAGCTTCTCCTGCGCCGGCGTCGGCGACCACGAGCACCGCTGCCACGGCGATTCCCAGTCCTCTTCCCCGGCCGAGCACCGCGGCGGTCTGCATATCGGCTGCGACGGCGTCCATCGTTTGCCCTGCGGCACCCTCGACAGAGGTCCCGTGCAGCGAGTCGAGGCTGGCCGTAGTCGCCTCGCGCGCCCCCTCGCCCAACTCCCGGACCAGTCCGTCATGCAACCGCTCATCGGGCCAAACCCGCTCACCCTCAGCCAGCCCGAAGGAGGAGGCGCTCCCACCGGCGGCGATTGCCTCTCGCACGATCAGCAGCTCTCCCAGTTCGACTCCACCCCCCAGCGCCGTGCAGGTGCCGACTCGGATCGCTCGGCGCAGACCAAGCTCAGCCAGGTCGGCGAGCACCGCGGTCGCACTTGGCCCGCCCATCCCGGTGGCCTGGATCGTCAGCTCGTGGCCTGCCGGCGTCCGCCCGGAATAGCCCCAGAGGCCGCGCGCGTGGTTGCTCATCCGCGGCGCCTCGAGCAGCTCTTGGGCGAGCAGCAGCGAGCGGCCGGGATCGCCAACGAGAATCGCGTCGGCCGCGACCGGGGCTTTGGGCCGGAGCCGGGCAGGCATGCGGCGGCATCTTTCCACTCATGAGAGGGCCGCGGCGCTTTTTTTCGCCAATCGTCCAATGACCGCTCTGCGGGCGACCCGTAGCGTGACCGCGAGATGAAGAAGGTGGAGGCGTTCATCCGGCACGAGGCGTTCGAGCCGATCCGGGCCGAGCTGCTCGACAAGGGACTTCCCTCGCTGTCGATCCTCGAGGCCAAGGGCTCGGGCCGGCAGAAGGGGATGGTCGAGAACTACCGCGGCTCGACCCTGACCGTCAACGTCCGACCGAAGCTCAAGCTCGAGGTCGTGGTCGAGGACAAGGACACCCGGCTCGTCGTCGAGGCGATCCTCAAGCACGCTCGCACCGGTGAGGTGGGCGACGGCAAGATCTTCGTCCTGCCGGTCGAGGAGGCGATCCGCATCCGCACCGGCGAGGGCGGCGAGGCGGTTCTGCAGGCGCACTCTGACGACGAGATCCCAGCTTAGGCCGGCGCGTCGGCCATGCTATTTGTAATGCCCCGCGCCGAGCACGGTCGCCACGCCGCGTTCGTCTCCACGCGTCTCTAGCCTCGGGCGCGATGGCGGACGAGCGCATATCGCTGAGCGAGGCCGCGCGCCGCTCGGGCGTGTCGGCGAGCACGCTGAAGCGTTGGGCAGCCGAAAAGGTCCTGCCGGTGCGCCGCGGCCGTTGGACGGCCGCGGCTGCGGCGCAGGCGCGTGTCGTGGCGCGGATGCGTGCCCGCGGCCATTCGCTGGCGGAGCTGCGCCAGGCGGGGCGGGAAGGACGGCTTGCCTTCGGCTTCGTCGAGGATCTCTTCCCGGATACCGAGGAACAGTCGACAGTCGAGGATGTGGCGCACGAGACCGGGCTCGAGCCGGAGCTGATCGAGCGCATCCTGGCGATTCTCGGCACGCCACTGGGGCGCGAGCGCTTGCTCAGCCCCGAAGACGTGCGCGCCCTGCGCCACTGCGCGCGCGTGCTCGCCGCCGGCTTCCCGCTGGTCGCCTTCCTGCAGCTCGTTCGCGTCTACGTGCAGTCGATGCGGCGGATCGCCGATGCCGAGGTGCGGCTCTTTCATCTCTACGTGCACGAGCCGATGATCCGGGACGCTCGGCCTGAGCTGGAGATCGCCGAGGAGATGGGCGAACTGGCGGCCGACATCCTGCCGCTGGCGGCGCCGCTGACCGAGTACCTGCACACTCGCTACCTGCGTTACTTCACGGAGCAGGACGTCGTCGGTCACATGGAGACCGACCTCGAGGCATCGGCGGCCCAACTCGGCCAGGTGCCGGTGACGCTCTGCTTCATCGACCTCACCGGCTTCACCCGCTACACCGAGGAAGAGGGCGACCTCGAGGCTCTCGACGTGGTCGAGACCTTCGTCGAGACCGTCGAAGCGACGCTGCCCGCCGAGGCGACGATCGTCAAGACGATCGGCGACGAGGTGATGGTCGTCTCGCCCGACCCGGGCTCGCTGACGGAGTGGGCGGTCGACCTGCTCGGGCGCTTCCCCGAACGCCCCCGCCCGCGGGTCGGGATCCACTACGCCAGCGCCGTCTACCGAGATGGCGATTACTTCGGCACCCACGTCAACCTCGTCCACCGCGTCGTCGGTCGCGCCCAGGCAGGCGAGGTGATGGTCACCGACCGAGTCGCCAACTCGCTGCAGGGTCGCGGCCTGACCTGCGAGCCGATCGGCGAGGTCAACCTCAAGGGCTTCCCCGTCGCAACCCCGCTCTTCATCGTCAGCCGAACCCTGGGCTGACCCCGGCAAGGGGCGGCGCGCGCAACACTTAGGGAGATGCAGAGCGAGGGCATGCTCGAGGCCGTGCGCGATGGCGGTTTGCTGCCAGCTGGGACGGCGGTCGTGGCAATGCTCTCCGGCGGGCGCGACTCGGTTTGCCTGCTCGACCTCGCCGCGCGGCTGCTCGGCCCGGAGCAGGTCACTGCGCTGCATGTCAACTACGGCCTGCGCGACGACTCCGATGCGGATGAGCGGCATTGCGTCGCGCTCTGCGAGCGGCTCGGCGTGCGGCTTAAGGTCGAGCGCCCGCAGCGGCCGGAGGGTCCCGGCAACCTGCAGGCCTGGGCTCGCGAGGCCCGCTATGCGGCGGCGGCCGGCCTGGCGCTCGAGGCCGACGACCTGATCGCCACCGGCCACACCGCTGACGACCAGGTGGAGACGATCCTCTACCGGCTCGCCTCCTCGCCGAGCCGTCGGGCGTTGCTCGGCATGCGGCCGCGCGACGGCAAGCTCGTGCGTCCGCTGCTCGGCCACACTCGCGAGCAGACCACCACCTACTGCGAGGAGCGCGGCCTGACGTGGCGCGACGATTCGACCAACGCCGAGCCCGCCTATGCCCGCAACCGAGTCCGCCACGGCCTCGCCAGGGCGCTCGCCGAGGTTCATCCGGCGGCCGCGAGCAACGTCCTGCGCACCGCCGAATTGCTGCGCGATGAGGCGGAGATCCTCGACGGCCTGGTCGCAGCCGAGTTGGATAGCTCCAACGGCTCGCCACGCGGCGCGATCGCGCTCGACCGGCTTGCCGAGCTGCCCCCGGCCCTGCGCCGCCTCGTCGTCCAGCAGCTCGCCGACCGCGCCGCCGGCCGCCCCGTCGCGGGTGCCGCCCGTCACGCCGACGAGGTGGCGGCCCTGCGCCGCACCGGCACCGCGATGCTCGACCTCGGCGGCGGCGTTCGAGCGATTGCCGAGCGCGGGATTCTCCGCGCCGAGCGCTAGCGCCGACTCTCCCTATATCTAGACTGCGCCGCGTGAGCGACCGATGAGCGAGGCGGCGATCGGCGAAACGCTGGTCTCCGGCGAGGATCTGCAGCGGCGCGTCGCCGAGCTGGGCAAGGAGATCAGCGCCGATTACGAAGGGCGCGACCTGTTCATGATCGGCGTGCTGAAGGGAGCGGTGATCTTCCTCGCCGACCTGATGCGCCACCTCACCGTGCCCTGCGAGATCGACTTCATGGCGGTCTCCAGCTACGGCTCGTTGACCCACTCCTCGGGCGTGGTGCGGATCCTCAAGGACCTCGACGCGCCGATCGAAGGCCGTCACGTGCTGATCGTCGAGGACATCATCGACTCCGGCCTGACCCTGCAATACCTGATGCGCAACCTCAACGCCCGCCGCCCCGCCTCGCTCGAGGCCTGCGCGCTGCTGACCAAGCCGGAGCGGCGTCGGGCCGACCTCGAACCGCGCTATATCGGTTTCGACATCCCCAATCGCTTCGCGATCGGCTACGGGTTGGACCACGGGCAGCGCTACCGCAACCTCGACTACGTCGCGGCGTTGGACGACTAGATGAATCGAGTCCGCTGCCGCCCAGGGCGGCGGGATGCCCAAATCGCCCTGGTACGCTGATTTTTCCTGTGAAGCGTTTCTTCAAAAGCGCTGCGTTTCCGATCCTCCTGGTGGTGATCCTCGCCTTCGTCGCCCAGAAGGTGATCAGCAGCCCTTCGGGCGACGAGGCGCCGTCCTACAACGAACTGGTCGGCTCGAAGGCGCACGGCGGGTTGATCGCCAACGGCCAGGTCGCCGAAGTCACGATCAACACCAAGGACAACTCGCTCGACGTCAAGCGCAAGAACGACGAAAGCTTCTCGACCGGCTACCCGCCGAATACCGAGCAGAGCCTGCTCGACGAGCTCGACCAGTACGACGTCAAGACGATCGTCCACGGCACCGGCGGCAACGGCCTGCTCTCGCTGCTCACCTACATCCTGCCCTTCGTCCTCTTCTTCGGCTTCTGGATCTTCCTCATGAACCAGATGCAGGGCGGCGGTTCGCGAGTCATGAACTTCGGCAAATCGAAAGCCAAGCGGATGTCGGTCGACGCGCCGAAAATCACCTTTCGCGACGTCGCCGGGGTCGACGAGGCGGTGCAGGAGCTGCAGGAGATCAAGGAATTCCTCGAGAACCCGAAGAAATTCCAGTCGCTCGGCGCCCGCATCCCCAAGGGCGTCTTGCTCTACGGACCGCCCGGCACCGGCAAGACGCTGCTGGCCAGGGCGGTCGCCGGTGAGGCCGGCGTGCCGTTCTTCTCGATCTCCGGCTCGGACTTCGTCGAGATGTTCGTCGGCGTCGGCGCCAGCCGAGTCCGCGACCTCTTCGAGCAGGCCAAGCAGAACTCGCCCTGCATCATCTTCATGGACGAGATCGACGCCGTCGGCCGTCACCGCGGCGCCGGCATGGGCGGCGGTCACGACGAGCGTGAGCAAACGCTCAACCAGCTGCTCGTCGAGATGGACGGCTTCGAGATGAAAGACAACATCATCCTGATCGCCGCCACCAACCGGCCCGACATCCTCGACCCGGCGCTGCTGCGGCCCGGCCGCTTCGATCGCCAGGTCGTCGTCGACCGGCCCGATCGCAAGGGCCGCAAGAAGATCCTCGAAGTCCACACCCGTGGCAAGCCGCTCGCCAAGCAGATCGACCTCGACGCGTTGGCCGGCCAGACGCCAGGCTTCACCGGCGCCGACCTCGCCAACCTGATCAACGAGGCGGCCCTGCTCACCGCCCGCCAGGGCCACCGCGAGATCTCCATGCAGGAGCTCGAGGAGGGGATCATGCGGGTGATCGCCGGCCCGGAGAAGAAGACGCGGGTGATGAGCGAGAGGGAGCGGACGATCACCGCCTACCACGAGCTCGGCCACGCGATCGTCGGTCACCTGCTGCCCAACTGCGACCCCGTCCACAAGATTTCGATCATCAGCCGCGGTCAGGCGCTCGGCTACACGATCAGCTTGCCGACCGAGGACAAGTTCCTCACCAGCCGCGCCGAGCTGACCGACACGATGGCGATGACCCTGGGTGGTCGTGCCGCCGAGGAGATCGTCTTCGGTGAGATCACCACCGGCGCCTCGAACGACCTCGAGAAGGTGACCGAGACGGCGAAGCAGATGGTGATGCGCTTCGGCATGTCCGAGCGGCTCGGCCCGCGGGTCTTCGGTCACGATCGCGGCCAGCCCTTCCTCGGCCGCGAATTCAGCGCCGAACCCGACTACTCCGACGAGATCGCGCGCGAGATCGACGACGAGATCCGCCGCATCGTCGAGGCCGCGCACCAGACGGCCAAGGACTTGCTCAACGACAAACGGAACGAGCTCGAGCGGATCTCGAAGATCCTCCTCGCGCGCGAGACGATCGACGCCGAGCAGTTCGTCGCCCTGCTCGCCGGCAAGCCCGAGGACGAGGTCTTCGCCGACGAGGAGGAGCCCTCGCAGCCGCCCGAGCCGGCGCCCGAGCCGGAACGGGCACAGCGCGAGGGGGCGCGGCCCACGCCGCGGCCGCGGCCGGGGTTCGCCGGCGGCGACGCGAGCTGACGTAGGGGCCGTTGGGCGCCCCTCGCCCGGACAAATGCCGGGCTAATTAGCCCGGCATTTTGAGTATCCGCCCGCTCGAGAGGCGCCCAACGGCCCCATCTCCAACCACGCGATACTCCGGCCCATGAAGCCGAAGCTGATGGGCGTCGTCAATGTCACGCCAGACTCCTTTTCCGATGGGGGTTTGTATCTCGATTCTCCAGCGGCGATCGTTCATGGGCTGGAGCTGGCTGAGCAAGGGGCGGAGATTCTGGATGTCGGGGGGGAATCGACTCGGCCCGGGGCGGAGGAGGTCAGTGCCGCGGAGGAGGTGGCGCGGGTTGTGCCCGTGGTGATGGGCTTGGCGGGGACTGCGACGGTTTCGATCGATACGTCAAAGGTGGAGGTTGCCGAGGCGGCTCTCGACGCGGGCGCGACGATCCTCAACGACGTGAGCGCCATGCGGCACGACCCGGAGATCGGGGGGTTGTGTGCTGAGCGTGGCGCCGGCCTCGTCCTGATGCACATGCAGGGCGACCCGCGGACGATGCAGGAGAACCCCACCTACGGGGACGTCGTCGAGGACGTCAAGTCCTTCCTTGCCGAGCGCCTGCAGACGGCCCTCGACGCGGGGGTCGCCGAGGAGCGTGTCTGGCTCGACCCTGGCATCGGCTTCGGCAAGACGCTTGCGCACAACCTCGAGCTGCTGCGCCGACTGGGCGAGCTCCGCGATCTGGGCCGGCCGCTAGTGGTGGGCACCTCGCGCAAGAGCTTCATCGGCGAGATCGACGGCTCGCCGGTCGGCGAGCGGCTCGGCGGCACGATCGCCTCCTCGGTCATGGCGATGGCCGAGGGCGCTGAGGTGCTCCGCGTCCATGACGTTGCCGAGATCGCCCAGGCGACGAAGGTCGCCGCCGCCCTCCTCTAGCTTGAGTTCGATCCACGGGGTGTCGCTGGTGGAGCCGCGACGCACGGCGGGCGGCTTCGGCCTCTTCGACCCCGATTGCGGCGGGAATCTCCAGCTCGAACTCATCGATCGCGCGTGCCTCCGCGACCAGCGCCGTCCCGTCGATCATCGGCGCCACCCCGCCGTCACTTGCTCAGCCAGCGCTCCACGATCTCACAGGGCGGTCTGTGGGCATCTGCCTCGGGGTGCGGAGGCCGTCCATCGGCTAGGTTCAGCCCGTGATGGATCAACCGAACGGCAACGGGATCGAATCCCGGGTCGAGGTCGACCTGCGCGGCCTCTCGATCTACACCCACCACGGCGTCAGCGACGCCGAGCAGGAGGTCGGGCAGCGAATCGAGTTCGATATCTCCTTCGACGTCCCCGATTGCGACGCCGTTCTGACCGACCGGATCGAGGACACCGTCGACTATGCCGAGGTATGCGACATCGTCGCCCTGGCCGCCACCGAGCGCAGCTACCGCACCCTGGAGCGCCTGGCGCAGGTCGTCGGCCAGCGCCTGCTCGAGCGCTACGGCTGCGAATCGGTCCGCGTCCGCGCCGCCAAGCCCGAGCCTCCGCTGCCGCTTGCGATCCAAGAGGTCGGCGTCGAGGTCACCCAGGAGCGCGGCGAAGAGGAGGACGACGGAAACGACGAGGAGGCCTGAGCGGGGGGCGTGCCGGTGATTAAGTGCCCACAATGGTGTCTAAGTCCCGGCACGTCTGCGTGATGCGGGTTGGATACCTCGGACTGGGGTCGAACGTCGGCGACCGCGCGGGGCACCTGCGAGCGGCGGTGGTGATGCTGAGCGAGCGGGGGGTGGAGGTCGAGGCCGTCTCCTCCGCCTATGAGACCGAGCCGGTTGGCGAGGTGCTCGACCAGGCCGACTTTCTCAATGCCGCGATCTGTGTCCGCACCGATCTGGAGCCCGAAGCCCTGCTCGACCTCTGCAAGGAAATCGAGGCGGAGCGCGGTCGTGTCCTCAATGCGCCCCGCCACAGCCCACGACCCCTCGACGTCGACCTGCTCCTGCTCGGCGACCTCGAGCTATCCACCGAGCGCCTGGCCCTGCCGCACCCCGAGGTGACCAGCCGCCGCTTCGTCCTCGCCCCGCTGCTGGAGCTCGACCCGGCCCTGAAGCTTCCCGACGGCACCCGTCTGTCCGATGCCCTCACCGCTCTCGGGCCCAACCAAAGAGCAGAACGGGTCGGCGCCCTCGACTAAGAGCCAATCCCGGTAGGGGTGGAACGTCTTGTACTTTTTCGCGGCGACATCCTCGGAGGGCTGCCACCTGTCTTCGAAAAAAGTTAGGTGGAACCCCTGCCGGGATTGGCTCTTAAGCCGCGGCGTTCTGGCTGCGCAGTCCCTGCAGCCAGGCGGGTGGCAGGATCGGCGGCGTCTTGCCGGGGTAGTTCGGCACGACCCGTTTCGCCAGCTCGCCGGCCGGCCGGCCCTCGATCGCGGGGCGCAGGTCGTCGAGCGTCATCGCCAGCCCGATGCTGGGCCCGATCTGGAAGTCGGCGGCGTTCAGGCGCTCGCTGTTCAAGGTGCCGTCGGCGATCCAGGCATCGATCCGGTCGAGCATCGCCGGCAGCGCCGCCAGAGCGCGACGGGCGTTCTCGTCGCTGGCTTCGTTGAAGCGCGCGGAAAGCGCGACGATCGGTGCGGCGGTTTTCATCGCCAGGCCGATCGGGATTCCGAGCCGGGCGCCCTCCGAGTAGCTGCGCAGCGGGGCCTTGTCCTTCTTGATCGTCCACCAGAGGATCTGGCGGACCGGGTGCTGCAGCTCCTCGTCGCCAAAGCGCTCCGCCTCCTCGACCGCGGCACGCTGCTCGGCATCCGCCGGGAAGAGCGCCGGCTCGGGCACCAGGCGGTCTAGCTCGCGGGTGATCTCACGCGAGCCCTGCACGCGCCGGCCGTCGATCTTGATCGCCGGCACCGTGTTGCGTGGGAAGCCGAGCCCGCGCAGCGCCGCCTTCGAGATCACCGGCAGCAGGTCGGTGCGCTTGTACGCGATGCCCTTGTGATCGAGCATAAGCGCCGCGCAGATGCTCGGGTGCGATGCGGGAATGACATAGAGCCGCGCCTCCACGGCGAGCCATCATAGACTCGCGCCGTGCTCCTCGCGGTCGACGTCGGCAACACCCAGACCCACCTCGGTGCCTTCGACGGCGAGCAGCTGGTCGAGCACTGGCGCTTCCAGACCCGCTCGGGGGCGACCGGGGACGAGCTGGCGGAGCGGATCGCCGGCCTCCTCGGCCTCTGCGACATGAGTCTCACCGACCTCGACGCCGTCTGCGTCTCCTCGGTCGTGCCGCCGCTCGGCGTGCAGTATGAGCGGATGACGGCGCGCTACCTCGACGCCAGTTGCCTGACGATCGGCCCCGGAGTGAAGACCGGGATGCCGATCCGGATCGACAACCCGCTCGAGGTCGGCGCCGACCGCCTGGTCAACTCGATCGCCGCGTACGAGCGTTTCGGCGGCGCCTGCGTCGTCGTCGACTTCGGCACCGGGATCAACATCGACGCCGTCTCCGACGAGGGCCACTACCTCGGCGGTGCGATCGGGCCGGGCCTCGAGATCTCGCTCACCGCGCTGGTCGAGCGGGCCGCGCGCATCGGCCGCATCGACCTCGCCGCGCCGGAGACCGCGATCGGGCGCTCGAGCCGGGCGGCGATCCAGTCGGGCTTCGTCTTCGGCTTCGCCGGCATGATCGACGGTGTCGTGCGACGGATCGAAGGCGAGCTGGGCGAGGCGGACGTGCTCGCCACGGGCGGCCTCGCCGGCGTGGTCGTCCCCTTCGCCGAGACGATCGACGAGGTCGACGAGATGCTTACCCTGAAGGGTCTGCGTCTCATCCATGACCGCAACGCATCCACAGCTGACTGACCCCTTCCGGATCGGCGACGTCGAGATCGCCAACCGCGTCCTGCTGGCGCCGCTGGCCGGGATCGGCAACTGGTTCGTGCGGCTGCAGGCCAGGCGCCACGGGGCGGGGCTCGCGGTCTCAGAGATGATCTCCAGCTTCGGCCTGCACCACCGCAACGAGCGCACCCTGCGCGAGCTGATGCGGATCCACCCCGACGAGCACCCGGTCTCGGTGCAGCTGTTCGGGCACGATCCCGAGGTGATGGCCTCCGGCGCGCGGATCGCCGCCGAGGCGGGCGCCGACCTGATCGACATCAACATGGGCTGCCCGGTGCGCAAGGTGCGCCGCACCGGTGCCGGGGTCGAGCTGCTCGCAGACCCAGAGCTGGCGCTGGCACTGCTGCGCGGCGCCCGCGAGGGCAGCGGATTGCCGGTCACGGTCAAGCTGCGCTCCGGACTGCGGCCCGGCGACCGCTCGGGCTTCGAGCTCGCCGTCCGCCTCGCCGAAGAGGGCGGCGCGGCGGGCATCGGCTTCCACCCGCGTCCGGCGACGGTCAAACACAAGGGGGAGCCGGACTACGCCTTGACCTGCAAGCTGGTCGAGCGGCTGGATGTGCCGGTGATCGTCTCCGGTGGGCTGACCAGCGCCGAGGCGGCGCGGCGCGCCTTCCGCGAGTCTGGCGCAGCCGCAGTGATGATCGCCCGCGGCTCCTTCGGCAACCCCTGGCTGTTCGAGGAGCTGACCGGCCGCCGCGGCGAGCCACCGAGTCGCGAAGAGGTGGTCGCCGAGCTGCTCTGGACGATGGATCGCGCCGAGGAGCATCTCGGACCCGAGCGCGCGGCCCGCTACCTGCGCAAGTTCTACCCCTGGTACGTGGAGGCGATCGGCGCCTCGGGGGAGGTTGCCGAGGAGCTGCAGCGCAGCGCCGACCTGCCCCGCGCCAGGCAGTTGATAGGCGCCCAAATTCCCTTGAGTGCCGCCTCCGGCGCCTCGCTATAATCCCGCGACTTCGGGCCCAGGTGTGACGTCGCGAAAGCCGTCCCACCCGGGCGTTTTTTTCGATCTGGGAGCAGAGCTCCCACCGTCCAGCAAGCAAAGCGAGGTCAGCGAAAGTGACTCGGCAGGCCGTAATTACCCCGGAAGGTCTCGAGAAGCTCAAAGAGGAAATCGAGCACCTGTCGACCGCGAAACGGCGAGAGGTGGCCGAACGGATCAAGGAGGCGCGCGAGTTCGGCGACATCTCCGAGAACGCCGAGTACGACGACGCCAAGAACGAGCAGGCGCTGCTCGAGCAACGGATCGCCCAGCTCGAAGAGCGGCTGCGCCGCGCCACGGTGATCGACAAGAAGGACGTCGACACCGACGTCGTCGGCTTCGGCTCGGTGGTCCACGTCAAAGACCAGAAGAGCGGCGACTCGCAGAAATTCCAGATCGTCGGCTCGACCGAGGCCAACCCCGCCGAGCAGAAGCTCTCCAACGAGTCGCCGATTGGCAAGGCGCTGCTGGGCCACAAGCGCAACGACGTGGTCAGCGTCGACGTGCCGCGCGGGCCGAAGAAGAAACTGAAAATCACGAAGATCGAGACGGCTTAGCGGTCACCCTGGCAGGCATAGAGGCCACCTCGGTAGGGGTTCCGCTTAACTTTTTGCGAAGGGAAGTGGAACGGCTGGCGCCCGCAGCGAAGCGCGCAAAAAGTACAAGACGCTCCGCCCCTACCGAGGTGGCCTCTATGTAGGCTCGCTCGCGCTCATGAGTGACGAGTCCCAACAGCCGGAGCTGTCTGACGTTCTCCGTGATAGGAGGGAGAAGCTCGAGCGCATCCGCGACGCGGGGATAGATCCGTTTCCGCACGAGTTCGAGGAACGCGAGGAGATCGCCGAGGTGCGGGCTGCGCACGAGGGCCTCGAGGCGGGCCTGGAGACGGACTCGCGCCATCGCGTTGCCGGCCGCATCGTCGGGCGCCGCGGCCACGGCAAGGCGGCCTTCCTCGACCTGCGCGACGGCAGCGGTCAGATCCAGCTTCACGCCCGCGCCGACACCCTCGGCGAGGAGCCGTTCGAGCTGCTGGTCGACCTCGACATCGGCGATTTCGTCGGCGTCGAGGGCACCGCGATAGCGACCCGTCGCGGCGGCGAGCTGACCCTGGCGATCGATCACTGGCGGCTGCTGGCCAAGAGCCTGCGGCCGCCGCCCAGCGAGTTCCACGGCCTCGAGGACGTCGAGACTCGCTACCGGCAGCGCGAGCTGGATCTGCTCGCCAATGAGGAGAGTCGCCGAATCTTCGCGATCCGCGCCCGGACCGTCTCCGAGGTGCGCCGCTGGCTCGACGAGCATGGCTTCGTCGAGGTCGAGACGCCGGTCCTGCAGCCGCTCTACGGCGGCGCCCTGGCGCGCCCCTTCGTCACCCACCACAACGCCCTCGATCGCGATTTCTACCTGCGGATCGCCACCGAGCTGTACCTCAAGCGGCTGGTCGTCGGCGGCATCGATCGCGTCTACGAGCTGGGCAAGGACTTCCGCAACGAGGGGGTCTCGCACAAGCACAACCCCGAGTTCACGATGCTCGAGTGGTACGAGGCCTACGCCGACTACGAGAAGACGGCCCACGACCTCGAGCTGCTGGTCGCCGAGGTCGCCGAGCGGGTGCTGGGGACGACGAAGGTCGAGCGCGACGGGGTCGAGATCGATTTCTCACTGCCCTGGAAGCGGGTGACGCTGCGCGAGGCGATTCGCGAGCAGACCGGCGTCGACGTCGCCGAGCACCCGACCCGCGAGGCGCTGGCGGCGGCGATGGGGAGCGAGCCCGACCCGGCCGAGGGTTGGGGCAAGCTGGTCGACGGCCTGCTCTCCAAAGCGGTCGAGCCGCAGCTTGTCCAGCCGACCTTCGTCGTCGACTACCCGGTCGAGCTCTCGCCCTTCGCCAAGGCCCACCGCTCCGAGCCGGGGTTGGTCGAGCGCTGGGAGGCCTTCGTCGGCGGCATCGAGATCGCCAACTCCTTCAGCGAGCTGAATGACCCCGACGAGCAGCGCCGGCGCTTCGAGCAGCAGGTTGCGGAGACCGCTCGCGGCGACGAAGAGGCCCAGCCTTACGACGAGGCATTCGTCGAGGCGCTGGAGCACGGAATGCCGCCGACCGGCGGCGTCGGCCTCGGGATTGACCGGCTTGCGATGATGCTCACCGGAGCCCGCAGCCTGCGAGAGGTCGTGCTCTTTCCGGCGATGCGCTCTTAAAAGGGGCGAGAGCGAGCCCCGAAAAGCCGCTACCAGCGGCAATCTGGCTACCGGGGCCGGAGTGGGGCTCTCGGTATCCTGTAGGGACACATGGGCGCCTCCCGAGACCCGAAGGGCGTCTGCGGTACTTCCGCCCCCCAACCGTTTTGACCTTAGAAAGAGGTTGAGAGGAAGCTTTTGTTCGAGAGATTCACCGAGCGAGCCCGGCAGGTTGTGGTCCTGGCCCAGGAAGAGGCCCGGACGCTGAAACACAACTACATCGGCACCGAGCACATCCTGCTCGGCCTCCTGCGCGAGGAGGAGGGGCTCGCGGCCCGGGTGCTCGAGTCGCTCGACATCACCACCGAGCGCGTCCGCTCCCAGGTTGTCCGCATCGTCGGCTCCGGCGAGGAGGTCACCTCCGGTCAGATCCCGTTCACGCCGCGTGCCAAGAAGGTGCTCGAGCTGGCGTTGCGCGAGGCGCTCTCGCTCGGCCACAACTACATCGGCACCGAGCACATCCTGCTCGGCTTGGTGCGCGAGAACGAGGGCGTCGCTGCTCGCATCCTGCTCGACTTCGACGCCGACTCGGACAAGATCCGCAACGAGGTGATCCGCATGTTGTCGGGTCCCGGCGGCCGTCGCCAGGGCGGTGGCAGCGGCGGCCAGGGCGAGGGTGGCGCTGGCAAGAAGTCCTCGAAACTACTCGATCAGTTCGGCCGCAACCTGACCAAGCTGGCCGAGGAGGGCAAGCTCGACCCGGTGATCGGCCGCGAAACCGAGATCGAGCGAATCATGCAGATCCTCTCCCGCCGGACCAAGAACAATCCGGTTCTGTTGGGCGAGCCCGGCGTCGGCAAGACCGCCGTGGTCGAGGGTCTCGCCGCCCGCATCAACAAGGGCGAGGTGCCCGAGCTGCTGCGCAACAAACAGATCTACACGCTTGATCTGGCTGCCCTGGTCGCCGGCTCGAAGTACCGCGGCGAGTTCGAGGAGCGCCTCAAGAAGGTGATGAAAGAGATCACCCAGCGCGGCGACATCATCCTCTTCATCGACGAGCTCCACAACCTGGTCGGCGCCGGTGCCGCCGAGGGCGCAATCGACGCCGCCTCGATCCTCAAGCCGGCCCTGGCCCGTGGCGAGCTGCAGACGATCGGTGCGACGACGCTCGACGAGTACCGCAAATACCTCGAGCGCGACTCTGCCCTGGAGCGCCGCTTCGCGCAGATCAAAGTCGACCAGCCCTCGGTCGAGGACACCGTGAAGATCCTCGAGGGGCTGCGCGAACGCTACGAGCAGCACCACCGCGTCAACATCACCGACGACGCCCTGGCAGCTGCCGCCGAGCTGGCCGACCGCTACATCTCCGACCGCTTCCTGCCCGATAAGGCGATCGACCTGATCGACGAGGCCGCCTCGCGGATGCGGATCAAGTCGATGAGTGCGCCGCCGGTCTATCGCGACCTCGAGGAGGAAGTGGAAAAGACGCGGCGCGAAAAGGAGTCGGCGATCGAGGCCCAGGAGTTCGAGAAAGCCGCCAACTTGCGCGACACCGAGCGCCAGCTGACGACCCGCAAGCGTCAGCTCGAAGACGAGTGGTCGGAGGGCGACTCGGCCGACCGGCCCGACGTCGGCGAAGAGGAGATCGCCGACATCGTCTCGATGTGGACCGGCATCCCGGTCTTCAAACTGACCGAGGCCGAGACTAAGAAACTGATCCGCATGGAGGAGGAGCTGCACAAGCGGGTGATCGGTCAGGAGGTCGCGATCACCGCCGTCTCCAAAGCGATCCGCCGCTCGCGCGCCGGGATCAAGGACCCGAAGCGCCCTGCCGGCTCGTTCATCTTCCTCGGCCCCTCCGGGGTCGGCAAGACCGAGCTGGCGCGCACCCTTGCCGAGTTCCTCTTCGGCGACGAGGAGGCGCTGGTCCGGATCGATATGTCCGAGTACATGGAGAAGCACGCGGTCAGCCGCTTGGTCGGCTCGCCGCCGGGCTACATCGGCTACGACGAGGGCGGTCAGCTGACCGAGGCAGTGCGGCGCAAGCCTTACAGCGTGCTGCTGCTCGACGAGATCGAGAAGGCCCACCCCGATGTCTTCAACATCCTCCTGCAGATCCTCGAGGACGGGCGTCTGACCGACTCGCAGGGTCGCACGGTCGACTTCCGCAACGCGATCGTGATCATGACCTCGAACATCGGCGCCTCGGAGATCGCCAAGAACACCTCGATCGGCTTCACCGTCGCCGACGAGACCGGCATGTCCTACGACGACATGAAAAACCGGATCATGGGCGACCTCAAAAAAGTCTTCCGGCCCGAGTTCCTCAACCGGATCGACGAGGTAATCGTCTTCCACAAGCTCGCCAAGACCGAGGTCAAGGAGATCATCGACCTGATGATCAATCGCGTCCGCGTCCAGGTAGCCGAGCACGAGCTGCAGTTGGAGCTCTCCGACGAGGCCAAGGACCTCTTGGTCGAGAAGGGCTGGGACCCCTCGATGGGCGCCCGGCCGCTGCGCCGCGCGATCCAGCGCTACATCGAGGATCCGCTCGCCGACGAGGTCCTGCGCCAGGGCGAGATGACTCCGGGCTCGACGGTGATGGTCGAGCGCGATTCCGCCGGCGACGAGGACGACAAACCGCTGAAGCTGACGATCGTCGCGCCGAAGAAGCCACCGAAGGTGAAGCCCGCAGAGCCAGAGAAGGTCGGCGTTGGGGCGAAGAGGGACGACGACGACGAGCCGCAGGCAGATTCGGATTCGCAATCCGAATCGGATAGCTGAACCAAACGCGGCTTGCCGTTAGAGCCAGCGGCCAATGCGGGTCGTTGGGGTCCTCGGGAGGAGGAAGAGCAGGGCGCATGCCTTTCGCGCTGCCGCGTTGACGGCGGCGCTGTCGGCGCTCGCCCTCGCAGCGACGGCTAGCGCCAGCACCGCGATCTCGGGGACGACGCTCACCGTCATCGCGGACGGGCTCGACAACGTCGTCTCGGTGACCGACCCCGGAGGGGGCAACTAAGGCGTTGCGGACACCAACACGGTACGGTCGCCGGGACGATCGTCCTGCCGGCGACTCCGAGCGGCGGCGGCGCCGACGCGATCGACGGCAACGGCGGCGACGACGGCTGACCGGCCAGGACGGCTCCGACGCGATCCACGATGGGCCGGGCAACGACACGGTCGACGTCGGCTTCAACTTCGCCGCGGGGGATCATCGGTTCGGCGACGAAGGCGATGACGATCCCGCTGGCAACCTACGGCGGCCCGAGTGCGCCGAGCGGCCTCAGCGTGAAGCGAGCGAAGAAGGGCTTGACCCAGCCTCCCTGGTCGGCGCCGCCGGCCGGCAGCGCCGGCCGCCCGTTGGTGCCCGGCACCTCTTAGCGACGCACAGCCGACATTCACCCCACTCAGGTGTGGTGGATGTCGGATGCGCTGATCGAGAGGTGCCCTCGATACGGTTCGCTCATGTGTGAGCCCGGCCGGACGGCGATAGGCACCTGGAGCGGGGGGCGATTCCTACGCTTCGGCGAGACGGTCGACGAGGAGCGGCTCGAAGGGCTGCTACGTCCCGGGAAGGGCATCGACACCGTTCTCACCGCCGACACCTACGGGCAGGGGGAGGCGGACCGCGTCCTCGGCCAGGCCCTCGTCGGGGCGCCGCGCGACGAGTACTGCCTGGCTGGCGCCGTCGGTCACGACTTCTACGAGGGCGAGCGCGATGGGCCGCGCGGCTTCCCCCGCTTCACCGATACGCGGCTGCGCGGCCCCGGCGAGTACGCCGATTACCTGAGGATGGCGACCGAGCGCAGCCTGGAGCGGATCGGGGCGGACCGCTTCGACCTGCTGCTGCTCCACAACCCCGACCGGGTCGGCTACACCAGCGAGGCGGTCTGGGACGGGATGGCGGCCCTCCGCGAGGCCGGGCTGGCGATGCAGATCGGCGTCGCGCCCGGTCCCGCCAACGGCTTCACGCTTGACCTGATCTCCTGCATCGAGCGCTTCGGCGAGCGGATCGACTGGGCGATGATCATCCTCAACCCGTTCGAGGCCTGGCCGGGGGAGCTCTGCCTCAAGGCGGCGGCCCGCAACGACGTCAAGGTAATCACCCGCGTCGTCGACTACGGCGGTCTCTTTTGGGGCGACCTGAAACCCGGGACGGAGCTGGCCCGAGGCGACCATCGCGCCTTCCGCCCGGACGGCTGGATCGAGGCCGGGCTGGAGAAGCTCGAGCGGGTCTTGCCGATCGCCGAACGCGCCAGGCTGACCCCGATCCAGCTCGCCTGCCAGTGGAACCTCGCCCACCCCGCGGTCGAGTGCGTCGTCCCGACGCTGATCCAGGAGATCGGCGAGGAGGCCTGCCCGATCGAGGCCAAGCGGGTCGAACTGGCGGCCCTGCCAGGCGAGCAGCGGCTGAGCGACGAGGACATGGCGACGATCCGCGCGATCGGCGACAACACCGGCTGCATGGCGCTAAAGGGCGCCAGCCCCGAGCACGAGGGCGAGGAGCGTCCTGACCGCTGGCCCCTCGACGCCGACCTGGCGGCCGCGGGCGAGCGCTGGGGTATCGACCCCACCCGCGACCTCACCACTGCAGGACGTGCCGTGGGTTAAGCGCCCATAGTGGTGCATAACCACCGGCACGTCCCGTAGGGTCGGCCCGTGATCGGCGAGCGCAGCCGGCCGTGGTGGACGCTGGTCGGCACCTGCGCCGGCCTCTTCCTGCTGATGCTCGACTCGACCGTCGTCGCGCTGGCGTTGCCCAGCATCAGGCATGACGTCGGCGCCAGCTCGGCGGGTCTGCAGTGGGTGATGAACGCCTACCTACTGGCGATCACGGCGCTCGTCGTCACCGCTGGGCGGCTTGGCGACATGTTCGGTCGCAAGCGGCTCTTCCTCGTCGGCATGGTCATCTTCGCCGCCGGCTCCGTCCTCTCAGGTGCTGCCGGCGGCGAGCTGGCCCTGATCGGCGGTCGCGTCCTGCAGGGGATCGGGGCTGCGCCGATGCTGCCGCTCTCGCTGGCGATCGTCTGCAACGCCTTCCCCGCCGAGCAGCAGCCGCGCGCGCTGGGCATCTGGGCCGGCATCTCGGCCGTCGCGCTGGGCATCGGTCCACTCGCCGGTGGCGCCCTCGTCGACCTCGACTGGCGACTGATCTTCTGGATCAACCTGCCGATCGCCGCTCTCGGCGTCGCCATTATCGCCTGGGCCGCGCCGGAATCGACGGATCCCGGTTCGGGCCGGCGGATCGACGTCGCCGGCCTGGTCGCGCTTGGCGCCGGCCTCACGGCGATCGTCCTGGCGCTGGTACAAGCGCGGGTCTGGAGTTCCTCGGCGTCGATCCTGCTGGCCCTCGCCGGGCTCGCCGCTCTCTACGCTTTCTGGCGGATCGAGCACCGGGTCGAGGAGCCGATCGTCGACTTCTCCCTCTTCCGCAACGGTCCCTACTTCGGCGCCAGCGCCGCCGCCTTCGCTCTGGTCGGCGCCTACTGGTCGGTGATGTTCTTCCAGCCGCAATACCTGCAGGACGTGCGCGGGCATGCGGCCGTCATCAGCGGCCTGATGATCCTGCCGGTGACCGTGCCGATGATCTTCGTCTCGCCCTTCTCAGGCCGCCTGATTGCCCGCTTCGGAGCGCGGGCCCTGATGACGCTCGGCATGGCGCTGGGCATGCTCGGGCTGGTCGCCCTGACGCAGATCGACGCCGATAGCTCATACGCGCTCCTGCTCGCCGGCTACCTGCCGTTCGGGATCGCGCTCGGTCTCGTCTACGCACCGATGTCGACCGCGGCCATGGCTGCGATGCCGCGAGACAAGGTAGGCATCGCCTCCGGCGTGCTGGCGATGGATCGGGTGATGGCGGGCACGATCGGCCTGGCGGTGACCGGCGCCGTCTTCCACGCACTGCTCGAGGGCGGCGACACCTTCGCCGTAGCGATCGGCGGCTCGACCTGGGTCCTGGTCGCCCTCTGCACGCTCGGCACCGCCCTAACCTGGGCCTTCGTCCGCGACGCGACCACACCGCCCGCGAAACCACCCCCATCGCAGCTCCACCACCATCAGCACCACCGCCGCTTCCACCTCTAATCAGCTACAGCGCTCCAGAGTCTGTGCCCGGGGTGGAGCGTCTTGTACTTTTTCTGCGCCGCCCATCTCGGACGGCAAGTGCCGATCTTCAGAAAAAGTTAAGCGAACCCCTGCCTGGGCACAGGCTCTGTGTGACGCCCCCGCTTGACAACGTCCATCCCGACCTGTCCACTAGGCATTAGCCAGACCGCATTGCAGAGCGAAATTTGGCATCCTAGACTAGATGTCTGCGCCCGCTGGGGATGAGCTTCACGAGCTTTCTGAACGCCAGGATCCCCGTCTTCTGAGAGCCCTCGACGTCGTCGCGCCCGGCGGTGCGCTGCGCGAGGGCCTCGACAACATCGTCCACGCTAGCACCGGCGGGCTGATCGTCGTCGGCGATCCAGGCGATATCTCCCACCTGCTCTCCGGCGGCATCGAGCTCGGCATCGACTACACGCCGGCGATGCTCTACCAGGTGGCGAAGATGGACGGCGCGATCGTGCTCAATTCCGAGGCGACCAAGATCGTCTGGGCCAACGTCCAGCTGATGCCCGACCCGACGATCCTCTCGTCGGAGACCGGCACCAGGCATCGCACCGCCGAGCGCGTCTCCAAACAGACTGAGGCGCTGGTCATCGCGATCTCCCAGCGCCGCGACGTCGTCTCTCTCTACGTCGAGGGGACCAAGTACATCCTGCAGGAGATCCCGGCGGTGCTCGCCAAGGCCAACCAGGGGCTGGCGACCCTCGACAAGTACCGCGAGCGGCTCGAGCAGGTCTCCAGCCGGTTGACGGTCCTCGAGTTCGAGGGCGGCGGCGTCCTCTACGACGCGCTGACCGTCCTGCAGCGCGCCGAGCTGGTCACCCGCATGGCGGTCGAGGTCGAGCGCTACATCGTCGAGCTCGGTACCGAGGGCCGGCTGATCGAGATGCAGCTCGAGGAGACGATGGTCGGCGTCGCCGCCGAAAAGACGGCGCTGATCCGCGACTACAGCGTGGAAGACTCCGAGGGGAACCTGGCAACCGTGCTGCAGTCCCTCTCGCGCATGCCGCACGAGGACGTGCTCGACTTCGGTCGCCTCGCCGAGCTGCTCGGTTACGACCGCAAGCTCAATACCCTCGACTTCCCCGTTGCCCCGCGTGGCTACCGTGTGATGGGGCGCATCCCCCGTATTCCCAAGCTTGTCGTTCAGAAGATCATCCGCGACCTGGGCGGCCTGGAGGAGATCCTGGCTGCTTCCGACGACGACCTCGAGGCGGTCGAAGACGTCGGGCCGACCCGCGCGAAGGACATCCGCGAGGGTCTGCGCAGGCTCCAGGAGGTCGATCTGGCCGACCGGTACTTACAGAGTTGACGGCGAACGGCGCCGTCGCAAATCGAAAGGAGCAGAGCGATTCCCCAGCTAGAGGAGGCCATCGAGGTAAGCCCCGAAGCAGACGTTCCCTACGTTTGCGATTTCGAGGAGGGCGACAAGGTCGTCTACCCGCATCACGGGGCGGGCCTGGTGCTGAAGAAAGAGAGCCGCGAGCTGATGGGGGAGGAGCGTGACTACCTCACGATCAAGATCCTCCACAACGAGCTCACGGTGATGGTGCCGTGCGAGAACGCGGGCAAGGCAGGGCTGCGCCGCGTGATCGACGAGGAAGAAATCAAGAAAGTCACAGACGTCCTCACCGACGACGTCTCCGAGATGCCGAAGAACTGGAACCGGCGCTTCAAGTACAACCGCGAGAAGATCAAGACCGGCGATGTCTTCGAGCTCGCCGAGGTGGTCCGCAACCTGGCGATTCGCGAGATGGAGAAGGGACTCTCCACTGGCGAGAAGCAGATGTACACGCGGGCCAAGAAGATCCTCTCTTCGGAGTTCATGTACGCACTCGACAAAGACGAGGACGGCGCGGAGGAATACCTGGACGGGCTGCTGGAGGAGCGCTTCGCCGCAACCGCGTAGCAGCGCTGCAGCATCCGTCACCGCGGTCATCGCCGCCGCCGGCTCCGGAGAGAGGCTCGGAGCCGGCGGCCCGAAGGCCTTCGTGCCGCTGGTCGGTAGGCCGATGGTCGAGTGGTCGATCGCCGCGATGCGGCGGGCCGTCAGCGTGCGCTCGATCGTCGTCGCCTGCCCACCTGGCCACGTCCACGACCTCGGCGGCCACGACCTCGGCGTCGTCGAGGGCGGCGCCACCCGCTCGCAATCGGTGGCCAACGCGTTGGAGGCGGTCGGCACCGAGCTGGTTGCGATCCACGACGCGGCGCGCCCGCTGGTGACTGCGGAGCTGGTCGAGGGCGTGGTGGCAACCCTGCTCCGCGACCCCAACGCAGCCGCCGCCATCGCCGCCGCCCCCGTCACCGACACGATCAAGCGGGCACAATCAGGCCGAGTGGACAGTTTTGATCCCCAGGGGGTCGTCAACCGTCCGCTCGTCGCCGAGGAAACGCTCGACCGCGAGCGGCTATGGGCGGCGCAGACGCCGCAGGTGTTCCGCGCGGACGCCCTGCGCGAGGCGCTGGGCGGCGATCCAGGGCGGGTCGCAGCCGCTACCGACGAGGCGATGCTGGTCGAGGCGACGGGGGGGCGGGTGCTGATCCATCCCGCTACACCGGAGAACCTCAAGGTGACGACGCCCCTCGACCTGCGGCTCGCCGAGCTGCTTCTGGCCGAGCGCTCAGGCGAGTAGGACCCAGGCCAGAGCGGCGGCGAAGCAGACCTGGCCCACTCCCAACGCAACGCCTAGGCTGATTGCGCCGAGGACGCCGGCGACGGCGGTGCCGAGCACGAATGCGGCGAGGAGTGTGCCGAGCTCCCGAATCATCCTGCGTCGGTCGGCAGGCCGGCGACGGCCCGTGAGTTGTCGCGGAGATGGCGGCCGCGGCGGCGCTGGTAGACACGGCGCTGGATCAGCAACGTGGCGACGCCGGCGACCGCGATCGAGCTGAGGTTGATCGCCAGCTGGGCGATCGCTCCGCGCCAATCGGGCCAGTCGCCGAAGGCCGCCGCGACGCCGATCGCCGCGGCGGCCGGGATCGTCGTCACCGAGATCAGCACGCCGACCAGTGCACCGGACTTGGCGGCGGTCAGCGAGAGCACTCCAGCGATCCCCGCGAAGAAGGCGACGATGACGGAGAAGGTGCTCGGTTCGGAGATGAACGAGGTGAGCGGCAGTTCGCCGAGCAGGAAGCCGGAATCGACCAGGCCGGTCCACTTGGCGAGGAGGCTGAAGAGGAAGGCTGCGGTGATGCCGAGTGGGAAGCCAATCGCCAGCGCGGTCAGCGAGCGCAGGCCGACGTCGCGGCGGCGCTGGACGATCGCCACGCAGAGGCCGGCCAGCGGACCGAACTCGGGGCCGACGACCATCGCACCGACGATCAGCACCGGCTGGCCGGTCATCACCCCAACCGAGGCGATCAGGCAGGCCAACACCATGAAGGCGAGGAAGTTGGCGTTCAGCTCGGTGGTCTCGGACGTCCGAGACTCGACCTCCTCCCAGACGACCGCGTCACCGGCCAGGCCGGGCGCGGCGCGCTCGGCGCGCTCTGCAGCCTCCGAGACCTGCGAGTCGATCTCCTCAAGCGTGATCGAGCCGTCGCGCGCGACGCCCAGCTCGCGCAGGTCGCCGATCACCACGCTGGCGTCCTCACGCGCCACGTCGCAAAGAACGACGTCGCCGCGCGGCTTGCGCGCCGCCCCCGCGAAAACAGCCAAGCTCGAGACCGACGGCGTCGCTTCGAGCAGGTCGACCACGTGCTGAGATTGGGAGGCCGGGACGAGGATCCGCAGGTGCACCATCCACCCGACCCTAACGGGGGGCCTTTAACGTGAGGCGTCTGTGCTGACCGATTACCACCTGCACCTGCGGCCGGACGAGCCTGGAAGTAGCGCCGAGCGCTACTTCACCACGGCCAACGTCGAGCGCTACCGCGAC
The DNA here is from genome assembly GCA_036266075.1 of Solirubrobacterales bacterium. GTDB lineage: Bacteria > Actinomycetota > Thermoleophilia > Solirubrobacterales > 70-9 > VRUE01. Next base: position 34,282 of record DATANV010000020.1, read on the forward strand.
GCGGCCGCCGCGGCAGGGATCGAGGAGCTGGGCGTCTCCGAGCACGTCTACCGCTTCCGCCAGGCACTCGAGCTGTGGGACCACCCGTTCTGGCGCGAACAAGCGCAGGACGACCTCGACGCCTACTGCGGGTTTGTCCGTGACGCGGGGCTCAAGGTCGGGATCGAGTGCGACTTCATCCCCGGCGCCGAGGATCGCACGGCCAACCTGCTCGAGCTGCGCGACTTCGACTATGTCGTCGGCTCGGTCCACTTCGTCGGCGAGGCGGCGGTCGACCACGAGGGCTGGGACGTCTGGGAGGGACGCGGCGACCCCGACGAGATCTGGCGGCGTTACTTCGAAGCGCTCGCCGAGTGCGCCCGTTCGGGCCTATTCGACGTCCTCGCTCACCCCGACCTGGTCAAGGTCTGGGGTCGGGGCCGGCCGCTGCCCGAGCGCGACCCGCGCTTCTTCTACGAGCCCGCAGTCGAGGCGATCGCCGCCACCGGTATCGCCGTCGAGATCTCGACCGCCGGGCTCCGCAAGCCGGTCGGCGAGCTGTACCCCGCGGCGGCTTTCGCCGAGATGTGCGTCGAGGCTGGCGCCGCCTTCGCCCTCTCCTCCGACGCGCACCTGCCAGAGCAGGTCGGCTTCGAATACGGCCTCGCGGTCGAGTTCCTCGAAGACCTCGGTGTGGGGGAGATCTGCGTCTTCGAGGGACGAACGCGCCGGCTGGCGCCGCTCGGTCAGCCGGTCGGCGAGAATCGCTGAGATGAGCGTCGGGATCGGATACGACAGCCACCGCTTCGCCGAGGGGCGGCGGCTGGTGCTTGGTGGGGTCGAGATCGAGCACGATCGCGGCCTGGCCGGCCATTCCGACGCCGACGTCCTTGCCCACGCGACGATCGACGCCCTCCTCGGCGCCGCCGGCCAGGGCGACGTCGGCACCCTCTTCCCCGACGACGACGAGCTCTGGCGCGACGCCGACTCGATCGACTTGCTGCGCACCGTGGTCGGCACGATCGCCGGGCGGATCGTCAACGTCGACGCGACGCTGATCTGCGAGGAGCCGCGGCTGGCGCCCTACCGTGCCGAGATGGAGCGCATCATCGCCGAGGCGACCTCGGCGCGGGTCAGCGTCAAGGCGACCAGCAACGAGGGCATGGGCTGGATCGGCCGCGGCGAGGGAATCGCCTGCATAGCGGTGGCTTCTGTGGAGAGCGACTAGTCTTCCGCGCTCCATGGGCAGCTTCAGCTCAATCGCTTCGAGCGCGCGGCAGTCGATCTCCGACGCCGCCTTCGAGGCCAAGGTCTTGCATGGGGCCGGAATCCTCGGCCTGCACCGCCCCGACAAATCCGTGAAGGTTGTCTCCGCCTTCGTGCGCTGGGGTGCCTCGCCGGCGCTCGGCATCACGACCGCGGCGATCCGCTACCCGCACGAGACGGCGCTGATCGACGAACGCGGATCGCTGACCTTCGAAGCGCTCCATCGCCGCACCAACGCCCTCGCTCACGCCTTCGAGCGGATAGGGGTCGGCTACGGCGACGGGGTCGGAATCATGTGCCGCAACCACCGTGGCTTTATCGAGGCGACGCTTGCCGCCGCCAAGATCGGCGCCAGCGCCCTCTACCTGAACACGATGTTCGCCGGCCCGCAGCTGGTCGAGGTGATGCGACGCGAGGGCCCGAAGGCGCTCGTCTACGACGAGGAGTTCAGCGAGCTGCTCGAGGGCGTAGACGAGGGCATCGAACGGATCGTCGCCTGGAACGAGGAGCAGACGACGGAGCCCACGCTCGATTCGCTGATCGCCTCCGCGGACGACTCCAACCTGAAGCCGCCCCCGGACAAACCGCGCTTCGTGATCCTCACCTCGGGCACGACCGGCACGCCGAAGGGCGCTCAGCGCTCGAGCCCCGATGGCCTCTTCGCGATGGCGGCGCTGATCGACAGGCTCCCTTACCGCAGTCGCGAGACGATGATGATCGCCGCGCCGCTCTTCCACTCCTGGGGGTTCTTCCACTTCATTATGAGCCTGCCGACCGCTTCGACGATCGTGCTGCGGCGGCGCTTCGACCCCGAGGGCACCCTGGCTGCCGTGCAGGAGCACCGCGCCCAGGTGCTGGCCGTGGTGCCGGTGATGGTCCAGCGCATCCTGCAGCTGCCGGAGGAGACGCTCGCCGCCTACGACCTCTCCTCACTGCGGATCACCTCGCTCTCAGGCTCGGCTTTGCCAGGCGAGCTGGCGCTCGCCTGGATGGACCGCTTCGGAGACACGATCTACAACCTCTACGGCTCGACCGAGGTCGCTTACGCGACGGTTGCCACGCCCGAGGACCTGCGCGCCGCTCCCGGCACCGCCGGTCGGCCGCCGCGCGGCACCGTCGTCCGCCTCTATGACGAGGACGGGCGCGAGGTGCCTCGCGGCGAGGTCGGCCGGATCTTCGTTGGCAACGAGATGTCGTTCGAGGGCTATACCGGCGGCGGCGGCAAAGAGGTGATCGACGGGCTGCTCTCCAGCGGCGACGTCGGCCATCTCGATGCGGACGGACGGCTCTTCGTCGACGGCCGCGACGACGAGATGATCGTCTCCGGCGGCGAGAACGTCTTCCCGCGCGAGGTCGAGGATCTGCTCGCCGACCACGAGGCCGTCGTCGAGGTGGCGGTGATCGGCGTCGAGGACGAGGAGTACGGTCAGCGGCTGAAGGCGTTCGTCGTGCTTGGCGCCGCGGCCGAGGCATCGGAGGAGGATCTGAAGGCCCACGTCAAGGCCAACCTCGCCGCTTACAAGGCACCCCGCGAGATCGAGTTCATGGAGGAGCTGCCGCGCAACGCGACCGGCAAGATCCTGAAGCGCGAGCTGCACGCCGGCGAGAAGCAAAAATCCGCCTAGCGGGCACGCTCGATCCATTCCTCGCTAGTTGCGGACTTTTGCCCCCGCTACCGCTGGCGGGGCCTCCGGGGCGGGTAGTAGGTTGCGGCGCATGGGTGAGCCCGCGGTCAAGCTGGACGCCATATCGGAGGCGACGGAGGAGATCCACGGAGTCGCCGAGCAGGCCCTCGCCTGGGTGCGGAAGAGCGAGGACCGCGTGGTCGAGGCCGAGCGCAAGCTGGCGGAGGCCGAGCGGCATGCCGAGGCGAGCCGCGCCGAGGTAAGGCAGCGCGCGCACGAGGCGCTGCGCAAGCTGAGCGAGGAGGGGCGCGAGCGAATCGCCGCCGAGCGGAACAAGCGCCGCGAGGCCGAGCTTCGCGCCGCGCGGGCCGAGGACGGCAAGCTCCGCGCCGAGCAGGCCTTCGAGCGTGCGCAGAAGCGGGCCGAGGCCGATCGCGAGGCGCTGACGAGTCAGATGACCGCCTCCCGCGCCGAATCCGACGAGTCCCTGCAGCGGGCCGTCAAGCGGACCGAAGAGCAGGCATCCAAGCGGATGCGCGAGGTTTTGGAGAAGGCGCAGGCCGAGGCCGACCGGCGCGTTGCCGCGGCCGAGCAGCGCGCCGCCGAGGCCGAGGCCCGGGCAGCGGAGGCGCACGAGATGGCCGTGCGGCTGGAGGCCGAGATCGAGGAGCGCGTCATGCAGGGCACCGCCGACGTTCGCCGCGAGGCCGCGGAGCGGGTCCGCAAACTTGTCGAGCGGGTCGAAGGCGAGGCTGAGGACAAGGCCCGGGTGCGGGCCGAGGAGCAGCTGCAGGCAGAGTCCGAGCGGATCCGCGGCCAGGCGGAACAGCGCGAGGAGCGGTTGCGCCGCGCCGCCGAGGACGAGATCAAAGCGAGCGCCAAGCGGGCGCGGCGCGAGGTGCTGGCTGCGGCCGACGAGGCTGCGCCTGAGTGGGTCCGTAAAGAAGCATCTGCCTCGGGGGACGGCTACCGGACTTTTTAACGGGGAGGGGAGTCGGGTACCGCTCCCGGCTCAACTTTTGGCGGGCAGTGGGGCGGCTCTCTCGGACGCGGTCGGGCCAAAAAGTACAAGCCGCGGTGAGCGGTACCCGACTCCCTCACTAGCATCATGCGGCGATGAGAGAGGTGCGGCTCAAAGACACGCTGACGGGGGAACTCGTCTGCCTTGATACAGCTAGCGAGGTAGGGATCTACGCTTGCGGTCCCACGGTCTACAGCCGGATCCACGTCGGTAACGCGAGGCCGTTCGTCGTCTTTTCGCTGCTTGCCCGGTTCCTGCGGTCGGAGGGTTACGGCGTCAAGCTGGTGATCAACGTCACCGATGTAAACGACAAGATCTACGCCGCGGCGCACGATGCCGGTGAGCCGTCGGCGGAGTTCGCGCGGCGGATGACCGCGGCCTACCTCGAGGACACCGACCGCCTCGGCCTCGGCCGGCCGGACGCCGAGCCGCTCGCGACCGAGACGATCGACGGCATCGTCGCCCTGGTTGCCGAGCTGGTCGACTCCGGCCACGCCTACGAGTCGGGTGGCGACGTCTACTTCCGGGTTCGCAGCTTCGATGGCTACGGGAAGCTCTCCAACCGCCGCACGGAGGACATGGACCAGGGCGAGGAGGCCGGCTCGGATTCGCTCAAGGAGGATCCGCTTGACTTCGCGCTCTGGAAGGCACGCAAGCCCGACGAGGACACCTCTTGGCCCTCGCCCTGGGGGCCGGGCCGGCCAGCCTGGCACATCGAGTGCTCGGTGATGGCCGAGCAGGAGCTGGGCGCCTCGTTCGCGATCCACGGCGGCGGCTCGGACCTGGTCTTCCCTCACCACGAGAACGAGATCGCCCAGTCCGAGGCCGCCGGGCGACCCTTCGCCCGCGCCTGGATGCACAACGGGATGATCGAGACCGGGGCGGCGAAGATGTCGAAATCGGAGGGCAACATCTTCCAGCTCTCCGAGGCGCTCGACCGCTACGGGCGCGAGGCGGTCATCGCCTATCTGGTTTCCGGCCACTACCGGCAGCCGCTGGCCTTCGGCGCTGAGCAGATGGAGCAGGCCGTAGCCAGCTGCGAGCGGCTGCGGAACTTCTTTCGGGAGTACCCGGCTGGCGGGGAGCCCGGGGGGGTCCCGCCGTCGCAACAGCGGGGAGGCTCCGTCGGGACCCCCCCGGGCTCCCCGCCAGCGCAGCGTCTGACTGCCTTCCGCGATGCGCTGGCCGACGACCTCAATATGCCGCGGGCGATGGCCGAGATGTTCGAGCTGGTGGGGGAAGCCAACCGGGGGGAAATTCCGGGCGCGCGGGACGCGGTCGAGGAGATGCTCGAGCTGCTCGGGCTCGGGTCGTTGGCGGAGGTCGAGGCGCGGGCGGATACCGAGGCAGAGGCGTTGCTGGCGGCACGCGAAGAGGCGCGGGCGGCGAAGGACTTCGGTCGCGCCGACGAGATCCGCGGCCGCCTCGCCGAGCTGGGCTGGGAAGTTCGCGACTCGGCTGACGGTGCGAAGCTCGTTCCCAAGGCCTGACGTTGGCTTCGCAGACGATCTACGGGAAGCAGCCGGTCGCCGAGGCCGAGCGCGGGAAGCGCAAGGTGCGTCGGGTCTGGCGGTCACCGGAGACGCCGGCGGCGGAGCTGGAGCGGCTCTGCGGGTCGCCGGACCACCAGGGGGTGGTTGCCGAGGTCGATCCGTATCCCTACGCCGACCCGAACGCGTTGCTTCGCAGGAAAGATGCGCTGATTCTCGCCCTCGATCAGGTGCAGGATCCCCGCAACCTCGGCGCGATCTGCCGCTCGGCGGAGTTTGCCGGCGCGGCCGGCGTTGCGATCCCCGAACGCCGTTCGGCGGAGGTGACGGCGGTCGCCTGCAAGACCTCCGCGGGCGCGGTCGAGCACCTCGACGTCGCCCGCGTTCGCAACCTCGCCGACTGGCTGGCGGAGGCCAAGCAGGCCGGTTTCTGGATCTGGGGTGGCGACGCGGAGGTCGGGCAGACGCCCTGGGGGGTCGACCTCTCCGGCCCGACGGTCCTTGTCCTCGGTGGCGAGGGGAAGGGCATTCGTCCTCGGGTCGCCTCTGCCTGCGACGGGCTCGTCGTGCTGCCACGCGGCGGACGAGTCGATTCCCTGAACGTCTCCGCCGCGGCAAGCGCCCTCGTATTCGAGGCAGTCCGCCAGCGCAGCGCGTTCCGCAACCGACATTGACCACCCCAGAAGGGGGTGAAACTCGGCTGCGACGCCGATGGCAAACTGCAACGGCGATTGCACGAACAGGAGTTCGGGGTTGACAGAACTCCGCCCGGGGGTCAGACTAGCGCGCCAATAAAGGGTGAACCTCAGCTTGAGTCTGAGATCCATCTACCGAACAGGGCGCCTCGGGGGAGGTAAGCGGCGCCACGACCCTTCGTCTCAAAGGAGAAGGATCTGTGGCTCTATCTTCGCCTACGCAGGAACTTCGGCTTCCGACCGGGCGCCTCAACGGTTCTCTGCGCCCCGAAACTAACCCTCAACCAGAGCTTGATGACCACTACCTGGTCGCCCTTGCCAAGGAGGGGAGGACCGATGCCTACGACACGATCGTCCGCCGCTACCGCGGCTTCGTGCGTCTCAAGGCCTCGTCCTACTTCCTGCTCGGCGGTGAGAGCGACGACCTGATCCAGGAAGGCCTGCTGGGCCTTTACAAGGCGATCCGCGACTACCGCAGCGACCGCGAGTCGAGCTTTCGCAGCTTCGCTGAGCTGTGCATTACGCGGCAGATCATCACCGCGGTCAAGACCGCGACCCGCAACAAGCACACCCCCCTCAATCAGTACGTCTCCTTCAGCCAGACGCCGGCCGCAGCGGGCGACTCGGAAACGACCCTCGACGAGATCCTGCCGGGGCCGAGCGTCAGCGACCCGGTCAACCAGGTGATCGCCAGCGAGGAGCTGGAGAGCCTCGTCTCCTGCCTCTCGGGCACCTCGGGCGTGCTCTCCGACCTCGAGAGCCGGGTGCTCTCTCTCTACCTCGACGGGCACTCCTACGAGGCGACGGCCGAGCGGCTGGAGTGCGACACGAAGACCGTTGACAACGCACTGCAGCGCGTCAAGCGCAAGGTCGCCACGCACCTCGATTCGCGAGAGGTGCCGGCCTGAGGGCCGATCCCGGTAGGGGTTCCACTTAACTTTTTCGCCGGGCGCGGAGCGTCTCTCGCCGACGCACTCGGGCGAAAAGTACAAGACGTTCCACCCCTACCGGGATCGGCCCTCAGCTCAGCCGGCGGCTGCGGGAGTCGGAAGCGGCTCCACCTCGTAGCTGAGGAAGTCGTTCAGCGCGGCGAGGAAGGAAGCGGGGCCGAAGGCCTGGGCCGGGGCCAGCGCGCCGGCCCGGTCGTAGGACGGGTCGGCGCAGAGCGTCGCCGCATGAGCGAGGGAGGCGGCGGTCAGGCCGTAAACGTCGGCCCCGCGCACCTGGCCCCGGCGGACCCGGTCGCCGGCGCGGGCTTCGCATTCGACGAGGAACCGGGCGGCTCTGCGGGCACGCTCGCCCGGCGCCGCCGGCAGGCGTCGAATGAGCGAGCCGACCACCCGGCGCAGCGGCGTTCGCATCGTCAGCCCCAGCGCCGGCGTCGCGGCAGCCATCAGCGGCGTCAGTCGCGGCGGTCCCACCATGCCGTTGAGCAAGGTCCTCACGCGGGTGGTCTCGACGTGGCGTGGCACGGTGATCTGCTCGCCTGCCGGGTAGCGCAGCATGCCCTGCTCGCCGATAGGCTCGGGGAAGCGCCAGCGGCCGCCGCTGGCGCCGCGCGGCGCCGCGTGCCAGTCGCCGTCGCGCCAGACGACGTCGCCGCCGCGCATGATCTCCAGCGCCGAGAGCGCGGTGCCGTGGGTCGGCGCGAAGCTCTTTACGTGGTAGGCGATCCCGATCTCATCGAGTGGCCCCATCCCCTCGGCGGTGAGCGCCGCGATCATGTCCCCCGGCACGTAGTCGAAGCCCATCCCCGAGACCACCGTGGCGCCGCTCTCCTCCGCTCGTCGGCCATAGCGCTCGAAGGCGAGGCGGATGAAGGGCTGCTCGCCGGTGGTATCCAGGTAGTGCGTGCCGGTCTCCACCGCGGCTGCCAGCAGCGGCTCGCCGTGCAGGGCGAAGGGGCCGGCACAGGCGACGAGGGCCGCGCAGGGCGCGAGCATCTCTCGTAAGGCTGCGCCGTCGTCGAGCGATACGGCGGCAATCGTCGCTGCCCCGTCCAGCTCCGCCGCCAGCGCCTCGAGCTTCTCCCGGCTGCGTCCGGCGAGGACGAGCTCGGCGTCACGCTTGCGCAGCGCGCGGGCGATCAGTCCGCCGGTGAAGCCGGTCGCCCCGTAGATCGCGATCGGCCCGCTTTGGGCTCTCGTGGCAGCCGCCTCCCCGTTCGCTGGCATGGGCGCACGGTAGCGGTAGGGCTAGCGCGTTGGCTCGGAGACAGCCCAGATCGCGACCAGCGGCAGTGGCACCAACAGCGCCAGCGAGATCAGCTCGGCGACGCCGTCGGCGGTGCTGAATCCCTCGAGATGGGTCGCGTGGAAAGCCAGGTGGAGGGTCGCCATCAGCAGCCAGCCGCAAGAGACGGCGCGCACCAGCAACGGCTGCAGGGTCCGGGCCGCCCAGGCGAGGATCACCGCGAAGCCGAGATAGAGGCCGCCGACGTCGGTGGTCAGGTGCTCGTTGTAGGGAGGGAGCATCTGGACCCAGTGGGTGTTGAAGGGGAAGTCGGTGTAGAAGGTGTGTGGTGCCACCGCCGCCGGCAGGCCGGTGGACAGCGCGGCGACGAAGAGCAGCCAGAGCGCGCCCTTGGCGATCCGGGGCGATCTCATCGGCTTGGCTGCGGCCGCGGCCTCACTCATCGGCAAGCCAGCGTTCGAAGGTTCGGCACTCAATCGCGGCGGCGGGATCGCAGAGGTCGCCCCGCCGCAGCGCCCGACCTCGCGCTCCGACCATCGGGATCCGCAGTGGCAGCGAACGGCGTCCGCGTGCCCGGCGCCAGATCCGGGCCAGCTCGCTCAAGGTCATCGTCTCGGGGCCGGCGACGTCGGGCAGGCGGCCACCCGGCTCGCCATGGACCGCGGCGGCGATCCGCGGCGCCACCGCCGCCGGATCGATCGGCTGCAGCCGCGCCGCCCCGGTCGGCACGAACCCGAAGCGAGCGGCGCTGCCGAAGGCCCAGTCGAACAGCTGGTGGAACTGGCTCGCGCGCAGCAGGCTCCACGGCACGGCGCTCCCCTCGACTGCCCGCTCCTGGGCGACCTTTGCCTTGTAGTACGCGATCGGCACCCGATCGCAGCCGACGATCGAGACCGCGACGTGGTGGCGCACGCCGGCGTCCGCGGCGGCTGCCAGGAGCCGTTCGCCCCCCTCGACGAGCACCTGCTGCGCTCGCTCGCGCGAGTTGGAGGCATCGACCACGACTTCGACTCCCCTCAGCCCCTCGTCGAGCCCTTCGCCGGTCTCGAGGTCGGCACGGCGGTGGGGAGCGCCCATCGTCCTGCCATCCGCCGAGCGGCTCAGCACCCGCACCTCGTCACCCCGTTCGAGCAGCTCCTTCACGACGAGCCTGCCGAGCACCCCCGTGCCGCCGACCACAGCCACCTTCAAGCCCATTGCCTCCCTCGTCGCTTGCGTTTCATTCCCTGGACGGGACAGCGATGCCGAACGTAACATCAGTCCAGGTCGGCGAGGATGTAGTCGAGCAGCTCGCGGCCGTGGTCCGAGGCGACCGCGACGTCGTCGGCGGCGATGCGGACGCGGTGCAGCGACTGCATGCGCAGGACGTCGCCTGCGGCGTGGCGATTGGGGAAGACGCCGGCGTAGGAGACGCCGAGACGCTCCAGGTGATCGGCGAGCAGCGCCGTCGCGGGGTCCTCCAGGGGCAGGTCGAGGTAGACGGCGTCGAGGCCGCGGCGGTGGAAGAGGTGATGTCGCTCGGCAGCGACGGCCTTCTCCAGGTCGGCGCCCGGGACCCGCACGGTCAGCAGCGCGAGGTTGTGATCGACGTCGACGTCGACGTGTAGCTCGGTGCGTGCCGGGATCGCGGTGCCGGCGGGCGGCTGCGCCAGCGAGCCGCGCAGCTCGCATAGCTCCAACGTGCGCCCGACGATCTCGTGGTGGCGCCCGGGCGCATAGACCTCGCGCTCGTGGCCGTCGTTCAGCTTGCTGTAGAAGAGCGCCGCGGACTGGCGCCGCGGCCGCCGCTCGTCAGCCGCGTCGTTGGCCACCGAAGCCGGGATCCAGCCAAGCAGGAAGCCGGTCTCGTGCGCGCCGAGCTCGAGGTTTGCCCGCTGGCTGTAGGGATGGGCCGCGGTCGCCTCGCTGTACATGCCGGCCAGCCCCCGATCCGCCGCCCAATCCATCAGGTGCCGCTTGGTGCGGGTGAAGATGTGCTGCCCGCGCGCCGCGGGCATCGTCACCGCCTGGCCAGAGTGGCCGACCGCGTCGCCCGCGGCCGCCAGGCTCATCCCCTCGTGGCAGAGCAGCTCGCCTTCGGGCGACTCGGCGACGAAGGAGACGTAGGTGCCGGCAGCCAGTCGAGCCGAGACCTCCTCTGGGTCGTAGACCCAACGCACGTCGTAGCTGTCCCCGTACGCCGCCCGGATCGCCTCGCTAACCAGGCGACCCTCCTCGGGTAGTAGATACCGAAAGGAAACTTCCCCCATGCCGGAAACATCGGTCATCCTGTCTTATATTCGCCAGCCTGCCCGCCTAGCTCAATTGGCAGAGCACCTGATTTGTAACCAGGAGGTTTCCGGTTCGATTCCGGAGGCGGGCTCTCGCCTCACGCGTCCTCGTCGCCGCCCAGCACACGGGCCTTCTCGGCGGCGAGCTCCGAGTCGGTGAGGATCCCCTTTTCGCGCAGCTCGGCCAGGCGCTCGAGCCTGTGCAGGCGGGCGTCCTCGACGTCGGTTGGGGACTGGACATCGTTCCCGTTGCCGGGACGCCGCACCTCCGGCAGGCGCAGCTTCGACGCCCGCTCGCCGAGGTTGGCGCTCTTGACCGCGCCGACGACGCGCTCCCTGGCTCCGCCGAAGTAGTCGGCGAACTGGGCTTCCGGGAATTCCTCGGCAGTCTGTTTGCGCAGCTCGTGGATGCCGAAGGCGACGAAGCCGGCGACGATCAGCGTGGTCAGGAACGAGCGCAGGTTTTGGGTTGGCGCTGAGAGGAAGTAGATGCCGACGAGGATCGCCAGGCCCGCGTAGACGTAGGGCACGTAGTCGCGGAGGAGCGGCGTCATCGCCCGGCGGCTGGCGCGGGCGGAGCCGGTCGGCGAACCGAGCCAGCCAGCGATGCCGAAGAGCACGCCGATCACGATCACCGTCGTCGCGATGCTGATCATCAGCGAGGTGGCGATCGTCCAGGCTTCTTCAGCCGCGGGCTTGATGCTGTCTTCCGAGACCAGCTGGCCAACGACGATCCCGCCAGCCACCTCGCGGGCGACGATCACCGCGAAGCCGGCGGCGACCAGGCCGATGCCGCAGAAGAGCACGGTCACCCAGCGCCCTTCGCGCGAGAGGTAGATCGCCAGGCCGAAGGCGAGAAAGGTGAGCAGCGTGAGGACGATCGCCAGACCCTTGATGGCGATCACGATGTCCTGCGCGGTCTTCAGCTGATCGGAGCGCAGGATCGTGATCTGGCCGGCGTCGGGCGGCAGTTTTTCGGCCAGTTCGGCGCCGATTCCGATCTGCTGGGCGAGGTTGGTGACCAGGCCGCCGAGGTTGAGCGTGACTTCTCCGTTGTCGGTTTCGACCGCTTCTTTCTTGTTTTCGAGCACGGCCAGCAGCTGTTCGTGGGTGGCGCGATTCGCGTCCTTCCAGAGTTCCTGGGCGGTCGAGGTTTCGAGCAGCCTGTCGGCGCCGTCGCCGCCCACCGAGCGCAGGCCGCCGGAGACCGGCCCGGCGAGCTTCTTGACTTCGCCCGGCAGGATGCCTTCGAGTTCCTTCTTGATGTTGACGTTGGCGTAGAGCTGGTCGACCAGGTAGTCGCCGACCGCTTCGCGGATCTTTTCGTTCTGGATCAGGCGGCCGCTGGTGTCGACCCAGTCGTCGGTATTGAGCGCCTGCCGCTCGACCCAGATCGCGAAGACGCTGAGAAAGGCGAGGACCGAGCCAAGTACGACCAGTCCCTTGACAGTGCGTCGCCTGGCGCGGCTCATCTATGGGGATGCTATACGTGGTGTCGGTGAAGCTGGAGGGCATCCACCACATCACGGCGATTACGGCCGACGCGCAGGACAACGTCGACTTCTACGCGGGGGTGCTCGGCCTCCGCCTGGTCAAGAAAACGGTCAACCAGGACAACCCGACCGTCTACCACCTCTTCTTCGCCGACGAGAAGGGCAGCGCCGGCTCCGACCTGACCTTCTTCGAGTTCCCCGGAGTGCCGCGGGGCACGGCCGGGGCGGGCGACGTGCACCGCGTCGTCTGGCGAGTGGCCTCGGCGGAGGCGCTCGACTTCTGGGCCGAGCGCCTCGGCGGCCGCGACGTCGAGGCGCGCCGCGAGGGCGAGGGCCTGCGCTTCTCCGACCCAGAGGGTCTTGACCACGAGCTGCTCGTGGTCGCCACCGGCGACGAGCCGTTGACCGCCGACCACCCCGAGATTCCGGCCGAGCTGGCGCTGCAGGGCTTCCACGCCGTGCGTGCCTACGCCGCCGCGCCAGAAGCAAGCGCCCGCCTGCTCGATGCGCTCGAGTTCGAGCCGACCGAGGACGGCTGGGAGGCTCGCGGCAGCCGGCGCGGCGGCCTCTACGTCTACGACGAGCCGCCGCCGGAGCGATCGCTGCAGGGTGCGGGCAGCGTGCACCACGTTGCCTGGGCTTCGACCGTCGATGAGCACGACGAGTGGCGCCAGCGGGCGATCGCCGGCGGGGCCCAGCCGACTCCGATCATCGACCGCTTCTACTTTCGCTCGATCTACTTCCGCGAGCCCAGTGGCGTGCTCTTCGAGATCGCCACTCTGGGCCCCGGCTTCACCGTCGACGAGCCGCTCGAGCACCTCGGCGAGAAGCTCTCGCTGCCGCCGGACTTCGAGCACCTGCGGGCCGAGGTCGAGCCGCAGTTGCGGCCAGTCGTCAACCCGCGCGTCACGCAGGCCGGGTGAATCCGAGCTTCGTCTGGCGGGACGCCGGCCGGGTCGTCGTCTTCCGTTCGGACGGCGTCGCCCAGGCGCCGCAGGTCCTGCGCGAGCACGGCTTCGCCGGCTTCGAGCTGCTGACCACGCCGCGCGCCCTGGTCGGGGCACCGGAGCTGGAGGCGGCGGCCGCGGCTGTCCACGCCGTGCCGTCTGGCTCAGTGCCCGAGGCGGCGGCCGGTCTGCTCGAGCGCGTCGATGCCGGCTTCCTGGTCGCTCTGGGCGGTGGCCGCGTCATCGACACCGCCAAGGCCGTCGCCTCGGTCACTGGCGCCCGCGTGGCGGCGATCCCGACGACCCTCTCCGGTGCCGAGATCACCGGCATCCACCGCTTGCCCTCCGGGGCCGAGGGCCGCGCCCGGGCGATGGTCCGCCCGCAGCTGGCGATCGCCGACCCCGAGGCGATGACGGGGCTGGCCGAGCCGGCCCTGCGGGCGAGCGCGATGAACAGCCTGGCGCACGGCGCCGACTCTCTCTATACGCCGTTCGCCAACCCCGTGTCGACGATGACGGCTCTGCGCGGCGCCGAGCTGATCGCCGGCGCGCTGGACGAAGAGCGGACCGAACGCAGCCGTGGCGCCCTGGCCGAGGGCTCGCTGCTCTGCGCCTACGCGATCGACTCCGCCGCTTTCGGCATGCACCACGTGATCTGCCAGACGCTGGTCCGCGTCTGCGGTACCCCGCACGCCGAGACCAACGCCGCGATCCTGCCCCGCGCGCTTGCCTTCATGGCCCCCCGCGTCCCCGACAACCTCGCCCTGCTGGCCGCAGCCCTCGCCACCGAGCCCCAGGACATCGAAGCCCGAGTCCTCCAACTCGGCGGCAACCCACCCGGCCTCGGCGCCCTCGGCGCCGACCGCTCGAAGCTCAACCAAGCTCTCGAAGCGATGCTGTTGCGACCGGAGCTGGCATTCACGCCCGAACCGCCCTCACGTGATGAGCTAGGGCACTTGATCGAGTCCGCCTGGTAGCGAGGGGTAGGGTGCCCCTCAAAGCGGCTTGTACTTTTCCCGAAATCCCGCCCGCGGACGACCGCAGCGTGTCTTCGGGAAAAGTTGAGCGTGAGGGGCACCCAACCCCTCGCCCCGGTAACCCCGACCCC
>DATANV010000021.1:0-16644 GCA_036266075.1 Solirubrobacterales bacterium
ACTAGGTGTGGGAGGTGTCGACTCCTCCCGTGCCGTCGCTAACGCACTAAGTGCCCCGCCTGGGGAGTACGGCCGCAAGGCTAAAACTCAAAGGAATTGACGGGGGCCCGCACAAGCAGCGGAGCATGTGGTTTAATTCGACGCAACGCGAAGAACCTTACCTGGGCTTGACATGTAGGCGACCGCCATAGAAATATGGCTTTCCTTCGGGACGCCTTCACAGGTGGTGCATGGCTGTCGTCAGCTCGTGTCGTGAGATGTTGGGTTAAGTCCCGCAACGAGCGCAACCCCCGTTCCATGTTGCCAGCATTAAGTTGGGGACTCATGGGAGACTGCCGGTGACAAACCGGAGGAAGGTGGGGATGACGTCAAGTCATCATGCCCCTTATGTCCAGGGCTACACACGTGCTACATTGGCGCATACAAAGGGCTGCAATACCGTGAGGTGGAGCGAATCCCATAAAGTGCGTCTCGGTTCGGATTGGAGGCTGAAACTCGCCTCCATGAAGCTGGAGTTGCTAGTAATCGCGGATCAGCAATGCCGCGGTGAATACGTTCCCGGGCCTTGTACACACCGCCCGTCACACCACGAAAGCAGGCAACACCCGAAGCCGGTGGCCTAACCTTTTGGAGGGAGCCGTCGAAGGTGGGGCTTGTGATTGGGGTGAAGTCGTAACAAGGTAGCCGTAGCGGAAGCTGCGGCTGGATCACCTCCTTTCTAGGGAGAATTTCTCTAGAACGTCGACCGGGCTCCCCAGCGACACGTGTCGCTGGGAACGCTGCTCAGTTTTGAGAGACCGCCGGTGGAGTCACCACCGCGTGTGCCTCGGTGGACCTTGAAAACTGTACAAGGCCAATAATAAGAGCCCGCCGTCAGGTGGGCTCTGGGTAATTTAATTACGACCTATACACGATGTGTACAGGTCGCTCACCGTCAAGATAGTAAGGGCTTACGGTGGATGCCTTGGCACCAGGAGTCGAAGAAGGACGTGGACGGCTGCGATAAGCCGCGGTGAGGCGCTGAACAGCCATTGACCCGCGGATTTCCGAATGGGGAAACCCGGCGCCGGTAATGCGGCGTCATCCGTCGGTGAATACATAGTCGACGGAAGGCAACCGGGGGAACTGAAACATCTAAGTACCCCGAGGAACAAAAATCAACCGAGACTCCCTTAGTAGTGGCGAGCGAAAGGGGATCAGCCTAAACCTGGCAGATGCAAGCGGGCACGCGTTGTCTGTCGGGGGTTGTAGGACGTCATGTCCGAGCCGTGCCTGGCTCGGCGGCAGTTACAAAATCAGGTGTTAGCCGAAGCGAGTGGAACCTCGCACCACAGAGGGCAATCGTCCCGTAGGTGAAAGCACACTGATCTGTCGATGATGTTCCTGAGTAGGACCGCACCCGTGAAACGCGGTCTGAATCTGGGGGGACCACCCTCCAAGGCTAAGTACTACCTGGTGACCGATAGTGAACTAGTACCGTGAGGGAAAGGTGAAAAGCACCCCTGAAGGGGAGTGAAATAGTACCTGAAACCGCAAGCCTACAAGTGGTCGGAGCACCTTCGGGTGTGACGGCGTGCTTTTTGCATCACGAGCCGGCGAGTTACTCGTCAGTGGCAAGGTTAAGCGATGAGCGGAGCCGCAGCGAAAGCGAGTCTGAATAGGGCGACACAGTCATTGGCGGTAGACCCGAAACTGGGCGAGCTATCCATGGGCAGGCTGAAGCGGGGGTAAGACCTCGTGGAGGGCCGAACCGACCTAGGTTGAAAACTGGGCGGATGACCTGTGGATTGGAGTGAAAGGCTAATCAAGCCCAGAGATATCTGGTTCTCTCCGAAATATATTTAGGTATAGCCTCGCGTGTTTGCGTGGCGGCCGTAGAGCACTGTTTGGACTAGGGGCCCTACCAGGTTACCGACTTCAGGCAAACTCCGAAGACCGTTACGGTTAGCGCGGGAGTCAGTGTGCGGGGGATAAACTTCGTACGCAAAAGGGGAACAACCCAGACCATCAGCTAAGGACCCTAAGTACTAGCTAAGTGGTGAACGATGTCCGAGTGCATAGACAACCAAGAGGTTGGCTTAGAAGCAGCCACCCTTGAAAGAGTGCGTAACAGCTCACTGGTCAAGTGTTCGGGCGCGGAGAATTCAACGGGGCTCAAGCTAGTCTCCGAAGCTATGGGTGTGCAGGCCTGCGGGCTCTGCACGCGGTAGGAGAGCGTTCCAGTTGCATGAAGCGGGTGCGTAAGCCCCCGTGGAGCGGCTGGAAGTGAGAATGCCGGCATGAGTAACGAAAGAGGGGTGAGACTCCCCTCCACCGATTGTCCAAGGTTTCCTGAGTAAAGTTCGTCTGCTCAGGGTTAGTCGGGACCTAAGGCGAGGCCGAAAGGCGTAGCCGATGGCCAACAGGTTGATATTCCTGTACCACGTTGCTTCCGTTATGACCGATGGGGGGACGGGGAAGGGTAAGGGAACCCAGGCGATGGTCGTCCTGGGGCAAGCACGTAGCCAGTCGCTGTAGGGAAATCCGCAGCGGCGTTTTGACGCGAGGTGCGATGCCAGCTGGCTTGACCGCCGGCCAGTCCCCGATCCCATGCCTCCGAGAAAATCCTCTAGGCAGGATTCGCGTGCCCGTACCGATAACCGACACAGGTGGACAAGTAGAACATACTAAGGTGAGCGAGCTAACTCTCGTTAAGGAACTCGGCAAAATCGTCCCGTAACTTCGGGAGAAGGGACGCCTCGGTAGGGTGAACTCCATACGGAGGGAGCCCGAGGGGGCCGCAGTGAATTGGTCCAACCGACTGTTTACCAAAAACACAGGCCTCTGCTAAGTCGCAAGACGACGTATAGGGGCTGACGCCTGCCCGGTGCCGGAAGGTTACGTGGACCTGTTAGCGCTTCGGCGCGAAGCAGTGAAGCTAAGCCCCGGTAAACGGCGGCCGTAACTATAACGGTCCTAAGGTAGCGAAATTCCTTGTCGGGTAAGTTCCGACCTGCACGAATGGCGCAACGAGTTGGACGCTGTCTCAACGAGAGGCTCGGTGAAATTAAAGTCTCGGTGAAGATGCCGAGTACCCGCGGCTAGACGGAAAGACCCCGTGAACCTTTACTGCAACTTGATATTGGAGTCTGGGGTATCTCGCTCAGGATAGGTGGGAGACAGTGAACCGGCGGCTTTGGCTGCCGGGGAGTCATCCTTGAGATACCACCCTTGGTAGTCTGGGCTTCTAACACCATGCCGTGATCCGGGTGGTGAACAGTGTCAGGTGGGCAGTTTGACTGGGGCGGTCGCCTCCTAAAATGTAACGGAGGCGCCCAAAGGTTCCCTCAGCACGGTTGGAAATCGTGCGTAGAGTGTAAAGGCAGCAAGGGAGCTTGACTGCGAGACCGACGGGTCGAGCAGGAACGAAAGTTGGGCTTAGTGATCCGGCGGTTGCAAGTGGAAGCGCCGTCGCTCAACGGATAAAAGGTACTCCGGGGATAACAGGCTTATCGGTTCCAAGAGTCCACATCGACGAACCGGTTTGGCACCTCGATGTCGGCTCGTCGCATCCTGGGGCTGGAGTAGGTCCCAAGGGTTGGGCTGTTCGCCCATTAAAGCGGTACGCGAGCTGGGTTCAGAACGTCGTGAGACAGTTCGGTCCCTATCTGCCGTGGGCGTTGGAGAGTTGAGAGGAGTCATCCCTAGTACGAGAGGACCGGGATGAACGTGCCGCTGGTGTATCTGTTGTCCTGCCAAGGGCACCGCAGATTAGCTACGCACGGAACGGATAACCGCTGAAGGCATCTAAGCGGGAAGCCGTCCTCGAGATGAGCTCTCCCATCCCTTCGAGGGAGTAAGACCCCTGGTAGACCACCAGGTTGATAGGCCGGCGGTGCAAGTGCAGCGATGCGCTCAGCCGACCGGTACTAATGGGTCGAGGGCTTGACGGATAATTACTCTTTGGTCTTGTGCAGTTTTCAAGCTCCACCGGGGGCGGTCTCGTAAAATTTCCGGTGGCGCATAGCGAGGGGGAAACACCTCTTCCCATTCCGAACAGAGCAGTTAAGCCCCTCAGCGCCGATGGTACTTGGAGGGCAACCTCCTGGGAGAGTAGGTCGCCGCCGGTTCTTCATTCAGGGCCGCCCATATGGGCGGCCCTTTTTCTTGCCCTGCTCTGCTGGCGTATGGGGTTCTTATCGGTCGCGGAGTCGGCGAAGCGTTCGACGAGGGCGGCGGTTAGCGCCGGTCTCTCGACATTTGGCGAGTGTCCGGCACGCGCGATCAGCCTGGTCCTGGCGCCGATCGCAGCGTAGGCGGCAAGGGCTTCCTCGGGGTTGTAGATCTGCTCCTCGGCCCCGAAGATCGCCAGCACCGGTGTGCCCGTCTGGCGCAGGCGCGCATCGAGCGGCATAGCGTCGGTGTAGGCGTCTTCGGCCTCGGGCGACCCATCGTAAGCGCTGTAAGTGAGGTGCCGGAAGTCGTCGACGAAGGCGTCTGGGACGTCATAGCCGGGGGCGAAGGCGACGCCCAGCCCGTCCTTGATCGCAAAGTCCGGCGTGATCCGCCAGAGTGCCTCGCCGATCACCGGCGTGAAGGTCAGCGCGGCGGCGATCGGCAGGTCCGCACCGTAGCCGTCGTTTTCCGGGGCCTGATCGACAATCACGAGGCGGTCCACTAGCTCGGGCCGGGCTTCGGCCAAGGTAGTCGCGACGATCCCACCAAGTGAGTGGCCCACTACCGTGGCACCCCGAACGCCCAGCCCCGCCAGGGCCTGCGCGACGAGCTCGGCCTGATTCTCCATCTCGTACCCCGAGTTCGGCTTTTCGGAGCCGCCGTGGCCGAGTAGGTCGAGGGCGACAACACGGTGACGCCGCGCGAGCAGCGGCATCATCCGATCCCACCAGTCGATCGCGCAGGTAAAGCAGTGGACCAGGACGATCGGTGGCGCCCTGCGCGGGCCACGTTCGACGACCTGCATTTCGCCGCCGGGAAGGTCGAGGATGCGCCCCCCGGCGATGGTCACTTCGGCGCCCTGCGTCTCGTTGTCGGTTAGGAGCGCGTTGAGGCCGAGCAGGACCGCGACCGCGGCCAATGCCGAGACCGCGATCTTCAAGCGCCTACGACTGGGTCGCGAAGCGGGCGATGGCGGCATTCCAGGAGCCGGTGCTGCGCATCGCGCCACCTCGACGACGCCCCTCGCAGGGCTGCGGCTGCCCGACGGGCTCGAGGCCGTACTCGCCGAGGGTGGCGAAGTCGATCACCAGGTCGGCAGCGTCCGCCGCCCGAGTGCTGAAGGTCTTTCTCGTATCGAACATGGGTTCGACTCTAGGAATGCCCTCGGACGGCTTCCCGTTTCTGCACGGCTTGTTGCACGCGGCCCCTCGAAGCGGCCTCATCTTTGGCCTGGGAACTGGCTTTGCTTGCTTCCGCCGATCTATCGAAGGCAAGCACCAGCGCCGCCGTCTCGGCCGGCTTCTCGACGTTCGGCGAGTGCCCGGCACCCTGGATCAGGTGCGTCTCCGTGCCCGGGTAGACGCGTCGGTATTCGGCGAGGCGGGCGGGCGGTTCGTCGATGATCTGCTCCTCGGCGCCCATAATCACCATCAACGGCTTGCCGCTCTCCTTCATGCGCCGGTCGAGACCCTCTTCCTTGCTGTAGTCCTCGGAGTCGCGGGCCGAGCGGTTGTAGGCGTCGTAGGTCATCTCGTTGACGTTTTCGACGAAGGCATCTGGAACGTCGAAGCCGGGTGCGAAGGCGACCTCGAGGCCCTTGCGGGTGGCGAAGTCGGGCTTGATCCGCCACAGCGCCTCGCCGACCACCGGCACGAAGACCAGCTTGGCGAGCAGCCCGAGGTCGCTCTTTTCATGGTTGGGCGGCGTGTCGACGATGACCACCCGTTCGACGAGCTGCGGCGACCGTTCGGCCAAGGCCGTCACGACAGCGCCGCCGAGCGAGTGCCCGACCACCTCGGCATCGGTCACGTCGAGCCGGCCCAGTGCCTGGGCGACTAGGTCCGCCTGGTCGGGAATCGAGTAGCCCGAGGCCGGCTTCTCGGAACCGCCGTGGCCGAGCAGATCGACGGCGACGACCCGGTGGCTCCGGGCGAGCAGCGGCATCATCCCGTCCCACCAGTCGATCGCACAGGTGAAGCAGTGGACGAGGACGATAGGCGGCGCGGCGCGGGGGCCGCGGTCGACGACCAGCATTTCGCCCCCCGGCAGCTTCAGGATGCGTCCGCCTGGCTCGTTCACGGTCGCCGACTTGGTTTCGCTGCCGACCACCGCGTAATTGACCGCCACCAGGACGGCCAGTGCCACGAGCACGCCAATCAGAATCTTCCAGCCGCGTCGCATTGGGCCGTTACCCTAGCCGCAACGATGGAGAAATTCGTCATCAACGGAGGCGTGCCGCTCTCGGGCGAGCTGACGGTCGCCGGAAACAAGAACGCGGCGCTGCCGATCCTCGCCGCCTGCCTGCTCACCGAGGAGGAGCTGCTGCTGCACCGGGTGCCGCGGATCCGCGATACCGAGGCTCAAATCGCACTGCTCGAGGGTCTCGGCGTCGAGGCCGCGTGGGTGGCTGACAACAGCCTGCGACTCTGTGCCGCCGGCATCTCCGAGGTGGCTGTAGATGAGGACCTCTCGGAAAAGATTCGCGCCTCGTTCCTGCTGGCGGGGCCGCTGCTGGCTCGCTTCGGCGAGGCACGCATGCCGCCCCCCGGTGGCGACTTCATCGGTCGCCGCCGCCTCGACGCCCACCTCGACGCCTTCGCCGACCTGGGCGCGGAGGTCGCCGGCGATCGCTGGATCGAGCTGACGGCCCCGTCCGGCGGCCTGCGCCCCTGTGCGATCTTCATGGACGAGCCCTCGGTGATGGGCACCGAGAACGCGCTGATGGCGGCGGCGCTGACGCCGGGCCCGACGACGATCTCCAACGCCGCCTGCGAGCCCCACGTCCAGGACCTGGCACGACTGTTGACCAGCATGGGCGCCGAGGTGGGCGGCATCGGCTCCAACGTGATGACGGTCAACGGCCGCGACAAGCTCGCCGGGGCGGAGCACACGATCTCCCCAGACCACATCGAGGTCGGCAGCTTCATGGCGCTCGCGGCTGCGACCGGCGGCGAGATTCGCATTCGCGGCGCAGCGCCGGAGGACCTGCTGACGGTGCGACGCCAGTTCCGCCGCCTCGGCCTCGAGTCGCGGTGCGACGGAGAGGACGTGATCGTCCCGCCGGAGCAGCGCCTGCGAGTAAAAGCCGACCTCGGCGACGCGATCCCAAAGATCGAGGACGGGCCGTGGCCCGCCTTCCCGGCCGATCTCACCTCCATCGCCCTGGCGCTCGCCACCCAGGCGGACGGCGAGGTGCTGATCTTCGAGAAGATGTTCGAGAACCGTCTTTTCTTCGTCGACAAGCTGGTCGCGATGGGCGCTCGGATCACGCTTTGCGATCCCCACAGGGCGATCGTCAGCGGTCCGAGCCGGCTTCACGGCGAACGCGTCGAGAGCCCGGACATCCGCGCCGGAATGGCGATCCTCATCGCCGCCCTGGCCGCCGACGGCGTCTCGGAGATCGGCAACATCCGCCAGATCGACCGCGGCTACGAGGCGATCGACGAGCGCCTGCGCGGCCTCGGCGCCCACATTGAACGGGTCTCTGCGGAGATCCCCGCATAGCAGGGCTTCAGCCCCCGCTCTCGTAAGGTCCGGCGGATGATCCACCCGATTCCGCCAGGCACCCGGGACGTCCTGCCCGAGGAGATGCGCGAGCTGCGCCGCCTGCGCGGCGCGCTGCTCGAGGTCTTCGAGGGGCGGGGCTACGGCGAGGTCACGACGCCGACGATCGAGTACGACGAGGTGCTCGCCAGGGGCGATGGCCGCACCGCCGACTCCGCCTACCGCTTCTTCGACGAGCGCGGCGACCTGCTGGCGCTGCGCTCCGACATGACCGTGCCGATCGCCCGCCTGGTCGCCTCGCGCTTCGCCGATGCCGCGCCGCCGTTTCGGCTCTGCTATTTCGCCAACGCCTTCCGTGCCGTGCGGCCGCAGCGCGGCCAGATGCGCGAGTTCGCCCAGGCCGGTGTCGAGCTGATCGGCACACCGGCGCCGGCGGGAACCGCCGAGGTGATTGAGGTTCTCGACGCCGCGCTCGCCTCCGTCGGCCTGGACCGGGCCGTGATCGGCCTCGGCGACGCCGACCTCTTCCGCCAGCTGCTCGCCGAGTACGGGGTGGGGGAAGAGGCTCGGGACTCGATTCTCGCGCGGCTGGCGACGCACGATCTCGTCGGCCTGGAGCAGGAGCTGGCCGGCGCCGGGATCGGCGAGGAACGGGTCGCCACCTGTGTCGCCCTCTCGCAGATGCGCGGCGGCCGCGAGGTCCTCGAGCAGGCGCGCTCCCTGGGCGGCGAAGCGGTCGAGCGGGCGACGGCGCGACTCGGCGAGACCCTGGAGGCGCTCGAACAGCGCGGCGCCAGCGGCCGCGTGCGGCTCGACCTCGGCCTGCTGCGCGACCTCGGCTACTACAGCGGCGCGATCCTCGAGGTCTACGACCCGGCCCTCGGCCACGTGCTCGGCGGCGGCGGTCGCTACGACGGCTTGCTGAAGCGCTTCGGGGTCGACCGGCCGGCGGCGGGTTTCGCCCTCTACCTAGAGCGGCTGCACGTCGCCCAGATGGAGGAGGAGCGGTGAACGTCGAAGTCGCCGCCCCGGTGCAGGCCAAGACCGACGGGCCGCTGAAGCTGGCGGTGCCGCGCGGCGCCCTGCTCGACGGCACCCTGGACCTGCTCGATGCCGCCGGCATCGACACCGCCGCCGTGCGGGGCGCGTCGCGGGCGCTGATCTTCCCGGGCGAGCAGATCTCGCTGGTCACGATGCGCCCCTCCGACGTGCCCACCTACGTCGAGGCCGGCGCCGCCGACGTCGGCATCACCGGCAAGGACGTGCTGCTCGAGCAGTCCGATCGCATGGTCTACGAGCTGCTCGACCTGGGCTACGGTCGCTGCCGCATGGTCCTCGCCGGCCGTAAGGGCGATGAGCGCCTCGGCGAGGCGCAGCGGCGGCTGGGCATGATGCGCATCGCGACCAAGTACCCGCGCATCGCCGAACGTCACTTCGAGGCGACGGGGCGGCAGGTCGAGGCGATCGAGGTCAAGGGCTCGGTCGAGCTGGCGCCGCTGATCGGCCTCGCCGACGGCATCGTCGACCTTGTCGCCACCGGCCGCACGTTGGAGGAGAACGACCTCGAGGTGCGCGAGGAGATCGTCGAGTGCACGGCGCGCTTCGTCGCCAACCGCGTCGCCCACAAGCTGCGCGCAGCAGAGATCGACGAGCTAACCGAGCGGCTGCGCGAGGCGGCGGCCCGGTGAGGGTGCGCCGTTTCGAGTGGGAGGGCGCAGCGCCGACCTCGGCCGCGATCCGCCGCTGGACCGAGGAGGCGATCCCGCAGACCGACGTCGAGGTCGCCACGATCGAACGGGCCGTGCGCGAGCGCGGCGACGAGGCAGTCTTGGAGCTCACCGCGCGCTTCGACGCGACCGAGGCCGCACCGCAGGCCCTGCGGGTCGACCCGGCAGCGGGCGAGGAGGCGCTGCGCTCGCTCGACCCCGCCCTGCGAGAGGCCCTGGAGGTCGCTTCGGCCAACATCCGCGCTGTCGCCGAGGCCCAGCTCGACGCGGAGGCGCGCTCCGTAGCACTGCCACAGGGTCAGAGGGTGGTGCTGCGCGAGATCCCAGTGTCGGCCGCCGGTCTCTACGCGCCGGGGGGCCGGGCCGTCTACCCCTCGAGCGTGCTGATGTGCGCGGTCCCAGCGCGGGTCGCCGGGGTGGAGCGACTGGCCCTCGCCTCGCCGCCGGCCCCTGACGGAAAGCTGAACCCGTTGATCCTCGCCGCCGCGGCGCTGACGGGCATCGACGAGATCTACGCGATGGGCGGCGCCCAGGCGATCTTCGCCCTCGCCCATGGGACGCAGACGATCGCTCCCGTCGACGTCGTCGCGGGCCCCGGCAACGCCTGGGTACGGGCCGCGAAGTGGGCGGTCTCCGGGACGGTGGGGATCGATTCGCTCGCCGGCCCTTCCGAGCTGATGCTGATCGCCGACGACGACACCGACCCCGAGTGGGCCGCGCTCGACCTCTGCGCGCAGGCGGAGCACGGTTACGAGGGGGCGCTGCTGCTCGTCGGCCAGGACGGCACCCTGCTCGACGCGGTTGCCACCGCGACCGAGCGCGCCGCGACCGAGCGGGCGGAAGTCGAGAACGCGCCGCTGGCGCTGATCGAGGTGCCGGCGCTCGACGACGCGATCGCCCTGGCGAATGCCTTCGCGCCGGAGCACCTGCAGTTGATGGCCCGCGACGGAGTCGAGCTCGCCGGGCGGATCACCACCGCGGGCTGCGTCTTCGTGGGTCGCTTCGCAGCCACCGCCTTCGGCGACTACGTGGCGGGCTCCAACCACGTGCTGCCCACGGCCGGCGCGGGCCGTCACTCGGGCCCACTGGGGCCGGATGCGTTCAGCCGCACGATGGCAACCGTGGAGGTGAGCGGAGAGGCCGCGGCGAAACTGGCCCCATACGTCGACACGCTCGCGCGCGCGGAGGAACTTCCAGTCCACGGCGAGTCGGCGATGATTAGGACCAGAGATCCGAAGACGGAAGACGACGATGACCAGAACCGCAGCTAGAGAGCGCACCACCGCCGAGACGAAGATCCGGCTCGAGCTGAGCTTGGACGGAGGAGAGTCGAGCGCCGCGACCGGCGTCGGCTTCCTCGATCACATGCTCGACCTGCTCGCCCGCCACGGGCGGCTCGGCCTGCGCGTCGCGGCGAGCGGCGACCTCGAGACCGGCGCCCA
Source organism: Solirubrobacterales bacterium (assembly GCA_036266075.1). Lineage (GTDB taxonomy): Bacteria > Actinomycetota > Thermoleophilia > Solirubrobacterales > 70-9 > VRUE01. The sequence goes on from DATANV010000021.1 coordinate 10,829, forward strand.
CCACACGGTCGAGGACGTCGGCATCGTCCTCGGCCAGGCGCTCGACGAGGCGCTCGGCGACCGTGCCGGGATCCGCCGCTACGGCTCGGCGCTGGTGCCGATGGACGAGTCGCTGGCCGAGTGCGCGATCGACATCTCCGGGCGGCCGCTCTGCGTCTTCGAGGCCGAGCTGCCGACCACCTCGATCGCTGGCTTTGACACCGAGCTGGCGGAGGAGTTCTTCCGCGCTGTCGCCAACAGCGCCAAACTGACCCTGCACGTCTCGGTGCGCGCGGGGACCAATGCCCACCACATGATCGAGGCTGCCTTCAAGGCCTTTGCGCGGGCGCTGCGCGTCGCGGTCTCGATCGACCCCGAGGAAAGCGGCGTGCCCTCGACCAAGGGAACCCTCAGCTCATGAGTGCGCGGATCGCGATCCTCGACTACGGCATGGGCAACCTGCGCTCGGTCGAGAAGGCCCTCGAGCACGTCGGCGCCACGGCGACGATCTCGAGCGACGCCGCCACCGTACAGGGGGCCGACGGGGTGATCCTGCCGGGTGTCGGCGCCTTCCCGCGGGCGATGGAACGGATACGCGAGCTCGGCCTCGACGAGCTGGTGGAGGAGCGCCGCGATGCCGGCGTACCGGTCCTCGGCATCTGCCTGGGGCTTCAGCTGCTCTTCGACTCGACCACGGAGCTGGGCGGTGCGGCGGGTCTCGGCCTGCTGCCGGGGCCTGTCTCCGAGCTCGACGCCGATGGCCTCAAGGTGCCGCACATCGGCTGGTCGCCGGTCCGCTGGGAGCGCGAGTCGCGCCTCGTCGAGGGGATCGCGAGCGAGACCCCCTTCTACTTCGTGCACTCGTTTGCGCCACGGCCGGGGGCCGGGGAGCTGCTGGGCAGCGCGGCCTACGGCGCCCGCTTCGCCTGCGCGGCGGAGCGCGGGAACGTCTTCGGCGTCCAGTTCCACCCAGAGAAGTCGAGCGCCGCCGGCTTGCGCCTGCTCTCGAACTTCGCGGGGATCTGCGCGGCGGTTCCGGCGTAGGCCGGGCAGGCCAGTGATCCTCTACCCGGCGATCGACATCCGCGGCGGCCAGGCGGTGCGCCTGACGCAGGGCGACTACGAGCGCGAGACTGCCTACGACGCCGACCCGGTCGACGCTGCCAAGCGCTGGGCGAGCGAAGGGGCCGAGTTTCTGCACGTCGTCGACCTCGATGGCGCCAAGGCGGGCGAGCCGCGAAACCTTGAGGCGGTCGGTCGGATCGCCGAGGCCGTCGACTGCCCGATCCAGGTGGGCGGTGGGCTGCGCGAGGCGACCTCGGTCGAGGCGGTGCTTGAGACGGGCGCCGAACGCGTGGTAATCGGCACCGCAGCCTTGCGCGATCCCGGTTTCCTGGACGAGATGCTGGCGAAGCACAGCGATCGCGTCGTCGTCTCCGTCGACGCCCGCAACGGCAGGGTCGCGCTGTCCGGCTGGACCGAAGCAGGCAAGGAGGACGTCGCCGACGCGGTCGCCTCCCTCGGCGAGCGCGGCGTAGCTCGCTTCCTCTGCACCGCGATCGAGGTCGACGGCACGATGGAGGGCCCCGCCCTCGGCGAGCTCGCCCGGATCGCTCGCGCAACCCCAGCAAACATAATCGCCTCAGGCGGCGTGGGCGACCTCACCCACCTGGAAGCTCTCGCCCGCGAAGCGCCCCCAAACGTAGAAGGCGCCATCGTGGGCCGCGCCCTCTACGAGCGCAAGTTCACCGTCTCCCAGGCCATCACCGCGCTCGGTCAATAGGAGGCGGGTGCCCCTCTCCCGGAGGCTCCGGGACCACCTGCCAAATCGAGCTTCGGAATCAGCTGCGCGACGGCCTCCGGGAGAGGGCACCCGCCTCCTACCACTACGCTTGCCCCATGGTCCTGAAACGCATCATCCCCTGCCTCGACGTCGACGCCGGCCGCGTCGTCAAGGGCACGAACTTCGTCGGCCTGCGCGACGCCGGCGACCCCGTGGAGCTGGCCGAGCGCTACGACGCCGAGGGCGCCGACGAGCTGGTCTTCCTCGACATCACCGCCTCGCACGAGAAGCGCGAGACGATCGTCGAGCTGGCGCGGCGGACCGCCGACAACGTCTTCATCCCCTTCACGATCGGCGGCGGCATCCGCTCCGTCGCCGACGCACAGGCGGTGCTCGACGCCGGCGCCGACAAGGTCTCGGTCAACTCCTCGGCACTAGCCCGGCCCGAGCTGCTCGGCGAGCTGGCCGCCAACTTCGGCGCCCAGTGCGTCGTGATCGCGATCGATGCCAAGCGCGAGGACGGCGGCTGGGGCGTCTACGTCAACGGCGGACGCAAGCGGGTCGAGGGACGGGAGGCCGTCTCCTGGGCGCGGGAGGCGGTCGAGTGGGGGGCGGGGGAGGTGCTGCTCACGAGCATGGACCGCGACGGCACCAACGATGGCTATGACCTCGAGCTGACCCGCGCGGTCGCGGAGGCGGTGTCCGTGCCGGTGATCGCTTCGGGCGGCGCCGGCACCCTCGACCACCTCAACGCTGCGATCGCCGAGGGCGGCGCCGATGCCGTCCTCTGTGCCTCGATCTTCCATTACGGCGAATACGGCGTTCGCGAGGCCAAGCAGCACATGGCCGCAGCCGGCATCCCGGTGCGGCTGTAGCGGACGGCCATCCGCGGGGGCGATCATCGTAGGGAGACCGATGGCGGCGATGCCGATCGACAACCTGGCCGAGGCGCTGCAGCGGGCCTATCCCGAGCTTCAGGCCGTGCGGGCGGCAACTGACGTGCCCGTCTACCTGGTTGGCGGCGCAGTGCGCGACCTGCTGTTGACCCGGGGTCGCTCCGACATCGACCTGGTCGTCGTCGGCGACGCCGGCACGCTAGCCGCCAGCCTCGGCGCCGAGCCGGTCGAGCACGAGCGCTTCGCTACCGCCAAGGTCCACCTCGAGGGCCACGAGTTGGACATCGCCACCGCGCGGGCCGAGACCTACGCGCATCCAGGGGCGCTCCCCGAGGTCGAGCCCGCTGCCGACGTCGAGACCGACCTGCGCCGGCGCGACTTCACGATCAACGCGATGGCGATCCCGCTGCAGGGCGAGGCGCAGCTGGTCGATCCGCTTGGCGGGGTGGCCGACCTCGAGGCTGGCCTGCTGCGCGTCCTGCACCCGCATTCCTTTGCCGACGACCCAACCCGGGCGCTGCGCGCCGCCCGCTACGCCGCCCGCTTCGGCTTCGAGCCCGAGCCCGAGACCGCCGCTCTGCTGCGCGAGGCCGATCTCAGCACGGTCTCGGATGAGCGCCGCGCCGCGGACCTGCTGCGACTTGCCGCCGAGCTTGCCGCCCCGCACGGTTTTGCCCTGCTTCACGAGTGGGGCCTGGCGACCCTGCGCCCGCGAGGCATCGAGCTGGCCGAGCAGGTAGTGCAGCTGCTGGAACGGGAACCGTGGGACGAGGTGGCGCCGCGCGACCGCGCCGTCCTCGCCGCCGCCCTTGGTGCGCCCGGGCGCGAGGAGGGTCTCGCGGCGGCGGATCCGCAGCGACCCTCGGAAGCGGTCGAGCTCGCGCGCGGGGCAGATCCCGTCGAGCTGGTCCTCGCCAGAGCGCTCGGCGCCGAGTGGCTCGACCGATACCTGCTGGAGTGGCGCTCGGTGAAGCTCGAGATCGACGGCGACGAGCTGATCGCTGCGGGGGCGTCGCAGGGCCCGGCGCTCGGGCAGGGCCTGGCGGAGGCGCTGCGCCGCAAGCTCGACGGCGAGATCGACGGGCGCGAGCAGGAGCTGGACGTCGCCCTCGCAGTTGCGCGGCGGAGCCATTGATGGAGTGGCGGGACGCCGGCGGCGTCGAATGGCTGGAAGCGCGCCTGCCCGGTGCCCGCGTCGCCTTCTCTACCCGTAAGGGCGGAATCAGCGAGGCGCCCTTTGCGACGCTCAACCTCGGCCTCCTCACAGAGGACGACGGAGGCAGGGTGATCCAAAACCGCCTGCGCCTGGCCGCGACCCTGGGTCTCGAGCCGGAGCGGATCGCGATCGGGCGGCAGGTGCACGGCGCCGAGCTCGTGGTGCACCCCGCGTCGGCGCAGCCGAGCCCGTACGCCCAGCCTGGCGCCGCGATGCCCGAGGTCGATGGCCAGGTCGTCTCACAACCCGATTTGGCAGCGCTCGTCTTCGTCGCCGACTGTCTGCCGGTGGCCCTCTCGGGGCCCGGTGGGGTAGCGATGCTGCACTGCGGCTGGCGCGGCCTTGCGGCCGGCATCGTTGCGAGGGGGGCCGAGGCGGTGGGCGCCACGCATGCCGCGATCGGGCCGGGGATCGGCGCCTGCTGCTACGAGGTCGGCGACGAGATCCTCGACGTCTTCGCCGACCTCGGCGAGGGGATCGGCACCGGCCGCATGCTCGACCTCACCGAGGTCGCCCGGCGGTTGCTGCTGGAGGCCGGGGTCGAGCGGATCGAGGCCGCCGGCCTCTGCACGAGCTGTGAAGCGGATCGCTTCTTCTCGCACCGCCGCGACGCGGGCCAGACCGGCCGCCAGGCGGGCCTGGCCTGGCTCGAGGGGGCGGCCTGACGATGCCCGGCCTGATCCGCGGCCTCGACCCGCTCAAGATCGCCGCCAACCTGGAGCGGGTGCGCGAACGAGCCGGCGAGCCGGTCGAGATCCTCGCCGCGACCAAGTACGTGCCGCTCGAGGAGATGGGCGTACTTGCCGAGGCCGGGGTGCGTCTGGTCGGCGAGAACCGCCAGCAGGACCTCGCGGCAAAACACGAGCGCTGGGGGGAAGCGTTCGAGTGGGACTTCATCGGCGCCCTGCAGAGCCGCAAGGTCCGGCGGCTGTTGCCGCTGTGCCGGCTGATCCACTCGGTCGCTAGCGACTCGGCGCTGGAGCAGCTGGGCCGCCACGCCGACCACGACACCGAGGTCCTGGTCGAGGTCAACGTCGCCGGCGAGGAGGGCAAGGCCGGCGTCGCCTCCGAGGACCTTGCCGGCTTCCTCGATCGCTGCCCTGTGCGCGTCTCCGGTCTGATGACGATGCCGCCCTTCAGCACCGATCCGGAGGACTCGCGGCCGCACTTCGCCCGCCTCGCCGAGCTGGCCGCCGAATACGGACTGGAGCGGCTCTCGATGGGCACCTCGCAGGACTGGCTGGTCGCGGTCGAGGAGGGGGCGACGATCGTCCGCCTGGGTACCGCGCTCTACATCTGAGGGTCGCTGAGCCATAATCAGAGAGGAATCGGCCTGTGCGGGCCGAAAAGACGCCGGTAAGCATGGCTTTTCGCGATTCGTGGCATAGAGCGCTGGTCTACTTCGGTCTCGCCGAAGAGCACGAGCACGGTCCGGAATACGAGGAAGACTTCGGCCCCGAAGACGAGGAGATCGAAGCTCGCCGCGAATCCAGCCAGGTGCGCCGCCTGCCGACCTCGCGCCGCTCGCGCCGCGACGAGATCGACGACATCTTCGCCGACGACGACGACGAGCCCGCCGGGCGCCCGACCAGCCGCCTGCGGACGGTCAACGGCGGCGGTGGGGGCTCGCGCGACGTGCGCGTGCACCTCGTGCTGCCGAAGTCGTTCAACGACGCGCAGCAGGTCGCCGACAAGTTCAAGGACGACATCCCCGTCGTGCTGAACCTCCAGGGGACCGAGACGGATCTCTCCAAGCGGCTCATCGACTTCGCCAGCGGCCTGACCTACGCGCTGGACGGCGGCATGCAGCGGATCGCCGAGAAGATGTTCCTGCTGACCCCGCGCAACGTCGAAGTATCCGCCGAGGAAAAGGCGCGGCTGATCGACAAGGGCTTCTTCAACCAGTCCTAGCCCACCGCAGTCCCTCTCCCCGGTGTCTTCA
>DATANV010000022.1:0-1993 GCA_036266075.1 Solirubrobacterales bacterium
ACCCGCGAGAGCGACGTCGAGCTCGTCTTCTTCTCCTCGATCGCCGCCACATTCGGCAGTCCCGGCCAGGCCAACTACGCCGCCGCCAACGCCTTCCTCGACGCGCTGGCGACGCGGCGAGCGAGCGAGGGGCTGGGGGGCCTCGCCTTGGGCTGGGGCGGGTGGCAGAAGAAAGGCGAGCTGACCGCGGAGCTCAGCGACGCCGATCAGGCCAGGCTTGCCCGGGCGGGGATCCTGCCCTTCACCGACGCCGAGGGCCTCGAGCTCTTCGAGCGTGCCCGCTCCTCGGACCGCACCAGCCTCCATCCCGTCCGCCTCGACCTCGGTGCCCTGCGCGCCGCGGCGCGGGCCGGGACGCTTCCGGCGACGCTGCGCGGCTTGGTCCGCACCTCCCAGCGGCGCAGCAGCTCCTTCCCGGCGCGACTTGCCGGCGTTTCCGAGGAGGAACGTGCAGCGCTCGTGCTCGAGCTGGTCCGCGCCGAGGCCGCGATGGTCCTCGGACACGATGCCGCGAGCGCGGTAGGCCCCGCGCAGGCGTTCAGCGACCTGGGCCTCGACTCTCTGGGCGGAGTCGAAGTTCGCAACCGCCTCGCCGCCGCCACCGGCCTCGCGCTGCCCGCGACCCTCGTCTTCGACCACCCCAGCGCCGCCGCGGTGGCCGAGTACCTCGAGTCGCGGCTCGGCGCTGGCACCCGGGCCGGTCGGGACCCGGTCGAGGAGGCGATCGACCACCTTCAGGCCCTGCTCGAAACAGCGGCGCCTGGCGAGCGGGAGCGCTTCGAGCCTCGCCTCCGCTCGCTCGTGTCCGAGCGCAGCGGGGACGAGTCGGAGGCCGATGCCGTCGAGCGCATCCGCTCGGCCAGCGCCGAGGAGATCCTGGAAATAGTCAATGACGAAATGGGCGTGCGATGACCGCTGAAAGTGAGCTGCTGGATTCGCTCAAGAAGGTGACGATCGAGCTGCGGGGAACGCGCGAGCGGCTCCACCGCCTCGAAGCCGGGGCCAGGGAGCCGATCGCGATCGTCGGCATGAGCTGCCGCTATCCCGGGGGAGTCTCTTCTCCCGAGGACCTGTGGGATCTCGTCGCCGCAGGCGGCGATGCGATCTCGAGCTTCCCCCAAGACCGGGGGTGGCCACTCGGTGAGCTGTTCCACCCCGATCCCGACCATCCCGGCACCACCTACACCCGCGAGGGTGGCTTCCTCGACGAAGCGGGTGGCTTCGACGCCTCCTTCTTCGGAATCGGGCCGATCGAGGCCCTGGCGATGGACCCCCAGCAGCGACTGCTGCTGGAAGCCGCCTGGGAGGCCTTCGAAAGCGCCGGCATCGACCCCACTCGCCTGCAGGGAAGCCGGGCCGGCGTCTTCGCGGGCTCGATGTACCAGGACTACGGGATCTGCGGGTCGCCTGAGACCGAGGGGTTGGGCTCCTCCAGCGGCAGTGGCAGCCTGGTCAGCGGCCGCATCGCCTACACCCTCGGCCTCGAGGGCCCGGCCTTGAGCATCGACACCGCCTGCTCCTCCTCGCTGGTGGCGATGCACCTGGCGGCGCAGGCGCTGCGCGGAGGCGAGTGCGAGCTGGCCCTGGCGGGCGGGGTGACGGTGCTCTCGACGCCCGCGGTCTTCCTGACCATGAGCCGCCAGCGCGGCCTCGCCCCCGACGGGCGCTGCAAGCCCTTCTCCGCGAGCGCCGACGGAACGGGCTGGGCCGAGGGCGTCGGCCTGCTTTTGCTGGAGCGCCTCTCAGACGCCGAAGCCAACGGCCACCGCCCCCTGGCCCTGATCCGCGGCTCTGCCGTAAACCAAGACGGCGCCTCCAACGGCCTCACCGCCCCCAACGGCCCCTCCCAGGAAAGGGTGATCCGCCAGGCCCTGGCAAACGCCGGCCTCTCCCCCAAAGACGTCGACGCCGTCGAGGCCCACGGCACCGGCACCGCCCTGGGCGACCCGATCGAGGCCCAGGCGATCCTCGCCACCTACGGCCAAGACAGGGA
>DATANV010000023.1:0-60904 GCA_036266075.1 Solirubrobacterales bacterium
CTCTCTATGCAGGGGAAGTCGGCGAGGGGGAGGGGCTATCGCTGGCGGGGCTGATCGCCGACCTGGATGGCTTCGCGGTAGAGGAGATCGCGACGGTCGACGGACGACTCTGCCTGCTCGCCCGGCGGGGCAGGGAGAAGAGTCGGGCGGCGGCGTGGCGACGGGCGCTCGGCGTCGCCGAGCGGGAGCTGGCCGAGAGCGAGCGCGCGGTCGTCGCGCTGCGCGCCTCGGCTGACGCGCTGGAGGCGAGTCGGGAGCGGGAAGAGCGAGCCCTCGCCGATGCCCGCGACGACGTCGCACGGCTCGAGACGGCGCTTGCGGCCGCGACCCACGAGCGCGACCGCCGGCAGGAGGAGGCGCGCCTCGCGAGCGAGGGCGTGGCGGTCCTGGAGCAGCGGATCGAGCGGCTGCGGACCGAGACCGAGCGCGGGCGGGCGGAGGCCGAGCGCGCGGCGGAGCGACGCGACGCCGAGGCGGCGCAGCGGACGGCGGAGGCAGAGCGCGCGCTGGAGCGAGAGACCGCCGAGGCGGCGCAGCGCCTGGCAGAGGCCGAGCGCAGGCGTGAGCGAGAGACCGCCGAGGCGGCGCAGCGCCTGGCGGAGGCCGAGCGCGCGGCAGAGCGACGCGACGCCGAGGCGGCGCAGCGGACGGTGGAGGCAGAGCGCGCGCTGGAGCGAGAGACCGCCGAGGCGGCGCAGCGCTTGACGGAGGCGGAGCGCAGGCGTGAGCGAGAGGTCGCAGCGGTCGAACAGGACCGGGCCGTGCAGCTCGCCGCGGCGGAGAAGGACCTGGCCGCGGCGCACGTTCGGCTGGAGGGGCGCGAAGAGGAGCTGCAGCGCAGCCAGGCGGCCGCGCAGCAAGCCGGGCAGGAGCTGAGCGAGGTGCGGGAGCGGTTGACCGAGAGCGAGCGCGACCTGGCGGTGCGCGAGCGCGACCTGGCTGCACGCGTGCGGGAGCTGGGCGTGGCCGGTGACCAGCTCATCGCCCGCGAGCGCGAGCTGGAGACGGTCGGCGAGCAGCTTGCGGCCCGCGAGCGCGAGCTCGAGACCCTCAGAGAACAGCTTGCCGCCCGCGAAGGCGAGCTCGAAGCCGCCGGCAACCACCTTGCGGCTCGCGAACGCGAGCTGGAAACCGCCGGCGAGCGACTCGCGGCTCGAGACGGCGAGCTGGATGCGGCGGGGACGCTGCTCGAACGGCAGGGCGCCGAGCTCGACGAGGTGCGCGCGCGGCTGGAGGCGCGCGAGCGCCACCTGGAGAACGCCAAGCAGGGGATCGAGGCCCGCGACCGCCGGCTCGAGGTGGCGGAGGAGAAGCTGGAGCGCGCTCGCGCCACGGAGCTGCAGGTGCGGCGTGAGCTGGAAACGCGCGGCGTCGAGCTGTCGGCCGCGAAGAGTGCGGCGGGCCGGGCCGGGCGGGAGCTGGCCCTCGCCGAGGCGCGCCTGGAGAAGGCCCGTGAACGCGCCGAGCATCACGAGGCCTCGCTCACGGCGATTCGCGCAGGCCGTTCGTACCGGCTGATGCGGGTTCTCTGGAGGCTGCGGCGGCCGTTCAGACGAGCGCCGAAGAAGACCGCGGCGGCCGAGGGGAGTGCAGAGGCCGCGGACGAGGTCGATCCCTCGCCGGCGGCCGTTGCCCCGCCGGCGGCCGACCCGCCGCCACCGCCTCGATCGTCGCCGCGCCTGAGTGTCGCTCCGGTCTCGGCTCCGCCACCGTCCCGCCAGCCAACCGACCGCCTGCGCGTAGCCTCGATCCTCGACGAGATGTCGGAAGCCTGCTTCGCGCCCGAGTGCGAGCTGCTGCCGCTGGGGCTGGAAGGCTGGGCCGAGCAGCTCGACGAGTGGCGTCCGGACCTGCTCCTCGTCGAGTCCGCCTGGAACGGCAACGGCGGCGAGTGGCAGTACCGGATTGCCCAGTACCCACGCAAGGACCTGGTCGGTCTGCCGGCTCTGCGCGGCCTGCTCGACGGCTGCCGCGAGCGTGGCATCCCGACCGCCTTCTGGAACAAGGAGGACCCGGTCCACTTCGACCGTTTCGCCGAGGCGGCATCCCTCTTCGACCATGTTTTCACCACCGACTCGCGCTGCGGCGCGCGTTACCGCGCCCTGCCGGGCGAGCGCACGGTCACGCCGCTGCCCTTCGCCGCGCAGCCGCGCCTCCACAACCCGGTGGCCGCGGTCGAGGAGCGCAGCGCCTCGCCATGCTTCGCGGGCGCCTGGTATCGCGACCGTCATCCCGACCGGCGGCGGGCGCTGGCCGCGCTGCTCGACGCCGCGCGACCCCGCGGTTTGGTCATCTACGACCGCAGCTTCGGCGGCGACGACGACGCCTTCGGCTTTCCCGAGCGCTTCCAGCCGCACGTCCTCGGTGGCCTGCCCTACGAGCGCGTCCTCGACGCCTACCGCAGCCACCGCGTCTTCCTCAACGCCAACTCGGTCGCCGACTCGCCGACGATGTGCTCGCGCCGGGTCTTCGAGCTGGCGGCCTGCGACACGGCGATCCTCAGCACGCCGGGCGCGGCGCTCTCGGCGCTGCTCGGCGACTCGGTGGTCGAGGCAGCCGACGAGCGGGGCGCAGCGGAGTCGCTCGAGCGCCTGTTGGGCGACGACGCCGCGCGCCGCCGCCGCACCCGCGCCGCGCGCCGCGCCGTCTTCGCCGAGCACACTTACGCGGAGCGGCTGGCGACGATCGTCGAGGCCGCCGGCCTCGACGCATCCTCGCTGCGCCGCGAGCCCTTCGCGACCGCCGCGCCCCCCGACGGCATCGTCCCCTCGAACGGCGCCGGCGACGGGCACCCCTGGCAGCTGCGGCTGCTGCCCGGCATCGCCCTAACCGAGCCGGCCCTCGCCGACCTGCGCGCCGCCGCGACCTACGCCGACGCAGACGTGATCGGCACGCACCCCGCCAACGGCGACGCCGCGATCGAGCACCGCTACGTCGCCAACCTCGACCCCCGCGCGCTGCTGGTCCGCAGCGAGCTCGCGGAGACCCGCGGCTGGCCCTCCGGCCCCCCGGAGCAAATCCGCTCCCGCCTGCGCGAATGGAGCGACGACGGCATCCGCATCTACGCCGCCGACGCGGACCTTCTCGACGCGCCCGGCGTTCCTAGCTGACTCGAGAAGCGGGAAGCAATCGCCACGGGATTCCTTCCGTAGTGGATTCACGCTCGTTCAGGAGCATCAGTCCCTTAGCGGGGAACCCTAGCCTGTCCATCCTCCAGAGCAGCCGCCTAGGCAGGTTCCTTGTATCCTGTATTGATACTTGATACGATCACTTCTGCATGGTCAAGGAATCCGACATTTACGTCCTCAGCGGTCTGTTGGCGCAGAGAGGAGATTGGACCTACAGGTCTTTGGCCGACCGTCTCCACGTCCCACATGCAGTGGTTCAGCGGGCAGTGTCTCGATCCCGGGCCGCGGACCTGTATTCCGTGGAGCGGAGGGGGGTTCACCTTCCCCACTTCGAGGAGTTTGCCGCTCATGCACTGCGCTTCGTCGCTCCGGCTCGGTTGGGGGCCTTGGCGCCCGGGGTGCCAGCCGCGTGGGCAGCTGAGCCAATGGCTAGCGCGATCCGTTCATCTGGTGAGGAGCCACCGCCGGTGTGGCCTTACGCCCAGGGTCTAGTGCGAGGTGAGGCGATCGAGCCGCTGCATCCTTCCGCGCCCAAGGCAGTTGAGGAGTGGCCACAGCTGGGCGCGATCCTCGCGGTGCTCGACAGCCTCAGAGGTGGCGATCCACGCGTTCGCCATGTGGCGGAGGACCTCCTCGGGAAGATGCTTCGCGAGCAGACCAAAGAGGACAGCCGATGAGTGCGCTCCAACTGGAGGCTGCGGCGGCGATCCTCGGCCCAATAAGCCTTGTGCGCAGTCGTCTCGAAGGTCTCCTCTCCTGACCGTCAAAGAGAAGCTGATCGACTCGCCGAAGGATCACGGGGCGGTATTTGATGCGAAGTCTCGCATCGACCCCCCAGGGCGCGTATGGGCGGCTGGCTTAGCCGGCTGACGATCCGCTCTCGCGCGAAGCTTGCCGAGTACTGCCCGCAGCCGGCGCGATACGAGGGTTTGCCAACGAGCGCTGCCGGCGGCGGTGCGGACGTAGACCATGGTGCGATCAGCGGTCTCGCCGGAATCGTCGGGGTGGTCATCGCCATCGCTGGCTGAGCCTGCCGTAGTCACCGGTCCCGGAACTCCGGGGTAAGCTAACGGGAACTGTGAGGTCTTCCGGGGGATGGGGATGGCTGTGAAGGGTGGGGCGGCTCGGCGCGTTGCCGTTTACGGCGAGGTCGATCCGAACCTCGTCGACGGCTCGTCGGTCTGGCTGCAGTCGATCTGCCAGGTGCTGGCCTCGCTGGACGACCTCGCGGTGACGCTGCTGCTGCGCCGGCCGCTGCAGGTGGAGCGTCGCTTCCTGATGGAGGAGCTGGAGAGGGATCCCCGGATCGAGCTGCGCGACGCCGGCCGCCCGGGATTGCTGGCGCCGGGGGAGGCGCTCGACCTGTTGCAGGAGCTGGATCGCGAGCACGGCCCGTTCGAGGTCGTCCTGCTGCGCGGCCAAGCCGTCCTCGCCGAGGCTGCTGCTCGCGGCGCCTTCGACGGCCGTCTCTGGTCCTACACGATGCCGGGTCGCGGCATGCCGGACGAGACGCTGCGGGAGCTGGTGCGGTGCAGCGCTCGCGTCCTCTGCCAGACCGAGGCCGCGGCGGAGGAGCTGTGGGCGATCGCGCCGGAGGCGAACGGCTCGCTGCTGACGCTACCGCCGATGATCCCGGACTCGGGCGCGCCTCCCGTGCCGGGCCAAGCGGCGGGGCCGCTGCGCCTCGCCTACTCCGGCAAGCTGGCGCCGGAGTACTGCTGGCTGGAGACCGTCGAGGCATTTGGCCGCCTGCGCGACGCGCGGCCGGACACGGAGCTGCACGTGCTTGGCGACAAGGTTCACCGCCCGCCGCACTTGCCGGGCTTCCACGCCGACGCGATGAGGACCCTGCGCGAGACCGCCGGCCTGCACTGGCACGGGGCGCTGCCGCGCAGCTCCATCCCGGCGCTGCTCGCCGGCTGCGATGTGGCGCTTTCGGTGCGCGACCCAGCCGTCGAGGCCGCCCGTGAGCTGTCGACCAAGGTGCTGGAGTACGGTGCCGCCGGCCTGCCCGTGGTCCTCAACCGAGCGCCCGCCTACGAGCGCCTGCTCGGCCCCGACTACCCGCTGTTCGTCGCCGCGCCGGAGGAAACGGCCGCGGTTCTCACCGGCCCTGCCCTTGATCCCGAGGTCCGCTCGGCAGCCGCAGCCGCCTGCCACGCCGCCAGCCGCGAGTTCACCTTCGAACGGGTCGCCGCCGGCCTGGCCCAGCATCTGCCCTCCTCGAGCGCGCCGCGCGTGGGGGAGGGGGAAGCCCAGGCGTCCACCAACGGCTCTCCGGCCCGGCCGCTCCGCTCCGCCCGCATCCTCCTCGCTGGTCACGACCTAAAGTTCACCGACCCGATCCGTCAGGCGATCGCCGCCACCGGCGCGACCGTCTCCGAGGACCTCTGGCAGAGCCACACCCAGCACGATGAGGCCGCCAGCCGCGCCGCCCTGGCCGAGGCCGACACGATCCTCTGCGAGTGGTGCCTCGGCAACGCCGCCTGGTACAGCCGCAACGTGCGGCCCGGGCAGCGGCTGATAGTCCGCGTGCACCGGATGGAGGTCTACACCGACCATCCATCAGCGGTCGACATCGGCAACGTCGATCAGGTCGTCTTCGTCTCCCAGCACATCGCCGACGAGGCGATCGAGCGCTTCGGCTGGGATCCGGCCAAATTGGTGGTCATCCCGAACAGTGTCAACGTCGAGCGCTTCCGCCTGCCGAAGAGCGAGGACGCCCGCCACACGCTGGCGATGGTCGGCTACGTCCCAATGCGCAAGCGGCTCGACCGCGCCCTCGACATCGTCGAGGCTCTGCGACACAGGGACCGGCGCTTCCGCCTGCTTTCCGTTGGCCACCCGCCCTCGGAGTTCGAGTGGATCGTTCGCCGCTCCGAGGAGATCGAGTACTTCCGCCAGTGCTACGCCCGAATCCAGGCTAGCGACGAGTTGCGGGGCGGCGTCGAGTTCCTGCCCTTCGATGAAGACCTCCCGTCCGTCTTCCAGCAGGCCGGCTTCGTGCTCTCGACCAGCGATTCGGAGGGCCATCAGGTCGCCCTGGCCGAGGGAGTCGCCTCAGGGGCTATTCCCGTCATCCTCGACCGCCCCGGAGCGAGGGACCAATACCCGGCTCGCTGGATCCATGCGACTGTCGGCCAAGCTGCCGCAGCCATGGCAGAGCTCGCAGCCGCCGGATGGGCAGGAGAGCAAAAGATCGCAGCCGATCACGTCACGAGCTGGTCACCGCAGCGAGTCCTACCGCAATGGCATCGCGTCCTCGGTGTAACCCCACATCACGGTGCACCGGCATCTGACCGGACGATTCGGGTATGAACGCAGTACTCCAAAGTCTCCTGGAGGCGGGGGAGTTCTCCCATCGGGAGAAGCGGTATCCGATCGCACACAGCACCTCCGCCGACATATGTCGCCGCTACGCAGAACTCATTGTCGAGCAAGATGCCAAGCGCGTCGTGGAGATAGGCACGCTTTTCGGGTTCTCCACCCTGTTTCTCGCTGATGCTCTAACCCAGACCAACGGTCACCTCGACACGATTGACATCCGTTACGCAAAGCGCGCCTGGATCGATGGGCAAGAGATCGAAGACATCCACGAGGTCGCCGAACGCCTTGTGGACGAAGCATCGCTTAGTGACTTTGTCACCTTCCACGCGGGCGACTCGAACGCGCTTCTTGCCGGGTTGATCGAGGCCAGCGCCGAATACGACTTCGCGCTAATCGACGGTAGCCACAAGTTCGAGGTCGCCCTGCTCGACTTCATCGGCGTCGACCGGATGCTGAAGGTCGGCGGCTATGTGGCGATGGACGACATTGGCGCGAACGTGTCGTCGAAGGAGGGCCTCTCGGGCGGGCCCAACCGTGTTCTCAGCTTAGTCCTCTCCACTGATCGCTACGAGATAGAGCCGTGGTCGGCCAACGTCGCGGTCTGCAAGAAGCGCCGCGATGCGTGACTCGCGGGCGAGTTCAGCCGGCTTTCGCGATCTCTACCGCGGCCTCGCCGACGCGGATCGCCACGGGCGAATCCGCGAGCCCCGATATCTCCGCATCGATCAGCCGGCCGGTTGCGCTCCAGGACATGACCGGGGCTTCCACGCCGGTGTCGTCCAGCACCAGGGCGTAGGCCCGGGGATGCCCTCCCGGGCCGACCAGGGCGAGATCGCAGCTGGCCAGGGGCTCATCCGGAGTGGGGAAGCTGAAGCCGCCCATCTCGGGCCGGTGACGCTCGCGTGTGAGCGTCACCTCGTCCGGCGGCGCACCGCCAGTCGAGACCTGGATCAACCCTGCGACGGTAGATCCCTGACGCGAGATTTCCGCCCCGCCCCGCCCGTCGAGGCTCGCGTCGAGGTCGGGCGCGAGCGGCAGGTAGCGCGCGATCTGGCGATCGGCGCCGGCCTCCACATCGTCGACGACGAGCAGGAAGCGTCCGGGGCGGTAGACCAGAACGCGCCTCGCCGCCCCCCCGCCTGGCACGGCTCCCGGATTGCGGGTGAGCAGGGCGTAGAGTCCGTCCCGCCTGGCCGCGGCGACCATGCCGGAACCGTAGGCGGGATTCTCCCGCGACCAATCGAAGCCGTCGACGCAGATCGTCGCGTGGGCGGCGGGCGAGGTGCCGTAGCGAAACTCGGGACTGTCGTACTCGTAGCCGGGATTGCCGCTGTCGAGGACGATCGGCCGGCCGCGCTCGTAGAGGCAGAACGAGCCGTCGTCGGCATGCTTGTGCGCCGTGGGGTGATGGGCGGCGGTGACGATCAGCCCACTGCCGCTGTCGCGCACGACCGCGTAGCCGGCCGATTTGAAGACCCGCATTCCCGACAGCGATGCCGCAGCGGCCGACGCCGCCGCCGAAGGTCGCTGTCCACTCGGCGTGTCGCCGAGCGGTGGCAGCGTTCCGTCTGGGGCGACCAGCCAGGCCCCCGCCTCCTCCATGCGGTTGGTGAGCCGCGCCAGGTCTTGGCCCTCGAACAGCCCAGCGGCTGCAAAGCGCGACAGCGCCCCGTGAATGATCCAGTGGTAATAGGGCGAGTGCTCGAGGTGGAGAGCTTCCTCGGCGTCGATCATGTGGGCGAGGACGGCGGCGAAGCGCCGTTCGGCGACCTGCGCCCAGCGCTCCACTTGTGGGGCCGGGGAGAGGCTGCGCGCCGCGAGCATCAGCGCCGCATCGCTGGCGAAGCCATGGTTGTTTTGCGCCGCGTAGTTCTCGTCCGCGAGCAGGTACTCGGCGTGCTCGATCACGCCGGCCGCCAGCGTCGTCGCGACCGTCCGCTCCAGCAGCCCGCGGCGGATCCCCTCGCGCAGGACGAAGGCCATGATCACGATTCGTCCCGCCGCCGCGTGGTCGTGCCAGGCGTAGCGGTGAGGATGAGCTGCACCCTTCCGTGGGTTGGCGGAGATCCAGTCGGTGAAGATCCCCGCGAGGGGCACGAGCACTTCAGGGAAGCGCGGGTCACTCAACAGCGGATCGGCGAAGACGAAGGAGTTCTGGAAGAAACCGCGTTCGTCCGGGAAGGTGTATGGCTCCTCCCACCAGTCCACAGGCGGTGCGAGCCGGAAGCGCTGGTGGCGCAGCCGGAACACACCATCCAGCGCCGCGTCGATGTCCCCGGGGTGGGAGGGGACACTGTGAATGCTGACGAACCGAAGATCGTCAAGCCTCTCGGCGGTTTCGAGGGCCTCGACTATGCGCTCGGCCTCGGTCAGTCCGGTGTTGTCCACGGTCAACTCACTCTCTCCGGCGTCCATCTCGGACGGTGATCTTCCCATGCTGCACGTCCGGCGAGCGTAGGGGGAGTCGATGGGGTCGCTTCTGACCTGGAATCCCGTCGAGGGCGCGAGCGCCTACCAGCTGATGGTGTACGACCGGACGGATGCCCAAACGGTCTTCGACGGGATCGTGACCGGCCCGGCGCATGAGGTGCCGATTCCCGACGGGCGCAGTAACCATGAGCTCGTGATGCGCACGCGTCCTCTATTGGGCGAGGACTGGAGCAATTGGACTGCATTCCAGCCATTGCCCCGTGAGATCGTTCTTGGGGAGCGCCGCGACCCGGTGTCGCCGGTCTCGACGGATAACGAGATGGGCCTGTTCCTGATGTTCACCATCGACACCGAGTGCTCAGTCTTGCGCCAGCCCAATCCCGATCCCGACCGGGTCGTCGACGAGCTGATCTTCGGCGATTTCGGCAATGGTGGTCCGCCGGGTGGCATCGCGCTCCAGATGGACCTGCTCGAGCACTTCGGCTTCCGGGGATGTTTCTTCGTCGACGTTCTGATGGAGTACGAGCACGGCCAGCATGCGCTGGAGCGTACGATCGAGGCGATCGTCGAACGTGGGCACGAGGTCGAGCTGCACATTCATCCCGAGCACCTCGAATGGTCGGCTGACCCGGACGCGACAAGAGTTGCTGCAGAGCTCAGGGGCGGCGGCATGCAGCCTCAAAACGTCTTCCGTCACGTACTCGAACTCAGCGTGGACCTTTTCGAACGTCGCGTCGGTCGTCCGCCGCTGGCGTATCGCGCCGGTGCGTACCGCATCTCGGACGCGCACTTTCCCGTACTGGAGGACTTCGGCATCCGCATCGATTCCTCGGTTCAGCCCTACTTCAACTCCCGGGTCGCCGACTGGATGCGAACCCGCACTCAGCCCTTTCGTGTCGGCGGGGTGCTTGAGATTCCGCCGACCTTCGTGCTGCTCAACGACAGGCCGGACGCCTGGGAAACGCGAGCGTTGGCGCCGAGTTTCGGCCTGGGGGATCCCGTCTCAACCCTGCCGGCGTCGCCGAACGCCCCCCCCCTTGTAGCCACCCTTGTCTCCCACTCCTTCCAGCTCCTCCGCTGCCGTGAGAGCCGGGAGCGCGATGCGATCGCAGCCTTCGAAGCTCGGCTCCGTTCGGGGCTTCCCGCCGATACGGCCGATCGGATGCTGCGGAGGCCTCTGAACGTGACGCGTACCTTTGGCGAGGAGGTCGACGAGGGATTCGTCGCCCATGTCGCCACGATCCTGCGGCGGATTGCCGATCGGCCCGATGCACGCTGCGTCACCTACGGAGAGGTCGCGGGAATGATCGACCGGCACTGGCCCACGGAGCGCTTTCCCCCAGTCGATTCAATCGCGCTCTTGAACCGACCGCAGGGGATCGCGTCCGCAACCGGGACGCGGGTGTTCAACCACGGACTCCTCTCGCGCTTAGCGGCGCAGCACGCTGCGAGTTCGTCCCCCACGGAGAGAGATGATGACTCGGATCAGGTCTGCGAGCTGGAGTGCGACGGCGTAGCCGAGCTTCGTGACAGACTCGACTCGGCCGTCGCGGAGCTGGAGCCGGGGCAGCCGCTGCGCCTCCGTATTCGCACCCTCGGCATCGCTTCTCTTGGGCGGCGCGGCGCGCTACCGCCTTTGGCGGAGGTGCTTTTCCCCACCGCGGTCCTGCGCGCGGTGGCCGAAGAGGTGGGGGTGGAGGCTGGTCGCGGAGTTCCCTGGGACGCGCCCACCTTCTCTGCCTGGATCGAGCGATGTGGCTTCGAGATCCTCAGCGAACGGCGCGTTCCGCGCGGGCCTGAGGAGATGGAGACGCTCGCCCGTTTCGCGGAGAAGCTCAGCTGTCTCGACCCGCTGGAGCTGCGCACCGAGGCACTGGAGGTCGAGCTGCGCCGCGCGCGACCGGCGCAGCCCGACCCGCCACTCGACGGACGGCAGCTCATCGCCCTGCGGAATGGCGTCTCCGCCGCGATGGCGGAAATGCCCGCCGGGGTAGCTCCGGGATCGCTTCCGGTGGTCGCGGTTGAGCTCCACGAGTCGATGCATCCGGGCCAGGAGCTGCGCCTGAGGGTCCCCGACGACCCGCAGCCTGCGAGCAGGACGACGTTGCTGTTAGCCCTCATGCGGGCCGGACTCGAGGTGCTCGACTGCAATGGATCGACCTACCGGCTCATGCGGCCGGTCGACCTGCCGGACATCCGCCGCTTCGCCGGCGTGGATTGAGACGGGGCGCCAGCGGTCAACTACTCGTTGTCTTAAGCCGTCGCGCAGCGCGGTCGGCCTGACCGATTCTCAGCACTGCCGTCATCGTGGCGTCGGCTGCGCGTGAGCGCATCGTCGCCGTCCAGACCGGTACACGCTTGCGGTCGCTTGGGTAGGTCCAGCCCAAACGGGTCGGCACGTCTCGGCCGCGGTCGAGCGCGATCTCGGTCCCCGCGTCGAGATCGGTGAGCGTGGCAGTGACGCCCTCGCCGCCGGCGATCACATGGCCCCGCTCATCAAGCCGCGCCTCGATCTCCGGGCCGAAGTGGAAGCGCCGGGCGTAGTCGTGGGGCTCCTCCGCCCGCACGTCGTCGACCACCACCAGAATTTCCCCTGGCCGGTAGAGCAGGAGCCGCAGATGTTCGACGCCTTGCTGCGCGAAAAGCGGGTTGGTCGCAAGGATCGCGTACCAGCCGTCCCCCTCGCCGGCGGCGAGCAGGCCACTGCCGTACGGCTTGCTCTCGCGCCAGCCGAAGTCACGTTCATCGACAGTCAGGACGTTGTGGGCGAAGGCCGATCGGGCATAGAGCCGATCGGGCTCTTCCTCGTAGTAGCCCCAGCGCCCCGCGTCGCCCACCAGCACTTGGCCGCCCTCGACCAGCAGGAAGCCCGTTCCGTCCGAATGCTTGTGAGTCGAGCTGTGGTAGGCGGCGCTGACCGCCAGGTAGCTGTCGCCGTCGCGCACGAACGCGTTGCCGGTTTGGGGGAACACCGCCATTCCGGATTGGCTCGCGGCCTCGCTGATCGCCCACTCTTCCGCGGGCTTGTCGTCGGTGTCGCCGAGCTGGGCGCTGCGGCCATTCGGCATCACGTGCCAGGCGGAATGTTGCCGGAGGCGCTCGAGTCGTTCCGGCAACTCCGGTAACTCCGGCATCGTCTCGGCGATCCGAGCCACCATGCGGGTGATCGCGAACTGGTATTCGGTGGAGTGCTCCAGGTGACCACCCTCGCGTTCGTTGACCGTCGCCTTCATGGTCCGACGCAGGCGGCTCACTGACAGATCTGCCCACGCGGGCGCCGCGGGCAGCACCGGAACCTGGCGGGCAAGCAGGTGAAGCGCCTCATCCTGCGCCAGGCCGTGGTTGTGATCGGTGCTGTACTTGCTGTCGTCGGCGAGCTCAGAGCCATGGCGGTTGCATGCCTGGAGGAGCAGATTCGCCCGCTCGGCGTCGATCATGCCCTCGAGGAGGCCGGCCCGCAGCGCATAGGCGATGGCGGTTGCCCGATGGCTGACCGCCATGTCGTACCAGGCGAACTCGGAGACACTCGCGGCGGCCGTGGAGTGAGCGGATATCCAGTCGGCGACGATGTCCAGCGCTACCGCGAGAGCGTTCCGATCGTCGGTCTCTACGTACGCCAGGAAGAGCGGCTTGAGCCACATCAGCGAGTGGAGCTGGTAGCACCACGACCTGCTCTCGTGGGGATCTTGGAGCCAGTCGATCGGCGGCTTCAGAATTGTCGCCTGTCCGTATACCTCGAAGCGACCTTCTGCCAGGCTGATGGCAGTCGGAAATTTCCCGTATGGACCCATCAGGCGCGGTTCAGGTGGTGCCAGGGCTCGCAGCCTTGCGATCAGCTGTTCTTGCCTCGGCATCGAACCGGCTAGACGACACGCAGGGCGCTCAAGGCGTGGGCATCGGCATCTCTTCGACAAAAGAAGTGAACGTCGTCGGGAGTACCGGTGACGGGATCCACCGCTCGGATCGACACGGCTGAGAGTTCGCGCCTTGCGGTTTCAAACCAGTCTTCGAGGTCGTTCCCGTAGTAATGGTGACGACCGAACGATCCGTGCGGCTCCTCGTGGTGGGTCGACGTCGACGCCCCCAGTACCGATCCGGGCGAGGTATGGATGATGCACGCATCCGAACCCACCCGCACGAGTTCGCCGAAGGCCCCCCTATCGTCGGGAACGAACTCCAGCACCATGCTGAGGCTGATGAAGTCGTAGGAATCGTCTGGCCGGTCAATCTCCTGAAGATCGATGCTGTTCTCCCCGTCATACGTCGAGGTCTCGAAACTCCGAAACCACGAAGGGTCGAGAGATGCGTCGGGCGCGAACTGGATCGCTCGCCGCCAGGAGAGCATCTCGGCAGGCAGCCGCGAGAGGAACGCACGCAGTGAGCGCTGCCGCTCCAACGAGCCGCAGCTGCGGCACCGGGGTGGCGCCCCTGACTTGGCGAGGCGCCCATTCGGGCCCGGCACGAACTCCTGCCCCCCACAGATGTTGCAGACCGGCATCGAAGAGGGAGACTACCCCTCCGGACCGCGGTCGTCCCGTCTGGGAACATAAGGGTCTCTTCCCGATCCGGTACTCCCGATCACGTGAATTCTCCGTTGCTCATCTCGAACGCCCACCTTCCCGTTGCCCTTCGTCCGGTGGTCGACTTCCCGTCGGTGCGCGGTTCGATCTTCGACGATCCGGGGGACGAGAAGTCCTGGCACATCTCCCAGCGCAGCGATGCTCTGAATCGCTTCTACGCCGACCGCGAGCCCGCTTGGTACAGCTCGGCGATCTCCTCACTGAAGGGCGCCGAGCGCGTCCTCGATCTCGGCTGCGGTCCCGGTCTCGCCCTTCAGGCCCTGCTCGAACAGGGCTGCTCGAGTGTTCTCGGTGTGGATCGCTGGCCTGACTTTGCGGCCAATTCCACGCCCGAGATGCCCATCATCGCCCATGACCTGAGCCTGCCCATGCCGTTTCTGGAATCAGGCTCGTTCGACGGAGTATTCAGCCACTACGCGCTGGACTACGTCTCGCCGGTCTGCCTGCGCCAGGTTCTGCGTGAGGCGAGCCGAGTTCTTACCCCAGGCGGGTGGCTGGTGATCTACGTGGCGGCCGTGGGTTTGGGCGGGGGAGACGAGGCCCGGACTACCTCCTACACGCCGACGGTGTTACAGGTCCTACTTGACGAGGCCGGCTTCGCCGAGATCGACGTCCAGGCTGCCTCCGAGGGCCGGAACTCGATCGCGAAGGCGCGGCGCGGAGCAGACGATCTCGATATCGGCCGGGCCAACCCGCGGGAGGTTGCAGCCCATATAGAGGGCGATACCCAGGTCACCGCCGCATTCTCGGGCAATCCTGAGGCAGTGAAGTGTGAGGTGGTGGGCGAGGAGGGGAGGACCGCAACCTTCGTCTTCGAGCTGTCACCTGCAGATCTGATCGTCGCCGGCCGCGTTTCGGTTTGTGCCAGAGCACTGGTACAGGCAATCGCCGGAACCGAGTTGCAGCTCTGGGTTTGGCGCGGGCCGACGCCGGTGGTGATGGAGTGCGCTCGTCTCGAGTTCGCAGCCGCCGAGCTACGACTGAGTGCGGCGGGGTCAGAATGCGAGCACGGCTCCACCTGGCGGCCCGGCGAGTTGCCGGTGGAACCGGTAGGCAATGCCTATTTGCAGTTTGAGGATCTTCGCTCTGGCGATTTGCTCAGCGTGGCGGAGCGGGGAGAAGAGGGTCGTCAGATCGTCGTCGAGTCGGTACGGCCACTTCCCCCCGACGCGGCCGAGCAGCTGGGTCCGGGCCGCAATCGCTTTCTGGTCAAGTGCGCATCCGGGCTCGACTTCGCCATCGCCGATCGGGAGTGGCTCGTCGGCCGCCTCCACGGCATTGCGCTTAGCGCCGGAGACCTCGATCGGAAGGGCGCTCGCGAGTGGCTGCTGTGGGCCGCTTGGCGCCAGGCAATGGTCTATCTCGGCGGCCCGGACTGGAAGTCGATCCTCCTGGCCGCGTCCGAGAAGGAAGACGAGCTGCGGAGTCCGCTCATCCTCGTCGACCCCGCCGCAAGCGGCGACGGACCGTCCGAAGCTCCTCCGCCGGAGTTGATCGACTTCGCGACGGCTAACAACCGCCGCTTCGTGCTTCTCGGCCCAGAATGCCTCGATCTCGTGGATCGAGCCGATCTGCGCGCCATCTGCCGGCACCTCCTCTACAGCGGCTCGCGCGGCTGTAACGAGTCCGAGCTGCCGGAAGGAGCAAACGAGAACCTCAGATACCTCACCGAACGAACGCTGCTGATGAGGCTGCGGCAGACGCACGGCTTCTCGCCGGCCCAGGTCGGGCGGAGGTCTTCCGCAAGTTGACCCTTGAGATCCCATCTGCCCTGCGAGTGGAGCCGGGAAAGCTTCCAACTGCTCTCCCGCGCACCATCGAGGAGATCGCCCCGCCGCTGCACCCGAGTGAGCCTGAACCTGGTCCCGCCGAGCCGACCACTCTGTTCCTCACCGTCGACGTCGAGGACTCCTATTTCGACCGCCCGATCCTGATGACCGGCGAGGGCGTCGGCCGCGAGTTCGGCGTATACGGCATCCTCGACGCGCTCGACGCCCACGATATGAAGGGCACCTTCTTCGTCAACGTCTACGAGAAGGACCGCCAGCCGGATGGAGTGGTGGAGGGCGTCGTGCGCGATATCGCGGATCGGGGGCACGAGGTCGGCCTGCACAGCCATCCTTCATGGTCGCTGGACTTCTATCGGCGCCCTCTGTACAGGCTCGCGAAGGCAGCTCAGGTTGACGTCCTGCGCCGTGGGGCGGACTGGATTGCCGAGTGGACGGGTGAGGCTCCAACCAGCTTTCGCGGTGGCGGCTACGCAGTCAACGACGACACCTTTGCTGCCCTGGAGGAGGTTGGCATCGCAATCGACAGCTCCTGCTTCTTCCCCTCCGGGAACAACCACAACACCAGACACTCGATCAACGCCCCTACTGGAATTGCAGCGACGACGGAGATACCGGTCACCACCGTTCTGCGCACAAACGGCAATGGAGTTCTCGCGCAACGTAAGTTGGACCTGGACTGGCTTTCCGTTGAAGAGTTGTTGACCGCACTCGATACCCTTGCATTGCACGGTGCGGCGTTCGCGACTTTCATGATGCATTCCTTCTCATTCATCGAGAAGCGGACTCGCATGCCGGATGATCCTCCTTCCCCAGCGGCTCCCTTCGTGAGCAAGGTCGACTGCGACCGATACGTCGAGGTCTACGGACCCAAACTGGCAAGCCGCGAAGCATTCTCGACATTTCTCGATCACGTCAATCGGATGTCGCATCTGACAGCTCGCACTGTTCGCAACGCCCTTGCCGATCTCTCCGCAGTCGCCTCGCCCCGCGATGTCATCCCCGTCGTCGGGCGGCCCGAAAACCCGACACCGCCTCAATAGCCGTGTGCACGCATTATCTCCTGGTACTCGTGGTCAGCCTCGAGTAGCTGCTGCCATTCCTCCGGCAGCTCAACTGATCCAGCCGGCCCGTTCTTGTTCGTGGGGTTGGTCGCTGGATGTTTGGTGGGCCACTCCTCGACGAATCTCATGACACCCGGATCTATTTCCTCTTCAAGAAAGTCAAATAGATTTCGAGCCAGTCGGTCGCGGCCCTCGGGATCAACGGCCAGGTCCATCTGGCAGATATGCCCCGAACCCTCTGCCTCCATCGCCTCACCCAGGCGTACCGATTCTTTGTATTTGTTAACCATGCGGGCAGGGTGGTCGGTTTCACCGTAGCCGAGCCGCATATTGGATTGAAACACTCGGTCGCCCCGCCTTAAGACATAGACATAGAGTGGGCTGACAAGGGGATCCCATACGTCGCGATTGAACTCAGACCAGGGGGTCTTCATGCCCCAGCGGCGAGCCTTCAGCCGAGACGGGTCTACCGGGCGCCCGATGAAGAACCAGATCGCCTTGACCACTTCGTCACGTCGCTCCTGTGTCCAGCTATCGCCATGGTGAGTGGCCGTCTCCGCCAGTAGCGGAACTATCGAGGGAAGCTTATAAAGCTCGATCTCGCGGGCTATTCCGATTTCGGCATGCTGGTTGAGCATGACGCTGAGAGCGGTGGTGCCGCTCCTCGCTGCGCCGCATATTACGATCGGCCGGGCTTTCCGCGTCATGGATCCACTTTATGGTAATCATCGAGTATCCCGTGGGAAAGATGGCTGACTTGGCAGATACCAACGCACAGATATACGCTGAGCACAGGCCTCGCTATCCAGAGAATCTGATCGAAGATCTGCGGCGTCGCACGATCGGCGATCACGGGGAGCTGCTGATTGACTGGGGATGTGGCACCGGAGAGCTCACCCTTCCTTTGAGCTTGTATTTCGATGGTGTCAGAGCGGTCGACGTCGGCGCAGACCGGATCTCGATCGCCGAAGAGAGCGCTCGAAGGAAGGGCATCGAGAACATCGAGTGGAACGTCGGCAAGGCGGAGGATCTCGAAATCGCTCCGGAAAGTTGCGATTTGATCACCTGCGCTTCGGCATTTCACTGGATGGACCGCGAGTTGCTTGCAGAGCGGGCTTTCAGGGGGCTCAGGAGTGGCGGCTCGCTGGCGATCGCCGGAGGCGCGGGGGGAGACATCTGGAGCGGTGCCAAGGATTGGCATGAGGTGGCCCGGGCCTGCCTGTTGAAATACCTGGACAGACCCTCCTCCGAGGGGAAGCCAGCCAGTAGCGCCCCAAGCGCCAATCCCGCGAAGAAGAAGTGGCATGCCGACTATCTGATCTCGGCGGGGTTCGAGGTCGAGCATCTGCAGTTTCCCACCGAGTTTTCCTGGCCGGTGGACAAAGTCGCTGGATACATGTATTCGATCACTGGTGGCATCCCCTGGACCCTTGGCGACAAACGCGCAGACTTCGAGCGCGAGTTCAGTGAGGCGCTCACTCGCTTGAATCCCTCCGGCATGATGCTTGAGACGATCGACTTCTTCCTGCTTATTGCGAGCAAGCCGTCGGGGGAGTGAAAGTCGTAACACTGCCGTTGATCCAATACTGGCATGACGAGAATGTTCCCAGCGAGGTGGAAAAGCTTTTCGCGCGGATAAGCGAGCACAACCCCGACATGCGGCAGATGATTTTCAGCCAGACGACCGCCAAGATGTTCCTCGAAACGCACCTCGGCGCTCGCGAGGTCGCGGCGTTCGAAGCATGTGCCGTGCCGGCGATGCAGGCAGACTATTTCCGCTACTGCGCGGTGCATGTTCTCGGTGGGTTTTACTGCGACGCCGACTGCATCTGCACCGGGTCGCTGTTGCCGCTCCTCGAGGCCGATGGCATTCTTGTCGAAAGCATGAGGCTGCCCGAGACCCTCAACAACAATCTCTTCGCTTTCAAAGACCCAGGCCATCTCTTTCCAAAGCTCGCGATGGACATTGCGACCGCCGCCATTGAGAACCGTCTTAGCGAGCGCGTCTCAGCTGTCACCGGCCCATTCATATTTAATCTGCTCTGGCGCGGGTTCAAACGAGGTTCCTTCGACGCCTGGCTGCAAGAGGCCAAAGGTACTTCTGGTCTGGTGGGGGAGGAGAAAGGCGTAGCTCGACAGGTTAAGGCGATACGTCTCGCAGTCGGTGATTACACGCGGCTCGCCGGCGCCTTCGATGGGGTTCGGGTGTTGGCGTGGGCAGACCTACTCGACGTCATTACCCCCGGCAGTAACCAGCTCGCATACAAGGAGACGAGGAACCACTTTCCCAACTGGGAGGGAAGCATCTACCGTTGAGGCTTGGTAGTTGTACCAGGAGATCATTGAGGTGACAGCTGGACGATGAACGAGGTCCGGTCAACCGAGCGTAGGGCTTCTGGCAGTCTCACGCTGTCGCCGGCTCGCGATCTTACTGCCGTGGCCTCTTTGCCGGGTGCCTACGAGCGAAGTGGCGAGCTCGCCGAAGACACGCTGTGCTTTTGGGGTTCGGGGCCGCAGCTGCACATCAGGGGTCAAAGCCCGCCGCCGGAGCGGCCTGTAGACCGGGGAGCGGATCGGGTGTGCGATGAGCCGGTCGTGTGGGCTGGCGTCACCTTTTCGCATTATGGCCATTTCGCCGTCGAGTCGGTCGGGCGGCTCTGGCCGGTGCTGCCAGGCGCGGGGCTAGAGGGCCTGCCGGTGGTGACCCCGGCACTACCGTGGGGCAAAGTGATCCACGAATGGTTTGACGCCTTCGGTGCACGGCGGATTGAGTTGCAGAAGGACAGCGCGATTCGCTTCAAGCGTATGTACGTTCCGGAGCCCGCCTGGCGAGTCGATGCCTGGGTGGCGCCGGCGATACGCGAGATCCACCTCCATGTGCGTCGCAACTTGGATATAGGATCGGTCCCTCGCCGCGGCGTCCTGTGGTTGAGTAGATCGCGCCTAGTGCGAGAGCGCCACGCCTACGATGAATGCCTGATCGAGTGGATCCTTTCCGAACACCTCACTGTATTTCACCCGGAGACGAAATCTCTCGCTGAGCAGATTGCCGCGATTGAGGCCAGCGATTTCGTAGCCGGAGTAGTTGGGAGTGCTTTTCACTCGATGCTCACCGTGCAGGCGCCTCCGCGCTGCATTTACCTGTGCCCAGGAACCGAGACGACCTGCGGGTCTCTGTATGAGCCTCAAGGGGCGTATGTGGTCCAAGACCAATTGCTGAAGGCCAACGGCAAGTTCCTTTACGTGTGTGCGCCCACCGGAGTAGAGGATCACTGTTTCCCGGGTGGACAGCGCCTTACCTTTCCCGCCGGCCACCGCATACTCATCCCGGAGACCTTGCGGGCGCTGCGCGAAACCGCGTTGCCGGACCTGTTCGACGACCCTTGTGCATTTGCGCTGGCATATCCGGGTCGTGTTCGTCGAGGATTGCATAGCCGAGGCTCTGACCTCGTGAGGAAGGTCGCCGCGATGCTGCTTGATCCGCTTTCGGCCGACGCACGAATGGCGGTAGGCTTGGCGTTCGAGGCCGAGGGTCTCAACCGATGCGCCGTTGAGCAGTTCATGGCAGCCGCTGACCTGGCCGATAACCCGGTTCAGGCGCTGCTCCGCGCCGGGCAGGTGTTGGCGCGGGACGGAGCGGTGGGTCGCGCATCTGCAGTCGCTAAACGTGTGCTGACGATTGATCCAGAATCGCGAGTGGCCATCGGTTACCTGATTGATGGCGATTCGTTGCCGGTGGAGGGGTAAATCGTGCAATGACTGCTCGTCTTGGGCGGCAAAGTACCAGGGGCAGAAGACGGACTGAAATCGGGCACCTGGAATATTTTCACGCAGCTACACCACACGAACATTGGCCTTGATTGCACGACGAGCGTTAGTCCACCGATTGCATTCAATGTCCGGTACTTCAAATGGGATTTAATTACCCTGGCGAAACTGAAACTGCGATTCCTGTATCAGACGACTACATTACGATTGGACTTAATGGAGGAGAGATCAATGAAACCTGCGATGAAGCGATAGTAGAAGGAAAGAATTACATCCTGGCTCCCTTAAAACGAGGGTACTGGTACGACTTCGTTCTTCACACTCGGTGGACTGCAGAAGAAGGGGTGCCAGGGAACTCAGTGAGTGAAGTGTGGATGAACGGCAAACAGATGCTCGGCAACCAGTCAATACCAACCTCGACGCCGACTGAGTACTGGCATGGTAGCCCGGAAATCCACAACACGGCTTCCTACTTGCAGTTCGGCCTTTACCGCGGCCCTTCGGCCGAAGATCCGATGTCGCGCCTATTTTTAGACTCCTACAGAACTGGCAACTCTTACAGCCAAGTAGCCCCCGAGGTCACGCCCCTCGCATGGAGGCCGAAAGCTATTCGGCGACGTTCAAAGGCGGAGGCCTGCCTGAGTTCTCCACCAACCTCGGCACTTTCAAATGCGTCGGCACTACGCTGGAAGGGACGGCCGTCAGCACCGCCAACCAGATCAATTTGCTGCCAGGATACGGCGCATGCGAAATCACCTTCGGGGCACGAAATACGTCGCCTCAGTGAAAGTGAACGGCTGCCACTACACTTCTGGGCGTCAAGAATGTCGGCCCTCCTTACATGGAAATGTGGGGAATAGTCTGTGAAAAAGAAAGCGAAGCAATCGAATTCAAGCTTACGAAAAGCGCCCTTAACTGCCTGAAGCTCTATCCCCAGCAGGGCCTTGAAGCATCGCCCTCTCCAATACCAACGAAGGGACCAAACGCGGAATCGGCATCGACGCCGAAGTCAAGGCGCCAAATACGAATGGCTTGGCGCCTGCGGCAAAGGAGTGCCCACCGATGGCGTGATGAGCGGCGCGACGATCCTCGCTGCCGAAGACGAGGAGGGTAGGCCGATCGGTGCCTGGCTGGCGGGGGAACCGTAGGGCGGAAAGCTCGTATGTTGCGGGTAATCGAGCGGCCTTCTTTCTCAGAGGGGGGAGAGATTCGCCCTTCACGGCCTTGATCCTTTGAGATGCCCGCAGGCGACCGACCAGCCTCTCCCGACCCGGCGCCCCATCGAAACTTTTACGATGCAACAATGGTCGTGATGCTCGATCCGAATGACGACAGAATCGCCATCCTCGCCGCCGAGGTGACGGGCCTGAGCGGCCGTGTCGACGTCCTCGAGGTCAAGGTTGACGGGCTCGGTACCAAAATGGACGAACGCTTCGAGCAGGTCGACAAGCGCTTCGAGCGGGTCGAAGGCGAGCTGCGCGAGCATCGGCGGGAGACGAAAGCCGGCTTCGAAGGGATCGCGGGGGATATGAAGACCGACCTCCGGCAGACGCAGTATTGGATTGCCGGGGCCACCCTCTCGATCATCGCCACGATGATCGGCGCAGCCCACATTTAGTCCGGGCCCCGCACTTCGCGTGCGGGGCCTCGTCTTGGACCGGCATGACCAGGACGAGTGGGTCGGCGCCTGCGGCAAAGGAGTGCGACGGCGGCGGGGAAAACCAAAGAACTGGAGAAGGAGAACCGCGAGCTCAAGCAGATGTGGCCGACCAGACACTCGACATCCGCGCCTACAAGGAGATCGCCAAGGGAAACTTCTGAGCCCGTCCCGGAGGCGCCAGGCGGTCTGCATGCTGCAAGACCGTCTCGGCCTCTCCGAGCGCCGGGCGTGCCGGATCGCCGGCCAGAACCGATCGACACAGCGTCACTGCCCGCAGGTGACACTCGAGGACCAGGCTCTGCGAGCCCGCCTGCGCAAGATCTCCGAGCGGCCTCGCTGGGCTACCGCCGCGCCCACGGCCACCTGCGCACGGAAGGCTTCTCGCTGAACCGCAAGCGGGTGCAGCGGATCTGGCGCGAGGAGCGCCTGCGCGTGCCTGCCAAGGCCAAGAAGCGGCGGCGCCTGGGCACCTCCACCACGGCGGCCGCCCGCCTGCGCGACGAGCTGCTGAACGTCGAGGTGTTCCCTCTCTGGCCGCGGTCCAGGTCCTGGCCGCCGACTGGCGCGAGGACTACAACGCCAACCACCCTCACTCGGCGCTTGGCATGATGGCTCCCGCCCGATTCGCAGCCAGCTGGCTGCGAATCGGCAACACGAACGTCCCAATCAACCCCGGACTCTCACACGGGGTGGACCGATGAACGGGGTCCGGTCAGTGATGCTCAGGCGCTGGAATGACGCCAAGATGGACACTCTTGATGCCAAGGTCGATGGCTCGACGCTGCAGATACGCGAGCAGCGCCAGGAGATGAGGAAGGTTTCGACTATCGCATGACGTTTGGCGCCAGCGTGGTGATCATTGCCACGTTGCTGGCACCCCATCTTTAGGGGCAGGCACGCCGGACCGATGATGGAGTTCGAGCTCCTCGAGGATGTCCTCGCGTTGGTGCCCGTGTGCCGCGTTCACGGAACGGTAGGCCAGCTCGCAAATGGCCGCCCCAAGCATCGCGACGATGCTCAGCTCGAGGCTGCGCATCGAGAGGGCGAGGCCAGCGAGGAGTGAGGCGAGGGTTCGCCAGCCAGTGGAGGGTTCCGGCATCCTGCGGATTCGGCCGAGGAGCCGGTGCCACGCTTTTTCGGGGATGACGATCCCCGAGTCCACCGATGTATGAACGCGGATCGGTGGGCGCGAGAGTTCTGCGAAATCGTTCTGGGATGTTCCGGTCGGGTCCTCTGCTCTGCCGCTGTCGGTAAGTCTCCTGAGCCGCATCTTGTCTCCTTGAAGTGTCCACCTGCCTGATCCGGGGCGAGGTGGACGACCGCGAGACAAGCTGCTAGATCGTTATACCCGGCCCGGTTGAACGGAGTTGGGCTGCGACTTCTCTTGTGATTTTCCGTGGCAGGCCGGGAATGCCGCTCGTGGAAGAGATTGCCAGCCAGCCGCGGAGGTTGGAGCCGACGGGAGCCTCTACGAGGAGGGCTTCATGGTGCGGCTCGAACGCTTGCGCGGGGTGCTGGTGACCCAGGTAGCGAAGCGCGGTGGCAATGAAGTTGGACAGCGCAGCGAGGGCCACCAGTGCAAGCCCACACGCCTTTAGTGTCCTGCGCATAGAAGCAATCTAGAACCTTGGAGCTTTTCGGTCAAGGGCTCGACAGCAAGCCATAGCGGCCTGGCCTTCGGATAGGGGGGAGAGTTTTCGGGGCTGGGCCCTTGAGGGGTCATGACTATGACGACGCAGTTCCCAGGGGCAGCCGACACCGAAACGTTTAGGGTGCAATGATGGAGGCCATGCCAGCACGCTGGACCGATGATCGCATCGACGATCTGAGCACGAAGGTCGACGAACACCGCGGCGAGACCAAAGCCGGTTTCGAGCGGGTGGAGCGTGCAATGCGGGAGGACCGTGAAGCAACCAAAGCCGGTTTCGACAAGGCGGGCCGCGAATTACACGAGCATCGCGCCGAGACGAGAGCCGAATTCGCGGCGGTGCGTGGGGAGATGGCCAAAAGGTTCGACAGGGTCGACGCGCGGATCGAGAAGGTCGACCCGCGGTTCGAGAAGGTCGACGCACGGTTCGACAGGGTCGACGCACGGTTCGACAGGGTCGACGCGCGGTTTGAGAAGGTCGATGCGCGGTTCGACAGGATCGATGACGAGATCGGGGGAGTGCGAGGTGACATCGGCAGGCTGCAGCATGTGCTGGTTCAGGTTGCGGCCGGCTTGGCCGGGACCTTTCTCATCGGGTTCGTGTCCTTGCTCGTAATGCGGCTCTGACTGATCGTCGAGGCGTGGGCTACGAGTCCTCGTAGAGCGCGAGCAGCTTGGGGCTCTCGCGCTCCCAGGCGTAGCGGTGGGCTGCTTCGCGGGCCCGCTCGCGCATGCGCGCGTAGCGTTCCGGGTCGGCGAGCATCTCGTTGAGGGTGGCGGCCAGGGAGGTGGGGTCACCGGGGGTGAAGGTGAGGCCGATGCCGCCGCGTTCGACGAAGCGGGTCAGCTCGGGTAGGCGGCTGGCGGCGACCGGCAGGCCGGCGGCCATGTAGTCGAAGAGCTTGTTGGGCGTCGTGTAGGTGTTGTTGAGGCCGACCGGCTCGTAGGGGATGACGCCGATCGTCGCCGCGGCGGCGCAGCGGACCACCTCGGCCGGGGGGACGGGGTCGACGATCTCGACCCGTTCCTCCAGGCCCTCCGCGGCGATGAGGGTGCGCAGCTCCTCCTCCAGCCGACCCCAGCCCATCAGGACGATTCGCCCGTCCTCGAGGCCGTGCGCAGCCCGGACCAGCGTCGGCAGGCCTCGGTGCGGGGCAAAGCCGCCCTGGTAGAGAACGGTCGCCGTCTTGCCATTGCCCGTGCCCAAAAAGAGCTGCGGCGTGGTGTCGCCGGGAGCTATGGCCCCGTTGCCGTTCCCCTCCGGGCAGTTGAGCAGGACGGTGGGGCGGCCGACGCCGTAGCGTCGCTCCATCTCCGCGGCAATCGAGTCGCAGACGGTGAGCACGTGGTCGGCGCGCTTAGCCAAGCGTCCCTCGACGACTCGCCAGATCGCAGCCTCGCGGCGGGAGAGCGTCGAGATCTCCGGGTACAGCTCGTGCGCGTCATAGGTGAGCGGCAGCCTCAGCCGTCGCGCCAGCGCGGCCGCCACCGGCAGCGTGTTGAGGTCGTGGGCGTGCAGCGCGTCGGGGGGATCGGCGCGGACGAGGCGGTAGGCCCGCATGTAGTAGTCGAGGAACATCAGCGGCTTGTGCAGCGCCAGCAGCAGGCGGCGCACCGCGTGGCTCAAGGCGGCGACCGGCGCGAGTGCCGCGGCGAGCAACACGTTCCGCCCTCGCTTCGCCACAGGCAGCGGCTCCGCCGAAGCAAGGGCCCGCCGCCACAGGCGTCCGCCGCCCCGCGCCGCGCGCAGCAGGCGGTAGTGGACCGGCCGGCGCTCGACCCGCACAATCCGGAAGCCGTCGCGTTCCTCCTCCGCCGCGGTCGTCGCGTCGAGCACGGCAAAGACCCGCACTCCGTGCCCCGCCGCCGTCAGCGTCCGCGCCTCCTTCAGCACCCGCGCGTCGCTGGAGCAGCGGTTGTAGACGAACATGTCGATCCGCATCGACGCGCTCGTCAGCTCATCGTCGCGCGGCCGGGGGGAGCTCCGGCGTAGATCCGCACCCCCTGCGCGAACCACTCGCGCATCGCGGCTTCGTCCCGCGGCCAGCCCCGCTCCGCGACCAGGTGGCGCGCGGCGAGGGCCGAGTGGGGGGGCACCGCTTCGACGTAGCAGTGGAAATCGCCTCGCGAAGGGGCGGGAAAGCCGATCACCTCGGCGCCGGCGTAGTGCGTGCAGGCGACCAGCTCGCGCAGGTGGTCGCGCTCGTAGAGCAGGGTCGGTTCGAGCGGGGCCACCCACCGTGCCTCGGCCAGCTCCGCCAGTTCGCGCAGCCGCTCGGAGCGGGAGAGCGCCTCGTCTTGCTGGACGGCGCAGATTCGCGTGCCGAGGAAACGGGCGCCGAGCCTGTCGAGCTGGCGCTCCGCGCTCATCTCGTCCGGATTGCCGAGCAGCACTTCGCCCGGGGCGAGGCTCTGCTCGAGCAGCGATTCAATTGCTGCCTCGGGTTGCGGCGAGCGTTCGCCGAGCAGCAGAACCGCGACGTCCGCGCCTCCGCCCTCCGAGGGCGACTGCGCGCCGTTGCCGTCGAGCGGCTGCGCGAAGGACTCCTCGCCGGCCATCCTCGGCGGGCTCGCCTTGCCGAACAGCGTGCCCCGCCGCAGGCGCCAGCTGAAGCGCGCCAAGCGGTACCAGCGCGACGCGAAGATCTGCTGCAACTGGTCGGAGCGCGCCTGCAGCACGGCCTGGGTGCGTACGAGGTCGGCGACGAGTGCCCGCCGCTCCACCAGCTGCCAAGTTCGAGGTTGCTCTGCCATCTGGTACCTCCGAGTCGCACATACGGTATCGCTGAGGACCGAGATGGCGAAGGCGGCGTAGGCTATATCCGTTCACTTCAGGCCCGGGGGAGCGGTGAGTAAGAGCATCCTGCTGATCAGCGGCGGCGCGCGGCACGCCCGCGACGTCTACGAGCGCGAGGAGAGGGTCGAGTGGGCGCAGGCGATGCCGCTGGTGCTCGAGAAGCTCGGCTACCTCGCCTTCGCCACCGCGGCGCCTGCGGCGCTCGCCGACTCGCGCACCTGGCAGCGGCACGCGGCGATCCTCGTCCCCCGCCTGCCCGCCGGCGCCTGGACGCCGCGAGCGCTGGAGCTGGCCGGGTCGGGTCGCGCCCAGCTGCTGGTCGAGCTGCCGCCGCCCCAGCTGCGCGCCGGGCTCGGCGTGCTCGCCGCGGAGCCGGCCTCGCGCGAAGGCCGGGTCACGGCGGTCGAGGACGAGTTGGCGAATGCCGTCGCCACGGTCTCGACCCGCTCCAACACCTACATGCACCCGCCGCAGTCACGGCCGGTCGAGCGGGTCGACGGGCTCGCCTGGGACCAGGTCGGCGTGCCGATCGAGGAGCGCCAGGCGCAGCGCTGGCGGGCGGTCGGCTGGGACTGCGAGCGCTGGCGAGTCGATCCAGCCGAGACCGAGGTCCTGGCCGAATGGACCGAGGCCGGCGGCGCCGAGGAGAGCTGGCCGGCGCTGGTGCGCCGCGGCTCGGTCCTCGCCGCCTCGTTCTCCCTCTTCGGCTTCCTCGGACAGCAGACGACCGTGCAGCCCTTCGAGCGGGCCGAGCACCTGATCTCGCCGCGACCGTTCCCGCTGGAGGCGCTGCTGGCCGCGCTGCTCGACCGGATGCACCGCCGCGCCGGCGTCCGCCGCCCGCGGGTGATGCCCTGGCCGGAGGGGGCCGAGTGGGCCCTCAGCGTCCGCCATGACTTCGACCGGGCGCAGTCCCACGGCCAGGTCGAACGCGTGCTGGCCGCCCACGCCGAGGCCGGCACCTCGGCCACCTGGTACTGGCGGGCGCGCCACGTCGAGGGCACCCGCACGGCGGCGGATCGCGTGCGGGCGCGGGGCAGCGACGGGGCCGCCGTCGCCCGCCGCGTCGCCGCGGCCCCCGGCCAGGAGGTCGCCCTGCACACCGAGCTGCCGTGGGTCTCCGGCGAGCAGGAGCGACGTGCGGTCGAGCGGGCGACCGGGCGGCCGACGCGCGGCACCTCCGCCCACGGGGACCCCAACTGCTTCCGCTGGCAGGGCGCCCCCAACGTCCTCTGGGCCGAGCGCCAGGGTTTCGCCTACACGGAGTTCATCTCCCAGGCGCACCTGCATCCGCACCGCTTCGCCGCCCTGTGTCCCGACGGCACGATCGAGACCTCGCGCATCATCTGCCTGCCTCACCACGAGTCCCTGGACCGCTCGACGACCCCCGGCGACGTCAACGCCGAGGGGGTCCTCGAAGCCGCCGAGTCCTATCAGCGGGCCGGCGGCCTGATGCAGGTGCTGAACCATCCCGACCTCAACCTCGAGGAGCTGACCGACCTGCTGCGCCGGCTGCCGATGGCGGGGCGGCTGGACTGGACCGCGGCCGAGGCGGCCGACTGGTGGCGGCGCACCCACGTGGCCTCCGAGCTGCAGCTCGAGCAGTACGAGAACGGCTCCGTCACGGCGCGCTCGCCGGGCGGCGTGCGCGGCGCGGTCCTCGAGTTGCTCGACCCCGACGGCGAGCGCCACCGCTACGCCCTGCACGTCGAGGCAGGCGGTGCGGTCACGGTTGGGGCCGCTGTCCCCGCCGGGAGCAACGGCTCCTCGCCGCAGCGCAACGGCCTCGCCGAGCGCTGGAGCGAGACAGTCGCCCCGGCCTTCGTGCGTGCCGCCCGCTCCTACTACGCTGACAACGGAATCGACGCCGGCTCCGCCGACGCCGAAGGCACGCTGGCGACCAACTCCAGCCTGGTCCCCAGCCGGGTCGAGGCGGTGCGCCGCTGCCTCGAGGAGCTGGGGGGCGTGAGCTCGCTCGCCGGCGCGCGGGTGCTCGATTGCGGCGCCGGCTTCGGTGCCTTCGCGGCTTATATGTCGTTGCAGCGCGACGCCCCGCTGGTCACCGCGGTCGAGGTGCGACCCGAGTTCGCGGCGCTCGCCGGCGGCGTCGCCACGCAGACCGGGCTCGACGGGGTCACCTACGAGGTGGGGGACATGCGCGCCCTCGACTCGCTGGACGACGACAGCTTCGACGCGGTCATCGTCAACAACGCCTTCATCTACCTGACGTCGAGGCGGGACATGCAGCAGGCGGTCGCCGAGCTGCGCCGGGTGACCGCGCCGGGCGGCCATGTCTGTCTGTTCCACGCCAACAGCTGGCAGCTGCGCGAGCCGTTCACCGGCGCGCCGCTCGTCCATCTGCTGCCGGGCGCCGTCGCCGAGCCGCTCTCGCGGCTGACCGGCTGGCGGCACAACCACGGCCGCGTGCGCCTCATCTCGCCCCCCGCGCTGCGTCGCATGCTGCGCGGCGCCGGCTTTGACCGAGTCGAGATCGGCGCCCTGCAGGGCTCGCGCATGACCCGCCCGCCGCGCGCCTATCTGGGTCGCTTCTACGCCACGGTCGCGCGGCGACCGGAGTAGCGCGATGGACGGCACGCCGAGCTCGAACGGAGGGCACAGCGTCGGCACCCGCTTCGCCGGGCGCATCGGCCGCCATGCCGTCGCCTACGGCGCCGGCTCCTTCTCAGCCGGTTTCGCGGCGCTGGTCAGCGTCGCCGTCTTCACCCGCTATCTCGACCCGAGCGAATTCGGCAAGATGGCGGTGCTGACCACGGTGACGATGCTCGTCACGCTGCTCACCAGCCTGACGATCCTGCCGGGCACGATGCGGCGCACGTACGGCACGACCGGCGACGGCGACGTCGAAGCAGTCGACGAGGAGGTCGCTGCGGTCGTCTCGAGCGACCCCGCCCTGGTGACGAGCACCGGGCTGGCGATGATCCTGGCGACGGGCGGCGCCGTCCTCGCCGTCGTCCTCGTCCTCAAGGACCCTGTCGCAGAGCTGTTCGGTCCACGCAGCGACGGCGGCCTGATCCTGCTGGCGGCTGGTGCGGGGGTCGCGGCCTCGGTGATGCGCTTCGGCCAGTACCAGCTGCGAATGCAGCTTCGCTCGGT
This sequence comes from Solirubrobacterales bacterium, assembly GCA_036266075.1. GTDB lineage: Bacteria > Actinomycetota > Thermoleophilia > Solirubrobacterales > 70-9 > VRUE01. Next base: position 29,304 of record DATANV010000023.1, read on the forward strand.
TGCCTTCCTGATGGTCTCGCTGGTCTTCTCGTTCGGCAGCATCGCGGTGGCGATCCCGCTGCTCGCCACCGGCGTAGGGATCGAAGGCGTGCTGATCGGCCTGATCGTCGCGGCGGGGCTGGCGGCCGCGCTGTCCCTCGTGCTCATCCGCCACGACCTGCGTCCGGCGCTCTCGCTGCGCGAGGCGGCGGCGATCATGCGCGGCGGCGGCGCCTACCTGCCGGTCATCCTCTCCTTCCAGACCCTGCAGTTGGCGGACACGCTGTTCGTCGCTGGCCTTGCCAGCTTCAGCCAGACGGGGCTCTACCGGGTCGCGCAGAAAGTCTCGATGCCGGTCGGCTTCGGGACCTCGATCTTCCAGCAGAGCTGGGGGCCGATGCGGCACGACATGACCCAAGTTGCGGTCGACAAGCTGGACGAGTCGGGCGAGTATTCGGCGCGCCTGCTGACTTACTACGCGGTGTTCATCAGCTCGCTCGTGTTGACGATCGCGGTGCTGGCGGAGCAGCTGGTGCGTTTGGCGCCGAGCAGCTTCGGCGACGCGGCGACGCTGGTGCCGATCACGACGATCAGCCTGGCTGGCCACGGCTGGTTCATCTTCGCCTACCGCACCGCGCGGGTGAAGAAGAAAATGCACTGGCTGGTCGGCCTCTCGATCGCGGCGGCGGTCCTCTTCGGGCTCGCCGCGGTGGCATTGATCCCCGTAATCGGCGCCGCCGGCGCTCCGCTTGCCGCCGCCGCAGCCTGGGGGATCGTGACGATGACGATGCTGGTGCTCGGCCAGCGCAACGAACCGCTGCCGATCGAATACGGCAAGCTGGCGACGCTGGCGTTGCTGACCCTGGCGGCGTGGGCCATCTCGCACCTGCTCTTCCCGGACACGCTGCTGGGGGTAGTGGGAGAGGTGGCGATTCTGCTGCTCTGGGGCGCGGCGCTGTTCCTCGTCCGGATCGTCCCCTTCGAGGAGGTGCGCTCGCTGGTCAGTTACGTCCGCGACGCGACGGGAATCGAGTCCAAGCGCCGGCTGCGCGCACGGATCGCCGCCCTCGACGGCGTCGATGCCCAGCTGGTCGACCAGCTGGTCCGCCAGAAGCACGCCCCCGAGGACGTCGCCGCCCGCACCGGCCTATCCGAGGACGAGGTAATGGCCCGCGCGGTCCACGCCCTGCGCTCTGCCGCCGGCGGCGGCGAGCCGACCGAGTCCGACGCCAAGCTCGGCCACCTGCTCCTCATCCGCCGCCCCCATGCCGAACAGCACCTCGGCCTGATGGCGATGGTCAACGAGGGCGCCGACCCGATCGACGCCGATCTGGTGGTGCGGGCCGCGGCGGCGGCCAATTCGCGTCGCTGGCGCTCCCCGGAGGGGCGCTGAGTGGCGTCGGACTTGGAACCGGTTGCGGTCGGTGGCGTGGCCGGGAGCGGCACCCGTGTCATCGCCCACCTGGTACGTGAGCTCGGCTTCTATATCGGCGACGAGCTCAACGGCGCCCTGGACAATCTTTGGTTCGGCTTCCTCTTGGGGCGGCCGAACTGGTACCGCGCGAACCCGGCGGAGGTACCGGTTGCCCTGAGCGCGTTCGAGAAAGCGATGCGGGGCAATCCCACGTTCGACGCCACGGAGCGGGCGGTCGTTCGCGGCGCCGTCGACGGCAAGGGCCCCCAGTTCGAGGAACCCGGTTTGGATCCCCGTGCAACCGCGCGCCGGGCTGAGATTGCCCACTCGATGGAGAGATCGCAGGGCCCGTCGGCCGACGCTCCCGGCTGGGGCTGGAAGCTGCCGGACACCCACCTCTTTTTAGGGCAACTGGCCGTGACTTTCCCGGGCATGAAATACGTTCACGTGATCCGCGAGGGAGTGGACCTGACCAACAAGGAGAAGAGCGAGCGCCAGGTTCGCTCCTGGGGCTCGCGCTTCGGCCTGGAGATGCCGGCCGATGGGCGGCCGGTCGCCGCGAGCACGGTCTTGGACTATTGGGATGCCGCCAACCGACAAGCGTTGCGATTGGGCCCGACGCTGTTTGGGGACCGCTTTCTCCTGCTGCACTACGAGTCCGTCTGCAGTCATCCGGCAGCCACGCTGGCAACGGTCTCGAGCTTCCTTGGGGTGCGGCCGGACCCCACCGCCGTCAAAGAGTTCTCCGCCTTTGTCCGGCCGCCGCAACACGGCACTGCCGAGCGTCTCGAGGGGTAGCCGTCCTCAAGCGACTGGTCGGTCACTGCTCTTGGCCCAGCGATAGAACCGTGATGAGCGTGGCATCGGCGGCGTGCGAGCGTAGCGTCGCCGTGCAGACGGCGTTCCGCTGGCGATCGCCGGGATAGGTCCAACCGAGGAGCGGGTCCTCACGGCCACGATCGAGCGCGATACCGGCCTCGCCGCTTGGGTCGAACAGCGTCGCCACCGGGATGCCTTCGCAGCTGAGAGCGATTGATCCCTTGCCCGCCTCGCGCGCGGTGAGCTCGGGGCCGAAGTGGAAGTGGCGTGTGTACTCATGTTCGTCATCTGAGCGCACCTCGTCGATGACGACCAGCATCTTCTGCGGTTGGTAGAGCAGGATGCGCTGATGCTCGACGCCCTGGCCGGCCAGCAACGGGTTACGGACGACAAGCGCAGACCACCCGTCGCCCTCGCCAGCTGCCAGCAGGCCGGATCCGTAAGGCGCCGCGCCGCGCCACTCGAAGTCGCGCCCATCGACGGTAAGGACGTTGTGGGCGCTGGCGCTACGCGCGTAGAGGCGATCCGGCTCCGTCTCGTAATAACCCCAGCGGCCGGCGTCGCCCAAAACGACCCGCCCGCCCTCGACGAGCAGGAAGCCGGCGTCGTCGGCGTGCTTGTGGGCGGAGCTGTGGTAGGCGGAGCTGACGGCGAGATAGCTCTCGCCGTCGCGCACGAAAGCTTGGCCGCTCTCAGGCAGCGCGTTCATGCCGCGAAGGGTGGCCGCGGTTTCGCGTGCCCACTGCGGCGCCGGCAGGTCGTCCGTGTCGCCTAGCTGCGCCATGCGGCCGCCCGGCGTCACCTGCCAGGCGGCGGTGCGGCGCATGCGCTCGAGCAGGTCGCCGAGCTCCGGCAGCTCGGAGACGTTGGCGGCGAGCCGCGCGACCATGTCGAGGATCGCGAGTTGGTAGGCGGGCGAGTGCTCGAGGTGGGCTCCGTCGGCAAAGCTGACCGTCTCGCCCAGCGTCGCCTTCATCCGCGCCACCGCCAGCTCGCGCCAAGCCGGCGCCGCCGGCGACTCCGGCAGCAGCCGCGCCAGCAGGTACAGCCCCTCGTCCTGGAAGAGGCCGTGGTTGTTGCCGGCGGCGTAGTTGCCGCCGTCGGCGAGGAAGTCCCCATGCCGCTCGGCCGCCTCCAGCAGCAGCTCGGCCTCCCCGTCGTCGAGCGTGCCGTCGGCGAGGCAGGCGCTCAGCACATAGGCGACGTAGGGCGCCCGCAATCCGACCGCCATGTCGTACCAGGCGAACTCGCTCTGCTCGTCGGCCTCACCGCCTCGATCGCCCGCCGCGAGCAGGTGCACCCGCGCCCAGTCGAGCACCACGTCCCGCGCCACCGCCAGCGTCTCCACGTCCCCGCCGGTCGCGTGCCGCGCCAGCGCCTCCTTCAACCAGGTGAGCGTCTGCAGCTCATAGCGCCAGGTCCGGCTCCCGTGCGGATCCTGCAGCCAGTCGATTGTGGGACGAAGCTCCTCTGCGTGTCCGTAGACGTAAAACCGGCCACTTAAGATCGCTTTTCGGGTCGGCCGCCTGACCCGCCACGGACCCACAACCTGAGCCTCGGGAAGCTCGAGCGCCCAAAGCTCCATGGTCGGCCCCATAGCCGTTAGCGTACCAAGGAGAAATCGGTGATTTTCCCGCCCCGACTCGCAGCTGAGTTGTTTGGATACGCTACCTATTGTCGATGGGAAGGGAAGAGGCTGACGAGGCGGGGCGCCGATACGACAGCGCCTCGACGATGCTGTCGCGGGTCGGGTTCACCGGGTGGTTGCAACGGCGGATCGACGAACGCCGCGCTGCCGCGGTGGTGCGTTTCGGCGACGGGGAGGAGGCATTTCTCAGGGTGGACCGTAACGACGACCGGTCGATCGAGTTCGCCGGCGGCAAATTGGCCAAGCAGACTGGCGTGCGACCGAGCACGAAGACGGTCCTGGAGATTCAGCGATCGGTGGTGGAAGCATTCGACGAGGCGGATGTCCTTGGAATCCTCTTCCAAAGACAGAGAGTGCTCTCTGGAGGAAGGCTCGACGGGGTAGGCTCGAAGACGGGGCTGACGGCCCTTTACCGAGACCGCCTTGCATCGGGCAGAAGGCCAACTGCGCTCGCCCGTCGTCGCCTCGGCCACGATGTCTTCGGCGTGCTGCCCGGTTTGCTTGGGGGTCGCCTGGTGAGCGTGATCTCCTGCCGCGATTTGGCACCGGTGCTCGAGCGCAGATGGGGTCTGGACGGCGTGGCCGTTTATCAGGTCCCCTCGCAGTACACGACCCGCGATCTTGACGGCCCCTTTGAGGCCGCGATGCATGGTGTGCCGATCTGGCCCGACGCCCACGACCGGGTGCGCGACGAAATCACTGTGCGCGAGCCGGGCGAGGTCTTCCTCGTCGGTGCCGGCATCTGCGGCAAGGATCTCTGCGTCCACGTGCGTCGGCAGGGAGGGATAGCGCTCGACATGGGGTCCGCGCTCGATCGGGTGGTGGGAAAAGTCACCCGTGGGCCCTGGCGTGAGGCGTTTCTCCTGCGAGCCCAGGGAATGTCAGTGGCCGAGATCGCCAGCTCCCTGGAAGAACGGTATGAAAAGGAGTTCGATCGGGAAGAGATCTCGAAGCTGATCGCCCGGGAGCAACCGCGCTCGACCGACGATCCATTCGAGCTCCCGTGGACGAAGAGCACAGTGAGTTCCCCACGATAACTTGCGTTCGGTGAATCAGAAGCGATAGCCGAAGCGGTCGATAACCGGCTTGCAAGACTTGGCGACCAGGTTGGCCAGATCGTCGTCGTAGTACTCGCGATACGGACGCCGACGCCGGGTCGCTTTGACTGGCGCAGCGGCGTGGATCCTCGCCATCGCGCCATCCGGAAGCTCGACCTCGAGCCGCAGGAGAAACCGTTCGAGGTCGTCGACCAGTGTCTCGAAGCGGCCGATCGTGAGCCGGTCGGAGCCAAGCCCCGCTCCAAAGAAATCCAGGAAGCGAGTGGTGCAAAAGTCACGTTTTAAGGCGAGCGGCCGGACGCGCCGGGAATCTTCGGCCATCAGACGCGCGAGCTCGGGGTCGTCGCACCCCGGCATCCCGGTGCACGCATTTTGCACCGTCGTTGCAAAGTCGTTCTTTCCATTCGCGAACATAAGGCGGAAGATGACATTGTCCGGTCGACGGCTCTGCATGAAGTGGTACCAGGAGACGTACCAGTCCCACGGATTTCGCACATAAGCAAGAACTGGCAAGTCCATGGCCTCGGGCGGGATATCGGCCCATCCGGCGTGCAGCTTGTCGGGCGCGCCGTCGCGCAGCGATCCCTTCGGCAGCGCGCAAGCGAGGGACTCCGTAATGAACGTGCCGCCAGTCTTTTGGAAGTGAAGGAAGACAAAGCGCTCGTGAATCAGCATCGCTGGGCACTATGACAACCAAAGTCGACAGGCGGAGTGCCACGGCCGATCACGGCGATTAGCGCGCTAGATGAATTCCGCCAGCCACCCGGGCTCGTCTTTCTCTATGCGCTCGAACACCGCCGCCGACTGCCGTTCGTTGCGCTCCAGTAGGCCCCTTTCGGTCTGCTCATCGGCCGATTCATCCTTGAGAGCCAGCATGTCGATACGTGGAAGCGGTCGCCGAAAGCCCGCGCCGTGGTGATAGATGGTGTCGCCATATACGGCGAAGAGAAGTGGATGCAGGTTCCTCCGGTTGCTGCGCAGGACCTGGCTCCATGGCGTACCGCTGAGCTCCAGTTGACGCAGCAGGTTCGAGCCCACGTCGCTCGTGGGGCGCCTTCGCAGGCCTGGCCTGACGAAGCCCTTGCTCCAGTCTCCCGGCAGGCTCCTCCAGGTCCCGACGTCGGTGACGCAGAAGCAGGGGTGCGGATGCGGACTTTCGACCTCGGCCCGGCGCACCGCCATGAGCGGTGCGTCGGCGAGACCCGAAGCGAGCAGCGGAGCCGGATCGGCGATCGGGAAGGCGTCGCCGTCGAGGAACATCAAAAGGTCGTCATCCTCTGCCTCACGGCAGATTTCGGCAGCGAGGAGATTCAGCTTGCCCGCATGGTCGACGCCGCTGTTCAGGCTCTCGGGACGGTCTCGTTCGTGATCGACCAGATGGTCGAAGTACGTGCCGTAAGAGATATCTATCCCCTCCAGCGATGCCCAGACCCGGTACTCGCTCTCCATGTGTCTGCGCAGTTCCCGCGCTTGGATCGGGATCCAGCGATGGGTATTGAAGTGAAGGGTTGCAATGTGAATCATCAAAGCCCGGCCATCTGTCTCCGCGCATCCCATTGCGCGACCCAGGGCACGTGAATTCCCAACGTGGCGAGAACCTCTGCGTCGTGTCGATAGTGAGATTCCAGGTGGCGTCTGATCTCGGGTGACAGCGCCGGAGGCTCGGTCGGCGTCACGTTCCAGCTCATGAGGAACATGACGAGCGTTTTCAGATTCGCCTCGCGGTCGCCCCGCATGTGCGGAAGCATCTCGTTGGCGAGAAAATCGACCAGCAGCCGCTCGCCTTCCGGATCGAGGCGTCGATTGGTACCACCGCGGAAATGGCGCATTCCCAAACCGCGCGGTCGGAAGCCGGCGGGCAGGCCGAGGAAGTCAAGGACCTCGTCGAGGACATGACCCGGATCGTCCTCCAGATCCTGGGTGAAGACAGTCAGCATCTGCTCGGCCGGAAAGCGCAGACGGTACTCCTCGAGAATTCGACCGTACTCGCCGACTACGACGTAGGAATTGTCGGGCGCCACTCGCAGCCGGGCGTCCTTGAGCTTCTCCGGCGCAAGCAGATCCATCAACGCATCGTCGACGTCCTTGCTCTCCTGCTCGCGCCTCACCGCCATGGTGTAGCCGGACACCGCTCGCTCGATCGGGTCCCGCAGGAGGGCGATCAACTTCACGTCGGGCAGGGCATTTCGAATTCGTTCGGCAATCGTCCCGACATGCGTGTCTGAATTGCCCAGCATGTATCGAGTGGTTACCTTGCCGAGCAGCGCATCGGCGGGCGCGTCGTCGAAGTAGCGTTCCATGAACGACTCTAGGCGGCCCGGCCGCTGAGATTCCTCTCGCGAGAAGAACGCAGCCTCCTTGCTGCGAGGCAGGGCGAGTCTTGGATGCTCCCGAAGGTACTGCCAGAGGGACGTGGTACCTCCCTTCTGGGCGCCGATGATGAGGAAGTCAAGCGTTCGAACGCCACCGTCTTCCACGTCAGAAAGCGTACCCAAGGCGATCGAGATCGTCCCGGTACATGAGCTCTACCCCTGCACGATCCTCATCTGAGTAATAGCTTCTGTACGGAGCTCTGTTTGAGTCATTGCAATGCGGCAGCGCAATTGGCTCCAGTCCCAATCGGGAAAATACCTTTCCCATATCGTGTTCAAGCGACTCAAAGCGAGCCACGAAGTCCACCAGCAGGGTGCCGTCATCGTCGTAGAGGAATGAGCACTGCGGCTCCCATTGAACGTGCCGCCTGCGCTTTATCGAAGCGAGGTACTCCGAGAAAGACGACCCCTTGGCCAAACCGGCGAACGTCCGCAGTCTCGGCTTCTCCTGCATGTACGCGAACTGCGATACCAAGCGGTCGAATGGGTTGCGGACTACGGCAAACTTGAAGAATGAGCTGAAGCGGTCCTCGCCGACTTCCTGGCGAATCTGCTTGGCAAGCAGATGCTGCAGCCCGCCGGTTTGGTGCCGGTTGCGAAACGGATCGATAAACCCCATCCACAGGTCCCTCTGACTCCGCTCTCCGGGCCATATGACGTGCTCGATGCTCGCCCCTGCGCAGCGAGGGATATGCACGAAGATGCACCTGTGCGTTCGCGAGATCACCGACAGAAGTAAGCTAACGTACCAAGCGCGAATGGAGGGGTCTTCGGATAGCGTGGCTACCGGCCACCTGGACTTCATTGTCATCGGGGCGCAGAAGGCCGGCACCACCTCGCTGTGGCAGTACCTTCGGCCACATCCACGCCTTCACCTCGCCCGCTCGAAGGAGGCGCCCTTCTTCTCCACGACGGAGGCGGACCACCCCGGAGCGCTCGATGAGTTCATGCGAGTTCATTTCGGCGACGCGCCCGATGGCGCCCTGCTCGGCAAGGCGACCACCTCCTACATGATGGGGTGTCCTGGCGCCGGGATCGAGCAGCTCGTCAAGCGCATCTCCGCCGCCCTTCCCGATGTAAAGCTCCTCGCCCTGCTGCGCGACCCGATCGAGCGCGCGGTATCCGGCTACACGATGGCGGTCAGGCGGGGGAAAGAGAGGCGCAGCGTCGACGCCGCCATGAGCGAGCTGCTCGAGCCTGCCGAGCTGGCGAGATCCCGACTCGATCTGACGCTGGGCAACTCCTACGTCGTCCTTGGCGAGTACGGTCGCATCCTCGGCGCCTACAGGTCGGCGTTTCCGGCTGATCGGTTCCTGATCGCGTATAGCGAGGACCTAGCTCGCGATCCCGGGTCGGTGATCGACACTGTCCTCGTCCACCTCGACCTCGACCCCGGATTCCGACCGCAGAACCTGGGGGTGCGCTACTTCCGCAGCGGCACGCGCAAGCGCCTCGACCCAGAGGCGGAGCGACAATTGTCTGCGTTCCTCGTCCGGGACATTCTGCCGCAGATGAACGGCGACCCCGAGCGCCATATGAAGGCCTTCTCCTTCTTTTATGAGACCTGGAACGTGATTCCCGACGAGGCTCCCCCGCAACTCTCCGCCGAGCTCCGCGGCCGGCTCGAGGCGCACTTCGCTGCGGACGCCGAGCTTCTGGCCGACCTGGGCATTCGAACCCCGTGGCTCGCCGCCTGGGAGCGGCGCGGGGAACGGTAGGTGTCGCATTGGTACTCTCAACGCCGAGACGATGCTCCACATAGCCACCGTGCACTTCAGGGCGCCGCGGTGGATTCCCGTCCAGCAACGCGAACTGCGCCGGCACATCGAAGCCGACCACCAGGTTTGGGCGACGCTGGTCGGGATAGATCCGTCCTACGGCAGGTACTTCGATCGCCTGGTCGACCACGGCGGAGATCGCCCGAAGGACGTGCCGTGCGGGATCGACCATGCTGGCAGGCTGAATCTTCTCGCCGCAGAGATCTGCCGGGAGGCGGAGGACGACGACCTCCTGATGTTTCTCGACAGCGATGCCTTTCCGATCGCCGACCCGGCGCCGCTGATTGCCGAGGGGCTCGCAACAGCGCCGCTGCTCGCGATCAAGCGCCCCGAGAACTGCGACGACCCACATCCGCACCCCTGCTTCTGCGTAACGACGGTGCGCACCTGGCGGAGCCTGCCGGGCGATTGGAGCGAAGGCCACCAATGGGTCGGGCCCCGCGATGAGCCGATCACCGACGTTGGCGCAAACCTCCTCCACCGCCTGGAGCAGACGGGCACGCCGTGGACGCCCGTGCTGCGCAGCAACCGCCGCAACCCTCACCCGCTGATGTTCGGCGTCTACGGCGACGCCATCTATCACCATGGCGCCGGGTCTCGCTTTCCGCTGGCGCGCGTCGACGTCGCTCATATGGACACGAATCTGCCCCAGAACCGCGACGAGCTGTTCGCGATCATGGAACGCAATCGCCGCAGCTCCGACGCGTTTTTTCAGCGAATCGAGCGCGACGATCCAGGCTGGCTTGCGGAGCTCGCCCGGTGATAATCCAGTACTGGCATGAGGAGGTGCCGCCGGAGGACGTGGCCGCCGCGCTTGAGTCCTTCGCCCAGCACAACCCCGGTGTGCCCCATGTCGTCTTCAACCGCTCCACGGCGGCGGAGTTCATCGCACACCGCTACGGCGCCCGCGAGGCGGATGCGTTTCGCACCTGCGCGATGCCCGAGATGCAGGCCGACTACCTCCGCTGCTGTGCGGTGCACGCTTTCGGCGGCTTCTACTCCGACACGGATTTCCGTTGCCGGGCCGGCGTCGGCGATCTGCTCGCCGGTCCAGCCCCGGGGGTGCTGTTCGGACGCCCCTTCCCGGCGCCGAAGGTGCTCGAAGACTGGTACCGCTGGCCCTATCCCGTCGGCCCGTTCGCCGCGATCGGCAACGACATGTTCGCCTTCCGTGGGCCTGGTCATCGGCTGCTCGAGCTGGCGATCCAAATTGCCACCGCGAACATCGAGCACCGGATCGATGCCGGCCGGGCCGGAGCGTGGCTGGTCACCGGGCCGGGCATCTTCACCTCCCTCTACCTGCTCGACCGGCTCGGCTCGACCGCCGCGTTCCTCGAGTACGCCGCGCAGAGCGTCCTGGCCCCGTCGGCGGAGCTCGTCTGCGAGGCGGTCGGCGGACAGGCCGATGGCGACGGGCGGCTGTTCGACGGGCTCGAGGTCCGTCCCCGCAAGGACATTGCCGCCTGGGCTGAGGTCGCGAAGCGGTCCGACGGAGCATCGACCTGGTTCGCCTCGGCGGGCGGGCTCTACCGGTGAAGTTCAGCGCTGCGCATCGGCCCCCGGGCGATCCAGCTCGCGGCGAAGCCGGCTGACCTCGCTTGCGGCTTCCATCGAGGCCGCGAGCTGGCGGGCGGCCCAGCCCGCCAGGCGCTCGGCATGGGCTTCCGCGAACTCCGCCGAGCCGAGCCGTTCCCACTCGCTTCGCAGCCCGGGGCAGGCCGTGAGGGCAGGCTCGGAGACGAGGACGCCGAGGCCGAACCACCCGTGTAGTACCCGCAGCAGCAGCGGGGTGGGGGACGCCTCGATGAAATCCTCGACCGCGGTCAGAACGCCGTTTTGCGGCGTCCCCTCCTCGAGCGCGTTCGCATACTCGCGCCACTGGCCGCCGTTCTCGCTCAGCTGCCGCTGTCCCGGCACCAGCCCCTTCCGCGCCCAGGCTTGTCGGTGCCGCTCTGGAACCGAGCCCGGGTCGTAGTACATGTCGCGCCGCCCGTAGGGCCATTCGACGTCGTGCAACAGGACTGCGGGCAGCGGCCGCTCGGCGTCGCGCGCCGCCGCCGCCAGCCGCGTCAGCTCGCCGTGGACCGTGTACCAGTTGTGGTCGCCGTCGATCAGGACGACGTCGACCGCACCGACCCGCTCGAGGACGTCGTGGCTGCGGGCGCGATGAAAGCGCACGCGGCCCGCCGAGTCGCCGATCGCCGCCTCGACGTCGAACCCCGGCTCCGGATCGATGATGTCGACCGAGATTCCCCGCTCTCGCGCCAGCTCCAACAGCCGGTGGGTGGTCCGTCCCAGGCCGGTGCCGATCTCCACAACGGCGCGCGCCTCCGACCCGACGAGGAGTGGCCGCACGACGCTTTCCCAGTACCAATACATGTGTCTGAGGTTTCCTCAGAATATAGTCGCGTACATGTCCGCCAGGGCCGAGCCTCGCCTCTCGCTCGTCATCGCTGCGTACGACATGCCACGCCAGATCGAGCGCACCGTGCAGTCGCTCTCGCCGCCGATCCAGCGGGGGGTCGAGCCCGGCGACTACGAGCTGATCGTCGTCGACAACGGCTCGCACCGGCCGATCGATCGCGCCGCCTGCGAGGCGTTCGGCGCCCAGCTGCGCTGGATCCGGATCGACGAAGCCCCGCCGTCGCCGGCTCGCGCGCTCAACCTCGGCATCGAGGCCGCCCGCGCTCCGCTGATCGGGGCGATGATCGACGGCGCCCGGATGGCGTCGCCGGGGATCGTCGAGCATGCGCTGGTCGCCGCCGGGACGTACCCCCGGCCGGTGATCGCGACGCTCGGCTTTCATCTCGGCCGCCGGCTTCAGCAGCAGGCGGTCGGGGCCGGCTACGACGAGGAGGCCGAGGCGGCGATGCTCGATCGGCTGCGCTGGGAGGAGGACGGCTACCGGCTGTTCGAAGCCTCCGTTCCCGGCGTCTCCTCGATGGGAGGCTGGCTTGCGGTGCCGGCCGAGAGCAACGCGCTCTTCATGGCGGCGGGGATGTGGGGGGAGCTGGGCGGCTTCGCCGAGGAGTTCGCCGCCCCCGGCGGGGGCCTCGTCAACCTCGACCTGTTCGCGCGTGCCTGTGCCCTGCCCGGCGCCCGGTTGGTGATGCTGCTGGGGGAGGCGACCTTCCACCAGGTTCACGGCGGCGTCAGCACGAGTGCTTCCGACGGTCGCTCGGACGAGCTGCAGGGGGAGTACGAGCGACTGCGCGGCCGGCCCTACGTGCGGCCCTCGCCGGAGCCCCTGTTCCTCGGATCCCTGCAGCCGCCCGCGCGTGCCGCCTTCGAACGCTCGCTGGCGGGCTGATGCCGGACGGCGCCGCGATCTGCGTGCTTGGGCCCCCGCGCAGCGGAACCAGTCTCACCACTCATCTGTTGAGTCTGAGTGGGGTGGACCTTGGTCCGGAGGAGTTGCTGCGCTTGCCGGCCCCGATGAGCCCGCTCTGGGAGTGCCGCCCGATCGTCGAGCTGAACGAGCGGATCCTCGTAAAGCTTGGCGGCGAGGGGCTGACACCCCCGGTCCCAGAGCCTGGCTGGGAGAGGTCGCCGGAGTTCGAGAAGGAGGCTGACGAGGCCCGGTGGCTGCTCGACGATCTCTTTGCCGGCAAGCCCCTGTGGGGCTGGAAGGACCCTCGCACCTGTCTCACGCTGCCGTTCTGGCGGCGGCTGGTCCCAAGCTTTCGCTACGTAGTCTGTCTGCGAAACCCGCATGATGCGGTCGCTTCGGTGGTGGAGCACTTATCCATGACCCGCTCGCAGGTAGCGCGTACTTGGCTGGTCTATGTCGCTTCGGCTTTGGTGAACACCGCGGGGGCCGAGCGAACCTTCGTCGCTTACGAGGAGTACTTTGCCAATCCCGACTCCCAGATCCAACAGCTCGGACGCCTGGCGAGCGAAGGATCTCCACCCCCTCTGAAGGTCCGCGAGTCGCTCAGCGCCGTTATAGAAGAAAGAAAACGACACTTCCACTCGCGGACCGGGGAACTTCATGCAGATTCGGACTTCAGGCAGGAGGTAGCACTGCTGTACCTGAGCCTGGAGCTTTTGCGGTCCAGCTCAAGTGACCTCGATGCAGATTCGGGCGGGCATCGCCGGGCGCTCTCCGACGCAGTCGACCTGTTCGCTGGTTGGACGCTGGATGCACTGCGGCAGAAGTGACCGGGCCGGTGCGACAGTCGGGAGGCAAGCGACGACTCGACTTCGTCGTAATCGGCGTGCAGAAGGGCGGCACGACCTCGCTGTGGCAGTACCTGCGAGGCCATCCGCAGGTGGCGATGCCGGATCACAAGGAGGCGCCGATCCTCTGCGCCCGCGAGGACCGGATCCCGGGTCTGCTGACGGACCTGGTGGAGTCCGAGCTGGGCGATGCGCCGCCGGAGGCGAAGCTGGGGAAAGTAGCCGCCCACTACATGATGGGTCGTGGCTCGGTAGACATCGAGTCGATCGTCGACCGGATTGACGAGATGCTGCCCGGGGTGAATCTGATCGCCCTGCTGCGCGACCCGATCGAGCGGGCGATCTCTCACTACAGGATGTCGGTGCGCCGTGGCCTGGAGAGCAGGCCCTTCGAGCAGGTGGTCGACGAGGAGCTTGCGCCGCGGCGCCTGCAGGTCGCCCGTTCGCGTCCCACCGAGACGAACTCCTATCTCGCCCAGGGAGAGTACGGCCGAGTGCTCGGCATCTATCGGCGGCGGCTGCCGGCAGAGCAGATCCTGGTCGAGATGAGCGCCGATCTAGAGGCAGCGCCGGGCGCGGTCCTCGATCGGGTGCTGGCCCACATCGGGCTGCAGCCGGGATACCGACCCACCGGCCTCGATGTGCGCCACCACCGCGGCGGCACGCGGTCGCGCCTCGACGCCGAGGCCCTCGAGCAGCTCGAGGCGTTCATGGCGGAGCAGGTTTGGCCGCTACTCTGCGATCGCGCCGAGCGCGCTCGCAAGGCATTCGAGTTCTTCCTGCAGACTTGGAACGTCGCCCCCGACGAAGATCGCCCGCCGCTCTCCAGCGCCAAACGCCGCCGCCTGGAGGCCCACTACCGCGCGGACGCCGAGCGGCTGGAGAGTCTCGATCTGCGCGCACCTTGGATCGCGGGCTGGGACGCCCAAGCCGCCTAGCGGTCGGCGTTTCCGTCGCTAGCATTCTCGCGTGATCGCGTTCGCGACGGCAATTACTTCAACCACCGTTTACGCGGAAATCGCGCTGCCGGGCATCGAACGCGCGGCCGAGTCGGACTCAGTGATCCTCACTCGCAGCGGCTACGACTCGATCCAACAGCCATACAACGAGATGATGGATGAAGCCGCGTCCCTGCCGGGCCTCGAGGCTTTGGTCCTCCTCCACCAGGATCTCGAGTTGCTCGACGACAGCCTGCCGCGCCGGGTGCGTGAGGTTTTCGCGGATCCCCGCGTTGGCCTGACGGGCCCTCTCGGCGGTTGCATCTCCAAACCGCACTGCTGGCTTTGGCCGGACGTGGCGTACGGCACCGTCGACCCACAGGCCGGCCGGGGGCCGGTCGTCGGCTCTGAGGAGGTCGATGCAGTGGACGGGGCGCTGCTCGTGCTCGCGCCCTGGGCAGTCAGAGGCCTGCGCTTCGGCGAGGGGCTGAGCGAGCTCTTCCACGGCTACGACGTGGACATCGGCCTGCGTGTCGGCGTGCGCGGCGGCAAGGTGATCTGCCACGACCTGCCGTGTCACCACCGGCGGGAGATCAAGGACGACTACGAGGGGCAGCAGCTGGCCGGCATTGCGTTAGCGCGGATGTGGGATCCAACCCTGCGTCCCGAGGCCTGGATACCGGCCTTTCAAAGCTGAAGCTCGCGCAGCTTGCGCTCCAGAGCGCACACCTCCGCCTCCGCCCGCACCGCTCTCTCCTGCCATTCCCACAGCGATTGCTGCCGTTCCCGGTAGTAGGCGTCATCGCCCAGGGCGAGCCGCGCGGGTGGGGTCGGCAGCTCGGCATCGCTGGCAACGGCCACCGCGTGGAGGGCGCTGGCGGGGCTTTCGCCGACGAGCTTCGTCACCTGCATCGCCAGCTCGGCCTCCGGATCTTCGTGGGCGAGCAACTCCGCTCCGCCCAGCAGCGAGGCGAAGAAGGTCTGCTGGAAGTGCAGGGTGACGTTGGCGAAGCGCCGGCGCAGGAAGCGGTCCAGCTCCTGCGGCGCGGTTTCGCTCAGGTGCAGGGGATTCCCGGATGGGTAGGCGGCTGGGTTGGGCGTGGAGACGAACAGCATGCCGCCCGCCCGCGTGACCCGGCACAGCTCGGCGAGCGCCGTCTCGGGCTCGGCGACGTGGGCGAGCGTCTCGAAGCAGACCACGCGATCGAACTCGCCGTCCGCGAACGGCAGCCTGAGGAGGTCGCCCTCGACGAAGTCCGCGACCTCGCCGTACTCGCGGCGCGCCGCGGCGATCGCCGCTGGCGAGAGGTCGACCCCGATTGCTTCCCGCGCGGTGCCGGCCAGCGCGGCGGTGCCCCAACCAGCGCCGCAGGCCGCGTCCAGGGTGTGCCCGCCGTCACCGATTTCCGCCGCCCAGCGGTAGCGCACAAGTCGCTCCGGCGCCGGTCCGCTCACCCCCATGGCCGTAGGATAGGTTGAGGAACGGGGCCATGCCAATCGGGAACCTGCTGTTACGCCAGGGGAGGTCCGTCGCATGAGGACCTGGGAGGACGCTGCGACATGGCGTGGGGCGGGCCTGCGGCGTGAGGTCTTCTTCTTCGGCCCCGCGGAGGCGCCGCTTTACGGGTCGCTCTACTCAGCCGAGCCGTTGCGCGGCGGGCCCGGGGTGCTGGTCTGCGCGTCGTGGGGGTACGAGGCCGATCGCACCGCGCGCCTTTCCCACTACGTCGCGCTGAGCGCGGCGCGGGGGGGAGGCGCAGGGATGGTCTTCCACTACCCCGGCTACGGAGACAGTCATGGTCCTTCGCTCGCCGAGACGACGCTCGACGCCCTCGCCGACGCCGCGGCAAGCGCGCTGGAGGAGGGCGCGCGCCGTTGTCCGCAGCTGGCCTGGTTTCCGGCCGGGCTGATGGTGGGAGCCGCCGTCGCCTGCCTCGCCCAGCGAGTCAGTCCCGTCGCCGCGAACCGCCTGCTGCTCGTGCAGCCGGCGCTCAGCCCCGAGGCCTACTTCGCCCGGCTGGCCAAGAGCACGCAGCGGGTGACGCTCGGGCCGGGGCGGATTCGGGACATGTCGTTCGCCTACCCGCTGCCCGCGAAGATCCTCGCGGCCGGGCCGCAGGCCGACGCTTCGCTGCACGAAGCCCTCGCCGCTTTCGACGGCGACGGGGCGGTCGTCCGTTGCGCGCGCCCCCCGCTGGACGCCCCCGTGCCGCCGGGCCTCGAGGAGCTGGTCGTCGACGGCTCCTGGCGCTTTGGCACGCAGGACTACCCGGCGCTTGAGCATGGAGTGGGTGAATGGCTGGCGAGGTGAGCGAGATTCCGGTGCTTGTGCCGACCTCGCTCGGTCCGGTCGGCGGCATCGTCTGCGAGCCGCTCGAGGCACCACGCGCCGCCGTGCTCCTGCTGCCGGGGGGCGGCCGTTCCGGGAGGGCCGGCTTCAGCTCGGAGTGGGCGCACCTCTCCCGTCGCCTCGCCGCGCTCGGCACCGTCGTGCTTCGCTACGACTTCTGCTTCGAGGGCGAGAGTTCGACGATCGCCGCCAGCCGCGATGCCGTCGACGGCTCCATCGCCGAGAAGGTCTCCGTCGACATGGCGCTGCTTGGCGACGTCGCCGAGTGGTTTCGGCAGCGAACCGCCGGCCTGGCGCAGATCGTCATCGGGGTCTGTTATGGAGGCCGCCTCGGGCTCGAGCTGGCGGGTCGCCTCTCCAACGTGGCCACGACGCTGCTGGTCGTGCCGTTCCTGCAGCCGATTAGCGAAGAGAACCGAGCGCGGTGGCGGGAGCAGATGCTGAAGGTTCGACGCGGCGAGGATTCCACGGAGGGGGACGGAGGCGCGCCGGACCTCGAGGTGCCCCCCGATCCCGCCGTTGTCGAGTCGCTGCAAGCCGTCGTTTCCCACGGCTCGGCCTGGATTCTCGTCGGCGAGCGCGACGCAGACGACGCCGTCCGGCTGGGCCGCCTGCTCGGCGACAGCGGCCTCGAGGTGGCAGTCGAGCCCGGGGTGGCCCTCTACCCGGGCAACGACCCCGACATCCAGGAGCTGGTCAGCGATCGGGTTGCGAGCCGGCTCCGCTGGGTGCTGGATCCGTCCGCAGAGCGGGCTCGTTGAGGCTGAAACCGGACAGCCCCGCCCCGAAGTCCGCTTGAGGCATCCTGGGGCGAATGCTGTTGAGCACGTTGCCGCCGTCCCGCCGCCAGCTCGTCCGAGCCGGCCAGCAGGATGCGCAGCTCGCTCAGTTCGCTCCGTGGTTGGGCGCAGCTCAGCATCTGGCGGCTACCAGAGCGCTCAGCGCGGCGAGGCTCGCGAAGTTCTCCTTCGCCATCTCCTCGTCGCTCAGCTCGACTCCGTAGGCCTCGTGGATGTACTCGGCGAGCTGCTCTTGACCGAGCGAGTCGACCATCTCGTCCGCCAGTGGGTCGGCACCGTCGTAGGGAAGCTCGAGCAGCTCATCGATGAAGCGGGCGAGCGTCTCCCGAATCTCTCGCGGGTCGACCGACGTCAGACTCGGGTATCCGTCGGGTATCGTCTCGGCATGGAGGGGAGTGTAGAGGCGCTCTCGCTATTTCAGTATTGGCACAGCGGGAAGATGCCCGACGACGTCGCGGCGCTGACGGAGACGTTCGCCGCTCACAACCCGGAGCTCCGGCACCGGATCTTCGACGAAGCCGCCGCGGCCGATTTGATCGCCACCCATTTCGGGCCGCGCGAGCGCGACTGCTTCGCCGCCTGCGCGATGCCGGTGATGCAGGCCGATTACTTCCGCTACTGCGCCCTGCTCGCTTGCGGGGGCGTCTACGCCGACGTCGACTACTGCTGCAAGCGCTCGCTGGCGCCGCTGATCGAGGACGAGAGCGTCGCGGTGCTGCGTGCCGAACCGCAGGCGAACTTCGCGGGACGCGACATCGTCCCGATCCAGAACAGTTTCCTCCTCTTCAAGCGGCCTCGGCACCCGCTGCTCGAGCTGACGCTGGAGATGGCCACGTCGCGCATCGAGCAGACTCGCACACGGGTCGATCTGGGCCGCATAGCCCCGATCCTGATAACCGGTCCGGCGATCCTCACCGTCCTCCACCTGGCCTACCGGCTCGGTTCGCTCGAGGCTCTTGCGGGCTTCTTCGCCGGAACCGACCTCGAGAACCTCAGCCGGCGGGCGCTGGACGCGATCGACGATCATCGCCAGGTGGTCGACGCCTTCGACGGGGTTCGCCTGGTAGGCGTCGAGGAGTTCGAGCTTTACGGCGAGGGTGAGATAAAGCTGCCCTACAAGTCCACCGGAACGCACTGGTCCAACTTCGCGTCCCCTGTTTATCGGGCGACCGCCTGACGGTGTGAAATCGTGACGTTGGGCCCAGATCTCCCGAGCCTTGGTCCCAGCGTATGCGTGCTCGGGCCATCCCGCGGCGGAACCTCTCTGACGGCACGCATTCTCGAGCTGCTGGGGGTGTACCTCGGCCCGGAGGAGGAGCTGCTTGGAGGCGATCTGCGCCAAATCCCCCACGGCGATCGCCCCAAGGCCAGAGCGGCCAACCCCGACGGGTTCTGGGAGCACTACCGCATGATGCGCATCAACGAACGGATCCTGCACCGCTTCGGCGGGAATTGGCGCGAACCTCCGGCGCTGCCAGCGGGGTGGGAGTCGAGCCCGCTGATCGCGACCGAGCGCGAGGAGGCCCGCGTCCTTCTCGAGGAGACCTTCGCCGGCCGGGATCTCTGGGGTTGGAAGGATCCGCGCAACTCACTGACGCTGCCGTTCTGGCAGCAGCTCGTCCCGCGGGTGAGCTGCGTGATCTGCCTGCGCAACCCGCTCGACGTCGTCGCGTCGCTGCGGCAACGGGAGGGGATCGGCGACCGACAGGCGTTCGAGCTCTGGCTCATCTACATCGAGGCCGCACTAATCAATACCGCGCCGGCCTCGCGTGTAACGATCTCCTACGAGGACTATTTCGATGATTGGGATGCGCCGGTCGCTCGGCTGGCGCGGCTTGCCGGCGTGGCAGCGCCGGTGAAAGGCACGGTTGCCGCCGATCGGATCGCGGCGGCGATCAAGGGTCGCCTCCGCCGTCACCGCACGCCCGCCGCGGCCGTGTTCGAAGACAGTCGTGTGCCGGCCGAAGTAGCGTCGCTCTACGCGGGCGTTACGGGGGCCGGCGCCGTGAACTTGGCGCAGGAGGCATCTCGTTCGTGAGCGCGACGGTCGATTCGCCCGCCACGACCCTCGCCGCCGAACTGCGGCGCAGGCTGGGCCCGCCGCCCGCCGCGACCCCCGATGCGGCCACCGTCTCGATCATCGTCGTCAGCCACAACGGCGCCGAGCACCTGCGGACGCTGCTCGCCGGGTTGATCGATCGCACCGACTATCCGAGCCTCGAGCTGATCGTCGTCGACAACGGCTCGAGCGACGATTCGCTCGAGTTCCTCCGCTCGGTGCCGGCGCCGTTCCCTATCTCGATCGTCGCCAACCCCCACAACGAGAGCTTCTCGGACGCGAACAACCAGGGTGCGGCGCTTGCCACGGGGGGGCTCCTTCTCTTCCTCAACAACGACGTCGAGCCGTTCGAGGAGGGCTGGCTGCGTGAGCTGGTCGCCTGTCTCAGGAGCGGCCCCGCCAGAGCCGTCGGCGCGACCCTGATCTTCCCCGCCGAGGATCGCGAGCGCTTCGCCTATGGCTTCGCGGTCCAGCACCGGGGCCTGCGATTTCGCGACGAGGGCGGCACGATCGGGCCGGCGCTGCACGGTTGGGAGTCCGACCCGCTTGACGAAGAGCTCGGCAAGGACGTCGAGAGCCCGGTCGTCGTCGCTGCGTGCCTGCTTGTCGAGGCGGAGCTTTTTCGGCGTGTGGGCGGCTTCACGCATGGCTATCTGTACGGGTCGGAGGACATCGATCTCTGCCTGAAGCTGCGACGCGCCGGAACGCCGATCCTCTGCAGCGGACGTTCGCTGCTGATCCACCGGCCCGGTTCAACCCGACGCGCCGTGGTCTTCGAGGAAGCCCGAGACCGCAAGCTGCGCAACCACCGCTTTCTGCTGGAACGCTGGGGCCCGCTGCTGCGCCGCGAACACGACCTCGCCGCCCAAGAGGGCGGCGGCATCTGGGTGCAGGAGGGCCGTGGGCGGGCGGTCTCCGTCACCTCGCGGGAGGCTGAAGCCGTGAGCATCTGCGTGCGGGTGGGGGACGATCGGCAAGGGGTCGATGCGTCCGGCGATTCGGCCGAGCGGCTGCGGCGGGCGGCCCTTGCGCGCGGTTGCCGGTGCCTGGTCTTGCGCGGCGAGGAAATCGACGACCTGCGCGGGCTCGAGTGCGACGTCGCGGTCCACATCGGCGGCTCGCAGCGCTACCTACCGGCACCCGGCCAGCTCAACGTGCTGTGGGAGGGCGGGGGATCCGGAGACTTCCCGGACGCCATGGACAGCCGCTACGACATGCGCCTGGGCGGCGATCCCGACGCCGTCCTCGCCGCCGTCCTCGCCGCGACCGAGAGGCGCGCTTGAGATGCGCATCGTCGCGCTCCTCGCCACTTACAACGAGCGGCGCTTCATCGGCCCCTGCCTCGAGCACCTTCGTGGCCACGGGATCGACGTCTACCTGATCGACAACGAATCGACCGACGGAACCGTGGAGCTGGCGGAACGCCACGGCGGTCGGTCGCTGCTCGGGATCGAGACGCTCCCCAGGGAAGGTGACGTCTTCAGCCTGCGCGCTCAGCTGCGCCGCAAGGAGCAGGTCGCCCGCGAGTTCGAGGCCGACTGGTTCATCCACCTCGACGCGGACGAGATGCGCCTCCCACCGCCGGGGAAGTCGTCGCTTGCCGAAGCCCTCCGCGCGGTGGACCGACTGGGGTTCAGTGCGGTGAACTTCCTCGAGTTGAGCTTCGTTCCCACGCGCGAAGCACCGGACCACGACAGAGCCGACTTCCAGCGCACCCTGCGTACCTACTACCCCCTTATGCCGGAGTTCCCGCACCGGCTCAACGCCTGGAAGGCAAATCCCGACGTGGAGCTGGGATGGAAGGCGGGCCACCGCGTGCGCTTCGCCGGCCTGCGCGAATACCCGCGGTCCTTCCCGATGAAGCACTACCTCTTCCTCAGCGTGCCCCACGCGGTCGAGAAGTACGTGCAGCGCAGCTTCCCGCCCAGCGAGGTGGAGGACGGCTGGCACCGCTGGAGGGAGCGGCTCACCGAGGACGACATCCGCCTTCCCGCCGCGGGCGAGGTGCGCACGCTGCAGTCCGACGAACGCCTGGACCCGACCGATCCCAGCAGGTACCACTACTTCGACGAGCGCTGGACGAGCCCGCTGCGGGGAGTGGCGAGCGCGGCCCGATGAGGCTCCTGACCGTCGGGTCGCTACCGCCCGAGTGGGGCGGCCGGGAGCGAGGCGGCGTGGCGACCTTCCACGCGGCGCTGCTCGAAGGGCTGGCACGGCGCGGGGGGGAGGTCGAGCTGCTCGGTGCTCTGGTGCCGACGCCGCCGAGTCGCACCCCGCCGGTTTCGACTTTCCACCGACCCGAGGGGGTCGGCATCGCGGAGTTCTACGAAGGCCTGCTCGGGCGGTTGCATCCCGACGTCGTGCTGATGAACCACGTCGCCCACACGATCGGCGTCACCCACGCGCGCCTCTCCGGTGCGCCACCGGCGGTCGGCATCGCCCACTCGTGGCACAACATCTCCTTCCGCCACGGTGAGGAGCGGGCTCGGGCTCGGGCGGTTACCGAGGAGGCCCTCGGGGGGCTCGCCACCCTGGTCGTCCCCTCGCGCCACTGTCGCCAGGAGGGCGAGCGGTTGGGTCTCCCGCTGCCGGCCGACACCGAGACGATCCACTACCCATTGCCACCCCCGTACGCCGAGGCGGGGGTCGACCCGGAAGGCGTCTCCGAGCGGCGTGGCGTCCTCTACGTCGGCAGCCTGATCGAGCGCAAGAATCCGGCTGGGCTGGTCGAAGCTGCGGCCCTCTCGCCCGGTGCGGAGGTGACGATCGTCGGCGAGGGCGAGCAGGAGGGCGAACTGCGCGAGCAGATCGCAAAGCTCGGCCTGGACGGGCGCGTGCGACTCGAGTCGCTGTTGGGCGAGCGCCACCTCGAGCGCCTCCGCGACCTCTATCTCTCCTCCGCTGCCCTCTGCCTGCCGAGCGCCAGCGAGTCCTTCGGCATCGTCTTCATCGAGGCGCTCGCCTGCGGCACCCCGGTCGTCGGCTTCTCCCCGACCGTGCGTGAGATCGGCATCGAGCTGGGCACGGAGATCGGCGTGCCGCTCGAGGATCGCTCGCCCGCGGCGATCGCCGCCGCCCTCGATGCGGTTGCGTCGCGAACCTGGGACAGGCACCGGCTGCGCCAGGCCGTCTGTGAGAGCTTCGCCCTCGGGCCGACCGTCGACCGTTACCTGCGGGTGTTGTCGGGAGCCGTCGCGAATGTATGATCGCGCTGGGTTTCACACCGGCACTAGCGGGGTTCTCAAGTGCAGCAGGGATCACCTTCGACCATTCCCGAGGCGCTCCACTCGACCGCCGAGCGCGGCCAGGGCGAGTACGTCTTCCATCTCGACGACGGTCCTGTGCGGCTCTCCTGCCCCGAGTTGGCGGAACGCGCAGAGAGGGGGGCACGGCGCCTCGCTGCGCTCGGCGTCGGCCCCGGCGATCCGGTCGGCGTGCTCGGCCCGAACCGGCCCGAGTGGGTGGTCTCCGCCTTCGCGATCTGGACCGCGGGCGCCGTCGTGGTTCCGATGCAGCTCCCGGTCCGGATCCGGGACCCTCGAGCTTTTGAAGAGCAGCAGCGGGCGGTGCTCGCCTCAGCGGGCAGCGAGCGCGTGCTGTCCGACCCTCGCCTGGCCTCCCTGCTGCCGACCGGCGTCGCCGCCCCCTGGGATGAGGAGGGGGGGTCGAGCGCCGAGGACCCACCCCCGCCGGGTTCCGAAGACCCAGCGGTAATCCAGTTCACCTCAGGCAGCACCGCGACCCCGCGCGGGGCGCTCATTCCTCATTCCGCGGCGATGGCGCAGATGGAGATCCTCGACGGCCTGGTCAGCGGCCCCACCGGCCCGCGCAGCTCCGTTCACTGGGTTCCCTTCTTCCACGACATGGGCCTCTTCCTCACCGTGCTCACCCCCGCTATCTGGGGTGCCACCTGCCACTACCTGCCGACCGAGCGCTTCGCCCGCGACCCCGCCGAGTGGCTGCGACTCGTCGAGGCGCACCGCGCGCACTCGATTCTCGGCCCCTCGACGGCCTTCGGCAGCGCCCTTCGTGCCGTCGAGCGCCGTGACGAGCGCCCCGACCTCAGCTCGCTGGAACTGGTCCGCCTGGTCGCCGAAGCGGTCGACCCGGGCGTTGCCGCGCGGCTGACCGAGGCCGCACCTCGCTTCGGTCTCAAGCCCGAGACCCTGGGCTCGGGCTACGGCCTCGCCGAGGCGGTCCTCGCCGTCACTTTGACCGTGCCCGGAGAGGGCTTACAGGTGGACCGCATCTCCCTCGATGCGTTGGCGGCTGAAAACGTCGCCCTCGACGCCGCCGAGGGTCGGACCCGGACGATCGCCTCCTCGGGCCCATCGCTGAAGCTCGACCTGCGAATTGCCGGCCCTAACGGAGAGCCGCTAGAGGAGCGCCAGGTCGGCGAGATCCTCCTCCACGGCGCCTCCCTGATGAGTCGTTACATCGGCGCCAAAGCCCCGGACCCCTTCAGCGAAGACGGCTGGCTGGCTACCGGCGACATGGGCTACGTCGCAAACGGCGAGCTCTACGTCACCGGTCGCGCCACCGACATGGTGATCGTCATGGGCCACAACTACTACCCCGAGGACTTCGAGTGGGCCGCCGGCCGCGTCGAGGGCGTTCGCCCCGGTCGCTGCGTAGCCTTCACCCGGCAGGGCACCGAAGAAGTGATCGTCCTCGTCGAGTCCAACGGCGAAATCGAGGCCCACACCCTGGAGAAGAAGGTCAGAAACGCCGTCTCCGACGCCGTAGGAGTCTCCCCAGCCGAAGTCCTAGCCCTGGAGCCCGGAGCCGTCCAAAAGACCACCAGCGGCAAGCTCCGCCGCGCAGCAATGCGGGACCTGCACGCTTAACTCAAAATCTCTTGACTATCTATGGGTCATCGCCCATAGTCGCTCCACCGCGAACGCGGATCCAACTCGACTAGAGAAGGGGAGCACGATGACTCGAATCTTCAAAGCCATAGGCCTGGTCTGCCTGATTGCCTACGCAGCCGGGGTGCTAAGTACCTCTGCTGCTTCAGCTCATACGTTCGACTACGAATTTTACCATACGCTATTGATGGCAGAAGCCAAAAGCGAACAAATTCTCACTACGGCGGCAGTCGGTGAAACCAAATGCAAAAAAGTATCGCTTTCCCCGACCGATCCACTGAACACAAAGCTCTGGGGCGTCGGGGAAACAAACGGCCATGCGTCAATAACGCTAAGACCAATCTACTCCGAATGCAGCATGGTCATTCCCGGTCTGGGGACTGTCAAACCCACTATCGAATTCACAAGCTGTTATTTCGAAATAACAGGCGAAACAACAGCCGGCACCGAACACGCTCCGGTTCACGTTCGCTGCGAAACCCCGGGTGATGAGATTCACGTAAAAGTGGGCTCTATAAATGCTAAATGTTACACAATTCCGCCGCAAACGGTTGAGGGTGCGCACTACACGAATACAGGCGCACAGGCGACGCGCGACATCGTCGTCAATTCGACAATTACGGACATGGATGTCACAAGGGAAGGCATATGCGGCTCAGGTCTCGAAAAAAACGCTACCTACCAAGGCGAAATCACACTCAAGGGCACAAATACAGAAGAAGGCCAAGTCGGTATCTGGGCCACACCGTAGTCGGATGGCCAAATACGTTCCTCAACGCGCCTAGCGTAGCCAGGGAAGCTGGCGAATTCAGCTTTCCTGGCTGGCGACATCGAACGGGGGCCCGGCGGGCCATACGTAGGGGGTCATTGTGCTCCCGCAACCTCTCCCCCAAACCGTGAAGCATCGCGTTTTCGTGCACGCGCAGCTCGGCGCGCGCGCGTCTCGCTCTCACGGGGCTTTGCAGGGATTTCCGCTGGGAGTCCAGCCATCGCGTGCGCCAGGCTGGCGATTAGAGCAGGATTGCTTGACTGATCTCACCGTGGCCCCTTTAGATGGCGTCGGCCTCATATCTCCGAGGCGCGTGGCAGGTCTCAAGGCGTGCTGCGCTTGGATTCTCGAAAGGAAAGAAGGGAAGTAATATGACTAGGAAGTTCAGGGCCCTCGGTCTCACTTGTTTCGCCCTGCTGGCGATGGGTGCCATTAGTGCATCGGCAGCATCGGCTCATACGTTCGACTATGAAGTCGACCATACGCTTCTGATGGCCGAAGCGAAAACCGAACAGGTATTTTCCACCGGAACCGGCGAAGTCAAATGTAAAAAAGTGACGCTGTCGCCGACCGACCCGCTGAACACAAAACTGTGGGGCGTGGGGGAAACAAACGGTCATCCGTCAGCAACCGCACGACCAACGTACAGCGAATGCATGGCGAACATCGCTGGCATAGGCCTCGTGACCGCGACCGTTGAATTCACAAGTTGTTACTATGAATTCACAGGTGAAACAACAGCCGGCACCGAACACGCTCCGGTTCACGTTCGATGCGAAACGCCCGGTGACGAGATCCACGTTAAAATCACGGCAAGTAAACTGAAATGTTACACAATCCCAGCTCAAACTGTTGAGGGTGTCCACTACACTAATACAGGCGCAGGCAACACGCGCGACGTGGACATCAAAGCGACAGTTACGAGCATTGAAGCTACAAAAGAAGGCGGCTGTGGCGCAGGACTCGAAGAAAACGCCACCTACAGCGGCGAAGCTACAGTTACCGGAACAGATACAAATGAAAATCAGGTTGGCGTCTTTACGACACCGTAAGTAGCGGTACCGAGTAGCGGCCCGTATTAAGGGCGCAGGACTGCCGGGGGCCGAATGTGGCCCCCGGCATAGCGGCTTTATACGGCCGACCTCGTAGGCGTTTCCCCAAGCTGTGTAATCCCCCGCAAACCCGACGCATCAAGAAAACCACCGATCTCGACGAGAAGGAAGCGTGATTGACTCGGATCTTCAAAGCCATGGGTTTGGTTTGCCTGGTTGCCAGCGCAACCGGCGCGCTAGGCGCCCCTGCTGTTTCAGCGCATACGTTCAACTACGAAATCGACCACACCGGTCTGATGGCGGAAGCTAAAAGCGAACAGATCCTCACCACGGGAGCTGGAGAACTGAAATGTAAAAAAATATCACTTTCAGCCAGCGATCCCCTAAATACAAAGCTGCTCGGCGTCGGCAGTACAACTGATCAGACGTCACTTACGTTTAGGCCAACTCACACCGAATGTAATGCCAACATTTCCAATCTTGGTATAGTCAAAGCCACTGTGGAATTCACAAGCTGTTATATCGAAATAACAGGCGAAACAACGTCAGAGACTGAACATGCCCCGCTTCACATCGGATGTAATCCGGGCGACGAGATCCACATAAAAGTTACCGCCGTGAATGTCAAATGCTACACAATTCCAGCACAAACGGTCGAGGGACTGCATTATGAAAATACGGGGGTCGGAAGCGCCCGCGATATCAACATTAGCGCGACAGCTATCGGTCTTGATATTACAAAGGAAGGGGCATGCGGCTCCGGCCTCGAAGAATTCGCTACTTATCAAGGCGAACTTACATTGACGGGTACAGATACAAACGAAAACCAAGTCGGTATCTGGACCACACCGTAGCCGGGCCAATAGGCTTGTTCCCGACCTTTCGTCGAGGACGGCTGGCTGAGCAGCGGCGGAAGGGCTATCTCGTGAACGGAGAGCTTTATGTCACCGGTCGCTGCTCGCCATCGCCAGGAACGGCACGGAACTGTGCAACTTTGCGACGGTACGCCTTCAATGTAGCGCGCGTAGTGTTTCGTGCACGCACCCCTCGCTCTTACGTCCCTTTGCAGGGATTTCAGTTGCGCTTCGAATCGTTTCGCGCTCCTCGATGAGAGTTGGGCAGGAAAGTTTGATTGAAAATCAGGTTGGCGTCTTTACGACACCGTAAGTAGCGGTACCGAGTAGCTGCCCGCATTAAGGGCGCAGGACTGCCGGGGGCCGAATTTGCGGCCTCCGGCTTAAGGCGACTCTATATAAGACCTACAATGTCTCTTGACATGCTCAGTGATGTCTCGATATAGTCGCTGGGATCTGGGATGCGCGTCAGATGGGGCTCAGGTATCGAGACTGCGACGGGGAGCTGCAATGAGAGAACAACACGGGACCGGCCGGGGCGACCGGCAGTTTGGGGGATTGATGGCGGGTTTGTCGCGGTTCATGCTCGCGGACGGCACCTCTATTTCGCCGCCGGAACGAACGCGGGCGGTCCTCATGTCCTTGCTGCTTGTTGTCATGTGTGCACTGCTGGCTGTCGGACCGGCCAGTGCGCGAGCTGCCGAAGGCCCATCGGTTCTGTGGACGCGATGCGATGGTGGACAGGAAGACGCTGCGTGCAGCATTCCTCGCGGGATTGCCGCCAATCCGTCGACGGGTCACGCATACGTAGCTGACCAGGGAAATCTTCGGGTAATTGAGTTCACCGCGTGGGGAGAGTTCGTACGGACCTGGGGCTGGGGTGTTTCCAATGGCGCCGCGGAATTTCAGATATGCACGGAATTAAGTGCCTGTCAGGCCGGCATCGAAGGAGGAGGATCAGGTCAATTCAGTCCGATCTACGGCGTCGCGGTTGACAGCACCGGCGCGGTCTACGTGGGCGACAGGGAAAATCATCGCGTGCAGAAGTTCGACTCAGAAGGCCATTTCGTGTTGATGATCGGCGGCAAAGTGAACAAAACCAAGGTCGAAGCCGCCGCTCCGGAAGCGCAACAGAATCGCTGTCCGATCGATCCCGGCGATGTTTGTCAAGCGGGCACGACCGGAACTGGCAATGGCCAGTTCAGCGCCTGGCCGGCCGGCAGCTTGATTGCCGTCGGAACCGCGAACAGGCTCTTTGTAGGGGATAAAGCTCGAATACAGGTCTTCAATTCCGACGGCAGCTTCAAAGAAGTCCTCCCAGATCCCAATGCGCTGCTCACTGGCAAAACGGTGCAAAGCCTGGGAAGCGAAAAAACGGGAAATCTCTTTGCCAGTCTTGAATCGAGCAAAAACGTCCTGAAGATCAATGGGACGACGGGTGCCCGGCAGTGCAGAGCGCTGGTGGAGACTCCCAGGGCTCTTGCTGCCGACCAGCAAGGCAATCTTTATGTCTTCGATGCGACTGACAACGAAGAAGTCGATCCACAGGTGCGCAAATTCGGCCCTAAATGCAGTGAAGGCGAAACGCTCACGGAAGCAGAATCTTTTGGCTCAGGTGAACTGAAAGCGTCATTCGGCATCGCCGCCGGCTCGGCCTGCTTCAACAACCCAACCAAAGAAGCCGACGTTTACGTTTCGAGCAATAACCCCAGTTTCATCCGCGCCTACGGCGAACCGCCAAACAAGCTCGCTACCTGCCCGAGGCCCGTCCACCCGCCCGAAATTCTCGATCAGTACCCGCTCTCGGTCGGCTCGACGAGCGCAACCGTGCGCGGCGAGCTCAACTCCCGCTTTTGGGAAGACACCCGCTACTACGTCCAGTACGGCACGGCTGCTTGCGTCGCAGGCGGCTGGGAAGCCTCCTGCGTAAACGAGCAGCCGGCCGTGCCCGGTTCCCTCTTGGGCTCCGCCGTAGACGGCACCGTCAAAACCGCCGGCGTGCTGCTGAGCTCTCTCGTGCCCAACGCCGAATACCGCTTTCGCTTCGTCGCCAACGGCGGCGGCGGCGGCCCGGTCTTCGGGGTCGGCGGCAAACCGGGGGAAGAGGGAGCCGAAGCCGCATTCCAAACCCGCACCGCGCCCTCCATCTCAGGGTCCGATCCCTGCCCCAACGCGGTGTTCCGCATCGAGTCGGCCGCTTCGCTGCTGGACTGCCGCGCCTACGAGATGGTCAGCCCGATCGACAAAGAGGGCACGGACATCCTCTCCGGCACCACCACCAGCGGCATTCCGGTCGCCCGCAACCGCAGCGACCTCGCTGGCGGCAAGCTGACCTTCACCGCCGAACACCGCTTCGGCGACGCGGTCGGCCAACCTGTCTTTCCCCAGTACGTCTCCTCCCGCCATGAGGGGGAAGGGTGGTCGACGCATGGGATCTCCCCGCCGCGGGGAGTGATCCGCGGCGGCCCCACCGCTGGCCAGGACAATGAATTCAAAGCCTTCTCTGACGACCTCTGCTCTGCCTGGCTCGTGAGCGATAACACGACGGCGCCACCGCTGGCGCCGGGAGGAGTTGAAAACGTACGCAATTTGTATAAGCGCTCCAACTGCGGTTCGGAGGGTTACGAGTTCCGGGGAAGCGGCGAAATACGACCCACGTTCGCGCTGGAATTGCAAGGTTTCTCTACTAATGGCGGCGTAGCGATCTTCCGCGTCGAAGATCATCTGACCCAGGACGCGGCCACGCCAGTCGGCGCGCTGCTCAGATGCTTTACTCCAACGCAAGCAAAAACCACGAGCTTCCAGTGGCTGCGCGACGGCTCCCCGATAGCCGGCAAAACCACCCCCAATTACCCCGCCGCCGCAGCCGACGAAGGCCACGCGGTGCAGTGCTTGGTCCGGTCCTCGAACGAAAACGCCGGCTCGGCCCAGATAACGAACCCGGCCTGGATCGTCGCTCCCTACCCGGTAAGCGCACCGCCGGAAGCGCCTTCGAGCGTCCCGGCCCCGAGCGCCAGCGAACCGCTCGCGGTGGGCGGCCTCGGCGGCCAGGTCCTGACCTGCAATCCCAATGCGGCCGCCTGGGGCGGCTCGCCCAGCTCCTTCGAATACCAGTGGTACCGCAACGGCTCGCCGATCGCTGCGGCCACCTCCTCTACCTATACCACCACGCCGAGCGACGTCGAAAAACCGGCGACCTTCCAGTGCGCGGCGATCGCCACCGACGGCGGCCCGAAGATCGCGAAGGCGAGCGAAAACGCGACCACTGCCCCCGCCCCGAGCGGACCGCCGGCGCCGCAGGCGATCGCGCGGGGAGGCGACGAACCGCCGCTGACCTACGTCTCGAGCCCGGGAGGGGCGCTGCGCTCGCTCTGCGTGCTGCCGGGCGGGCAGGTGCTGAACAACGGCTGCTCTGCGGGAATGCTGGTGCGCAGCAACGGCTACGAAAACAGCGTGCGTCACGCGATCTCCGAAGACGGCTCGCGGGTCTTCTGGAGCACCGCGGGCGTCTTCGGCGGCCCCGGCAAGATCTTCGTGCGCGAGAACCCGGCCCAGCCGCAGAGCGCCCTGGCGGGCGGGGAATGCAGCGAACCGACCAAGGCCTGCACGAAGGAAATCACGACCGCCGCGGCGCAGTTCTGGGGAGCGAGCGCCGACGGCTCAACGGTTATCTACCGCACCGGCACGCTGGGCGGCACCGGGGAACTCTTCGAATACGACGTCGACGCGGCCGAAGCGAGGAAAATCGCCGCCGGGGTCTCGGGCCTGGCCGGGATGAGCGAGGACGCCTCGCGGATCTACCTGGCCTCCACCGAAGCGCTGGCGGGGGAAAACAAAGAACACAGGTCGCCCAGCCCCGGCAAACCCAACCTCTACTTCTACGACGCCGCCGGCGGAGGCAGCTTCGCGTTCGTGGGAACGTTGTCAGAAGCGGATGCGAACTTGACCGCGACGTTCAACAAACCCTCGCCGCTGAGCGTCGTCCCGATCGGCCGCATGGCCCGCGTGAGCCCCGACGGCGGCACGGTCGCCTTTGCCTCCTCGGGCAGCCCGACCGGCTATGACAACCGCGACGTCGAAAGCGGCGAAGCCGACCGCGAGGTCTACCGCTACGACGCGGGCAGCGAGGCGCTCGATTGCGTCTCCTGCGATCCGGGCGGGGCGCGGCCGCGGGGGGCGCACGTCGCCGACGTCCTCAAAGATTACTGGGCCGCCGGCCAGATCCAACCGGCCCAGGACC
The DNA here is from genome assembly GCA_036266075.1 of Solirubrobacterales bacterium. Lineage (GTDB taxonomy): Bacteria > Actinomycetota > Thermoleophilia > Solirubrobacterales > 70-9 > VRUE01. The sequence continues at coordinate 60,481 of DATANV010000023.1, forward strand.
AGCTCTACGCCTCGCGCGTGCTCTCCGAGGACGGCACTCGCCTGTTCTTCGAAAGCTACGAGCCCTTGGTCTTGGCCGACACCAACAACCGCAAGGACGTCTATGAGTGGGAGGAGCTGGGCGCCGGTCCCAACGAGGCCAAGTGCACCGCCTCCTCCCCCCAATACAGCCCGCCCGCCGGCGGCTGCGTCGGCCTGATCTCCTCGGGGGAAAACGGCAAGGACTCCTCCTTCTTGGACGCCAGCCCCTCGGGCAACGACGTCTTCTTCTCGACCGGCTCAGACCTCGTGCCCCAGGACCCCGGGCTGATCGACATCTACGACGCCCGCCTCTACGGCGGCTTCCCCCAGCCCGCTACCAAACCCATCTGCGAAGGGCAGGCCTGCCAAAACGCGCCGGCCCCGCCGGCTGAGATAACCCCGTC
>DATANV010000024.1:0-14209 GCA_036266075.1 Solirubrobacterales bacterium
AGTCGCTGCTGGGGGTCCATCGCCAGGGCCTCGCGCGGGGAGATGCCGAAGAACTCGGCGTCGAACTCGGCGGCGTCATAGAGGAAGCCGCCCTCCTTCGCGTAGCTGGTGCCGGGGTTGTCGGGGTCGGGGTGAAAGAGCCGCTGCAGGTCCCAGCCGCGGTCTGTGGGGAAGGAGCCGATCGCGTCGCGTTCTTCGGCCAAGAGCTGCCAGAGCTCCTCGGGGGAGGAGGCGCCGCCGGGGTAGCGGCAGCTCATGCCGACGATCGCGATCGGCTCCTCTGAGGAAGCGCGACGGGTGGGGCGGGCGAGGAGCTCTTTGGAGCCCTCCGCCCGAGCGCGCAGGTAGCGCGCCAGATCGGCCGGGGTCGGGTGGTCGAATGCCAGCGTGCTCGAGAGGGCCAGCCCGGTCACCGCCGCCAGGCGGTTGCCGAGCTCGACTGCGGCAAGCGAGTCGAAGCCCAGGTCCCTGAACGCCTGCTCGGGACCGATCTCCGCGGGCGATTCGCTGCCGAGCACCACGGCGGCCGCATGGGCACGAACGAGTTCGAGCACCAGCGAGTCGCGTTCGGCCTCCGGCGCCCGCGCAAGCCGCTGACCCAGGGTCGAAGTAGCTGGGTCCGCTTCGGTCGGCTTCACGCCTGTGCCTTGGTCGGCGAAAGCAGCGATCAGCTCCCCTCGCCTCACCTTGCCGGTGAGCGTTCGCGGGACCTGCTCGACCCGGATGAAGTGGCGGGGCAACTTGAACGGCGAGAGTCTCGCCGCGAGCTGTTCGCGGATGCGGCCATCCGGTACGGCGGCCTGAGGCTCCATCTGGACGAAGGCGGCCACCTGCTGTTCCCCATCGCCCTCGATCCCTGCTACCGCGGCGTCCGCGACTCCTTCACAGGCCAGGAGGGCGTGTTCCACCTCGGCTGGGTCGACCTTCTTGCCGGCGACGTTGATCCGGTCGTCTGCCCTGCCGACGATGTGGAGGTTTCCCTCCTCATCGATGTGGCCGAGGTCGCCGGTCATGCACCAGCCGTCCGGATCGATCCCGGCCCCGATCACGCGATAGGGCCGGCCGGGGGAAGGGCGCCGAACCCGGATTTCGCCGTCATCGCCCACCTCTACCTCGACCCCGGGCAACGGCCGCCCGACGCCGACGTCGTCCCCATCCCCCGCGAGAGTCACGTGTCCGCCCTCGGTGAGGCCGAAGTGGGCGAGCAGACGGATACCGGTCTGTGCCTGCCATGCGCCGATCAACTCCGCCGGCACCGGCTCGCCGGCCGCGATGCAGCTGCGCAGCCGCCAGCCCTCGACGAGCCCCGGATCCTCTTCGACCAGCTCCAGGTAACGGCGAAAGAGAGAGGGAACCGAGAGCAGGAAGTCGGGGTGGGCGACAAGCGCCAGCTCGGAGAAGCGCGAGCGGCCGAGCAGGCCGTCGCTGAGCAGTACCGTCGCACCGCTCAGCAGGCCACCGAGAACCGCAGCGCCGAAGCAGTACAGGTGGGCGAGCGGCGTCGTGCACCAGATCACGTCTCCGCTTTCGTAGCCGGCCGCTCGCGCGAACGTGCGGGCGTTGTCGAGCAGGCCTACCCAGTCGAGCTCGACCACCTTCGGCAGGCCGCTGCTTCCCGAGCTGCAGAGCCCGATCGAGCGAGGCCGGTCGGGTTCATCTGCGTCGATGAAGATCGCCTCGGCGCGGCTCGCCTCCTCAGCCGTCGTGCGGCCGTCGAGCATGAGCAGGCTCGCCCCACGCGCGGCCTCGCCGAGGATGCGCTCCGCGTCACCCACCGAGTCGCCGACCAGGATCGAGCCCCAGCTCGCCTCCCCGGCTTCGACGTCGAGGACCCTCGCCAGATCCGCGTAGGTTCGCTCGATGCGCCCGTCCGTGAGCGCGATGCGCCGAGGGTCGTGCGCGGCAACCTCGGCGATCGCCGTGGCCAGAAGGGAGAGAGGCGCTGCAGAGCGAGGCGCGCTCACGCGTTCTTCGCTGCTCTCCCGAAACGGGTCTCGCCGGGCAGAACGCGATCGAGCCAGCGAGGCAGCCACCAGCTTCGGGCCCCGAGCGCCCGCATCGTGGCCGGGACGATGATGAAACGAATCAGGAACGCGTCGATGAAGATCGCCAGGGAAAGGGCCACGCCGAGGCCGCGCAGCGTCGCCAGCGGCGAGACGGCGAAGGTGAGGAAGACGGCGATCATGATCACCGCGGCACCGGTGATCACGTGCGTGGTCCGTCCGACCGCGTTGGCGATCGCCTCCTCGGTCGACCCGGTGCGCAGATATTCCTCGCGCATGCGGGAGAAGATGAAGACCTCGTAGTCGATCGACAGCCCGAAGGCGAGGACGATCGTCGCCACGATCACCGTGGAGTCCACGTAACCAGGGCCGCCCAGGAGCGAGCCGTTGAAGAGGAGCGCGAGCAGGCCGAAGGTGGCGCTGACCGTCAGCAGATTGAGGAGTGCCGCGAAGATGGCCAGGGCCAGCGACCTGGTCACCAGGAGGATGATCACGACGGTCACCAGCGAGAGCGCGAGTCGCGCAATCGGGGCTCGACCGCGCAGTGCCGAGTCGATGTCGACAAGAGCAGGTCCGAACCCGCCCACCTCGACGGTCGCGGAGGTGTCGCGACCGAGCGTTTCGGCGTCGGCGCGAACCCGCGCCGCCGTCGATCTAGCCTCGTCGCTGCCGGGGCGGTAACGGGAGATGACGAGCATCCGGGCCGCCGTCCCGCCGTTGTCGAGATTGACCAGGAGGTCAGCCGCCGCACGGGCGTGGGGCGTGCTTCCGTCGAGGCTGGCGAGGTAGAAGTAGCCGGAGCGGAAGAGTCCGGGGGACTGCGAGCGCAGCGTCGCCAGCTGCGAGTCGCCGCCGTCCCGGCTCCGGCCGACCGCGCCGTGGATCTTCCGCAGGCCGGAGACCAGAGTGCCCGACTGGCCGGCCCCGGTCCCCAGCGCCCCGGACAGGCCCCCGGCGCCTTCTTCGAGCTTGCCGAGACCCTCCACGAGCCGCTCCTCCCCGAGGGCCAGGCGTCGCAGGCCGGCAGGGACCTCGGCCCCGCTGCGGGCCAGCTGGGCGATCCCGTCGGAGACGTCGCGGCTGTGCGCCAGCAGCTTGCCCAGGCCGCGGTCCAGGCGCGAGGAAGCCGCAGCTAGCTTGTCGATTCCGACGCGCGCTTCACGGTTCTTCTTCGTCATCTGGTCGGTCAAATACCGGCTGAGACTGAACTGCCCCTGCGCGTCGCCGATCTCGCCCCCGACCCCTGTATCGGGGTTTGGTTCTTCCCCCCCTGGGGCCTGGCCGCTGAGCGCTTCGTAGGCCGCCGTTACCGCCCCCAACGCTTCCCCGTACCGCGGATCGCCGCGGCCGGAGGTCATCTCCTGAAGGGCATGCCAACCCTTGACGAGTTCCCCTTCCGTACTCGAGATCGGCGATTCGGCCCGGGTCAACGAACGTTCGCCCGAGCCCAGTGCGTTCTTCAGCAGCCGCGTACCCGCCGTCGCCTGGCCGAACTGCTTGCGCGCCCGCCGCACGCCGTCGGCCAGTCGGCCGGCGCTGCTGCTGACGGTCGAGGTCGCCTCCGTCAGCTTGCCGCTGCCTTGACCGACCTGATCGAGACCGCCGCTGAGCTGCGCGGACCCGTCGCGAACCGAGACGAGGCCACTGGCCAGGCTGCCCGAGGCGTCACGCGTCGAGGCGACCGCCGCGCCGAGCCTGCTGGCGCCGGCGGCGGCGGAACGGAGGCCGTGGTTGGCCGACTGAGCGCCCGACTGCGCGCGGGCGATGCCGTTGTCGAGGCGAACGAGCGAGCGTTGCTGGCGCGCGAGCTGGCCTCCGACTCCGCTGAGTCGTTCGGCAGCGGGAGCGAAGCTGCGGAATCCGGCCATCGTCGCCACTCCGGGATCGTCTTCGACGCGTCGTTGGAAGGCGGCGAGCGCGCGCAACCTCTGCGGGGTCGTAATCGGTTCGCCTCGGCCGTCCATGACGACTTCCAGAGGCGCCACCCAGCCAGGTCCGAGCTGGCGCTCGATGCTTTCCTGCTGGCGACGCCCCGGATCGCCGGCCGGCAACAGCTCGGCGGTGCCGATATTGGTGCGCAGCGCAAACGCCCAACCGGCACAGAGCACCAGCACGAAGATGGCCGAGAGGACAAGGGCAGGATGGCTCGAGAGGCGGCGCGACCAGGTCGTCGCCAGGCCCTGCCCCGCCGTCCGCCGAGGCAACGACCAGCGATCGAGCCGAGCGCCGAAGAGCATCAGCAGGGTAGGGACGGCCAGCAGCGCGGAGAGCACGCTGAACACAGAGGCCGCCATCGCCGCCAGCGTCACCGACGCCAGCACCGAGCCCGGCATCAGCTGCGAGGAGACCACCATCGCCAGCAGCAGCCCGCCACCCGCGGGCAGGACCGCCCGGCCGCTGGTCATGACCGTTCTCCTCACTGCGAGGGCGACGTCGTCGGTCTCGCGCATCTCCTCGCGGAACCTCGAGACGACGAGGAGCGAGTAATCCACGCCCAGCGCCAGACCCAACATCCCCGCGACCCCCAGAGCGATCGAGTCGAGCCGGACCAGGCTGTGCATGAGGTCGAGAGCGCCACGAGTTGCTGCGACGACGGCGCCCCCCAGGACCACCGGCATGGCCGCCGCGAGCAGCGACCGACAGACGAGGAGGAGCACGATCAGCAGCACAGGTATCGCCAGCCTCTGCCCGACCTTGGCCGCCTGCTCGATCGAGTTCCGCAGCGAGTTGGCGATCTCCGGTCCGCCGGCGATGCTGACGCGGACCGGCCCGGAAACGGATTGTCGGACCGCACGGCGCACGGCCAGAGCTGCGTCTGAGCCCAAGTCGGGCTGGTCCTGCACGTTGACCACCAAAGCGGCGATCCCGGGTTTGGGCCTGAGGCCGTCGATCGTCCCCTTGGAGTCCCACGGCGAAACCACGAGGGTCCCGGGCCTTCCTTCCAGCTTGGCGGCCAGGTCAGGGCCCTGCCGGTCGATGGCTGCCGCCGGCCCCCTCAGCATCACGACGATCGCGTCTTCGCTGCCGAACTCGCGGGCGACGATCGCGTGGGCCCGCTGCGTCGACGTCCCGTCGACGTAGAGGGGTTGGGTCGAGAGCCTTTCGTCAAGGCCCGCGCCTCGCATAGCCAACAGGCCCATGACCAGCGCCCAAAGGGCGAGGGTCGTGCGGGGCCTGCGGGTTACGAGCTCGGCGACGTAGCCGAGCACCGACCCGCGGGAGCGGGCCAGCGACGGCCTAGCCATTGCAGGCTCCCCGCAGCGGCGAGCGCACCCGCCGCCGGGCGCCGTTCTGGCCCCGCAGCAGGGCTTCGGCCGAGACGGCGGCGGGCACTCCCCGCGAACACAGGTCGCGCTTGACCGAGACGACACCGCCGCTGCCGCCCCGCAGGCGCAGAGTGAAGCTCGAGAGCGACAGATCGGGCAGGTCCTCCAGCTTCGCCTCGAGCTGCCCATCGTGGTCGATCACCTTGCTCTCGAGGGCGAACCGCACTCCCGACCCGGCGAGGTCTACCCACAGCGCCGGCGCGCCGTGACCTGCCGGCTGTGCGACAAAGACCCCTCCCCGGAGCGGCGTGGAGAACAACGGCGTCCTGGCGACGCCGGTGCCCACGCGGGAGCCAGCCGGGCAGTGGCCGCTCAGGGCACTGTGCCGTGCGCAGATCTCCCGCAGACCGCCGCCGTCGAACGCGAACCCGCTCGGCAGGACGATCGATGCCGAGCGCAGGTTCGCGTCATGTCGGCGGAGCCGCATGGAGATTCGCAAGGCGGGCTTGCCGCTGCCCGCGACGGAATGCACGGCCGTGGAGACGGTTGGCCGGAAGGCGAGGTCGACGCAGCGCCTGACGTTGAAGTCGGCCTCACGGCGCACGCTGGCGCCGCTCGTCGAAGGGATCGTGGCGGTGATCTCGGCCGGTGAGCAGGCGGTCGGGTTGCGGATGAAGCCGGGTCGGTCAACGTCGAGGCCGATCGTGCGGAAGCGGACCGGGACCCCTTCGATCGCTTGTGGCAGCGGATCGGTGCTGACCGTCACCGTTCCGTCGAATGGGTTCACCCGCAGCGCGGCCCGGACGACGATCTCACCGAGGTCGAAGGACCCGAGGAGCGCCCGGAAGACGAGCGCGAATCCGAAGGGTGCGCGCCGGTACGGGCCGGTCAGGTACACGTCTCCGGCGAGCGCCGCCGGATAAGGGCCCGAGCCGAGCTCGGCGACCGCCGAGCCGATCCGACTGCCTGCGAGGCAACCGCCGGCAGCAGCCGTCGGCCCCGGGCAGACGTCGACGGATCCGAGCGCGGCGCTGACTCCGGGGGGAAGGGCCACGTCGAGGCCGCCGGGCAGCTGTTCGCCGTCGCGCCGGCGCAGCGTCACCGCCAGTGCCGCGGGCGCCCCGGCCACGGCCGGCGACGTTCCGCCGACGAATTCCGGATCGAAGGGAGGGCCCGCCGGGCACGGGCCGCCCGAAGATCCCACCTCCACCCCGTCCTGGGTCGCGACGTCCGCGCCGCCGCTGTACGGGGTCAGCCTCGCGACGACCCCCGCGCGTCCGCAGCCGAGCGGCGTCGCCAACAGCGCCCGGGGACCGCCGTCGAGGTGGAGGACGAGGCTGCTGAAGGAGATCTCGGGGAGGTCGTCGAGCACCGCCACGAAGCGGCCGTCGGCCCCGGGACGCAGCGCCCCGACCAGCTTCGCCACGCTGCCGGCGCCGGCGACGGCGACGAAGAGCCGGAACCGCTCTCCCGGCAGCGCCTGCCCGAGGTAGACGCCTCCGCGCAGCGGCTCGCCCACCTGGGGGGCCTCGATTTCGGCGAACCCCAGGCGCGAAGCCGGGGGACAGGCCACGTCTTCGTCGCTGCCGAGGCCGAGCTGTTCGTCACTGCAGGTGGCCAGGCCGACGGCCCCGCCCGGCGAAGGCGCCATTCCCTCCGGAAGCTCGACGCTCATGCTCTCGATCTGGGAAGCGATGCGGCCGTCGGCATCGGCGCTCGACGGCGCGCTGAGCTTCAGCTCGACGCCGGTCGGGGAGTCCCGCACCGGGTTGTCCAGACCAAGCTCGATGTGCGGTTCGAACGGCAGGTGCTGGCAATCCACCAAGGGCACGCCGGTATCCACGGTCGCGGTGGATACCGCGGCCGTGTCCTGCCAGCTGCGACCGCGAATGGCGAGGGCGATCGGCTTGCCGCAGCGCGTCGGAGTGGTGAGCATGGCCCTGCGCGGGATCGAGGTCCCGACCTGATGGTCGGCCGGTACGCCCCAGAATTCGAACCGGGTTTCGAGAACTTCTTCCCCTTCGAGGGGCGTGTTCGGGAGGTTCAGCGTCAGGGTGAGGCCCTGGTCGGCCGGCCGCAGACGACCGCTGAGCCGGGTCACGCTCGCAAGTTTTATTAACCCCCCGAAGGCCACAACCTCGCGCGGCCCCGGCACCAGGTTGAAGATCGGAAGCGAGTTGGTCGAAGTGTCGGTCTCGATGATCATCTGGCCGACCTGCGACCCGGGGGGGCATGATTTTTCCGCGAGGAATGTGTTCAGCTGTCCTCGCGGACACTGCTGCGCGGCGAGCGAATCGCCCCCCAGGCCAGGTGGGAAGTCGATCTGCAGTTCCTTGAGGTCCTCGCTCGCCCCTGCCGGCGGTTTGAACGCGGTGACCAGCAGGTCCGGGTGCGCGCCGGCACGAGCCTCCGGCTCGCCTGAGGAATCGAGGACTTCGAACTTGATGTCGCCCGGTTCCAGTTGCAGGGCGGCCGCTGCCGGATCCGCGGTCCTCAGCAAGAGGAAGAGTACGAGCAGGGCGAACCCCCCATAGCGCCACGGCGGCTTCCTCATCGGGCGCCTTCCAGGACGATCGACAAGCGCCGGCTTGCCCGAACGGGGCCTGCGAGACGAAGGGCCAAGCGCACCCGCAGGCTCCGCCCGCTCTCGAGAATCCGCCGGGCCGCCGTCGAGAGCGGCAATCGCAGATGGACGGGTCCGGCCTGCTCGGCGTCAAGCGAGGTCGCCGCAACGGTTCGGCGACGCCCCCCTATCCGGGCATCCGCGGTGGCGGACAGGCGGCCGGCGGCGGGGACTTCCAGCGCGAGCAAGATCGCCTTCGTCCTCGCCATCCTGCGGCGGGCGGCGGCACCCGTCCGGCCGACGACGATCGTCATCGGCCGCGAAGAGGAATGAGGGCTTCGGCGTTCGGCGGAAGGCGTGGGCGGCGCCCGGCAGGCTTCGCCTTCGCAACCGCCCGACGAGTCCGTTTCGTCATATCCGCCGCCCACCCGAGCCGCATAGATGTCTACGTCACCACCGTCTACGTCACGCGGGACCAGGGTGGCGGAGGCGGTGAAGAACACCGTGCCTGCGTCTGCGGTAGCGCCGACGAAGGTGACTCGGTCTCCGACACCCGGACTGATCAGGTCAGGGCGACCGTCCGTCCACTCGTAGACATCGATCCCCTCGTTGCGATCGGCAGCGAGAAGCGCCGCTTTGGTCGTGAAGATCGCCCGTCCGCCGTCGGTGACTGCATCGACGAAGGCGCCTTCGCTCGGCGCAATCGGGGCAAGATCGCCATCCACCGCGTCGAACCAATAGAAATCCGCGACCCCGTCGGTGTCCGCGGGCACGAGTGCCTCGCCGCTTTCGAACACGGCGAATCGACCGTTTCGCGAGACCGAGACCCTCTCCGGCGAGCCGTTGGCGACGAAATGAAGTCCAGCCGCGTCCGCCAAATAGAAGCCGGCGCCGGCCCCCGGCAAGAGCCCGCGTGCGTCCCTGAAATAGACCCGCGATCCGTCCGCGGAGAACCCGGCCACACTGGCCGCTCCCCCTTCCTGATTCGTGGCGACCTGCGGTGCCGAGAGCCGGGACAGCTGCCCGCTGGCGACGTCGTAGCGGTAAAGGTCCCGGCCCGCGTCGACGTCGTCGTCGGTCAGCTGCTGCGCGGTCAGCAGGAGCGCCAGCGAGCCGTCCGCGGCTGCGCCGGCAAATTCGACGGACTGTTCCTCGCCGCAGTCCGCGCGGGTGCACTGGGAGGAGGAGATCTCCGTGGTGAGGCCTCCCTCGCGGAGGTAAGCGTGTTGCAGGCCGCTTGCGCAGTCGGGGCCAGCGCTGAGAAGGAAGACGCGCAGCCCGTCGGTGGAGATCGCCCCCGGCGCGCTGGGAATCGTCGTGCCGCACGTGGAGAGGAGCTGCCCCGTGCTGTCCAGGTCGAGTTGATTGAGGGTAGAGCCCGCGACTTCGTAGGCGGAATCGCCTTCGAGCCGCGTCGAATCGCTGGGCAGCAGGTGGGAAGACGTCCTGAAAAATGCGCGCGAGAGGTCCTCCGAGGCTCCGACGAACTGGCCCCCGCCCATGTCGGCCAGCTGCACGTACTCGCCGCCCGGGCTCCGCCGGAAGAGACCAACCCCTCCCCTGGTTTCCCCCGGCGCCGGCCGCAGCCGGTTGGTCCATAGCGAAGAGCTCAGGTCAGGCGAATATGCCCTCGGGCCCTGAAAGACGAAGTCCAGTTCGGATCCCAAGAGAGCTTCGGCGTCGGGAAAGAGCAACGGCGTAGAGGTCCAGCCATCGGCCCCTCGTTCGGCCAGGCGGTAGGTGATGCCGGTTCCCTCCGGATCCGCGGGGAGGGCTCCGATGGTAAAGACGACCGCCTTGTTCCCGTCGGCGGATACGGCCATAACCAGGGCCGGTTCCGTCGAGTTGACTTCCGTGGAGGAGGTGACCAGCTCCCAGGCGCGGCCGTTCCCGGGGACGCCCGCCGGAACCTGCACCGGATCGCCAAGGGGGGCGGCGACAGTGGCACCAGGGAGAACGCCGTACAGGCCAAGGACGAAGCAGGCCCCGACGACGATCCTCGCGCACCATGAGCCCGCGCTGCCGCGTGCCTTCCTCAAAGCGTGCGACTCCGCGTCGCGGCCCTATCCGAAACCACTGCCCCCCCCGACAAATTCCTAGACCCTGCTCATCGCTTCATAAGCCGGAGAGTCATCTATTCAGGCGCACCGACGAGGTTCAACGATTAGTTCCAAAGCTGTGGCTAATCGGCCTCGACGACAGCGACGTCAGGAAGCGAGCGGCTTAGAGGGGGAAACCCGCTGCGACCGACGCCAAGGCGAAGTCCGCGCCCGCCTCGCGCAGCGCGGCGACGTCGTAGCTGCCCGTGGCGACGCCAACCACCTCGATCCCTGCGCCGTGGCCGGCGGCGACGTCGCGAGGCGTGTCGCCGACGGCGAGACAGGCGCCGTCTTGGAGCGTGCCGCCGGATACGAGGGCGGCGCGGGAGAGGGCGGCTTTGGTGACCTCGACCCGGTCGGATGAGTCGGAGCCGTAGCCCCCGAAGCTGAAGAAGCGATTGAGGCGTCCCCGGGCGAGCTTGATGTGGGCCGCGGCCTCGACGTTGCCGGTCACCAGGCCGAGCAGGACGCCGCGGTCGATCAGGTCGTCGAGCAGAGCCTCGACCCCCGGCATCACCCGGTACCCCTCCGACTCGGCCACGGTCGCGGGCAGGTGCTTCAGGTAGCAGCCGATCGCCTTCGCGCGCTCTTCCGGAGAGCCCTCCCGGCCGATCGCCGCGCGGAAGACGATCGCCGCGATTTCGGGGTCGGTCATGCCGGCGTCGGTGTGCTCGTCGATGTTCGCTTCGATCCCGTAGAGCTCCTCGAAGGCCCGCTGCCAGGCAGCGGCGCCCGCCCCTCCGGTCACTAGCAGCGTCCCGTCAATATCGAAGAGCACGGCGCGGATCCCGTCCCCCTCACTCACCCAGCATCTCCCTCTGACTCAGCCAGTAGAGGAGCCCCAGCGCCGGCAGCACGAGGACGGCGGCGGCGATGAAGACGACGATCACGGCGCCGAGGGTCTCGGACGGAGCGGCGGACTCGGTGATCTTCAGCGAGGTCGGCAGCAGGTAAGGGAACTGGGCGACACCCCAGCCCCAGACCACGGCGACGACGGCGCCGACGGCGAGCGGGCGCAGGCCGCGGCGGCCGCGCTGGAGCAGCAGGCCGAGGGCGCCGAAGCCGCAGAGGGCGGAGACGATCACCAGCGGCAGTCCCTCGACCACGAGCCGCTCGTAGACGTAGTCCGCTTCGCCATGCAGGGCGACGATGCCGCCGACCGCGAGGGTCCCCGCCACGAGTCCCGCGGCGAGGGCACGGCCTGAGAAGTAGCCCTCCATCTGATCGTCGCCTGCGCGGTAGGAATCGACGACCAGGAAAACCGCCGCCAGGTAGGCACCCGTGGCGACGAACAGCGCCCCGGTAACCAGTGGCAGCGGCTGCAGCCAGCTCGAGAAGGCGTCGCCGTTGCCGGCCGCCGGCACGTTGCCGGCGGCGATCGCGCCGACCACGGCCCCCATGAAGAACGGCGTCAGGACCGAGGAGAGCGCGAAGGCGGCCCCCATCGCGCGACGGTACTCCAGGCGCCGCACCGACTTGCGGAAGGCGAAGCCGGCGCCGCGCAGGACGATCCCCAGCGCGGCCAGCGCCAGCGGCACGTAGAGCGTCGACATGATCGCCCCGAACGCCTCCGGGAAAGCCGTCCAGAGGACGACCAGGATGAAGATCAACCAGACGTGGTTGGCCTCCCAGACGGGGGTCAGCGAACGCTGGATCCGCGTCCGCGGCCGCTCCCCCTTCTCCGCCCCGCCGGCGATCAGGTCCCAGAACCCCCCGCCGAAGTCGGCCCCCCCGAACACCGCGTAGAGCGTCGCCCCCACCCAGAGGATCGCCGCAGCAACATCCGCCCGCGTCATCGGACGGCCTCCTCCGGCGGCGCGTACGGAGTGCCGGGGTCGTCGACCTCGCCCTCGAGCCGCCAGCGGCGGGACATCGCCCGCAGGACCAGCACCGCGCCGGTGCCGAGGCCGACGTAGAGGACGAGGACCAGGGCGAATACGCCCCAGATCCCCTCCGCCTCGGTGACCGCTTCGGAGGTCCGCATGTAGCCCTGCACGATCCACGGCTGACGGCCGACCTCGGTGACGATCCAGCCGAGCCAGAGGGCGAGGATCGCCGCGACCCCCGATATGGCAACCGCTCGCAGGAACCAGGGCGTGCGCGGGATCTCGCGGCGCCGCCACCAGACGAAGCCGAACCAGGCGCCGAGCGCCAAGAGCGCGGTGCCGATCCCGACCATCCCGTCGAAGGCGAGGTGCAGCAGGGTGTTGGCCGGGGGCCGTTCGTCGGCCGGGATGTCCTGCAGGCCCGTCACCTTCGTGTCGGCACTGAAGCCGACCAGGAAGGAGTCCAGGTCGGGGATGCCGATCGCCCCCTTCACCCCATCGCTCGTGCAAACGCCGCCGACGTACTCGGTCTGGTGATCGCCGGTCTCCTGGATGCACTCCATGCCGGCGAACTTGGCCGGCTGGTGATCGGCGACTTCGCGCGCTGCGGTGTCGCCGACGAAGAGCTGGATCGGCGTCGCGATGCAGGCGATCGTCAGCGGGATCAGCAGGCCCAGCCGGTGCAGCCGGTCGCGCCGCCCACGCAGCATCCCGACCGCGTAGATCGAGGCGACCAGGAAGCCGACGACCATGTAGGCGGCGAGGATCATGTGCGGCACCTCGTAGTGCCAGGCGGGGTTGAAGATCACCTTCAGCGGCTCGGTTTCGACGACCTTGCCGGCGGCGTCGAGGGCGAAGCCCTGCGGCTGGTTCATCCAGGAGTTGGCGGTGACGACCGAGAAGGCGCCGCCGATGCCGGTGATCGCCATCGGCACGCCCGACCACCAGTGCGCCCAGCCGCTCAGCCGCTTCCAGCCGTATATGTAGATCGCCAGGAAGATCGCCTCGGTGAAGAAGAAGATCCCCTCGATCGCGAAGGCGATGCCGAAGGCGTCGCCGAAGCGGGCCATGAAGTTCGGCCAGAGCAGGCCGAACTCGAAGCTCAGCACCGTGCCGGTCACCGCTCCCACCGCGAAGGTCACGGCCATCGCCTTCGACCAGCGCCGCGCCAGCCGCATCGCGTCCTCGTCGCCGCGCCTCAGGCCGAGCCAGTTGGCGGTGAGGATCGTCGCCGGCAGGGCGACCCCGAGGCAGGCGAGGACGATGTGGAAGCCGAGCGTGAAGGCCATCAGCTCGCGCGCCGCGAGCAGGTTGGACGCCGACGCCGCGAGCGGGAGGGCATCGAGCGCGGGCATCGCCTACTCGGTGGCGCGAGCCGCGCGGTAGCGGCGGATCAGCGCGTTGGTCGAGCTGTCGTGGCGCAGCGGCGGCTCGGCGGCGGCCTGCAGCTCGGGGACGATCCGTTTCGCCAGCGCCTTGCCCAGCTCGACCCCCCACTGGTCGAATGAGTCGATCCCCCACACAGCGCCCTGGGTGAAGACGCTGTGCTCGTAGAGGGCGACCAGCGTCCCCAGGGTGTGCGGGTCGAGGCGCTCGGCGAGGATCGTGTTCGAGGGGCGGTTGCCCTCCATCACCCGGTGCGGGACGACCGCCTCCGGCGTCCCCTCCTCGCGCACCTGCTCGGGCGTTTTGCCGAAGGCGAGCGCCTCGGCGTGGGCGAAGACGTTCGACATCAACAGGTCGTGGTGCTCGCCGAGCGGGTTGTTGGAGCGCATGAAGCCGATGAAGTCGCAGGGGACGAGGCGCGTGCCCTGGTGGAGCAGCTGGTAGAAGGAATGCTGGCCGTTGGTCCCCGGCTCGCCCCAGAAGATGGCGCCGGTGTCGTAGTCGACGCGGGCGCCGTCGAGCGTCACGTGCTTGCCGTTGGACTCCATCGTCAGCTGCTGCAGATAAGCCGGGAAGCGGTGCAGGTACTGGTCGTAGGGGAAGACCCCACAGGTCTGGGCGCCGAAGAAGTCGCCATACCAGACGCAGAGCAGGCCCATCAGCAGCGGCAGGTTCTCGGCCGCCGGCGCCTCGCGGAAGTGCTCGTCCATCGCGTGGAAACCGGCCAGCATCTCCTCGAAGCGAGCCGGGCCGATCGCCAGCATCGTCGACAGCCCGATCGCCGAGTCCATCGAGTAGCGGCCGCCGACCCAGTCCCAGAATCCGAACGCGTTGTCGGTGTCGATGCCGAACTGCGCGACTCCGTCCAGATTCGTCGAGACGGCCACGAAGTGCCTGGCCACGGCCGAGGAGTCCGCGCCCAGCGCACCGAGCAGCCATGCGCGCGCGGTCTCGGCGTTCGTCATCGTCTCGAGCGTCGTGAAGGTCTTCGAGCAGACGATGAAGAGGGTCTGCTCGGGGTCGAGGTCATGCGTCACCTCCGCGAAGTCGGTCCCGTCGACGTTCG
>DATANV010000025.1:0-64388 GCA_036266075.1 Solirubrobacterales bacterium
GCGGGTTGCCCGAGCCGTCGATCGTGCCGAGCAGCGCGCCCTGGGGGGAGTAGACGTTGACCTTGCCTTCGACGAGGAGGTAGACGTCGCCCGCGGTGGCGCCGGGGGAGCCGGCCGGGGCGACCGCCACCTCGCCGGCAAGCGGGATTTTGGCGAGGTTGGTCCCGGCACCCGGTCCGGCGGTGAAGTTGTTAGGGACACCGGCGGTGGTGAACCGGTAGAGGCGGCTGTTTCCCGCGTTCCAGTCGACGACGTAGAGGATGTGCGCCTGCTGGTCGACGGCGAGGTGCGAGGGCCAGATGAACTTCGACGTGCTGGTCCCGTCGGGCCCGAAGGCCGAGATGAAGGGATGGGTGCCCGCGCCGGCCGCCGAGGAGGCGAGGCTCGAGAAGGCGGCAACGGCGAACAGAGCGAGCAGGCTCGCTCGCCGAAGCCCAAATCCGGTGCCCTGCTTGCCGCTGCGTCGCACGTGTCCCTCTCCTCTGTCCCGTGAGCCCTGCCGGCCGCTTCCCCTTTGCGGCCCTCCCTGGCTCGTTGTCCCTGTCCCTTGCCCGTTAAGACGAGCTGAGCGAGACTGTAAACAGAGACCTTTATAAAGTCAAGAGTAGAGTTTTTGTAGAAAAGGAAGATGTTTGAAACAGCGCGAAAAGACCTGCAAAGCAGGAGCGAAGAAACCGGTACCGGGGCAGTACTTCGTCAGCCGCGGTCGGGCCGCTCTGGATACAGCTCGTCGATCGTGACGAGAGCGCGGTAGGGCGCTTCGGCTGCGGCTTCGATGCGCTCGCCGCCACCGGCGAGGCGGTCGACGACCGCGACCACCCCTGCCACCTCGAGGCCCTCTTCGCAGATCCGCTCGATCGCCCTGGCGGTCGAGCCGCCGGTGGTGACGGTGTCCTCCACGACGAGGCAGCGGGCACCCGGCTCGACCGGGCCCTCGACCCAACGCTGCAGGCCATGCTGCTTGCGCTCGCCGCGGACGAAGAAGCCGACCAAGCCCTCGCCGGCCTCAACCGCGAGGGCGGCACAAGCCGGTGGGATCGCCGCGGTCGCCGGACCGCCTACGGCCCTTGCCCCCGCCTCGACGGCGGCGGCGGCGATCAACTCTCCCGCTGCGCGGAAGCCCGCAGGCCGCAACAGCGCCCTGCGGGCATCGACGTAGTACTGCGCGGTCGCACCACTCGCCAGCGTCACCTCGCCGAGGACCAGCGAGTGCTCGCGCAGCTCGGCGAGCAGCGTCCGCTTGGCGGCTTCGAGGTCCACCATGTCAGAAGATAAAAATGCTCTCGCCGAAGTTAATGCGCTCGTAGATCTCGGGCTGGTCGGCGATGAAGGTGCGGATGCAGCCGTGGCTCGCCGGGTAGTCCGGCACCGATTCGTAGCCGTGGACGGCGTAGCCGCCGTAGAAGTAGAACGAGTAGTACATGCCATGCGAGTTGTAGCCCGGTTCCTGGCGGATGAAGTGGAAGTGGCCGGTGACCGTGGGGGTCGAGGACTTGCCCGAGGAGACCGGATAGACGGCAAATGGCTTGTCGCCCTTGGCGAAGACCAGCACCTGCTTGGAGAGCGGCGCCTCGAGGTGTTCGCCGGCATCGGGGTGGACGACGTGGTATTCGCCCCTGCCGGCGAAGGCGCGCTTGACGAGGCCCTCGCCGGCCCGCATGCTGCGCGCCATGCCGTTGACTTTGCGGTAGGCGAGCACGCCGCGCGCGGCCTTGTCGCCGAAGCAGCGGCCGCTGTTGGCGATGTAGCCCATCTTGCGCATCGCCTTCTTGAAGCCGAGCACCACCGGGCCGCACTGCCCCTGGTGCAATGCCGGAAAGCTGACCTTCCAGCTCTTGCGCACAGTCGTGTCGCCGCGCAGCGAGCCGCTCGCCGGCAGGTGGGCGCTGGCCGCATACTTGCCGCCCTCGCGGATGACGATCGAGGTCCTGAAGGTGCCGGCACCGCCGTAGCCCTGACCGACCGGGAGCCTGCGGCTCAGCAGCTCGTGGCCGTCGAGGTAGAAGGTGACCTCGACCCGCTCTCCCGGCGCAAACGGCGTGACCGTGCCGGTCACGGAGACGGTCGAGTAGATCTGCGCCCGACCGCCCTGCAGATGCCCGACGCGGATCTTCACGGTCGCCTGCTTGGGCCCCTGGGGCTTACCCTTTCCCGCGCCCTTCACTGGAGCGGCGATCGCGTCGGCCGGAAGCGCCAGCAGAGCGAGAACAACCAGCGCGCGAACGAGGTGACGACCCATCGGCGGGATTCTTGCGGATGCCCCGGTCGGGGGTCCCTATTGGCCGATCAAGGCCACCGAGTTGTTGAGCATGTGGAGAAGGACGCCGGGGACTATCGAGCCGGTCTTTTCGTAGAGCAGGGCGAGGATGAAACCGAAGGCGATCAGCGGCGGGACGGCGCTGACGCCGGTCAGGGCGTGCAGGCCGCCGAAGATCAGGGCGGCGATCAGCGCGGCGGCGAGGCTCGGCAGGCGGGTGCGAAGGCCGCCGAAGAGCATGCCGCGAAAGCAGATCTCCTCGCTTACCGGGGCCGCGATGACGATCAGCAGGACCTGGACCGGCACGGCGCCGAACGATTCGGCGATGTCCTTCTGCTCGGGTTCGCCGAAGATCGCCACGTAGACACCCGCAAACAGCAGGTAGGCGCCGATCGCCGCCAGCATCCAGAGCCAGGCCGAGCGATCGAAGCGGCGCACGCCGAGCCGCCCCAGCGCCTGGCCGAGCGAGGACTCGCCCCAGCGCGAGGCCACCGCAAGCGGCACCAGCACGAAGCCGAGCGCCGTCCCCAGCTGGACGACCGCGTTGGCGGCGTCGCTGAGGTCGCCGTTCCCCGGGTTGTCGATGACGATCGCCGGGACGCCGAGCAGGATCCCGGCCCCCAGGGCGATGAAGACCCCGCCGATCGCCATCTGCACGCCCCAGGTGGCGTAGGGGAAGCCGACCCGTTCCGGCGGCGCCGCCGGAGGCTGCTCCACAGGTAGGTTTGCCTCCATGACGCCGGCAGTCTCACAGGTCTCGCGGTCCACGAAAACGCGCCTGCGCTTCCTGCGGCGGCTGCTGATCCTGGTCGTCTTCCTGGTCCTCGTGGCGATCGCGCTCAGCCAATTCACCGAGCTGAAGCGGCTCGCCACCGGCATCCTCGCCTCGACCGCGGTACTGGCGGCGATCATCGGCTTTGCCGCCCAGCACACGATCGCCAACATGATCGCCGGGGTCCAGCTGGCGGTCTCCCAGCCGATCCGGATCGGCGACCGCATTGCGTTCGAGGAGACCACCGGCCGCGTCGTCGACATCACGCTCTCCTACACCTACGTCGACCCCGGCGACGGGACCTCGGTGGTGATCCCCAACCAGCTGCTGGTCGAGAGCGTCGTCCACAACCTCTCGACCGAAGACACCCAGGCCTGAGCGGCGCCGGAGGCGGGATCGGCCGAAGTACGCTGGGGCGATGACGAAGCGCGATCGCCGGCGGCGCCGGCGCCAGGGGGGCGTCCGGGGCGGGCTGCTGCTCGCCGGCGGCGGGCTGCTCGTGGCGATCGCGATTGCGGCGATCGCGATTGCCTCCTGGGTGCTCGACGTCGCCGCCGAAGCACCCTCGCTCGCCTCCTGCAAGCCCGTCGAGCGGCGCGGCAACTCGGCGATCTACGCCGCGGACGGCAGCCGGCTCGGCCGCATCGCCTCCGACGAAGCCCGCGTCCCCGTCTCCATCGACCGCGTGCCGAAGAGCCTCCAGCACGCCACCGTGGCGATCGAGGACCAGCGCTTCTACGAGCACGGTGGGATCGACCCGGAGGGCATCGCCCGCGCCGCGCTGAAGAACCTCGAAGCCGGCAGGACCGTCGAGGGCGGCTCGACGATCACCCAGCAGCTGGTCCGCAACCTCTGCATCCAGCACCCGGCGCGCACGCTGGAGCGCAAGATCGTCGAGGCCAAGCTGGCGATCGAGTACGCCCAGCGGCACTCGCGCAGGCAGATCCTCGGCCAGTACCTCGACACCGCCTCCTACGGGACGATCGAAGGGGCCACCGCGGTCGGCGTCGGGGCCGCCGCTCGCATCTACTTCTCGAGGCCGGTCTGGAAGCTGAGGCTCGCCCAGGCGGCGCTGCTTGCCGGCCTGCCGCAGGCGCCGACCGAGTACAACCCGGTGCTCCACCCGCGCGCTGCGCTGGCGCGGCGCAACCAGGTGCTGGCGAGGATGGCCGACCAGGGCTACGTCTCGCCCGCACAGGCGGCGGAGGCTCAGAGCCGTGGCCTCGGGCTGCACCTCGACGAGGGCTTCTTCGACAAGCGCCAGCCCTACTTCTTCGACTACGTCGAGGAGAAGCTGATCGACACCTACGGCGTCAATTCCGTGCGCAAGGGCGGGCTCGAAATCGAGACGACGATCGACCCGCGCCTGCAGGAGGTCGCGGTCGAAGCGATGCGCTCGACCCTCCCCTACTCCGAAGACCCCTCCTCCGCGCTGGTCTCGATCGACCCGCGCAACGGCGACATCCGGGCGATGGCGTCCAGCTCCAACTACGAAAACAGCAAGTTCAACCTGGCGGCGCAGGGCCACCGCCAACCGGGCTCGACCTTCAAGACCTTCGTCCTGACGACGGCGATCAAGCAGGGAATCGACCCCTACTCGACCTACTACACCTCCAAGCACCTCGACCTCGACCTGCCCGAATGGGGCCACTGGGACGTGAGCACCGCCGACGAGGGATACCTGGGACGCGTCAACCTCCAGCAGGCGACCGTCGCCTCCGACAACACGGTCTTCGCCCAGCTCGACCTCGACGTCGGACCCCGCCAGGTGAAAGCGACGGCGAAATCGATGGGGATCGCCAGCCCGCTCGACGGCATCCCCGCGGAGGGCCTGGGCGGGCTGCGGGTCGGCGTCTCTCCACTGGAGATGGCGGACGCCTACGCGACGCTGGCCGCCGGCGGCATTCACCGCAACCCGGTGGCGATCGAGAAGGTCGCCTTCCCCGGCGGCCACGTCGATCGCCCGGAAGAGCCCAAACCGCGCCGCGTCGTGCCGGCGCCGGTCGCCTACCAGGTGTGGCGCCTGCTGCACGACAACATCGTCGAAGGCACCGGCACCGCCGCCTACACCGGCTGTCCCGGCCAGGGCGGCAAGACCGGCACCACCGACAACTTCACCGACGCCTGGTTCGCCGGCATCCAGCCGAACCTGGCGAGCGTGGTCTGGGTCGGCTACCCGCAGTCGAACGCGATCGAAATGACCGGCGTGCACGGGATCACCGTCTACGGCGGCACCTTCCCGGCCGAAATCTGGCACGCCCTCTACAACGGCGCCGAAGTCCCCTGCGAGGAATTCGAGGAACCGGAGGGGAAGATCAGCTGGGCACCGTTCTACGGCAGCCACACGAGCTCCGCGCCGAGCCACGGCAGCTCGCTCTCGGCGACTGCTCAGGGCCAGGAAGCAGCCGAAGAAGCCGAACGGCTGGGTCGAGAAGCAACCGGCGGCTACGACCCAAACGCCTACGCGCCTGGCGTCGGCCAGCAACCGACCTACGTGCCGCCGCCCCCGCCTGAAGTGAGCGGCGGAGCCGCCGCGAGTGAATGACCGCCGCGCCTGGGTCGCCATCGCGGTTCCCCTGATCGCCTTCGCCGCTGCCCCGCCGCTTTTCTCGCACGACATATACAGCTACGTCGATTACGCCCGGCTTGGGGCGCTGCACGGGCTCGATCCATACGTCCACCCGCCGGCCGCCGAACCGTTCGACCCGGCTTACGCCGGCGTCACCTGGATCGACGCCACGAACGCCTATGGCCCGCTCTTCACCCTCGCCACGTACCCGCTGGCCTGGCTGCCGGTCTTGGCAGCGTTGGCGCTCCTCAAGGCCGTCGCCGCGGCATCGGTCCTGGCGATCGCCCTGCTCGTCGCCCGGATAGCCCCGGCGCGCGGCGTCAGCCCGCTCGGCGCCGCCGCCTTCGTGGCCCTAAACCCCGTCGTCCTCCTGCAGGTCGTCGGCGGCGGCCACAACGACGCGCTCGCGATGCTGGCAGCCACGATCGGCATCGCCACCGTTCTCGCCACCCGCGAGGCAACCGGAGGCGCAGCCTTCGCCGCCGCCCTCGCCCTCAAGCCGCCAGCGGCGCTCGCCGCCCCCTTTGCCCTCGTCGACGCGGCGCGCAGCCGACATTCACCGCCCCAGGGTGGGGTCGAAGTCGGAAGCGCCCCGGCTCGACGGCCTGCGGTACGGCTGCTTGCCGGCACTCTGCTCGCCGCTGGCGCGATCGGTCTTGGTGCCTACGCCGCCTTCGGCTGGAACTGGCTTGGGACGATCGGCCTGGCTGGCGAGAACCAGGGACGCACGGCGCACATGAGCATCCCGATCACCGTGGCCCGCCTCACCGGCCTCGACCCGACCGTTGTCCGAGCCACCGCCCTAGTCCTCTTCGCAGCTGCAATGGCCTACCTCCTCCTCCGCACGTGGCGGGGGGGCGACTGGCTCCGCAACGCCGCCTGGGCGACCCTCGCCCTCCTCCTGGCCACCGCCTGGCTCCTCCCCTGGTACCTGATCTGGGCCCTCCCCCCGGTAGCCCTCTCAAGAGACCGCCCCCTCCAGCTCCTGACCCTCGGTCTGACGGCCTTCCAGCTCTTCGCCCGCGTCCCGCTCTAGGAGGGATGGGTGTCCCTCCCCTTAGAGGATCTCAGGCGAGTGAACCGGCCTCTCGGCCGGCGTCGGCGGCCCATCCGCCTGCTCCTCTTCAGACGGATGCAGCACCCCCGTCGGAATCGACCACCCCTCGCGTTTGCCCATCGCCGTGACGATCGCCACGTAGATCAGCTCGACTACGGTCAACACGCCGCGCACCGCGATCGCGATCAACGAGCCGACCGCGAAGCTGTTGCCGGGCGTCGCGACCTTCACCGCCCAGGCGAAGGCGGCGTCGCGGATGCCGAGACCCGCCGGGGCGACGAGGGTGACCAGCGCCGCCACGTAGCCGACCGCCTGGGCCGAGCCGACCACCGGCAGGTCGCTCAGCGGGATGTCGCTGACCGAGCGGGCGACGCAGTAGATGCCGACCGCCACGACCGCCCAGTTGAAGGCGTAGAAGAGGACCAGCACGACCACGCCGGGCAGCGGGACGACGGCTGGCAGCGGCTCGCGGCCGAAGGCACGCAAAACGCGATCGGCGAGCGGGCCGAAGATGCGTGGGTGCAGCAGCGCGATCCCGGCCGGCACCAGCAGCAGCACCGCCCAGCGCAGCGGCTGGCCCTGCAGATCTGGGTGGCTGATCAAGAAGTAGGCGGCGACCCCGACCCCCGAGATGGCCGAGACGGCCTGCTCGTAGACGATGCTGGCGAGCGTGATGCGGCGCGGCACGCCGGCTCGCTCCGATAGCAGCACCCGGCCCAGCACGTAGAGGACGCTGCCCGGCACGTAGCGGGCCAGCAGCGGCTGCCCCCAGGCGACCTGAGCCCGCCCGATCCCGATCCGGTAACCGAGGAACCGCAGAATCAGATCCCAGCCGAGCGCACTCAGCGCGTAGAAGGCCGGCAGGACGACGAAGGCCGGGATCAACCAGACGACGTGGAAGTGGACGCCCTTGTCCTTGATCTCCGCCCACTGGTCGATGACGGTCAGAACGAGAAAGCCGAAGACGACCACGGCGATGCCCAGCTGGATCGCCAGCCGCACCCGTTTGCTGCGGGGCGGCCGCGTGCCGAAGCGCGCCGCCGCTTCGCCTATTCGGTGGAGGAGTGGCTGCCCGTTGCCCACGTGCGACTCACCTTAGTGACGAGCGTGGCCGCCCACCGACGCGCCCGCGGCGGCAGAATGGCCGGATGGGCGAGTTCGAGCTGCTGGCCGAGATACGCAAGCGCCTGCCGGCGCCGGGTCCCCACGTGCGACTGGGCAGCGGCGACGACGCGGCGATCGTCGTGCCCAATCGGGCGACGGCGACCTCCGTCGATGCCCTCGTCGACGGCGTCCACTTCCGTCGCGAGCGGGCAAGCCTGGCGCAGATCGGCCGCAAGGCGCTGGCTGCCGCGCTCTCCGACCTGGCCGCGATGGGCGCCGCGCCCGGCGAGGCCTACGTCGTGCTCGGCGTTCCCGGAGACTTGGACGAGGCCGGCTGCCTGGAGCTGCTCGACGGCATGGTCGAGGTCGCTGCTGAGACCGAGACGACGCTCGCCGGCGGCGACGTGACTCGAGCGCCGGGGCTGACCGTCGCGGTAACGGTCGTCGGGCACGCCGACGATCCCGGCGACCTGATCCGGAGAGACGGCGCTCGCCCGGGAGATCTGCTCGTCGTAACCGGCGAGCTCGGCGCCGCAGCAGCGGGCCTGCTCCTCTTGGACCACGACGACCGTCACACGGGGGGGTCGGCAGAGGCGGCGCTGATCGCCCGCCAGCTCGAGCCGCGGGCGCGGCTCGAGGCGGGACAAGCGCTCGCCCGCGCGGGCGCAACGGCGATGATCGACGTCAGCGACGGGCTCGGTGGCGACGCCGTGCACCTGGCCAGGGCGAGCGGCGTGCACCTGGAGATCGACGCCGACACCCTGCCGCTCGCTGCCGGCGTAGCCGAGGTGGCGGCGGCGAGCGGATGCGACCCGCTCGAGCTCGGGATCGGCGGCGGCGAGGACTACGAGCTGCTGGCGACGCTGCCGCCGGCAGCGCTCGACCGCGCCGCAGCAGGCGTTGGCGAGGCCGAAGGCCTGACCCTGACCGCAATCGGACGCGTCGATGCCGGCGACGGAGTCGAGATCAGGCTGCCTGGCGGGGGGAATGCGGCGCCGGGGGGATTCGACCAGCTGGGTTGAACGGGCCACCGACCTTGCCGTTGCGTCCGGCGCCGAAGGCATAGCCCTCCATCAGCAGCTCGCGGACACCGCGGCGCCTCAGCATCGCCTGGGCGACGTCTGCCGCCTGCGGGTGGTAGTCGCCAGCGGCAATCAGGGTCTTCAGCTCGTGCCCATTCATCCCTGCCAGTATCGGCCCGTGGCTGGAGACCCTTAGTTCTTGGTACTCGCACATCCGTCCAAGCGAGGGCTTAATGACTTGGAGCGTACCCAGAGATACCCTATGGGCGTGCGAAATGGATCTACACGAATACTCCTTGTTGACGACGAGCAATCAGTGCAGACCCTGCTCAGCTACCCGCTGCGCAAGGACGGCTACCACGTAACGGCCGCGCTCGACGGCCGCGAGGCGCTCGACCGCTTCGGCGAGGCGCGCTTCGACCTCGTGATCCTCGACCTGATGCTGCCCAAGCTCGCCGGGGTCGAGGTCTGCCGGCGAATGCGGCGGCGCAGCCAGGTGCCGATCATCATGCTGACCGCTAAAGGCAGCGAGACCGACAAGGTCGCCGGCCTCGAGGTCGGCGCCGACGACTACATAACCAAGCCCTTCTCGATGCGAGAGTTCCGTAGCCGTGTCAAGGCCGCCCTGCGGCGCTCGCGGATGACCGTCGAGCCGCCCCAGGAGGAGGCAATCGAGAACGGGGCGATCAGCATCGATCCCGCGCGACGAATGGTGACGCTGGATGGCTCCGAGGTCGGGGTCACCTACGTCGAGTTCGAGATCCTCACCGCGCTGGCCCGTTCACCGGGCCGCGTGCTGAGCCGCGAGACACTGCTGGAGCAAGTCTGGGGCGATTCCGACTACCGCGACCCGCGCACCGTCGACGTCCACATCCGCCACCTGCGGGAGAAGCTGGAGAGCAACGCGAAGGAACCCGAGTTCCTGTTCACCGTGCGCGGAGTCGGCTACCGCTTTCGGGAATGAGAAAGGTCCGCCTCACACCGCTCGGGAACATGATCACGACGGTGTCGCTGGCGATCGGCGCCGGCGCCGGCCTCATCGTCTACCTCTGGGTCGTGGTCATCACCGGGCACGAGGAGGAGGCGGACTCGATCCTGGTCGGCGCAGCACTGGCGATGCTGCTGGCGCTGGCGATCGGCTTCTACTTCGCCCAGCTCGTGGCGACCCGAGTGCGGCGGATCGAGGCGGCAGCCCGCAAGGTCGCCGACGGCGACTTCGCCACCCGGATCCCGGTCGACCACTCCGGGCAGCTCGGCCAGTTGGCGCGCACCTTCAACGAGATGCAGCAGCGGCTGGCCGACCTCGATAACGCCCGCAAACAGTTCATCGCCAACGCCTCGCACGAGCTGCGTACGCCGATCTTCAGCCTCGGCGGCTTCGTCGAGCTGCTGGAAGAGGACGACCCGAACCCGGAGGAGCGGGCCGAGTTCGTGCGCACGATGCGCCAACAGATTGAGCGGCTGACGAAGCTGACCGCCGACCTCCTGAACCTATCCCAGCTCGACGCCGGCGGGATCGTGCTGCAACCGCGGAACATCGACCTCAGCTGCCTGGCTCATGAAGCTGTCCGCGAGTTCCGCCCGCGGGCCGAGCTGTCCGGCACGAAGCTCGAGCTGCGTACGCCGGAGCAGCCGGTGGTGGCGGCGGCCGACCCGGATCGGGCGCTTCAGATCATCCGTATCCTCCTCGACAACGCCCTGATCCACACGCCGAAGGGCACCAGCGTCTCCGTGACCACCTTCATCGTCAACCGCCGCGCCGAGCTGAGCGTCTCCGACGACGGCCCCGGCATCCCGCAGCGGGCTCAGGGTCGCGTCTTCGAGCGCTTCTACACCGGCGACTCCTCCGGCGGGTCGGGTCTGGGCTTGGCGATCGCCAGCGAGCTGGCGCAAAGGATGGAGGGGCGGATCGCGATCTCCTCCAGCCGGCGCTTCACCGCATTCACCCTGGAGCTTCCCCCGGCGATCGCCGCGGTGCCTTCGCGGGCCATTGCCGGCCCCAGCAGGGCAGCCGCGTGAGCCGTCGGACTGGGCTGCGGTTGGCGCCGGCAGCGCTGGCGCTGGCGCTGGCGCTGGGCGGCTGCGGTGGTGGAGGTGGAAGCGCGACGCCGGCTGGCGGCGAACCTTCGGGCGAGACGACCACGCAGGTCGCCGTGCAGGCAGCGGCGAGTGGGTTCGACGCCGCGCAGGTCTATCGCGACGCCTCGCCCGGTGTGGTCACGATCCGCTCGATCTTCGGCGGCAGCGGCGCCGAAGGCTCCGGCTTCGTACTCGACACGGCCGGGCGGATCGTCACCAACGCTCACGTCGTCACCGAAGGGGAAGGCGGCGAACGCAGCGAGGCAGACGCCGTCTTCGTCGAGTTCCCCGACCGCAACGTCCTGCCGGCGAAGGTCGTCGGCTTCGACCCCTTCGCCGACGTCGCCCTGCTGGAAGTCGAACCGGACGGCTTCGAGCTGCACCCGCTGGAGCTCGGCGACGACAACGAACTGGTCGTCGGCCAGCCGGTCGCGGCGATCGGCAGCCCCTTCGGCGAGCAGCACTCGCTCTCAGTCGGCATCGTCTCCGCGACCGATCGCTCGGTCGGCTCGCTGACCCAGTTCCAGATCGAGGGGGCGATCCAGACCGATGCCGCGATCAACCCCGGCAACTCCGGTGGGCCGCTGCTCGACGCCGGTGCCCGCGTGGTCGGCATCAACCAGCAGATCGAGACCAACTCCGGTGCCAGCGACGGCGTCGGCTTCGCGGTGCCGATCTCGGCCGTCAAGCGCTCACTTGCCCAGCTGAAGCGAGACGGCAGCGTCGAGTACGCCTACATCGGCGTCTCCACGCAGTCGCTCTACCCACAGCTGGCCGAGAAGCTCGGCCTCGACACGAAGTTCGGCGGGCTGATCGCCGAAGTCGTGCCCGGCGGCCCGGCCGACGAAGCCGGCCTCGAGGGCGGCGACGAAAAGCTGCGCTTCCAGGGCGTCCCCTATGAAGCCGGCGGCGACACGATCCTCGCCGTCGACGGCCGCAAGCTGATCGATCCGGAGGACCTCGCCCGCGATATCTCCGGCTTGCCGCCGGGCCGCGAGGTGACGCTGGAAGTGCTGCACGCCGACGGCGGCAGGGACCAGATCCAGGTGACCCTGGGCAGGCGTCCGGAGCCGGGTCAGGGCGGCTGAGTTCGAGCGTCACGCAGTCGAACCGCCGCTGCCTGTAGAAATCCGCGGGTGCTTCAAGAAGTCGCCCTCGGCCAGAAGTCCCTCTCCGACTACACCCACATCGCCGGCAAAGCGCTTGCGGAGCAGATCCGCGAGCTGGCGGAGCCGCTGAAGGGACAACGTGTCCTGCACGTCAGTGCCACCGCCTTCGGCGGCGGCGTCTCGGAGATCCTCTACACGATCGTGCCGCTGATGCGCGACGTCGGCATCGATGCCCACTGGCACGTGATCTTCGGCAAAGAGGAGTTCTTCAACGCGACCAAGCTGCTGCACAACTCGCTGCAGGGGGCCGAGGAGACGCTGAGCGAGGAGCAGTGGGCGCTGTTCGATGAGATCAACGTCGCCAATGCCGAGGGTCTGCAGGGCGAATGGGACACGATCGTCGTCCACGATCCCCAGCCGATCGGCCTGCGCCGCGGCGCGCCGGAGAAGAGTCGCAACTGGATCTGGCGCTGCCACATCGACCTCTCCGAGCCTAACCCGGCCCCGATCGCCCGCCTGCAACCGCTGATCAAGGAATACGACGCGACCGTCTGGCACATGCCCGACTACGTCCCGTCGGGGATCGACGGCCACAACGGCATCAACATCATCCCGCCGGCGATCGACCCGCTCTCGCCCAAGAACATGGCGTTCTCGCCCGACGACGCCTCCTTCGTCTGCCACCAGTTCGGGATCGACGTCGACCGGCCGCTGATCACCCAGGTCTCCCGCTTCGACCCCTGGAAGGACCCGATCGGCGTGATCGACGCCTACCGCGCCGTCACCAAGGAGATGGAGGATGTGCAGCTGGCGCTGGTCGGCTCGATGGCCACCGACGACCCCGAGGGCTGGGATTTCTTCCAGCAGACGGTCGAGTACGCGGACAGCGACCCCGACATCAAGATCCTCAACAACCTCAACAACGTCGGCGCGATCGAGGTCAACGCGTTCCAGTCACAGTCCGACGTCTGCCTGCAGAAGTCGATCCGCGAGGGCTTCGGCCTGACCGTCACCGAGGCGCTCTGGAAGGGGCGGCCGACCGTGGCCGGCAACGTCGGCGGCATCCCGCTGCAGATCGAGGACGGGACCAGCGGCTACCTGGTCGACTCGCCGCAGGAGTGCGCCGAACGTTGCCTGAAGATTCTCAGCGATCCGGAGCTGGGCAAGCAACTCGGCCGCGCCGGCAAGGAACACGCGCGGCGCGAGTTCCTCTCGCCGCGCCTGCTGCGCGATTGGCTGGCGCTCTTCGGCAAGCTGGACTGATCGCCTACCGGCACACCCCGGGGGGCGCGCCGGTAGTTAACCACCCATAAGGGGGGTCAGCTACCGGCGCGGGGGGTAGGGTCAACTCGTGGCCATGGAATCGGACCCGCTGATCATCGTTTCCAATCGCGGTCCGGCGCAGTTCGAGCGCGACGAGGCGGGGGAGCGGACCGTGCAGCGTGGCGGCGGCGGCTTGGTTACGGCGCTCTCCGGACTGGTTTCCCACCGCGAGGCGCTGTGGATCGCCTCGGCGATGACCGACGAGGACGTCGCCGTCTCCGAGGAGGAGGGTGGCCCGGTCGAGCTCTCGATCGACGGGATCGACTATCGCGTGCTGCTGGTCGACAGCGACACGGAAGCCTACGACCGCTTCTACAACGTGATCGCCAATCCGATTCTCTGGTTCATCCAGCACTACCTCTGGGACCTCTCCAACGCCCCCGACGTCCGCCAGGAGGAGCTCGACGCCTGGGACTACGGCTACCAGGCGGTCAACCGCGACATCGCCCGCGCGGTGCTGCAGCAGATCGAGGACCGCGAGCGGCCGCTGGTGATGCTGCACGACTACCACCTCTATACGGCCCCCGGAATGATCCGTGCCCAGCGCCCGGACGCCTTCCTGCACCACTTCGTCCACATCCCCTGGTCGCAGCCCGACAGCTGGCGGGTGTTGCCGGGACGAATCCGCGAGGCGATCTTCCGCGGCATGCTGGCCAACGACATCATCGGCTTCCACACCCATGCCTACTGCATCAACTTCCTGCGCTGCTGCGACGAACTGCTCGAGGCGGAGGTCGACTACGAGCGCTGCCTGGTGCGCCATGCCGGCGGCCAGACGCTCTGCCGCGCCTACCCGCTCTCGATCGACGCCGAGCGGCTGCGGCGGGCGGCCGAGTCTCAGGAGGTGGCCGAGTACGAGCGCGAGGTGCAGCGGCGGCGGCGCGAGCACCTGATCATCCGCGTCGACCGGGCCGACCTCTCGAAGAACGTGCTGCGTGGCTTCACCGCCTTTGACGTCTTCCTCGAGCAGCACCCTGAGTTCCGCGAAAAGGTCACCTTCATCGCCCACCTGCAGCCCTCGCGCCAGGACGTTCCCGAGTACGCCGAGTACCTGGAACGGATCGAGGCGCTGGTCGCCGTCGTCAATCACAAACACGGCACCACCGACTGGATGCCGATCGACCTGAACATCTACGAGAACTTCCCCGAGGCGGTCGCCCGCTACAAGCACTTCGACCTCCTGATGGTCAACTCGATCTTCGACGGCATGAACCTGGTCGCCAAGGAGGCGCCGGCGGTCAACACCCGCGACGGCGTGCTGATGCTCTCCGAGAACACCGGCTCGCACGAGGAGCTGGCCGACTGCGTGCTCTCGGTCAACCCGTTCGACATCCAGGAGCAGGCCGACGCGATCTTCAAGGCCTTGACGATGGAACCCGAGGAGCGGCGGGTGCGGGCGCAGCATCTCAAGGAGATCATCTACTCGCGGAATCCGGGGGACTGGGTGGATGCACAGTTGCGGGATATTGCGGAGTTGCGCGAAGCGGTGGCTTAGGAAGGGGTGGGGGGAGAACCTGGGGCGCCGGGAGCTTGAAGCGAGATGGGACTGCGAATTCGCTGGGGAGCTGTTGGCAGGGGAGCTGTGGTTTTGGTGGCTGGGATCTTGGCTTTGCAGCTGGCGCCGAAGCTGCTGAGGCCGCCTGCGCCGCCGCCGCTTCCCGCTGATGTGGGATTGCCGCGGATGGCTGAAGCTGCTCGCCCCGAGCGGGAGGTGGTGGATGGGGGTGTCCTGGGCAGCGCGAAGTCTGTGGAGGGCAAGGCTTCGCATCGCCGAGCGCGTCGTCCCTTCGCCCGGAGCAGATCGAAGCGCAAGCAGGGCACCCCCATCCACCACCTCCACCAGCCGCCCGCCACGACGCCGGTCCCTGCACCTGAACCGACTCCTGCCCCAACCTCAGAACCAGCACCGCCGGCGCCATCGCCCGCTCCCGTGCCGAACGACGGGTCCATGGAGTTCGCCCCGCACTAGCTATAGTGCGACGCCGTTTTGGCTGCGCAGCGCGAATACGAGTTGGTCCTGATGCTCGACCCCGGCAGGGATGCCGCGGGGCGAGATGCCGCTGCGCAGGAGGCGAAGAAGATGATCGAGGCCTCCGGCAGCCTGAAGCACGAGAACGAGTGGGGGCTGCGCAAGCTGGCCTACGAGATCGAGCAGCGCAACGAGGCCGACTACCGCTGGTACCGCTTCGAGGCGCCGTCAGAGCTGCTCGACCAGCTCAACCACAGCCTCAAGATCGCCGAGGGCGTGCTGCGTTTTCGGATCTTCAAAGTCGACGCCGACGCGCCGGTGATGGTGCCCCCGGCGACCGCCGCGCCGGGCCCCGGCGCCTCGCGCGAGCGGTCCACTGCCACCGCTCCCCGCTCGCAGGCGGAGAGCGAGCCCGCGGCGGCGGCCGAGCCAGCGCCGAGTGAGGCACCGGCAGCCGTCGCCGAGCCACCGGCCGAGAGCCCAGCCGAGCCCGAGGCGGCCGTCGCCGAGCCGGAAGCCGCTGAGCCGGCCGCTGAACCCACTCCGGAGTCGTCCGCCGAGGACGGCGACGACCAGGCACCGGCAGCCGTCGAGTAGGCGACTTTTCGCGCAGATTCCGCTTTCGGGGGGGAGAGTCGCGCCGCGTGCGCTCTTAGACTGAAACCTCGACAAACGATCTGGAGGAGTGAGAGCCGTGGCGGCTTCGAACATCAACGTGGTGGTCATCACCGGAAACCTGACCCGCGATCCCGAGTTGCGCAGCACGCCCGGCGGAACCTCCGTCTGCAAGCTGCGCGTGGCGGTCAACAGCCGGCGCAAAGACCAAAGCGGCCAGTGGGTCGACAAGCCCAACTACTTCGACGTAACGGTCTGGGGCGCCCAGGGCGAGAACTGCGCCAACTACCTCTCCAAGGGTCGCCCGGTGGCGGTCGAAGGTCGGCTCGACTGGCGCGAGTGGGAGGACAAAGAGGGCGCCAAACGCCAGAGTGTCGAAATCATCGCCAACTCGGTCCAGTTCCTCGGCTCACGCGACGGCGGCGGCAATGGCAATGGCTTCACGCCGCAAAGCGACGTCCCCGCCGACACCAGCGACTTCCAAGGCGCGCCCGCCGGCGCCGCTGCCGGCGGTGGCGACGACGATATTCCGTTCTAGGGAGCCCCTGCGAGCCGGGGCATGTAGCATCCCGGCTCGCTTTTATGGCTAGGCCCAGAGAGAACGGATCGGCAGGACCTCGCCGCGGACGCCGCGGAGCGGAGCGTGTGCGGCCGCGCAAATACACGCGGATCAACTCCGAAGCGGTCGACTACAAGGACCTCAACTTGCTGCGGCGCTTCCTCTCCGACAAGGGGAAGACCCGCGGTCGGCGGGTGACGGGCCTCTCCCGCAAGCACCAGCGTCAGCTCTCGGTGGCTGTCAAGCGGGCGCGGGAGATCGCCCTGCTGCCCTACGTCGGAGAGCGCTGATGGCGCAGGCCATCCTGCTCGAGGACGTCGAGAGCCTCGGCCGCCGCGGCGAGCCCGTCGACGTTTCGCCAGGCTACTTGCGCAACTACCTGATCCCTCGCAAGCTGGCGGCCCCGGCGACCCCGGGCGCGCTCGAGCAGGCACAGCAGCGCCAGGCGGCCGCCGAGAAGGCCGAGCGGCAGCGGGCGGCGCGCGAAGAGCAGGCGGCGGCTCTGCTCTCCAAGACCGTGCTGACGATCCAGCAGCGGGCCGACGACGGCGGCCGCCTGTTCGGCTCTGTCGGCGCCAAGGAGATCGTCGACGCGATCCGCGAGGCGCGCGACCTGCGCATCGACCGGCGCAAAGTCCGCCTCGAGCAGCCGCTCAGGGATATCGGCACGCACATGGTCGAGATCGAGCTGGCCGACGGCACGGTCGCCACGGTCAAGACGATCATCGCCGAGGAGAGCTAGCTGCGCCGTCTGCCGACCCGGCTGACTCGCCGCGCCAGGGCGAGGACGCGGTTCGGCTGGGCACGCTCGGAGCGGGCGACTGTGGCCTTGGCCGCGGTCGCGCTGGGCGGCGCCGGCACGGTCCTCGCCGGCCAGTTCGCCCGCATGCTGCGCCGCCGCGCCCACGAGCACGACGGCAGCGAGGGACTGGTCGAAGCGGCGCCCGCCGCGGCGCTCGACACGGTCGGCGTCGCCGTCAGCGGCTACGCCGCGGCACCCCGCAGCGAGACCGTCCTCTTCAACCTGCTGACCGGCTTCCTCGGCGCCTTCACGATGGTGCGGATCTCGGCGCTGGGAATCCGCGACAGCTGGGGACCGTTCCGCAACGTGCGGATCGGCGGCCGTCACATCCACCACTTCGTGCCCGGCATCCTGCTCGCCTTCGCTTCAGGCACCGCAGCGCTGCTGACCGACGACGACGCGTTGGAGGACCGGCTCGCGATCCCGATGGGCGTCGGCATGGGCCTGACCTTCGACGAGGCGGCCCTGTTGC
The DNA here is from genome assembly GCA_036266075.1 of Solirubrobacterales bacterium. GTDB lineage: Bacteria > Actinomycetota > Thermoleophilia > Solirubrobacterales > 70-9 > VRUE01. The sequence goes on from DATANV010000025.1 coordinate 17,710, forward strand.
TCGACCTGCGCGACGTCTACTGGACCCGCGAGGGACTGCTCAGCGTCCAGCTCAGCCTCGGCGCGACGGCGATCCTCAGCACCGCGATCCTCACCCAGCGGATGCTGCGCCGCGGCGAGCGGCGCCAGGAGGAGGCCGGCCAGATCCCGCCGGCACCCGCGGAAGAAGAAGTTGCCGTTATTTGACGATCTGCGCACCACGTGCGCACCCGCGTCCGGAACATTGGGGCTATGAGTCAGCCGGTCGCAACTGGTAGTGCGAAACGCGCTACGCTGAGCGTAGTGGCCGGCGCTCCGCCTCCCCTCTCGTTGCGGCTTGGCCGCTCGGCGCTGAGCGCATTGGAGAATCTCGCCAAGTGGCGTGGGGTCACGAAGGCCGAAGCGGCCCGCCAGGCGATCGAGGAGGCAGCGGAGCGAGAGCGGAGGAGGAGAGGGCTGGCGCAGGAGGCACGCAGGCTGATGCGCGACCCCGGGTACGTGGCCGAGGCACTGGAGGTCGTCGAGCTCATGGAGGACCTTCGTGGTCCGCGGTGACGCGCACGCGATTCATATGCCCAAGGCACGCGGTCGGGTCCAGCACGGCAAACGCTTTGCGATCGTCGTTCAAGCCGACGATCTTCTCTCGCTTTCGACGGTGATCGTTTGCCCGACCTCGCAGTCGGTACCGCCAGCGAGCTTTCATCCGGAGGTCCACTTAGAAGGCGAGCCAACACGTGTCCTCTGCGAGATGGCCGGCGCCGTCGACGCGAGCCGCCTCGGCAAGTCGGTGGGCCATCTCACAGTCGACGAGCTCGGAGCCGTCGAGGACGCCCTCTCCCTCGTCCTCGATCTTCGCTGAGGCCGCATGAGAATCGTCCGCAAACACGCATTTCGATGCGTTGAGCTTGCCTTGCTTGGCTAGGTTGAAAGTGCCCGCACTGCCGCCGGTGCGCGGCGGACACTGAGACGATGCCGCAGCCTTCCGCCACCCACGTCCCGCCGCAGAACATTGAGGCCGAGGAATCGGTTCTGGGGGCGATGCTGGTCGCCGAGCCGTCGCTGAGCCGGGTGATCGACGAGGTGAAGCTCAATGCCGAGGACTTCTACCTCGAGAAACACGCGCTGATCTTCGCCTGCGCGCGCGACCTCTACGCCGGCTCGAAGCCGGTCGACGAGCTGAGCGTCAGCGAGGCGCTGGTCCAGCGCAACGAGATCGAGCAGGCGGGCGGCAAGCACTACGTCTCCGAGCTGGCGGCGAAGGTGCCGGCGGCCGGCAACGCCAAGCACTACGCCGAGATCGTCCAGCAGAACTCGCTGCTGCGGCGGCTGCTCGGCGCCGGCCAGGAAATCCAGGGCTGGGTGCACCAGCGCGACGGCGAACCGCGCGAGCTATCGGAGCGGGCCGAGAAGCTGCTCTTCGACGTCGCCCACAAAGAGCAGGCGAGCGACTTCCGCCTGCTCTCCGAGATCCTCCACGACGAGGTCGACCGCCTGGAGAAGCTCTCTACCGGCGAGCTGGAGCTGACCGGGACCCCCTCGGGCTTCCGCGACATCGACGCGATCACGGGGGGCTTCCAGCCGGGGAACCTGATCATCGTCGCTGCCCGCCCGGCGATGGGCAAGTCGGCAATCGTCGCCAACATCGCTGAGAACGTCGCTGTCAAACGGCAGCTGCCCGTCGCCTTCTTCTCGCTCGAGATGTCGGAGGTCGAGCTGGCGCAGCGCTTCATCGCCTGCCGAGCGCGGATCTCGGGCGACAAGCTGCGCAAGGGGCAGGTCGCGCAGAAGGACTGGCCGAAGGTGGTGCGCGCCTGCAACGAGCTGGAGGAGGCACCGCTCTGGTTCGACGACTCCTCCGATCTAGGCCTGCTCGACCTGCGGGCCAAGGCGCGACGACTGCACGCCCAAACGCAGGACCGGGGCGGGCTCGGCCTGGTGATCGTCGACTACCTGCAGTTGATGCGTGCCGACGACCCGCGCGCCAACCGGGTCGAGCAGGTCGGCCAGATGAGTCGTGGCCTGAAGATCCTCGCCCGCGAGCTGGAGGTGCCGGTGCTGGCGATCTCGCAGCTGTCGCGGGCGCCCGAGCAGCGCCACCCGCCGAAGCCGATGCTCTCTGACCTGCGCGAGTCGGGCTCGATCGAGCAGGACGCCGACGTCGTCGCCTTCCTCTATCGCGAGGACTACTACCGCGACCCCGAAGACGAGCCCGACGGCCTGGCGGACGTAATTATCGCCAAGCACAGGAATGGGCCGATCGGCTCGCCGAAGCTCGTCTTCCTCGACCGCTTCCCGAAATTCGCCGACTTCTCCGGCCACGAACGGCCGGTCGAGCAGCCGGCCGGCGAAGGGCCACCGCTGGAGGATGCGGCCAGCGCGGGGCCTGACTTCTGATGCCGGCGATCCCGCGCAGCGAGCCGTTCGCCCAGCGTGCCTGTCCGCTCGGCGTCTGCGACGGCTCGGGCTGGATCCTCGGCCCCGAGGACGTCGCCCGTCCCTGCGAGTGTCGCGAGCAGCGCCTGCGCCGGGGACGAGTGCGCGGCGTCGCCTCGGCGATCCCACCCCGCTACCGCGGCGTCTCCTTCGACCGTCCGCCGGTTTCCGACATGTCGCGCGACATGGCGACGCGCCACGTCGTTAACGCGGTCCGGGCCTTCGTCGACGACCTCGACGAGAATCTCGCCGCCGGCAAGGGAATGTGGCTGATGGGCAACACGGGAACCGGCAAGACGACTCTCGGCATGCTCGCCGCAAAGCACGCTCTCGCTGCCGGGCGCAGCGTCGCCGTCTACTTCGCGCCGAAACTGCTCACCCAGATCCGGCAGACCTACCAGGCGACCGACACCGAGGACGCCTACGACGCCTTCTTCCGGCGGCTGACCTCGGTCGACCTGCTCTACATCGACGACCTCGGCTCCGAGCGGCACACCGACTGGGTCGTCGAGCAGCTCTATGCGCTGGTCAACGAGCGCTACGAGAACCAGCGCTCGGTTCTCGTTACCAGCAACGCCGGGCGCAACGTCGAGGAGGGCCGGCGAGCGCTCGAGGAGCAGATCGGCTCACGCACGGTCTCGCGCCTGATCGAGATCTGCGACGACCCGCTGCCGCTGTTCGGCCCGGACCGGCGCGAGCAGGCGCGCGCGGTCGGCGCGTAAAACCAGTCAGAATTCTCGCCGGCATGCCCGGAATCGTCATAGTCGGCGCCCAATGGGGCGATGAGGGGAAGGGCAAGGTCACCGACCTGCTCGCCGAGCAGGCGCAGGCGATCGTCCGCTTCCAAGGCGGCAACAACGCCGGCCACACGATCGTCCGCGACGGCGAGGAGTTCAAGTTCCACCTGATCCCCTCGGGCATCCTCTACCCCGACAAGGTCAGCGCGATCGGCAATGGCGTGGTCCTCGACCCGCGCATCCTGCTGGGCGAGATCGACGGCCTGAAACGACGGGGCGTCGATGTCGGAAACTTGCGGATTTCCGCAAACGCGCACCTGATCATGCCCTACCACGTGCTGCTCGACACGGCTGGCGAGGTGATGCTGGGGAAGCTCTCGATCGGCACGACGCGGCGCGGGATCGGCCCCTGCTACGCCGACAAGGCGCTGCGGCTGGGGATCCGCGTCCAGGACCTGCTCGACGAGAAGATCCTGCGCAAGAAGATCATGGCCGCGCTGGAGCCCAAGCAGCAGGCCCTGCGCGAACTCTCGGTGCAGCGCCGCAAGCTGCGCAAGGAGGCCGGCGAGGGGACGCGCGAAGGCGGCGACCACTCGGTCGCCGAGGCGCCCGACCCGCGCCTCGACCTGCACACGATGACCGAGGAGTTCGCCGGCTACGGGCACCGCCTCGAGCCGCACATCGCCGACACCGCGCGCCTCTGCTGGGATCTGCTCGACAGTGGCAGGACGGTCCTCTTCGAGGGTGCCCAGGCGACGCTGCTCGACCTCGACCACGGCACCTATCCCTTCGTGACGTCCTCCAACCCGATCGCCGGTGCCGCCTGCGTCGGCGCCGGAGTCGGGCCAACAGACATCGATCAGGTGTTGGGCGTCGCCAAGGCTTACGCGACGCGGGTCGGCGCCGGACCGTTCCCGACCGAGCTGGATGACGAGGTCGGCCGGCACATGCTCGAACGCGGCCACGAGTACGGCACGACGACGGGCCGTGAGCGGCGCTGCGGCTGGATGGACCTGGTCGCCCTGCGCTACGCGGTACGGCTCAACCGGATGAGCGCCCTGACGATCACCAAGCTCGACGTGCTCAGCGGCATCGACCGGCTGCGGGTCGCGGTTCGCTACCGCTCGCGCGAGGGGGCGATCTTCGACGAGTTCCCCTACCACCAGTCGATCCTGCACGGCGCCGAGCCCGAGTACGAAGAGCTGCCGGGCTTCGACGCCGACCTCGGCGAGTGCCGCGACGAGGCGGACCTGCCTCCTCAGGCCCGCGACTACCTGCGCTTCATCGCCGACTTCGCCGGCGTGCCGGTGCGGTTGGTCGGCGTCGGCCCGGGTCGCGATCAGGTCGTATGGGTCGGCGGAAACCCCGGCGTGCTCTAAAGTCTGGGCGTGGCTTCAGGTAGACGCACGGCCAAAGTGGGCGAGCGGCTGCCAAGGGGTCGTCACGGGCTGCCGCGGGAGGCGGTGACGGAGTCCCAACGGCGGCGCATCCTGCAGGCGATGATCGAGGTCGTCGCCGAGCGAGGCTACCCCGAGACGCGGGTCGTCGACGTGATCGGTGTCGCTGGCGTATCGCGCAAGACGTTCTACGAGCTGTTCGCGAGCAAGGAGGACTGCTTCCTCGCCGCCTACGACGTGCTGCTCGGCAACCTGCTCGGCGACACCGCCAGGGGTTTCGAGTCGAAACCGGGCGCACCCTGGGCGGAGCGCGTCGCGGCCGGGCTCGGCGAGCTGCTGAAACACCTCGCCGAGCATCCCGACGAGGGGCGCTTCGCGATCGTCGAGGTGCTCGCTGCGGGGCCCAAGGCGCTGGCGCGGCGCGACGCCGCCCTGCGCCAGTTCACCGGCTTTCTCGACGCCGGCCGAGCCGAGACCTCGGTCGAGTTGCCGGGCATCACTTCGCTGTCGCTGGCTGGCGGTATCAACGAGCTGCTCTACAGCGAGATCCTGCACGGCGCTTCCTCGCGCCTGCCGAGTCGGCTGCCGGACCTGATGTTCTGGATCACGCTGCCCTTCCTCGGCCCTGAGGGGGCCGCCGCCGAGCGCGAGCGTGTGCGCCTGGCGATGCTGGAGCCATGACGCAACGGGGTTAAGCCGCTCTTTTGCGGGAACAGGAGGGTTGTGAAAAGGCCGGGGCTGGTAGTTTTGCCGCGGGAACAATCAGGCTTCAATGGCCGGGGCTCGGACGGGCAGGCCGAAAAGGAGAGAGACAGAGAATGCGTAGAAAGCTGATGGTTGGGCTCGCCGTGAGCGCGGTGCTGGCCCTCGGAGTCGCCTCCGTCGCCCAGGCGGTGAAGACCACGATCAAAGCGGGCAACCTCGTCCTCACCTTCGGAGGGAGCACGTCGCCGAAGGCGCTGCCGAAGAGCAAGCTCGCGCCGGTCACCGCCAACATCGAAGGGAAAATCGCGACCAGCGACGGTACCCATCCCTCGGCCTTCAGGGAAGCGGTCGTCGACATCGACAAGGACGTCTCGGTCAAGGTCAAGGGCCTGCCGGTCTGCAAACCGGGCCAGCTCGAGGCGCGGGACACCGCAGCGGCGAAAAAAGTCTGTGGCGCAACCGTGCTGGGCAGTGGCCTCGCCCACGCTGAGATCGCCTTCCCCGAACAGAGCCCGATCAAGGTGGCCAGCCCGATCACCGTCTTCAACGGCGGCGAATCGGGTGGCAAGGTGAAGCTGCTGATCCACACCTTCATCACGGTGCCGGTGCCGGCGGCCATCGTCACCCAGGTCACGATTCAGAGAAAGGGCACCGGCGTCCACTCGATCGCCAAGATCCCGGTGATCGTCGGCGGCAGCGGCTCGGTGCTCGACTTCAAATTCAAGCTCGGCCGCACCTACACCTACAACGGCCAGAAAGTCAGCTACACGGAAGCCAAATGCCCCGATGGCGCTTTCAAGGTCAAAGCCAGCGCGGTCTTCAAAAACGAAGCCCACACGGCAGGTGTGGCTTCGGTCACCAAACTCAACGGTGGCTTGACGGTGCCCTGCACGCCGAAGGGCTAGCGTCAGCTCAGCCAGCTTCCCAGCGAAGCGACGAAAGGGCGGCCTTCGGGCCGCCCTTTTTTGTGCCCGATCCGGCTCCGAGATCCTTCCCTGGTTGCGTAGCTTTGTTCGGCAGAGGTAGATTGGTCCTACATTGGTACAGCCCGTGATCGACGCTCGCAGGGGCGGCGGAAAAGGAGAGTAGGCAGATATGCGTAAAAGACTGATGGTGATGCTCGCCCTAGGCGTCGTCCTCGTGGCGGGAACGGCGGCCATCGCGAACGCGGCGAAAACGAAAATCGTGCTGGGCAACGTCGAACTGGTCTTCGGCGGCAGCCTCTCGCCAAAGGCGTTGTCGAAGACGAAGCCGACGCCGGTAACGGCCAACATCGAAGGCAAGATCTCGACGACCAACGGCACTCACCCGCCGGCGCTGCGCGAAACGACGGTCGACGTCGACAAGGACATCGCGGTCAGCGTCAAGGGCCTGCCGGTCTGCAAACCGGGCCAGCTCGAGGCGCAGGACACCGCGGCGGCGAAAAGGGTCTGTGGCGCAACCGTGCTGGGCAGTGGCCTCGCCCACGCTGAGATCGCCTTCCCCGAACAGAGCCCGATAAAGGTGGCCAGCCCGATCACCGTCTTCAACGGCGGCGAATCGGGTGGCAAGGTGAAGCTGCTGATCCACACCTTCATCACGGTGCCGGTGCCGGCGGCCATCGTCACCCAGGTCACGATTCAGAAGAAAGGCAGCGGTCTGCACTCGATTGCCAAGATCCCGGCGATCGTCGGCGGCAGCGGCTCGGTGCTCGACTTCAAATTCAAGCTCGGCCGCACCTACACCTACAACGGCCAGAAAGTCAGCTACTTCACCGCGAAATGCCCCGATGGCGTCTTCAAAGTCAAAACGCCGCAGACCATCTTCAAAAACGAAGCGCATACGCCGGGACAGCCCGCGAGCTTGACCTTGAAAGGCAATCTCGCGATTCCCTGCACGCCGAAGGGTTAATACGAACCTGTAAGCGTCGCTGCAGAAAGGGCGGCCTCCGGGCCGCCCTTTCTCTTTGAGTGCTTCACGGCGCGGCGGGGCGCCCTATTCGTCCTGGGCGAAGGTGTGCTGGTAGGTGGTCGCCGGCCTGCCGGCGCCGTAGATTGGCTCGAAGGGCGGTTGCGCTTCGCAGCCGGGGGCAGGGATCGTCGCCGAGTTGAGCTGGTCGCCGTAGGCGTAGTGTTTCAGCCGTTCGAAGAAGTCGGTGGCTTTTTTGACGTCGTTTTCGGTGCGTTGGTTGAAGGCGGATTCGTTCGGCGTGTTCGCGTCGAGGGCGGCGGTGATCCCGGAACTGCACTGGCGAGTGTCGAAGTTGAGCAGGCCGCTGGCAAGCCGCAGAGCCGAGAGCGGCGGGCTGTAAGCACTGTTGCGGTTGGTGGTGGTGCGCCCGGGGAAGGTCGCCAGCGATTCGGGGCCGAACGGGCCGAGCGTCCGCAGGTAGTGGATCTGGTCTCCGGCGGCGCTCAGGTGGACGGCGTTGGAGGCGGCTGCGACGTTCGCCATCACCCCGGTCACCTCGTGTTTGTAGAGGCCCAAGCCGGTGATGATCGGGTTGAGGTTGCGCAGGAACGGATCGAGTGCCCGCAGCAACGGTGGGAACTGGTCGCGGAAGATCCTGCGCGCCGCCGGGAAGCCCGTCGGGGCCCGGTCGATGACCGGTTCGAGCCCTTCGAAGAAGCCCTTCATCTGCTGCGAGAGGCGCGAAAAGGCGATCAGCGTGGGAGAGAGCTGTTGCGCCGCGGGCACCAGCTGCCGCATCAGCGGGTCCGTGTTGAGGGCGAACTCTTTGAGCCGGTCGAGGGTCAGGCGCGACTCGTCCTCGAAGGTCGGGAAGGCGCGGAAGAGGGCTTCGATGTCACGGTCGCGTTCGGCCGTGGTCCGGAAGACGGCGTTGGAGCTGTCGATCAGATCGGCGAGCTGGCCTTCGCGGCCGCGCAGGGCACGGAAGCTGATCGAGCCGTTGCTGAACAGCTGCTTGACAGCCAGTCGCTGGGTGTCGAGGACGCGGAACAGGCGGTCGAATTCGGAGAGCGTTGGTTCCAGCTCGGCGAACACGTTGGAGAAACTCTGGCCCTGCCCCGCGATCCCGGCGGCCGAGGCCTGCATCCATTCCTGGAAGGCGGTGCGGGTGCGTTCGTCGAAGGTGCGGAAGATCTCGTCGAGCTGTACCGATTCGGCGACGTTGGCGAGCGGCAGCGTGTCGCCGTCGTGCAGGCGGGGGCCGTCTGCGTTGCCGGGAGTGAGTTCGACGTAGGTCTCGCCGAGCAGGGTCTTGGTGCGGAGGATCGCCCGGCTGTTGGTGGGGATTGGCGCGTATTGATCTTCGATGTCGATCGTCGCCAGCGCCCGCTGGCCGTTGGGCGACTCGACGATGTCCTTGACTTTGCCCACCGACACGCCGGATATCCGCACATCGGACTGTTCCGCCAGCTGAGTCGCCTCGTTGAAGGGGATCTTGATCTCGTAGGACTTGGCCTTGAAAGGCGTCGGGCCGCCGAAGGTGATCCAGAGGAAGAGCAGGATGCCGAAGCAGGACAGCGCGAAGCCGACGATCACGAGGAGCTGCGCGGTGCTGGGGGCTCGCTTGCTCATTTCGGTCCGCAGCTGATGCCGGGGTTGCGTTTGTCTTCGGGGATCGGCGGCAATTCGGTCGGCGAGGGGATGCGCAGGCCCTGGAGGACGGTTTTCAGGAACGGCTTCAGCGACGGCACGCCTGCGGTCAGGTTGTAGGCGAGATAGGAGCCGTTGCAGGAAAGCAGCGCCTGGCCCCGGAAGACCGGGCCGCCGCCATCGCTGAGGTTGAAGCTGGCGTTGAGATCGTGGTTCAGCCAGGGCAGGTAGAAGAGGAGGCTCTGGCGCGAGCCCTTGGGCTTGTAAGCAAGCTCGTTGAGGAAGCTGTTGAGGGCACCGAGCGAGTTGCCGAATTCGTCGACGGTCGTGTCGAACTTGCCCGCGAACTGGCGGGTGTGGGTCAAGACCGGGCGGGTTTCGCGGACGAAGGGGCGGATCTGGTCGCGGATCGGCGCCGTCGTCTGCTGGAAGAGCTGCTTGGTCGCCTCCAGCGCCGGCCCCAGCGCCTGCACCTGCGGGATCAAACCGAGCAGCGCCGGGCGGGCGACGGTCGAGAAGCGGTTCGAGCTGGCCATTGCCGAACGCAGCGCGGTCAGCGTCGCCGGGGCCTCGACCAGCGATTCCTGAATCGACTGCTGCTGGTTGGCGAAATTGCCGAGCGCGGCCTTGGAGCCGCTGACGAAGCGTTCGAGCTCGGCGTCGCGGCGCCCCAGTTCGGTGGTCAGCAGGCCGAAGTCGTGAATCACACGGGTCAGGGCGACCCGGCGCTGGGCAACGGCACGGTTGAGGTCGGCGATGTAGTGAGCGAAGGGCTGCAGTCGCCGGAAGGCGCCGGAGAGCTGCCGGCCGTGGCCCCCGATTCCCTGAGCACCGCCGGCGACCAGCAGCTGGATGTACTGACGGGTATCGGCGTCGAGGATCGAGAGAAACGCTTCGAAGGGAATGCTCGGTTCGGTCTGCGAGAGCGGGAAGTCGTGGCCCGCTTCGACGTGACCCTTGCCCTCGCCCGGGCTGATCTCAACCGTCATGTCGTTGAGGTTGGTTTTCGGGCGCAGCAACAACGTCGCGTCGGAATGGATCAGCTCCAGGTACTTGGGCTCGACGTCCATGCCGACGACCGCGTGGCCTTCCTCGAGGTCCACCGAGGAGATCTTGCCGATCTGCACGCCGGCGATCACCACCGCCTGGCCCTGGCCCGGGGTGATGGCCTGGGCGTTGCTGAAGTCGGCCGAGAGGTGGACGAAGTCTTCGCCGACGAAGGGCGCCCAGGAGGGCAGCGAGGCTTTCTGCTGAGTGAAGATCCAGAGGGTCATCACTATCGCCACCACGGTGAGGATCGCGATCGCGATCGTGTCTTTGCCACGGCCGCGAGCCTGCCGCGAGAGCGAGGCGCGGAAGTGCCGCCAGCGGCTCCTCTGTTGGGGCTGCTCGCTCATGGGCTGGTCAGGCTCGGTGAGCCAACTTGGCCCAGCGGTCCGTTGAGGTCGGGGACGGGGTTGGTGTCGCAACGCACTTCAGGCTTTTTCGGGGGACGCCCGGCGAGCTGCGGCTGCACGCCGGTGGGCAGGGCGGCGGCGTTGCTCCACTCCTGTTTGTCGACGGTGAACTGCCCCTGCGGGTTTTCCAGCTTGAGCAGCTTGTCGCCGCCGCCAATCTGGGCGCGCAGGTAATTGCCGTTACCGTCGAAGTTCTGCGTCGAGCCGGCAAAGTCGGCGAGGACGTAGAAGAACTCGCGGTAGCTGGGTCCCCCGGTACTGAACCGGTCGTTGATCGTCTGATCGTTGGTTGGGACCAACACCTTGGTGGTACAGAGGCTGAGCCGGTTGATCTGCGGCAGCGTGTTCGCCTTACCGGCCTGCGTGGCACCAGCCAGGCCCGGCGTGGCTTCGCGCAGCAGCCTGGCGGTGCCGCCCGCCTCCTTGCCGGAGAGCAGCGGCCGGGTCTGCGCCAGCCACGGTTTCGAGGCGGCGATCAGTTCCGGCAACTCCGCCACCGCCGGGCGCAGCTCTATCGCCCAAGCGCGCAGCGGCGGCAGCGCGCGGTTGAGGCTGATCAGCGACCGCTGCGTCGTCGCCAGGGCGGGAGCAAGCAACCGCACCGTGTTCGTCAGGTTCGCCGACTGCGCCGCCAGGGCGCCGGTGAAGGTGTCGAAGTTGACGATCAGGCCCTGCAGGTCCGACTCGCGGTTGGCGAGCGCGCCAAAGGTGCGCCCGGCGCCGGCGATCAGGCGCGAGAGATCGCCGGGGTCGGTTCCGGTCAAAGCATTGGTTACCTGGGCGCTGTAGCGGCCGGCGTCGCCGCCGTAGCGGAAGCCGCCGTTGAGGCCTTCGGCGCCGGTCTTGCCCTGCACCTCGGGCAGCTGGGTCGCGTCTTCGGCCGCGGTCGGCTTGTGGTTCAGCGCTTCGCCGAAGCTCTCGAGGGTGCGGCTCAAATCGGCTCGCACCGGTGACTGCAACGCCGAGAAGATCTCATCGAGCTGCACCGCGGTTGAGGTGCGGCTGATCGGGATCGTCGCGTCGCTGTCCAGCTCGGAGGCGCTCGGGCTGCCGGGGTCGAGATCGATGAAGAAGTTGCCCTCGAGGAAGATCCGCGGCCGGATCTCGGCAAAAGCATCGTCGTGGATCGGCCGACCCTTGCCTTCGACCGTGAAGGTGACGGTCGTCGCGTTGCCATCGCGTTCGGTGGCAATCACTTTGCCGACGTCCACCCCAGCGATCCGCACCGGCGAGTTGCTCGAGATGTTGACGCCGTTGGCAAAGGTCGCCTTCAGCGTGTAGCCGTAGCCGGTAAAGGGAATGTGACCGGTGAATGCGAGGTAGGGACCGATCGTGAAGATAAGGATGAAGATCACCGCGATCATGGCGTTGCTTGGCCGCCACTTGAAGCGGCTCGCGCTCGCCCCCGCCCTGGTGTCGCGCTCCGGCAGGCGTCCCATCAGTCTTCCCCTTCTTCGCTGGGCTGGCCACGGGTCTTGAGGCCGCTGTTGCCGGGTGGGTTGCCGATCACCGTTTTGCCCGCGGTGTAGCGCTCGTTGCCCGCCTCGCACTCCTGCGGCTGCCCCGGTGAGGCGGTGTTCGGGTAGGGATTGAAGTGCAGGTGGTTCCGCCTGCCGGGCCCGTTGGCGGGCGCCGAGGCGGGCGCGCCCTCGGCGTTGGGTTCGTTGGGCGGCTCGAAGCCGATCGCGCCGAGCCAGTTGGCGTCGCCGTTGGTTTCGCTGAAGGCATTGGCGAGGTTGAGGAAGGCGAGGCTCAGGTAGTTGCACGTGGTCTGCGCCGGGGCGATGAACCTGATCGCCGGGCCGAGCAGTTCGTTGGTGTCGATCAGGAGGTCGAGGCCGTTGAAGACCCCGGGCGCTTCCTGGAAGGCGAGCAGCGCTTCGGCGGTCGGCGGCAGCTGCGCGAAGAGGGAGGGGGTGCGGTTGAGCGCCGGGATGCCGGCGCGCAACGCGGCGTCGATGGTCGGCGAGTAGCGCCCGAGCGCCCGAGCGCCCGGCTGCAACGCGGCAAAGAACCTTTCCGAATCGTGGAAGAAGGGCCGCAGCGCCGGCAGGTCGGCGATCGCCGCGTCGAGGGTCGGCGGGCCTTTGACGATCGTTTCCTGGATGAAGGGCCGCGAGACCCTGGCGAAGGCGGCGAAGGTACGGTCGAGCGCGACGAAGAGACTCGCCTGCGTCTCGGCGACCGGGGCAACGGTCGCCGAGAGCTCCTCCAGCGCCCGCCAGAACTCGCCGAACCGCGTTTCCGGGGCGACCAAGGTCCGCAGCACCGGCTGGCCGTTTTCGAGGGCCGTGCGCAGGGTGCCGAAGGCGGCGTTCAGCTGCGGGCCACGCCCGGCGAACGCGTTGCCGAAGCCAGCCTGGTTGCGCTGGATCGCCTTGCGCGTCTTCTCGTTGAACATGTCGAAGAACTGGTCGATGTCGACCGGCTCGGGCCGCGATGCCGAGAGCGGAATCGTGTCCCCCGCTTCCAGGCCCTTGCCAGAGTCCCCGGGCACGATTTGCAGGTACTTCAGGCCGAGCGGCGATTTCGGCCGGATGATCAGCGTCGAGTTCGCCGGAATCGGTTCGGCGCTCTTGTCGAGTCGGAGGTCGAGTTCCGCCGCGACGGCGCCGTTACCGGTCTGTACCGGCGTCACTTCGGTGACGACGCCGACCCGCGAGCCGCCGATCCGCACCTCGTTGCCTTTGACCAGCGCGTTGGCGTTGGGAACCCGCGCCTGGAGGTCGTAGGTCGAGACGAAGGGCAGGCCGTTGTTGGCGTTGTAGGCGAGGAAGACGGCGACGATCACGACCAGCACGGTCACGGCGCCGACGATCACCGGGCTGCTCGCCACTCCCTGTATGCCGCTGCGGTTTCTCATGGCGCCAGGAGGTAGTCGAGGAGGGCCCGCTGCGCCGGTGAAGGCTGCGGGCCGGCGCCGAGCTCTTCGTTTTCGCCGATCTCAGGCGTCGCCTGCGGTGCGGCCGGCGCCGGACCTTGCTCGCGAGACGAGGCTGCGGCTGCGGTGTCTGCGGCGGTGCCGCCGGTTTCGCCGGAGATGGATTCCTGCATCTGGCGGTAGAGCTCGATCAGGTCGGTCTCCGAGGAGGAGACGCTCGCGCCCGGACCGGTGAAGTTTGCGGAGCAGCCGCTGGTCGGCGCGGCGACGTAGTCGATGCAGTTGGTCAGGGCGACGACTGCTCGGCCGAAGTGACCGAACTGATCGAATTCGTTGTTGGTGGCGGTGCTGTTGTAGATCAGGTCGAAGAGCCCGTCGAAGCCTTTGGTTTCCCGCGTGCTGGTGAGGAATGCAGCGAGTTCGGTCGTCGGGACGACGCCAGTGCGGGCCAGGTCGCGCGCCTTGCGCACGACCGGGTCGGCGGCTCGCAGGTTCGGCCCCGTCGCTTCGCCGTTGACGCCGAGCGACTTCAGCGAGACCGTGGAGGCGGCCGAGAAGGGGGTCAGCGCCCGGGTTGCGCTGGTCAGCGAGGGCGCCGCCTTGCCGAGGTCGGCGAATACCGGGGTGGCTGCATCGGAGAAGCCCTGCAGACTTCGCATCGTGCTGCGCAGCTCGACCAGGAAGGCGGGGAACTTGCGCAGCGAGGCTTCCAGCTCGGCACCGCGTTCGGAGCTGGCCTGGCCGGCGGCGCCGGCGTTGGCGAAGAAGCCGGCGACGTGGCTGCGCTCGCGCGAGAGCGGTCCGAGGATCTCCTCGGAGTCGGCAGCGAGCTGAGCGAGCTGATCGCGCTGTGCGGCGAGGATGCCGAACAACCGGTCGGTATCTCGCAGGAAGGGGTTGGCGCGTTTGACGGCTTCCTCGATGTCCTCGCCGCGGCCCGCCAAGCCGGCGCCCAGTTCGTTGAGGATCAGCCGAAAGCGCTGCGCGTAGGGCAGCTGCTGGATGTTGTTGATCAGATCCGGGTCGACGCTGGTGCTGTTGTTCTCCAGCGGCAGCAGGAACTGGCCGGCGCCGGGTTCGTCCGCGGGGATCTCTTTCAGCTTCGGCGCCGGGTTCGTGCCTGGCGCCCGCGGCAGGGTCGGGCGGCAGTCGACGAACTTCTCGCCGATCAGCGACTGCGGGCGGATCAGGCAGCTGGCATCGCGGCGAAAGTCCTGAAAACCGGCGTCGGTGATCTTCATCGAGATCACGGCCTTGCCCGGTATCGCCTGCCAACGGCCGTCCTTGTAGGAGTCGATCTCGCCTGGTGCGGTCACGTCGACCGACTCGATTGCGCCGACCGTCGCGCCGGCAACCCTGACTTCCTCGCCGCTGACCATGAAGGAGCCGTTGTCGAAGATCGCCCGCACCACGTAGTTGTCGCCATCGTTTCGGCCCGTCAGCAGGGCGACGACCACGACCGCCGCCGCGATAATGCCGAGCGCGATCAGCAGCCGTCTCATGGCGCCGGTGGGGTGTCGTTCGGATTGCATTCGGAGGGGCTGACGCCGGCGCCGGCAAACGGCGGTTCGGTGAACGGGTTGGAACCGTCGGCGGCTTTCGGCGCGGCGCCGCCTGGGCAGGCACGGCGCACGCCAGCGGAAGCGCCGAAAGCTTCGTACGCCTGGCTCGGCGGGATCGCCTTCAATTTGCCTTCTTCGTACTTGAAGATGTTGAGATCGGTGGTCTGGACCCGGGCGTAGTGGCCATTGCCGTCGTAGTAACCGGTGATCTGACCGAGCTTGCCGAAGCCGTTGAAGATGTCGGGCGTGTAGGCGCGGGCGAAGTTGAGATTCGGCTGGAAGCCGGCGATCGCGCCTTCGGCGTGCGGGAAGGCCCGGCCGGCGCGCTTTTCGACCGTCGGCAGCGCCGCCAGCAGTTCGGCGCTGTCGTTGGCGAATCCCTTGCGCCTGACGGTGAGCCGCAGGTTCTTAAAGACCGGCACGGCCTTGGAGAGAACCGGCCCCAATTCGGCGAGGAAGGGCGCCAGGTCCTTCGTCGCCGGCTTGGCGGTTTCGACCAGCGGATCGAGGTCGTCAAGCGCGGCACGCAGGTTGACGAAGGTGGTGTTCCCCTGGCGCAGGACGGGAGGCAGCAGCTTCAACGTGCGATCGAAGGCGGTGTTCTGGCGAGCAATCGCGTTAAAGGCGGTGTTGGCGTTGGAGACCGCGCTCGAGAGCTCTTCGCCGCGGCCGGCGACGGCAGTGGTGAGCTTGGCGGAGCTGACCACGAAGCGGGTCAGCAGCGCCTGGTCGGCGTTCAGTTCGCCCAGGAAAGCCCGCGTGCGGTTCAGCGCAGGGGCGAAGTACTTGAAGGTCTCGTTCGCGTCCTTCTCGCGACCCCGCCAGATCGCCGCGTTACCGCGGATGAAGTTGCCGAGGGCGCGGCGCACCGGGTTGGGGAAGGTGTTGATGAACTGGTCGAGGTCAACCGCGGTGGTCGTGGAGTCAAGCCCAAGGGTGGCGCCGTCAGGCAGCGATGGATTGCTGTTCGGGCCGGGGCTGATCGAGACGTAGTGATTGGCCACGCCGGAAAGCGAGGTCGCACGGACCGTCGCCGTCGAGCCCTCGTGCAGCTCCTGATCGACGCTGATCTCGATTTCGGCCAGGTTGTCCTCGGTGAGCCCGATGCTTTCGACCGAGCCGACCGGCTGGCCACCGATCAAGACCTGGTTGTCGTCGACCAGCTGGCTGGCGTTCTGGAAGACGAGCGTGTACCGGTGGCCGCCGTCGCCGCCAAGGATGACGACAGCCAGGGCGATGACCACGATCGCCAGGGCAACCACGGCCGCGATTCGGGCGGGCGAAGTTCCCCTGGCTTTTGCCGGGCTTTTCTCCTCGCCTAACGGATTAGCAGCCACAGAATCGTCGCTTCGGTTCCCCCGCCCTCCGAACCCTGAGGAACAAGCCCGAGAATCGTATCCGAGGCGCCACTCGGGACGCGTGCGGACGTGCCTGACACGGTCGGGCGGCCTTGCGAAATCAGACGTTGAGGCGCGGTAGAACCCGCTGCAGCGGCCGCGGCAGCCACCAGACGCGATCGCCGAGCAGCAGCATCAACGCCGGCAAGAGGACGATCCGCACGACCGTGGCGTCGAGCAGAACGGCGACCGTGAGGCCGATCCCCAGCTGGCTGACGGTGGCGATCGGCGCACCGGCGAAGGCGACGAAGACCGCCATCATGATCGCCGCGGCGCCGGTGATCACCCGCGCGGTCCGCTCCAGCCCGAAGTAGATCGCCGCCGAGTTGTCGCCGCCGCGGTCGTAGCGCTCTCGCATCCTGACCAGGAGGAACACCGCGTAGTCGATCGAGAGGCCGAAGACGACGCCGAAGATCGCCGTCGCCCCGACCGCGTCGACGTAGCTGCGCCCGCCGAGCGGCCAGTCCGCCGGCAGCTGGAAGAGCAGCGTCAGGACACCGAAGGCGACGGCGACCGTGGCGAGGTTGAGGCCGACGGCGATCGCCGCCAGCGGCAGCGCCCGCAAGACGAGGACGAGGACGAGGAAGGTGGCCAGCGTGATCGCCGCGACGACGAAGGGGATCCGCGCTCGGGTCTCGCGGCTGTAGGCGTTCAGCTGCGCGGCCCCACCGGCGACGCCGGTAACGAGGCCAGCTTCGCGACCGAGCGACCGAGCGTCCGCCTGCAGCCGCTTGTCGAGGGCGATCGAGCCAGGCGAGTTGAAGGTGTGGCGCGAGATGACGAGCATCGCCGCTGCCTGGCCACCGCCTTCGAGGTCGATCGTTTCCCCGGCCCGTTCGCGCAGCGGCGCACGTGCTCCATCGAGCGCCGAGAGCACGAAGTAACCAGAGTTAAAGAGCCCCGGCGTGGTGCGCTGCAGGCGCCGTGCCCGCCGGGTGAGCGTCCTGTCGGTGGAGACAACCCGCACAGTGGCGCGGCGCAGGCCGGATTGCAAAGGCGCAGAGCGATGGAAGCCAGCGGCCAGCCCTTGCTCCAGGGCGGTGGCGCCGCCGCTCAAGCGGGCGATGCCGCCAGCCAGGGCGGTGGCGCCAGCGCCGAGCCGGCCGAGGCCGTCGTCGAGGCGTGAGGCGGCGCGCGCGAGGCGGGCCGAGCCGTGGGCAAGCCTCTTGCCGGCGCCTTCCACCTTGGCCAAGCCGTCGGCAAGACGTTTGGCGCCGTTGCTCACCCGCTTCAGTGCGTAGATGGTCGAGACGATCCAGTCGGTGACCGACTTCGACTTTTCGGCGTCTTCCACCAAGCGCTCCTGCAGCGCCGTCAGTTCGGCGGGCAGTCCCGCGTATTCGGGCGCATAGGCGGCGCCGGTCGCCGGGTCGATGCCGCTCACCGCCGCCAGGGCCCTGCGGGTCGCTTCGAGCGTCGGCCCGTACTCGGGGTCCGTCTTGCCAACCGTCATCGCGTCGAGGCGCTGCAGCGCTGCCTTCAGCTGCGCTTCGGCATCGGCGGCCGGCGCCTGCAGCTGCGGCAGCTTCGTGTGCGCGTCCCGTTCAAGTGACCTGCGCAAGCTGCGAGAACGACCGAGGGCGTTGCGGCGCAGGTTCGGGGCGAGGCTCTGGAGGGCGAACTTGAGCTGCAGGCCGGCCAGTGCCAGACGGTGTTGGGCGCCGGCCAGGCGGCGCGTCCCCCTGGCGAAGATCTGCAGCGCCCCGACGGCGCGTTCGCTGCCGGACGTCGCCAGCTCCAGGCCGGAGGCGAGCACCCGGGCGCCCTCTTCGACGCGACCGGAGCCCATGGCGAGCAGGCCGGCGCCGTAGCTGGCTCGCGAGACCCCGGTGCGCAGCTGGGCGACCCCGGCGGCTGCGCGGCCGAGGTTACGACCGAGTTTGCCGATTTCGGCCAGCGGGCCCTGCTCGGCGCCGACGGCGAGCAGGGTGCCCGCTTCGCGCAGCGGCGCAGTCGCCCGCGACACCTGCCCCGGCCCAACCACCGCCTGCACTCCCGGCTGGCGGGCGATGCGGTGCTGCCAACGACTCAGGGCTCGCAACCGGCGGGGTTCGGTGACGGTGCCGCGGTCGGCTGCGGCGACGATCACGAAGGGCGCGTCGTAGCCGGCGCCGACCGCCCGCTCGATCCGCTCGAAGTCCTTGCGCGCCGGGTCGTCGCGCGCAAGCTGGGTCTGGCTCGGCGGGCCCGTCTTCAAGCCCAGCGCAGGGACCGCGAGCAGCAGAACGACCGCGCCGATCGCCAGCGCGACCGGCGCCGGGCGGCGCAGCGCGGCGGCAACCACGGTCATCAACCGCGAGCGCCCGTCCGGCACCGTGGTGCCGATCCGCCAGCGATCGATATTGGGACCGAGCAGGGTCAGCACCGCCGGCCCCAGGACGACGGCGACGAGGACGCTGAAGGCGACGACCAGTGCCAGCGTCGCCGCCAGCGAGCCGAGCAGCGAGCCAGGGACGATGAAGAAGGCGACGACCATCGAGAGCAGCAGCGTGCTGCCGGCGAAGACCGTCGTGCGGCCGGCGCTGCGCCGGGTGATCCGGGCCGCCTCGAGCGGCTCGGCGCCGGTGGCCAGCTCTTCGCGAAAGCGGGAGACGATCAGCAGGGCGTAGTCGACGCCGAGGGCAAGTCCCATCATCGAGCAGACGGCCAGCGCGAAGGCGTCGACGCTGAACCACTCGGCGAGGATCGAGAGCAGACCGCGCGAGGCGATCACCGTCACCGCGCCGAAGGCGAGCGGCACCGCCGCCGCCACCGGTGAGCGGAAGACCAGCAGGAGGACGACGAGCAGGACCGGCAAGGCGATCAGCTCGCCGCGCTGGGTGGCATCGATCGAGTCCTCCTGGATCGCCCGCGAGAGGGTGGCGAAACCGGTCTGCGTGGCGTGCACCGGCGGATGGACCTCAGCTTCCAGCGTGCGGTCGAGCTCGGAAACGGTCTCGTCGACCGCGTGGTCGATGTCAACGTGGAAGTCGGCGATCAGGATCGCCGTGCGCCGGTCGGGACGCAGCGGCTGCACCGAGCCGCGATCCCAGGGCGAGAGCGTCGTCACGGCGGGGTCGCGGCGCAGCGCGCGGATCAGCTCCGGGCCCTGGCGGTCGAGCGCTTTCTCCGGGCCATGCAGCAGGATCACGAACGGCGTGCTTTCGCCGAAGTGTTCGCGCAGCAGGGCGTTGGCCTGCGAAGAGGCGGTGCCAGGGATGTTGAGGCTGGTCGGGCTGAGCTGTCCCTCGACGCCGGCGCCGAGCACGCCGAGCCCGACCAGCACCGCCAACGCAGCCGCGAGCACCCGACGCGGGTGCCGCAACAGCGACGATCCGCGCACCGCGTCGCGGCGCGCCCCCTCCTGCCCCCTGCGAGGACTCAAGCGCACCATGCTAGTTTGGCGGGCGGGAACTACGGAGGGGGACGAAGATGCGGAAGACCGTGACCAGAGTACTGCTGGTAGCTGCTGCCGCCGTGCTGCTCGCCGCCGGCGCGGCCAAGGCGCTGCGGGTGCAGATCGGCGAAATCATCGTCACCGGCGACGGCGGCTTCACGCCGACCACCTTGCCGAAGCACGAAAACGCACCGATCAAGCTGTACGGCTCGGCGAAATTTGAAACGGTCGACGGCTCGCGGCCCTCGCCGCTGCGCCAACTGATCCTCGAATTCGACAAGCACGGCGCGGTCGAGACCCGCGGCCTCGAAAAGTGCACGATGGCCAAGCTGGTCGCGACGACGACCAAGGTCGCCCGGCACAACTGCCCCGAGGCGATCGTCGGCAAGGGTTACGGCACGGCGCTGATCGAGCTGCCTGAACAGAAGGGGATCAAGGCATCCTCGCCGCTGACTCTCTTCAACGGGCCGGAGAAACACGGCAACCCGACCCTCTTCGGCCACGCCCACATCGACTACCCGGGCCCGACGACTTACGTGATCTCGATCGAGATAGAAAAGATCCACAACGGTCGCTACGGCTTCCGAACCGTCGCCAACTTCCCCCGCATCGTCAACGACTACGGCTCGCCGCTCTCCGGCCACTTGACGATCGGCAAGACATGGGAGTACAAGGGCAAGACGCTCAGCTTTGCCAACGCCCACTGCGCTGACGGCCGCCTCCAGGCCCACGCCGAATTCACCTTCAAGAACGAAGACTCGGGTTCGGCGACGGTCTTCAAACCCTGCAAGGTCAGAAAGTAAGGCAGACCGCTACTTGGGCGACGCGGCGGGTATCTGAGGGGTAATGGCACGCGCCCGGCTGGCAATCTCCCTGATCGCCATCGCCGCCTGCGCCGCGTCGCTGACCCTGCCGGCACAAGCCGCCAGGGTCCAGGTCGGCAACCTCGTGCTGAGGGCCGACGGGGGCTTCACGCCGCGGCTGCTGCCGAAGGGCGCGTACGCGCCGATCGACTTCGAGGGCCATGCCGACATCGGCACGACCGACGGCTCGATGCCACCGGCGTTGCGGCGGATCGCGCTCGAACTCGATAGCGACGGCAAGCTCGACCCCCGCGGGATCGCCGCCTGTCCGCCGGAGCGCATCCAGGGCACGAGTCCGAGCGAAGCCCGGCGGCGCTGCGCTGGCGCGATCGTCGGCCGAGGTCACGCCGCGGCCGCAATCGCTTTGCCGGGTACGCCGCGCGTCTCGGTCCGCTCGCCGCTGACGTTGTTCAACGGACCCCCGCAGGGCGGGCAGGCGACCATAGTCGTCCATGCCCAGACGACGTACCCGGTAGTCGAAACCTTCGTCCTCGTCGTGCCGGTCGAACGGCGTGCCGGCCTCTACGGCTACCGGACGAACTTCGAAGTTCCCCCTATCGCCGGCGGCTTCGGCTCGCTGACCCACGTCGATGTGAGGATCGGCCGCCACTTCCGCAGCGGCGGCCGCGAGCGCAGCTTCATCTCCGCCCGCTGCTCCGACTACATCCTGCAGACCCGCGGCACCCTCCTCTTCTCCGACGGCAACGTCATCAGCGGCAGCCTCTTCAAGCCCTGCCTCCCGCTGCCCTGACCGATCCCGCCGCCGCCGTGGCCCCTTCCTATACTTCCCGTCCCCGGGCCGTTAGCTCAACCGGTAGAGCAGGAGACTCTTAATCTCAAGGTTGAAGGTTCGAGTCCTTCACGGCCCACTGAGACCGCCTATTCGCCGCCGCCGCCTGACCCGCCGAGGCTGCCGAAGGGGTTGGCGAGGCTTTCCTTGCCGGCTTGCTTTTCGAGCTTTTCGTTCTGCTTCTTCTGCTTGTTGTACTTCTCCGCCTGCTTGCGGTATTCCCCGATCTGCTTTTCGATGCTCTTGCCTTCCGCCTTGGAAGGGGCTTCGGCGACTGCCCGCTTCAGCGTGCTGTCCCCGGCGGCGAATTCGCCGTTGAAGTACTGGTAGATCGCCAGCGTGCTGAGCGTGCCGTAGCTGGGGCGCTGCTCGGCGGCGATCGCCTGTGCCTTGGCTGCGGTGGAGACGTTGAGCTCGGCTTCGGGGTAGGAGGAGCTGCCTTCAGCCAGTTTGAAGTAGGTGTTGGCGATCAGTTGGGCCGCGGAGGGGCTGGGTTCGTCGCCGGCCTGCTTCAGGTAGCGGTTCCAGGCGCTCAGCGCCGCTTCGAACTGACCCTGCGCTTCGGGGGTGACGAGCTGCGTTTCGCCCGCGCCGCTGCTTTCGAGCTGGGCACTGCCGGCGCCGATCCGCGCCCGCGTGAGCGAGAGCAGCATCCCTTCGTCGGTTGGGTGTTTCGCCAGCCTGCCTTCGATTCGTTCCGCCTGTTCTTCGAAGACCTGGGCGCTGCTGCCGCTCGACGTCTGGTTGCCGATCAGCGAGCCAACGTTCACCGGGCCGATTACGAGAAAGAGACTGGTACCCATCAGCAGCGCCAGGATCGCGTAGACGACGCGGACGACGTGTTTGCGCCGTCCCCGCGTGTCGAACACCATCCGTCGCTCGCCGCCAGCCATCCGTCGACTACTCCTGCGTTGAGGGTTTCGCCATACCTCCCGCCGCCCCGGGGCTGCCGAAGGCGCGTGCAAGCAAGATACTCAACTCGTACAGAGCAAGCAGCGGCACCATCTCGATCAGCATCGTGATTGGGTCGACACCCGGCAGCGCAGCCGCGACGAGGGCGATGACCAGGAACGCGTAGCCGCGATTGGCGCGCAGCTGGGCGACGCTGACGATCCCCAGGCGCGTCACGGCGAGGATCGCCAGCGGCAGCTGGAAGATGATCCCCCCCGCCAGCACCGTCGTCGAGAAGAAGCTGTAGTAGTCGCGCGCCCGCACCTGCACGTTGAACTGGCTGTCGTTGAAGTTGAGCAAGAACTTGACGGCCGCCGGCATCACCACGTAGTAGGCAAAGGCGACCCCGGCCAGGAAGAGGATCGGCGCCAGCAGCATGATCGGCAGCACGACGCGGCGCTCGGCGTCGCTGAAGGCCGGCAGCACATAGGCGTAGAGCTGGTAGAGGACGACCGGCAACGAGAGCACGATCGCCCCGTAGGCGGCAACCGTCAGCGTCGTCGTGAAGGGCTCGCTGATGCCGAAGGTCAGCAGCTTCTCATGGTCGGCCGGCAGCGGCCCCGAGGCGATTTCGAGCAGCAGGTGGTTCTGCCAGAAGCACAGCGCCAGGGCGACGCCGAAGGCGGCGGCACAGACGATCAGCCGGTTGCGGAGCTCGTCGAGATGCTCTACGAGGGTGAGGCGGTCCTCATGGGAGACCGGCCTGACGCGGCGGGACATCCCGGCCGGGCCTCAGGGTCGCTTGTGGGCGACCGGCTCCTCGCGTGCGACCGGCTCCTCGCGCTTGCCGGCCTCGATCTCGGGTGGCGGGGTGGGCCGCTCGTCGTCGTCGTCGTTGTCGCCGGTCACCGAGCCGCGGAACTCGCGAATGCCCCGGCCCAGCGAGCGGCCCAGCTCGGGCAGTCGCTTGGGGCCGAAGACGATCAGGGCGATGATCAGGACGACGATGATCTCGAGGGGACCGATGTTTCCAAGCATCGACCCATGGTAACCGGTCACATCGCGCCGCCGGATCAACGCTGGCCGCAAGCGCCACTACCTGGTAATGGGATTTTCTCGGCCTCCTGCGGAAAAGTGCGGATTAAAACGCGCCTCGGCGTGTTCGATGGTTAGCGCATGGACAACGCAAGCCACACAAAGACGAAGGCGGGCACCGGCCTCCACGTCTGCCCGGGGTGCGGCTCGCGCCTCGTGCAGCCGATCCGCTGGGAGCAAACCGCCAGCCGCGGGCACTGGCGTCTCTGGCGGCGCTGCCCGGAGTGCGAGTGGCACGCGGACGGAGTCCACGGCGAGCGCGAGATCGACGCTTACGACGAGGTGCTCGACGACGGCACCGAGGCGGTCGCCGCCAAGCTGGAGGAGCTGGAACGCGAGCGGATGGCCCAACTCGTCGACGCATTTGCCACTGCCCTCGCCGGGGATCTGATCACGGCTGAGGACTTCGGTCAGCTGTAGCGCTGCACGACCCCGTCGGCGACCAGGTCGAGCAGGCGCCGACGTTCAGGCTCCAGGCCGGCCAAGCCGAGGCCTCGCTTTGCCTCGGCGACCATCTCCAGCGCGCGCGCGCGCACCTGCGCCAGCGCGCCGGTCGCCGCAATCCGCTCGCAGAGCGCGGCGGCGGCAGCCTCGTCGAGGCAGCGCAGATCGGCTTCGAGGATCGCCCGGTCGGCCCGAGCGGCAAGGATCAGCGGCAGGGTTACGGTGCCGTCGAGCAGGTCGGTGCCGCGTGCCTTGCCGGTCCGCTCCGGCGGACCGGCAATATCGAGCACGTCGTCGAGCAGCTGGAAGGCGAGGCCAATCGTCGCACCGAAGTCGCCCAGCGTTGGCTCGTCGCGGCCCAGCCGGCAGGCACACTCGAAGAGGGTCGCCGTCTTCAGGCTGCAGCGCTCGAGGTAGCGCTCCTCGGAGATCGAGACGTCATAGGCGTCCTGGCGCTGCGCCAGCTCGCCCCGCGCCAGCGCCGCCGAGGCCGCCGAGAGCAGCTCGATCGCCCGCCGGTCGCCGGCCGTGGCGAGCAGCGCGAAGGCGCGCGAAAAAAGCAGGTCGCCCAGCGCAACCGCCCGGCTGCGTCCGGAGGCGGCGACCACGGTCGGCTGGCCGCGGCGAAGCGGCGCGGCGTCGAGGACGTCGTCGTGAACGAGCGTCGCCATGTGGACCAGCTCGATCGCGGTTGCGGCCCGCACCGAGGCTTGGTCGCCCTCCTCGCCGGCACAGAGCAGGACGAGCATCGGCCGCAGTCGCTTGCCGCCGGCCTCGAGCGTCATCCCAGCGTCGGCGGCAAGGACGTCGCCGTGACCCCGGGCCTGCTCGCGCAGCGCCTCCTCGACCTCGCCGAGGCGGGACGGCAGCCAGCGGCTCGAGGCGTCGAGGATGGCGGTGACCGGCGGCGGCACCGCCGAGTCGCGGGTCATCTGCGGGTGCCGCTGTGGATCGTCACGATCCCACCGGCGAGGACCGTCCAGCGGATCCGCTCCAACCCCGCCGCGTCCATCTTCGCGGCCAGCTCCAGGGGGCTGGGGAAGCTGTGAACCGACTCTGCCAGGTACGCATAGGCCTCGGGATCGGCAGAGAGGCGTCCCAGGAGGGGAGAGATTCGGTCGAACCAGAGCGAATAGAAGCTCGAGAACGGGAACCTGCTCGGCTCGGTGAACTCGAGGACGACCAACCTGCCGCCGACCTTCAGCACGCGCGACATCTCACGTAGACCGGCGTCGCGGTCGGCGAAGTTGCGGACCCCGAAGCCGACCGTCACCGCGTCGAAGCTCTCGTCGTCATAAGGAAGACGCAGAGCATCCGCCCACTCGAAGCGAACCCCGTCGAGCGACCGTTCGAGCGCCTTCTCACGGGCCAGGTCCAGCATCGGCTCGGAGAAGTCGCAGCCGATGACACGGCCCCCGGGCGATATTCGCCTCGCCAGCGCGAAGCTCAGATCGCCGGTCCCACAGCAGACGTCGAGCACGGAATCTCCCCTACCGACCTCGGCACGACCGACGGCTCGCTCGCGCCAGCCATGGTGCAGGCCGGCGCTCATCAGCGTGTTCAGCAGGTCGTAGCGACCGGCTACCCGGTCGAACATAGCCCGGACCTGCCCCGCGAACTGGGCGGAGTCCCGGCTGGGCTTAGTCGAGCGAGGAGAGGAAATCGGCGAGCTCGTTGAGCTTCTTCGGCGGCAGATCGCGGAAGGAAGGCATGATACCCGGGCCGATCTCCACCGAACGGACGATCGCCGCACGGGGGATTCGTGCGGCGATGTGGGTCAGTTCGGGCCCCGGGCCGTTGTTGCCGTTCTCGCCGAGCTTGTGGCAAGCCAGGCAACCGGCGCCGGCGACGACCTCCTTGCCGGCCTCGTACTGCGGCGCGACCTGCATGTCGATCTCGGTCGGCGAGCCGCCGGTTGCGCCGAGGAAGCTCAGGTAGGCCATCGCGACGATCGTCAGCACGCCAGCGGTGGTAGCGATCGGCCGCCGGGCCGGGTTGCGCTCGGGCCCACGGTCGTAGAAGGGCAGCAGGAGCAACAGGACCATGCAGACGGTCGGGATGCCGATCGTCGCGATCGGCACCAGCTCCGGTGGCTTGATCACACGCAGCAGCTCGAAGAGGAAGAAGAAGTACCACTCGGGCCGCGGCACGTAGGTGGTCGAGGTCGGGTCGGCCTTTGGCCCCTGCTCGGCGCCGAGCACGATCGACATCACGATGACCACGGCGACGACCAGCAGCGCCATCGCCGTGTCCTTCAGCACCGCGTAGGGGAAGAAGGGCTTGCCCTTCTTCTTCAGCAGCTCGTATTCCTCGAGGTAGGCCTGCTTGTCGGCGGGCTTCATGGCGTCCCGTTCGTGCCAGCGTCGAGGCGGGAGACTGGGGCCGCGACTTTTGGCCGCTCGGCCCGCATCCACGGCGGCGCGGTCGTGCCGAGCTTGACGACGAGGTAGAGATGGGCGCCGATCAGGGCGATGATCGCGCCGGGGACGAGCAGCATGTGGATCGAGTAGAAGCGCGACAGCGTCGTCGCTCCCAGCTCGGGGCCGGCGCGCAGGAAGTCGCTCAGGTAGGGACCGATGACCGGGCCGGTGCCATTGATGTTGATGCCGACGACCGAGGCCCAGAAGGAGCGCTGGTCGAAGGGCAGCAGGTAGCCGGTGAAGGCCATCGTCATCGTCAGGATCAGGAGCACGACGCCGATCACCCAGTTCAGCTCGCGCGGGTACTTGTAGGCGCCGAAGAAGAAGGTGCGGCCCATGTGCAAGAAGACGAGGATCACCATCACGCTCGAGCCCCACTTGTGCATGCCGTGCACGAACTGGCCGAGGAAGACGTCGTTGTTGATGTGGGCGATCGAGGCGTAGGCCTGGGTCGTCGAGGGCGTGTAGAACATCGCCAGGAAGACGCCGGTGACCGCTTGCACGATGAAGGCGAAGAGGGTCGCCGAGCCGAGCGTGTAGAACCAGTTGGTCCCCTTCGGCACCTTGCGGTAGAGCATTCCCGTGAGGAAGCCCGAGGCGGCGGTGCGCTGGTCGAGCCAGGCGAGGACGTCGACCGGGGCCTCTTTGGCGCGGTCGCCGAGCCGGGCCGCGTCGGAGGGCCGCTCCGGCGCCTCCTTCAGGTCGGCCGGTGCCGGCCCCTTGGTGCCGTTGCCCTGACCGGGCTTGGCCGGTTTGCGGAGTGGTGCCGGGATCAGCGAGTCGAGTTTCATGGCGGCGGGAAGGTAGACGGACGCGGCGGATACAGATATTCCCAGACGCCGCCGGTGAACTCGCCGGGGTCGCGGGCACGGACCGGCTCGAGCTGCGAGGTGACGCTGTAGCGCGGCCCCAGCTCCACCTGGCCGTTGCGGATGCGAGTCTGGAAGTGGTCGAGCGGGCGCACCGGCGGACCGCCGATCCGCTTGCCCTGGAAGTCGTAGACGCCGCCGTGGCAAGGACAGATGAAGTTGCCGGCCGCCTCGACGAAACGCACCGGGCAGCCGAGGTGGGCGCAGCGGTTGGAGACGGCGACCATCTCCTTCGGGTTCTCGCCGAGCTGCTTGGAGCCCCTGCGCACGTAGGCGGTCGTCTTGCCGGCGTCGCCGATCCCCTCGGTCTCGGTGAAGACGACCTGGCGATAGGTGTCTTCGACGAAGTCGCCGACCGGGCCGACCCCCTCCCAGCGCTCCTTGCCGCGGTGGAAGATCGGCGCCACGGCGAAACCGACCGCCGGCAGCACGATCGCCGCGCCGGCGACGCCGCCGAGGCCCTGCACGGCGACCGTGAAGGCACGCCGGCGGGTCATCGACTCGCCGTCGAAGTAACCGGGAGGCTCGGGCTTTGCCCGCTCGGCGGGGGTCGCCCCGGTCCCGTTCTGCTTGTCCGCGTCGTCAGCCAAGGTTCGCGAGGTGCAAGGGCTATGGAGTTTATTGCCTCGCGGTTACGGCCGTCGCGACCGTGCGGGCGGTGCTGGTATAAGCACTCTGCTGTGTATCTCCGGCCGCGTTCAGCGACCGGGGCCGGGAGGGAGACTTTTGATCGTCAAAGCCGGTGAGGAGGGATGAAGGCGCTGCCGCTTTCGTTGCGCCGCCCGCGCGCGGTTCTTGCCGCGGCCCTGCTGATCATCGTCGCGCTGGCGGTACTCGGCCGAGGGGTCGAGGACGAGCTGCGGCCGACGTCGCTGAGCGTGCCGGGGACCGAATCCGGCCGGGCCGGCTCGCTCCTGCACCGCTACTTCGGCGACAGCGCCCCCTTTGCGATCCTCCTGCAGGGCCCGCCGCGGGACCTCGACCGTCAGGGGCCGGCTCTGATTCGCGCGCTGCGCAGGGACCCCTCGGTCTCGACCCTCTCCCCCTGGGACCGGGGCAGCGTCGGCCGTCTGCGCCCGGGCCCGCGCAAGGCGCTGATCCTGGTCGACTTCCACGTCGACGCGGAGACCGCGGTCCGCGAGACCGTGCCCTACCTGGACCGGACGCTCGACGAACGCATCGAGCCGCCGGTAAGCGCTGCCGAGTCCGGCTTCGCCAGCCTCTCGCGGGCGATCCAGGACGAGTCGGTGCACTCGACCGAAGTCGCCGAGCTGATCGCGATCCCCTTCCTGCTGCTCGTTCTCCTGCTGGTCTTCCGCTCTCCGGTCGCGGCGGCGATCCCGCTCGCCTTCGGCGCGGTGACGGTGACCGCCTCGCGCGGCGTGCTGGCGATCGCCGCGGACCGGATCGCGATCGACGGCTTCGCGCTGACTGTCTGCACGATGATGGGCCTCGCGTTGGGGGTCGACTACGCGCTGCTGATGGTCTCTCGCTTCCGCGAGGAGCTGAGCAGCGGAACCGAGCCACGCGAGGCGGCGCGGATGACGCGCCGCACTGCCGGACGGACCACCGCCTTCGCCGGTTCGACCCTCTTCCTGGCGATGCTGGTGACGCTCTTCGTGATGCCGGGGACCCTGCTGATCTCGCTTGCTGGCACGGCGATCGTCGTCACCGCGATCAGCGTCCTCGTCGCGGCGCTGGTCGGTCCGGCGTTACTGGTCCTGCTGGGCCACAACGTCAACCGCTGGCGGATCGGCGGCGAAGGCACCGGCCGAGGCGTGATGACGCTGGTCGCCGGCGCCCTCAAACGGCCGCGGTTGGCGGTCCTGCTGATCGGCGCGCTCGTGCTGTTGCTGGCAGCGCCGACGCTTGACCTGAAGACCGGGCCGCCCAGCGCCGAACAGTTGCCGACCTCCGACCCGGCGCGACAGGAAGCCGAACTGATCTCCGACGCCGTCGGGCCCGGCTACGAAGCGCCGTTCGTGATCGTCGCCGTCACCGAGCACGGCACGATCACGGACCCCGGAAATCTCGCCGCGCTGAGCCGCTGGCAGCGGCGCATCGCCCGCGACCCCGGGGTGCAGGCGGTGATCGGGCCAGCCCAGATCAAGCGCCAGGTGGCGCCGCTGCGCGAAAGCGGTGAAGACCTGCTGGCCGGGCGCGGCGAAGCGAATCCGGAGAAGCTGCAGAAGTTGGGCGAGAGGTTGGGCAGCGCCGCCAACGGAGTGGGACAGGTGCGCTCGGGGCTCTCCAAGGCCGCTTACGGCGCCGGGCTGCTGGCTTCCGGCTCGGGCCGGGTCGGCGAGGGGGCCAGGCAGATCGAAGGCGGGCTCGCCCGCGCCGCTTCGGGCGCCGAAAAAGCCGCTGGCGCCCTCGACCGGCTGGCGGCGGGCTCGGGCAAGCTGGCCGAAGGGCAGCGCACCGCCCAGCTCGGCGCCTTCTCCGTGCAGACCACGTCCTCCGACCTCGCCGGTCGCTTGAAGGGCAGCGCGTTGGAAAGCGCGCGGAAGCTGCGGGCCGAATTGCAGCAGCGCAGCGCCGCAGACCCGACCCTCGCCGCTCAAGCCCGCGAAGCGGAAAGGCTGGTCGAGGCTCTGGCGATCGCCCGCAACGAAGCGATCCGCCTCGAAAACCAGTCGACCCGCCTGCACGAAGGGCAGACCAAGCTCGCCGACGGCAGCGCCAAGTTGCACAAGGGGGCCCAAAAGCTGGCGGATGCTGCGGGACAGGCGCCAAGCGGCCTCGAGCGGCTGCGGGGCGGAACCGCACGCCTCGCCGACGGTCTCGCCCAGCTCCAGGGCGGGGCCGACACGCTGGAAGAAAGGCTCGCCGACGGCTTCCGGCGCTCGCAGCCGCTGCAGGCCGGGCTGCGCCGGGCGCACGTCAAGGTCGCCGTCAGCGCCGATGACTTCGAACAGCGAGTCGACCGGCTTCGGCGCTCCTCGCCGGGGATCTTCGAATCCGGCTACTTCGTCCTCTCGGCGCTGCAGGGAGCGCCCCCGGAAAGCCGCAAGCGGGCCGGGCGCATAGTCGACCTGCAGCACGGCGGCCAGGCGGCCCAGATCGTGGTCATCCCGCGCTACACGTTCAACACCGCGGGCTCGAAAGCGCTCAACGAGCGCCTCAAGGACGATGCGCGGGAGCTGGCTGCCGAGACCGGCACGACCACCGGAGTGACCGGTGGCGCCGCCCAGCTGATCGACTACACCGACACGATCTCGCAGCGGATCCCGATCGTCATCGCGGTAATCACCCTCGCCACCTTCCTGATCCTCGTCGTGATCTTGCGGGCGGTGCCGCTCGCGGCGATCGCAGTGGCCCTCAACCTGGTCACCGTCGCCGTGGCCTTCGGCGTCCTGACCTTGCTGTTCGACGTGCCCGACGGCTGGCCGCTCGGCGGGCGAACCTACGTCGACGCGATCGGCGCGGCGGGGATCTTCGGGATCATCTTCGGCCTCTCGATCGACTATGCCGTCTTCCTATTGATGCGGATGCGCGAGCACTACGAGAACGGGGCGCCGAACGAGGAGGCGATCGTCTTCGGCCTCGAGCGCACCGCGCGGGTGATAACCGGCGCGGCGGCGATCATGATGGCCGTCTTCGCCGCCTTCGCCGGCGCCAAGATCGCCACCGTCAGCCAGCTCGGCATCGGCCTCACCGTCGCCGTCGTCCTCGACGCGACGGTGATCCGGATCGTCCTGCTGCCGGCGCTGATGCTGCTGCTCGGCGACCGCATCTGGTGGCTGCCCCGGCCGCTGCAGCGCTGGTTGCCGGAGATCGATCTTCACGGCTCCCGCGCGGGTTAGAAGAGCACCAATAGATACTTGTGTATTTTCTCCGAGGGGGTTCGACAGGGGGCCGGCAGCGCGTCCAGCGCGGCGGGCGTGTCACAGACAGGAGGGTCGATCAGGTGGGAAGTCCTTTGAGTAAATCGCTGCCGCTGCTTTGCCTGGCGCTCGTCGTTGCGCTGGCGGTCTCGGTTCCATCCGCTCTGGCGATCGCCAATCCTCCAACCGAGGCGGAATACGTCGAAGCGACCGAGCCGATCTGCAAGTCGAACACGGAAGCCAACTCGCGGATCCTCACCGGGGTCAAGCAGCAGGTCCAGGCGGGCCAGCTGGTCCCGGCTGGCAAGCGCTTCATCCGCGCTTCCAGTGCTCTCGGCAAGACGGTCAGCCAGATCGCCCAGGTGCCGAAACCGGTCGAAGACGCGGCAAAGCTGACGAAATGGATCGGCTACCTGCAGCAGGAGAAGACCTACCTGCTGCAGATCGGCCAGGCGCTGAAGTCCAAGGACAAGTACCGCGCGCAGAAACTCGCGGTGCAGCTCAACCGCAACAACAACAAAGCCAACAACACGGTGATCAGCATCCCCTTCAAGGAATGCCGCATCGAGTCGTCGAGGTTCCTCTAGCTTGAGGCGGGCGCACCTGCTGACGGCAGCGCTGCTGCTGGCGCTCGGTCTCGCTGCGGCGGCGCGCGGCGAGATCATCCCCGAAGGGAACCTGCTGGTCACATTCGACGGCGGCATCTCGCCGCAGACGCTGCCTCGCAGCGAGCAGGCGCCGGTCGCGGTCAGAATCGACGCGACCTTCAAAACCAGCGACGGCTCCGACCCGCCGCCGCAGTTGCGCCAGGTATCGATCGGGATCAACCGCGGCGGCAAGATCTACAACCGCGGCCTGCCGACCTGTCGGGTTCGCGAAATCCAGCCGACGACGATCGCCGCCGCGCGGCGGATCTGCGGCGGTGCGATCGTCGGCAGCGGCCACGTCGGGGTGCGGGTGGAACTGCCCAACCAGCAGCCGTTCGACTTCACCGGGCCGATGCTCGCCTTCAACGCCGAGCGCACGGGGGGCAAGCGGCGGATCCTCGCCCAGGTCTATGGCACCCGGCCCCCGTCCGCCTTCGTCCTGACTTTCAAACTCCTCAAGCGCAAGGGAACGTTCGGCAACGTGATCGAGACGACGCTGCCGAAGTCCGCGCGCCAGTGGGCCTACGTGACCCATTTCGACATGCGCCTGCGCCGCATCTACACCTACCACGGCAGGCAGCACAGTTTCGTCAGCGCCAGCTGCCCGGCGCCGAAGGGCTTCACGACCGCCGTCTATCCATTCGCCAATCCCACCTTCGGCTTTGCGGGGGGGCGGCAGGTGACGACTGTAATCACCCGCACCTGCCACGTCGGCTGAGACGGGGTCTGGCGCTTCGCATTTCGGCGTCCTCGGTCGCTCGGCTGCGGGTCACGCACATGAGTGCGCTTCCCTTGCCTCCCTCCCTGCGTCCTTGAACTGCTTGGCCAGACCCCGTCTCAACTTTTGATGGCTTGTTCGGCTGCGCGCCAGAGATCGGGTACGGCGCTCTCTCGGCCCTCGGCGTGGCATCGGGCGGAAGCCGCGATCAGGTCGGCTATGACCTCGACCGCGGCGACGTCGCCGCTTGCGGCGAGGCGCTCGATGCCGAGGGCGTAGAGGTAGTCGCCGGCCAGCAGGGCGAGGTCGTCGTCCTGACCGGCGAGCAGTCGCGACTCGCCGTAATGCAGCAGGTAGCCCTCGCGGACCGACTCGACGACGGGCGCGCGTTCGCCACGGGGACCGGACGGCTCGTGGATAGCTCCCACCACATGCGGCGAGATCGGCGTGTCCTCCCGGCGCAGCTGCTCGGCGAGATCCTTCAGCGGGCCGGTCACGCCAACGCCTCCTCCAACGACTCCGTTGCCGCCTCGAGGGTACGATCGATCGCCGCCTCGTCGTGGGCGAGGGAGACGAACCAGGCCTCGAACTGCGAGGGGGGCGGGTATACCCCTCGCTCCAGCATCGCCCGGCAGAAACGGGCGTGGGCATCGAGGTCACAGGCGGAGGCGCCAGCGAAATCGGTCACCGGGGCTGCCCTGAAGAAGAGGGTGAGCACCCCCGGCGCCGAGGCGATCTGCAGCGGGCGCTGTACCGCCAACTCGGCGAGGCCGGCGGCGAGGCGGTCGGTCAGCTCTTCGAGCCGGGCGTAGGCGGCGGCATCCAGCTGTCGCAGGGTCGCCAGGCCGGCGGCCATCGCCAACGGGTTGCCGGAGAGCGTGCCCGCCTGGTAGACGTCGCCCGCCGGCGCGATCCGCTCCATCGTCTCCACCGGACCGCCGAAGGCCGCCGCCGGCAGGCCGCCGCCGATCACCTTGCCAAGCACGGTCAGATCGGGCTCGACCCCGTACAGCCCCTGCGCGCCGCCGGAGCCGACCCGGAAACCGGTGATCACCTCGTCGAAGACCAGCAGCGCCCCCGCCTCGCGGGTCGCTGCGCGGAGGAACGGGAGGAAGCCGGCGGCAGGCGGGACGACGCCCATGTTGGCGGCGATCGGCTCCGCCAGCAGCGCCGCGACGGAGTGCTCTTCGAGGACGCGTGAGACCGCCTCGCGGTCGTTCCAGGGGACGACGATCGTGCCAGCGGCCTGCGCGGCGGTGATGCCTGGGCTGCCGGGGATGGCAAGTGTCGCGATCCCCGAGCCGGCGTCGGCCAGCAGGCCGTCGGAGTGACCGTGGTAGGCGCCGGCGAACTTGACGACGACCTCACGACCGGTGACGGCGCGGGCGAGGCGAACGGCGGCCATCGCCGCCTCGGTGCCGGAGCTGGTCATGCGCAGCATCTCCACGGAAGGGACGCGGCGGGCGACCTCCTCGGCCAGCTCCACCTCGGCCGCCGTGGCGGCGCCGTAGCTGGTGCCACGAGTGGCGGCGTCAGAGACCGCCTCGACGATCGCCGGGTCGGCGTGACCGAGGATCAGCGGCCCCCACGAGCAGACCCAGTCGACGTAGCGGTTGCCATCGACGTCAACCAGCTCGCAGCCCTCGCCGCGCTCGACGAAGACGGGGTCGCGGTCGATCTGCCGCATCGCCCGCACCGGGCTATTCACCCCGCCGGGGAGAACCTTCAGCGCCCGCCGGTACAGCTCGGAGGATCGGGGCACTACGAGTGCTCTTCTTCCCAGCCCGAGTAGTCGTCGGTGAAGTAATGGAGGCGGATCTTCTTGTACTCGGTCGAGGAGTAGAGCGTGGCGCGGTCGTCCGGGCCCATGCCGCACTCCTCGGCGATCGAGTCGAGGATCGCGTCGCACTCCTCCTTCGAGCGACCGTGGGCCATCGTGAAGACGCTGTAGGGCCAGTCCTCGTAGGTCGGCCGCTGGTAGCAGTGCGAGATGCCGCGGAAGGCGGCCATCCGCCGGCCGGTCTCCATGATCTCCCCCGCGGGCACCTTCCAGACCCCCATGCCGTTGGCCGAGAAGCCGGCGCGGCGGTGGTAGAGGATCGCCGCGACGCGGCGCAGCAGCTTGCGATCGACCATTCCGCGCAGGCGCTCGAGCAGCTCCTCGGTCGGGATCCCGAGCTCGGCGGCGGCCTCGTCGTAGGGCCGCTCGACCGCCGCCATCGGCCCCTGCAGAGCGCGGATCGTCGCGACGTCGGTCTCGTCGTAGGGCTGCGGCTCCAGCTCACGCGGCGGTGCCGCCTCGACGGCCGCAGCGAGGGCATCGGTGCCCTTCTCCATCTCCAGGTTCATGTTGATCTTGAAGAGGGTCAGGGTCGGCAGCTGGCGCATCGACTCGGCGCCGGTCTCCTCCATCAGGGCCCGCAACGTGCCCTCCATGCCCAGCACGGAGTCGGGTGGCACGGCGATCGTGAACCATAGGTTGAAGTCGTGGGTGCGCAGGTAATTGTGGGAGACGCCCGGGTGGGCGTTGACCGCCGCGGCGGCCCGCTGGGGATGCTCGGAGTCGACTTTGGCGGCGACGAGCATCGACTCGTAGCCGAGGGCGCGCGTGTCGAAGATCGGCGTGATCTCGCGGATGATCCGGCCATCGAGCAGGCGGCGGGTGCGGGCGAGCAGGTCGTCCAACTCGAGCTCGGCCTCGGAGGCGAGCAGGGCGAAGGGCTCGGCGTCGAGCGGGAAGCTCGACTGCAGCAGGTTCATCAGCCGCTTGTCGGTCTCGTCGAGCGGGATCGCAGCGCCGTCCTTGCGGCTGCGCGCCTTCGACTTGGGGACCTTCACCGGAGCCATCCCGCGGCCTCCTTCGCGTAGTAGGTGACGATCGCGTCGGCGCCCGCACGGCGAATCGAGGTCAGCGTCTCGAGCGCCGCGGCGCGCTCGTCGATCCAGCCGTTGGCCGCTGCGGCCTTCAGCATCGCGTACTCGCCGGAGACGTGGTAGGCGGCGAGCGGCGCGCCGGTCTCCTGCTTGACCCGGCGGACGACATCGAGGTACGGCGTCGCCGGCTTGACCATCAGCATGTCGGCGCCCTCCTCGAGGTCGAGCTTGGCCTCGCGCACGGCCTCGGCCGCGTTCGCGGGGTCAAGCTGGTAGCCGCGGCGGTCGCCGAACTCGGGCGTCGAGGAGGCCGCCTCGCGGAAGGGGCCGTAGAAGGCGGAGGCGTACTTGGCGCTGTAGGCGACGATCGGCACCCCGGCGTGGCCCTCCTCGTCGAGCTGATGGCGGATCGTGCCGACCCGGCCGTCCATCATGTCGCTGGGTGCCACCGCGTCGGCTCCCGCCTCGGCGTGGGAGATCGCGGTTTTCGCCAGCAACTCGACCGTCAGGTCGTTGTCGACCTCGCCGTCGCGGACGAAGCCGCAGTGACCGTGCGAGGTGTACTCGCAGAGGCAGACGTCGGTGATCACCGTCAGGTCGGGATGTGCCTCCTTGAGGGCGCGGACCGCCATCTGCACGACGCCCTCGTCGTCGTAGGCGCCCGAGCCGGACTCGTCCTTGCTGGCCGGCACGCCGAAGAGCAGGACCGCGCCGATTCCGGCGGCGGCGACGTCGGTCGCCTCGGCAACCAGCTCGGAGATCGAAAAGCGCTCGATGCCAGGCATCGACGCGATCTCTTCACGGACGTTCTCCCCGGCGACGACGAAGATCGGCTGGATCAGGTGGGTTGGCGACAGCTCGGTCTCGCGGACAAGGCCGCGCAGGGTCTCGCTGCGGCGCAAGCGGCGCAGGCGGGTGCTTGGGAAAGGCATCGGATGCGAGTTTAGGGGAGGGATGGGGACACCCCCGCCCGGACAATCGTCGGTCCAATTGGACCGACGATTTGAGTATCCGCCCGTTCAGGGTGTCCCCATCCCTCCCCCACCCATCGGTAGCGTTCCCCCGCATGGCGGGAGCTGCGGCGGCTGCGCTCGAGACTCGCAAGCTGGTCAAGCGCTACGGCGAGCGGGAGGCGCTCCGGGGCATCGACCTCTCGGTCGAGCCGGGGGAGCTATTGGCTGTGATCGGGCCTAACGGGGCCGGGAAGACGACGCTGCTCTCGATCCTGGCGGGGATCGTCAAGCCGGACGAGGGAGAGGTCGTTTCGGCTAACGGGAACGTCGGGTGGGTGCCGCAGCAGGCGGCGCTGTACCGGCGGTTGACGGTGGAGGAGAACCTGTTGCTGTTCGCTCGGCTGGAGGGGCACGAGGAGCCGCGGGCCTCGGTCAAGGAGATGCTGGAGTTGACCGGGCTGCGAGAGCGGCGAGGCGAGGTCGTGGCCCGCCTCTCGGGCGGCAACCAGCAGCGGATCAACATCGCGATCGGGTTGCTGGCGCGGCCCGCGGTGCTGCTGCTCGACGAGCCCAGCGTCGGCCTCGACCCACGCCAGCGGGCGCGGCTCTGGGACTTCGTCCTGGCGCTGGCCGAGCGCGGCACCACCGTCGTCTTCACGACCCACGACATCCAGGAGGCGGAGCGCTATGGGCGGCGGCTGCTGGTTCTCGCCGACGGCGAGCGGCTCTTCGACGGCGCCGCGGCCGAGTTGCGCGAGGCGCTGCGCGGCGAGGCGCCAGAGGCCGCCGACGGCGACTTCGAGACCGCCTTCGTCGCCTTCCTCCAGCACCGGGGGCACTGAGTGCCCCAGATGCGCTGGCTGCTGCTCAAGGACCTGCAGATCCTGCGTCGCTCGCCGCTGCAGGCGGCGCTCCTGATCGCCTACCCGGTGCTGATCGCGCTGCTCGTCGGCTTCGCTATATCGCGCGAACCGGGCAAGCCGTCTGTCGCCTTCCTCAACGAAGTGCCGGAGGGGGCGAGGATCGCCGCGGGCGGGGGAACGAAGCTTCCCTCGGTCGGCGTCGAAGACAGGATCTGCGCCCGGGTCGAGTGCGTGCCGGTGGCAAGCAGGGCGGCGGCCGAGCGCAAGGTCCGCTCCGGAGAGGTGCTGGCTGCCCTGATCCTGCCGGCCGATCTGATCGACAGGCTCAACTCGCTCTCGACCCTCAACCCGCAGACGCCGGAAGTCGAAGTGCTGGTCAACGAGGAGGACCCGCTCAAGGCCCAGGTGGTCGACGACCGGATCGAATCGCTGCTCGGCCAGGCGAACCTGCTGATCGCCAAGCGGATCGCCGCCGAAGGCGGCCGCTACCTGAGCCTGGTGGTCGACGGCGGCAGCTTCGACGTGCTCGGCGCGCCGGTCGAGATCCTCGGCCTGCGTGCGGTGGCGAAGATCCTGCGGGAGCTGCGCCCGGCGGTGCCGCCCTCGCAGCGCGCGCCGCTGGACCGGGTGATCCGCTTCGCGACGCTGGCCCGCGACAACCTCGATGTCGCCTCACCGCTGATCGACCGGCTGGCGCAGCCGATCGTCATCGACAAGCAATCGGTCAGCGCGCCGACGCCGCCGCTCGAAGTCTTCGCGATCGCCGTCGCGGCGACGCTGACGCTGACCTTCGTCATCCTGCTTCTCGTTGCCGGCTCGCTGGCATTGGAGCGCGAGGAGAACACCTTCCCGCGGCTCACGCGCGGACTCGTCTCGCGCTCGGCGCTGCTCGGCGAGAAGGTCGGGCTGGGGATCGCCGTGGGGCTTGTCGTGACGCTGCTGATGCTGGCCGGCGTGCAGCTCTTCGTGCCGCTCGCCTGGGAGCGGATCGGACTCTGGCTGGTGGCGATCCTGCTCGGCGGTGCGGCGCTGGCGGCGGCCGGTGCGGCGCTCGGCTCAACCGCGCGCGACGTGCGCGCGGTCTCGCTGCTCGCCTTCATGGTCTCGCTGCCGATCGCCCTGCTCTCGCTCGTCCCTTCCGGCGCAGTCGGCGCCGGGCTCTACGACGCGATCCGCGCCGTCACCGCCCTCTTCCCTTTCAAGCCGACGCTGCAGGCGATGACCGCGGCACTCGATCCCGCCGGCCCCGGGATCGGCCGCCCGCTACTGCACCTGGCGGGACTGACCGTCGCCTACGGCCTGATCGCTCGCCTCGCCCTGCGCCGTTTTTCGACGGTCTGAGGTGGCGACGCGCCGAGGGCGGCGTCAAGCCTGGTGATCGGCCGCGGCGTGGTAGAGGTGCGGCGCCTTCCAGCGACTCCCCTGGCTACCCGGCGACTGGGGCGACTCCCCCGGCCCGGTCGAGTTGCCCCAGCGGCCGGGCCAGCTCTCCCAGTCAGAGTCGAAGTCCCGCCAGGCGATCGTGTCCAGAGTCAGTCCGCGGCCATCGGCCTCGTCGTCGAGCTCGGTCTGCATCTTCCGCGGTTCGAAGTAGTTCGCGTGCGAGCCGTGAGCGACGTAGACGGTCGGCCTGCCGTCATGCCTCTCGGTCTCCCACCACCAGCGGGCGCCGCCCGACTTGTGCTGCGAGGCCGACATGCAGACCGGCGTATCGCCGCCGTAGCCAACCTGCACGAACTCCCAATCGCCCTCGTGTTCTCCGGCGAGGTAGAACCGCTTCGGGTTGTAGAGGTACCAGAGCCAGTACTGGACCCACGTCAGGCCGCCGCCCTCGACGGTGCGCCGGTAACCCGCCCTTGCCAGATCGCCGGCCTGCAGCTCGGCCTCCTGTTTGCGCGGATCGGTCGGCAGCACCATCCGCCCCCCGTTGCTCGGCAGTGAAGCGAGGGAGATCCCCTGCTTGCGGCCTTCGCCGGGCACCTCTATTCCCTCCCCCACCCCTTCGACGCTCTCCACGGCAAGGGGGTGGTAGGCCTCGTTCGAGTGGAACTTGAAGATCGGCTCGTGCGCGCTCTCCGGGCTCACAGTCCGGCCGAACTTATAACTCGGACGATGTGAGTGCAAGCCATGGCCAGTGCCCGGATCCCGCTGCGGGGATCGGATCGGGGTAGGGTGCGGCGATGCGGGTGCTGTTCATCGGCGACGTGGTCGGCGGCCCCGGCCGGCGGGGCCTGAAAGCGGTGCTGCCCGAGCTGCGCAAGCTGCACGGGGCAGACCTCGTCGTGGTCAACGGCGAGAACTCGGCGGGCGGGATGGGGATCACCGAGAAGACCGCGAGGGCAATCCGCGATGCCGGCGCGGACGTGATCACCACCGGCAACCACGTCTACCGCCACCGCGAGGCCTACGACTTCCTCGACCGCGACGAGCGGGTGCTGCGTCCGGCCAACTATCCGCACGCCAACCCGGGCCACGGCCACGTCGTCGTCGAGGCGGATGGGGTGCGGGTCGGTGTCGTCAACCTCAGCGGCGCGGTCGGGCTGCAGGTCGCCCGCTCGCCCTTCCACGAGGTCGACGCGATCCTCGAGCGGATCGAGGCCGACTGCGTGGTCGTCGACTTCCACGCCGAAGTGAGCAGCGAGAAGGTGGCGATGGGTTGGCACCTCGACGGCCGCGTCGCCGCCGTCTTCGGCACCCACACCCACGTTCCGACCGCCGACGCGCGCGTCCTTCCCGCCGGCACCGCCCACGTCTCCGACGTCGGCATGACCGGCTCGCGGACCAGCGTGCTGGGGGTCAAGCCCGAGCAGGCACTGGCGGCGCTGATCACGCAGATGCCGGTGCGCTTCGAAACCGCCGAGGAGGACGTCTGGGTAATGGGCGCCCTGGTCGAGGTCAACTCGCATGGGTTGGCCGACTCGATCGAGCAGGTGATGGTCCCCGCCCCCTGAGGCCGAGGCGCAGGGCCCCGCCTAGAGCTGCGTTGCCACGACGCTGGCGAAGCCAACCACGAGGGTGACGATCACGCCGCCGCCGAGTTGGAGCATGGTGCGGTGAATCGTCCTGTGTAGGTCGTCGATCCGGTCTTCGACGCGTTCGAAGCGGCGGTTGGTTTCCTCCCTGAGGACACGGATGTCCTCGTGAACGCGCCGGAACTCTTCGTGGACCCGACCGAACTCCTCATGGATCCGGCCGAATTCCTCGTTCATCCGGCCGAATTCCTCGTTCATCCGGTTGAACCCATCGTCCAGCCTCGCGTCGGTCCAGCTCTCCCTCATCGCCTCCATTCTTGCAGCTTAAAAGCTTCGGCTGCGCAGATGGTGCGTGCAATGCAAATCTTCGGCTACTCGTCTGTCACAAGAGGCGCAATGGAGGCGATCGCGACAAGCAGAAGCGGGAAGAACCAGACGATGTAGAGGTAGAACCAGTGCTCGGCGGTCAATTGCAGACCGAGCAGCAGGGCGGCTCCGAGGGCGGCCACCTGGGTAAGGGTCTTGCGCCTCGGCCAGAACGCAAAGCTGGCCGCCAGCAGCCCAACCGCGGCGAGAATCGCGATTCGCACAGGCTCCAGACCTGGGACCTGTCCCCATAGGCTGAACGGGCTGTCGCGATCCGCTTGGTAGGCGATCGTGCGGTCGTAGGCGGTGTGCAGGCCCGGGTCTATCGCGGGCCATGCCAGCAACAGGACTGCCGTGGCCATGAATGCCAGGGTGAAGAGCGCTACCGCCCGTGGCCGGTACGTCGCGAGCATGGGGATGAGAACGAGTGGGGCGAGCTTGGTCAGGGTTGCCAGAGCTGCGAAAGCGCCCCTTAGCGCTGGACGGGAGAGGGCCAGGACGGTCGCTGCGAGGAGGGCAGCGACGAGGGTGTCGTTGGAGTTCGACTCGAGGGCGTAGGCGGTGTAGGGATAGGCGGCCCAGGCGAAAGCGAGGGTCGCGGCGAGCTTGCGGCCGGCGGGACCGGGGCGGATGCGCAGGCCGAGCCAGATCAGCAGGACGAAGGTCGCAAGGTCGAAGAACACGGCCGCGCCGTGGGCGGCCGGCAGATCGTCCCAGCTGCCGTGCCAAGGCCAGATCAGCTCGAAGGGGACGTAGGCGAGGTAGTTGGCTGGACCGTAGGTGTCGCCCTGACCGACGTCTTCGGGGAAGTCGCCGTACACCGGCTCGCCATGTGCGATCCGGTCAGCGCCCACCACGCCGGCATAGCCGACGTCGATCGCGCCGGAGTCCGCCATGTTGAGGCCGACCCGCAGGCCCATCAGGAACAGCGCGGCGACCAGCAGCCAGGCCGCCGGCCAGATTGGCCGCAGTCCCTCTCCCCTCCCCCGCAACCCGATCCACAGCACTCGACCCAGCAAGTAGAGCAACACGGGGTACACCAGCGGGACCGATACGCCGATCTCCCCCCGGTTGAAGAAGTAGTTGGAGACACCGAACCCGAGCAGGACAACCAAGTCGAGGGACGCAACCCGCCAAGGCCGCCTCCAATCGATCAGGCCTACCAGGAACAACGCGCACAGCGGCAGGAACACATACGGCGCGTTCAGCTTGTGCCCGAAGGCGCCGGGGTAGCCCCGCGCCATCTTCCAGGCAACCTGATAGCCAGTCCACGACTCGCGCGCCTTCCCCGTCGAGGGATCGACCAGCACCAGGGCGACCTCCTCATCGCCGGCGAAGTAGGCGACCTCCCAGTGGCCATCGACCTTGCTGACGCTGTGCGTCAGCGCCCCATTCTCGCCCCGCTCCTTGGCGACGTTCGCATCACGGTCAGCAACTCGAACCGCCTGCGCTTCGCTCACCGCAGCTGTTGCTGGCGGCGGATACGTCAGCAGGGCGACGAACAGGACGGAGAGCGCAAGGAGGAATCGGGGGTTGCCTCCCCGGCGCCTCGCGAAGCGGGCACCGCAGAGTGTTTCCAGCCGCGAAGCGGCACCAAATCCCACCGCCGCAGGCGGTGGTGGGCTCCGGGGAGGCAACCCCCGATTCCTCGTCACGGGCTCAGTCCGAAGTGCTGAAGCACAACGGGAGCGACGTCGCGCAGGGACCACTGATCGCGCGCGCTGGCATCGTCGGGACCGCAGCCGACGAATAGCAGCGGGCCTAGCGAGTCGCCGGCGTGCAGGGAGCCATGGCTGCCGCCGCCGGCATGGCTCACCCCGCCCCAGTCGACGGCCTCGTAGCCAGGGGTGAGAGAGACGATGAAGTCGCCGGCGTTGGGAGCCGCGAGGGCGGCGTAGACGCGTGCCAGCGGATCGGGGTACTCCTCGCTGCGGAGCAGGCCGGACTCGACGGTGGCGTTGAGAGCATCGAGGTCGCCGTCGAGCTGCCAGCGGGCACCGCGGAGGTCAGCCACATCGCTGCCGGGACGGAAGCGCAGTTTGCGTTCTCCGTGCTCGACGGTCGCCCACGTCCCCTCATCTGGAGCGCCGGGATCGTGCCGTACGAGCGGCGCGCCGGCGACGTCCTCGAGCGAGCAGACCAGGTCGATGCCTTCGACCTCGGTCAGCCGGCGGCCGACCTCGGCAGCATCCGCACGCGGGCCATCGCCTGGCAGTAGGTAGACGTGGGCGGCGCGGCCGGTCGGGCTCACGGCCAGCTGGGCCTCGCCGGGGCGATCGTCGGAGGGGGCGAGGACGTCCCACTCGCGGCCAAGCAGCTCGGCCAGCGGCAGGCCGCGGCTGACCGGCGTCTGCGCATGATCGGCGACGACGATTACGGCGTGGGTCTCGAGGAGCTCGTCCATCCCACCGGCGGCCTCGACCAGCTTGGCGAAGCAGTGGTCTGCCTTGGCGATCGACTCGACGCTGGCCTCGGGGCCGAAGCGGTGCGAGTAGTTGTCGTTGTCGGGCAGCGAGAGGAGCAGGAAGTCATAACCGTCGGCGCGGGTCAGCTCCGCCGCGCAGCAAGCCGAGTAGCCGTCGCGGCTGCCGGGGATCGAGGTCGACTTGCAGGGCACCTCGTGGCTGGCGTAGAGGTCGCCGTAGAAGAGCTCTGCGGGCCCCCAGGTGTGGTGGCGGAACTTCAGGCGCGTCGTCTCCACGGCGCGTCGCATCAGCCCCTCCAGCGAGACCTGGTGGCGGTGGCGCCCACGGTAGATCAGGAAGGGCGTGCAAGCGGTGCGCACGCGGGCGTCGTCGAGGCGCTCGAACAGCGTTTCGGCCGCGGGGCTGAGGTGGGCGAGGTTCATGTTGTAGACGAGGTCGTAGAGCGCCCGGAAGACGCCAACCGCCCGCGTCGCGTCGAGCGAGGAGCCGTACTCGACGTAGCGCCGCTCGAGCCGGTGGTACCAGTTCATGCCGCTGATCCAGTGGCGGTCGGCGGCGACGCCAGTGGCCAGCTCGGCGCAGGCGACCGGGGTCACCGAGGGGAAGCTGGAGACGCAGTCGGGAATCAGCGCGCCGCGCTCGAGCAGCGCGGCGAAGTTCGGCGCGCGGCCCTCGGCGGCCGCCCGT
Source organism: Solirubrobacterales bacterium (assembly GCA_036266075.1). Lineage (GTDB taxonomy): Bacteria > Actinomycetota > Thermoleophilia > Solirubrobacterales > 70-9 > VRUE01. The sequence continues at coordinate 60,878 of DATANV010000025.1, forward strand.
TCGAGCATGTCGGTGCGCAGCGAGTCGACGTAGGTGAGGACGAGCTTCTTCGGCATCGCCCGGGGATGATGAAGACCCGCGGCGGCGGGTCAGCGGAGCACGCGCAGGCCGGCGTGTTTGCGCTGGGCGCGGCGATGGCGGGCGACGCCGAGCCAGACGAGCCCGGCAAGGGCCACCAGACCGAGAACGTGGACCAGGATCGAGGCGGCGGCAACGGCCAAAGCGGCGAGTGAGACGAGGAAGCCGAGCGCGCCGCCGCCGCCCTCGCCGCGCTGGCGGCGGCCGGCGCCGCCGATGACGTCGCTGACCACTAGGCAGCCGACGGCGGCTCCAACCATGCAGAAGATCGCCCCCTCGAGGCTGTTGAGGTCGGCGGTCCCGGCCAGGAGGAAGCCGACGACCAAGCCGATCACGGCGGCCAGGAGCGTCATCCGGCCGCGCGCCGAGCCACGCGTGCCGGTGGTGCCGGCGAGCATGCCGATCGCGATGCCGATACCCAGCTCGAGGCCGGTCCCCTCTAGAAAGCTCACGTCGAAAACCTACACTTCAGGGATGCCCGAGACGCCGCACCGGCGCCGCGCCCACACCCGCACCCGCGACCTCGAGCGTTACGCGGGCCTGTTCGCCGAGCGCACCAGCGTGATGCGCTCTTCGGCGATGCGCGACCTGATGGCGATCACCGCCAGGCCCGAGGTGATCTCCCTGGCAGGCGGGCTGCCCGACACCTCGACCTTCCCGGCAGGCACCTTCGCCGCGCAGATGACGAAGATTGCGCAGGAGTCGGCCGCGGAGGCGCTCCAGTACGGGCCGACCGAGGGCTTCGCCGAGACGGTCGACTGCATCATCGAGGTGATGGGAGCCGAGGGGATGCTGCCCGACCCCGACGACGTGATCGTCACCACCGGCGGTCAGCAGGCGATCGACCTGGTCTGCAAGACGCTGGTCGATCCGGGCGACGTCGTCGTCTGCGAGGCACCGACCTACCCCGGCGCGGTGCCGGTCTTCTGCAGCTACCAGGCGGAGGTCGTGCAGATCGACTGCGACGAGGACGGGATGAAGGTGGAGGAGCTGGAAGAGGTGCTTGGGCGACTCGAGCGCGAGGGGCGACGCCCCAAATTCGTCTACTCGGTGCCGAGCTTCCAGAACCCGGCCGGAGTCACACTTTCGCTTGGGCGACGGCGGCGCCTGGTCGAGCTGGCCCGCCAGCGCGAGCTGCTCGTCGTCGAGGACAACCCCTACGGATTGCTGCGCTTCTCCGGCGAGCCGCTGCCGCCGCTCTACCAGCTAGACGGCGGCGACTTCGTGATCTACATCGGCACCCTCTCGAAGATCCTCTCGCCCGGAATACGACTGGGCTGGGCGGTGGCGCCGCCGCCGGTAATGGAGAAGATCGTCCTCGGCAAGCAGGCCGCCGACCTCTGCACCTCGACCCTGACCCAGCACTTCGTGCGCGAATACTTCGCCGAAGGGCGCTGGCGTGAGTATGTCGACAGCCTGGTGGAGATCTACCGCGGGCGGCGCGACACGATGGTCGAGGCGCTGCGCACGCACTTCCCGGCCGAGGCGACCTGGACCGAGCCGCAGGGCGGGCTCTTCATCTGGGCGACCCTCCCCGAGTACATCGATACCAGCGACCTGCTGGCCAAGGCGCTGCGCGAGGACGTCGCCTTTGTCCCCGGCCAGGCCGCCTACGTCGACGAGCGTCGCGGCCGCAGCTCGATGCGGCTGAACTTCTCGGGCGTCGGCGACGAGGAGATACGCGAGGGCGTGCGGCGCATCGGCAAGGCGATCGGCGAGCAGGTCGAGCTGTACGGATCGATCACCGGCGAGCACCCCCGCGTGCCCGCTTCGGCGCGAACCGAGGAGGACGGCGGGCGGCGGGCCGACGTCCTCCCCTTTCGCAAAGCCGGCGAAGGGTCAGCTTGAAGGTCGCGGTGCTCAAGGGCGGTCGCTCGCTGGAGCGTGGCGTCTCGCTGCGCTCGGCGGCGCGGGTCGAGGATGCGCTGCAGCGGCTCGGCCACGAGCCGCTGCCGGTTGACGCGGGCGGCGATCTCGTCAAGCGCCTGCTGGCCGAGCAGCCCGACGTCGCCTTCGTCGCCATGCACGGCCTGGGCGGCGAGGACGGCACCGTGCAGGAGCTGCTGGAGATCATCGGGGTCCCGTTCACCGGCCCGGGGGTCGCCGCTTGCGTGCGCTGCGTCGACAAGGCGCTGGCCAAGCACGCGTTGCGCTCCGCCGGCATCCCGACGCCGGATTGGTTCGCCTTCAACGAGACCGCCTTCCGCGAGTTGGGCGCCGCCGACGCTTTGAGCGGGCTCGAGGAGCGCCTCGGCTTCCCCTTGGTGGTCAAGCCGAGCCGCGGCGGCTCGGCGCTCGGGGTCAAGTTCGCGGCGAGCTGGTTCGAGGTGCCGGAGGCGCTGGTCTCTGCCTTCAGCTACGACGACAGGGTCCTGCTCGAGCGCTTCGCCGAGGGCCGGGAGCTGGCGGTCAGCGTGCTCGGCTCCGAGCCGCTGCCGGTCGTCGAGGCGGTGCCGGCCGGGGGGGACCGCTACGACTTCGAGGCCCGCTATGAGATCGGTCGCACCGACTTCGTCTGCCCAGCTGAGCTGAACGATGGGGAGGCGAGGGCGGTGACCGAGACTGCCCTGGCGGCTTACGAAGCGCTCGGCTGCTCCGGCTTCTCGCGCGCCGACCTGATCCTCACCGCCGAAGGGCCGCAGGTGCTCGAGGTCAACCCGATCCCCGGCCTGACCGACACCAGCCTGCTCCCCCAGGCTGCCGAGGCTGCGGGCATGTCCTTCGAGGATCTGATCGAGCGGATCCTCGAGCTGGCGCTCGAGCCGGCGGCGGCCTAGGAGTCGCCCTGGGCGAAGTCCTCGGGCGAGACCTCGTCGAGGAACTCCTTGAACTTGTCGACGACCTCCTCGGTGTCCTCGACCTCGTGCTCGAACTCGATCGCCGACTCCTCGATCACCTCCTCGGCCGCGAAGATCGGGGCTGAGACACGCACGGCGAGAGCGAGCGCATCGGAGGGGCGAGAGTCGATCTCCAGCTCGGAGCCGTCGATCGAGACCGTGATCGAGGCGTAAAAGGTGTTGTCGCGCAGCTCGGTCACCGCAACCCGCTCGCATTTGGCGTCGAGCTGCTCGAGCACGTCGGAGAGCAGGTCATGAGTCATCGGGCGCGGCGTCGAGGCACCCTGCAGCTTCATCAGGATCGCCGCCGCCTCGGGGTGGCCGATCCAGATCGGCAGGAAGCGGTTGCCCTCGACAGTCTTCAGCAAGACGATCGGCTGCTTGCCGACCATGTCGAAGCTGACGCCGTAGATCTGCATCTGCTGCAAAGTGGTTCTCCCGGGCCGCGGCAGGCCTGCGAGCCATTATAGGTGGGGGTCGAGCACCGCCGATGGGGGCTCGCGGCGGCGTCAACCGCCCGCGTGGGGATCATCCAGGAGCATGTCAGAGGCGCGACAGCAGGCATTCATCGACGCCCCCGTCGAGTTGGTCTGGGA
>DATANV010000026.1:0-21025 GCA_036266075.1 Solirubrobacterales bacterium
AAGCCGGGCGCCACGGCCGAACTGAAACAGGAAGTCAGCGGCGGCTCGATCTCGATCAACGAACGGACGCTGGTCAACGAAGGCACGCTGACCTTCTCGGTCGGCAACATCTACGCGGGGACCGGCGCGGTGATCGAAAACTCAGGCACCTTCAAGGCCAACTCCGAACCGACCTCGGTTCCCGCTTTCAGGTACTCGAGCGGCGCCGCCCCACTGATCGTCAACACGGGCAACTTCGAAAAGACTGCGGGGACGGGGACCACCCAGGTCGCTCTGAAATACGAAAACAAAGGCGCAACCGGAGCCAAAAGCGGCAAGCTCTCCTTCACGGGAGGTGGCTTGACGAGCGGAGTCAATAGCTGGACGGCCGCAGAAGGCGGGTCGATCGCTTTTGGCGGCTCCTTCTCGATCGGAGCTAACACCTCATGGTCGGGCAACTTCGAACTTTCTGGCGGAACCTTGACGGCCAGTAGCGGGCTCAAAGAGCCGGAAAGCAGTCTCAGCATGACTGGCGGGTCGCTTAGCGTTAGCGGTGGCCCATTGAAGGTCGGCACCTTCTCACTCGCTTCGGGAACGACCACGCTTGGAGGCTCCGCAGAACCCTCCAGCGTCTCAACCTTCAACCTCACCGGCGGCACCCTGACCGGCGCCGGCACGCTGAACGTCACCGGCTCCTTCACGACCGGCGGCACCAACGTCTTTATGACGGGAACCGGCAGGACGGTCGTCAAGCCCGGTGCCACGGCCGAACTCAAACAGGAACTCAGCGGCGGCTCGATCTCGATCAACGAACGGACCCTGGTCAACGAAGGCACCCTCACTTTCGCGGTTGGCAACATCTACGCCGGCACCGGCGCGGTGATCGAAAACTCAGGCACCTTCAAGGCCAACTCCGAACCGACCTCGGTTCCCGCTTTCAGGTACTCGAGCGGCGCCGCCCCACTGATCGTCAACACGGGCAACTTCGAAAAGACGGCGGGGACGGGGACCACGACCGTCGACATCAACTTTGAAAACCTGGGCCACATCATTCAGCAGTCCGGTCACCTGAACATCGCGCACCCCGTCTCCATTGGTTACAAGCGTCAATTCGGCAAGCGGTGCGCGTCCGGCGATCCCATCGAATGCGCGACCGGAAACTACACCGAGTCCCAAGCTGATTTCGCCATTGGAGGCCGCGGAGTCGGGCTCAACTTGACGCGCACCTATAGCGCGCAGGACGCCGCTGCGGCCAGCTCTCCCGGCGCCTTCGGCTATGGCTGGACCAACTCTTTCAGCGACCATCTGATCTCTGAAGAAAGCGGCAAAAAGATCACCCTCGTCACGGCTATGGGTAGCACTATTACCTTCTCCGGCGGGCCGGGCTCCTTCACCGCCCCTGCCTGGACCCAGGACGTCCTCAGCGGCAGCGCAGAAGCCGGCTATACGCTCACCCTGCCAGAACAGACGAAATACATCTTCTCAGGGAGCGGGCGACTCGAAAGCATCGCCGATCGCAACGGCAACAAAACGAGCCTTGCCTACAGCAAATCCGGCCAGCTCGAAACGATCACCGACCCGGCTGGCCGTAAAATCACGCTCACCTACAACGGCGAAGGGTTGGTCGAAAGCGCCAAAGACCCGATGGGCCATGTCGTCAAATACACCTACGAAAGCAAAAACCTAAAGACGGTCACGCTGCCGGGAGAAGCTAGCGCCAACTGGCAGTTCAAATACGATGCCTCGCATCGGCTGACCTCAAAGACCGACGGCCGCGGCGGCGAAACCACCAACGAATACGACAGCTCAAACCGCGTTATCTCGCAGACCGATCCCGCCGGGCGCACGCTGACCTTCAAATACGAACCTTTCCACACGACGATCACCAATCAGGCCACGGGTGCCGTCACCGACGAGTGGTTCACGTCAAACAACGAGCCCTACTCGATCACGCGGGGCTACGGGACCGCCGATGCGACGACGGAAGCATTCTCCTACAACGCCGCCGGTCGGCTCACCAGCGTCACGGACGGCAATGGTCACACGACGACCTACGGCTACGACGCAGAAGGTAACCGCACGAACGAAGAAAACGCGGCGGGCGACGAAAGGGAATGGGCCTACAACAAAACCCACGACGTGATCTCGATGACGACGCCGGGGGGCGAGACGACGACGATCAAACGAGACGCCAACGGCAATATCGAAAGCGCCTCGCGCCCAGGCCCGGAAGAAACGACGCAGACGACCACCTATGCGCACAACGAACACGGGCAGCTCGAAAGCGTCACCGATCCGCTCGAACGGACCTGGATCTACGGCTATGACAGCCAGGGCAACCGGACCAGCGAAGCCGATCCCGCTGGGGACACCGAGACCTTTGGCTACGACGGAGATTCGCGCCTTACCGCCGTGGTGGCGCCGCGGGGGAACGTCGAAGGGGCGGAACCATCGGAATACGAAACGACGGTTGAACGGGATGCGCAGGGTCGACCGACGAAGATCACCGATCCGCTCGGACACGCGACCGAATACGGCTACGACCCCAACGGCAACCTCTCGACGTTGACCGACCCGAGGGGCCACACGATCAAATTCACCTACAACGCCGATGACGAGCAGATCAAAGTCGAAAAGCCCAACGGGACGATCCTCAAAACGGGCTATGACGGCGCTGGCGAAATGACGAGCCAGACGGATGGCAACGAACACACGACGACCTACGTCCGCAACGTCCTCGAGCAGCCGGTCGAAGTGGTCGATCCGCTGGGCCGCCAGATCACCGCGGAATTCGATGCCGCCGGCAACCTAAAGAGCGCCACCGATCCAGCCGAACTCACGACCAGCTACACCTATGACCCCGCGAACAGGCTGACCAAAATCAGCTACTCAGGCGGGAAAACTCCGGCGACCGAATATGGTTACGACGCTGACGGCAACCTCACGAGCATGGTCGACGGCACGGGCGAATCGAGCTTCGTCTATGACCAGCTCGGCCGCCTCAGCAGCTCTGAAAACGGCCACGGAGACGTCGTCGGCTACGGCTACGACCTTGCCAGTGACCTTACCGGGATTACCTACCCGAACGGCAAAGGCATCTCTCGGGCCTTTGACAGCGCAGGGCGGTTGGAAAGCATCACCGACTGGCTCGGCGGCACGACCAGCTTCACCTACGATCCTGACTCCAACCTCGAAACCATCACCTTCCCGGCAGGTAGCGGCAACGTGGACGAATACTCCTATGGCCGGGCCGACCAGCTGAGCGAAGCAAAGTTCATGCACGGGGCCGAAGCGCTCGCCTCGCTTACCTACAGCCGGGACAAAGCCGGTGCGATCGAAAGCGAAATCCGCGAAGGGTTGCCCGGCCCCGAAGAACTCGGCTATGGCTATGACGAAAACGGACGCCTCACCGAAGCCGGAGAAGCAAGTTTCAAATACGACGCGGCCGACAACCTGACGAAAGGGCTCGGCTCCACGAATACCTACGACGCCGCCAACCAGCTCGAAACCGGCACGGGGGTCAGCTACAGCTACGACAAACTCGGCAGGCGAATCAAAGCGACGCCGGGCAGCGGCCCCGCTACGAGCTACGAATACGACCAAGCCGGAAACCTGACCTCAATCGAACGACCCGAAGAAGGCGAAGTGCCGGCTCTCAACGAGAGCCTCGCCTACGACGGCAGCGGCCTCTTGGCATCGAAGACCAGCGGCATGACGACTGACTACCTGACCTGGGACACCAGCGAGGGGCTGCCCCTGCTGCTGGACGACGACCAGAACAGCTACATCTACGGGCCGGGCGGCTTGTCAGTGGAGCAAATCTCTTCAGAAGAAAAACCAACCTACCTCCACCATGACCAGCTTGGCAGCACCCGCCTGCTGACGAGCGCGAGCGGCGAAGCCAGCGCCACGTTCAGCTATGGACCCTATGGTGCGCTAGAAGGCAAAACGGGAGTTGCGACGACTCCGCTGGGATTCGCCGGTCAGTACACCGATCCCGAGACCGGCCTTCAATATCTGCGCGCAAGGTTCTATGACCCGGCTACGGCGCAGTTCCTCACCCGCGATCCGCTCGAAGTCATCACTCGCGAGCCGTACGCATATGCCTTTGACAGTCCGTTGAACCTGACCGATCCAAGTGGCCGCATCGCAGGGGCCGCTGCGGGTTGCGCGATCGGCGAGGTTGTTGAGCCGGCAGGAGGGTGCGTGCCGGGGGCGGCCGCAGGGGCGGCCGCGAGCGTCGCTGCCGCCGGCGCTGCCGCTGCCGCGGGTGCCATCGCCGGCTCCTTGAGCGGTGATGAAGAAATCCTCGGCCACTTGACCATCTCAAAGAGCCTCGCAGCAAAACTCGCCGCGGAAGCGAACGGCAATCAGGAAGCTGCCTGCGAGCCATCAGAAATGCCCAACTTTGAAGATTCAAGCCAGCCACCGGGACCCGGCTGGGAATGGCGAGGCAATGGGCCGCCCGGAAGTAAGGAAGGGGCATGGCACAATCCTGAGACTGGCGAGAGCCTCCATCCCGATCTTGAGCATGGAGGGTCGATCGGGCCACACTACGATTATCAGCCGTGGCGCAATGGGCCAAAGTCCCGTGTGTATCCTGACGGACGAGTAATTCCAAAGGGGTAGTGAAATCATGAAGGTGATTGAGGCGAACCAAGATGAGGCTCGTAGTTGGACGGAGCGCTGGCTAGGAGCTGGTCATGCTCTGTCAGCCGATGTGCTTGCCAATGCACCGTTTGGTGACGGCCGTTTTCGCACTTGCGTGTCAGACGATGTCACGCCGGAGCGACTCACGAAGTTTGAAGAAGGCAACATGGCCCGTACCAAGGAGGCGGATGAATGGCTAGCTCAGACTCTCGATGAGCTGACCGTGATCGGCGCAAGCTGCCTGGTCGTAGAGGACGACCTATCGAGGCCCACCGATCCAGCGCTGATTCGCAGCGAAATTCCATCGGCATTCATCGGTGATCGGGTTGTTTCCTGGTCCGATCTCAGCCCCGGAAACGGAGAGGCTTCCGTGAAGGCTGTCATGGCGGTTGGCAGTGGCTATCCGCGCAACGCCTTTGTCGTCAGTCAGTCTGCAGCGAACCTGGGATTGGATGATCGGCAGCAGGTGCCAGAAGACTTTCCAAGCAAGGTTGCAGAATCCTTGCTTGCGGTGATCGTTGCGATCTTCGACGCCGAGTCATATCTCATCTGGGATCGTGGAGATTCACTTCCGTTCGCAATTAGCGACGACTAGGAAATCCTTGCGGGCGGCCCCGCCGAGGTCGGAGTTCATCGACACATACCAGCCTCGCTTGTTGGGGACCGGCCCCGTTTCGACTAGCCAGATGTGCTGGATATTGGTCGCCGAGCCGCCGGTCTGCCGCACGCCGCCTGAAATGACTCGTTCTCCCTTTTTGCAGATTGCGTGGCCGGTCGCAATGAAGAACGAGCCGTCGAAGGGCGTCGTGTCCCTGTCAATGAGCTTGCCGAAGCGGAGCATCAGATTGCCCCGAGCACTGGCGCGCTCGCTGCTTTGGGTGCCACGAGATACGGCGAAAGCGCTGCCGCCCAACGAAGCGAAGAGGGCGATCATGGCGACTACCAGCGCCGGGGAGGGGCGGTGGAGTTTGAGCTTCATGGCGTGTCCTCCTTAGTCGACGGCTTCATCGGCTGGTTCGCCGACTGGTGGCTGCGGCGCGGACGCAGGCTCACCGATCCCAATCGAGATGGCTAGCGTGCAGCGCGCCGTTGCCTACATCCGCGAGTTCTCTGAGGAGCAGGGTCAGGGCTTTTCCCCTGACGCGCAGCGCCAGACGATCGCCAAGTTCGCCGCCGAGAACGACCTGGAGTTGATTGGGGAGTACTGCGACTTCCACTCTGGCTGGCGCAAATCCGAGGCCCGCCCCGAGTTCCAGCGGCTGATGGCCGACGCCGCCGAGGGATGCTTCGACGTGGTGCTTGTCTTTCACACCTCGCGCTTCGCGCGCAGTCAGGTCGAGGCCCGCCGCTACAAGCAGCTACTGCGCGAGCGCCTGAGCATCCGTGTGGTGTCGGTGACGCAACCGATGGGAGAGGACCCGACCGATCCCTCCGCATTCCTGGCGGAGTCGATTCATGAGATGTTCGATGAGTACTACTCGGTGTCGCTGTCGTTCTGGACCCGCAGCGGACTCAAGGAGAAGGCGCGGCAGGGACATCTGGTGGGGACCTTGCCCTGGGGGTACGTCCGTGACTCCGACACCAAGCTCGCCGTCCCCGATTTTGACAAGGCGCCACTCATCTACGAACCGTTCGAGCGCTACGCCACCGGCCGGGAGTCCGATCGCAGCCTCGCGGCCTGGCTAAACGCCAAGGGCGCGCGCACCTCCCGCGGGCGGGAGTTCGGCAAGGACACGGTGCGGGAGATGCTGTGCAATGCCGCCTACGCCGGGTACGTGAGCGGCCTGCGTGACAAGACCCGCGCGATCAAAGGGATGCACGAGCCAATCGTCTCCGACGAGCTGTTCGACCGCGTACAGGAGGTCCGCTCCTGGCGGACCACGGTCGTCAAGCCGGGTCGCCCGTCCGAGGACTACCTGCTGCGCAAGCTCCTCTGCTGCGAGGGTTGCGGTGCGCGGATGCACGGCACCCGGGGCTCGCGCGCCGGCATCCGTCGCTACCAATGCTCGACCCGCCGCTATCACGGCGACTGCGAGCAGAAAATGGTTGCCGCCGAGCCCTTGGAGGAGCAGCTGATCGACTGGCTGCTCGCCTTCCAACCCGACCCCCAATTGCGACAGCGGATCATCGACGCGATTCGCGCCCAAGCCGAGCAGCCCGCGGGTAAGAAAGCCGGCGAGCAACGCCGGCAGCTTCTCGCCCAGCTTGAGCGGTTGCGCAACCTCTATCTGCTCGGCGAGTTCACCAAGGACCAGTACGTCATGCGTCGCCAAGCTCTGGAGGAAGCGCTCCAGCGCACGGACCCCCCGACCGATCCGCACCTTGACCGCGCCCAGCAAATCCTCGAAGACTTCGCCGGCTTCTGGACCACCGAGCCCGAGCCTGCCGAGCGCCGAAAGCTCCTGGCCGAGCTATTCCAGGCGATCTGGCAGAAGGACGGCCAGATTGTCGCTGTCAAACCCCAACTACCGCTGGCGCCCTACTTCACCGCGATCCGCGACGCTCAGGAGGGCCGACTCAAAGACCCAAAAGCTGATCGGAATAGCGAGGTGACAAAAGCGGGAGCGACGGGACTCGAACCCGCGACCTCCGGCGTGACAGAAGACCCGAAGACGGCTCAGGCGAGTCAGATTCCGCGACCCTCAGTCCGCGCCCACCGGGACCCCTTCGGGGAGCTCGAAACCGGTCTCGACAGCCCAGCGGTCGATCGAGCCCAGCAGGCGCTCGCGAGCCTCCGGCCGGTCCGCCAGCCAGACCAGTGTCGCCTCGCCCTCCTCGCCGATCATCATCAGGCCGTCCATCCCCTTCGCGCGCTTGAGCGTCTCCACGGCCTGCTCCGGCGTATGGGCGATCGGCGCGCCGACGTTGAGCGAGGTGTTGACGGAGGCCTCGACGCCCAGCCGGCGCCCCATCGCGAGCAGGAACTCGTGGCAGAAGGGATCGGCCTCGGGACGCACGATCTGCAGGCGCCCGGTTCCGTCCTGGTGGACCACCGCCGGCACCAGCTCCCGGGCCTCCGGCCTGGCCGGCGCGGTGAGCACCATGTAGCTGTAGGCGTTGTAGTCGTCGGCGGCGGCCCCAGGCTGCAGCTCGAATAAGCGCTCCGCGGCCTTGAGGGTGACCATCGGCGCCAGCGGCCTGATCAGTTCGCGGTGCTTGACGCGTTCGTTGAGCAGCCGCCGTGTGTCGGGATTGCACGGGTTGGCGACGATGCTCCGGTGGCCGAGGGCGCGCGGCCCCGTCTCCGAGGGACCCTGGTAGAGGCCGAGGATGCGATCCTCCGACAGCGCGTGGGCGAGCAGGTCCGCCACCAGCGCTCTGCGCTCAGGCTCCGAGCAGTTCCCCAGGGCTATGCTCTCGGCCGTCGGCTCGGCGCATACCGCCGTCCGGATCTCCTCCGTGGAGGGCGCGACGCCACAGTAGAAGGCGTGGCGCAGCGGCGCCCCCGGCCGGGCGCCAGCCCGCATCGCGAAGGCGTAGGCGGCACCGGCGGGGGTCCCGACGTCCCCTGGCACCGGCGGCACCCAGAGCTGCAGCCGGGTCTCGCTGCGCCCCAGCTGGCGCTCGTACCAGCGCTCGTCGAAGTTGTCGAGCAGGCGCATGTTGGCGACGCAGTTGAGCGCCGTGCCGCCGCTCAGCACCAGGCGGTCGCTGCCGGTCCGGCGTATCAGGTGCTCGACGACGTGGGCCAGCGCATCCTCGAAGACCATCTGCACGGCTGCCGCCTTGTCGACACGCTCCCTGGTCACCTCGGGGTGGCGGACGTCCTCGACGTTGAGCACGGCGTCCGGGTGCCACATCCGGTCGGGTGCGATCGGTTCGCCGAGGATGTCGGCCAGCTCCTCGGTGTAGGGCTCGGTCAGGCCGCCCCTGGTCCAGTTGGCCAGCGCCCGGTTGAGGCGCACCTCGCCGTCGGCATCGAAGTAGAGGATCTGGCGCAGCCGCCGGTAGTAGCCGTTGGTCAGGCGGTTGCCGTTGCCCCAGGCGGCGGCGCCCATGTAGCGGCCCTCCGAGCTGAGGATCGGCCAGCCGCCCTGGGTCGAGCTGAGGAACCCGTAAAGGGTGCCGAGCGAGTCGAGCGAGTTGGCGTCCTGGGCCTTGAGCAGCCGCATCTGGCCGTCCCGCACCTCGAACAGAGATGTGGCGGAGTCGTCGCCCGAGCCGTCGACCACGAGGACCATCGTCGGGTCCGACTGATGCGCGAATGGGGACAGGGCGTAGCCGAGGTAGGCATGGTTGTCGTGGTGGTGCATGCCGATCACCGGAAGCGGCTGGTCGAGCCCGAGCTGCTCCGCGAGGCGGGCAGGGCTCGCCGCCACCTGCTCGACCACGTCGTCGCGCATCAGCTGGTCGAGGTATCTCCCCAGCTTGGGGGTCAGGCTGCGCGGCGCTTCTTGGCAGGCGCTGCCGATGGTGATCGAGGGGATCGCCTTGGCGAATTCCCAGCTGCCCAGGCAGGCGACGATCTCCGACGGGTGGACGCCGCGTTCCTCCATGCGACGCCGGACGGCCTCGACGGCGTGTTCCGGGTAGGCGCTGTAGTGCTTCTCCGCCGTATAGCGCTCCTCCTCTTCGTTGCAGATCAGCTCCAGTGTCCCCGCCGGGGAGACCCGCACGAGCGCCGCGCCGGAGTTGTGGAAGCCCGCCCCGAAGCCGAGAAGGTAAGCCTCGCGGCCCTCCGCAACGGCCCGCTCGAGCTGGGCGAAGCTAGAGCGCGCGATCCCGCTCTCGAAGTCGACCACGTCCTTGCGCGCGAGCCTGCGCGCGAGCCTTGCGCTGGCAATGCGGACCGCCCCCTTGGTCAAACGCGGTCGTCTCGGTCCCCACCTGCCGAAGACATGACCCCCCATCCAAGCGCGATCCTAGCCCTTCGTGGTGCTGAAAACAAGCTGGTTCTTCATAGCGGGAGCGACGGGACTCGAACCCGCGACCTCCGGCGTGACAGGCCGGCGCTCTAACCAGCTGAGCTACGCCCCCGAGAGATTCGGATGGGCCAGCGGGGAGCGGCCCGGGAAGCAAAGCTAGCGGATGCTAGGCCTCGACGAGGGCTGGGCGGGAGAGCTCGGGCACGGCATCGGGGGCCTCGGCGGCGGCGATCGCTTCGAGGGTCTCCCGCAGCTGGGCGATGCGGTCGGCGCCGTAGCGCTTGGACCAGCGTTTCTCGACCCCGGCGAAGAGGCCGAAGCCGACGGCCTGGGCCTCGGTGCCGCGCCCGGTGAGGCGGATCAGCTTGGCGCGACGATCGGCGGGGTCGGGGACGCGCTCGACGTAGCCGAGGTCGACCAGGTCGTCGACGACCTCCCCCACCGACTGCTTGGTCATCCCGGCCAGGCCGGCCAGCTCGGTGAGGCGCAGGCCGTCGCCGCGGACGAAGCGGAAGACGCAGCCGTGGCCGGGGCGGATGTCGGCGTAGCCGGCCGCCTCGAGGTCCTCGCGGAACTCGTCCAGGAGCGCCTCGAAGGCGATCTCGAGCAGGCCGCTGAGAGGCAGGTGGAGCTCTTGTGACGTGTCTACGGACATTTTGTCAGGAAGCCTGATAAGGTCGCCTGGTCAGGTGATCTGATGAGGCTTCCTGACGAATTGTACCCGACGCACAGGAGACCGAGATGAATCGCAAGTGGTGGACGCTGGGTGCGGTCTGCGTCGCAACCTTCATGCTTCTGCTGGACATCACCGTGGTCAACACGGCGCTGCCGGCCATCCAGACCGACCTCGGCGGCAGCTTCACCGATCTGCAGTGGGTGATCGACGCCTACGCCCTCTCGCTGGCCGCACTCGTCCTCACCGCGGGCTCGCTGGCCGACCGGCTGGGCAGGCGCCGCGTCTTCGCCATCGGCCTCGGAATCTTCACCGTCGCCTCGCTGCTCTGCGCCCTCGCCCCCGATCCGACCTTCCTCAACCTGGCCCGCGGCCTGCAGGGGGTCGGCGGCGCGATCATGTTCGCCGTCTCGCTGGCGCTGGTGGCGCAGGAGTTTCCGAGCGGGCCTGAACGAGGAATGGCGATGGGCGTCTACGGCGCGACGATCGGCATCGCCGTCGCGATCGGACCGCTGCTCGGCGGTCTGCTCACCGACGGCTTCGGCTGGGAGTCGGTCTTCCTGCTGAACGTGCCGATCGGCGTCGCGGCGATAGCCGTCACCTACTGGAAGCTCGCCGAGTCACGCGACCCAAACGCGACGCGCATCGACTGGGCGGGCCTGCTCAGCTTCTCCACCGCGCTCTTCCTGTTGGTGCTGGCGTTGGTCCGCGGCAACGACGAGGGCTGGGGGAGCGCCCTGATCGTCACCCTCTTCGCGGTCGCCGCGGCGCTCCTGGCGGCGTTTATCGCGATCGAGCGCCGCGTCGCCGAGCCGATGCTGCCGCTCTCCCTCTTCCGGCGGCGCGCCTTCACCGGCGTGCAGTTGGCGGCCTTCGCGGTCTCGGGCTCGATGTTCGCCCTGTTCCTCTACCTGACGCTCTACCTGCAGGGCTATCTCGGCTACTCGCCGGTCGACGCCGGCCTCCGCTACCTGCCGATCACGATCGCGTCCTTCGTCGTCGCCCCCTTCGCCGGGATGGCGCTGGCGCGGGTGCAGGCCCGCTACCTGATGAGCGCCGGCCTGGCGATCACCGGCACCGGCCTGCTGCTGATGGGCGGTCTCAGCCTCGACTCGGAGTGGACCGCGCTGCTGCTCGGCTTCCTGCTTGCGGGCATCGGCGTCGGCCTGCTCAATCCGGTGATCGCCGACGTCGCCCTCAGCGTCGTCCCCAAAGAGCAGAGTGGAATGGCGGCGGGGATCAACGACACTTTCCGCCAGGTCGGAATCGCCGTCGGAATCGCCGCCTGGGGAGCGATCTTCCTCGGCACCGGAGCCTCCAAGGTGCACGAGGTGGCCGGCAACGTCGGCGGCGACCAGGCGCGCGGCCTGGTCGAGGCGACCTCGTCGGGCACGCTGCCCCAGGCGCTCGGCGGCGTCCCCCAGGGGGCTCGCGCGCTGACCCGCAGCGCTGCCGAGCAGGGCTTCCTGCAGGGCCTCAATGAGATCCTGTTGCTCGGCGGCATCCTCTGCTTCGCCGGCGCAGCGCTGGCTCTCTGGCTGGTCCGCGAGAGCGATATCGAGCGCGAGACGCTCGTCGGCACGGCGCTGGTGGCCGAGCCGGAATCGGAGCCTGAGCCGGCGCAGGCCTGACGGAGCATGCGGCAGCCCGGGGGAAACCCCCAGAGCCCACTTGGCGACTTTGCTTCGCTATGTGAAGCAAAGTCGCCAGTCGCCTCTAGTCGGGCTGCCGTGCCGCATCGCGTGGTCAGGGCCGCTGGACCTGCAGCCTGAAGGGCTCCCCGGAGCGGCGCGTCGAGCGGATCTGAACCCTGAGGCGGGACTGGCCACAGACCGTGAAGTTGAGGTTGTGGCGCAGGCTGAGGCCCTGGCGGGTGCTGCGCAGGACGTGGCCCGCGGGGCTGATCAGGCTGAGCCGGTAGCGATGGTGGAAACGGGTCGGTCGCAGGCTGACGGCGCCGTCGAGCGGAGTACGGAACGTCCTGACCACGGCGCGGCCGCCACGCGGAGGGGCGACGCCGGAGAGCAGGAAGCCCGAGCGGCCCAGCCACGGTTCCAGCGTGTCCCGGCGAATCGCCTCGAAGGCCGCCGGCCCCGGCCTGAGGGCTGCCATGTAGCGCCAAGGCAATCCCGAGTCGGGGAAGCGGTAGCGGGCGAAGGCCTCGGCGAAGGCCTCGCCCGGGTCGTCGTAGTAGCGCAGACCCTCGTCGCCCGGGAAGAGCGCGCCGTCGCGGGTCCCCTGGCAGACGTCGGCGACGCTCGCCCAGCGCGGTGTTCCCCAGTCGACCGCCGCCGGGAACGGCGGCGGACTGAGGCGGTGGTGGGCGACGTGGTGCCCGTACTCGTGGGCGAGGACGAATTCGCGGCTCGCTCCGTCGCGGGTCGGTTCGGCGTTGCCGTTGAGGACGATCCTGTCCTCGTTCGTGTAGTAGCAGGCCTCCGCTCCGAAACCACAGTCGGTTTCGATCTGCGCCGGCGTGTCGAGCTGGACCGTCACCAGCCCGATCTCCGAGCCGTGGATGAGCGTGCCGAGGAAGGAGGCGATCGCCTGCGGTTCGGCCGCAGTGCAGGCGACCTGGCAGGCGGCGGTGACCGCGACCGCGACTGTGGTCTCACTGCCGTCGCCGATCGAGTAATGGGCGGCCGGCGCGCTAGCCGAGATGCGCGCCGCGGCCGCATCCGGGCGGCCAACCACGACGTCGCGTCGCGGCGCCGCCCCCGCCGCCGCGGCGGCTAGGAGAGAGAAGATGGCGATACCCGCAAGCGGCCCCGCCAGGCGCCTGCTCAAGGGGCAGGCCCCGCTGTTGCAGCAGAGAGGGAACGGCACGGCGGAATCGCGCGGCTCGACGCCATGCCGCCCCCTCGCTTCGTCCCGCAACCCGCCCAGCCCGGGTGCACTGGAACGAAGTTCTCAAGAGAGTCCCGCTGGTCGAAGTCGATCTGGGCGGCGGGTTTGTCTGGGACGGGCGTCATATCGGGAAAACCGGCCGACAGACCCAGCGGGTGAATCGGCCACGACGCCTCCGTACCTCACTCGAGGGGCAACCGTAGCTACCTCGCGCTGCGATGCCAAAAATCCCAAAACCCACGCCCGTACCGAGCGCCTGACGGGCTTGTCTGTGCGGTGACCGAACGAGCTTGGGGCGGCCCTGGCCCCGAACCGGCATACTCGGAGCCCGAGTTGATCGTCGAGCGGACCGAGAACCCGATGTGGCTGTCGAATGCCTATCTCGTCGCCGACGGGCCAGGTGGGAAGGGCGTGCTGATCGACGGCAACGACGAGCTGGGCGCGCTGCTGGAGCGTGCCGAGCGCGACGGGATCGAGATCACTCACATCCTCGTCACCCACCCCCACCTGGACCACGTCGCCGGGCTGGCCGAGGCGCAGGAGAAGCTGGGCAACCCACCGCTGGTGGCCCACCCCGACGCGGCGGCTGGGCTCGACGAGGAGGTCGCCGTGACGATCGAGGACGACGGCCAGCTCGCAACGGGCGGGCTGCAGATCGAGGCGATCCTCACCCCCGGCCATGCCGCTGGCCACCTCGCCTATCTCGTCAATGGCAGCGACCTCTTCACCGCCGACGTTCTCTTCAAGGGCACCGTCGGCGGCACGATGGCCCCCGGTGCCAGCGGCTTCGCCGACCTCAAGTCCTCGGTGATGCGTTTGATGGAGCTGCCGCCGGAGACGCGCGTGCATCCCGGCCACCGCGAGCCGACGACGATCGGCGAGGAGCTCGTGGGCAACCCCTTCGTGCGCGTCTGGCGCGACCTCGACCAGGTCGGCGCCGAGGACGTCACCGTCTGGGAACGACCGGCGACGCTGAAGCTCTGGGCACCGGACTACGACGGCGGCCACAAGGCCTGGATCGTCTTCGGCGACGACGGCACCGAGGCGATAGTCGGCGGCTCGCAGATCGTGCGCAGCTAGAGCGCTAACCGGGGGGCGGGTCCACGGGGGCGTTGGTGCAAAATGAGCCGACCGGACGGATATGCGATTGGAGATGGGCGTCCTTGCCCTGACACTTCCTGACCTGCGACCGGGGGTCCGATGAACATAGTCCTCGCCTTCCAGGCGGCCGACGTCAAAAACTTCTTCTTCGACTGGTACCCCGTCTTCGGGGTCCTCTTCATGTTCTGCCTGCTGATCGTCTTCGTGACGCTGCTGCGCGGCACGCTGGGCGCAACCAAGCCAGAGACGGTCAAGGCGAGCAAGACCAAGCCCGTCCTCTGGGAGGAGGTGCAGGGGGTCGACGCCGCCAAGGACGAGCTGATCGACGTCGCCGAGTGGCTGCGCGATCCGGACCGCTTTGCCGCGCTCGGCGCCTCGCCACCGCGCGGCGTCCTGCTCTTCGGCCCCCCCGGCACGGGCAAGACGATGCTGGCGCGGGCGGTCGCCGCCCAGGCGGGGGTCGACTTCTTCTCCGCCTCGGGCTCGAGCTTCGTCGAGATGTTCGTCGGCCGCGGCGCGGCGCGAATCCGCCGCCTCTTCAAGGAGGCGCGCAAGTCGGGCCGCGCGGTGATCTTCATCGACGAGCTCGACGCGGTCGGCGGCGCCCGCAGCGGGGGCGCCGGGGATGGGGGCTCGAGCGAGCGCGAGCAGGCCCTCAACCAGCTGCTGGTCGAGCTGGACGGCTTCGAGCGCGACCCGGGGACGGTGATCGTGATCGCCGCCTCCAACTACGTCGACAAGCTCGACAAGGCGCTGCTGCGGCCGGGGCGCTTCGACCGCCAGGTGCTGGTCGCGCCGCCCGACCGCGACGGCCGCGAGGCGATCCTCCGTGCCCATGCCAAGGGTAAGCCGCTCGGCGCCGACCTCGACCTGACCGACGTGGCGCGCAAGACGACCGGAATGACCGGCGCCCAGCTCGCCAACGCGCTCAACGAGGCGGCAATCATCGCCGGCCGTGCCGGGCGCAATGCGATGGCCCGCGAGGATCTCGATGAGGCACTGCTGCGCCAGTCGGTCGGCTCGCAGCAGGCGCGTCGCCTGAACCAGAAGGAGCGCAAGATCGTCGCCTACCACGAGGCGGGCCATGCAATCTGCCGCAAGCTTCTCGGTCTGGACCCGCCGGAGATCCTCAGCATCGTGCCGCGCGGCCCAGCGCTCGGCTTCGTCGGCCACTCGCCACAGGAAGACACCTACCTGAAGTCGCGTGAGGAGCTGCTTGACGAGCTGGTCACCCTGCTGGGCGGCCGCGCCGCCGAGGAGGAGGTGATGAACGCCTCCTACTCGGGCGCCGTCGATGACCTCGCGCGGGTGCACATGGTCTGCCGCCAGATGGTCGCCGAGTTCGGCATGGGGGTTGCAATCGACGCCGACGGCGCGCCGCCGATCGCGCTGCCGACCGGCGACTACGCGCTCTCGGACCGCACGCGGCGCGACGTCGACCTGGCCTCGATGATGCTGGCGCGCGAGGCATACCGGCGGGCGCGGGCGCTGGTCGCTGCGAATCGCGAGTGCCTCGACGCCCTCGCCGCCAACGCGCTGGAGCGGGAGACCCTGACCCGCGAGGATCTCGACGAGATCTTCGCTGCCCACGAGCTGCGCGAGCAGCCAGCCGCGCGGGCACTCGCCGAGGCACCGGTCATGCTCAGCTCCGAGCCGTCCGCGCCGGAGTAGCATCGGCGCGGCCGTGACCGCGACCAACACCGAAGCCCCCTACTTCCCCGCCGGTCGCTCGATGGCGCGCCGGGTCCACGGCGAGCGCGCCGTCGGCCTGCTCTACGGCCAGCGAGCGCTGCTGATCGGAGCGCTCGAACCGCTCACCTATACCGGCACGATGCTCTCCACCTGGTCCGGCAACCGGCCATTCGAGCGCCTCGCCCGGACCGCCAAGATCCAGGAGACCGTCCTCCTCGGCAGCCGCGAGGAGGCCGATGCGGCGCTGGCCAAGGTGCGCCGCCTGCACGAGACGGTCAAGGGGGAGCTGCCCGAACCGGCGGGAGCGTTCCCCGCCGGCACGCCCTACTCGGCCTTTGACCCGGAGCTGATGCTGTGGACGCTGGCGGTGATCGCCGATTCCGGACGGGCGATGTACGAAACGCTGGTGCGGCCGCTCGACGCCGGGGAGCGCGAGCGGCTATGGCAGGACTACGTGCTCTTCGGCGAGCTGTTCGGGCTGCCCCGCTCCGAGGTCCCGGCGACCCACCGTGAGTTCAAGGCCTGGTTCGACGCCAAGCTGGCGGCGCCCAACCTACAGGTGACCGAGCACGGCCTCGAGATGGCGCCACTGGTCGCCTTTCGCCAACCGGTTCCCGCGGCGGCGCGCGGCAACATCGCCTTCCAGAACCACCTGATCAAGGGGACCCTCCCGCCCCGCGTGCGCGAGATTTTCGCCATCCGCTGGAGCCGCGCCCACGAGTCGAGCTTCCGTGCGATCGCCGCCGCCAGCAGGCGCAGCCGCGGCGTCTTCCCGTACCGCATTCGCCGCGGCCGCAACGACGTTTTCTTCGACGTGGTTACCAAGGCGGAGCGCCAGCGGGGTGGCACGGTGACGCCTCAGCTGCAAGTCCGGCTCACCGGCGGGGGCGGCGACTCAGGCTGAGATGGGCGGTACTGGGCTCGAACCAGTGACCCCCTCCTTGTAAGGGAGGTGCTCTCCCAACTGAGCTAACCGCCCGGGAGGACTCGATTATGCGGCATCCTGCGTATGGCGTGAGAGCTCCGGGCCAAGCGGGTAGCTATCCGGATGCAGGCTTAGAGTCGGTCGTGTCGGGAGGTGACGATGCTGAGGCGAACCCGGATATTCCCCATCGCTGCGGCCATCGCGCTGCTCCTTTTGGCTCCAGGCAGCGCAAAGGCGGTGGAGCGGACCGTCTCGGTCACCGGCACCGCAACGCAGCAGGTGCCGAACGACACCGCCGCGCTCGGGCTCTCGGTGACCAAGGAACGGGCGTCGCGAGCGGCGGCCCTGCGGGTTGCCTCGGCACGGCTGCAGGCGGTCATCGCCGTGGCCCATGGCACTTCCGGCGTCGGGCCCGGAGACGTCACGACCGGGCGCGTCTCGGTGCGCAAAGTCATCCGCGGGAAGCGAACGCTCTACCGGGCGAGCGAGAGCATCTCGGTGATCCTCCACCAGCCCGACCAGGCGGGTCAGTTGATCGCCGCGGCGATCGCCGCGGGAGCGACCGGCACGAGCGGGCCGCGTTTCTTCCCGGGCAACCCCGAACTTGCCTACGACAACACGTTGATCGCCGCCTTCGACCAGGCGAAGGCGAAGGCCACCGCACTCGCAACTCGCGCCGGCGCGACGCTGGGGCCGGCAATCAGCATCGAGGAGGGTGCCGAAGTCGTGCCGGCCGCTCCCAAGGTCGTTCGCGGAGCGAGCGGTCCCGCAGAGGCCACCCCTCCCACGAAACCGGGCGCCTCGACGGTGACGGCGACGGTCCACGTCGTCTTCGCCCTCCAGTAGGCGAGAATCCCGACATGGACAGAGAGATCCTTTGGCGCGTGGCAGTCGTGCAGCTGCTGGCCGTGGCAGCGCTCTCGATCCTCCTCGCGATCCTCTTGCCACACAGCTTCTTCGAGGGCTGGGGCTGGCTGGTTGGGCCGCTCGCCTGGATTTTCAGCGCCTGGGTGACGGCCCGCGTCGTCGGCCTGCCCCCGGCGCCGGTGCTGATCCGTGCGGCGGTGGCAGGGGTCCCGAGCCTGCTCTTCGTCGTCGTCGGCCTGCACTGGTTTGGAGCCGTCGTGGCGGTAGCCCTGCTCGCGATCTGGTGTGCGTATCTCCCCCGCCCTTTGGCCCGGCCCTGAACGGGTATCGGTTGCCCTAGACCGCTCCCGCGACAGGAAGGACGCCGCACCATGCAGCAGAAGATCGTCCCCAACCTCTGGTTCGACACCGAGGCCGAGGAGGCCGCCGGCTTCTACACCTCGGTCTTCGACGATTCGCGCATCGTCAACGTCACTCACTACACCGACGCCGGGCCGCGCGAGGCCGGGATGGTGATGACCGTCGAGTTCGAGCTCGGCGGCCAGCGCTTCGTCGGCATCAACGGGGGCCCCGAGTTCAGCTTCGACGAGGCCGTGTCCTTCGCGATCGAATGCGAGACCCAGGACGAGGTCGACTACTACTGGGAGAAGCTGTCCGAGGGCGGCGAGGAGGGTCCGTGCGGTTGGCTGAAGGACCGCTACGGCCTCTCCTGGCAGGTCGTCCCCACCGGCATGGAAGAGCTGTTCGCCGATCCCGATCCCGAGCGGGCGCGCCGCGCGATGGAGGCGATGCTGAAGATGAGCAAGCTCGACGTCGCGGCCCTGCGCAGCGCAGCCGACGGCGGCTGACACGGCAGCTCAATCGTTCTCGCCGTGCTTCTCTAGATCGAGTTCCGTGGGTGCGAACCCCGGGTGAGATTCAGGCGAGCCGAGCGCTCGACGGCGCTGCTGAGGGTCGCGGCGCGGACCCGATTCAGTTGACAGGAGGGGCCTCCGCACAGACTATGGGGGCCGAATGATCCTCTCGTACCCAGTCCGACCTCTGAGAATTTCCTGCGCGCTCGCCCTTTGCGTGTTGGCCGCGGCGTGGCACTCCCCCCCACCGGCACAGGCCACTCCACTCCAGCCCGGTTTCACCGAATCCGTGGTCTTCAACGGCCTGACCGAGCCGACCGACGTCGCCTTCGCGCCGGACGGCCGCGTGTTCGTCGCCGAGAAGAGCGGACTGATCAAAGTCTTCTCGAGCCTCAACGCGACGACGCCGACGATTGCGGCCGATCTGCGAACCCAGGTCTACAACTTCTGGGATCGGGGCCTGCTCAGCATCGCGCTCGACCCGCAGTTCCCCACCCGCCCGTACCTCTACGCGCTCTACACGCTGGACGCCCCAATCGGCGGAACCGTGCCGCGGTGGGGGCAGCCGGGCGCCACCTCCGACCCATGCCCGACGCCGCCCGGCCCCACCGACAGCGGCTGCGTCGTCAGCACCCGCCTCGCCAAGCTGACGCTCAGCGGCAGCACCGTTACCGGCGAACAGAGCCTGATCAACGACTGGTGTCAGCAGTATCCGAGCCACTCGGCTGGCGGTCTCGTCTTCGGACCCGACGGCATGCTCTACGCCACGGGCGGGGATGGCGCTAGCTTCGACTTCACCGACTACGGCCAGGAAGGCAACCCATGCGGGGATCCGCCGGTTCCGGTTGGCGGCGCGCCGACGCCCCCGACCGCCGAGGGTGGCGCCCTGCGCTCTCAGGACATCCTCACCTCGTCCGACCCGGCCGGCCTCGACGGCAGCATGATCCGAGTCGACCCCGACACGGGGGCCGGCGTGGCCGGCAACCCGATGAGCACGAGCCTTGACGCGAACGCGCGGCGCATCGTCGCCCACGGGATGCGCAACCCGTTCCGCTTCACCTTCCGGCCCGGTACCTCCGAAATCTACGTGGGCGACGTCGGCTGGGGATCCTGGGAGGAGATCGACCGCCTCCCCCGCGCCGACGACGCGACCGCCGACAACTTCGGCTGGCCCTGCTACGAGGGCACCGGCCGCTCGCCTGCGTACGAGGGCGCGGGCCTGAATCTGTGCAAACAGCTCTACAACACGCCCGGGTCCGTCACCTCTCCGCTCTTCACCTATAACCACGGCAGCGACGTGGTCTCCGGCGAGGACTGCACGGCCGCCGGCTCCTCGATCTCCGGCCTCGCCTTCTACCAGGGTGGCAACTACCCCGCCGCCTACGCCGGCGCGCTCTTCTTCGCCGACTACTCACGACGCTGCACCTGGGTGATGTTCGTAAAAAACGGCCTGCCCGATCCGGCTACGCGGGTGAGCTTCCTCAACGAGAACGACCCCGTGAACCTCGAAATTGGCCCCGGCGGCGATCTCTTCCTCGTCGATTTCACCGGTTCGCTGCGGCGCATCAGCTACCCCGGTGTGAATCGCGCGCCGACCGCGGTCGCGCTCGCCCAGCCGCAGTCCGGCCCACTGCCGCTCACGGTGAACTTCGACGGCACGAGCTCGACCGACCCCGACGCCGGCGACACGCTCACGTACGCCTGGGATCTAGACGGCGACGGCCAGTACGACGACTCGACGGCGGCGAAACCGACCTGGATGTATACCAGCCCCGCGACGATCACGGTGCGCCTTCGCGTGACCGATAAAGGGGGACTGTCGGCGACCAGCTCGGTGGTGATTGGTGCCGGCAACGAACCGCCCCACGCGCAGATCGACACCCCGACCGCGGCACTGCACTGGGCGGTCGGCGACCTGGTCTCCTTCTCCGGCCAGGGCAGCGACCCGCAGGACGGGACGCTCGGTCCGGCGAGCATGTCGTGGGCCCTCGTGATGCGCCACTGCGTCACCTTGAACGACTGCCACTCCCACTCGATCCAGTCCTACCCCGGCGTCTCCTCAGGAACGTTCACGGCCCCCGATCACGAGTATCCGTCATACATCGAACTGCGCCTGACCGTGTCCGACAGCGGCGGCTTGAGCGACACCGCGACGCTGCGCCTCGACCCCCGCACGGTCGACCTCACCTTCCGCACCGACCCCTCGGGCCTGACGCTGGTGGCCGGCCAGCAGAGCGCGGCGACGCCATTCACCCAGACCGTCATCGTCGGCTCTCGTAACTCGATCGCGGCGCCAACGCCGCAGTCGCTGAATGGCTCACGGCTGGGCTTCGTCTCCTGGTCGGACGGGGGCGCCCGCACTCACGACATCGTCGCGCCAGCGACGGCGACGACGTATACGGCGACGTACCAGCCCGAACCGTCGCCACCGGGCCTGGTCCTCGCCTACGGCTTCGAGGAGACCTCCGGCACGCTCGCCAGCGACGCCTCGCCCGCGAAAAACGACGGCACCGTCAACGGCGCTACGAGCACCGCCAGCGGTCGCTTCGGCCGGGCGCTCAGCTTCGACGGG
>DATANV010000027.1:0-90563 GCA_036266075.1 Solirubrobacterales bacterium
CCCCGACGCCCCGCTCAGCAAAGCCGTCGTCAACATGCAGGGTGGCCGCAAGGGCCTGATCGTCAACAGCACCGACCTCTGCGCCGCAAAGCACCGCGCCGACGCTAACTTCACCGCTCAGAGCGGCAAGGGGCACGAAGCCTCGCCGGAGGTGCGGGCGAAGGGGTGCGGGAAGAAGGGGAAGCGCGGGGGGTAGGAGCGCGCGAGGGCTGTCTGTTGACTACATCGCTCCGCGTGCGGATTCGCGCGCGTGCCAGGTAGTCGTATGAACTCTGCAGCGTTATTGAGAATCGCTCGAGGTCTCTAATGTTAAGCGTCGCTTTTCATTGAAAAGGAACCTTGACTGGCGATCTTGCGGCCGGTTACTCCTCTCTCGTCTCGGCCAAAGATCCGGGACGCGCTTTGGGTTACCAAGCCCAGGGCGCTCGCAACCTCAAATCCGAAAGGATTGACGATGACTCGTAAGCTCAAGGCCCTCGCCGTCCCTTGCTTCGCGCTGCTGGCGATGGGCGCCATAGGGGCATCGGCAGCGTCGGCACATACGTTCGACGTTGAAGTCGATCATACGTTCCTGTCCGCAGAAGTCACACCTACCTTCCAAGAAGGTAAACAGATATTCACGACCGCGGCCGGCGAATGGGTCTGCAAAAAAATCTCGCTGCCGAAAGCCTCTCCGGAGAACACAATCCTCGTGGGGGAAGGCAAAACAACCGGCATCGAAGCGGTAACCGCACAGCCCGAATACACCGAATGCACGTCGACGATTCCAGAACTCGGCACCGTGAAAGCGAAAGTGGAATTCACAAGCTGTTACTACGAGTTCACAGGCAAAACAGACGCTAACGAACACGCTGAATGGCACCTCAAATGCACAACCCCAGGCGATGAGATCCACATCAAAGTCACGGCCGCGAACCTGAAATGTTTCACAATTCCGGCACAGACACTTGGCGGAATCCATTACACAGATACACCAAACAGCGGCGGTGCAACGCGCGACATCGACATTCTCACAACAACCACCGGCATCGAAATTACAAAAGAAGGCGCTTGCGGTTCCGGCTTTGAGAAAACCGCGACCTATAGCGGTGAGGTCACAGTCAAAGGTACAGACACAGAAGGAAACCAAAAAGGTATTTTGACAACACCGTGAGCTGATCGCCAGTTGGCGATTAGGATCAGGTGTTGGCGTCTAGCAGGCCCCGCGCGGGGCCTGCTTTTCCTCAGTAGTACCGGCGGCACCCCCTGTGGCGGCCGGGGACTGCTTCTCTCCGCGCGCGGATTCGCGCACGCGCCAGGCAGTCGTATGAACTCTGCAGCGTTATCGGGAATAACTCGAGGTTTCTAATGTTAAGCGTTGCTTTTTCCTGAAAAGGAACCTTGACTGGCGATCTTACGGCCGGTTACTCCTCTCTCGTCTCGGCCAAAGATCCGGGATGCGCTTTGGGTCACCAAGCCCAGGGCGCTCGCAACCTCGAATCCGAAAGGAATTGACGATGGCTCGTAAGCTCAAGGCCCTTGGCGTCGCTTGCTTCGCACTGCTGGCGATGGGCGCCATAGGGGCATCGGCAGCGTCGGCACATACGTTCGACGTTGAAGTCGATCACACGATCCTGTCCGCAGAAGTCACACCCACGTTCAAAGAAGGCAAACAGATTTTCACGACCGCGACTGGCGAAGTGGTCTGTAAAAAAATCTCGCTTTCGAGTGCCTCGCCGGAGAACACAATTCTCGTAGCGGAAGGCAAAACAACTGGCATCGAAGCGGTGACCGCACAGCCCACCTACAGCGAATGCACGGCGACTATCCCGGAACTCGGCACCGTCAAAGAGACCTACGAATTCACAACCTGCTACTACGAATTCACAGGGAAAACAGACGCCAACGAACACGCGGAAGTGCATGTCAAATGCACAACCAAAGGCGATGAGATCCACGTCAAAGTTACCGCCGCAAATCTGAAATGCTACACAATTCCGGAACAGACACTTGGCGGAATTCACTACACAGATACACCAAACAGCGGCGGTGCAACGCGCGACATAGACGTGCTCGCAACAATCGAAAGCCTCGAAACAACAAAAGAAGGCGCTTGCGGCTCCGGCGTCGAAAAAAACGGGACCTACAGCGGTGAGGTTACAGTCAAGGGTACAGACACAGAAGGAAAACAAAAAGGTATTTTGACAACACCGTAGGCTGATCGCCGCATGGCGATTAGAAGTCCGACGTTGGATCGAAGCAGGGCCCCGCGGGGCCCTGCTTCGGCAGCTCTGGGGCTAGCTCCCAGCCGGGCAAAATCCGGAATCGTTCGGCTGCGAATCGCTCCATTCGCGCCCGGAAAGCCTCTCGGTATTGCCCGAGCAACGCGCGGGGGTCTCCCATCTCCGAGCAGGCCCATGTCAAGCATGTAAGGGACCTATGGAAGACGGCGGGCCGCCTTAGATGCAATTGAACAGCAAATCCTATACACTCATGCACCGTGGACTGTAGATCCCTCATGCAGAGATCTCGCCTTCTCCTTCTCGGCATCGTCGCGTTGCTGGTCCTAGCGATGGCAGCCGGATGCGGTGGCGACAGCGACTCCGAATCGACCAATACCGCCGTGGCGGGCGGTGAACCGGGTGGAACCGGCACGGAAGGCTCCTCCGGCCAACAGGAAGCCGAAAAGGGTTCTAAGAAGGCCGAAAATGGCTCTAAGGGGGCGGATGGGGACAAGGGGGCGACCGAAAACGGCAGTGCCGAAGGCAACTCCACGAACGGCTCCAGCGGCGGTGGTGGCAGCAGTGGCGACGGCACTGGCGATAGCTCGAAGAGCGGGATAGAAGGGACGGGCCAACGGCAAAAGAGCCAAAAAAAGGCCAAGGCCAAGCCGCCCAGCTCCAGCGGCGGTGGTGCCCAGGTCGCGACGCTCGCCGACTTCATCAAAGCGGCGGATGCGGTCTGTGCTGAAGCGGAGACGCAGATTCAGGTCGGGATCAACCCCTATGCGCAGCGAGGTCTGCAGGCCCTGGCCAAAGAAGCTCCAGAGGTCGTCAGCAAAGTCATCGTGCCAAGCCTCGAAGGAGAGATGAATGGCATCCGGCAGCTCGAAACGCCGGGGGAGGCCCAAGAAGTCCAGGGCTCCCTACTTGTCGACATTCAGGCGATGATCACCGAATCGCAGGCTAAGCCCAAAGACTTCATCTTCGAAGGCGAATCAGTCGCCAAATCCGAAGAATCGGCGAAAGCAGCAGGATTCACCCGATGCGGCGGCATAGCCTGACAGCTGGTCGGGGTGAGCGGCGTCTGCGCAGCATCAAGTCTGTTGGGATTGCCGTACTGATCTCAGCCGCTCTTGTCGCGTTGGGTGCACCGATCGCGGCGGCTGAAGGAATCGAATTCCGCAGCGAAGCTGAACATACGCTGCTGAGCGGGGAAGGCAGCGGAGCGCAGGTGCTGAAAACCACCGGCGCCGAAGTGATCTGCCAGAAAGCGGAATTCGAAGGCACAGTCCTGGAGGAAGACCGCTCGGTGAAAGAAATCTCCCTGAAACCTACCTACCAGGAATGCAAAGTCAAAATCGGCGGGGAAGAACTCAGTGCTCTTGTCGAATTCACAGGTTGCTCCTATGTCCTCTCGGCAAGCAAAGAAACGGAAGCAAACCACTTCGAAGGCTCGGCGCAGATAGCCTGTGAAAATCCGGAAGAAAAGATTCATGTCAAAGCGACCGGGGCTAAAGTTAAATGCCTGACAATTCCACCCCAGAAACCGGCAGGCAAATTTTCCTATGTCCTCGAAGGCACGGGTGGCAGTCGCGACGTCAAGGCATCGGCTGGCCTCAGCGGGATGGAATACACGGTCGAAAACGAACTCTGCGGTACGCCGGGCACCTACAAAACGGGAAGCCAAAGTGGAGAAGCGACACTTAAAGGCGAAGACACAAGCGAAAACGCGGTTGGCGTCTGGATCGACACGGCAGGCCCGCCGGTATCCGAATTCCATTCCGAAGTAGAACACACGGCGCTGGAAGGCGAAGCTGCGACCGCCCAGACGTTCGATTCCGCGGTGGGTGAATTCACCTGCCCCAAAGCAAAATACGAAGGCACAGTGCTCGCGGCTAGTCGCTCGGCCAAAGAAATTTCGCTAAAACCAAGTTACGAAGGATGCAAAGTCAAACTGGAAGGCGAAGAAATCGGTGCGTTCATCGAACCGACAGGCTGTTCCTATGTACTGAAGGTTACTGGGGAAGCCGAAGGCGGCGCGCTGCAGGAGGGCCCCGCGCGTATCGAATGCGAAAAAGCTGAAGAACGAATCCACCTCAAACTGACCGTCCTCAAAATTCAGTGCCTGACAATTCCGCCGCAGACCCTGCCCGGTGTCGTTGACTATGTCACCGAAGGCGCAGGGACCGAACGCAAGGTCAGGTTTTATCCGACAGTCTCTGGTGTCGAATACATCGAGGGCGGGGGATGCGGCTCGGAAACCCGTAAAGACGGTGTCTATGGCGGGGAAGCAACGATCAAAGGCAAGAATACAGCCGGCGGTTCGGTCGGCTTTTCGGTCGGTCCCGGGCTGCAATTCCATTCCGAAGTAGAACACACGTCTCTTTCAGGGGAAGCAGTTGGTGAACAGGTGTTCAAATGGGGTAGCAGCGAAGCTCGATGTAAAAAACTGAAATACGAAGGCACATTCATCTCAAGTACTCACGCGGTGAGCGAAATCAGCGTTAAACCCAGCTACGAAGAATGCACTGCGACGGTTCCTGGGCTTGGGACCGTCAAAGCAACCATCGACTTTACAAGTTGTAGTTACCAATTTGGAGGCCTGGAAGTCGCGGCCCCCTATCGAGGGATTGTTCAGCTGAGATGTACGGTTGCTGAAGATCAAGTCCACATAAAAATTACTGGTGCAAACCTTAAATGCTTGACATTCTCAGCCCAAGCGCTAGAAGGCTCGGTCGACTACAGTCTCGAAGGTAGCGGCGCCAGTCGGGATCTCAAGCAGACTTTCACAACTTCTCTTGAAGGCACGCTCGGAGGCGCCTGCGGTACCGGCACCACCAGTGCTACCTACAGCGGCGAAGAGACAGTCAAGGCCAAGAACACAGAAGGAACCCAGGTAGGCCTCTGGATCGAATAGAGGTGCGGCCGGGTAGCCCGGCCATCACGCTCAGGTCACTTCGCGCAGTTTCTGGGCTTCGCCCAGCTGCTGGAGCTTTTTGAGGCTCTGGTTCTCGATCTGGCGGATTCGCTCGCGGGTGACGTTGAAGGTGCGGCCGACCTCGTCGAGCGTGCGGGGGTGCTCGCCGCCGAGGCCGTAGCGCAGCTCGAGGACGCGACGCTCGCGGTAGGAGAGGTTCTCGAGGGCTTCCTTCAGGGCCTCTTTGGTCAGCAGGTCGGCGGCGCGGTCGAAGGGCGACTCGGCCTTCTCGTCGGCGATGAACTGGCCGAACTCCGACTCCTCCTCGTCGCCGACCGGCTTCTCGAGGGAAACCGGGGCCTGGGCGGAGCGCTTGATCGAGTCGACCTCCTCGGGGTCGATGCCGGTCACCTCGGCGATCTCCTCCGGGGTCGGCTCGCGGCCCAGCTCGGTGACCAGCTTGCGCTCGGCGCGGCCGATCTTGTTGAGCTTCTCGACGACGTGGACTGGGATGCGGATCGTGCGCGCCTTGTCGGCCAGGGCGCGGGCGATCGCCTGGCGGATCCACCAGGTCGCGTAGGTGGAGAACTTGAAGCCCTTGCGGTAGTCGAACTTCTCCGCAGCGCGGACCAGGCCCAGCGTGCCCTCCTGGATCAGGTCGAGGAAGGGGAGGCCCTGGTTGCGGTAGTTCTTGGCGATCGAGACGACCAGTCGCAGGTTGGACTCGACCATTTTCTGCTTTGCGTCGAGATCGCCGCGCTCGATCCGTTTGGCGAGTTCGACCTCCTCCTGGGCGGTCAGCAGGCGGACTTTTCCGATGTCCTTGAGGAACAGCTGCAGGCTGTCCGTCGTCATGTCGGGTTTCAGGTCGATCGCCTGTTTGCGGCGCCGGCCTTTTTTCCCGGTGTCGACGGGCATCGCGTCCGCGGCCGCTTTCTGGGCCGGGTCCATGTCCTCGACGAGCTCGATGCCCTGCTTCTCGATGTGCCCGTAGAGGTCCTCGACGTCGGACTCGTCGAGGTCGACCTCGGAGACCGCCGAGGCGATGTCGCCGAAGGTCAGCACGCCAAGCTGCTGACCCCGGTGGATCAGCCCTTTTACCTCCTCAAGCTCCTGAAGCTCTGCAACCAGCATCTATCCATCCACCATCTTTCTCCGCAAAGGGGTCGTCAGAGCGCAAAAAATGGACCGGGAGACGCCCGGTCCGCTAACAGCTCAAACATCTGTTCGCATGGTAGCGCTTTACTTTTTGAAGTCAAGCGCGATTCACGATTCTGCTGCGCCTACGGGTTGACGGCAATCAGGTCAACGATGTAGACGAGTCCCCCGGAGGACACGCTGCCGGCCGGGCCGCCCCGGTTGGCGGGCGGGACCAGCAGTTCCCGGCGACCGCCCAGACGCATTCCGAGGAGTCCCTGCCGCCAGCTGGTCTCGATGAAGGCGTTCGGGTCATTGAGGCGGAACTCGAACGGTTTGGAGCGTTCCCAGGAGTTCGTGAACTCCTGGCCGTTGTAGAAGGCACCGACGTACTCGACGGTGAGCTCATCGGTGGATTCGATCGGGGGTCCTTCCCCGCGGATCAGGTCCTTGACGACCAGCGTCTTCGGCGGGGCTCCGTCGGGCACCTGGATGGTCGGTTCGGTTCGTTCGATCCCGGACGGTCCGGTCGTCGTCGGGCGCTCCGAGGCGTCGGAGGAGCCACCCCCACAGCCCCCGATCGCGACGGCCGCGCACACTGCGAATGCCAGAACCGGTGCTTTCACTTCAAATATTCTAAGCGATTTTGTGACTCCGCGTCCCGCCGCCCGCCGGCGTAGAGTCGCGGCCCGATGACCTCACACGCAGGCTCATGAACGTCAGCGCCGAGGCCGGGGCTCGTTCTTGGGCGCGTGCCTTTTGGCAGCGCGCCTATCGGGAGAACGTGACGGGCCTGGCCGCGATGGTCGCCTACAACCTGATGCTGGCGGTTTTCCCCTTCGCCCTGCTGGTTCTCTTCGTCTTCGGACAGGTCCTCAGGATCAAGGGGGTGGAAACGGGGGTCTTGGACGATCTTCAGCGGCTCTTCCCCAACACCGAGCAGGAGACGCTGAGCGACGTGCTGAAACGGATCGAGGACAACTCGACGACGATCGGGATCGCCGCGGTCCTGGGCTCGCTGTGGATCGGCGCCTCGTTCTGGGGTGCGATGGACACCGCCTTCTGTCGCATCTACCACGTCGAGTGCCGCGGCTGGGTCGAGCAGAAGCGCTTTTCCTTCGCGATGCTCGGCGTCGTCCTGCTCCTGATCGCCGCCAGCATCCTGTTGCCGACCATGGAGGCGACCCTGGTCTCCAGCACCGACCGCCTGCCCTTCGGCCTTTCCGACGTCCAGGCGATCGACACGGCGCTGCTGCTCGGCCTGGCGGTTCTGATCGTCTTCGCGATCTGCTGCGTCATCTACTGGGCCGTGCCGAAGGGGCACATGCCCTGGCGGGCGGTGTGGCCGGGTGCCGCCTTCGTCACGGTCTGCGCGAGCATCGCGAACTGGGCCTTTCCTTTCTACTTGGCCAATGTCTCAAGCCTGTCGCGGTTCGGCTCGACCGTGGGCTTCGTGCTGATCGCCCTGCTGTGGTTCTACGTGTTGAGCCTGTCTCTGCTTGCGGGGGCGACGATCAACTCGCTGCGCTACGAGCTGCACGACACTGGCGAACTGCCGCGCTATCCGCCGGCCCCCGGCGACTGTGGGTGCTCCGGGGCATCCTCTAAATGAAGAGGACCGGCATGCGCCGGCCCTCTTCAAACCTGGTTAGCCGATCCTTACGGATAGACGTTCGAGCGCAGGGTGAATTCGAGGTCGAAGTCCTGCACCGACTCGTTTTTGCCCGCGGGTGACGGGAGGCCCGCCTGTTCGTTGACCAGCGGGTTGAGGTTGATGTTGATGAAACCGAACAGTTTCATCTGGCAACCGCTGGCACCGGGCACGGGGAACGTGTTGTCCACGTAGGTGCCGTTCCGGGCGAAGACGATTTCGCCTTCTTCGCCGAATTCCGGCGATTTACCGGTGAGCGGTTTAGTGCCTTCGGGCGGTTTGGTGGTCCCGGTCGTCAGGTGGAGCACGATCGGGTTGGTGTTCGAACCGACATAACAGGAGCTACCGAGCAGACCCGACGGGTTGGTCAGGTGCACTTTGATCGGCAACGTCACCGTTTCGAAGGTGAAGTTGCTCGGTATACCGGCCAGTTCGGTGGTGCCGTAGAGGGTCAGAGCTTCGCTGCCGAAGAATTCCAGCAGCCAGGTCAGACCGGTCAGACCGATTACGCCTCCCGGAATTTTCTGCGGGGTTTTCGAAAGCCCGCCTTCCGGACCAGCGGTGAAGCCTTCAAACGCTTCGTTAACGCCACCGCTGAGGGTGAGGGGGTTTTCGATCGGCACGGTCTTTTTGCCCATCGTCAGATGGCCGCCAGTTACGTCCGACCGGATACAGATCGGCGTGCCTGGGCTTTCGGCGGCGGTGGGGCAACCCGAGAACTGCTCATAGCCGGGCGCCGTTTTCGCCGCTTGCGCCATCGGGGCAAGCAGAGCGAGTGCCAGTAGT
Organism: Solirubrobacterales bacterium; assembly: GCA_036266075.1. Classification (GTDB taxonomy): domain Bacteria; phylum Actinomycetota; class Thermoleophilia; order Solirubrobacterales; family 70-9; genus VRUE01. Next base: position 8,693 of record DATANV010000027.1, read on the forward strand.
GCTGACCCAGCTGCAGTGAGCAGCTTGGCCAGCGTCTTGGACTGGATCATTCAGTCATCCTCCCACATAAACGTTGTAGTTTTTGATCTTAATGAAAGATCAATTTGATCTATCTTCTCCAATTGGCTAGGTCCCGTCAAGTACCAATTTGGAATACCAGTTAGACCGCTTGGGAACTCCGTCGGGCACCGGCGCCAAATAAGGCCTGGAAGAGCCCCTCGAGCAGGCCGCGCGCAAGCCGGCCATCACCGCCGGTCTCGAGCTGGGCGGGATCGGCTTCGATCACGGAGCGGAACCAGGCGCTGGCCGAGCCGATTGCCCAGCCGTTGCCACCATGCGCAAGACGCGTGGTGCAAGAGACGATTCTGCCCTTCTCCACGCCAACCATCACGCCCGCCAGCCGTCTGTCGGTTCCGTTTGACAGCTCGACCGCGAGTTGGCAGGTCCCTGAGAGGATCTCGGAGAGCTCCAAGAGCGGTACGGAGAGCAGGAAGGCGGTCTCGACGTCGATGCGGCCGATCGCAGCGGTCGTGTTTGGTGCGTTGCGTCGCTCCCAGCGCGTCGCAGCGATGATCGGTGCGATGCCGCGCCGCAGCCACTCGGTGACTTCGTATGGCGTGCCTTTGCCGTTCCCAGCCGGCGCAACCTTGATCTGTCCCGTCAACCGCATCGCACCGAGTCGCCGCTCCAGCGATGGATAGCTGAGATCGCCGATGATGCGGTCGAGTTCGGTGAGCGAGAGCGGACGGGCTGCGATCGCTCGGAGCAGGGTCGACGACCACCCCTCGACCAGCGCTCTGATCGCTGCCTTCGCCATGTCGCTCCCGAGCTCCAAGGGCTCCTCGGGCGCCGTCGCGAGCCACTGTTCCAGCCGGCGGGCCACGAAGAGCAGCTCCTCGCCCGGTTTCTCGAGCTCGTAGGTGTTGGCACCGGGGAATGCATTGCGGCGGCGCTTGACGATCACGCCGATCTCCTGGAGCGCTCGCAGGTGGCTGCGCATCGTCGTTTGGGCCGGAGTCCCGGCAGCCCGGCGGAGGTCGACCTGTCGCTGCGGTCCCTCACGGAGGGCCCGCAGCACGCGGACGTTGACGGATGAGCCGAGCAGCGCGAGGGTTTGCGCTCCACAACGCGCTGCAGCTCCACTCCCATTGGCAGCTCTGGTCGGCAAGCATGGTGATTATGGCATTAATCAGTTTTATTTGGAAACGGCGAGACCGGGGAGGCCGCGAGCTCAGACAGGGAAAAGCGCCTGGTGCAGGCCTTCAAGCAAGATCCGGGGGACGCGATCGTTGCCCTGAACCTCGATCTCGGACGCGTCGCCGTCGATGACCGCACCGAACCATGCCATGGGGGTGCCGGATGCCCAGCTCTCGCAGTCATCGGGAATCGGGGGGGCGCAAGGCTTGACCGCGCCGTCTGCGATCTCGAGCGCGACACCGGCCGCGCGGTCCTTGCCGCGCGTGGCCAGCTCCACCCTCATCGCGCACGTGCCCCGCGCGTCAGCTGGGGGTTCCAGCAGCGGGGCGGTGAGCAGGAAAGCGGCCTCGACGTCAAGCGGCACGATCTTCGCGGCTCCGGAGCGGTGCCGTTCTTCCCAGCTGGCCGAGGCGATGAGCGGGCCCACCGCTCGCCGCATCCACTCGGTGACGCTGTATGGGGTGCTCTTCCCGCGCCCGTTAGAGGCTTCGAGCTGCCCGGCTAGCCGCATCGCGGCCAGCCGGCGCTCGATCGAGGGATAGTTGTGGGTGGGGATCATGTCGTCCAGCTCGGTGAGCGAGCGCGGCTCTTCGGCGAGGCAGTGGAGAATGGTCGATGACCAAGAGTCGACGAGAGCTTTGATGGCGACCTTCGACGCCTCGCTGCCCAGCTCGAACAGGTCTTCCGGTGCGCTCTGGAGCCAGTGGGTCAGAGCGTCGCAGACCGGGAGCAGGTCACGGCCGGACTCGTCGAGCTCGTACTCGAGCACGGCCGGGAAGGGGTCGCGCATGCTCTTCGTGACTGCCCCAGCCTCCTCCAGGGCCTTGAGGTGGCCGCGCAGGGTGGTTTGAGCGGGAAAGCCAGCCTTGCGCCGCAACTCGACCTGGCGCTTGGGCCCCTCCGCCAAGGATCGCAGGATGAGGTAGTTGCGCGGGGCGCTCAGCAGGGCCAGCGCCGTCAGTCCGGCGCGCGTCCCATCTTCTCTGGGGCTGGCGCTCTTAACCGGCAAATTAGAGTCAATTGTGGCATTAGACAGGTGTGTTTAGAGAAGAATTGAATTAATTTTTTATTAAGCTTCAACATACAGGTAGCCCGAAGAGCGCGTCGTGCATGCCCTCGACGATGGCGCGGGCGAGCGCTTCGTCGCCGTCCGGCAGCAGGCGGCCAGTGATGCGGCCGATGACGGCGTCGAGCCAGGCGCTGGGCGTGCCTTTGAGCGAGGCATCGGCCGACTCGCGTAGCTGGGTGGAGATGGAGACGACTCGGCTCCGCTCGATGCCGACCGTCACCCCTGCCGGCACGACCTCGCCTTTGATGGGTAGGTCCACCACCAGGCGGCAGGTGCCGTTCATCTGCTCGGGCATCTCCAGCAGCGGCAGCGTCAGGCGGAACCCCGCTTCGACGTCCAAGTCGGCGATCGACGGGGTTTCCGGGGCCGCGTAGCGGTGCTCAAAGCGGGCGCCCGCGGCCAGCGGCGCGATGCCGGCACGCAGCCAGTCGGTGACCGCGTAGCGATCCTCCTCGCCCTCGAGCGCGGCCAGACCAACGGCCTGCATCGCATCCAGCTGCTGGGCGATGGCAGCGCTGTCGGCTCCCTCGATCTCGGCGTCCAGCTCGACCGCCGAGCGGGGGCGCTGGGCGAGGCGGTGGATGAGAGTCGACGACCAGCTGGCGGCCAGGGTCTCGACCGCCAGCTTCGCCACAGCGCTGTCGATGTCGAGCACGCCGCCGGGTGCCTTCTGCAGCCACTGTTCGACGACGAAGCTGATGAAGAGGACCTCTTCGCCGGAGGGCAGGATCCGCGCCAGCTGCCCGTTGCCCACCTCGGTGGGGCCTTTGGAGACCTCGCGCAGGAGAGTGCGGTTGACCGGATCGGTGGCCAGCATCAGCATGACCGCTCCCGGGCGCGCTCCTTTGAAACCGTCACTGCGCAGGCCAGCGCTCACTTGCGTCGATTGTTACACGACTGCCCTGCTCTAGGAACGTGGCGGGTCGCCCGGCGGCCCACCGAAGAGGCGCTTGTTGATGCTCGCCACCACGGCGCGGGCCAGCTGCCGCTTGCCGCCGAGCTCGAGCTTGTGCCAGGCGCCGTCGACCGCCGCGTCCATCCAGGCGATGGTCGGGCCTTTGATCCAGGCGTCGGCGTCGTCGTCGAGGCTGATTTCGCAGGAGGCGACGCGACCGTCCTCGACGTGGATCGTCGCGCCGGCGACCCCCTCGTCGCTGTAGGGCAGGTCGACGACGAGACGGCAGACGCCAGACAGCTCGGCGGGCAACTCAAGCAGCGGCAGGGCGAGCAGGAAGGCGGCCTCGACGCTCTCGGGAGAGAACGGCGGGTCATCTGGCGGCTCCACCTCTTCCTCTTCGGCGATCACCGTGGCCTGGCGCAGTTCGCTGCGCATCGCGACGACCATCGGCCCCACCGCCTCGCGCAGCCAGTCAGTCACCGCGTAGGAGGCGCCCTCGCCGTCGTCCGGTCGCGCCGAGAGGAGGCCGGCGCCGCGCATCCCGGCGACCAGCGCTTCCAGCTCTTCGAGGTCCTCGGGCTCGTCGACCACGCGCTGCAGCTCGGCCAGCGTCAGCGGGCCGGCCGCTACGGCGTGGGTGACGTGCGTGCGCCAGCCGTCGATGAAGCTGCCGAGGATCGCCTGAGCCTCGTCGTCGTCGACCAGGCTCAGCGCCCCGCCGGGGGCGCTGTCGAGCCAGACTTCGATCGCGAAGACCGCGACGAACAGTTCGCGACCGGAGGGCGAGACCATGAACTTCTGATGCGCGAAGTCGTCGATCGGCTCGTCGGTCGGCTGGTCCGCCGAATCCTCGGTCGGCTCTTCCGGCGGCTCGTTTATCGAGTCGTCCATCGAATCATCGTTCTCTCCGAAGTCCCTGGCCACTCAGGGAGATTGTGTCAGGCGGAAGCCTCTTTGGGAACAGCCAGAGTTCTGCCACACAGCTAGCTTCACCGATGCATGCGTGAATTGCGCGCTCCCGCCTTCATTTTTCCTATTACTCGGTAGTAAGACTGTCCAAGGCTCGGCCCTTTCGAGCCCTTCCGCCTTCAGGTCGGCACTGCCTTGGCCGATGACTTTGACGATGCCCCCCCTTGGAGCGCTCCGTCGCCGTGTCGTGATTCTTGCCAAAAGCGAGCGGGGAATGGCGTTGCCGACTGCGCTCTTCGCGATGATTGCCAGCGTCGCCCTCGCCGGGGCTGCGGTGATGTCCTCGGTCGACGTGCAGCAGGGCTCGCATCGAGACAGCGGCAGCAAGAGCGCGATCGGCGCCGCCGACGCCGGCGCCAACGTGGCGATGATGCGCCTCGCCCGCGACTCGAGCGAACTCGGCACCTCGCCCTGTCTGAGCGGCTCCACCGCTGAAGCGAACGGCTGGTGCTCGCCGATCGCCGGCGAAGTCGGCGGCTCCACCTACAGCTACCAGATCAGCCAGGCGACCTCGACCTGCGGCGAATTCTCGCTTTGTCTCGTCGCCACGGGCTCGACGGGGGACGTCATCCGCCGCGTGCTCGTCACCTTCAACCGCGGCTCCAGCACCGGCACCAGCGGCAAAACGAAAGAACAGGAAGAAAAAGAAAAAGCCGGCGGCAGCAGCAGCGGCGGCGGCGGCCCGGACGGCCTGATCGGAAAAGAATCGATCACGTTCAGCGGCAACGCCGAAGTATTTCACGTGAACGTCGGCACCGACGGGAACGTCACGACCTCCGGCAGCTACAACGTCTGCGGCAACATCCGGCACGGGATTGGGAAAACGATCATCGGCCCGGTGCACCAGTGCCCGGGCTACCAGGTCACCGAGGGCAACCTCACGTTGCCGCCGGTGAGCAGCTTCATGCCCGCCGACATCGCCACGCACAACTCCAATGCGCGGATCACCGCCTGCAGCAAAGGCCTGCCGGCGGAATGCCAGAAAGACACGTTCACCGGCAAATGGAACAGCACCAGCCCGCTGAATCCCAACCCCCGCCGCGTCTCGCTCTCGGGCAACGACACGCTGACGCTCGGCGGTGGCGACTACTGGCTCTGCGAACTCTCGATGAGCGGCAGCACCGAATTGATCATGGCCGCCGGCTCGCACGTGCGCATCTTCTTCGACACCCCGAAAAACTGCGAAACCAGCAGCCCGATCAACATCAGCGGCAACGTCAAGATCAAAGCCACCGGCTACAACAAAGACACCAAAACCTTCGATATGCCGGGCTTCTTCATCACGGGTTCCACGAGCACCGCTACCTCGCTGACGCTCTCCGGCAACACCGGCTCGACCGAAGAGTTCGTGGTCTACGCGCCGAACACCTCGATCACCGTCACCGGCAACGCGACCTACAAAGGCGTGATCGCCGGCAAGACGGTCACGATGACCGGCAGCTCGCACCTCGAACACGATGCCGGCTTCGAACTGCAGCCCGGCCTCAATCCCTGGTTCGAAGAAGAAAGCAAAGCCAAACAGGGAGGTGGCGGCAGCGAACCGACCGCCGGCACGGTCGTCTTCACGCCGCAGTACTACAGGGAATGCGTCGGCCCGGCAGGCCCCCTGCCGAACTCCAACTGCTGAGCGCCTGGGCGATTTAGCGACGGGCGCCGCAGGCCACCGCTCAAGCTCGCGGCGATTGCTGTCGAGCTAGATAAGCGAACGTATGAGGGACGCGCTCAACAGCAATCCGCTTGTGCAGGCCGCCGTGGTCGGCGTGCTGCTGATCGGCGCTGGGTTCTTCGTCCTCTCCTCGAGCGGGGGCGGGGAAAGCGAAGAAGAATCGGCCGCCGCGACCGAAGCGACGGTCAGCGTCGCCGGCACCGACGCCAGCGGCACCGCCACTGGCGCGACGCCCGGCGAAGCGGTCGAAAACGCCGTCGAAGCCGCGACCGCGCCCTCCGCCGGCTCGATCGGCTTCGCCGGCCAAGCCGCCACCGCGGCGCCGCCATTGCCGCGCCCGGTGCTCGATGCCTGGCATGCCAACCAGACCCTGGTCCTGCTCTTCGTCCACGACGGGGGCATTGACGATCGCCTGGTGCGCACGGCCACGGCCGGCGTCGCCGGCTTCCCCGGCGTGACGAGCTTCGTCGTGCCCGCCGGCCAGGTTTACCGCTACGCGGCGATCACCGAGGGCGTCGGCGTCGACCGCGTGCCGGCGCTGGTCGTCGTCAGGCCGAAGCACCTGAAGCGCACCGTCCCCACGGCGTCGGTCAGCTTCGGCTTCCAGAGCGCCGAGAGCGTGCGCCAGGCGGTGATCGACGCCGGCTACGAAGGTCCCACCGTCGACTACCACCCGTGAGTCCGATGGACTCGGGGGAATATCCCGGCCACCTGCGCCCGGTACCGGACTCGGGCGGCTCGACGGCTCCCGCGCTCGAGCACGACGGCACCCCGGGCCTCACCCCGCCGCTCGCCCGCGGTCGCTCCAGCGGCTTCGTCACCGACGTGCTCGTCGACCTCGGCTTCGTTGCGGACGACATCGCCCGCACGGCAATCGAGCAGGCCCGCAACGCCGGCCGGCCGCCCGAGCAGCTGCTGCTCGAGCAGAACGCGATCAGCGCCGACCAGCTCTCGCGGGCCGTCGCCGAGCGCTACGGCCTCGACCACGTCGACCTCTCCGCCTACCAGGTCGACATGGCCGCCGCCAACCTGATCTCGGTCAACACCGCGCGCCGCTACCGCGCCCTGCCGATCGGCTTCGTCGACAAGGAGACGCTGCTGGTCGCGATGGCCGATCCGACCAACGTGCTGGCAGTCGACGACATCCAGATCGCGACCGCGCTCGACTGCCGCGTGGCGGTCGCCGCCGAGGAGGACATCGAGGCGCTGATCGGTCGCCTCAACACCCTGCAGAGTGCCGTCAGCGAGGCGGTGACCGAGGGCGAGGCCGCAGCCGAAGAAGAGCTCGCCGAAGTCACCGACATGGAGGTCAGCGCCGAGGACGCGCCGGTGATCAAACTCGTCTACAGCATCCTCGGCCAGGCGGTGGGGGAGGGGGCCTCCGACGTGCACTTCGAGCCCGAGGAGGGGGAGATGCGGGTCCGCTTCCGTATCGACGGCGTCCTGCGCGAGGCCGCCCACGTGCCGAAGCGGATGGTCAACGCGGTCGTCTCGCGGGTGAAGATCATGAGCGACCTGAACATCGCCGAGAAGCGCGTGCCGCAGGACGGGCGGGTCAGCATCACCGTCGAGGACCGCCGCGTCGACCTGCGCATCACCACCCTGCCGACCCAGCGCGGCGAGGGGGCGACGATCCGCATCCTCGACAAGGACAACGCCCAGCGCTCGCTCGACGACCTCGGCATGGACGGCGAGGGGCGCGAGCGCTTCGCAGAGTCCTTCCGGCAGGCCTACGGCGCCGTGCTGGTCACCGGCCCGACCGGCTCGGGCAAGTCGACCACGCTCTACGCGGCCCTGCAGGAGCTGAACCAAGTCGAGAAGAACATCATCACGATCGAGGATCCGGTCGAGTACCGCCTCTCGGGGATCAACCAGATCAACGTCAACCGCAAAGCCGGCCTCGACTTCGCCACCGGCCTGCGCTCGATGCTCCGCGCCGACCCCGACATCGTCATGGTCGGCGAGATCCGCGACGGCGAGACGGCGCGGATCGCGATCGAGGCCGCGCTGACCGGCCACATGATGCTGACCACCCTGCACACCAACGACGCCCCCGGCGCGATCACCCGCCTGACCAAGATGGGGATCGAGGCCTTCCTGATCGCCTCCGCCGTCGACTGCGTCGTCGCCCAGCGGCTGGCGCGCAAGCTCTGCACGCACTGCAAGCGCCGCACCGTGCTGCCACCGCAGGTGCTGGCCGAAGCCGAGATCCGCGTCGGCGGCGACGTCGAGGCCTACGAGCCGGTCGGCTGCGCGCGCTGCAACCAGAGCGGCTACCGCGGCCGCGTCGGCCTCTTCTCGGTGATGAGGATGAGCGAGCGGATCAAGGAGATGGCCGTCGCCCAGGCCTCCGAGGCCGACATCGCCGCCATGGCCCGAGAAGAGGGCATGCTCACGCTGCGCGAGGACGGCCTGGTCAAGGTCCGCGCCGGCCAGACCAGCCTCGAAGAGGTCATCCGTGTCACCGCCTAAACCCACCCCCCAGGGGGCGTGCCGGTACTTAGACACCCATGTGGGCACTCAACTACCGGCACGGGGCGCTTTGGGCCGGGTATTTAGGATTTCGGCGCCGGGGTCGATCTAAGTGACCATGGAGTTCGACTTCGCAGAGGTCCTCGCGCGCATGGTCGAGACCCGCGCTTCCGACGTGCACCTCACGCCGGGGGTGCCGCCCGCGATGCGCGACAAGGGCAAGATCGAGCACATGGAGGGCTTCCCGGTGCTCTCCGGCCAGGAGACGCGCGAGGTCGTCTACAGCATCCTCAACGACGACCAGCGCAAGCGCTTCGAGAACAACAAACAGCTCGACTTCGCCTACGCGATCCCCGGCGTAGCCCGCTTCCGCGTCAACTGCTTCTTCCAGCGCGGCTCGGTCAGCGCCGCCTTCCGCCTCGTTCCGCAGGACATCCCGGCGCTCGACTCGCTCGGCGTGCCTCAGGTGCTGCGCGAGCTGGCCGCCAAACCGCGCGGCTTCGTCCTCGTCACCGGCCCGACCGGCTCGGGCAAGAGCACCACCCTGGCGGCGATGATCGACGTGATCAACTCCGAGCGCCAGGACCACATCCTGACCATCGAGGACCCGATCGAGTTCCTGCACCAGCACAAACGCTCGATCGTCAACCAGCGCGAGGTCGGCTCCGACGCCCCCGACTTCGCCCTCGGTCTGCGCGCCGCCCTGCGAGAGGATCCCGACGTGATCCTGGTCGGCGAGATGCGCGACTTGGAGACGATCTCCACCGCGCTGACCGCGGCCGAGACCGGCCACCTGGTCTTCGCCACCCTGCACACCCAGTCGACGGCGCAGACCGTCGACCGCATCATCGACGTCTTTCCGCCCGCCCAGCAGGGGCAGGTGCGCACCCAGCTCTCGATCGCCCTGCAGGGCATCGTCACTCAGCAGCTCCTGCCGACTGCCGACGGGATGGGCCGCGTCGTTGCCACCGAGGTGCTGGTGCCGACGCCGGCGATCCGCAACCTGATTCGCGAGGGCAAGACCCACCAGATCTACGCCGCGGTGCAGACCTCGGGCGCGGTCGGGATGCAGACGATGGACGCCGATCTGGCTCGGCTGGTGCGCGCCGGGACGATCACCCGCTCGCTGGCCGAACAGCGCGCCTCGGTTCCCGAGGAGCTCAAACGGCTGCTCGGCGCGGTGCAGGTCGCACCCGCAGCCCTGCAGGACTACGAGCCGGCCAAGCCGACGCCCGCACCGCCGGGCCCGCCGCAGCCCGCCGCCCCCGCTCCAGCCGGCCCGCCCCCGCCATCCGCCGCGCCGCCGCCCGTCGCCACCCCGGGGGCGTAGGCGATGGCCGACGCGACCACCTTCGCCTTCCGGGCGATGGACGTCGGCGGCACCGCGACCGCGGGCGAAGTCGAAGCCGAGTCCAAGGCCCAGGTAACCGAGCAGCTGCGCCAGCGCGGCCTGATCGTCCTCGACGTCAGCGAGAAGAGCGAGCCGTTCAAGCTCGAGGACATTTGGCGCCGCTGGAAGAGCGTCGATATGCGCGAGCTGTCGGTCTTCTCGCGCCAGTTCGCGACCTTGGTGGCCTCGGGCATGCCGATGCTGCGCACGCTGCACACGCTCGAGGAGCAGACCCAGGACGAACGGATCAAAGAGGCGACCGCCGGGGTGCGCGCCGACATCGAGGCCGGCAGCACGCTGGAGCAGGCGATGGGCCGCCACCCGGAGGTCTTCGACCGCCTCTACCGAGCGATGGTCCGCTCCGGCGAGGAATCCGGTCGCCTCGAGGACGCGCTCGACCGGATCGCCTACCAGGTCGAGAAAAGCGACGCCCTGCGCCGCCAGGTGAAATCGGCGCTGATGTACCCGGCGCTGATCTTCGGCTTCGCGATGGTCGTGCTGGTCGCCATCGTCGCCTTCGTGATCCCGGTCTTCGTCGGGATCTTCGAACAGATCGCCGACGAAAACCCCGGCGAAAAGGCGGAACTGCCGATTCCGACGCAGATCTGCGTCGGCGCCTCCGATGCGATCACCGGCTACTGGTTCATCCTGATCCCGGGGCTGATCGGCGCCGTCATCCTCTTCTTCCGCTGGAAGCGCACCGAGAAAGGCAAAGAGATGTGGGATCGCTTCACCCTGCGGCTTCCCGCACAGGTTGGCGACGTGATCCAGAAAGTGGCGCTGGCTCGCTGGTCGCGGACCTTCTCGGGCGCCGTCTCGGCCGGCGTGCCGATGCTGCAGGCGATCAAACTGACCGGCGAGACGGCCGGCAACGTCGTCCTCGAGCAGGCGATGGACGACGTCTACGCCTCGGCCAAGCGCGGCGGCTCGCTGGCGGGCCCGATCGAGCGCAACGAGATCTTCCCGCCGATGGTCGGCCACATGGTCGCTGTCGGCGAGGAGACCGGTCAGCTGGAACACATGCTGAGCAAGATCGCCGACTTCTATGAGGCTGAGGTCGACGCCAAGGTGAAAGCCCTGACCTCGCTGATCGAGCCAATCATGATCGTCTTCGTCGGCGGCGTAGTCGGCTTCATCGTGATCGCGATGTACCTGCCGATCTTCTCCCTCTACGACAAGATCCGCTGAGGAGCGGGCCCTAACCTTTCAAAGCTCGCGCCAGGCATAAAGGTTATTGGTCTATCCTTTAAGTATGCCGGGCATGCTTAAACCCTCAAAAGAGGCCGTGCGACAGGGGCGAGGCGCCTACGAAGAGCGTACGTGGGCGCCCGACTTTGCCGGATCCGGGCGTCGTGGCGCCGGCAGGTACCGCGTCTTCGTTCCGGATCCGGTCGGGGGGCTCGAGCCTGAGCTGAGCGCCAGCACGTCGGCCCTCTCGGAGCGGGCTGGTGCCGCGGTGCGTCGCCTCAACGAGTCGAGCGCAGCGCTGCGGTCGTTCGATGGCTTGGCGGGGCAGCTGCTGCGCTCCGAGGCCCTCGCCTCGTCGGCAATCGAGGGTCTGCAGATCTCACAGCGAAAACTCGCACGCGCGGAAATCGACGGCAACGCCGGGGAGCACAAGGCACGGGAGATCCTGGGAAACGTGCTGGCGATGCGGAAGGCCATGCAGATCGACGGCGAGACGGGCGACTGGACGGCCAACCACGTTCTCGCGATCCATCGCGAGATCGCGATCGTGCCGCCGCTGGACCGCATCGCCGGAATGTTCCGCGAGGAGCAGGGTTGGATCGGCGGGGTCTCGCCACTTGCTGCGACCTTCGTTCCCCCACCGCACGAGTTCGTGCCCGGCCTGGTCGAGGACCTCTGCGACTTCATGAACCGAGACGACCTCTCACCCGTCGCCCAGGCCGCCATCGCGCATGCTCAGTTCGAGACGATCCATCCTTTCGGCGACGGCAATGGCCGGGTGGGTCGCTGCCTGATCCACGTCCTCTTGCGGCGCCGGGGCTTGGCGCCGCGCTACGTCCCCCCGGTCTCGCTCGTCCTCGCTGCGGAAAAGAACGCCTACATCGCTGGCCTGGAAGACTTCCGTAGAGACCGGATAGACCGGTGGGTGGCGCAGTTCGCGCGCGCTGTCGAGGAGTCGGCCGAGATGGCAGCGCAGTTCTCCGAGTGCGTTGGCGAGCTGCAGGCGGAGTGGCTCGAGCGAGCGGTGCCGCTGCGCGCCGACGCCACCGCTCGCTTGATCATCGGCTTGCTCCCGTCCTATCCGATCGTCACCGCGGCGGTCGTCGAGCGGGCGACCGGACGTTCGCGGGTAGCCGCTATCGACGGCCTGGAGCACCTGCACCAAGCGGGGATTCTCAAGCGTCGTCGCAACCAGCGGAGGGGAGATAGCTGGGAGGCCGGGGAGCTCCTCTCTCTGCTCGCCGAGTTCGAGGCCGCCCTTCAGAGGCGCCAGGCGCCTTAACACGGGAAACGCAAACCAAAGCGTTTCCTATTGACACCGAAATCCCTGAGTAACTAGGTTCTCCCTTTGCAAGCCAACGGACGGGAGGTCCGTGGATGGCGGAGGAGAAACCCAAAGGGGAGTCGGCCGGCAAGTCGTCGCTCGCGGAGCTGCTGAAAACGGCGGCCGGCAAGCTCGGACCGCTGCTGGTCTCGGCGGTGGTCTCCGTGGGGTTCGTCGCCTTCGCCGGCAAAGCCGTCCTCTGGACGCGCTTCGAAGCGCTGCAGGTGCCGGGCGACCAGGTCGTCAAAGCGGTGCCGCAGAGCGAGGCGGTCGCGGTTGGCGCCGCGATGCTGCTGATCTTCGGCGCCCTCGGCGGCCTGGCAGCGCTGGGCGCCTATCTAATCGACAGCGGCGGGCGCGCCACGGCGGAAATGAGCCGCGCCGTGCTGATGATCATCGGCGTCGAGGCGGCGGTGGCGATCTGGTTCACCGAAGGCAAGTCGCTCGACGCGAAAATCGTCGCCAGCGAGGTCGTGCTGCTGGCGGTGGGCGCCGTCCTCTGGGCGACCTTCGTCGCCGACCTCACCACGCCGGCGGATGTCCCGGACCTGAAAGAGGGGGAAGAGGAGCCGGAGCCCCCGTGCGGTCCCTTCTACAGGCCCACGGAGGACGAGTGCGGCATCCGGTTCGAGAGCGGAATCACAAAGAAAGGCCTCGTGTACGTCGCCGCCATCGCCCTCGCCACGGCGGTGATCGCCTACCTCGTCGCGATCGTGCTCGGCTGGGACGCCGGCTGGGCCTGGGTCGTGGCGCTGGGGCTGCTCGGCGCGGTTCTTCTCGCGGCGGTTCTCGAGCACTGCCGTCGCTTTTGGAAGTGGCACCGGCAGACAACGACAGAGCAGAAGAAGGCCGCGGCCGACAAGAAGAAGAAAGACCAGGAGCCGAGCAAGCCAGATGCAGACGATGCCGAGGAGGAGGCGTGGGATAGGGCGGCGAAGCGGCTCGAGCGGCGCGCCGACCTGCTCGCCCGGCTGTTAGAGCGGCTGCGGGCGGTGCTCGGCCTCGGCACGTCACCGGCGGTCGTCGTGGTCGCCGAGCTGCCGTCGGATCCAAGCCAGTGCGATGCGGGCAAGGACAAGGGCGGGGACGGGGAGCCCGAAGCCGACAAGCCCCCCGGCGCCAAGCTCTCCGGCTGGGGCATCGCCCTGACCGTGCTCCTCGCCGTGCTGATCGTCGTCGCCTCTTCGTGGATACTGCACGAGTGGTGGTTGGCCGTCGCGCTTGGTGTGGCGACGCTTCTCGGCGCGGCACTCTGGCGGATCGCCACGCTGGCCCGTAAGCGATTCGTCTGGTACGGGCTGGCCGTATTCCTCTCGGTGCCGCTCTTCGGCACCGTGATGCTGATGGCCCGCAACGCCGACGAACCGCAGGTCCAGCCGATGGCGCTGATTCGCAACACCGACGGTCCCGACGAGTCGATCCAGGGGATCTACGTCACCGAAACCGACAAGCGCGTGTACTTCGCGAACGTCGCCACGGAAGGCTGCGAAAACGAGGTCAGGCCGAACAGCGGCCGGCTGCTCTGGGTGCCGGAGGAAGAAGTCGTCGCGATGTCGGTGGGACCCCTGCAGAGCGTCAAAGACGCGGCCCGCTCGGCGCTGGAAATGGCCTATGACTTGACCCCGGCGGTGGAGACCGGCGAAGCGACGATCTCGCTGACCAAGGAGGAGAAGGAAGAAGCCGCGGCGGGCACCGCTCAAAGCGACACGCGCCTGGAAAACGTCGGCCCGGCGGTCAGACCCAACTTCGGCACCGGCCTGCGAATCGAACCCGAACTTCTCACGCCGGGCGAAGAAGCGACCTTGCGGATGAGCAAGCCGAACGAAGCGGTCGAAGGCTTCGGACCGTCTCGTGGCGGTCACAACCTACGGCTCGGCGGTCGGCTCCTGGACATCTCCAAGGTGCCCTCCGGCGCCGCCGGAGCCGAATACATCAAAACCGAAACGGGGCGGCTGGTCGATCTCGGCAAGGAGGGCGTCTACATCAAGGAAGACGGGGAAGACGGGGAGTTCGTGCCCGCCGAGGAAGCCGGCGACGGCGACGTCGAAGACGCCGAAGACCTGTATGTGAGGCTCGACGACCCCGCGATCGTCACCGTCGACGGCCAGCCCGTGGGCGAAGAACCGAGCTACGTCAAGGTCGAAGACGCAGAGGGAGGCGGCCACGTGGCGCCATTCGCCCCGACGGTGACCCTCGCCGCCGGCACCTTCGAAGGCCGCCCGTGGGATCGCGAAACCGTGGAATTGAAGGAACTGCCGCTGCGGCGTCAGGCCTGGAGCAGGAACCGCATCAAATTCCACGTGCCCGACGACGCCAAGACCGGCGTCGTCACCGTGGAGTGCGACCAGCTGGCCGGCGCGGCGCTGCTGCAGGTGAAGCGCGCCGCCCAGGCGCGCATCGCCGTGCGGGTGCAGCCGAATTCCAAGCGGGTGAAATTCGACAGCAGCGCATCGCTCACCTCGACCGGGGTCCGCGCAAAGGGCAGCATGAGCGGCGCCAAGGGAGCGAAGAATTCCGCTGGGGCTACCGTCAAGGATCCGCTGAAGCGCCGCTGGAAGGTCGACGGTGTGCTGGTGGCGCACGGCAGGGGGATCAAGCCGCAGCTGAGCCCGCGCCTTGCCCCCTACACGATCGAGCTGATCGTCACCGACAAGCAGGGCATTACCGACACCGCCAGGGTCGACGTGCTGCGGCTCCCCGCTGCCGACCTCGAGGGGAAGCCCACCAAGGCGGTGAAGAAAGACCTCGAAGCGGCGCGCCGAGCGATCGAGAAAGCCGTTGCAGGGGAATGGCCCAAGGCCGTCGAGCTCGATGGATACACGGACAGGCGGGGCAAGGCCGCGCGCAACGTCCGGGCCTCGCTGAAGAAAGCCGAGCAGGTTCGCAAGAGGCTCCTGCAGGACGACGAAGACGCCGAGGTCGGTGGCCTCGACGTAACCGTCGAAGAGTTCGCCCACGGCGAGGGCTGTCCGTTGCACCGGGGCGCGACGCCAAGCAACCTCCACGTCGATCTGCTCCTCCTGCGCGAAGGCGTCTTCGTCAAGCCGGTCAAAGGCTGCCATGCCCAGAGTCAGCAGCACGCCGTCTGGCACCCGCCTTCGCCGGGTGGGGGGACGGGCTAAACCTAAGTGCTACGCTGACGCACATGAGCGCCGTCGGGGTGCGCGAGCTGCGGCAGAACCTGTCGCGTTACCTCGCAGAGGTCAAGCAGGGCGAGAGCTTCGTGGTGACCGAGCGGGGTAGGGAGGTCGCTCGCCTGACCCCATCGGGGCCGGCGGATTCGCCGATCGCCCGACTGGTTGCCGAGCGGGGAGCGACTATGCCGCGGGGCGACCTGCTGGCGCGCGTTCGCGAGTCGACCAGGCCTCCGGCCGGGGGGCGGCCCAGCCTGGAGGTTCTGGACGAAGTGCGCGAGGAGCGCCTGTAGCCGGTCGCCTTGCATATCTCGACAGCTCCGCTTACGCGAAGCTTTTGCTTCGCGAGCCGGGCCACGAGGCGCTGCGTGCCGAGCTGGCCACCTGGGACGGATACGTCTCGAGCGCTTTGCTCGGCGTCGAGGCGATACGGGCGTGCGCCCGCTACGGGGATCCGCGCTATCCCGAGGAGGCACGGGTGTGGCTCCACGACGTGTCGCTCCTGCCAGTCGACGACACAATCCTCGAGGAAGCTACGAGGCTCGAGCCGGTCGGTCTGCGCAGCCTCGATGCCATCCACCTCGCCACGGCACTGAGCATCCGCGAGGAGCTCAGCGTCATCTATAGCTATGACCTGCGACTGAGCGAGGCGGCGGCCGGGCACGGCCTCGACGTCGCCGCACCCGCCTGAACGCTCGGGCAACATCGCTCTTCAAGGCTTGAGGTCGGCCGCCGAGAGGCCGATTCCACTCAAACGGTGGCGACGGCTGAGATGGAAATCGGCGCAGTGGGCCTGCGCCGCGCGGCGGAGGGTCGGCTCGGGCAGCTGCTCGTGTCGTCGCCGTTCATCGGCGCGGTGCTGGCGATCCTGACCTGGCCGATCGTCTCGATCGTGCCGGGGACTGGTCCCGATCCGTCCTGGGTGGCCGGCCTCTACATGGCACACGGGGAGGGGCTGCGGTTCGGCCCCGACCTCGTCTTCACTTACGGCCCGCTCGGCTTCCTCGAGGTGCCGGCGCTCTACGTCCAGGCAATGTGGATCCTCGCGTTCCTCTACCAGGCGTTCCTCCACGTCGCCCTGGCGATCTCGCTGCTGTGGGTCGCGCGGCGCGCGCTCCCGCTCGCTGTCGCCGCGGCGCTCTGCTTCGTCCTGCAGGTGATCGGCTTGCTGGAGGGCGCTGCTGTCCTGCTCGCCTTCGTCTGGTGTTTCATCGCGCTCGACGAGCGGGCGCCGCGATTCGCCGTCCCCCTGGTGGCAATCGGCGGTGGCGCCCTCGGCGCGATCGAGCTGCTCGGCAAGGTGAACTACGGGATCGCGATCCTCTGTCTCGCCGCCATGGTCGTCCTGGTGGCGCCGGGGCGTCGGCGCAATTGCGCTCTGTTCGCAGCGACCGCCCTCGGCGTGTTCGCCTCGGCGTGGTTCGCCGGCGGTCAGGATCTCTCGACTCTGCCCGACTTCGCTTCTCGGACCGCCTGGGTCGTCTCCGGCTATTCGGGCGCGATGGGGACCGACATCGGCGCGCACGCCTGGGAGCGGATCGCGGCGCTCGCGGCGATGGCGCTGCTCGTCACGGGCGCCGCGGCCGCCGGCTGGCGGGCGCCCTGGCCGCGCCGCATCGCCTCGGTTGCGCTGGCGACGCTCTTCTCGTTCATGGCGTTCAAGCAGGGATTCGTGCGCCAGGGGCTCGGCAACACGCCGGAATTCTTCGCGCTGGTCGCCGCTGCGGGGCTGGCGGTCGCGTCGCGCCTGCCGAGGCAGAGCCTGTGGATCGGCGCTCTGCGCCGGGCCGCGCCGCTGGCGGGGGTCGCCGTGGTCGCCCCGCTGACGGTCCTCGCCCTGATCGTGCTGCCGACGCCGTCGCTCTGGCACTCGCTGCAACCGCGACCGCACGTCGAGTACATGCGGCAGGGATTCGAGGCGCTCCTCTCGGGGGGAGAGCGAGAGCGACTGACCGGGGAAGCGCGGCGTTCGATGCGGGCGACCTACCGGCTCGACCCCCGCATTCTCCGTGCGCTCGGCAGCCGTCCCGTGCACGTCGATCCCTGGGAGGTCGGCGTGGCATGGGCGTACGGGCTCGCCTGGCAGCCGCTGCCGACGATGCAGAGCTACCTCGCCTACACGCCGGCTCTCGACCGGCTGAACGCGACGGCGTTGAGTGGGGGCGAGGGCCCGGCGGCGATCCTCCGTCAGAGCCCGCCCGCGACTGGCGCCGGGGGCTCAGTCGACTCGCGCTATCCCGGCTGGGAGTCGCCGGCGGCGATGCGGGCGATGCTCTGCCACTACCGCCCGGCGGTAACCGGTCCCCGCTGGCAGCTGCTCGAGCGAACCGCAAACCGCTGTGGCGCGGTCCGGCCGCTCGGCGTCGTGCGCTCGCAGACCGGCCGCCAGATCGCGGTGCCGCCTCCGCCCGCGGCCGGCGAGCTTGTCTTCGCCAAGGTCGCAGGCCTCGGCGTCGGCGGCTGGGAAGCGTTGCGTACTGCGCTTTACCGCGCCCGCGAAAGGACCGTGACGCTCGGCGCCAAGGGGGCCTGGAGGCTGCCGCCGGCCACCCCCGAAGACGGTCTGCTCGTCTCGGCGCCACGCGCGATCGACTACCCAGGGCGTTTCCGGCTCGCGCCGGACGTTCGTGCCCTCTCCTTCGGGATTGCCGGCGCGTCGCCACGCCCGCTGACGGTTGAGTTCTTCGCCCAGCGGGTCGATAGGGAGCCATGGCCTCGGCGCTGAGACGGAGTCTGCCGTTTGCGCTGGTCTTCGCCGCCAGCGTTTGGCTTGCCTCGAGCATCGCCGCGACCGGCGATTGGGACAGCGACTCCTGGCCCGCGGTCAGCGCCCTCAGCCACGGTCGCATGGGGGACTACCTCTCCGCGAAGGCGATGATGGGCCCCTTCTCGACCCTGGTCCAGGCGCCGTTCGCAGCCGTCTCGGGCGGCGGCGAGGAGCTCCACGTTTACCGCTGGGCCGCGTTCCCCTGCCTGCTCGCGCTCGGTCTGCTCGCTCTGTACCTGGCGAGGATCGCCGGCCGGCGCGGCGCCACTCCGCTGACGCAGGTCCTGCTCGCCGCGCTCTGCCTGGTCAACCCGCTGACGATCGAGGCGCTGCAGAGCGGCCACCCGGAGGAGCTGCTGACGGCCGCTCTGGCCGTCGGGGCGGTCGCCGCGGCGAGCGAGAACCGCCGCTGGACGACCGCGATCCTGCTCGGGCTGGCCCTGGCATCGAAGCAGTGGGCGGTGATCGCCATCCTGCCGGCGTTGATGGCCCTGCCGGAGCGGCGTCTGCGCGTTGGTTTGGCTGCAGCAGCGATTGTCGCGGCACTGGTCCTACCGGGGATCGTCGCCGCGCCCGGCTCGTTCGCCGAGGTCCACCAGCACGCCGCCTCGACCGGCCGCATCGTCACGCCCTGGAGCGTCTGGTACCCGGCCGCCAGCGTCAACACCCAGCTCTACCACGTCGACGGCACCACGCTGGTGGCCCAGGTCCACCAGCTGCCTCCGGTCGTCGGCACGGTGTCGCATCCAGTGATAGTGCTGTTGGTGCTGGTCGTGCCGCTGGGCCTCGCCGCTAGGCGCGGCCGGCTCGGGCTCTCCGGCGCCGACGCGATGGCGCTGCTCGCCCTGCTGGCACTGCTGCGCTGTGCCCTGGATCCGCTCGACAACGTCTACTACCACGCCCCTCTCCTGCTGGCGCTGATCGGCTGGGATGCGCTCGCCCCGCGCGGCCTGCCGTTGCGGGCGCTCGCGGGCGCGGCGATTGCCCTCCTCTTTCGCCACTGGTCGCTGCACCTAACCGACCTCGTCGCCTACAACGACGCCTACGTCGCGGTCGTCGTGCTAGCCGGCGCCGCGATAGCCGTGACGCTGTTCCGTCCCGGCCGCAGGTTTACGGCTTATCCCGCCGCTGCCCCCGCTTAGTTGTCCACAAGACTGAGTTTTTGGGGGACGAAGTCCAAATTTCGGGGATCAAGTGTTGAAGGCAGCGGCCGATTAGGCCTCTGTGATGAATCTGCCAGTGCCTCGGTGCAAAAGGCAAACCCGCTGCGAAGCGGGGGCGCAAAGCCTCGGGGCTCCCATTGCGGGAGCCGGCCGGGTTACCACCGGGGTCGACAGACACCACGTGGCTTCAAGCGACGGGGCTCTGGCGCAAACGATTAGGACCATAGGAGGTCTCTAATGTTTCTCCAGAATCTCCGGGCCAAAGTAGGCGCCCGGCTCAGCGGCGACAGGGAGGCCGGCTTCACGCTGATCGAGCTCCTCGTCGTGATGCTCATCCTCGGAATCCTGGCCGCCATCGCGCTGCCCGCCTTCTTCAACCAGAAGGAAAAGGCTGGCGACGCCAAGGCCAAGGAGTACGTCCACACGGCCCAGGTGGCGATGGAGACGTGCGCTACCGAAAACGCCAACAAATACAGCACCACCGCCTGCGACCAGTCGGGCCTGCACGCGATCGAGCCGACCATCCCGGCCACCGGCGGCGGCTACACGATCACCCCGAACACCCCCACCGGCGGCTACACGCTCAAAAACAAAGCAGCCGGCGGCCTCGAAAACACGTTCGAACTCAAACGCGAAGCCGATGGCTCGCTCGTCTACGACTGCACCACCGAAGGCAAAGGTGGCTGCCCGTCGGGCGGAGACTGGGGCAAATAGTCGTCCCGGCCTGATCACCTTGGCATGAGCCGGGTGAGACGTGACGAGAGGCGGGCCTTGTGCCCGCCTCTCGCTTTGCGGGCGCTCACTCCACGCCTTTCGCGTCCCGTAGGACCACTGGACGGCTGGCCCAGGCCGAGCTGCAGAGCTAAACGGATGGTCGATCGGAGCCGATAGGAGGCTGATGTCGGCATCGCCGAGAAAAGCGCCTTGCGCCCTGCGCGGGGCGTTGGCCGTGCTCGCCGCCGCGCTGGCTGTGTCCGTCGTGGCGCCGTCCGCGGCCGCTGCCGCCGACGCCCACTACGAGGGCATTGCCGCCGACGGCTCGGTCGCCTTCTTCAGCACCGTCGACAAACTCGTGCCTGGCGACACCGACCTCAAGCGCGACGTCTACCAGCGGTCCTTCGACGTCGGGGTCGAAAGCTACGTCACCCGCGACGTCTCGGTCGGACCGACGGGTGGCAACAATGCCTTCGACGCGCAGTACCTCGGCAACGACGAAAGCGGCCAGCTGATCTTCTTCTCGACCGCCGAGCGACTGACGGCGAGCGACACCGATAGCGCCACCGACGTCTATGTGCGCGACCTCCTGGAAGGCAAAACCGCCCTGGTCTCTGCCGGGGCGTCGTCCTGCCTCGCCTCGAAATGCGGCAACGCCGACATTGCCGCCATCGCCGTCGGCGGCGGCATCGTCGCCGACGGCAGCCGCGTCTTCTTCGCGACCGAAGAGAGTCTCTCTCCCGCCGACGAAGACGCAGCGATCGACGTCTACGCGCGCGATCTCGGCCCCGGCGGCGACACCGAGCTCACCTCGGTCGGCACCGGGTCGGATCCGGCACTCTTCCTCGGAGCCTCGGCCGGCGGCTCGAGGGCGATCTTCACGACCGCCGCGGCGCTCCTCCCGCAGGACCAGGACGGCGAAACCGATCTCTACCTGCGCGACCTGTCGAGCAGCGAAACGAAGCTCGTCTCGACGCCGGGGGCGGCGGGTGCCTGCCCAATCGGCCTCAGCTGCAAACCCACCAACAGCACCATCTCGATCAACGGCGCGCACGTCTTCTTCGAGACCAACGAACGGATCTCGGCGGAAGACACCGACAGCAAACAGGACGTCTACGACTGGTCGAGCGGCACGGCATCGCTGGCCTCGCGCGCCGCCTCTCCCGGCAACGGCACCGACAATGCCCTCTTCGAAGGCGCCTCTGCCGACGGCACCGAGGTCTTCTTCTCCACCGACGAACAGCTGGTCGGCGATGCCGACGGCGCCAAGGACGTCTACCTGCGCAGCAACGGCTCCTCGACCGAGCTGGTCTCCGGCGGAGATGGCTCCTGCGCGGCGATCGAATACTGCGAGAAACCGGCCACCCTGCGCTGGGTCTCGGCCGACGGATCGATCGCCGTGCTCAGCAGCGAAGAGCCGCTGCTCGCGGCGGATGACGACGCCTCCTTCGACATCTATGCGCGTGCCCTGCCGGGCGGTCCGACGACCCTCGTTTCGCGCGCCGGCTCGCCCTGCGGTGATCCCGAATGCGGCGATGGCCCTTACAACGCCAACTTCGCCGGTGCCTCGGCGAGCGGCTCGCATCAGTTCTTCGTCACCGAAGAGCAGATGGTCGAAGCCGACGAAGACGCGTCGACCGACGTCTACGACCGCAGCGGCGGCACGACGACCCTGATCTCCACGGGTCCGATCAACGGCAACGGCCCCTACGAAGCGCAGCTGCAGGGAGTCTCGACGGACGGATCGCGGACCTTCTTCATCACCGGCGAGCGGTTGACCAGCGAAGACGGGGACAGCGGCCAGGAAGACGTCTACTCGCGCTCGGGCGCGGGGACCCTGCTCGTCTCCGCGGCAAACAACCCGGAACTGGAACTAGGGCCGCCGCCGCCGGTGCTGGAAGAAACCAGCCCCGAATCGCCCGGCAGCTCGACGGAACCGCGGGTGATCGGCTCCGAGCCGGAGGTCGAAGCCTCGATCAAGCTCTACGCGACCCCCGACTGCTCCGGCGAACCGGTGGCCACGGGCAGCGCCGAACAGCTCGCCGAACCGGGGATCTTGGTGAAAGTCCTGCCCGGCTCGACGACGACCTTCCGGGCGACCGCCGAAGCCGAAGGCTTCGCCTCCGCCTGCTCGCAGCCACTCTCCTACACCCAGCAGGACCCGACTCTGCCGCCCAACGAAGAAACCGGCGGAGGGGGCGGGAGCGGGGGAGCCGGCGGCGGCTCCGGCCCGCTTGGCACGCCCGGTTCGACGCCTCCGCCCGTCCCGAGGACCCCCAAGGGCGTGCCGTACGTGACTCCGGTGACGCGGATCACCTATGGCCCCGCCTCCAAGACGCGGCAGCGCCGGCCCGTCTTCCGTTTCGCCGACACGACCGGGCAGCCCGGTACCAGCTTCCTCTGCAAGGTCGACCGAGCGGCTTGGAAGTCATGCGGCTCGCCGCTGCGGTTGAAGCCGGTCGCGGTCGGTAGGCACGTCTTCGAGGTGAAGGGAGTCAACGCCGCCGGAGCCGCCGAGGTGCAGCCGGTCAAGCGCAGCTTCAAGGTGGTCTCGCGATGAGGCGTCTGCGGCTGGACAGCGAGGAGGGCATGACCCTGATCGAGATGCTCGTCGCGGCGACGATGAGCGTCGTGCTGGTCGCCGCCGCCTCCTCGATGCTGATCAGCGCGGTTCGCACCCAGCCGAAATTGAGCAAGCGGGCGCAGAACATCTCAACCGCTCGCGTCGCCTTGGAGCGGATGACGCGCGAGATCCGCAACGGGATCGCCGTCTACGAAGCGAGCGGCTCGAAAGTGTCCTTCAAGACGCAAGTGCGCACCACCAGCTGCGGCAGCGGCACCGCCTCGACGGCCGGCCAGCCGGCGATCCAGTGCCGCGTCACCTACTCCTGCACGACCACCGCCTGCACCCGCACCGAGACGGCGCCCGAAGTGACCAGCGGCGGCACGCCCGTGGCGATCGTCAGCGGCCTCGACAGCAGCAAAGTCTTCACCTACTCGCCCGAAGACGAACCCACCTACATCGGCGTCACCCTGCACATCCCCAACCCCGAAGGCAGCGACGACCTGGTGGTCAGCGACGGCGCCGGCCTGCGCACGCTGAGCCTCCCCAACTGATGGTGCGGCTCTGGCTCAACAAGCGCACGGATGGGGCCGGCTCCGAGTCGGGGTTGACGATCGTGGAGGTGCTGGTCGCCGCGATCGTCCTCGTGCTCGGCGCCGCGGCCACCTTCGGCATCCTCGCCGCGGCCGCCCGCAACGGCCAGCGTGCCAAGGCGACGCAGGTCGCCCTCGACCTCGCCCAGGAAGAGCTGGAGCGGCTGCACGGCATCCCCTACGAAAACCTGGCCGTCAGCTCGCAGCCAAAAACCTCGACCAGCGTCCTCAATCCCGCCTACCGCGTCAAAGGCAGCGAATACGCGCTCAAACGCAGCCCGCTGGGGGAATACGGACAGCTCGTGATCGACGCCGAAAAAGGGATCAGCCCGGAATCGGAATTCTTCAGCGGCGACACCGAACACGGGGGCATCAAGGGCACTCTCTTCCGCTACGTGGTCTGGCGCAACGACCCCAGCTGCCCAGATTCCAAATGCCCCGGCGCCCAGGACTACAAGCAGATCGTCGTCGCGGTGAAACCGGACAAGCCGGTCAGCCAGTCGGGCGACAGCGGCTACGTCGAAGTGCAGTCGCAGCTGACCGACCCCGAAATCGCCGAAGCAGAAGGCGGAGGCGGTCCCGAAGCGCCGCCCGGGCCGACCGTCACCGCCCAACAGTTCTACCTCTCCGATACTGCCTGCGCGGCGAACGGCAAAACGACCAGGGCGGAAATCACCGGCGATCACCTCTTGCACAACACGCTCGGCACCTGCGCCAGCGGCCTGCGGACGGGCACCACCCTTGGGGCGCCCGATGCGCTGCTGCTGAGCGGCCCGCCCGACCCGGCGCCCGAAGACCCGGCGCTGCCGGCGCTTCACGACTACTCCGACGACTTCTACCTCGAGCCGACGCCCGACACTGACAAGGGCGTGCAGATCCGCCGCGACGACACGCCGGAATGCCACTACGACCCGACCGGCACGACCAATCCCGAGTCGCAGGTGCACCGCTGGGTGACCGATCCGATGCCGTCCAAATTCGAAATGGGCGGAAAAGCGACGCTCGAGTTCTACACCCGCACGCTCAACGACGCGCTCTACACCGGCGCCCTCTGCGTCTACCTCTTCGATCGCTCAGAAGAAGGCTCGCCGCCGGTGGCCACCGACACGCGGCTGACCAAGAAAGGCAGCGGCTCCGCCTACTGGGTCTACGAACCGGAGGGAACCGGCTTCTGGCCGCGAAACGTGTGGACCAAGGTGCGCCTGACGATGGAATTCGAAAAAGCTCCCCATTACGTGGAAAAAAACCATCGGCTGGGGATCGCGCTCAGCGTCGACCGCGCCTACACGCCGGCTGACGCGATCCCGATCATGTACGACCACCCGGACTACCCGACCCGGATCGAGGTCGACAGCCTGACGCCGCTTGCAGGCGGCTAGCGGTG
Organism: Solirubrobacterales bacterium; assembly: GCA_036266075.1. Taxonomy (GTDB): domain Bacteria; phylum Actinomycetota; class Thermoleophilia; order Solirubrobacterales; family 70-9; genus VRUE01. Next base: position 33,184 of record DATANV010000027.1, read on the forward strand.
GCTGCCGCCGCGGCACTCGCCTTCCTCGGAGGGTTGCTCGCCGGAAGCTTCACGACGGTCGTCGCACACCGGGTGCCGCGTGGTGAATCGATCGTCGGGCCGCGCTCGCGCTGTCCCGGCTGCGGCACGCAGATCGCCGCCTACGACAACGTGCCGGTCGTCTCCTGGGCGCTGCTGCGGGGGCGGGCGCGCTGCTGCGGCACCCCGATCTCAGCGCGCTACCCGCTGACCGAGCTGGTGCTCGGCGCGCTGTATGCCGCCACGGTCCTGGTCCTCTGGGACGAGCCGGGCGAGATCGCCCTTGGCCTGATCTTCGTGACCGTCCTGGCCGCGGTCACCCTGACCGACCTCGAGCGGCGGGTCATCCCCAACAAGATCCTCGTCGTCGCCGCGGTCCTGGCCGTCGCGATCGCGGCGATCGCCGATCCTGGCAGCCTGGCCGAGCGGGCGATCGCCGCTGCCGCGGCGGGTGGCCTGCTGTTCGTTGCCGCGCTCGCCTACCCGCGGGGGATGGGCCTCGGCGACGTCAAGCTGGCGGCGACGATGGGCCTCTTCCTCGGGCGCGACGTGGCGCCGGCGATCCTGGTCGCGCTGCTCGCCGGATCGCTGGTCGGCCTGGCGATGATCGCCCGCGAAGGGGCGGCCGCGCGCAAGCGGGCGATCCCCTTCGGCCCGTTCCTCGCCCTCGGCGGGGTCGTCGGCCTGCTGGCCGGCGAACAGCTCGTCGACTGGTATCTGGGCACGTTCTGAGCGGCGTCGCGCCCCGGCTGCCGGTCCCCGCATCGACCGAACGTCCAGGTTCTCCTAGAAATTAGTAGTTGCAGCGCGAAAGGTCTGCCGCCTTTTTGTCGATTCAGGGAGAGCGGACGCGCCGTGGGGCGCTTCCAACCCCCTCATCCATGCGGCTGACCAAGCAGAAGACGAACGGCATCGTCGGGCTCGACATCGAGGCCGGCAGCATCGCCGCGACCGAAGTCGCTGCGAACGGCGCGGCACGCGTCACCGCGTCGGCAATCGCGCCGCTTGCCCCGGGAACCTTCCACGAGGGCGAGGTGCTCGACGGCGACAGCCTCGCCGCGGCGCTGAAGGACATCTTCGCCGAAAAGAAGCTGTCCAAGCGGGTGCGGCTCGGCGTCGCCAACCAGCGCGTGGTGGTTCGCACGCTGCGCCTGCCGGCCATCGAGGACCCCAAGGAGATGGAGGCGGCGGTTCGCTTCCAGGCCCAGGAGCAGATGCCGATGCCGCTCGACCAGGCGGTGCTCGAGCACCAGGTGGTCGGCGGCGTCCCGGCCGAGGAGGGCTCCACCCCCCAGGTCGACGTGATGGTCGTCGCCGCCCGCCGCGACATGGTCTCCTCCTTCGTCGAGCCGATCCGCCGTGCCGGCCTGCAGCCGGTCGGCGTCGATCTCTCCGCCTTCGGCATGATCCGCGCCCTCGCGGGCGAGGGGGACGCCGAGACGAACGTGGCTGAGCCGGGCGCCGAGCGGCCCGCCGCCGCCGTCCTCTACTGCAACGTCGGCGACATCACCAACCTGGCCGTCGCCCGTGGCCGCTCCTGCCTTTTCACTCGCGTCTCCTACGCCGGCCTCGAGGCCATCTCGGCGGCCCTGGCCGCGACTCTCGCGCTCAGCCCCGAGCACGCGACCCAGTGGCTCGAACACGTTGGCCTGGAGCGTCCGGTCGAGGAGATCGAGGGCGATCCGGAGACCGTCGCCGAGGTGCGACGGGCGCTCGAGGACAGGCTGACGACGCTGCTCGACGAGCTTCGCCTCTCGCTCGATTACTACGGCGCCCAGGAGGCAGCGCTGCCGGTCGAGCGGATCGTCCTCTGCGGCCCCGGCAGCGCCATCGAAGGACTGGCGGGGAGGATGGAGGCTGCCCTCGGCCTGCCGATCTCGGTATCCCGCCCGGCGGCGCTCGCCGAGTTCGAGAACGGCCCCGCGGCGCGACTGACCCTGCCCTACGGACTGGCTCTGCCTCAGTAAGCGCATGCGCCCCGTCAACCTCATTCCCCCCGAGGAACGCCGCGGCGAGCAAGCCTCTTTGCGTGCCGGTCCACTCGCCTACATGTTGCTCGGCGTGTTGGTGGCGGTGTTGGCCGGCGTCGTGGCGCTCGTCCTGATCGGCAACCAGGTCTCCGAACGTGAAGACGAAGTGGCGACGCTGCGCGGCGAAGACGCGGCCGCGGCCGTGCGCGCTGCGCGCCTCGCCCCCTACACGCAGTTCCGCACCGTCAGCGAACAGCGCGTGCAAACGGTGCAGAGCCTGGCCGACAGCCGCTTCGACTGGGAACGGGTGATGCGCGAACTCGCGCTCGTCCTGCCGAGCAATGTGTGGCTGGTCAACCTGACGGCGACGGCCACGCCGGAATCGGGGGTCGAAGGCACGGGGGGAGATGCCGGCGCGGGCAGCCTGCGCGACGCAATCTCCGGGCCCGCGCTTGAAATGAGCGGCTGCGCGGCAGGCCAACTCGCGCTGGCCGGCTTCGTCACCACGCTGAAGGACATCGACGGCGTGACGCGCGTCGGCGTGCAGTCTTCCGAACTGCCGGACAGCGAAAGCGGCGCCGGCGTCTCGGCCGGTGGCGAATCCGGGGGCGGCACGAACGACGACTGTCGGACGCGCAGCTTCATCGCCAAATTCGATCTGGTCGTCGCCTTCGACGCCGCGCCGGTGCCGGTCGCAGCCGAAGGGGGCCTCGAAGCCGCTCCGACCTCGACCGAACCCGCCGAAGAAACGGAAGGCGGCTGAAAGATGAGCGCGCTTGGCAAATCGAGCAACCTCACGATCGTCGCGATGCTGGCCATCGCCGCGCTGGCGATCGGCTTCTGGCTGCTTTTGATAAGCCCGAAGCGCGAGGAAGCCGCGAAGCTCGACAAGGAAGTGCAGACGGCCGAAGTGTCGCTGGCCCAGCACGAATCCGAAGTGACCGCGGGCGAGGAAGCGCGCAAGCAGTTCCCGGTCGACTACGAGAAGCTTGTAGTGCTTGGCAAGGCCGTGCCGGGGAACGACGAAACCGCCTCCCTGCTGGTACAGGTAAGCGGCATCGCCGAACGGGCCGGCGTCCACTTCCGCGACATCAAGCTGACTTCCGGCGGCACCGAAGAAGAAGAAGCGGCGCCGCCGGTAGGCACGGCCGAAGCACCGGTCTCGGCGACCGAGGCGGCCGCATCGCTGATGCCGCTGGGGGCCTCGGTGGGCCCGGCCGGGCTGGCGGCGATGCCGTACACGCTGACCTTCGACGGCAGCTTCTTCCAGATCGCCGACTTCCTCGAGGGTCTCGATTCGCTGGTCAAGACGCAGCGTGAACAGGTGGCGGTGGACGGTCGCCTGATCACCGTCGACGGCTTCGCCCTGCAGGCGGCCTCGAGCGGCTTCCCGGCGTTGACCGCGACCTTCGGCGTCACCACGTACCTGACTCCGCCGAGCCAGGGCCTGACCGCCGGTGCGACGCCGGTCAGCCCTGAAGGGGCGACCGCGACGCCGGCGGCGACGACCCTGGGAGGCACGCCGTGAAGCGCATCGGCCCCGAGCTGAAGCTGCGCAAGCCGGACCTGAGCAAGGCGAAGGTGCCGCCGGTGCTCGCCGACGTCTACTACGACCTGCGCGACCGGCGCCTTCTGCCGCTGATCGCCCTCGTGGTGGTGGCGATCGTCGCCGTGCCGTTCCTGCTCGGCGACAGCTCGGAAGGGTTGCCCGAGCCGGCCCCGGCGAACACGGCGATCGCGGCGCTGAAGGAAAGCGCCGGCAAGACCACCGAGCTGACGGTGGTCGAGGCGCAACCCGGCCTGCGCGACTACCGCCGCCGCCTGCGCGGGCGCACGGCGACCAACCCCTTCCACCAGCGCTACACGACGCCGGTGCTGACGGGGGCGAAGCTGAACGAACCGAAGAGCGAAAGCTCGAGCTCGCAGTCGGGCGACGGCGGCGAAACGACCTCGACCAGCGAAACGACGGCTGGCGCGACTGGCGGAGGCGAAGGCGGCAGTGCGCCTTCTGAGCCGAGCGGCGGCGCGCCGGCAGACGGTGGCGGATCGTCCGGGAGCGGCGACGGTGGTGGCAGCAAGGGCGGCGGCGACGGAGCCCAGCCGGGACCGGACGCGACCATCTACAGCTTCGCGGTCGACCTCAGCATCGTCCACACCAGCGGCAGTACGGCCGCCGGCGACAAGCAGACGAGCGAGCCCGAAATCCGCGAGAAGGTGCTGCCGACCACCTCGCTGCCCGGCAAGAAGACCGAGGTCGTCACCTACATGGGCCTCAGCCCGAAGACCCGCAAGCCGCTCTTCATCGTCGGCACGGGGGTGATCGGGGTGTTCGGCGAAGGGGCGTGTGTCGCGGGGGGCGACCGCTGCCAGCTGATCGAACTGGAAACCGGCTTTCCCGAGGTCTTCGAATACGGCGAAGAAGGCGACCGCTACAAGATCAAGGTCACCGACGTCGAATTCGTCGTCACCGGCCATCTCTAAGCGCTTCGGCAGGGCGATGTCCCAGGCCACGCCTGGAATCGTCCAAAACTTCAGTAAGTAAAGCGATAGCGCTACACTCGCTGAAGCGAGGCAATCGCCAACCGCCTCGACGATTTCGCGATGAGCGCTGCCAGCAATTCCCGATGTCCCGTCTGCCGCACGGCCGACGTGGTCTGCGGCAAGTGGACCCTGCTGGTGATCCGCGACCTCGCCGAGGGCTCGTGCCGCTTCTGCGAGCTGGAGCGCTCGCTGGAGGGGATCAGCCCGCGCACCCTCTCGCTGCGCCTGCGGGCGCTGGAAGAGGAGGGCATCGTCCTCCGCAACACCTTCCCCGAGGTCCCGCCCCGCGTCGAGTACGCCCTGACCGAGAAGGGCGAAGCCCTCGTCCCCCTAATAGAGGACATGCGCCGCTACGGCACCCGCTGGCTGTTCGAGCAAGAGCCAGCCCCCGTCCCCGCCTGACCCTCCTCCGGGACGTGCCGGTGATTGAGCGCCCACAATGGTGGTCAATCACCGGCACGTCCCCCCGTCCAGGCGTGAGGGTCCCCGTCCTGCAAGGCGGTGTGCAGGGGCAGGAGCGCTGTGCCTGGAGGGGAAGGCAGGGCCGTGCGCGATCCCCTGCTCAACGAGGCCGTGCGGCGGCTTGCCGCCGAGGCCTCGACTCGCTTCGCAACGCTCGTCGCCAGCGGCGACCAGATTCCCTTCGACGTCGCCGAGCAGGCTGGCGATGAGGCCTTCTTCCACAGCTACGTGCCGCTGACCGGGCGCTACGTGCGCGAGCGCGAGGCCGAGATTCGCTCGCTGCCCGCCTTCGGCCCAGCCCGCGAAGCGGTCGACGCGGCTGGCGTTGCCGCCCCTTGCCTGGAGCAGCGCGGCGAGGTCGTTCCCGCCGACGCCGCGGAGCGCGCCGCCCTCCTGCTGACCGTCTTCCTCGCCTCTCTCTGGGACGGCAGCTCGCACTTCTCGCTTGACGCCGAGCGGCTCGATGCCGCCCTGGCGGCCCTCGACGCCGAGGTCGGCGACGTCGATGAGGCTGATCTGCTCGTCGTGCCGATCGCCGGATTTCAGATGGGCGTCCCGCGCCTGCAGCTACCGCACGGCGTGCGGATCCTGCGCGCCGACACCTTCGAGGCGCCGATCGAGGCGAAGCGCAGCGAGGGCATGGGCCGTGCGGCCTGGGAGCCGCAGTTCCTGGCCGTGGCCGAGCTAGGGGAGGGCAGCGACAGCACCGGCTCCGCGCTGCACCAGCTGGGCGAGCTGATCAGCGTCATGCGCCTCTTCAAGGCCGGCGGCGCCGCCCTCGGCCCATACGCCTTTGCCCAGACGGGGGAGGGCAGCTGGCGCCGCATCGCCACCGGCGCCCCCGCGCCCCGCGCCGGCGGCTACCGCCTGAGTGAGGAGGAGGCCGCCGAGCTGGCTCGCCTCGCCGACACGCTGGAGGCCCGTCCCGACCCCAGCGGTCCGCTCTCCTGGGGAGTGCGCCGCTTCGAGCTTGGCTGCGAGCGGGCGACCGCGCTCGAGGGCCTCAGCGATCACCTGCTTGCGTTGCGGGCCGTGCTCGACGGCCAGGGCCCGGTTGGCGCATCGCTGCCGATGCGCGCCGCGGCCCTGGTCGCCGACGGTTCCGAGGACCGCCTCGCGGTCCGCGAGCGGATCGAAGCGGCGCTCCAGCTCGAGCGCTCGCAGATGACCGGCGCTCCGGCCGAGCGAGCGGGCGAGCTGGCGACCTGGATGGAGGACAGCGTGCGCCGCATCCTCCGCGAAGCCGCCCTCGGCGAGCTGGGCACCGACCTGGGCGAGGCCGCCGACGAGACGCTGATAGCGGTCGGCCTGGGGGAGGGCGACGCCGAGATCGCCGTCGCGCCCCAGATCCTGCCCGAGCCCGAGCCCGAGCCCGAGCCCGAGGCACAGCCCCAGCTCGAGGCGCAGCAAGAGCTTCCAACGCACGAACCCGCAGTCCCGCCGCAGCTGGCGCCGATCCACCACGCCTCACCACAGGAGGGGAGCATGGACGAAGACACGCGCATCATCGAGCCCGTCCCGGCCGAGGACGAGATCCGCATCACCGCGACCCACTGGCTCGACGAGGTCGAGGTCGCCGAGGAGGCCGGCACGATCGAGTGGCCGGCGGGCGGCAGCGACGTCGGTCACCGCGAACGGATCGACACGCCGCGCGTCCGCCACCTCTTCCCGGTCCCCGAGGACGCGGACTGGGAGGTCCGCGAGCTCAAGTACGACCACTACCGGGCCAGCTGACCGGCGCATACCGGCGTCCTCGGTCGCTCGCGTGCAAAGCACGCCACGCTCCCTGCGTCCTTGATCTGCTTGGTCAGACGGCCCGGCCCGCCGCGAGCTCGATTCGCTCCTCGCTCGTGGCGAACAGGTAGCGGTCGATCTCGGCCAGGCCGCCGAGGTCGTGCACGTCCTCGTCTAGATAAGGGACGCGGATCGTGGCCTTGGTCCGCAGCTCGGCCGCGAGCCGCTCGATATTGCGGGCGTCGCGCTCGGCCAGCGCCTGGTATTCGGCGAAGTTCTCGGCCACGCGGCGCGCCAGGTCCGCGTCGCCCAGCTTCTCGCTCAGCGTTCCAAGGTCGCCGCCGTCGGCGCGCAGGCGCTCGGCCGGGTAGTGGACCTTGTTGACGATCACGCCGCCGAACGGCAGTTTCGCCTCGACCAGCTTGCGGTGGAAGTAGACCGCTTCGTCGATCGGCTCGCCCTGCGGGCCGCAGACGACTAGGAAGCAGGTGTGGCGGTCGGCGAGGAGGCTGTTGACCCGCTTGGCCCGTGCCTGGAAACCGTCGACCATGCCGCTGAAGGCGTTGAAGAACTCGGCCAGGTCGGCGAGCAGGTCGAAGCCGACGATCCGCTTCAGCACGCCGAGCGCGACGGTCGCGCCGCGTCCGGCAACCCGCGCTGCTAGCCCGGTCGGCTTCATGAAGACGCGCAGCGAGCGGCCTTCGATGAACTGGGTGAGGCGCCGTGGCGCGTCGAGGAAGTCGAGCGCGTTGCGGGTCGGCGGCGTATCGAGGACCAGCAGGTCGAAGCGCCCGTCGGTGTGCAGCTCGAAGAGCTTCTCCATCGCCATGTACTCCTGCGAGCCGGCAAGCGCATTGGAGATCTGCTGGTAGATGCGGTTGTTGAGGACCCGGTCGCGCGCCTCCTCGTCGGGCGCCTGGCGGGCGACCAGCTCGTCGAAGGTCGCCTTGGCATCGAGCATCATCGCCCACAGCTCGCCCTTCATCTCGATCCCGTGCTGCTCGAACAACGCCAGGTCGACCTGTCTGGCCTCGTTGCCCAGCTCGCGCAGGCCGAGCGAGTCGGCGAGCCGCTTCGCCGGGTCGATCGTCAGCACGCAGACCTTCAGCCCCCGCTCCGCCATGCCGACGGCGATCCCCGCCGAGGTGGTCGTCTTGCCCACTCCGCCCGAGCCGGCGCAGATGCAGATGTCCTTGCCAGCGAGGATCTCGTCGATGGCGGGCATCAGTTCAGCCTCGCGGCGAGCCGGCGCGCCGACTCGATCCCCAGCTCGGGCTCGAAGAGGAAGGGCAGGGTCTTGACCGGCGCCTCGACGCGGCGCCGCAGGCGCGCCAGCTGGGCGCGTTGCGAGCGGGCGCGGCCGTGCTCGGAGACCGCTGCCCGGGCCGCCGCCCGCAGCGCGCCGTTCTCGCCCTCGGCCAGCTCGGCGAGCCGCTCGGCCTCCTCTTTGGCGAAGCGCTCCGGATAGAGGCCGTTGAGGTAGACGCGGTCGACGGCGACGTCGACCTCGCTGCGCAGCTCCCGCTCCAGCGCGGCCGACTCGTTGACCGGCATCTCCTCCGGTAGGGCGACGATCGCCGTGCCGGTGTGCTCGTGGTCGGTGATCAGTCGGTCGAGCTGCTGCGCCTGGGAGTGGATCGGGCCGACGCGGGCGATCGCCGCGAAGGTCCGCGGCGTTTGCAGGAAGCCGATCCCGTGGCCGGTGGCCGGCGCGTCGACGATCACCAAGTCGTACTTGCGACCGCTCTTGACCTTGCGGTCGAGCTGCGCCAGCTCCCAGATCTTGCCGATCGTCACCAGCTCCTTCAGTCCCGGCGTGGCGGCGGCGAGGTAGTTGAAGATGCGGCTGCGGAAGAGCATGTCGCGCATCGCGCGGACCTTCAGCTGCAGCAGCACGTACTCGCGCATCGACTCGTCGGGGTCGATCGAGATCGACCAGAGGTTCTCCTCCATCTCGATCTCGTGGAAGCCGACCTCGGTGTGGCCGAAGAAACGCGAGGCGTTCTCCTGCGAGGCGACCTCGCAGACGATCGTGCGCTTGCCTTCGGCGGCAGCGCGCAGGCCGAGGGCGACGGCGACGGTGGTCTTGCCGACGCCTCCCTTGCCGGTCACGAAGACCAGCCGCTTGTCGAGGAGCTCTGGGATCTGGTTCCTAGTGCAGGGTCGGGGTGATTCCTAGCAATTTCGCGAGGCGGCAGGAAAAACGGGGCGCCATGCGAATACCCGCGCAATGGGATTCCTCAGCCGCAAGAACAAGTCCGCGTCCGCGTCCATCGAAGAGCCGCATCCGATCGTCGAGGAGTTGCAGGCGATGGAGGAAGCGATTCCCGAGAGGCGGGACGACGATGCCTCCGACCACCAGCCCGCGGGTCCTGTCGCGCAGAACGAGAGCGCCCGCCCGGCGGGTCCTGGCGCAGGGCAGGGCACCCCTCCCTCGCCGGGAGGGGAACCCAGCCCTACGCCACCCACCGGAGGGGCGTCTGGAACTGACACTGCAGGACCCGCCGCTGTGGCAGCAGTCGCAGAGCAGGGGGAAGCTGACAGCGAGCCCGCCAGGATGAAAGCTCGCGACCTGATCGCTCCCTCGCGGCATGAAGCCGTGGCCGAAGAGCCGGTGGTCGAGACTCCGGCCAAACACGCCGAGGTGATCGCGTTTGCGAACCAGAAGGGCGGGGTCGCGAAGACGACCACGACGCTCAACCTCGCCGTCGCCTTCGCCGAGACCGGTCACCGGGTGCTGTGCATCGACCTCGATCCGCAGGGGAACCTGACGATGAGCCAGGGGATCGACCCGGACAAGGTCGAAAAGAGCCTTTACGACGTGCTCGTGCACGACATGCCGATCAGCGAGATCATCCAGCGGCGCGAGATCGACATCGCCGTCGCCTCAATCGACCTGGCCGGCGCCGAGATCGCGATGAGCACCAAGATCGGCCGCGAGCGCTCGCTGGAGAAGGCCTTGAAGGAGGTCTCCGGCGACTACGACTTCGTCTGCATCGACACGCCGCCCAGTCTCGGGCTGCTGACGATCAACGCGCTGACCGCGGCGAGCAAGGTGATCGTCCCCGTCCAGTGCGAGTATCTCTCGATGCGCGGGCTGGTCCAGCTCCAGAACACGCTGAAGATGATCCAGGAGAACCTCAACCCGGACGTCAGGATCGAGGGCATCCTGCCGACGATGCTCGACTCGCGCACCGTCCACGCCAAGGAGGCTGTCGAGATCCTCGAAGAGAACTTCGGCGACCTCGTCTTCCGCTCGCGGATCAAAAAGGCGATCAAGTTCGCCGAGGCGCCGGTCAAAGGGTCCAGCGTGCTCAAGTACGATCCCCAGGGCAACGCCGCCGGTTACTACCGTGACCTGGCCAAGGAGGTCTTGGAGCATGAGTCGGCGTAGAAAGCGCGCGAGCATGAGAGAGGGCCCCCTCTCCGAGTTGTTCCGCTCTACGTCGGACGATGCGCCGCTGGATCCGCCTGAGGCCGAGGCGCCCAGGGAGGAGCCGCCCGCCGCGGAAGAGACGTCCGAGTCCGCTCCTGAGAGACTGAAGCGAGTCTTCTCCGAGGAGCCGGTGCCGCGGAGCGAGCAGGGTTCCGAAGCTCCTCGCTATGGGCGGGAGGAACCGGAGTACGAGCCGCCGGGCAGCGGGGAGCCGCACAAGCCGGTGATCCGTGTGGTCGGCGTCGGCGGTGCCGGCGTCAACGCGGTGAACCGCATGGTCGACGCCAACGTGCCCGGGGTCGAGTTCATGGCGGTCAACACCGATCTTCAGTCGCTGCAGCTCTGCGTCGCCGACGTCACCGTGCACATCGGCGACGAGGCGACCCGCGGGCTGGGCGCCGGCGCCGATCCTGAGGTCGGCCACCGCTCGGCCTTCGAAGAACAGGACAAGATCAAGCGTCTGCTGAAGGGCTCCGACATGGTCTTCGTCGCCGCCGGCGCCGGCGGCGGCACCGGCTCCGGTGCGGCGCCCGTCGTCGCCCGCCTCGCCCGCGAGGTCGGCGCGCTGACGGTCGGCATCGTCACCAAGCCGTTCAGCTTCGAGGGCTCGCGGCGCGGCAATCAGGCGGCCAAGGGCATCGAGGAACTCGCCGCCGAGGTCGACACGCTGATCGTCGTCCCCAACGACCGCCTGCTCGAGGTGCTCGACCAGCAGACCTCGATGGTCGAGGCCTTCCAGGTCGCCGACGACGTACTGCGCCAGGGCGTGCAGGGCATCTCCGACCTCGTCACGTTGCCGGCCGTGATCAACCTCGACTTCGCCGACGTGCGGACGATCATGTCCGAGGCCGGCCGGGCGTTGCTCGGGATCGGCATGGGCACGGGCGAGGGCCGCGCTCTGCTCGCCGCCGAAAAAGCGATCTCCTCGCCGTTGCTGGAGACCTCAATGGACGGGGCGCGGGCGATCCTGCTCTCGATCACCGGCGGCGGCGACCTCTCGCTGGTCGAGGTCAGCGAGGCGGCGAAGCTGGTCGGTGAGGCCGCCCACCCCGACGCCAACATCATCTTCGGCGCCAACATCGACGAGGAGCTTGGCGACCAGATCTGGGTGACGGTCGTCGCCACTCGCTTCGATGGCCGCGCTGCGCCTCCGCCTCGCGCCGCCGAGCCGACGATCCGCCGCACCAGGGACAGCGGCCGCGCCCCGCGCAACGAGAAGGCCGGCGAGCTCAGCTCCCTGGACGTTCCCGAGTTCCTCCCCGGGTAGTCCGGACCCCATGAAAGGGGTCGTTGCCGCCGGTCATCCCTTGACCGCCGAGGCGGGAGCCGAAGTACTGCGCGAGGGCGGCAACGCAGTCGACGCCGCCGTCTGCGCTGTGCTCGCCTCCTTCGCGGTGGAGAGCCCGCTGACCGGCTTCGGTGCGGGCGGCTTCATGATGGTCCACGGTGGCGGCGAGACCACGCTGATCGACTTCTTTGTCGCGGCGCCCGGCAAGGATGGGACCGAGCGTGGGGTCGAGCTGGCGCCGGTCCCCGTCCACTTCGACGCGGAGACCGTGCAAACGTTCTACGTCGGGCCGGCGTCCTGCGGGGTGCCGGGCACCGCCGCGGGCCTGGAGCAGGCGCTGCGTCGCTTCGGCTCGCTGCCGCTCGCCGAGCTGGCCGCCCCCGGGATTCGCCTATCCCGCGAGGGGGCGCCGATCAACGCCGAGCAGGCCTACATCCTCGAGATCCTCTGGCCGATCCACGAGCGCTTGCCGGAGTCGCGGGCGCTGTATGCACCGGAAGGGCGGCCGCTGGGGGAGGGGGACCTCTTCCGCTTCCCGGCCCTGGCCGAGACCCTCGAACGCTTCGCCGCCGAGGGGGCCGAGCCGTTCTACCGCGGCGAGGTTGCCGCGGCGCTGAGCGGCTTCGTGTGCGAGCACGGCGGCACGCTCGGGCCGACCGACCTGTCCGAGTACGAGGCGATCGCGCGGCGGCCGATCGAGGCCGCCTTCCGCGGCACCGACGTGCTGACCAACCCGCCGCCCTCCTCCGGCGGCATCCTGATCGCCTTCACGCTTGGGCTGCTCGAGCGACTGGGGGAGACCAGCGGATCGGAGCAGCTCGTGGCGGCGATGAACGCGGCAAATGCGGTTCGAGACGAGGCCTTCGCAGAGGCGCTATACGGCGACGAGCTGCATGCCGCCCTCCTCGACCCCGAGGCACTCGAGCGCACCGCGGCGGCCATCCGCGGGCGTCCGGACTCAGGCGCGTTCACCTCCCCGCCCGAAGATCGCCTCGGCTCGACGACCCATATCGCCGTCCTCGATGGGGACGGCATGTGCGCCAGCGTCACCTGCTCGAACGGCTCCGGCTCGGGCGTGCTGGTGCCGGGAACCGGCGTGATCCTCAACAACATGCTCGGCGAGGAGGATCTCAACCCGCTCGGTTTCCACGCGATCGTCCCCGGCCGACGCGTTCCCTCGATGATGGCCCCGACCGTCGTCCTGCGCGACGGTGAGATCGAGCTGGGCCTGGGCAGCGCCGGCTCCAACCGGATTCGCTCGGCGATCGTGCAGACGGTCGTGCGGGCGGTGGAGCAGGGGATGGGCGCCGGCGAGGCCGTGCGGGCGCCGCGCCTGCACTCCGAGGCGGGCATCGTCCAGGCTGAGCCGGGGATCGATGAGGAGGCGCTGGCGCGGATCGAGGCGCGCGGCGTGCCGGTCCTGCGCCGCCCGCGGATCAACCTCTTCTTCGGCGGTGTCCAAGCAGTCGCCCGCGAGCCCGCCACGGGTGCCCTCAGCGGCGGCGGCGACCCCCGCCGAGGCGGCGCCGTCGCCACCGCTTAGGGACGTGCCGGTGATTAGACACCACTGTGGGCACTCAATCACCGGCACGTCCGCGAGAATGCGGCGATGATCGACTTTGAGGCGGAGGGCCTGCTCGAAGGGCTCGAGGGGGAAGCGCGCGAGGCGCGCCTGCAATTGCTGCAGCGACTGGAGGGGGAAGGCGTGCCGCTCAAGGAGCTGCGCGAGGCGGTCGAGGGCGGGCGCCTGGCGCTGCTGCCGGTCGAGCGGGCGGTTGCCGGTGACGGCGCCCGCTACACGCCGCGCGAAGTCGCCGAGAAGGTCGGGATCGACCTCGAGATCCTGCAGCGCACGAGCGCCGCCCTCGGCGTGCCCTACCCAGACCCCGACGAGCGCTCGGTGAGCGAGGTCGACCTGGAAGCGGCTCAGCGCGTCAAGGCCTTCTACGACGCCGGCCTGCCGGAAGAGGGGATGATGCAGGTGGCGCGCACGGTCGGGATGGCGACCGCCCGCATCGCCGAGGCGAACCGCGACCTCGTAATCCGCACGCTGATGCAGCCCGGCGACACCGAGCGCGATCTCGCCCTGCGCTTCGCCGCGGCCGCCGAGCACATGCTGCCGCTCTTCGAGCCGACCCTCTCCTACGCCTTCCGCGCTCACATGCTCGAGCAGATCCGCCGCGACGTGCTGGGCGCCGGCGAGATCGCCTCCGGCCAGCCGGGAACCGCGACCGACGTCTCCGTCTGCTTCGCCGACCTGGTCGGCTTCACCAAGCTGGGCGAGCAGGTCGAGACCGAAGAGCTGGGCCTGATCGCCGGCCGCCTCGACGAGCTGGCGACCGCGGTCGCCGAGCCGCCGGTGCGGCTGGTCAAGCTGATCGGCGACGCGGCGATGCTCGTCTCCACCGACGCCGCGGCCCTCGTCGAGGCCGCCCTGCGAATGGTCGAGGCGGCCGACGCCGAAGGCGAGGACTTCCCCCGGCTGCGCGCCGGCATCGCCCACGGCTCGGTCCACGTCCAGGCCGGCGACTACTACGGCCGCCCGGTCAACCTCGCCAGCCGCCTCACCGCCATCGCCAAGCCCGGCAGCGTCCTCGTCGACGACTCCGCCCGTGAGGCGGCCGGCGAGGGCTTCGCCTTCTCCTTTGCCGGCGAACGCCGTCTCAAGGGCTTCGACTCCCGTACGAAGCTCTACCGCACCCGCCGCGCCAGGGTGAAGTAGGAGTCGGCGCGTGGCGGCCGCCCTCGGCTGGGGTTCGCTGGCCGCCTCCTCACTGGTGCTCGGTGCGGTGTTGGCACTGGTCAGGACTTGGCCGCCACGACAGACCGGTCTGGTTCTGGCCTTCGGCGCCGGCGCGCTGATCAGCGCGGTCAGCTTCGAGCTGGCGGCCGAGGGTATCCGGCTCGGCAGCCTGCAGTCGATGGCCACCGGCCTCGGCCTCGGGGCGGTGACCTACTTCGTCCTCGATGGCCTGATCGCGCGCCGCTTCTCGACCGGGCGCGGTCGCCAAGGACGGGCGAGCGGCGACAGCGGCACGGCGCTGGCCCTCGGCGCCTTCCTTGACGGGATCCCGGAGCAGCTGGTGCTGGGGATCGGCCTGGCCGCCGGCGAGGGGGTCAGCGCCGGCCTGCTCGTCGCGATCTTCGTCTCCAACCTCCCCGAGGCAATCGGCTCCGCCGGTGAGATGAGAGCCGCCGGCGCCGGCAGGTCAGGTGTTTTGCTGCTGTGGGGCGCCGTGGCGAGCTTCTGCGTCGCAGCCAGCGTCGCCGGTTATCTCGCCGCCGACGCGGTCTCCGGCGAGCTGAGCGCGGCGATCGACGGCTTCGCAGCTGGCGCCCTGCTGGTCATGCTGATCGACTCGATGATTCCCGACGCGACGCGCGAGTCGGGCCGCGTAGCCGGCCTCGTCACCACCCTGGGCTTCGCCCTAGCAACCGCCCTCTCGAGCCTCTCCTAGCCAAGCGCCAGTCCCCCCTCGCGCTGCCGGGGGCGGATTTCCCTCGCGGGGACCTGTACCACCCATGGGTGGCAAAAACCTCTCGCGGGATGCTGCTGCGCGGCGCACGCGAGATGCGGCAGGGTCTGGGATTTGGTCCGGCGACAGCATGGGGTGGTTGCGCGGTCGCAGCTGTTGGAACTTGGGTTCAATTCGCGCGCGATCGCGCACCGGATTGTCAGCGGGAGACTGCGTCACCTTGCTCGTGGCGTTTACGCCGTTGGCAGGCGAGAAGTCGAACGACGCGGGCAGATCACGGCGGCTGTGCTGAGTTGCGGACCAGCTGCAATGGCCAGCCATCGCACGGCCGCGGAGCTCTGGGGAATCGGACGGTCGTTGCGGACCATCGACGTCGTCATCCCTCATGGCAGTCGCAGATGCCGATCTGGCGTTCGTGTGCACCAACGGGTCGATCTGGGGCCCGAGTCACCGGCGAGTCATCGACGGGATTCCCGTGACGGACTGGTCTCGACGCTCAGACGCGGGGCTGCCTCCGCCAAATACCCAGGTGCCGCTGAACGGGGTCAGGGCCGACTTCTACTGGCCCGACCTCGGGCTGGTTGTCGAGAGTGACAGATGGCGTTACCACCGCACGCCGAGCCAGCAGGCGAGGGATCAGCGGCGCGACCAGGGACACGTCGTGGCTGGCCTCACCACGCTGCGATTCAGCGAAGAGCAGATCCGCCACGAGCCCGAGCGGGTGAAGGCGACGCTGGTTGCGGTGGTCGAGCGCATCGGGGGCGCGGCAGGATCGATGAAGGGGTGATGCGCCTTCAGGCCGGCTTGCGGCCGGAGACGAGCAGGTTGTAGAAGAGCTCGGCGGGGAGGTAGGGCTCGAGCAGGCGGGTGTCCAGCTTCTGCAGGACGATGTAGCTGTTAAAGGCGAAGCGGCGCCAGCCCCAGGAGACCGATTCGGGCTCGGCGGT
Source organism: Solirubrobacterales bacterium (assembly GCA_036266075.1). Taxonomy (GTDB): domain Bacteria; phylum Actinomycetota; class Thermoleophilia; order Solirubrobacterales; family 70-9; genus VRUE01. The sequence goes on from DATANV010000027.1 coordinate 49,056, forward strand.
TGACTCGACGGTGCGCAGCCCCCAGCCCCAGGCGTTGGCGAGCAGTTCCTCGCCGCCGACGCGGCGCTGCTCGAAGCCGCCCTCGCGCAGCAGGCGGCGCAGGTCGACGGGGGCGAAGGCGTGGACGTCGACCTCGCCCTCAAGTGCGTGGCCGTTGGAGAGGTCGGTCTCGGCGACGGTGCGCGGCACGGCCCGCACGGCGCGGCGCCAGGCGGGCGCCGCGATCATGCCGGCCCGCTTCGGCGCGGCGGCCAACATGTCGCCGTAGCGCGAGGGCTCGCCGCAGAAGGCGATCGCGCCGCCCGGTCGCAGCACCCGGCGGAATTCGGCGAACGCTCGCCCGAGGTCGGGGATGTGGTGCAACACGGCGTGCCCGAAGACGAGGTCGAAGCTCTCGTCCTCAAAGGGCAGCTCTTCGGCCTCCGTCGCCATCGTCTCCGCCTCCAGGCCGAGCGTCTCGGCGGTCGCCGCGAGGCGGCGCAGCATGCCGGGCGAGATGTCGGTCGCGGTGAGGCGCTCGATGACTCCGAGTTGCATCAAGTTGAGCGAGAAGTAGCCGGTCCCCGAGCCGATCTCGAGCCCGTCGCCGAAACGCGCGCCATCGAGCCCGCCGAGCGCCTTGGAGAGCTTCAGCCGCACTTGCTCTTGGCCGGTGGCGCCGAAGTCGATGCCCCACTTGGCGTCGTATTCCTCGGCCGCAGCATCGTGATAGCGGGTGTTGACGTCCTTGATGTGCTCGGGTGTGGCGGTCGGCGAGGCCGGCATGAGGGCGGGAACTCTAGTCCGACACCGTTGAGGTCGTAGTTGTTCCCGGTTATGCGGAAACAACTACGACCTCAAGCGCTGCATTACGGTCTCGGTCCTGTGGCCCGCGAGTACGTGCAAGAGAATCAGCCGCCCGGCGTGCCGCCGCTGCCGCTGACCGGCGAGCGGACGCTGCCCGACCTACCGGAGGAGAACTACTGGTACCGGCGCCACCTCGTCGTCTACGAGTGGATCGCGGCGCGCGTCGCCGATAGGCGGGTCGTCGACATGGCCTGCGGCGAGGGCTACGGCGCCGACGTGCTCGCCGCCGCCGGCGCCGCCAGTGTCGTCGGGGTCGACGCCAACCCGGAGGCGCACGAGCATGCGCGGCTGCGCTACGTGCGGCCCAACCTGCGCTACGAGCGCGACCTGGTCGAGAGCTTCTCCGAGCCATGCGATGCCGTCGTCTTCCTGCAGACGATCGAGCACGTCCAGGACCCCGGCGCGATCCTCGAGCACTTCAAGTCGATGCTGGAGCCGGGCGGCGTGGCCTACGTCTCGACCCCGAACCTGCTGACCCTGGCACCGCCTGGCGCGGAGAAGTCCGACAACCCGTGGCACGTCAGGGAGTACCGCGCGGCGGAGTTCCGGGCGCTCTGCGAGGCGCACTTCGCCCGGGTCGAGGTGCTAGGCGTCTTCCACGCCCGCAAGCTGCGGGCACACGAGATCGCGCTGAAGCTGGGCTGGGACCGGGTCCACAAAGCGTTGCGGCTGAGCAAGCCGTTCTATGCCCGCTTTACGCCTTCCATCTCCTCCTCCGACTTCGCCCTGCGAGAAGGCGACCTCGACACGGCGCTTGACTTCGTCGCCGTGTGCCATGTGGCGTAGGGGGGAGGGAGGGGTGTCCCACCCGGGCGCTGGGTTTTTCGCCTGGCTTGCTCTGCCCCTTGCCCAGCGGTCTGTGCGAAAAACATGACGCAGCGCCCGGGTGGGACGCCTTTCCCTCCCCATACGCCTCCCGGCATCGGCGACCTGGCGATCGTGCTGCACAGCCATATGCCCTATGTCGAGGGGTTCGGCACGTATCCGTTCGGCGAGGAGTGGCTGTTCGACGCGGTGATCCGCTCCTACCTGCCCGTGCTGGAGGTTGCCGAGCGGCTGACGATGACGGTCACGCCGGTGTTGGCGGACCAGCTAGAGGACCCGGGGGCGGCGGAGCGGCTGCGGAAGTTCCTGGTGGAGTGGCGGATCGGGGCGGCGGAAGCGGACGTAAAGCAGGTGCCGACCGAGTGCCGGCAGGCCTGCGAGGGCGAGCTGGCGCGCTACCGGCACGCGCTGGAGCTGCTCGATGCGGTCGGGGGCGATCCGCTGCGGGCGTTTCAGGCAGTGGCAGGGGGGGGACGGGTTGCGCTCGCCACCTCGGCCGCGACGCACGCGGTGCTGCCCCTGCTGGCGACGCAGGCCGGCGCGCGGCTGCAGATCGACGCAGGCATCCGCTCGCACCGCCGCCGCTTCGGCTGGGACGGCGGCTTCTGGCTGCCCGAGTGCGCTTACGCGCCCGGCCTCGAGCGGCGCCTCGAGGAGCATGGCGTGCGCTGGTTCTGTGTCGACCAGAGCCGCCACGAGCCACCGCTCGATGCCCTCACGCCAGTCGCCAGCGCGGCCGGCCCGACGGCGCTGCCGATCGACTGGGCGGCGATCCAGTGGCTCTGGTCGCTCGATGGCTACCCCTCCGACCCGGCTTACGCTCAGTTCGCGGGCAAATCGCTCCGCGGGGTGCGCATCTGGAAGGTCGGCGGCGGCGCCTACGAGCCGGCCGCGGCCGCGGCCGCGGCGCGCCGCCACGCGGCCGAGTTCCTCGGCGACATCGCCGCCCGCCTGGGCGAATTCGCCGCCGCCCGCGGCCGCCGCGGCCTCCTCGTCTTCGCAATCGACACCGAGCTGCTCGGCCACTGGTGGTCGGAGGGCGCCATCTGGCTGCGCGAGGTGCTGGCCGGCGCCGCGGCCGCCGGCGTGCGGCTGCTGACGGTCCCCGAGGCACTCGTCGAGCACGAGCCCGAGGCGCGCCCCCTCGCCGCCTCGACCTGGGGCGAGGGCAAGGACCTCAGCACCTGGGACTCGCCGGCCGTCGCCGATCTCGCCTGGGCCGCTCGTCGCCTCGAGCTGCGCCTGCTGCGCGAGCTGTCCCGCGGCCTCGCCGGCCCGGCTGCCCTGCGCGCCGCTCGTGAGCTCCTCGCCGTCCAGTCCAGCGACTGGGCGTTCCTCGACAAGCGCGGCCAGGCGGGCGACTACGCCTTCCAGCGCGCCACCGCCCACGCCGAATCCTTGATGCAGGCCATAGACTCCCCAGCCGCAGTCGATCCGCGTATGCGTGCCCTCGCCCCGGACCTGAGCCTCGCCTCCCTGCTGGAGCCCTAGCTCCCCCCGCACGATGACCCGCGTCCTGATTCTCTCCTGGGAGTACCCGCCGCTGATCGAGGGTGGCCTGGCCCGGCACGTGCGCAAGCTCTCCGAGGCTCTGGTCGAGCGCGACGTTGAGGTCCACGTGCTGACCCGCGGCGGCGAAGAGTCGCCGGCCGAGGAGCGACGTGGCGGCGTCGTCATCCACCGCATCCGCGAGCCCAAACGACCCACCGACCTGGGCGAGTTCGTGGCTTGGGTCGAGCGCATGAACTCCGACATGCTGGCCGCCGGGGTCGAGCTGGGCGACCGCTACGACTTCGACCTCGTCCACGGTCACGACTGGCTGGTCGCCAATGCCTGCGACCACCTCGCCAAGCGCTTCGACGCGTCGCTGGTGACGACGATCCACGCCACCGAGCACGGTCGCCACCAGGGCTGGGTCGACAAGCATCCCCAGACCTACATCCACGGCGTCGAGCGCTGGATAACCAACCGCTCGGAGCGCGTCATCGCCTGTTCCCACTACATGCGCGAGCAGATCGCCGACATCTTCGGCGTCGAGGAGGAGCGCGTCAACGTGATCCCCAACGGGATCGACCCCGACGACCTGCAGCCGCAGGATGCCGCCGAGCTGGAGCGGCTGCGGGCCGAGTTCGCCGCGCCGGATGAGAAGCTCGTGCTGCTGGTTGGCCGCCTGGTCTACGAGAAGGGTTTCCAGCTGGCGCTGGAGGCGATGCCGCGGGTGGTCGAGGAGGCGCCGGGCACGCGCTTCCTGGTCGCCGGCTCGGGCACGCACGAGGCGGAGCTGCACCGCCAGGCCGAGGAGCTGGGCCTGATGGATCACGGCACATTCCTGGGCTGGATCGGCGACGACGTCCTGCACTCGCTCTACCGGATCGCCGACCTCACCGTCGTCCCCTCGATCTATGAGCCCTTTGGCCTCGTTGCGCTCGAGGCGATGGCCTCCGAATGCCCCTGCATCGTCGCCGACACCGGTGGGCTGCGCGAGGTCGTCCCGCACGAGGAGGTTGGCTTGCGCTTCCGCTCGCACGACCCCGAAGCGCTGGCCGAGGTGGCGATCCGCGTGCTGCGCGACGACGAGCTGGGCCACCGCCTCGTCGCCGAAGCCTACGAGCACCTGCGTCGCTTCGACTGGGGGGATGTCGCCGAGCAGACGGCTGCCGTCTACGCCGACCTGGTCGCCGAGCAGAGCCGCGCCTGAGCGGCGGGGCGCTCTCTGGGCGCGCTCCGCTATTCCTCGGGAAAGACGAAGCTGAACTCGCCGCCGCTGGTCTCTGCCGGCGCCCAGCGGATGCCATCGACCAGCTTGCTGGTCGGGAGCTGAAGCGCCCCCGCGATCTTGACCAGGGTGTCGATGCGGGGCACCCGTTCGCCGCGCTCCAGCAGGCCGATCTCGGTGCGGTGCAGCGAGGCGCGCAGGCCGAGCTGCTCCTGCGAGAGGCCGGCCCGCTTACGGCAGCGTGCCAGGTTCTCCCCGAAGCGAGACGCGAAGTCCATCGTTGTCATTGTTCTGTCTGTTAGACACGAACTCAACAGCCACCTGTCTGGAGTTTATCGTCTTATAGACAAGATGTCGCGCAGGTGATACGCTGCGGCGGTCAGCGGCGCTCGTCGGAAGGTGACACCATTCCGTCATGGCGCTGAATTTCGAGGACGAGGAGATCGAGCGCTTGGCAGCGGAAGCAGCAGCCCTCGCAGGAGAGAGCGTTGCGGACGCGGTGCGCCGCGCCCTGCGCGAACGCCTCGATCGGCTCGAGCGCGAGTCGGTCGGCAAGGTCGCACGGGCGGGGGTCAGGATCACTCCCGCCAAGCGTCCGCGCCCGGCGCACTCGCCGCCGCCGCGGAACACGGGCAAGTCCGCCTCGGCGTTCGTCCTCGAAGAGCGCGAAGACGAGCGCTGATGCTCTACCTGGACGCGAGCGCGCTGGTCAAGCGCTATGTCGAGGAGGACGGCAGCCAGGCCGTGCGCGACGCGATGCAGGCCGAGGACTGGACAAGCTGCCGGATCTGCATCGTCGAGACGAAGCGTGCCGTGGATAGGGCGGGTGGCGGTGCGGAGATCGAGCGGATCGACAGCGACTGGCTCGCCTTCGACATCGTCGAGATCGATGCCGCGCTCTGCGAGCGCGCCGCCGAGCTGGCGTGTGCGACCGGCCTGCGCAGCTTCGATGCCCTGCACTTGGCAGCGGCACTTGCCCTGCCGCAGCGGGATCTCACGTTCGCCACGTGGGACGCTCGCCTGCACCGCGCGGCGCGCGAGCACGGGCTGAAGACGCTTCCCGCGAAACTCGACTGAGCCTCGAGGCGAGGTTAGGCTCTCGCGGCCCGCTCACGTGGCAGCAGGCAGCGGTCCGCTCAGCCCAGCGAGCGCTGCGGCTGCGCAAGCGTCGTCTGCGCCGCAGGGTCCGGTTCGACCGGACGCGGCCAGCGCAGCTCCCGCGGCGCCTCGCGCATGCGGATCACCCTGGCGGGGCTGCCGGCGACGACCGCGTTGGCCGGCACGTCCTTGGTCACCACCGAGTTGGTGCCGACGATCGAGTTGTCGCCGACCCGCACGCCGCGCAGGATGCAGGCGCCGTAGCCGATCCAGACGTTGGAGCCGACCTCGACGTCGCGCATGTAGATGCCCTGCTGGCGGATCGGCCGCTCGACCTCGACGACCCCGTGGTCGAAGTCGATGAACATCGCCCGGTCGGCGATCACGCACTCTTCGCCGATCCGTATCCGCCGGTAGGCGGAGATCGTGCACTCCTGACCTATGACCGTCTTGGCCCCGATCTCGACCACCCCCTCGTGGCAGCGGATCTTGCCGCCGTGGCCGATCCAGACGAAACGGCCGAACTCGATGCGGCCGCGGCGGCCGACCTGCAGTTCAAGCCCGCTGCCGAGGAAGAGTGGCCCGTCGGTACGCCAGCGCCAGCCGGCAGCGGTCAGCAGGCGGCGGCGCAGGTAGCGCAGCGCCAGCCAAGCGTATTTCGGCGTCAGCATGCCGCTGCGGGCGTAGAAGTGGAGGGCGCGGATCACGGCGGCGGGGACTCTAGAGTCTGTCGTCGTATCCATCTACCGGTCCTGGCGACCCGTCCCCCCACACGTCCTAGACTCCGCCGCCCATGCCCGACGCCGCCGAGAGCGCATCCACGCCCGCCCCGCTCGCCGAGCGCTTGGTCGCAGGCGACAAGCGCGCCCTGGCGCGGGCGATAACGCTGATCGAGTCCGACGACCCGGCCGGTTGGGAGCTGGTGCGCGAGGTCTACCCGCGCACCGGCAAGGCGAGGATCGTCGGCTTCACCGGCCCGCCAGGCGTCGGCAAGAGCACCCTGATCGGCGCGCTTACGGCCGAGCTGCGCAAGGCGGAGCGCGAGGTTGCGGTGCTCTCGATCGATCCCTCCAGCCCGTTCACCCGCGGCGCCCTGCTCGGCGATCGCATCCGCCTCTCCGATCACTTCCTCGACCCCGGCGTATTCATCCGCTCGATGGCCTCGCGGGGGGCGCTCGGCGGCCTCTCCGAGGCGGCGCTGCAGGTAGCGCTGGCGATGGATGCGGCCGGCAAGGACGACGTGCTGATCGAGACCGTCGGGGTCGGCCAGGCAGAGATCGACATCGTCGATCACGCCGACACCATCGTGCTGGCGCTGATGCCGGGCTCGGGCGACTCGATCCAGGCGCTGAAGGCCGGTGTGATGGAGATCCCCGACGTGATCGTCGTCAACAAGGCCGACCACCCGATGACCGACACGATGGTGCGCGAGGTCCGCGGCGTGCTGGCGCTCTCGCACGAGCCCGGCAGCTGGCAGGTGCCGATCCTGCGCACCGAGGCGGCGCGCGGCGAGGGGGTCGCCGAGTTGGCGACCAAGATCGACGAGCACCGGGCCCACATCGAGGCCGAGGGGACGCTGGAGGAGCGCCGCGCCCGCAACCTGCGCAACGAGGTGCTGGGAATCGCCGCCTCGCGCCTGCGGCGCCGACTGGAGGCGACTGCGGCCGACGATCCTCAGACCGCGGACCTGCTGGAGCGGGTGGTGCGGCGCGAGATCGACCCGGCCAGCGCCGCCAGCGAGCTGATGGAGCGACAGGCTCGTGAATGAGCCAAGCGCCCCACCGGCCTCGGCCGAGGAGATCGCGAGCTGGTCGGGGTTCGAAGTCGACGAGTTGGGCGGCGCCAGCGTCGGGCGGGTCACGGGTTGCTTCGTCGACGCGGAGAACGGTGCGCCCGCCTGGTTGGCGGTGGCGCTCGAGCACCGCGGCTTCCTCGGCCGGCGGCGGCGCGGCCCGTCGGTTGCGATCCCAGTGCGCGAGTGCGCCCGCGGCGCGGGCCGCGTCTGGACCGCGCTGGGTGGCATCGCACTGCGCTCGGCCCCGGCCGTCGACCCAGCCCGCCCGCTGCTGCGCGAGCACGAGCTGACGATCGGTGCCCACTACGGCATCGACGAGGGCGACGCCCGCCCCGCCGAAATCGCCGGCCGCCCCAAGGGCAGCATCACCGCCACCCCCTCAAGCTAAGCGCCTCCGAGGGGACGTGCCGGTGATTGACTGCCCACAATGGTGCTTAATCACCGGCACGTCCGTGATCCGTTCGTAAACTTGGCTCGGCAGGGTTAGGCCCGTGGCCCTGTTGATCCTGTTCGGGTTCGTCGCGGGGGGCGGCCACGCCTTCACCGTCGCCTAGGTGTTTGCCTCAGCAGCCGAGCTGGCGGGCGATGACCATCTGTTGGACCTCGTCGGTGCCCTCGCCGATCGTGAGGATCTTGGCGTCCCGGTAAAAGCGGCAGACGGGGTACTCCTCGATGTAGCCGTAGCCGCCGTGGATCTGGACGGCCTCCTCGGTCGCCCGAACCGCGAGGCGGCCGGTGATCAGCTTGGCCTGGGCCGCGGTGAGCGTGAACGACTTGCCGGCATCCTTCTCCAGCGCTGCTCGCCAGGTCAGCAGCCGTGCAGCCTCGATCTGGGCCGAGAGGTCGGCGATCTTCGCCTGGATCGACTGGAACTTGGAGATCGCCTGGCCGAAGGCCTGGCGCTCCTTGGCGTAGGAGATCGCCTCGTCGAGAGCGCCCTGGGCGAGGCCGACGCCCATCGCGGCGACCCCGATCCTGCCGCCGTCGAGGATGTGGAGGAAGTTCTTGAAGCCGTCGCCGCGGCGGCCGAGCAGGTTGGCCTCGGGCACGCGGCACCCTTCGAAGCTAAGCGGTCGCGTGTCGGAGGCGTTCCAGCCCATCTTGCGGTAGGGCTCGCCGGCCTCGTAGCCGGGCGTGCCGTAGGGGACGATCAGGTTGGAGATCTCCTTGCGGCCGTTGGCCTCGCCGGTCACCGCGGTGATCGAGACGCAGCCAGAGATGTCGGTGCCGGAGTTGGTGATGAACTGCTTCGCCCCGTCGATCACCCACTCGCCGTCCTCGAGCTTTGCCGTAGTTCGCACGTTCCCAGCGTCCGACCCGGCCTCCGGCTCGGTCAGCCCGAACGAGGCGAGCTTCTGCCCGCTGCAGAGCACCGGCAGCCACTCGTCCTTCTGTGCGTCGCTCCCCCAGAGATAGATCGGCATCGTCCCCAGCGACGTATGCGCAGCCATCGTGATGCAGACGGAGGAGTCGATCCGCGCCAGCTCTTCGACCGCCAGCACGTAAGAGAGCGTGTCCGCCCCACCGCCCCCGTACTCCTCCGGAAACGGAATCCCCATCAGCCCAAGCCCCCCAAGCTTCTCCACGATCTCGTAGGGAAAAGCCTTGGTCCGATCCAACTCCTCCGCCACAGGCGCAACCTCGCCCCGAGCAAAGTCGCGAACGGTGTCCCGCAGCAACCCCTGCTCGTCGCTCAGCTCAAAATCCATGCGCGGCAGCCTATTGCCGGGGAAGGGAGGGGCGGGGGTGTCCCTCCCGCCGCCTCAGAGCTGAAGACTCTTCACCTGCAGCAGCTCCTCAATCGCAAACCGCCCGTTCTCGCGCCCGTGCCCCGACTGCTTGTAGCCGCCGAAGGGCGCCAGCGGGTTGAAGGCCCCGCCGTTGATCTCGATCTGCCCCGTGCGGATCCGCTTGGCAACCGAGATCGCACGCTCCTGGTCCCCCGACCAGACCCCGCCGGCGAGGCCGTAGACCGTGTCGTTGGCGATCCGCACGGCATCGTCCTCGCCCTCGTAGGGCTGGATGACGAGCACGGGGCCGAAGATCTCCTCCTGAGCGATCGTCATCTCCGTAGTCACCTCGGAGAAGACGGTCGGCCGGACGAAGAAGCCGCGCTCGAGGCCCTCCGGTGGCGCCGCGCCGCCGGTCACCAACTTCGCCCCTTCGGCCTCGCCCTTCTCGATGTAGCCGCGGACGCGTTCGCGCTGCACCTCGGAGACCAGCGGCCCCAGCCGGGTCGAGTCCTCGAACGGATCGCCGGGGGTGAAGCTCTCGGCGGTCTTCGCCGCGATCTCCTCGGCCTCGGCCAGCTTCTCGCGCGGGACCAGCATGCGGGTCAGCGCGCTGCAGGTCTGGCCTGAGTTGAGGAAGCACTTGGCGACGCCGTCGGGGATTGCCCTGGCGAGGTCGGCGTCGTCGAGGATCACGTTCGGCGACTTTCCGCCCAGCTCCATCGCGACCGGCTTGACCGTCGCCGAGGCCAGCTCGGAGACGCGGCGCCCGGCGCGGGTCGAGCCGGTGAAGGAGACCATGTCGACGCCGGGGTGGCCGGCGATCGCCTCGCCGACCTCCGGGCCGGTGCCGGTGACCAGGTTGAAGACGCCGGCGGGGAGGCCGGCGGCCTCGATCACCTCGGCGAGAATGAAGGCGTTCAGCGGCACGACCTCGCTCGGCTTGAGGACGACGGTGCAGCCGGCGGCCAGCGCCGGTGCGACCTTGGCCGCGATCTGGTTCAGCGGGTAGTTCCACGGCGTGATCGCGCCGAGCACACCGACCGGCTCGCGTAGCACCCGCGAGTTGCCGATCTCCTCCTCCCAGGCGACTTCTTCCATCAGCTTCGGCATCGCCGCAAACTGGCCGGTGGGCAGGCCGGCCTGGATGATCTGGCTGAGCTTCAGCGGCATGCCCAGCTCCTGGGCGATCGTCGCCGCGATCTCCTCGGAGCGCTCGCCGAGTCCCCCGGCGATCGCACTCAGGTAGCCGCCCCGCTCCTCGCGCGAGGTCTGCGACCAGGAGTCGAAGGCGGCGCGGGCGGCCCGCACGGCAAGGTCGGCGTCCTCGGCGGTGCACGCGGGGATCGTCGCCATCGTCTCCTCAGTGGTCGAGTTGACCACCTCGATTGCCTCCGAGCCGTGCGCCTCGACCCACTCGCCATCGATGAAGATCCTGTCCTTCGCCTGAACCTCTGCCGCCGTCGCCATCTCAATCCTCCTTGTGGTCGCCTAGATCATTGCGCGCGGCAGCTTTTGGGGCGTTATGGACCCCCAAAGGCTGCGCGAACGCTCAGCGAGCGGGGGTGGCGGTTGCTGCCGAGCCTTCGCTCGGCAGGCCCGGGCCGGGCAGGGCGCGGGCGTCGCGGGCGTGCAGCTCAATGCCGCAGGCCTCGCAGATGCCGCGGTCGTTGACCGAGCCGCCGCACTTCTTGTGGACGATCAGCATCGGCGGGCCGCCGGGGCTGGGGGAGTGGCGGTCGCCCCAGGCAAGCAGCGCAATCAGCGCCGGCCAGAGGTCGAGCCCCTTCTCGGTGAGGAAGTACTCGTAGCGCTCGGGGCTTTCCTGGTAGGGCCGGCGCTCGAGGATGTCCTCGTCGACCAGTCGCTGCAGGCGGGCGGAGAGGACGTTGCGGGCGATGCCGAGCCCCTTCTGCAGCTCGTCGAAACGCCGCCTGCGGTTCATCACGTCGCGCACGATCAGCAGCGACCAGCGCTCGCCGATCACCTCCAGCGCCTTTGCTATCGAGCAGACCTGGCCGGGATAGTCGTGATGCAGCACTAGATGAACGATTCCAATTCCCGCACCCACGGATGACGCACCTGGCACGGCGCTGGACCGGCACCCACGCCCGCGCGCGTAGCGCTGCTACGCGCAGCGGCCGCGTGTACCGCCCAGCTTGGCCAGTTGCGTCCCCGTGGGCACGTCAAGTTGAAATCGGTCATCGGGTGATCTTCGCACACAAGGTTGCTTCAAGCAACTGACTCGGGTAGGGTTGATCCCGACATGAGTTGCTTCAAGCAACCTGGGCCGAAACGCAGAGCGCGAACTGGCCCGGATCGCCCGATTGGAGGGGCTGACATGAAGCTGATTCCGAGGCACCGCAACCACCGTCGTCGATTCGCCCGCATCGCGATAAGCCAGGAGGAGATCGCCGCCGACCTGCACTATCCGGCGAGCCGCCGCCCGGCCGCGAGCGGCTCCGTCGCCCGAGGCCGGCGAGGAGTGCGATGAGCGAGAACGGCGAGGTGGCCGACGGCCTCACGGCCGGCGACGACGTCGTTGCCCGCATAGCGGCGGCCAGGCGCAACGGCGGCACCGCCGTCGAGGCGGCCGAAGCCTACGCCGAGGCTAGTCCCGAGACGACGCGCACCCGCACTCTGGTCTGGCAGGACCCGGTGCCCACCGCAGCCGCGGGCGCGACGATGACTGGCATGGAGTACATGTCGGCGATTGTCGAGGGCAGGCTGCCACCACCGCCGATCGCGGTGACGCTGCGGATGGGCCCGATCGAGATCGGCGACGGCCGCGCCGTCTTCGCCGGCGAGCCGGGGGAGGAGCACTACAACCCGATTGGCGTCGTCCACGGCGGCTACGCCGCGACCCTGCTCGACTCGGCCCTCGGCTGCGCCGTCCACACGACGCTGCCGGCCGGTGTCGGCTACACCTCGCTCGGCCTCGAGGCCAAGTACGTGCGGCCGATCACCCGCGACACCGGCCGCGTCCTGTGCGAGGCGAACGTCCTCTACCGCGGCCGCCGCCAGGCGACCGCCGAGGCCAATCTCACCGCTGCCGACAGCGGCAAGCTGCTCGCTCACGCTGTCGCCACCTGCATGCTGCTCGAGCTGTCGCAGGCGTAGCCGGACAAGGCATAGCAGATCGGCGATAAGCACATATTTGCTATTATCTAGGCGTGAAAACGCCCGGAGAACTGCTGCGAGAGGCCCGCGACCGACACGGCGTGAGCCAAAAGCGGCTGGCGATGCGCGCCAGCACGACCCAGTCGGCGATCTCGCGGATCGAGCGCGATCGCGTCTCGCCCTCGGTCGAGACCCTGCGCGAGCTCCTCTACCTGCTGGGCGAGGACCTGTCTCTGGGAGCCGAGGGACGAGACTTCGGGATCGATGCGACGCTCAATGCGCAGAACCTGATGCTGGCGCCAGCCGAGAGGGTCGCGCGGGGACTCGCCTTCGCAGATTTCGTGCGCAGGCACAGGGGAATCGCGGCCGGAGGTGCGGCTAGCTGATGGAGAGGATCCCCGACACTCCACTGCAGGCCAATCCATTGCTGCGCTCACTGGCAGTCCATGGCGTGGACTTCGTCGTCATCGGCGGATTGGCCGGCCTCGCTCACGGATCGGCCTATCCAACCTACGATCTGGACATCGCGTATGCACGGGACAGGGCGAACGTTTCGCGGCTGGTCTCGGCCCTAGAGGAGATTGGGGTGACATTGCGCGGCGCGCCTGCGGAACTTCCCTTTCAGCTCGATGCGCGGACGATTGAAAATGGCTCCAACTTCACGTTCGACAGTCCATATGGCAGCTTCGACATACTCGGGGAAGCGGCCGGAATCGCTCGCTACGAGGAGCTGCGGACCGAGGCGGTCGTCGCGACTATCGCCGAAATCGAAGTCCGCGTTGCCTCGATCGATCACCTGATCGCTATGAAGCGCGCTGCCAATCGCCCCAAGGACAAGCTGATGGTCGAGGAGTACATCGTGATCGCCGACGAGCAGAAGCGGCTCGGCAAGGCGGGCGAGTAGTCGAATCAGGCGGTCGAGAGACCGCGCGCAACCTCGACCAGCAGGCGGACGCCGATGCCGCTGGCGTCGTTGCCGGTGTAGGCGCGGCCGACGTCCCAAGCGGTGCCGGCGATGTCGACATGCGCCCAGGGGGTGGCGCCGACGAACTCCTCGAGGAAGGCGCCGGCGTAGATCGTCCCCGCCTTGCGCTTGGCGGCGGCGTTGGTCAGGTCGGCGACGGTGCCCTTGGTCAGCTCCTTGTACTCGGGGTGGAGCGGCAGCCGCCAGACCAGCTCGCCGGTCGTCTCGCCGGCCCTTTCGACTTCGGCGGCGAGCTCGTCGTCGTTGGAGATGACCGCGGCGTAGGTCGAGCCGAGGGCGATCAGCACGGCGCCGGTGAGGGTCGCGATGTCGACGATCCGCTCGGCGCCCAGCTCGACTGCGTAGGCGAGCGCGTCGGCGAGGATCAGGCGGCCCTCGGCGTCGGTGTTGTTGACCTCGACCGTCTTGCCGTTGTACTGCGTGATCACGTCCCCGGGCTTGATCGCCGTGCCGGAAGGCATGTTCTCGGTCGAGGGGACGATCGCTACCAGGTTCACCGCGAGCCCCAGCTCGGCGATCGCGCCCACTGCCTCGATCACCGCGGCGGCGCCCGACATGTCCATCTTCATCTCGTGCATCGCGGCCGGCGGCTTCAGCGAGATGCCGCCGGTGTCGAAGGTGACGCCCTTGCCGACCAGGCCGAGCGTCGGTCCCGAGCCGCCTCCCTCGTAGCGCATGACAATCAACTTCGGCTCCTCGGTGCTGCCCTGGCTGACCGCGACGAGGCCGCCCATCTTCTTGGCGGCGACCTCTTCGCGGCCGAGCACGTCGGTGCTGACCGCGGCGTGCGCCGAGGCGATCTCACGAGCGTGGCGGCCGAGGAACGAGGGCGTCGCGACATTGGCGGGAAGGCTCTGCAGGTCGCGGGCGCGGTTCTGCGCCTCGGCGCAGACGCGGGCCGCGTTGGCAGCGCCGGCCACGCTCTCCGGAGCGAGCACCGTCAGCGACTCGACCGGGGGAGTGGGAGCGTCATCCGGATCGCCGCTGCGGAAGCGGTCGAAGCGGTAGGAGGCGAGGATCGTGCCCGTGACCAGCGCCGCGGCGATCGCCTCCCCGTCGTCTTGCAACTCCAAGGGCAGCCAGGCGAGCTGGCGTGCCCCGAGCTTCTCGGCCTCCTTGGCGGCGAGCGCTGCCGCGACCCGCGCCCGCTCGGGCTCGAACTCCTCGCGCTTGCCGAGGCCGACGACGAGCCCGCGCCACGGTTCGTCTGGGTGGACCAGAGACAGCTCTTCGAGGTCTGCCTTGGCGTAGCTGGCTCCGAACGCCAGAGCCAGCTCGCGGGGCAGATCGTCGCCCTCGAACAGCCCGGCGACGATCAGGTCGGCCTCGATCTGCGCGAACGGCTGTTGAGTGACCTCCACCTCCATGGCAGCCGAGTCTATGGCCTCCCATCGCGCGGTTCTCGCCCACCCATTGCGTGACCAAGCAGTCACAACTCCGTGCCCTAGCTCGCTATCGTCTCTATCAGGGCCATGCGGCCCATACGAGCCGAGATCCGGCATAAACCGACGCAGAAAGGCCGCCAGATGCCCAGCACCGTCATCCTCGGAACCGCACGCACGCCCTTCGGCAAGATGGGCGGAACCCTCTCCTCGCTCGAAGCCACCGACCTCGGTGGCCAGGCGATGTCCGCGGCGCTGGAGCGCTCCGGCGTCGACCCCGAGCAGGTCCAACAAGTCGTCTTCGGCCAGGTCCTGCAGGCCGGCCAGGGGCAGATCCCCTCGCGCCAGGCGCAGATCAAGGGCGGCATTCCCAAGGAGGTCCCCTCGGAGACGATCAACAAGGTCTGCGCCTCGGGCATGCGCTCGGTCGGCCTCGCCGACATGGCGATCCGCGCCGGCGACACCGAGGTCGCCGTGACCGGCGGCATGGAGTCGATGAGCCAGGCGCCGCACCTGCTGCCCGGCGCCCGTTTCGGCTACCGAATGGGCCACGTCGAGACGATCGACGCGATGGTCCACGACGGCCTCACCAACCCCTTCACCGAGAAGCAGATGATCAACGAGGCGAGCGAGGTCTCCAACGAGCTCGAGATCACCCGCGCCGACATGGACCGCTTCGCCGAGCGCTCGCACCGCCTCGCCGCCGAGGCGACCGACGCCGGCCGCCTGGCCGAGGAGATCGTCGGCGTGACCGTCAAGTCGCGCAAGGGCGAGAACACGATCGAGGTCGACGAGGCGATCCGCCCGGAGACGACCGTCGAGACGCTGGCCGGCCTGCGGGCGATCGGCGGCGAGGACGCGACCCACACCGCCGGCAACGCTCCCGGCGTCAACGATGGCGCCGGCGCGATCGTCGTCGCCTCGGCCGAGTGGGCCGAGAAGGAGGGTCGCGAGCCACTCGCCAGGGTGCTTTCTTACGGCACCGTCGCCGACGACTTCCCCTACCTGGCGAAAACCCCTGCCAACGCCGCCAAGCAGGCGCTCGAGAAGATCGGCAAGAGCCCCGAGGACGTCGACCTCTGGGAGATCAACGAGGCCTTTGCCTCGGTTGCCCTCAACTCGATGCGGATGCTCGGCGTCGACGAGGACAAGGTCAACGTCAACGGCGGCGCGATCGCCCTCGGCCACCCGATCGGCGCCTCCGGCGCCCGCATCGTCGGCAGCCTCGTGCACGAGCTGCAGCGGCGGGGCGGCGGCCTCGGCGTCGCCGCAATCTGCTCCGGCGGCGGCCAGGGCGACGCAATCGTTCTAGAGGTGGCCTCGCAGTAGCGCGCGGCCGCTGCAAACCGACGAGTGCTCCGTTAGGGGTCGATAGACCACTTAACGGAGCACGCATCGCGGTCGCTCGAGGGACGTAATGAGTCGAGCAGCGGCATTTTTCGATCTGGACAAGACCCTGATGGCGGGGTCGTCGGGGATGCAGTTCGCTCGCATTGCGACCCGGCATGGGATCGTCGGGCGGCGGCTGCTGGCGAGCTGGGCGGTGGAGCACCTGCGCTACCGGTTGCGCGGGACCACCGACGAGCGCACCGCCGACGTGCTGCGGGCGGCGCGCGGGCTGATCGCCGGCGTCTCGGCGCGGGCCCTGGAACGGATGAACCCTGAGGTTATGGCGGCGATCCTGCCGCGCGTCTACCCGCAGATGCTGGACGAGGTCTACGCCCACCAGGACGCCGGCCGGGCCACCTTCATCGTCAGCGCCGCCGGCAACGGGGTGGTGGAACCGCTCGCCGCGGTCCTCGGGATGGACGGCGGGATCGGCACCCGCTACGAGATCGGCGAGGACGGTGCCTTCACCGGCCGCTTCGATGGCCCGTTCGTCTACGGCCCGGGAAAGGTCGAGGCGATGGAGGCGTTCGCGGACCAGCACGGGATCGACCTCTCGGCGTCCTACGCCTACTCGGACTCGGTCTCCGACCTACCGATGCTGCGCGCCGTTGGCCATCCCGTGGTCGTTAACCCGGATCCGCCCCTGGCCGAGGTCGCCGAGCAGGAAGGCTGGCAGACGATGCGCTTCGAGCGTCTCGGTCGCCGCCTGGTCGCCCTCGCCGTCACCCTCTTGGCGACGTCCGCCGGCTTCGGCGCCTCCCGCATCGCCGCCCGCCGTAAGCCCCCTCCTCGTCGCTTCCCCGCAAGGCGCTGATCAGCCCCGCCAACCCCCCGCTGGGACGTGCCGGGAGTTAGACACCACTGAGGGCAGTCAATCACCGGCACGTCCCGGCGGGGGTTGGACTGAGGCGGGCCTAGACTGTTGGCATGGCGACGGAGCCGCGGCAGAGGCCGTTGGAAGAGCGGGAGGCGGAGTTCACGACGATGTCGGGGCATCCGATCGGGCCGCTCTACGGGCCCGAGGTCGCCCCTGCGGAGCCCGGGGCCCAGATTGGCCGGCCCGGCGAGTACCCGTTCACCCGGGGGCCGTACGAGTCGATGTACCGGGGACGACTTTGGACGATGCGCCAGTTCGCCGGCTTCGGCACCGTCGAGGAGACCAACGAGCGCTTCCACTACCTGCTCGACCACGGCCAGACCGGCCTCTCGACGGCTTTCGACATGCCGACCCTGATGGGCTACGACTCCGACCACGCCCGCAGCCTCGGCGAGGTCGGCCGCGAGGGGGTCGCCGTCGACAGCCTCGACGACATGGAGCAGCTCTTCGAGGGCATCCCACTCGGCGGCGTCACCACCTCGATGACGATCAACGCTCCCGCCGCGATCCTGCTGGCCTTCTACGTGCTGGTGGGCGAGCAGCAGGGCGTGCCGGCGGAGAAGCTCGGCGGCACGATCCAGACCGACATCCTCAAGGAGTACATCGCCCAGAAAGAGTGGTGCTTCCCGATCGAGCCGGCGCTGCGCCTGGTCACCGACATGATCGAGTGGTGCTCGCAGAGCATGCCGCGCTGGCATCCGGTCTCGATCTCCGGCTACCACATCCGCGAGGCCGGCTCCACCGCCCAGCAGGAGCTGGCCTTCACGCTGAAGGACGGCTTCACCTACGTCGAGCGGGCGCTGGAGCGCGGCCTCGACGTCGACGACTTCGCCCCCCGCCTCTCCTTCTTCTTCAACGCCCACATCGACTTCTTCGAGGAGATCGCCAAGTACCGCGCCGCGCGCCGCATCTGGGCCCGCGAGATGCGCGAGACCTACGGCGCCAAGCGCGAGGAGTCGATGCGGCTGCGCTTCCACGCCCAGACCGCCGGCGTCTCGCTGACCGCGCAGCAGCCGCTCAACAACGTCGTCCGGACCTCGCTGGAGGCGTTGGCGGCGGTGCTCGGCGGCACCCAGTCGCTGCACACCAACTCATTCGACGAGGCGTTGGCGCTGCCGACCGAGGAGGCGGTGCGGGTGGCGCTCCGCACCCAGCAGGTGATCGCCTTCGAGTCGGGCGCGCCGAACACGCCGGACCCGCTGGGGGGCTCCTGGTTCGTCGAGAAGCTGACCGACGAGATGGAGGCGGCCGCCTACGACTACTTCGCGCGGATCGACGAGCTGGGGGGGATGGTCGAGGCGATCCGCCGCAATTTCCCGCAGCGCGAGATCGCCGACGCCGCCTTCACCTACCAGCGAGAGGTCGACGAGCGCAAGCGGATCGTCGTCGGCGTCAACGACTTCGTCGCCGAGGACGAGGAGCCGACGCCGATCCTGCGCATCGACCCGGCGCTGGAACGCAAGCAGGTTGAGCGCCTGGCAGCGACTCGCGCTCGCCGCGACGGCGCCGCGGTCGAGGCTGCGCTAGGCGAGCTGAAGCAGGCCGCCGCCGGCGAGGGCAACCTGATGCCGCCGATCGTCGCCGCCGCCCGCGCCCGCGCCACCGAGGGGGAGATGATCGCCGCCCTGCAGGAGGTCTTCGGGACCTACACCGAGTCCCCCGTCTTCTAACGCCATCTCCGATGAGGTCGTATTTCTTTCGGTATGCGGAAACAAGTGCGACCTCAGCAGCTGGGGCGTGTGAGCCTTTAGTCTTCCGGTCGCAATGGAGGCCGCAACCGCCCGCAAGATTCGTGTCGTCGTCGCCAAGCCCGGCTTGGATGGGCACGACCGTGGCGCCAAGATCATCGCCCGGGCGCTGCGTGACGCCGGCATGGAGGTGATCTACACCGGCCTGCACCAGACGCCGGAGCAGATCGCCGAGACGGTGATCCAGGAGGACGCCGACGCGGTCGGTCTCTCGATCCTCTCCGGCGCTCACATGACGCTGGTGCCGAGGGTGGTCGAGCTGCTCAAGGCGCAGGGCGTCGACGACGTCCTGGTCACCGTGGGCGGCACGATCCCGGCCGAGGACATCCCCGAGCTGAAGCAGCTCGGGGTTGCCGCCGTCTTCACCCCCGGCGCCGGCACCGATGAGATCGTCGACTTCATCGCAAAGGGCGCCGCAGAGCGCCACGCGCAGGGCGCCTGAGCGCGCCCTCAAGGCCGCGCTCGTGTGATATCGATCACCGCCGAGCGTCACACCATCGCGTGTAATAGATAGACTGATTGACTGGTCAGTCAACCACCCTGAGCAACAGCCAAGGAGGCTTCAACTTGAAGATCTGCGTCCTGGTCAAGGAGGTACCGGACGCCGCCGTCCAGAAGCGAATCGACCCCGGGACGATGCGCTTGGACCGCAGCGGCGAGAAGAACTTGAACCCCTTCGACACCCACGCCATCGAGGCCGCCATGCAGATCAAGGAGGGCGGCGCGATCCCGGTCGAGGAGGTCGTCGCGGTGACGATGGGCCCCGATTCCGCGGTCCGCGCGCTGCACAAGGCGGTGGCGCTCGGCGCCGATCGCTCGGTGCATCTCTCCGATGACGAGCTGGCGGGCTCCGACGTCTGCGCCACCGGCTATTCGCTGGCCAAGGTGCTGGAGTCCGAGAGCCCCGACTTGGTGCTGCTCGGCCAGCAGTCCGACGACGGCGAGTGCTACACGATCGGCGCCGTTGTCGCCGACCATCTGCAGATGCCCTCGCTGACGCAGGTGATCAAGATCGACGTCAGCGACGGCAAGCTGCGCTGCGAGCGCCAGGCCGAGTACGGCTACGACACCGTCGAGGTCGAGCTGCCGGCCGTGATCAGCGTCGGCGACGCGATCAACGAGCCGCGCTACCCGAGCCTCAAAGCGATCATGGGGGCGAAGAAAAAACCGCTCGACGGCAAGGCGACCGGCGACGTCGGCATCGACGCCGGCATGGTCGGCGAGAGCGGCTCCAAGACGGCCGTCCTCGCGCTCAACCCGCCGCCGCCCAAGGAAGCCGGCGAGATCATCGAGGACGAGGACACCAACGAGACGGTCGAGAAGATCGTCGCCTGGCTCGACGAGAGGAAGCTGATCTAGATGGCAGGCATTCTGACCTACGCCCTCCACGACGACGAGGGCAACTTCAACAAGAACTCGCTCGGGGCGATCTCCGAGGCGGCAAAGCTGGCCGGCGAGCTGGGCGGCGAGGCCGCTGCGCTGGTCGTCGGCGAGGTCGGCGACGAGGCCTGCGCCTCGCTCGGCAACTGGGGCGCGGCGAAGGTCTACCGGGCCAAGGGCGTGCCCGAGGGGCTCGCCCAGCCGATCGTCGACGCGATGGCCAAGGTCATCCAGGACGAGGGCTTCACCTACGCGCTGTTCGGCGGCGGCCTGCTTGGCTTCGAGATCGGCGCCGGCCTGACCGCGCGGCTGAATGCCGGCGTGACGATGGAGGTGACCGAGGTCAAGGTGCAGGACGGCAAGCTGGTCGCCGAGCGCCCGATCCTGCAGGACTCCCAGATCGCCGACGTCGGCTACGTCAGCGAGCCGGGCATCATCATCGGCCGCCTCAACGCCTTCGACGCCAACGAGAGCGGCGGCAGCGCCGAGGTCGTCGACGTCGACGTCGAGCTCTCGCCGTGGTCGACCAAGGCGACGATGGTCCAGCGCGGCGAGCAGCGCGGCGCCGACGTCAACATCGAGGACGCCGACATCCTCGTCGGCGGAGGCCGCGGCCTCGGCGCCGCCGAGGGCTTCAAGCAGTGCGAGGAACTGGCCGAGGCGATGGGCGGTGCGGTGGCGGCGACCCGCGCGGTGGTCGACGCCGGCTGGTACCCCTACGCGGCCCAGATCGGCCAGACCGGCAAGACGGTCGCGCCGAAGCTCTACCTGGCCGCCGGCATCTCCGGCGCGATCCAGCACAAGGTCGGGATGCAGAGCTCGGAGAACATCCTCGCGATTAACAAGGACCAGAACGCGCCGATCTTCGAGTTCTCGGACCTCGGCGTGGTCGGCGACCTGCACAAGATCGTCCCCAAGCTGACCGAGGCGATCAAGGCAAAGAAGGGAGGCTGAGCCCAGCGGCTCAGCCTCCCTTCGACCGCGCAAAAGGAGCCACAGATGCCCGCCGTCAAGCCCATCGATTTCCCGCCGCCGTTCGACTCTGCCGACGTGATCGGCCCTCCGACCGATCCGGTCGACGACCGGATCGAGGTCGGCGTCGCGATCGTCGGCGGCGGCCCCGCTGGGCTTGCCTGCGCCAACAAGCTGATGCAGCTGCTCGAGGACGAGCCCGAGCTGACCGAGAAGCTGGGCGAAGTCCCGGTCGCGGTGATCGAGAAGGGCAAAGTCGCCGGGGCGCACCTGCTCTCCGGGGCGAACGTCGATCCCTCGGCTCTGACCCGGCTGTTCCCGGACCTCGATCCGGCCGACTGGCCGCCGGTCTACCAGGAGGTCACCAAGGACGCCACCTACTTCCTCACCTCGAAGGCGGCGATCCCGCTGAAGCCGCCGCCGCCGAACTTCCGCAAAGAGGGCACCTACACGCTCTCGGTCTCGAAACTCGGTCGCTTCCTCGCCGAGAAAGCCGAAGAGGCCGGCGTCTACATCCTCTCCGAGACCGCCGCGACCAAGCTGCTGGTCGAGGACCGGATCGTCAAGGGCGTGCGCTCCGGCGACCGCGGCCGCGGCAAGGACGGCGAGGAGCTGGGCAACTTCGAGCCGGGGTCCGACGTCGTCGCCAAGGCGACGGTGCTGGCCGAGGGCACGATCGGCCACCTGACCTACGCGGCCTACGACTACTTC
The DNA here is from genome assembly GCA_036266075.1 of Solirubrobacterales bacterium. Taxonomy (GTDB): domain Bacteria; phylum Actinomycetota; class Thermoleophilia; order Solirubrobacterales; family 70-9; genus VRUE01. The sequence goes on from DATANV010000027.1 coordinate 70,630, forward strand.
GACATGCACGGCTCCGACCCGCAGGCCTGGGAGCTCGGGGTCAAGGAGGTCTGGGAGGTGCCGAAGCCGCTCGACCGGGTGATCCACACGCTCGGCTGGCCGCTGCGCTGGAGCCCCAAATACAAGGAGGCGGGCGGCAGCTTCATCTACCCGATGGGCGAGGACAAGGTCTGCTTTGGGCTGGTCGTCGGCCTCGACTACACCGATGCGACCTTCAGCGTCCACGACGCCCTGCAGCAGTTCAAGACACACCCCTTCATCAAGAAGATCATCGAGGGCGGCAAGCGGGTCGGCTGGGGCGCGAAGACGATTCCCTCGGGCGGCTACTGGGCGCTGCCGAAGCGCTTCTCGGTGCCGGGCATGGTGGTCGCAGGCGACGCCGCGGGGATGGTCAACATCGCCGAACTCGCCGGCATCCACTACGCGATGCACGCCGGCATGTACGCGGCGGAAGCGATCGTCGAGTCGCTCAAGGCCGACGTCAACTCGGTCAACTTCGAGAGCTACGACAAGAAGATCCGCGACTCGGTGATCGAGAAGGACCTCTACCGCTCGCGCAACATGAAGCAGCCGCTGACCAGGGGCCTGATCTTCGGCGGCATGATGGGCTCGGCGATGGTCGCCACCAAAGGCGCCTTCCCGGGCGGCCACTGGAAGGTCGAGGACAACGCCGAGCCGGCGATGCACCTCGGCAAGGCCGGCGACAAGTACCCCAAGCCCGACAACGAGCTGACCTTCAACAAGCTCGACTCGGTCTTCCTCTCGGGCAACGCGACCCGCGACGACGCCCCCAATCACGTCCGCATCCAGACCAAGGTGCCGCGCGAGATCGCCCAGACCTGGGTCTCGATGTGCCCCGCCCAGGTCTACGAGATCCCCGACGAGCAGCTGGAGAACGGCGCCACCGAGGTAGACGTCCACGTCACCGCCTCCAACTGCGTGCAGTGCGGGGCGATCACCGCCAAGGGTGGGCGTTTGACCCTGCCCGAGGGCGGTGACGGGCCGCTGTACCAGGAGACGTAGGTGGGGGCGGGAATGACCGCCCCTCCACCGGACAAACGCAGGCCTAAATTAGGCCTGCGTTTTGAGTATCCGCCCGGCGGAGGGGCGGTCATCCCCGCCTCTCCATCGCCAGCTAGGGTCGGCGCGTGGTGGCACTCGGCATAGCTTCTGCGGTGGGAGCTTCCGTGCTCTACAACGTTTCGATCGCGCTGCAGGCGTTGGAGGCGCGGCAGGTGCCGGGGGAGCACTCGCTGCGGGTGTCGTTGATCGGGAAGCTGGTGAGGAACCGGCGGTGGCTGGGGGCCACGGCGCTGGGGCTGCTGGGGTGGCCGCTGGAGATCGTCGCGTTGCTGCTGGCGCCGCTGACCGTGGTGCAGCCCTGCATCGCCAGCGGGCTGATCCTCCTGCTCTGGCTGGGGGCGACGCGGTTGGGTGAGCGGCCTGGGCGGCGCGAGGCGCTTGCCGTGGCGGCAATCGTCGCCGGGGTCGCGGGCGTCGGCCTGGCGGCGCCGGAGCGGAGCACCGATCACGCCGGCGCCGCGGCGATCGCAATCGCGCTGGTCGTCGTGGCGATTCCGGTGCTGCTGCCCTTCGGCCTGCGGCGCCGGGCGGACCGGATCGGCATGCTGATGGTGATTGGCGCCGGTAGCGGCTACGCCTGGACGGCGATTGCCAGCAAGCTGCTGACCGACGAGCTGGCCGCCGGCACGGCTTTCGCGGCGCTGGCCTGGCTCGCCACCGCGGCGGCCTCCGAGGGCCTTGCCCTGCTGAACGAGATGAGCGCCCTGCAGCGCCGCGCCGCGACCCATGTCGCCCCGGTCATGTTCGCCGTCCAGGTTCTCGTCCCGGTGCTGCTGGCGCCGCTGATCTTCGGCGAGTCTTGGGGGGATACCCCCTTCGGCGGCGCGGCTCTCGTCGCGTTCATGGCGTTGACGCTTGCCGGCACCGTCGTCCTGGCCGGCTCGCGCAGCGTTGGCGTAGTCCTCCAATCGGCTCATGCCGATGGCCGCGCATCCGACATTGACCACACCTGGGTGGGGTAAATATCGGCTGCGCCGTACTGGCCGGATCCGCTCTCGCTGGTAGCCTGGCGACGCTTTGGCGCCCTCTGCCAGTCCCACGCTCGGCGCGAGCAGGTTCGCGATCGGGTTCGACCACCGCGACCGCGCCACGCTGTTCGACCTCTGGACCGAGGTGCTCGACTCCGAGCAGTGGTCCGAGGGCCGCATGCTGGAGGCTTTCGAGCGGCGTTGGGCTGAGTGGAACGGGCTGCCCAGCCTCGGGTTGTCGAGCTGGGCCGGCGGTGCCCTGGCGGCGCTGGAGTTCGCCGGCGTCCGCGGCGAGACCGTGCTCTGCCCGTCGAACACCTTCATGGCGACGCCGCTCGCGGCGGTCAAGGCCGGCGCCGAGGTCGAGTTCGTCGACTGCCGCCGCGACGACCTCTGCATGTCCTTCGAGGACTTCGAGGCGAAGGCCGAGCGGACCCGGCCGCGGGCCGCGGTCCTCGTCCACATCGGCGGCCACATCGCCTTCGACTCCGAGCGGATCGCCGCGTACTGCAAGGCGAACGACGTCTTCCTGCTCGAGGACTGTGCCCACGCCCACGGCGCCGGCTGGAACGGCCGCCGGCCGGGGAGCTTCGGCGACGCCGGCGTCTACTCGCTCTACGCGACCAAGACCGTCTCCACCGGCGAGGGCGGGGTGCTGGTCTCCTCGAGCCCGGAGCTGATCGAGTTCGCCGCCAGGTTCCGCAACTACGGCAAGTTCGAGCACGAGGTCGATGGGCTCAACTTCCGCATGAGCGAGTTCACCGCGGCGCTCGGCCTCGTCCAGGCGGATCGCATGGAGGAGATCGTCGCCTGGAAGAACCGCTACGCCCGCGAGCACCTCGACCCGTTGCATCCAGCCCGACTCGAGCTGCCCGAGGGGATGACCTCCGGCCTCTACAAGTACGTCGTCTTCGAGCCGATCGAGAGGTCGACCGGCCGCGTCTACGAGGAACCGTGCCACCGGATCATGGGCCGTGACGCCGCCCTGCCGAATACCGAGTGGGTTGCCGAGAATCACTGGTGCGTGCCGCTCTACTACCGCCCGGAGAGTCGCGCCGCGGCGCTCGGCGAGGAGGGCGGATGAGGGTCCTAGTGACCGGCGGCGGCGGCTTCATCGGCTCGCACGTCGTCGACCGCCTGATCGCCCGCGGCGACACGCCGCGGATCTTCGACCTCAGCGCCTCGCCCTACCACTCGCCGCTCGAGGTCGAGACCTTCACCGGCAGCATCACCGACCCGGCCAACCTGGACCTGGCGATGCGCGACTGCGATGCGGTGATCCACCTCGCCGCGGTGGCCGACGTCGCCCATGTCCTCGCCGACCCGGTGCTCGCCGAGGAGGTCAACACGCGCGGCACGCTCAACGTCCTGGAGGCCGCTTGCCGGGCCGAGGTCGGCCGCGTCGTCTACGGCTCGACGACCTGGGTCTACAGCGATTGCGCCGAGCAGGCGGTCGACGAGGAGACGCCGATCCCGGCGCCGCGCCACCTCTACACGGCGACCAAGCTGGCGGGCGAGACCTATTGCGCCGGCTACGCCGAGCTGTACGACCTCGAGTGCACCGTGCTGCGCTTCGGGATCCCCTACGGGCCGCGTGCCCGCGCCGCCGGCGTCGTCGCCAAGTTCACCGACCTCGCCTTCGAAGGCAAGCCGCTGACGATCGCCGGCGACGGCAGCCAGACGCGCAGCTTCATCTACGTCGAGGACCTCGCCGACGGCATCGTCGCCGCGCTTGCGCCGCAAGCCGCCGCCCGCACCTACAACCTCTCCGGCGACGAGGTGGTGACGATCCTCGAAATCGCCGAGCGGGTTCAGGAAAACACCGAGGGCTGCGAGATCGTCCACACGCCGCCGCGCCCCGGCGATTTCCCCGGCAAGGAGATCTCCAACGAGCGGGCGCTGCAGGAGATCGACTGGAGGGCCGAGACCAGCTTCCGCGAGGGGGTCCGCCGCTACGTCGAGTGGGTCCGCCACACCACGCGGCCGCCCGACCCGGTCCCCGGCCTCAAACCGGTCCTCAGCCACAACGGCAATGGGAGCGACAACGGCCGCGCCCCCGGGGCGCTGCTCGAGGGGGTCGAGGGATCTGCCGGCCGGTCGCCGCGCGTGCTGGTGCTAAGCGCCGACATCGGCGAGGGCCACGACCTGCCGGCGCGGATGATCAAGGCCGACGTCGAACGCGAGATCCCCGGGGCGACGGTCGAGATCGTCGACGGCCTGCAGGAGATGGGGCGGATCTGCTCTGCGGTGGCGCGCGACGGCTCCCGCTTCACCTTCCGCTGGATGCCGTGGCTGTTCGACGTCCAGTACTGGCTGATCACCAGGTTCGCGCCGACCCGCTGGTTGATGCACCACCTCAGCTATGCGCTCGGCAGTCGCGGGCTGCTGCGGACCATCGCGGAGCACCGCCCGGACGTCGTCGTCTCGACCTACCCGGGCGTCACCGCCGTACTGGGGATGCTGCGCGAGAACCGCCGCCTCGACGTGCCGGTGCACTCGGCGATCACCGACCTCGCCGGCCTGCGCTACTGGGTGCACCCCGGGGTCGACCTGCACTACGTCACCCACCCGGAGTCGATCGAGGAGGTCGAACGGCTTGCCGGTCCCGCCAGCGTCGAGTGGATGCGGCCGCCGATCTCGCCCGAGTTCCTGATGCCGCGCACTCGCGCCGATGCGCGCAAGGCCCTGGACCTACCCCCCCACGGTCGCCTGGTGCTGGTCTCCGGTGGCGGCTGGGGGGTCGGCGACTTGGAGGGCGCAATCAAGGCGGCGCTCGCCGACGGCGACACGACCGTAGCGTGCATCGCCGGCCGCAACGAGGCCGCCCGGGAGAAGCTCGAACAGCGCTTCCACGGCGAGGGTCGGGTGCGCGTGCTCGGCTTCACCGAGCAGATGAGCGACTGGATGGCGGCCGCCGACGCGATGGTCCACTCGACCGCCGGGCTGACCGTCCTCGAGGCGCACATCCGTGGCTGCCCGGTCGTCTCCTTCGGCTTCTCGGCCGGCCACCTGCGGGCCAACAACGCCGCCTTCGAGCGCTTCGGCCTGGCCGAGGTGGCGCGCTCCGAGCACGAGCTGGAGTCGGTCCTGCGCCACATCACGCGCGAGCGCCGCTCGCCCGATTCCTCCTTCGCCTCGCTGCCGTCGATCGCCTCGCGGATTCTGGCCGCGCGGCCGCGGGTCCGCCCGCAGCCCGTCTGGCGGCTGCGCATCGAGCGCGTGGCGACCGCGGTCAGCCTGCTCGCCCTCGCCACCGTGATACTGCTCGCGGCGATCCACCGCGAGACGCCCTACCGGGTGATCGCCAAGCCACTGGAGAGCCGCATCCACATCGGCAAGGAGGATGAGGCCGCGGCCGCGACGCCCCAGTCGGGAGCGGAAAAGGCGGCCGCGCCGACCGCTGCCCCGGCCGCAGGGGGTCCCACCGAAGGCGGAGCGCCGCCGCCAGGCGCCGCCCGCGTAGCTCCTTGATCGGCGCCCTGCTCGGCGCTGGAGCCGCGGCGGCCGCCCTCGCCCACGCCTCTCCCGCCCTCGCCCCCGTCCTTCCCGGTGTCGGTCGGGCCTTGCGCATCAGTCGAACCCAGGCAGGCGGTGGGGTCGCCCTCACCTTCGACGACGGCCCCCACCCGGAGGGGACGCCGTTGGTGCTCGAAGTCCTGCGTGAAGCGGAAGCGCAGGCGACCTTCTTCCTGGTCGGCGAGCAGGTCGTGCGGCGCCCCGCGCTGGTGGCGGAGATCGTCGCCGCCGGCCACCGAGTCGAGCTGCACTGCCACCGCCACCGCAACGCGCTGCGCCTCAGCGGGCGCCGGTTTCTCGACGACGCCGAGCGGGCCCGCTACGTGATCGAGGAGGCGAGCGGCCAGGAGGTCGCCGACCATCGCCCGCCCTACGGCATATACAGCGGGGCCGCGCTGCGGGCGGTGCGCTCGCGCGGCTGGCGGCCGGTGCTCTGGTCGCGCTGGGGAAAGGACTGGACGCGCAGCGCCACCGCCGAGTCGATCGCCCGGCGCGCCACCGCTTCGATCGGCGACGGCGACGTGGTCCTACTGCACGACGCCGACTACTACAGCGCCCCCGGCTCCTGGGCGCGCACCGTGGCGGCCCTGCCGATCATCCTCGAGGAGCTCGAGAGCCGCGGGCTGAAGTCCTCGCTGCTGCGCCGCTGAGACGGCGGCGCCAGGGTCCACTGCTCGCAACCGGCAAACGCCTCGTCGAGGCGCCGCGCCATCGCGCTCCGTCTGGGGGGCCGTTCCTGGTCGAAGATTTCCCTGGGCATGGTCCTCTCTCCGTCCTGTAGGGGGCGTTGACATAACCATCACGCCTCGTTCGGACGAAAAACATGCAACTAGCGAAAATCGGCCGGAATTAGCGGAAAGGACTGGCACCTTGCTCAACTATGGGTTGGGAAAAGCGCCTGGCGTCAGGCGGCGAAGGCGGCGATCTCGTCAGCCAGGCGCGCCGGCTGATCGAGCGGGACGAAGGTGCTCGAATCGGGGATCTCGACGATCCTCGCGTTGCCCGCTTCGTCGGCCAGACGCTGGGCGTACTTCATCGGGAAGAATTTGTCGCCGGGCGCCCAGGTGAGGAGGATCGGCAGGTCGGAGCCGCGCAGCTTCTCCGCCGCCTCCAGCGTGTAGCGCTTGTTCATGCCCGCGGTGACCTTCTTGGCGTCGCGCTTGACGTCGGGGTCGTGCAGGCCCGGCTCCATCCAGGAGGCGACCAGCTCCGGCGGGATCGGCGTGCGGGCGAAGGGCTTGAAGGCCGCGCGGGCCAGGGCTGGGATCCGGAAGGGGGCGGCGAGAACCGCCATGCCGCCGGGCAGGGCCGCGATCGGCGGCATCGTCTTGAAGATCCCCGGCGGGAAGTTCTCGTGCGTGTCGCAGTTGGTCAGCACCAACCGGCCGATCCGCTCCGGATGGCGGGTGACCAGCACCTGCGACATCGCGCCACCGGAGTCGTTGCCGACGATGGTCACGTCGCGCAGATCGAGCGCTTCGAGGAAGGCGGCGATCGTCGCGGCGATGCCGTAGGGGGTGAGGTCGGCATGCGGCTTCATCGCCACCTGTTGGGCGCCGATCGGCCAGTCCGGGGCGATGCAGCGGCAGCGGTCCGAGAGCCGGTCGACGACACCGTCCCAGAGCCTGCCGTCGACCAGGTAGCCGTGGACGAAGACGACCGGCTTTCCCTGACCCGCCTCGCGGTAGCGGATCGTCCCCGAAGGGAGCTCGACGTCGTGACGCTCTGCCTGGTTCATTGCGACTGCCTCCTCGGGCTTGGTTCGTCCAGTGAGGGCGGTAAATTACATACCGACTGTATGAATGTCAAAGGCGAAGCAGGGACACCCGGCGATCCCGACGCGGGTGCGTCCGCACGGCGAACCCAGGCCGAGCGCTCGCAGGCGACCCGTGCAGCGCTGATCGCCGCCGCGCGGCCGCTCTTCGCCGCCCGCGGCTATGCCGGTGTCGGCACCGAGGAGATCGTCCGCGCCGCCGGCGTCACGCGCGGCGCTCTCTACCACCACTTCGCCGGTAAGCAGGACCTGTTCGAGGCGGTCTACCGCCAGCTCGAGGCCGAGCTGGCGGAGCGAATCGCCGCCGACGTGCTGTCCTCGTCCGCGCTGCAGCCGCTCGAGGCGATGCGCGCCGGCGCCGAGACCTTCCTGCGGGCTTCGACCGAGCCGGAGGTCCAGCAGATCGCCCTGCTCGACGGCCCCGCCGTCCTCGGCTGGGATCGCTGGCGGGAGATCGCCGCCGAGCACGGGCTCGGCCTGATCGAAGCGAGCCTGCAGGCGGCGATCGAGGCGGGGGCGATCGCCGAGCAGCCGCTGCGCCCGCTGGCCCACGTGCTGATGGGCGCGCTCGACGAGGCGGCGATGCTGATCGCCAGGGCCGAGGACCCCGAGCGGATGCGGCGCGACGTGGGCCGCACCGTCGATGCTTTGCTGGCCGCGCTCAGCCCGGGCTAGACGGCGCCCTGGATTCGGGCCGCGCCTCGACCTCCAGCGCAGGGGCGAGCGGCTCCCCGCGCGGGCGCTCGCCGGCCAGCCGGCGCGACTCCTTCTGTGCGTACATGCGCGCGTCGGCGAGCTGCATCGCCGCCTTGGGCTCGCCCTCCTCGCCAGGCACCCTGACCGCGCCCCAGGAGACGCCCACCTCGTAGCCTGGGCCGGTCTCGGTCAAGGCCATCGCCGCTTTCCGGCCGACCTCCTCGAAGCGCTCCGCGCGGCCGGAGAGCAGCACGCAGAACTCGTCGCCGCCGATCCGATAGGCGGTGCCGTCGCCGCCGAGCGCCTCGCGCAGCGCCGCGCCGAACCGTCCCAGCAGCTCGTCGCCCGCGGCATGACCGAAGGTGTCGTTGTAGTGCTTGAACCCGTTGAGGTCGAAGATCAGCAGCGACAGCGGCCTGCTCTCGCTGGCGCCCGAAAAGCAATCCTCCAGGTCGACCTGGAGGCGGCCGCGGTTGCCGAGGCCGGTGAGCCAGTCGGTCCTCACCTGCTCGAGCAGCGCCTTGTTCTCCCTGTCGCTCAACGTCAGGCGGACGATCACCGCGGTCATCGTCGTCGCCCAGAGGATCGTCGAGAGGCCGCTCGTCGCGCTGAAGTACTGCATCGCGAAGAGGCCGATCATCACCGCCGCGAACACGGCAGGCACGACCATCTCGCGGCTATGGCCGCGCTGGGAGGTGATCTCGGCCGCGGCCGCCGGTTGCCAGACCGCCGCTCCCAGGCAGACGGCTGAGATCAGGTAGATCGGGTTCACCAGACTGGCGTCGGGTACTGCACCGCCCGTCCACTGCAGCGTGTAGACGATGTCCGCGATGGCCATCGCCGCAAGCCCGGCCAGCAGCACCGACCAGGTGCGTCCCGGGCGCCAACCGGTCAGCGTCATGACGCCGACGAGGAGGGAGATCAGCGCAATGTCGCCGAGCGGGTAGGCGAGGTTGGTGGCGACTTCGAGACTGGTGCCCGTCGTGTGCGCGGAGACGAAGTCGAAGACGAACGCGGTGCCGAGCGCGGCGGTCCCCAGAGCGGCGATCAGCCCATCGGTCCACAGGCGCCAGTTCATCTGCGCGGCGCGGGCACGCACGAGCAGCGCCAGCCCAGCGTAGGCGAGCGGATAGAAGGCCAGATAGCCGATGTCAGCCGGCGAGGGGTAGGGGGCGTTGGGGTTGCCTTCGATGAACGCGGTCCAGTAGACCTCCGCCAGGCCCCAGCAGCCGATTCCCAGGCCAATCAGCAGCCAGGCCGAGCGCTCGCTGCGGAAGAGGGAGGCACGCGCCAGGCAGGCGACGGCGGCGGCGAAGACAACTGCGTCGTAGAGGACTTCTCCGATGGCGAAATCGAGTCCGGCGCCGCCCAGGCCGAGCCAGTCGTGGAGGGTGACGAGGAGCGTGCCGCCGGCGAGCAGGAACGTGAGCGCCACCCACATGGCGCGGGGGAACCGCTTGCCGCCGCTCGCCTTCTTGTCGGCCATGCTGGCGTATCGGCACGACAGGCCAGTTCCCAAAGCAGCGAACGGCGCTCTTGCGCACTTCTCTAGACTGGGTGGAGATGAAGGCAGGAATCCACCCCGAGTACACGCTTTCGCACGTGCATTGCTCGTGCGGAAACCAGTTCTACACCCGCTCCACCGAGGCGGACCTCCACGTCGAGCTCTGCTCCGAGTGCCACCCGTTCTACACCGGCAAGCAGAAGCTGGTGGATACCGGCGGTCGCGTGGAGAGGTTCCAGCGGCGCGCCGCCAAGCACGCCAAGGCCGGCAAGTAGCCCATGAGGCCGGAGGGGGCCTCGCAGCAGTCCGGAGCCGCCGCGACAGCCTCCGCACCGGTCTCCTCGAACGGTGCCGACCCGCTGCGGATGCCCGACGGCGCCCTGGTCGCCAAACGCGATGCGCCGGTCGGCGGCCAGGCGGTGCTCGAGGGAGTGATGATGCGTGGGGTCTCGACCTGGGCCGTCGCCGTCCGCAACCCCGAGAGCCAGATCGAGCTCAGCTCCGAATCGCTCGTTCCCTGGGCCAAGCGCCACCGCCTCTGGCGGCTGCCGGTGCTGCGCGGCGTCGTCGCCCTCGGCGAGTCGCTGAAGATCGGTTTTCGCGCCCTGGCGATCTCCGCCAATGCGCAGATGGAGCCCGACGAGGATGGAGAGAAGGAGGAGATCGGCGGCTGGGTCTGGGGGCTGACGATCGTCCTCTCGATGGCCCTGGCGGTCGGCCTCTTCTTCGTCGTGCCGGTCGGGTTGACCAGCCTGATCAAGGACCAGCTCGGCTCGTCGCTGCTCTTCTGGTTGATCGAGGGCATCCTGCGCACGGCGATCTTCATCGCCTACATCGTCGCGATCAGCCGCCTGCCGGATCTGCGCCGCGTCTTCGAGTACCACGGCGCCGAGCACAAGACGATCTCCTGCTATGAGGCCGAAGACGAGCTGGTGCCCTCGCGGGCAAAGCTCTACTCGCGCCTGCATCCGCGTTGCGGCACCAGCTTCCTGCTGATCGTGATGGTCCTGGCGATCTTCGTCTTCGCGCCGATCGGGCTGCCAGCTTGGTACTGGCTGCTTGCGTCCCGCATCCTCGGCATCCCGCTGATCGCCGGTCTCTCCTACGAGGTGATCAAGTGGGCCGGCAAGAACCGCCGCAAACGCTGGGTGCGGGCGGTGATGTGGCCGGGCCTGATGCTGCAGAACCTGACCACCCGCGAGCCCGACGAAGAGCAGCTCGCCGTGGCGATCGCCTCGCTGGAGAAGGTGCTGGCCGAGGAGAAGCCGCTTCGCGAGGGCGAAGAGGCAATCGAGATCGTCGCCTGAAAGAGGCGTAGGGGAGGTGCCGGGAGCCCCTCCGACGGAGACCGTCCGGCTGGCAGAAGCCGTGGTGCGTGAGGAAGCCGCTCCCAAAGCCTCCGCCGGAGGGGCTCCCGGCACCTCCATCTGCATCTCTATGTTGTCCCCATGATCGAATCGCTCGTCGAGCAGATCGAAGCGAGGTTCTCCGAGTTGGAGGAGCTGATGTCCAACCCCGAGGTGATCTCGGATCGGGGGCGGTATGCCGAGGTGGGGCGGGAATATCGGGAGCTGCAGCCGGCGCAGGGGCTGGCGGGGCAGTGGCGGACGTTGAAGGACGATCTCGAGGGGGCGCGGGAGCTGCTTGCTGAGGACGGCGAGGACGCGGAGCTGCGCAAGGTCGTCGAGGAGGCGCCGGGCCGGCTCGAGGAGCTGGAAGAGGAGATTCGCCTGGCGATGGTCGAGCGCGACCCGAACGACGCCAAGAACGTGATCGTCGAGATCCGCGCCGGAACCGGCGGCGACGAGGCGGCGCTCTTCGCCGGCGACCTCTACAAGATGCTGACCCGCTACGCCGAGGAGCGGAGCTTCTCGACCGAGGTGCTCTCGCAGTCGGTGGCCGAGGTCGGCGGCTTCAAGGAGGTGACCTTCGCGGTGAAGGGCGAGGGCGCCTACTCGATCTTCAAGTTCGAGGGTGGCACGCACCGGGTGCAGCGCGTGCCCGAGACCGAGTCGCAGGGTCGGATCCACACCTCGACCGCGACCGTGGCGGTGCTGCCCGAGGCGGAGGAGGTCGAGGTCGAGGTCGACCAGAGCGACCTGCAGATCGACGTCTACCGCTCCTCCGGTCCCGGCGGCCAGTCGGTCAACACGACCGACTCGGCGGTGCGGATCACCCACAAGCCGAGCGGGATCGTCGTCTCGATGCAGGACGAGAAGTCGCAGCTGCAAAACCGCGAGCGGGCGATGCGGGTACTGCGAGCGCGGCTCTACGAGCGCGAGGTCGCCGAGCAGCAGGCGAAGATTGCCTCGGAGCGCAAGGCGCAGGTAGGCAGCGGCGAGCGCTCGGAGAAGGTCCGCACCTACAACTTTCCGCAGGGCCGCGTCACCGACCACCGGATCAAGCTCACTTCACACAACATCGAAGGCGTGCTCGGCGGCGACCTCTCCGAGTTCACCGACGCTCTCGCGGCGGAGGAGAAACGCCAAGGGCTCGAGGCGGCGGCCTCGACCGCATGAGCGCATCCGACATTCACCCCACCGGGGTGGGGAAAATGTCGGATGCGGCGACCGCCGGGACGGTCCGCGAGGCCCTCGCCGGAGCCGCCGACGCCCTGCGGGCGGCCGGCGTCGAGAGCCCGCGGCTCGACGCGGAAATACTCCTCGCCGAGGCGATGGGGTGGGAGCGGGCGCGCCTCGTCGTCGAGCTCGAAGCGGGCGTGGCGCCGGACGCGGGGCGGCGCTTTGCCGAGATGGTGCGGCGGCGGCTGCGGCGCGAGCCGGTCGCTTACATCCTCGGTCGCAAGGGCTTCCGGCGGATCGAGCTCGAGGTCGACCGGCGGGTCCTCGTCCCGCGTCCGGAGACCGAGCTGCTGGTCGAGCTGGCGCTCGAGCTGGCGCCGCGGCGGGTGCTCGACGTCGGCACCGGCTCGGGCGCGGTCGCGCTGGCGATCGCCGACGAGCTGCGCGGCTGCGGCATTGCCGCGACCGATACGTCGGCCGCGGCGTTGGAAGTGGCCCGGGCCAACGCCGCACGGCTGGGCCTGACGGCGCGCGTCGACTTCATCGCGGGCATGCTGCCCGGCGACCACCTGCACTTCGACTTGCTGCTCGCCAACCTGCCCTACGTGAGCGAGGCCGAGTGGGCAGGCCTCGAGCCGGAGGTGACCGAGTGGGAGCCGCGCGAGGCGCTGCTCGCCGGGCCCGACGGCCTCGACGCGATCCGCAGCCTGGTGGCTGTGGCTCGCGGCGTTGCTCCTGTGGTGGCGCTGGAGGTCGGTGCCGGTCAGGCTCCCGCGGCGGCCGACCTGCTCCTCGAGGCCGGCTTCGGCGAAGTCGAGACGCGCGCCGACCTGGCCGGCATCCCGCGAGTCGTGAAGGGGGCGCAGTGATGGTCGTCTCGATAGAGCGGGATGGGGAGTCGGCTCGCACGGCGCTGGAGAAGTGCATCGCGGATGGGGGCGTCGTCGTCTTTCCCGCCGACGGGCTCTACGGCCTCGCCTGCGACCCCCTGAACGCGGCCGGGATCGAGCGGATCCACGAGCTCAAGGGGCGCGACGACGGCAAACCCTCGGCGGTCCTGTACCTCTCGCCGCTGGCGATGCGCGAGCTGCTGGCGACGCTCGGCCCGCGCACGCGCGATGCCGCCGGCGCTCTGCTGCCCGGCCCGGTGACGCTGGTCGTCGCCAACCCCGAGCGCCGCTATCCGCTCGCCTGCCGGGAGGACCCTGAAAGGCTCGGTGTGCGGCTGATCGGCGGCCCGCTGGCGGGCGCGATGTGCCCGCTCTTCCAGACCTCCGCCAACCTTAGCGGCGAGCCGGCGCCGGCCAGCTTCGGCGAAGTGCCGCCGGATATCGTCGCCGGTGCCGACCTGGCGATCGACGGCGGCACCCTCACCGGCCTGCCCTCGACCGTGGTCGATCTGACCGCCTTCGACCGGGACGGCGGCTGGACCGTGCTGCGCGAAGGCGGGCTGGCGCGTGAGGAGCTAGCAGCCAGGCTCGCCGGAATAGGGGAGGCGGACCAGGCGCCGGGATGAGTTGTCGTTCTCGTTCGACTCGAAGAGCAGTTCCCGGGGGTCGACGATCATTTCGAAGGCGAAGCAGCCGCGCAGGCCGCCGACCGGGACCCACTGCTTGCTGTAGTCGGCCGGGTAGATGTCCGACCAGCCGACCGAGGTGCCGAGCGTGACTGCGTCGGCGTAGGGATTCTGGTCGCAGCCGGGGTAGTGGCGGCTCGCCGGCGAGCGGCGGCCCGGCCGAGTCCGCTCCAGGTCGCGCAGGCAGTAGTTGAGCTTCGGGCTGGTGCGGACGACCTCGCCGAGCCGCCCGTCGGGCCCCACGCGCCGCAGCTCGAAGCGCGCCAGCTGGTGGACCTTCCAGTAGGAGCCGCCGAAGTAGGCACCGACGTTCGTGAAGTGCAGGTTCGCTCGAGTCTGCAGGACGAGGCGCCCGCCGCCCTTGCGATGGATCCGTTGCGCGACGCGCATGCTGCGCGGACCGTTGCGAGTGCCGTGCAGCTCCATCGGCCCCTTGCCACGGCTCTGGACGTCGCTGGTCGCTCGCAGCAGCGTTCGACCCCCTGACCGCTGGACGTAGAGGTCGGCGGGCTTGCCGATCTTCAGGTTGGGGCAGAGCAGCTGCTTCGCTTGTGCCTCGGTGCAGGGGTTTTCGGCGCCGCTGGCCGTTGCCGGCGCGATCGCAAGAGCAGCCAATCCAGCGACAGCCAGTGCCCGCACCCCCGTATCCATAGCCGTTGCTATGGTCGCCCAAACCATGACTGAGCTGCCCGAGAACCTGCAATCCGCACCGCTGAGCGAGGTCGACCCGCAGATTGCCGCGGTGCTCGAGGCGGAGCTGCGGCGCCAGCAGGGGACCCTGGAGATGATCGCCTCGGAGAACTTCGTACCGCAGGCGGTGCTCGAGGCGGTCGGCTCGGTGCTGACCAACAAGTACGCCGAGGGTTATCCCGGCCGGCGCTACTACGGCGGCTGCGAGGAGGTCGACGTCGCCGAGCAGTTGGCGATCGACCGGGCGAAAGAGCTGTTCGGCGCCGAGCACGCCAACGTCCAGCCGCACGCCGGGGCTCAGGCCAACAACGCCGCCTACATGGCGCTGATCGAGCCGGGCGACACGATCATGGGGATGGCGCTCGACCACGGCGGCCACCTGACCCACGGGATGAAGCTCAACGTCTCGGGCAAGCTCTACGAGATCGTCGCCTACCACGTGCGCCGGGAGGATCTACGGGTTGACATGGAGGAGGTCGAGCGGCTCGCCAGTGAGCATCGGCCGAAGCTGATCGTCGCCGGCTGGTCCGCCTACCCGCGGCAGCTCGACTTTGCGGCCTTCCGCGAGATCGCCGACTCTGTCGGCGCCAAGCTGATGGTCGACATGGCGCACTTCGCCGGCCTCGTCGCCGCCGGCGAGCACCCCAACCCGGTGCCGCATGCCGACGTGGTGACGACGACGATCCACAAGACCCTCTGTGGCCCGCGCAGCGGCATGATCCTCTGCCGCGAGGAGCAGGCCCAGGCGGTCGACAAAGCGATCTTCCCCGGCCAGCAGGGCGGCCCGTTGATGCACACGATCGCCGCCAAGGCGGTTGCCCTGCGGATCGCCGCGAGCGAGCCGTTCCGCGAGCGCCAGCGGCAGACGATCGCCAACGCCAAGGCGCTGGCTGCCGGCCTGCAGGAGGGCGGCGTGCCGGTGCTGACCGGCGGCACCGACGTCCACCTCGTGCTGGTCGACCTGACCCTGAGCGGGCTCGACGGCAAGACCGCCGAGGACCGCCTCGAGCGGGTCGGGATCACCGTCAACCGCAACGCGATCCCCTTCGACGAGCGCCCCCCGATGAACCCCTCCGGCTTGCGGATCGGCACC
The DNA here is from genome assembly GCA_036266075.1 of Solirubrobacterales bacterium. Lineage (GTDB taxonomy): Bacteria > Actinomycetota > Thermoleophilia > Solirubrobacterales > 70-9 > VRUE01. Next base: position 86,052 of record DATANV010000027.1, read on the forward strand.
CCGGCGTTGACCACCCGCGGCCTGAACGCGGAGGACATGACCGAGATCGCCGCGGTGATCGCCACCGCCCTGTCGGCCAGCTTCGAAACGGAAAAGGACGCCTTATCCGAGCGTACGAAGACTCTGATGGACCGTTACGCCCTATACCCCCACCTCGTCCCTGCTACGGCTTAGGACCTATCCCGGTAGGGGTGGAACGTCTTGTACTTTTTCGCGGCCGACCATCGGGCGGCAGCTACAAGCCGCAGCTCGAAAAAGTTAAGTGGAACCCCTGCCGGGATAGGTCCTTAGGGCTATGAGGGTCTGGGTTGACATGTCGGCGCCGGCGCACGTGCTGGTGCTGCGGCCGATCATCGAGCGGCTGCGGGCGCAGGGGCATGCAGTTGAGATCACCTCGCGCGACTACGCGCAGACGCAGGCCCTGCTCGAGCTGCACGGCATGGCGCACACGCCGATCGGCCGTCACGGCGGCGCCTCGCGTCTGAGCAAGGCGTATCGGCTGGGTGCGCGCACTGCGGCGATGACCCGCTTTGGGCGCGGTCGCTCCTTCGACCTCGCCCTCGCGCACGGCTCCAACGACCTGGCGATCGCCGCCCGTCTGCTCGGTGTGCCCGAGGCGAACATGCACGACTACGAGTACGCGGTGACCCAGCACCGCATCGGCTGCCGCCTGGCCAAGCGGGTGATGTTCCCCGACTCGGTACCCGCCGAGCGATTGCGTCGCTTCGGCGTCGGGCCCGAGAAGCTCTTTCCCTACCCGGGGCTGAAGGAGGAGTACTACCTCTACGACTTCGAGCCCGACCACGAGGCTCTCGAGAAGCTCGGCGCCGACACCGCGCGGGTCGTCGTCATCGTCCGGCCGCCGCCCGACGTTTCGCTCTACCACCGCAAGTCGAACCCGCTCTTCCCCAAAGTCCTCACCCGGTTGGGGCAGGACGAGGGGGTGCAGGCGATCGTCCTGCCGCGCACCGCCGCCCAGCGCGAGCTGATTGAGAGCATGGCGTTGCCCTCGCTGATCGTGCCGCCCGGCGCGGTCGAGGCGCAGAGCTTGATCGCCCTTGCCGACCTGGTCGTCTCCGCCGGCGGCACGATGAACCGCGAGGCAGCGGCGCTCGGCACCCCCGTCTACACGACCTACGGCGGTCGCCTGGGCGGCGTCGACGAAGCCCTGATCCGCTCCGGCCGGCTGCGGCCGCTGACCGACCCGCGGGCGATCGAGTTGAGCAAGCGCTCGGCGACCGCGGCGCCGACCAGGCGCGATCCGGCTCTGCTCGTCGAGACGATCCTCGGAACGGTCGGCGCCGCCAAGCCCGAGACCGTTTCCGGCGCGCGTGGCGACTAGCCTGGTTGACATGTCCGAGCAGCTCGACGCCGGGCTCGAGGAGCTGATCGCCCTCTCCGCCGACGGCGAGTCGCGGCCGGTCGACCCGGTCCTGCGGGGCCTGGACATGCTCATCTCGGCGACGATCCTGGTCGTGCTGTCGCCGGTGCTGGCCCTCACGGCGGCGGCGATCGCGCTCACCTCCGGGCGGCCGGTCTTCTACCGCGGCGCCCGCGTCGGCCGCGCCGGGGCGCTCTTCCACATGTACAAGTTCCGCACCCTGCGACCGGACGCCGAGGACCGCCTCGGCCCCTACCTGGGCGAGGAGCTCTCGCGCCGCACCGAGCTGGAGGTGACGCGGATCGGACGGGCGCTGCGCAGGATCCACCTGGACGAGGTGCCCCAGCTGTGGAACGTGCTGCGCGGCGAGATGGCGGTGGTCGGACCCCGCCCGGTGCGACCGGCCTTCTTCGCCGAGCTCTGTGAGGAGATCCCGCAGTACTGGCAGCGCCTCGTCGTCCGTCCGGGCGTCACCGGCTTCGCCCAGACGCGGATCACCCGCGAGGAGTCCTGGGCCGACAAGCTGGCGCACGACATGGAGTACATCGCCGACCGCTCGGTAGGCCTGTACGTCAGCGTCCTCCTCGCGACCGTGATCAAAGTCCTCGGCCGAGGCCCCGCCGCCCCCACCTGAGCCGGCCGCCAAAAGGGGCGTGCCGGTAGTTATGCCCCCTATAGGGCGGCTAACTACCGGCACGCCCCGGCTGGCAAGCTCGGCTGGCAGACTGCCGCGGCATGTGTGGGATCTGCGGAGTCGCGTCCACGGTGGGGCGGCCGGACCTCGAGGCGGTGGGGCGGATGAGTCGCCGTCTCGAACACCGGGGGCCGGACAGCGATGGGATCTTCGACGAGGGCGGCGTGGCGCTGGCGGCGCGGCGGCTCTCGATCATCGACCTCGAGGGGGGCGACCAGCCGATCGCCAACGAGGACGGCAGCGTCGTCGTTGTCCAGAACGGCGAGATCTACAACCACCGCGAGCTGCGGCGCGAGCTCGAGGGCCGCGGCCATCGCTTTGCGACCGCTGCCGACACCGAGGTGCTGGTCCATCTGTACGAGGAGCATGGCGAGGGCTTCGTCGAGCGCCTGCGCGGGATGTTCGCGATCGCCCTCTGGGACGCGAGGGCCGGGCGGCTGCTGTTGGCGCGCGACCGCTTCGGGATCAAGCCGCTCTACTACCGCCACGTCGACGGCGAGCTCGCGTTCGCCTCCGAGCTGAAGGCGATGCTCGAGCTGCCCGGCTTCTCGCGCGAGATCGACCCGCGCGCGGTCTCCGCCTACCTCGCCTTCAACTCGATCCCGGCGCCGCTGACGATCTTCGCCGAGGCGCGCAAGCTGCCACCAGGCTGCGCGCTCTCCTGGCACGCCGGCGAGCTGCGCGAGTCGCGCTACGCGCGGCCGCGGCCCGTGCCCGCCGGCGAGGTGCGCCGCGGCCCGGCCGGTGCGCTGGCGGACGAGCTGCGCGAGGCGCTGCGCGACTCGGTCCGCGCCCACCTCGTCTCCGACGTGCCGGTCGGCGTGCTGCTCTCCGGCGGCGTCGACTCTGCCGGGATCGCGGCGCTCGCCGCTGGCGAGCAGGGGGAGGGGGTGCGGACCTTCTCGGTCGGCTTCGAGGAGTCGAGCTTCGACGAGCTCGACCGGGCCCGGCTCGTCGCCCAGCGCTACGGCACCGACCACCACGAGATCGTCCTGCGGCCCGACGCCGTCGATCTCCTGCCGAAGCTTGTCGAGGCCTTCGACGAGCCCTTCGGCGACTCCTCGGCGCTGCCCACCTACCTGGTCGCCGAGCTGGCTGCCGGCGAGGTCAAGGTCGCCCTCTCGGGCGAGGGCGGCGACGAGCTGTTCGGCGGCTACTACACCTACGTCGCCGACCTGCTGGCACCGCGGGTCGGCGGCCTGGCAGCGCTCGCGGCGCCGCTGGTCGAGGCGCTGCCGAGCTCCGACTCGAAGGTCAGCTTCGATTACAAAGCGAAGCGCTTCGTGCGCGCAGCGCGGCTGCCGCCGCTGGAGCGCCACCACGCCTGGAAGGAGATCTTCGGCCCCGGCCAGCGGACCGCGCTGCTCGGCGAGGGGGAGGCGGGCTGGGACCCGGTCGACGTCTATCGCGAGCGCTATGCCGAAACCGCGGGAGCCGAGCAGCTGGCCCGCCTGCAGGATGTCGACCTCGGCATCTACATGGTCGACGATCTCCTGGTCAAGACCGACCGCTCGAGCATGGCCCACTCGCTGGAGCTGCGGGTCCCGTTCCTCGACAACGAGGTCGCGAGCTTCGCGCTGGGGTTGGCGACGCCGCTCAAGGTGCGCGGCCTGGCGAAGAAGCGCCTGCTGCGGCGGGCGCTGGCGCCGCTGGTCCCGGCCGAGATCCGCCGCGGGCGCAAGCAGGGCTTCTCGATCCCCGTCGCCGCCTGGCTGCGCGGCCCGCTCGAGCCCTTTGCCCGCGAGGTGCTCTCGCCGGCGACGCTCGCTCGCCAGGGCTGCCTCGACCCGGCGACCGTCACCGGGCTGCTCGACCGCCACTGCGCCGGCCGGGAGGACCTCAGCCGCCAGCTCTGGGGCCTGATGGCGTTCACCCTCTGGTTTGACCGTTACGCGCTCTAGCCTGGCTGCGGATGCCCGACTCCCTCGACGCGCTCCTCGCGTTCCTCCTCGCCGGGATTCTGGCGCTGCTGTTGGTGCCGCTCACCGACCGCTTGGCGCGGCGCGTCGGCGCCATCGACTTCCCCGGCGAGCGCTCGCTGCACGAAGCTCCGACTCCACGGCTCGGCGGCCTGGCGATCCTCGCCGCGGTGCTCGTGGCGGGTCTGATCTGGCTGCCCTGGGAAGCGGAGACGCGGGCGATCCTCGTCGGCGCGGTGCTGATCGCGGCGGTCGGCTTCCTCGACGACGTCTACGAGTTGGGGGCGGGCTGGAAGCTGCTCGGCCAGACGGTTGCGGTGATCGTGCCGGTCTCGGCCGGGGTCACGGTGGAAAGCTTCACCTTCCCCTTCCTCGGCGCCCTGGACCCAGGCTCGGTGCAGCTCGTCGATCTGCCCGCCGGGGGCGCGGTCGACCTCGGCGATCTCGGCACGGTGATCGGCATCGTTGCGGCGATCAACGCGATCAACCTGATCGACGGCGTCGACGGGCTCGCCGCC
>DATANV010000028.1:0-26693 GCA_036266075.1 Solirubrobacterales bacterium
AGGAGTTGCAGTTGCACTGCCCGGTCGAGATCAGGCGCAGCGTTTCGGCTTCTGAGTCATAGACGTAGACGTCCCGCTTGCCGTTTGAGTCGCGCTCGACCAACGGGTCGGGGCTGTCGAAGAAGACGTAGCGCCCGTCGCCGGTGAGCGGCGAGTTCTGGTAGGGGAAGGGGCCGGCGCTGAGCCCTCCCTGGTTTATCGAGATGAAGCTGGCGCTGCCGAGCGGCGGCTCGCCGGAGGGGTTGCAGGAGACGCAGGAGACCTGGCCGCTGTCGGCGTCGAAGAGGTAGAGCTCGCTACAGGGCGTGGTAAATACCTCGCAGAGCCCCGCAGCGGGATGAGGGTCGTAGCCGGTCAACGACCCTCGCGAAGCGAAGAGCAGCGAGTGCCCGTCGGGGGTCATCCTCGCCTGGCTGATCTCGAAACCGTTGTTCACTCCACCCTCCCCAAGAGATGGTTCAAAGGGCGCGCCTCGCACGGCGATCTGGTGGAGTTCGCCGCCGTGCAGGGAGAAGAGGATGGGAGTAGGCCCGTCGACCCCTACCCAGTAGGAGTAGGCGCCGTCCTCGCTCATGTCGACGACGTGCTCAGGGACCGCCGAGCCGATCGGGATCAAGGCAAGCCGTTCGCCATCGGGGGCCCCTGAGTCGTAGCGGTAGATCGAGGCGTGAGCGTCCGTGTCGACATCGAGCAGCGCCTCTTCGGAGATGAAGTAGGCACGGGATCCGTCGGGGCTGGCGATCTGGAACTGCGAGCGACCCGGGCCTTTGGGGTCGGGGGTCGAGCGCTCCGAGGCGTCGATCTGCACCGTGTGGGCGGCGTCTTCGCGCAGATAGAGGCTGCCCCAGTAGCCGCTGTCATGGAGGGTGACCTCTGCGGTGAAGAAGACCCGCGAGCCGTCATCGGAGATGACGTGCTGCAGCTGGGTGTAGCTGCCCTCGCCTTGAGTGCCTCCTGGGTTGGTCATCGCGCCGCTGCCGGCAACCGACTCCGTGGCCACGCAGGGAGGGGTCGCGCAGGCCTCGTCGGGGAGGATGCCGGCGAGGCGCAGCGTGCCCTCGTCCCATTCGTAGAGCTTCTGCAGGCCGCCGCTCGCCTCGGGGATCAGGTTGTCGGTGTCCTCGAAGAGGACCTGGTGGAAGTCCGCCGAGGCGGCGGCGAACTGGATGTGGGCGCTGGTCTCGACCGGCTCGTCGCCCAGCGGAGTCGTCGAGTCGCTAAGCAGCTGGAAGCTCGGCGCTCCGCTGGCCATGCCGGTGGCGAGGTAGAGGTTGGTCGCGCCGGCGACGTTCGGCGTCGCGACGCCGGGGACCGGAGAGTCGCCGCGGAAGACGCCAGCGTCGAGGTCCTCGGAGAAGTGGCCGACGTAGGAGCTGCCCCTTAAGCCGGTTTGCGTGGGCGGGGTGGGCTGGAAGGGGGTGATAGGGGTACTGGTCCAGCCATCGGCGCCGCGGACCGCCCGGTATTCCCCACCTCCCAGGGGCAGGCTCGTCGCGCCTGCGAAGGCCGCTCTCGAGAGGTAGGTGAGGGCGTTGCCGTCGGGCCGCGTGCGGGTCCTGAGCGGGTTGGTGCTGATATCGGTGGCGCCCTTCTCGAGCGGGCTGACCATCTCGTAGGCGCGGCATTCGGGCAGCTTGGCGGCGGGGCCGACCTGCATGTCTGCGTTTGCGCAGGCACCGGGGGTCGAGGCCGTCGTAAAGCTGCGCGAGGCGCTCGTGGTTTCGCCGGTCGGGTTCTGGGCGATCAGGCGGTAGCTATAGGAGGTGTTGGCTGAGAGGCCCGAGACTTCTGCGCCGACGAACTCGAAGTCGCTGCCCGAGCCCGCGTCTGCGTCTTTGGAAGCGGGGATCGAGCTGCACGGGTTCGAGGCGCAATCGCTCGTCCCCCACTGGAAGTAGTAGGTCGTCTGGGAGTTGCGCGGGTTTACGCGGCCGTTCAGGCGAGCCGAGCTCGTCTGAATTTGGGTCGCGGCGGTCGCTTCGACCTCGGGAGCTGCCGCTTCGGTGGTAAACGACGGGTTCGGCGCGCCGGAGGTGACTTCGCCGCCGACGTTTTGGGCTTTGAGCCTTACCGAGTAGCTGGTGTTCGGCTCGAGCCCTTCGAGCTCATCGGATACTTCTTGAGGGCCAGATCCTTCGATCGGCCCTTGGTCTCCCAGGGAGATCCATTTGACTCCGTCCTTGGTGTATTCGAAGCGGTAGGTGGTTTCTTGGTTCTCGCCGGTTCCCATCGGGTCGACGGTTCCGCTCAGCTGGGCGGAGTCCGCATCGAAGCTCGTAACCGCGTCGATCGTCACCGCCGGCGCGGTGGCGACAGGTTTGGCCGGGGTTTCGAAGGAGAGCGTGTCTTTGGCTTCGCCGGCTTTGCTTTTGGCGATCAGCGTGACTTCGTAGGCGGTTTCCGGCGCGAGTCCCGTCGTGTCGTCGGAGACTTCGTGGTCTGCGCCGTCGGTGGGGATCGAGCGGTCGCCCTGCAGGCCCGGGCATTCGGGAGTGCACTGGAAGCGGTAGGTGGTTTCCTGGGCTTCTTTGGTTCCGCCGGAGTTGACCGTGCCCGAGAAGTGGGCGGAGTTGTATTTGAGGCTCGAGACCGGGTCGATTGCGGCGCTTGGCGGTGCGACGAATTCGGCCGGACCGTAGATGCGGACCTTGTCGTCGGGGCCCCCGCTGATGAAACTATCGTCGTTCGAGACGAAGAGCCGGCCCGATGCCGTATCGACGGCGACGCCCGCCGCATATTTCGGCGTATCGGCGGTAGCGACGAGGTTGCCGTCTTTGTCGAAGTGCCGCACCAACCCGAGGCTTCCGAAATAGACATCGTCGTTGGAGGGATCGACGCTGAGCGCCAGGGGGGTGTCCGTCACTTTGACCCCGCTGGCCGAGGCATCGGCCGTACCGCCGCCACCGGGGAACAGCGAGAGCGGGAACTTCGTGCCGTTTACGTAGAGGCTGTCCGAGTCGGCGGCAAGCGACCCGGACCCGGCGCCGGTGATCTGCGAGTCGAAGTCCCCGTTGCCAACCGGGTGGGTGCTCGGCACGTACTTGTCGATGCTCGTGGCTTCGACGTTGACGGGACCTCCATCGAGACTCTTGCCATAGCTGACATAGAGAACGCCCGCGGTATCTACGGCAACGCCCCAAGCGGTGTCTTCGTGTGCCGCGTGATCGGTCAGCGAGTTGCCCGAGCCGTCGATCGTGCCGAGCAGCGCGCCCTGGGGGGAGTAGACGCGGACTTCGCCGTCGACGACGATGTAGAGGTCGCCCGCGGTGCCGCCCGGCGCTCCGGCCGGGGCAACTGCCATCTCGCCGGCGAACGGCACGCTTTTGTTGAGGTTGGTCCCCGCACCCGGTCCGGCGGTGAAGTTGTCGGGGACGCCGTCGGTGGTGAACCGGTAAAGGCGGCTGTTTCCCCCTTCCTTCTGGTCGACGACATAGAGGATGTGGGCCTGCTGGTCGACGGCGAGGTGTGACGGGGAAAAGAATTTTGTCGTGCTCGTCCCGTCCGGTCCGAAGGCCGAGATGAAGGGATGGATGCTCGCGCCGGCTGCCGTAGACGCGAAGCTGGGGAAGGCGAGAGCGGCGAATAGGAGGAGCACGCTCGCTCGCCGAAGGCCGAGTCCGGTGGCTGGCTTGCCGCTGCGTCGCACGTATCCCTCTCCTCTGTCCCGTGAGCCCTGCCGACCGCTTCCCTTTGCGGCCCTCCCTGGCTCGGTTGTCCCTGTACTGCTCGTTTCCCCTGTTCTTACTGGCTACGAGAGAAGGAAGTTCCCAGAGGGTGCTTTCTGTACCCGCAGCATGGCTAGGAAACCACCTACACGATGGTTTGTCAAGTCAACGTTCCTGAAGAAAAAAGAACGTTCCTAGGATCGCAGAACTGCTACGCGGCGGCGCGGGCGAGGCGGGCGGCCTCGGCGGAGCCGAGGTACGGCGCGAGAACGAATTCGGCGCAGTCGGGAAGCAGCTGCTCGAGCTGCTTCGCTTCGCCGGCTACGACCTTGCGATAGGCGAGCGAAATGACCGAGCCGATCGTCGTCTCCTCGGTCGAGTCGGGAAGGGGGCGCTCGCCGGCGGAGCGTTCGGCGCGACCGCGGCGCAGGGCGGGGACGATCTCGGCCGCGGCCTCGTTGAAGCTCGCAGTCACGGCAGGCCCGGCGCCGCGGGACTCGACCAGGCAGAGCCTCGCCAGGTCCGGCTCGGTGGCGAAGAAGGCGAGGGTGGCGCGAGTCGCGGCGATCGCCTGGTGGGGCCAGTCGGGGATCGGCGCGACCGCCTCCTCGATCAGCTCCCGCAGGTGGTCGACGACGACCTCGAAGGCGGCGAGGAAGCACTGCTCCTTGCCCCCGAAGTTCTCGTAGAAGACGCGGCGCGAGACCTTCGCCTCGCGGGTGATGTCGGCGAGGACGACGGCGCCGTAGCCCTTGACGGCGACGGCGCTCGCCAGGCCGGCGATCAGCCGCTCGCGCTGATGGTGGGCGACCTGCTCGCGACTGTAGCCGTGGCGGCCGGCCGGCAGCGGGCCCAGCTCTTCGGCGGCCATCGTCTCCTCGCGGCGGGCGGGCTAGGCGGAGATCGCGTCGGCGACCTCGCCCGCCTCCCGTGCCGCTTCGTCCTCGCCGACGAAGGGGCGCAGGACGAACTCGACCGTCTCCGGCAAGAGGCCGCGCAGCTTCTCGGCTTCGCCCGCCATCAGCCGCTGGCCGAGCACCCAGACGATGCCGCCGGCGAGCGTCTCCTCGAGGCTCTCCGGCAGGGTCGAGCCACGCGGGTTGAGCTCGCGCCCCGGAGCGATCAGCGGCGCCAGCCGCTTCAGCCCGGCCTCGTGGCGCGCGGCCGCGGCGGGGCCGGCGGCGTTGGCCTCGACGAGGACGGCGCGGGCGACCGCGGGGTTGGCGGCGACGTCCTCGAAGAGCGTGCCGAGGGCGGCACCGATGCGGTCGGGCCAGGGCCCTTCTTCGCGCTTGTAGGCCGATTCGACGCGGGCGACGGTGCGCTCCGTCGCGGCGTCAATCAACCCCAGGAAGGCAGCTTCCTTGTCGGGGTAGTGGTTGTAGAAGGTCTTGTAGCCGACCTTGGCGCGGCGCACGATCTGCTCGATCGTCGTCTCCTGATATCCCTGCTCGGCGACCAGCTCGGCCGTCGCCTCGAAGATCCGGCGCCGCTGGTCGGCCGCGGCGGCGTCGCGGCTCACCGGCTCGGGCCCCGAAGGCCGGCGCGAGTCCTTTCCGGGAAGCGCACGCACAGCCCCAGGATAGCGCCAGTTCCCATTGGTACGAAACAGGTACATGGAGTGAGGAAAGTTCCCAAACATAAGCTATGGTGTCCTGAATGGAGAGCCCGGGACCACTGCGCGAAGTCCGCTCTTGGGAGGAGGTCGTCCCCGATCGCGGCTCGGACGCCGACGTGCTCGAAGCGATGCTGCTCACCGCCGGCGAGCTGGGCTACGCGAAGGCGACGGTGCGCGAGGTCACGAGCCGCGCCCGGATCACCGAGGACCGCTTCCACCGGCACTTCGGGGGCAAGGAGGCCTGCTTCGCTCGCGCCTACGGCGACGCTGCTGCCCGCCTGGAGCGGGAGCTGCTCGACACCTGTGCGATGGCCCCCGACTGGAAGGCCGGCTTCGAAGCCGCCCTCGCCGAGCTACTGCGCTACGTCGCCGAGCAGCCGCTCCTCGCCCGCGCCCTGCTGATCGAGGTGAAGAGCGCCCGCGGCGAGGCCTGGGCCAAGCACCAGGAGGTCGTCGAGCGTCTGACCGCCGCGATCGACTCCGCCCGCCAGCAGCCCGGCGCCCGCCCCAACTCTTCGCCGATGACCGCCGGCTTCGTCGTCGGCGCGATCGAGGAATCGCTCTGCATCGAGATCGCCACCGGCCGCGCCACCGACGTCGAGCGCCTGCTCGAAGACCTCACCCGCCTCGCCTTCCTGCAGCTCTTCGGCGGCTAGAAGAGCTTGCAGGTCGGCGACCGGCTCAGCTCTTCTGCTTGGCGATCTTCGAGGCTTCGGCGCTGCCGAGGTACGGAGTGAGGGTGAACTCGACCAGGTCGGGGAGCAGGTCCTCAAGCTCCTCGGCCTTGCCGGCGATGATCCGTCGCGAGATCAGCGAGACCATGCCGCCGACCAGCGCTTCCTCGGTGGTCGCGGAGAGTCGCGAGAGGACCTCCGGGGAGCGGCCCTCGCGGCCCTTCTGGAAGTAGGGGACGAAGCTCTGGATGGCGGCGTCGTAGCGCTCGACCACGGCCGGGCCGGCGACCAATGCCTCGACCATGCAGAGGCGCGCCAGGCTCGGGTTGGCGGCGAGAAACTCGAGCATCGCGTCGATGCCCGCCTTGATCGACTGGGGCCACTCGTCGCTCTCCTCGAAGGCCTCGGAGACGCGCTCGCGCAGTTCGCTCATCACCGCGTCGTAGGCGGCGACGAAGCACTCGTCCTTGCTTTCGAAGTGCTCGTAGAAGGTGCGGCGTGAGACCGCGGCGGCGCGCGTGATGTGAGCGATCGTCGTGCCGGAGTAACCGTGCTCGGAGATCGCCTCGGCGATTCCGGCGATCAGCCGCTCGCGCTGGTTGTGGGTGACGAACTCGCGCGGCAGGCCGTGCCGGCCCGGCGGCAGGCGCGCCAGCTCGGGCGGATACTCGTCCGCCGCGGCAGCCGGCTTCGCGGGTTTCTCGGCAGCCTTCTTCCTCGCCACCCCGCGACCATATCGCTCCTGTTCCTCGGAAACGGGTTCCTCCTGGACGGAATCGTCGCCGCCGGGGCCGCGACTGAGCTCGGCCATCGCCGCCTCGAGGCCCAGATAGGGCATCACCGCCGCCGACATCAGCTGCGGGACCAGGCCCGGCAGATCGTCGACTGTGCCGCGCACGACCCGCGAGTAGATCTGGCCGTAGGCGGAGCCGGCGAGCGCCTCGGCGGTGGTGTGCGGCACCGCTTCGGGGTCGTCCATCTCGAGCCGGCCGGCGTCGATCAGCCCGGCGACCACGCGCATCGTCATGTCGCGGCGGGCACGGGCGGCATCGCCGGCGGCGAGCACCTCGACGCCGAAGGAGGCACGGCTGGGGTCGTTACGCAAACCGCTCACGACCTGCTCGGCGACGGCCCGCAGGCGGTCCGGCCAGCTCTCGGCGCTTTCGTAGGCCCTGACCATCGTTTCCATGCACTCCTCGTTGACCTCCTGCCAGGCGGAGAGGAAGCAGTCGTACTTGCCGCGGAAGTGGCGGTCGAAGGCGGGGCGATCAAGGCCGGCGCGGTCGACGATCAACTCGATTGTCGTTTCGCCATAGCCGCGTTCGACGGCGATCTCGATCGTCGCGTCGACGATGCGGGTGCGCTCGGAGCTGCCGGCGCGATCGCGGGTCTGCGTCTCGAGCACTAGCGCATGGGACCCCCGATCCCTGCCTTCATGTCCCTAGTCGGCGGCCGCGGCCGGCTTTTCGGCGGCGGCCCGCTTGGCGGACTCGGCGCCCACGTACGGTGTCAGGGAGAATTCGACCAGCTCCGGCAGGAGCTCCTCGATCTCCTCCACCTGTCCCATCACGATCCGCTGGTAGATGATCCAGAAGATCCCGCCGACGATCGTCTCCTCCAACGTCGTCGGCAGCTCCTCGCCCTTCGGGGAGACCTTGCGGCCCATGCGGAAGAGCGGCACGAAGGCCTGGATCGAGCGTTCGTAGCGGTCGACCGCAGCCGGCCCGGCGGAGAGCGCCTCGACGATGCAGGTGCGAGCCAGCGCCGGCTCGGTTGCCACGTAGTGCAGGAAGGCGGCCAGGCCGGAGTTGACCCGCGTAGGCCAGGCGTCGACCTTGCTGGCGGCGTCGACGACGCGGCGCAGCGCCTCTTTTACGGCGAACTCCGAGGCAGCGAGGAAGCAGTCCTCCTTGGAGGAGAAGTTCTCGTAGAAGGTGTTGCGGGCGATCCCGGCGCGGCTGACGATGTCGGCCACGGTGACCGAGCGGTAGCCCTTCTCGACGGTCTCCTCGGCAAGGGCCGCGATGATCCGAGAACGCTGGTGTCGGACGATGAACTCGCGCGGAAGAGGATGCCTTCCCGGCGGCATTTTCAACGCCTGGGGAACTCGGTCAGCCACGGTTCGGAGGCTACTCGCCGAGGACCGAAGTTCAAGCTGGACGGACCGACCAGATACCGCTACAGTACCGAGGTCCAGACAACCTGTTCCCTTGATCTCGAAGGAAGGGGCGTAGTGGGGAAAGAGGCCGCAACCAAGGTCCAGGCAGGGGCCGAGGGGGTCGGCTCGATCCGGAAAATTGAAACCTTTCCGCATGTGCCCACGCTCGAGCTCGTGGACTCACCGAAGCGCGAACAGATCCTGGCCGGGATGCTGGAGGAGGTCGGGTCGACCGGCTATGACGCGACGTCCATACGCACGGTTCTCGCCCGTACGGGCCTCTACCGGCAGGCCTTCTACGACAACTTCGCCGACAAGGACGACTGCTATCTCGTTGCCTTCGCCGCGGGCGTCGGCCGGCTCGAAGCGCTGGCCGCGAACGCCGCCGCGAGCCAGGAGACATGGCGGGCGAAGCTGAGGGCGGGGCTGGGCGCCGTCCTCGACTTCCTCGATGCGGAGCCCGATGTCGGCAGAGCGTTGGTCGTCGAGGTGCACGCGGCGGGCCCGGAGGCGCTTGGGAGACGGGCCGAGGCGATGAAAAGAGCGGCCGATTTCATCGATTTGGCGCGGCTCGAATCGGGCGACGCCGAGTCGCCCCCGCGGATCGCGCCGGAGGGCATCGTCGCCGGCATCCATGCCGTCGTCCACTCGCGCCTCTCGACCGGCGGGAGCGAGGGTTTCCGCGGGCTGCTGCCGGAGTTCATGTACTTCGCGGTGCTGCCCTACTTCGGGGCGGAGGCGGCCAGCGCCGAGATGCAGGCGGCTCGCGCGTAGGACTGACTACAGGCGCACCAGGTTGGCTGCGTCGATGCTTCTGGTGATTCCGCGGAAGTCGATTACCTGGCCGGCGCTGGACACGACGGATTCGTAGTCGAGCTGGGGGTGGGCCGTGACGATGGCGGCGATGTCGGCGTCGCGGAGACCTTGGTCTAAGTCCACGGAGCTCAGATTGAACTCCGGGAGCTGCGGGACGTGGGGGTCGTGGTAGGTGACCTCGGCGCCGCGGTCCTGGAGGAGGCTGACGATCTCCAGGGCGGGGGACTCACGAACGTCGCCGACGCCGGGCTTGTAGGCGACGCCGAGGACCAGGACGCTCGATCCCTTGACCGGCTTCTCGACCTCGTTGAGGGCGCGGGCGATGCGGTCGACGCAGTAGCCCGGCTGGGCGCGATTGATCTTGCCGGCCAACTCGACGAACTCTGGGTAGAAGTCGTGCTCCCGGGCCTTGAAGGCGAGATAGAAGGGATCGACCGGCAGGCAGTGGCCGCCCATGCCGGGGCCGGGATCGAAGCGCATGAAGCCGAACGGCTTGGTGGCGGCTGCCTCGATCACCTCCCAGACGTCGATGCCGAGCCGGTCGCAGAGCTGCGACAGCTCGTTGACCAGGGCGATGTTGACCGAGCGGAAGATGTTCTCGAGCAGCTTCGCCAGCTCGGCTGCCTCGGGGCTGGAGAGGACCACGACCTGCTCGCAAACCGGCGAGTACAGCTGGCGCGCTCGCTCGGCGCAGGCCTCGGTCAGCCCGCCGACCAGCTTCGGGGTGGTGGCGACGGTGAAGTCGGTGCGCCCAGGGTCGATCCGCTCCGGCGAGAAGGCGAGGTGGAAGTCGCGACCGCCGGCGAGGCCGGACTCCTCGAGCAGCGGCAGGAGCCGCTCGCGCGTGGTGCCGGGGTAGGTGGTCGACTCGAGCACGACGAGCTGGCCGGCGTGCAGCACCGGCGCCAGTGCCGTGGCGACCTCGGTCAGGTAGGTGAGGTCGGGCTCGCGCGAGCTGGTCAGCGGCGTCGGCACGCAGATCACCACCGCCTCGCAGGAGGCCAGGTCCCCGTAGTCGGAACTGGCGTGCAGGCGGCTGGCGAGCGGCGTCAGCTTCTCGGCGGGAATGTCCTCGACGTAGCTGCGGCCTTCGTTCAGCGCCGCCACGCGGGTCGCGTCGGACTCGATTCCGACCACCTCGTGCTCCGCCTCGGCAAAGGCTGCGGCAAGCGGTAGGCCGACGTAGCCAAGGCCGACGATCCCGATCTTCATCGGCAGTGAGTCTAGGTGGCGGCGGGGTTGGACAGCTTGCGATCGGTTCCCTACATTGAGTTGCGATGGCTTCGCCATCCGCATCCAATCCACAACCTCAAGGGTTACCGCGAGCGTATGCGGTGCGCTCGGAACGGGAGCGGTTGTTGGAGGCGATGGTGAGAGTGGCAGCGGCGAAGGGCTACGAGGCGACCACTGTCGCCGACGTCGTCGAGTACGCCGCGGTCTCGCGGGAGTCCTTCGACGAGATGTTCGAGGACAAGGCCGCCTGCTTCCTGGAGGCCTACGACGCGGTCTTCGACGTGCTCGTCGCCCACGTCGCCGCGGCCTTCGAGGCGGCCGCCGATGAGCCCTGGCCCGAGCAGATCGCCGCCGGCCTCGGGGCCCTGGTCGAGCTGCTCGCGGCGGAGGCCGACATCGCGCGGATGGCGATGATCGAGGTGACGGCGGCCGGCGACGAGGCGCGGACCCGCTACCGCGCGGCGCTGGCCCGCTTCACGCCGTTCCTCGAGCAGGGCCGCACCTACTCCGGCCAGGGCGAGGCGCTGCCCGCCGACACCGCTCGCTTCGCCGTCGGCGGCGCCACCTCGATGATCTTCGACGAGGTCCGCGCCGGCCGCGGTCCCGAGCTGAAGCGGATCCTGCCCGACCTGGTCTTCGCCGTGCTGATGCCGTACCTGGGACCCGAGGCGGCCGAAGACGAGATGCGGCGGGTCACGCGGGAGGGCTGAGGCGGGCCTATACCCCCTCGCCGTGACGGCCTTCTCCAGCTGAAAAGCGGGCGGCGCCGCGGACGGCGACGTCTAGGGTCTCGCGGCCGAGGCGGTGCTCCAGGGCGATGCCGTCGGCCAGGGGGAGGCCGAAGCCCTCGAGGGCGGCACGACGGTCGGCGAGCATCGTCTCCTGCGGGAAGGCGGCGATCCGCTCGGCCAGCTCCAGCGCCCGCTCAAGGTGGGCACCGGGGGCGACGACCTCGTTGACCAGGCCGATCCGCAGCGCCTCGTCGGCGTCCACCGGCCGGCCAGTGAGGATCAGCTCGAGCGCCCGGCCCATGCCGATCGTGCGCGGCAGGCGCTGGGTCCCACCGTCGACCAGCGGCACCCCCCAGCGGCGCTCGAAGAGGCCAAAGGTGGAGCCGGGGGTGGCGATCCGCAGGTCGCACCAGAGCGCCAGCTCGACCCCGCCGGCGAGGCACCAGCCGTCGACTGCGGCGATCGCCGGCTTGGCCGGGGTGAGGCGGCTCGGCCCCATCGGCCCGTCGGCGTGGTCGACTTCGAGGTCCATCGCCTTGAGGTCGGCGCCGGCGCAGAAGGCCTCGCCGCCGGCACCGGTGAGGATCAGCACGCGCGCCCCCTCGTCGGCCTCGAAGTCCCGCAGGCCCGCGCGGAAAAGGTCAGCGGTCGCCCGGTCGACGGCGTTGCGGCGCTGCGGACGGTCGATCGTCAGAACCGCCGCGGCGCCAACTCGCTCGTAGCGAAGCTCTTCCCCCATTCCGCGACGCATCCTCGCACGGTTCGCGGCGACGCGAATGGTGGAGATTTTCACACCTATAGTCGTTGACTAAACACACACACCCGTTTAGTTTTCCCGCCGGTGAACGGTGCGGCGCCCACCTTCGGCCTGAGGCGCGGAACGGTTCTCTGCGTCGCGGGCGGGGGCTACCGGGCGGCGATGTTCCACCTCGGCGCGCTGACGCGGCTGAACGAGCTCGGCCTGCTCGCTGGGACGGAGACGATCTGCGCCGTCTCCGGCGCCAGCATCCTCGCCTCCCTGCTGGCGACCAGAGTGCCGTGGCCGCTGCAGGGCGCCTACCGGGAATGGCCCGAGCAGGTCGCCGAGCCGCTGCGCGAGATCTGCGCCCGCCGCGGGCGACGGGTGCGGCTGCGCCCGAGCGGCGATGCCGCCCACGCCGAGCGCTACGCGCGGGAGCTCGCGGGCTGTGAGGGGGGGCTGCCCGAGTGGCCGCGCATCGTCTTCGGGGCGGCGGGTCTGGAGCTGGGTCAGATGGCTGGCCGAGAGAGTGGCGAACGAGAGCCCGGCGTGCGCTGGGAGCTCGGCCCTCTGGGCCGGGCGAGCCGGCAGGCGGATCCTCTCGCCGTCGCGGTCGCCGCCATTGCGGAGGACCTCTCGCCGCTCACCGCGGAGGAGCGGGAAGCCCTCGAGAACCACGGCTACCGCCTGGCTGACGCTGCGCTGCGGCGTGGTGCGGCGCCGGCCGCGCTCGAGCCGCAGCCGCCGCTGCCACCCCACCCGCACTGGCGCGGCGAACGGCGGGTTGGTGGACAGGAGCGGCGCGGGACGAGACGGCTCGTCCGCCTGGGCCGGAGGCGGAGCGCTCCAACCGCCCGCACCCTGCCCGGAGGCAGCGAGGCAGCGGAGCTCCTGCTCCGCCACCGGCCGTTCGTCAAGTACGACTCGTTGGAGTGCTACCGGCCGGAATCGGTCGCCACCATCGCCGAGCTGGCGGTCGGCTCACGCTGCAACACCCTGCACCGGGCCAACGGCGAACTGCTCGCCTCGGTGCTGCCGGTGGAGGGCGCGGCGAGACTCGACCTCGACTATCTCGGCGCCCCCACCTACGCCGACGGGCGACCGGCGCAGGAGGACGACTACCTTGACGAGGCGGGTGGCTCGCACGCGGACGACGCGCTCGCCGCTCGCCAGCGCGCGGGCCGCGACGAGGTCGTTTACGGACGCGCGACCTGGAGCCGCGAGCGACTCTGGTTGCAGTACTGGTTCTTCTACTACTACAACGACAAGGGGTTCCTGCAGGCGGGGCGGCACGAGGGTGACTGGGAGACGATGCAGTTGCGGATCGGCGTCGACGGGATCCCCGACGCAGTCGTCTACGGCCAGCACGCCGGCGGCAAGCGGTGCGCCTGGGAGGAGGCGGAGCGGCAGCGCGGTGAGGAGGGTGCGGAGGCGCCCATCGTGTATTGCGCGCGCGGCTCCCACGCTTCGCTGGCGCAGCCGGGGACGCATCCGGCGCCAATCGCCCCGGACCACAACGACGGGCTCGGACCGCAGTCGAGGCCGCGGCTGATCGAGATCGGAGAGGACGCGCCCGGTTGGGTGCGCTGGCCTGGACGCTGGGGCTCGACGCGGCGCCGCGAGGCCTTCGAGTGCGACAGCCCGCGCGGGCCGGCGCACCGGCCGCACTGGCGAGACCCCGCCGAGCTTCACGCGGACGCGTGCCCGACGACCGAGGCGCAGCGCTGGCAGGAGCCGCCCCCGCCGACTCCGCGCTTCGAGGCCCGACGCGAAGGCAACCACGCGGTCCTCGTCTATTCCTTCGGCGAGACGGCCGGGGCGTCGGCGCCCGCGCGCATCGTCGCTGCGGGCGTCGCCGGCGGCAACGATGCGGTGGGCGTCGTCCACTCATTCGGCCTCGATGGGCGGGTGGGGGCCTGTGCCCTGCCGGTCCCGGCCGGCGCGGCGGTACAGGCGATTCGCGCCTGCGTCGTCTCCGAGCTGGGAGCTCCCGGGCCGACCCTCACGGTGCCGCTCACGGCGTGAGCCGGGCTGTGTCCGTCGGCGGCTATTACGGTCGGGGGATGAGTGGATCGCCGCGGGGCATCGGCGTAGCTACGCTCTGCGGATGCGCATCGACGACATCCTCGCTGCAAAGCGGCCGGTCTTCTCGGTCGAGTTCTTCCCGCCCAAGAGCGAGGAGGCCAGGGGGCAGCTCTTTGCGACGGCGCGCGCCCTGCGCGAGCTGGAGCCCGACTTCGTCTCTGTCACCTACGGCGCGGGAGGCTCGACCCGCGAGGGCACGGTCGAGATAACGCGGACTCTGAGGGAGGACCTCGGCTTCGAGACGATGGCCCACCTGAGCTGCGTTGGCGAGACCACCGAGGGGCTCTCGACGACGCTCGATCGGATCGCGGCGGCGGGGATCGAGAATGTCTTCGCTCTGCGCGGCGATCCGCCTCGCGGGCAAGCCGACTTCGTGCAGCCCGAGGGCGGCCTGGGCAGCGCCGCCGAGCTGGCCGCCTTCATCGCCGCCGACTGGGACTTCACGATCGGCGGCGCCTGCTTCCCCGAGGTGCATCCGGAGGCGCCCGACCTGGAGACCGACCTCGCCTACCTGCGCTCCAAGGTCGAAGCCGGCGCCTCCTTTCTCATCACCCAGCTCTTCTTCGACAACAGCGTCTATTTCGATTTCGTCGCGGCGGCGCGCGAAGCCGGCATCGAGGTTCCGATCCTCGCCGGCGTGATCCCGGTTGCCGGCTTCGCCCAGACGAAGCGCATCTGCGAGCTCTGCGACGCCTCGATCCCCCCGCGGTTGGAGGCTGCCTTCCGTGCGGCGGAGGGCGACGAGCAGGCGGAGTTCGAGCTGGGCGTCGCTTTTGCAGCGCAGCAGTGTGCGGAGCTGCTGATCGCCGGCGCCCCTGGAATCCACTTCTACGCCCTCAACCGGGCGCCGGCGACGCGGGCGGTGCTCGCCGCCCTGCAGGCGTCGCGGCCTTGGGAGCGCACACGCGGACCGGCCCTCGGGACTCCCGCCGATCCGGCCGGAAGCGCGAATTAATTAGACTGATGCCGAAATGCCGGAGCTGACCTACCAGGGGCACCGCATCGGCTTCGACGAATACGGCGCGGGTGAGCGGCCGATCGTCCTCATCCACGGGCTGCTGATGAACCGCCGCATGTTCGAGCGGCTGGGCCCAGCGCTGGCCGAGCACGGCAACCGGGTGATCTGCGTCGACCTGCTCGGCCACGGGCGCTCCGACCAGCCCGAGGACCTGCGTCTCTACTCGATGCCGCTCTTCGCCGCGCAGGTGGTCGCCCTGCTCGACCACCTCGAGCTGCAGACGGCGGTGGTCGGGGGCACCTCGCTCGGCGCCAACGTCGCGCTGGAGCTGGCGGTCCATTACCCGGATCGCGCCGAGGCCCTCTTCGTCGAGATGCCGGTGCTCGACAACGCGCTCGCCGCGGTGGCGGCGATCTTCGCCCCCGTGCTGCTCGGCCTGCGCGTCGGTCGGCCCGCCTTCGAGCTGACCTCGCGGCTCAGCTCGATCGTCCCGCGCAGCACCCTCCTGCTCGACATCGGCCTCGACTGGCTGCGGCGCCGGCCGGGGCCCTCGATCGCCGTCCTCGAGGGGCTGCTGCTCGGCGAGACCGCGCCCGGCCGCGAGCAACGGCGCGGAATCGCGCAGCCGACGCTCGTCGTCGGCCATCCCCGCGACCCGCTGCACCCTTTCAGCGACTCGGGAATGCTGATCGAGGAGCTGCGTGGCGCGCGCCTGGTCGAGGCCGACTCGATCCTCGAGTGGCGGGTCGCGCCGGACCGACTGACCGGCGAGCTGGCGCTCTTCCTCGAAGAGGTCTGGGGCCCACGCCCAGCGCTGAAAGCGGTAGGTTCCGCGAGCAACGGCAACGGGCACCCGGAGGGTGCCTCACTGGGGAGCTGAGGGAATGGCCAACCGCAGGGAGGAAGAGAGGCAGCGACTCCGCGAAGCACGGGAGGAACGCGAGTCGGCGCAGGCGAAGTCGGGCAAACGCAGGCTGGTGACGGTCTATGCGATCGCCGCGGTGATCGGCCTCGCGGTCGTCGGCGGCATCGTCGCGGTCGTCGCCTCCTCCGGCGGCAGCAGCGGCGGCGAATCTCACATCAACCAGGCCAGCGGCTCGACCAACGGCATCGAGCCGGACGAACGCGAAGGAACTGCGCCTCCGGCGGTAGCAACGGTGAAACTGCAGGAAGCGGCGAAGAAAGCGGACTGCACGCTACGCCTCGGGCTCAAGGACGAGGGCCACACCCACATCTCACCGACCGCGCAGACGCCCGACTACAAGACCAGCCCGCCGACGTCGGGCAACCACGCCGAAGCCCCCTACCAGCAGGCCGACGGCGCCTACGCCGAAATGCCGGGCGAAATCTTCATCGTCCACTCACTCGAGCACGGCCGCCTGGAGATCCAGTACAGCCCCGACCTGCCGGAAGAAGATCAGCTGGCGCTGAAGGGGCTCTACGACACGATGTACGGCGGGGCGCTCCTCTTTCCCAACGAAAACATGGATTACGAGGTCGCCGCCACCGCCTGGACCAACCTGATCGGCTGCGGCGAATACAAGGGCGCGGCGACGCTCGACGCGATCCGCGCCTTCGGCCGCGAAACCTGGGGCAAATACGGCGGCGAGCCGGTCAACGCCTTTGCCCTCAAAGGCCCAACCCCCGCCGAACCCGCCAGCTGACGCGGCGGCGCATATCGGCGTCCTTGATTGGCTTGCCCCGTCAGCTGGAGCGGTAGGCCGGGAAGAAATCGGACGCCTCGCGGCCAGCCGAGAGGCGGTCGTACGCCTCGCGGTCGCAGACGATCTCGGAGGTGTGCCAGGGCTGCTCGCGGTTGGCGAAACCTCGCTTGAACTCCTCCAGGCGGTCGCCGCGAGAGATGCCGCCGCCGAGGTTGAGCGGCAGCGCCTGCTCGGCCGCCAGGTCGGCAAGAGCCGCGATGACGTTGCGCATCGGCGAGTCGCGCAGGTGCTCGTCGCTGCTGCCGCTGAGGTAGTAGTGGAGGAAGCCGTCGCTGCGGACGGCGATCGAGGCGGCGGCGATCCGGCCATCGGGGGCGCGCGCGGCAGCCAGCCAGGAGAGCGGCGAGGCGAGGATCCGCTCGAACCAGGTGGCGTCGAAGAAGTAGCGCTCGGCGGCGGCGGTGCGGCGCATCGTCTGCTCGTAGGCGCCGAGGAAACCCGCCTGTTGCTCCGCGCTGGTCTGCGGCCCGGGGTCGACGCTCACCTCGTAGCCCGCACGGCGGTTCTTGTTGATCCGGTTGCGATCGCTGGCTCGCCAGCTTCGCGGCAAGCCCGGATCGGCGATCTGCACGACGTTGCGCGCGACGGCGCCGGCCAGGGGCGGATCGCCGAGCGCGTGGCGCAGGAAGGCCGAGACGAGCCCGGCCTCGGAAAAGTCGACGGTGTCAGGATCGACTGCCGGCCACTCACGACGACGAGCTGCGCCCGGGTAGCCGTAGGGGGAGATCGCGTCGCGCAGGTCGGTGTCGGGAATGGCACGGACGATCAGCGGGGCGAGGAGCTCGGTGCCGCCGGCCTCGATGCGCAGCGTGTGGGTCACGCCCTCGGCGTCGAAGAAGGGGCGCGAGCGGAAGAACTCCTCGTCCTCGGCCGCCGCACCGCGGTCGGCAAGCAGCTCGGCGGCGGCGGTCACGGCAGGAGGTCCGCTGCCGCGGCGCGGAACTCCTCCGGGAGGACGCCCCAGACCTCGCAGTCGTCGACCCCGTCGGGCCGCTGAAGGTGCGACCGCATCGTCCCCTCGTGCTTCCAGCCGAGCCCGGCAACGGTCTTCTTCGCCACCTCGTTGCGCGCCGGGATGCGGCCGTAGACGCGGTGGGCACCGAACTCGTCGAAGGCACGGGCGATGGTCAGCGCCTCGGCACGCCTGCCGACGCCCTTGCCGCGCACCTCGTCGCCGATCAGCGCGCCGAGCTCCGGCGCCGTCTGCCGAAAGAGCCCGTACAAAGCCGTAAAGCCGACCGGCTCGTCGTAGCCCTCGACGACGATCGCGTACTTGCGGTCCTCGCCGGAGTCGTCCATCGCCCGCCGCACCCAAGCCTCGGCTTCCTCTGGTGAGAAGCCTTCGCGCTGCTCCATCAGCGTCTGCGTCGCCTCGGGGTTGTTGAACCAGCGGTGCACGGCCGCGGCATCGCCCAGCTCGAATGCGCGCAACGTCACCTCAGGCCGCCCAAACACAGCAGGACCCTACAAGGGACGTGCCGGTGATTTACCGCCCACAGTGGTGTCTAACTCCCGGCACGTCTAGTCGGGGGCGAGGCCGTGGCCGGTTAGGAGGAGCCCCAGGGTCTTGGCGAGGATCTCGAGGTCGAGATGGGGGCTGCGGCGTTCGACGTACTCGACGTCGAGCTCGATCCGCTCGGCCCAGGGGATGCCGGCGCGGCCCTGCACCTGGGCCAGGCCGGTGAGGCCGGGGCGGACCTCGTGGCGGCGGTGCTGGCGTGGGGTGTAGTCCTTCACCTGGGCCGGAATCGTCGGTCGCGGACCGACGATCGCCATCTCGCCGCGCAGGACGTTGACTAGGTTCGGCAGCTCGTCGAGCGAGGTGCGGCGCAGGAAGCGGCCGGCGCGGGTGACGCGTGGATCGGTGCGGGTGACGACCGTGCCGACGCCCACCGGGTCGGAGCCCTCGACCATCGTCCGCAGCTTCAGCAGCTCGAACTCGTGGGCGTCCTTGCCGACCCGCCGCTGCCGGTAAAGCACCGGGCCCCGGCTGCCGAGCTTGATCGCGATCGCCGCGAGGAGGAGGACCGGCGAGAGCAGGATCAGGGCGATCGTCGCGAGGGCAATGTCGAAGGCACGCGGCATCGCTAGCGCGTTCCCTCCGCCTTCTCCCAAGTTCCGGGAGCGCCGCGGCGGAAGCGGTCCCAGAGGCCGGCGGCAATCGAGGCGGTGGTCATCGCGTAGTAGCGGGCGACGCGAAACGGTGCGATCGGCAACCAGCGCCCGAGCAAGGCGGCGGCGAGGAGGGCCAGTTGGGCGGCGAGGGCGGCGACGTACAGCCAGCCCTCGCCGAGCAGGGCGAGGTTCGCCAGCAGCGCCAGGACGTGGAGCAGCGGGGTCGCATAGCGCAGCAGGCGGTGCGAGCCGACCTCGAAGGCGTAAAGGGGTGGGTAGCCGCGCGGCGAGAGCATCCCTTCGCCGGCGACGATGTCCCAGAGGCCGACCATCATCCGGCGCTTGCGGGCGAACTCGCCCTCCAGGGTCGGGACCATCTTCTCCTCGGCCTCCGCCCAGGGCGCGTAGAGCGAGCGCACGCCGCGCTTGGCCAGCAGGAAGGGGAAGGAGAGGTCGTGGCTTCCCGAGGGGGAGAGGGGCAGGTAGGCGGAAGCGCGCACCGCGTAGATCGCGCCGTTGCCGGCGGTGACGCCGGCCAGCCCCGACTCCATCTCGCGCACGGCCATCTCGTAGCGCCAGTAGGCGCCCTCGAGGTTGTCGCCGGCGGCGTCGAGGAAACGGACCTGGCCGCAGACGTAGCCGACCGCCGGGTCGGCGAACGGCTCGACGAGGCGCGACAGCGCGTTGGGCGCCCAGACGCTGTTGGCGTCGGAGAAGGCGAGGACCTCGCCCGTGGCGCGCTCGGCGGCGGCGTTCTGGGCGGCGACCTTGCCGCCGCGTGGCAGGTCAAGGACCAGGTCGGCACCGGCGGCGCGGGCGCGGTCTACCGTTGCGTCCGCGGAGCCGTCGGAGGCGACGATCAGCTCGAGCCGCTCACGCGGGTAGTCGAGTGCCAGCGCGTTGGCGACCTTGGCGCCGATCGAGTCCTCCTCGTCGTAGGCGGCGACGATCAGCGAGACGCGGGGCGGCTCCTCCCAGGTTCCGGGATGCAGGGTCGGCCGGCGGCGCAGGGCGATGAGCGCCCGCAGGACGAGCGGATAGCCGGCGTGCGCGTAGAGGATCAGCGCCAGGCTGC
The DNA here is from genome assembly GCA_036266075.1 of Solirubrobacterales bacterium. GTDB lineage: Bacteria > Actinomycetota > Thermoleophilia > Solirubrobacterales > 70-9 > VRUE01. The sequence goes on from DATANV010000028.1 coordinate 19,592, forward strand.
CCCAGAAGACGATGGCGACGGCGGTCACGAGCGTCCCTCCAACAGCTCGCGGTAGATGCCGAGCGTCTGCCGCGCGGCCTCGTCCCACGAGTAGGAACCGGCCGCGGCGCGGGCCGCGGCCGCGGCGAGCTCGGCGCGGGCCGATGCATCGCGGACCAGCTCGTCGAGGGCGGACGCGAGGGCGATCGGATCCCCGGGCGGTACCAGCCGAGCGGCACCGCGTTCGGCGACCTCGGGGAAGCCGCCGACGGCGCTCAACACCAGCGGCTTGCCGAAGGCGAGGGCTGCGTAGAGGACGCCGGAGTGCTCGACGTCCCGGTAGGGCAGGGCGACGACGTCGGCGCGGCGCATGATCGCCGGGATCTCGGCGTCCTCTATGAAGCGCGGGAGGAAGCGGATGCGGCCGGGGACGTCGGCAGCAAGCCGCCGCAGGGGCTCGATCTCCATCCGCGGGTTGCCGGCGATCCACAGCTCGGCGCCCCGCACGCGGCGGAAGGCCTCGAGCAGGGTGTCGATGCCCTTGTAGGGGCGGAGCAGGCCGAAGAAGAGGACCACCGGGCCTTCGGCCCCCTCCAGCTCGGCGGGCAGGGGACGCTCGTCGGGAAGTCGGGTGAGGTAGTCGAAGGCGCCGTGGTGGACGACGCGGACGCGGCCGGGGTCCAGGCCGACCGCCTCGCGCAGGCGGCGGGCGCCGTGCTCGGAGTGGGCGACGACCGCGTCCATCGCGCCGAAGGCGCGCCGCGCGCTCGCCAGCTGGCGGCGACCGGGGTGCGGCGGCAGCACGTAGTGCGCCGTCATCAGGCGCGGCCGCAGCGGCGGCAGCAGAGCGGCGTCGAGTGCGGGCACCGTCAGCCACTGGTAGTGCACGACGTCGGCGGTGGCGGCGCGGCGGAAGCGCAGCATGTCCGGCAGGTGCTCGGCCAGCTTGAAGGCGCGGCGCAGCGGTGCGTCGAGGCCACGCGCGGCGCTGCGGCGGTAGAAGCGCTCCTCGACGCGATAGCCGTCGGGCTCGGGCACCGGGCCATAGAGGAAGCGGCTGGTCAGCAGCTCGACCTCGGCGCCGCCGCGGGCGAGCGCCGCGGCGAGGGCACGGTCGTAGGGCGGCGTGAAGGCCGAGGGGTCGACCAGCTGCACCTTCATCGCCGCGATTATCGTGGCCCCCTTGCCGCCCGCGCTCTCCTACTGCGTCGTGAACACGAACGGCCGCGAGCACCTGCTCGCCTGCCTCGACGCGATCGAGCGCACCCGGCCGGCGGATCTGGAGACCGAGATCGTCGTCCTCGACAACGCCTCCGAGGACGGCTCGGCCGAGGCGGTGCGAGCGCGGGGCGGCGAGGTCCGGCTGATCGTCCTGGAGCGACGGGCGGGGAAGGCCGAGAACGACTCGACCCTGCTGCGCGAGGCACGGGGCGGCTACTGCCTGCTGCTGAACGAGGACTCCGAGCTGCGGCCGGGCGCGGCGGCGGCGCTCGTCGCGGCGCTCGACACCGATCCGCGAGCGGCGGCGGCCGGGGCGCAGCTGCTCGACTCGGCCGGGAGGCCGGTACCGTGCGCCTGGCGCTTTCCGGGCGTTGGCACGGCATTTGCCGGCGCCCTCTTCCTGCACCGGGCGCTGACCGTGCAGAGCGGCGGGACCGAGATCCGAGCCGTCGATTGGGCGCAGTCGAGCGCCCTGCTGGTGCGCCGCGAGGCGGCGGCGCAGGTCGGTTATTTCGACCCCGACTTCTTCGTCTACTACGACGAGTGCGACTTCTGCAAGCGCCTCGCGGAGGCCGGATGGCGCACGCTCTTCGTCCCCTCGGCCGAAGCCGTCCACCACGACCAGCTCTCGACCGACCTCGCCGCCGGCCTGCCGCGGATCGTCGAATTCCACCGCAATCGAGATAGGTACATGCGGGTGCACCACTCCCGCCCGGCGGCCCTCGCCGTCCGTCTGCTCACCGCTTGGGCCTACGCAATGCGTGCCCTTGCCGCAACCGTCCTGCCGCACCAACCCGCGCGCGTCTACTGGGCACACGCCCGCCAGGCCCTGCTCCCAGGCCGCGGCGAAGGTCTGCGAGAGCGTGCCTCAAACCCTACGTAGGGACGTGCCGGTGATTTACCGCCCACAGTGGTGTCTAACTCCCGGCACGTCCCTCAGGTACGGGCGTCCTCGTCCATCAGCTCGGCCTCGACCGCCTCGGGAACCCTGCCGTCGACAGAGGCTGGCTGGGTGCCGATGGTGCGCACCCTCATGGCGATGCTGGCGGGATGGCGCAGATGGGCGAGCCAGGCGCGCTCCTCGTGGGTGAAGAAGCCGCTCGCTAGCAGGACCAGGGGGTAGGCGAGCCAGAGCGCGGCGCGGGCGGCGAAGCCGCCGAGGCCCTCGCTGGGGAGCAGCAGTTCGCCGGCAGCTACCAGGGCCGCAGTCGTCACCACGACCCGCACCAGCCGGCCCCATTCGTAGGGGACCGGGAAGAGCCGCTGGGTGAACCCGTACATCAGCGCCAGCACGACGAGGTACGAGGCGACCAGCGCCAGGCCGGCGCCGACGATGCCCAGCGGCGGCACCAGGAGGACGTTCAGCGCAACGTTGGCCACCAGGCCGGCGCCGGCGGCCGGGAAGTTGAACTCGGTGCGGCCGGTGCGGCCGAGGATCACGACCAGCACCATGTAGAGGGCGTAGAGGGTGACGCCGGTCGCGATCAGGCCGATCGCTTCGTAGGAGTCGAAGAACTCGGGCGCGGCAAGAGCGCGGACGATCCAGCGCGAGAAGAGCCACATGCCGGCGACGACGAAGGCACAGCCGGCGGCGAACCAGGTGACGACAGCCGCGTAGACGCGGCGTGCCTCGCCGTCCTCGCGGATCGAGTAGGCGAGCGGCGGCCAGGCGAGCTGGAAGCCGCGGACCAAGACGTTGACCCCCTGGGCGAACTTGACCGCCAGCGAGTAGAGGCCGGCCTCGGCGAGCCCGGCGGCGCGGACGATCACGATTCGATCGACGAAGTTGAGCAGGTAGAGCGACAGCTCGGCCGGCATCGTCGGCAGGCCGAAGCGCATCATCCGCCGCACCAGGGGGACGTCGATACGCAGCGAGAGGCGGCGCCAGTGGATGACGATCAGGGCCAGCGCGACGGCGGCGCCGCTGGCGTAGCTGCCGATCAGGAGGCCACGGGCGCCCTCGCCCTTGCCGACCACGAGCACGACGGTGAGGCCGATCGCCGCCAGGACGTTGATCAGCGTCGTCACGAAGTAGGCGCGAGCGCGCTCCTCGAGCCGGAACAGCGTCAGCAGGTACTCGACCATGGTCAGCACCCAGAGGCCGCCGATCGAGATCCGCGCCAGGTCGGGCGCGGAACGGTCGAGCAGCGCTTCGGAGATCGGCCCGGCAAACGGCAGCGCGAGGAGCGCCGCTGCGGTGGAGAGCCAGAAGAGCGCCGCAAAGGAGCCAGCGACGACGCGGGCCGGGTCCTCCCCCTCGCGGTAGTAGAAGCGCAGCAGCGCCTCGATCGTCCCGAGCCGGACGATGATGCTGGCCGAGACGACGGCGGCGAACATCACCTCGGCGGCGCCATAGTCGGCGGGCGTTAGGTAGCGCGTGTAGAGCGGCAGCAGGGCAACCGCGATCAGCTTCGAGAGGATGCTGGCCGCCGTGTAGGCGGCGCCGGTCGTCGCGAGGCGGCGCAGGTAGCCCGACACGCCGTCGAGCCTACGTTTCGGTGCGGACCGGGGTCATCGCCAGGGATGCACCAGTCGCCAGGAGGACCCAGGCGATCGGATCCTCGTAGAAGCCGGCGTAGGCCATCGTGTGGACCAGGAGCGCGACGAAGGCTGCTAGGACGGCGGGGCGTGCGGGTGGCGGTGACAGTGCGCGAGCGGCGAACAAGCCGGACGACATGGTCCATAGGGCAGTGGCGATTAGAGCTGCGTAGGCCGCTAAGCCAATCAGGCCTTGCTCTGCCGCCACGGTTACCGGCTCCGTGTGGGAGACGGACACCGGGGCTTTTTTCGTCGCTATGTGCTCTCTATACGCGCGCGGAAAGCTGCCGGCTCCGTAGCCCCAGAGCGGACGCTGGGCGAAGAGATCGGTGCCGCCCGAGACGAGGTTGGCGCGGCCGCCGGTATCGACGTTGAGGCGATCCGGGCTCAGCTTCGAGATGCCACCGGCGAAGAGGACGATGATCGCGGCTAGGACGGCTCCAGCGCCAACCGCTCCCAGCGTCCAGCGCCAGCTCCAGCGCAGAGCCGCAAGAACAGCTAGCCCGGCAAGTAGTGCAGCGAAGCTCGACTGCGAGAAAGTGGGCACCAGGCCGAGCCAGAGCACCGCGACCAATCCGGTCAGCAATGCGATCGTGCGGCGTTCCTTCGCCCAGAGCAATGCGGCCATCGCGATGACGATCGCCAGGGCCAAGTAGCGGCCATAGACATTCGGATCCCAAAAGATCGAGTTGACCCTGAAGTAGGTGTGGAAGTCATTCGACCTGATCACCTGGTCGTTCCAGAACAGGTCGTGACTCAGGTACTCAATCGACCCCACCACGACAAACGCCACCGCCTCGATGGCAACCAACCACAGCGCGTAGGAAAGAAGCTTTCGAGACCAGTCGACATTCCGCAGCAGCCCATAAACGAGCGAGAACGGTACGAAGAAGAAGCACACGTTCTGGAGGCTTTTCGAGAAGTCGGGTGAGTAGAGCGTCTGCAGTGCGTAGAGAACTACAACCCCGGCCAGGACGAGAGGCAGTAGGCGCACGCGAGCTGCCGCCTGGCTCACGTCCCACTCTCGAAGCGCGTAGGCAAGTACCCCACCGGCTATCACCACATAAAGGGGCACCAGCAGATTCGCGGTGTCGCCGCCAGCGTGGAGTGGAATGCGGAACGGCAGGGCAGCAACTATTGCCAGCGGCAGCAGCATCGGCCAGCGAGTGAAGAGGTAGGCGAGCGCAACGGCCGCCGCGAGGGCGGCGGCGCCAAGCACGATCAGGCGAGCGGGCTCATCGCGCAGGTCGACGATCTGGGGGGAGTGCCACTGGTCGCCGAGGATCAGGGCCGGGAAGAGGACGAGGGCCGTGAGCATTGCCGCCGAGCGTGCCCGACCGGCTGGCAGGAGGATCGAGGCGGCGGCGCTGGCGGCGGCGACCAGGACACCGGCGCCCGCAAGCAAGTCGCTCAACGGCGAACCTCGCAGCAGTTAGGCGCCTTGCTCAACCTATGGGCTAACAAGGCGCCTAAGAAGATCATCGTCCACACCCTGGAGTTGGGTCCGGATGGGCCCGGTGCAGGCGCATTACGCCGCCGGGGACGAGCACGCGGTCCTGGCCAAGCAGCTTGACGCGCAGCTTGTAGCGCCCCGCTGGCGCGACGCCGTCTTCGCGCATGCGGCCGTCCCAATAGTAGGTGAAAAAGCGGTAGCGCTTGAGGTAGACGTCGCGGGCGAGGGTCACCACCAGCTTGCCGCCGGGCTTTACCACCTGCACGTCGGCACGGTCGGACCTGGTGACGCGGAAGCGAATCCGGATGCGGTCGAAACGGCAGTCGCGGTTCGGAGTGAAGCCCCGGCTCGCCGCAGTGCCGAAGGTGACGCGGTCAAGGACCAGCGGGTCGCGCTTGAGGCGCTGCGACCAAGCGAAAGCCGCGACGGTTGCGACGACGAGCAGCGCGAAGACGACCGCGCCGGTACTAACCCGCCGAGGCCGCATTGTCTTCGCCGATCACCACAACGACCGGCGCACCTGCGGCACGCGAGGCGATTTCGCCGGTCATCGCCCGCACGCGGGGAACCTGGAGCGCCGTGGCGACGCTGTGCGCCGAGCGCCCGTTGCCTGGCTTGAACATGACGATGCTCTCGGCGAAGGTCGAGCGACTGTTGTCGACCGCGCCGAGCTGGAAGCCCTTGCGCTCGACCATGTCGCCGTAGCTGCCAGCCAACCCTTCGACCGAGGTCCCGTTGAGGACGGTGACTTCGATTTCGCCCGGCTTCAGCTTGGCCGATGCCTGCTTGCCCTTGGCGCTGTCGCTGTCGCTGTCGCCGAAGCCGTGCAGCGTCCCGTAAGCGACGACGCCGGCGACCAGCAGCAGGGCGGCGAAGATCGCCGCCAGGTAGCGCGGCTCGCCGAGCCGGCTGCCGATGCCGTGTCCGCCGTGCCCGCCGAAGCGCTCGCGCAGTCGCTCGGAGCGAGTCAGTTCGGGTAAGCCCGCCTCGCGGCGCTGGCGCCGGGTCTCGCGCAACTCGGCGGCGCGGCGCTCGGCATCGCGCGCCTCTTCCAGCTTGCGCATCTCCTCGGCCCGTTCCTGAGCCGCCGCCGAGGTCGAGTCCTTGCGCTCGGCATCGCGCTCGGGCGCCGAGCCGGCCCACTCCCGCAGGCGCCGGATGTCACGGCCCTGGGCGAAGGAGAGCAGGGCGAGCAGGGCCAGGCCGAGGAAGGCGACCAAGCCCGCGAAGGCCCCGATTTCCTTGATCAGCTCCAAGGGGTTGGCTGCGAGAGGCTATCCGTCGAGCCCGACCGCCGCCGTGTCGCCGCCCGGCGCGGCTATCAGGGCGACCACGCGCTCGGCCAGGTTGGCCTCATCGCCGGCCATCACCAGGTGCTCGAGCGCGTTCAGCGTCGACTCGACCCACTCCGGGTCGAGCGGCGTGCCCCGCACGGCCCGGTTGATCCGCTTGGCCGCCGTCGGGTGCAGGTCCTCACCAGCGCCGATCAGCTCCTCATGCAGCTTCTCGCCGGGGCGCGGCTTGGTGAACTCGACGGCGATCCCGGCGCCCGGCTCGTAGCCGGCGAGGCGGATCATGTTGTTCGCCAGGTCGACGATCTTCACCGGCTCGCCCATGTCGAGGATGAAGATCTCGCCGCCCTCCGCGAGAGCCCCGGCCTGCAGCACGAGCTGAGCGGCCTCGGGAATCGTCATGAAGTAGCGCGTCATCTCGGGGTCGGTGACGGTCACCGGCCCGCCGCGCGCGATCTGCTCGCGGAAGATCGGCACCACCGAGCCCGACGATCCGAGCACGTTGCCGAAGCGCACGGCCACGAAGGTGGTCTCGTGCTCGATCTGGCCGAGCGCCTCGACCACCCACTCGGCCAGCGCCTTGCTGGCGCCCATGGCGGTCTTGGGGTAGACGGCCTTG
>DATANV010000029.1:0-39868 GCA_036266075.1 Solirubrobacterales bacterium
AGGGGCGGGGGGCTCTCCTTGCCCTACGTCCTCCTCCGGGGGGAGGGACAAAGCGCATGAAGGGTCGGATTCTTCCCCTCCGGAGGCTCCGGGCGGCGGAGAACCCCCCGCCCCTCCGCCACCCACCGCAGCCGCGCCGGAGGGCATTCAGCGAATTGGTCTTTCGGCTACGCAGCGGCCGTTGGAGCGGGTGGCGAGGTTTCTGGTGGGTCCGAGGCGGGAGTGCGAGATTGTTGATGCTGGGAGCAGCAAGGAGCTGGACCTGAAGATCGTCGTCCCGGTCGAGGACATGAGCGAACCGGGGGCACCCAGCTTCCCGAACGCGGACGGCAACCCAACCGACGGCGAGCCCTTAGCTCATCAACGCTCGATCTGGCCCGCGATCTACCCGGAGCTGCTGAAACTTGTCCGCCAGCACCGCTCGACCATCGTCTTCGTCAACGCCCGCCGCGCAGCAGAGCGCTTGGCAAAGCGCCTCAATGAGCTAGCGGCCGAAGAAGTTCCCGGTGAGCTTCCGGCAACCGAGCATGGCGGGAACGCCTCTCCGGCGGGTGGCGCGGTAGGGGGGACCACCCCCGAGGAAGCTTTAGCTACCGGAGGGGGTGGTGGGTCCCCTGCCGCGACAGGACCCGCCGGCCAGGACGCACCCGTGGAGATAGCCCGTGCGCACCACGGCTCGCTCTCCCACGAGGAGCGCACCGTGGTCGAGGAGATGCTGAAGTCGGGGCAGCTCCCCTGCCTCGTGGCCACTTCGAGCCTGGAGCTGGGGATCGACATGGGCGCCGTCGACCTGGTGATCCAGGTCGAGTCGCCGAAGTCGGTCAGCCGCGGCCTGCAGCGGGTCGGCCGCGCCGGGCACTCGCTGGGCGAGGTCTCGCGGGGCCGCATCTTCCCCAAGTTCCGCGCCGACCTGCTCGAGTGCGCGGTCGTCGCCCGGCGGATGCGCGAAGGCGCGATCGAGGAGACCGTCGTGCCGCAAAACCCCCTCGACGTGCTCGCCCAGCACCTGGTCTCGATGGCCGCGCTCGACGAGTGGCAGGTCGACGAGGTCGAGCGCCTCGTCACCGCCACCGAGCCCTTCGGCGAGCTCTCCCGCGAACAGCTCGAGAACGTGCTCGACATGCTCGACGGGCGCTACCCGTCGGACCGCTTCGCCGAGCTGCGGCCGCGGATCGTCTGGGACCGCACGCGGGGCACGATCCACGGCCGCAAAGGCGCCCGTCAGCTGGTCGTCACCAACGCCGGCACGATCCCCGACCGCGGCCTCTACGGCGTCCACCTGCCCGACGGGCGCCGGGTCGGCGAGCTCGACGAGGAGATGGTCTACGAGGCGCGCCCCGGGCAGACCTTCCTGCTCGGCGCGACGACCTGGCGGATCGAGGACATCACCCGCGACCGGGTGATCGTCACCCCGGCCCCCGGCCTGCCCGGCGCGGTGCCCTTCTGGAAGGGCGACGGGATCGGCCGCCCGGCGGAGCTGGGACGGGCGATCGGCGCCTTCGCCCGCGAGGCGGTCTCGCGCAAGCCCGAGGAGCTGGCCGGCGAGTACGACCTCGATCGCCGCGCCGCCGAGAACCTGGTCGCCTACTTGCGCGAGCAGCAGACGGCGACCCGCGTCGTCCCCTCGGACGAGACGATCGTGGTCGAGCGCTTCCGCGACGAGATCGGCGACTGGCGGCTCTGCGTGCTCTCCCCCTTCGGCGGTCGCGTTCACGCCGCCTGGGGCCTGGCGATCTCGCAGAAGATCCGTGAGGAGCGCGAACTCGAGGCCGATGCGATCTGGTCCGACGACGGCATCGTCGTCCATCTGCCCGACGCCGACGAGGTGCCGCCTGCAGATCTGGTGATGGTCGACCCGGACGAGCTGGAGGACCTGGTCGTGCGCGAGCTCTCCGGCTCCGCCCTGTTCGGCGCCCGCTTCCGCGAGAACGCCGCCCGCTCGCTGCTGATCCCGCGCGCTTACCCCGGCAAGCGCACGCCGCTCTGGCAGCAGCGGCTGAAGTCGCAGAGCCTGCTCGAGGTCGCGCGCGACTTCCCCCGCTTCCCGGTCGTGCTGGAGACCTACCGCGAGTGCCTGCGCGACGTCTTCGACCTGCCGGCGCTGCGCCAGATCCTCACCGACCTGCACTCGCGCAAGCTCGGCCTGGTCGAGGTCGAGACGCCGACCGCCTCGCCCTTCGCCTCCTCGCTGCTCTTCGACTACGTGGCGACCTACATGTACGAGGGGGACACGCCGAACGCCGAGCGCCGCGCCGCCGCCCTGGCGCTCGACCGCGACCTCTTGCGCGAGCTGCTCGGCCAAGAGGAGCTGCGGGACCTGATCGACCCCGACGCCCTGGCCGAGGTCGAGGCGCAGCTGCAGTACCGCACCGAGGCGGCCCGCGCCGCCGATCGCGATGCCCTGCAGCAGATCCTCCGCAACGTCGGCGACCTCAGTGCCGCGGAGTGCGCCGAGCGCGTCGCCGAGGGCTACTCGGCCACCTCGATGCTGGAGAAGCTGGTCGCCGAGCGGCGCGCCGCTGTCGTGCGGATCGGCGGCGAGGAGCGCTTCATCGCCGGCGAGGACGCCGGGCTCTACCGTGACGCGCTCGGAGTGCCGCCGCCGCCCGGCTTGCCGGAGACCTTCCTCGAGGATCATCCCGACGCGATGCGCGCCCTGGTGCGCCGCTACGCGCGCACCCACGGGCCCTTCCCGACGGCGCAGCTCGCCGCCCGCTACGGGGTCGACCCGGGGGCGGCGTTGCGCGAGCTGGAGCGCGAAGGGGCGCTGGTGCGGGGCGAGCTGCTGCCGGGCGGCGGCGAGCGCGAGTGGTGCGACGCTGACGTCCTGCGCCGCGTGCGCCGCGCCAGCCTCGCCCACCTGCGACGCGAAGTCGAGCCGGCCGCGCGCGACCGCTTCGCCCGCTTCCTGCCGAGCTGGCAGAACGTCGACGCCCACCGCCCGGCGGGCGCCGGCCCCGACCGCCTGCGAGATGCGCTTGTGCCGCTGCAGGGCGTCGCCCTGACGCCGAAGGTCTGGGAGCAGGACGTCCTGCCGCGCCGGCTTGGCGCCTACTCGCCGACCTGGCTCGACGAGCTCTGCACCAGCGGCGAGCTCGTCTGGGTCGGCGCCGGTTCACGCGGACGCAGCGACGGCCGCGTCGCCCTCTACTTCCGCGAGGACGTGCACCTGGCCGGGCCGCCTCCGGCCAACGCCAAGCTTGAGCTGCCGCAGGGCGAGCCGCACGACGCGATCCGCGAGCGACTCATCGCCGGCCCGTCCTTCTGGCTCGACCTCCTCGCCGACCTCGATTTCCCAGCCGAGGAGCTGCACACCGCCCTCTGGGACCTCGCCTGGGCGGGGCAGGTGACCAATGACGCCTTCGCGCCGCTGCGGGCGCCGCGCCTGCGCTCGGTGCCGCGCCACGAGCGCCAAGGCCGGCGCTTCGCCCGCCGTCGCTCCAGCGCCGGCGCGGCGGTGCAGGGCCGCTGGTCGTTGACCGCGCCGCTCTTCGAGGCGGCGCCGGGGCCGGGAGCGCGACTGCGCGCCCAGGCCGAGCTGATGCTCGAGCGCTACGGCATCGTCACCCGCGAGACGGTTCTCGCCGAGGGCATTCCCGGCGGTTTCGCGACCCTCTACGCGGAGCTGGGCAACCTCGAGCTGCTCGGCACCGCTCGTCGCGGCTACTTCGTCGAGGGTCTTGGCGGCGCCCAGTTCGCGCTGCCCGGTGCGGTCGAGCGCCTGCGCTCGCTGCCGGAGACCGAAGGCGACTTCCAGCTGCTCGCCGCGACCGATCCCGCCAACCCGTTTGGCGCCGCGCTGCCCTGGCCCAAACCGCCGTCCGCCCGCCGGCCGGCCCGCGCCCCAGGCGCCCACGTCCTGCTGCGCGACGGCGAGCCGCTGCTCTACGTCGAGCGCGGCGGCCGCAGCATCCTCCGCCTGGTCGAGCTGGACGAGGCCGGGCTCGCCGCGGCCGCCGAGGCCCTCGCCGCGGCCGTCTCCGCCGGCCGCCTGCCGAAGCTCGGCATCGAGAAGGTCGACGGCGAGCCAGTGCTCGGCTCCGGCCACGAGGAGGCGCTGCTCAGCGCCGGCTTCAGCCGTGGCCCGCGCAAGCTGACCGCCTCCGCCGGCTGAAACATCCCTGCCGGCCCTCAGCGGGGGTCGCGCGGGGGTCGATCAGACGGCCGGCGGAAGCGGCCGCCGGACCTGCTGGCCCCGGTGCGGCCGCACCGTCCGTAGCGGGGCCCACGAAGGTGGCGCATCACATCAGGCATCCGCTGCAAGCCCAGGATCCAGCGCCGTCACCGGCGCGTCGCGGTCGCCACCAAGCGCCTCGCGGGCCCGATCGGGTAGCGCCTGTCTCTTCGATCGGCCCCGCGTCGCCGTTATGCGGCCGAGGCCTGTCGGCAAGCCGGCCTGGTCGAGCGGGATAATCCGGACATGGCGGATCCGGAGGAGAGTCTCAGCCCGGTCGAGCTGCTGCGCAGCGTGCCGCTCTTCTCCGACCTCGAGCAGGGCGAGCTGGAGCGTTTCTCGCGGGTGGCCGTGCCGCGCTCCTTCCCGGCCGGGATCCGCGTCTTCCATGAGGGCGACCACTCCGACGCCTGCTACATCGTCCGCACAGGCAGCTTCCGGGTCACTCGCGAGCACTCCGACGGGCGGGCGATAACGCTTGCATCGCTGGGGCCCGGAGACATCTTCGGCGAGCTGGCGATGCTCGACGGCGAGGTCCGCTCTGCCAGCGTCGAAGCGCTCAGCGACGGCGAGCTGCTGGCGCTGCCGGCCGGCGAGGTGCGGGCGCTCCTCTCCCGCCACCCGGAGACCACGGTCAAGCTCATCGCGGCACTGGTGCGGCGCCTGCGTGCCGCCAATGAGCGCATCTCACGGCAGTCCTTCCAGACCGTTCCCAGCCGCGTCGCCGGCGTCCTCTCCCAGCTCGTCGCCGAAGAGTCGCCGCACGATGGGGATGGCAGCGAGGTGACGATCCGCATGAACCAGGCCGACCTCGCACAGTTGGCCGGCACCTCGCGCGAGAGCGTCAGTCGCTTTCTCGCCGACCTCGAGCGCGCCGGCATCGTCCGCCCCGGTCGGGGCCGGGTGACCGTCCTGGCCCCGGGCAAGCTCCGCAACTACATCTTCTGAATGACGCGACCCAGCTGCCGTCATGCTGCGTCCTCAGTCGGTCTCCTCGGCTCACGCACTGCAGTGCGCTCCCCTCGTCGCCCTCCCTGCGTCCTTGCCTGACGACCCTGGATCGCGTCATTTGTATGACTGATTTCGCCTCTTTACGCGCCACGATGGTCGAGCGGCAGCTGCGCCGCCGCGGGATCGACGACGAGCGCGTCCTGGCGGCGATGGGGGAGGTCCCGCGCGAGGAATTCGTGCCCGAGCGCGTCCGCAGCCGCGCCTACGCGGACTCGGCCCTGCCGATCGGCGAGGAGCAGACGATCTCTCAGCCCTGGATCGTCGCCGCGATCTGCCAGGCGCTGGCGCTGGCCGGAGGCGAGCGCGTGCTGGAGATCGGCAGTGGCTCCGGCTATTCAGCGGCCGTCCTCTCCCGGCTTGCCGGCGAGGTGATCGGCGTCGAGCGCCACGAGCCGCTGGTCGCCGGGGCGCGAATCGCGCTCGACCGCCTCGGCGTCGAGAACGTCGAGTTGATTCTCGGCGACGGCAGCCGCGGCCTGCCCGAGCGGGCGCCGTTCGAGGCGATCGCCGTCCACGCCACCGCGCCGGCGCCACCGCGCTCGCTGCTCGGCCAGCTCAGCGACGGCGGTCGCTTGGTGGTGCCGATCGCCGCCGAGGGCGCCGACATGCTGACCGTCTTCCGTCGCCGCGACGCCGTCTTCGAGCGGGCCGAGATCGGGCCCTGCCGCTTCGTTCCGCTGATCGGCGAGGAGGGCTTCGCTGCCGGCTAGCGGTGTTAGCGACCCGGCCTGCGCAGCACGTCGTTGCCGCCCTTGCCGATCAGCGTGTCGCTGCGGCGGGCAGCGACCAGCACGTCGTTGCCGGGCGAGCCCTCGAGCGACTCGACCGAGAGGTCGACGTGCCCCGGGGTGCAGGGGCTGCCGTCGCGGCTGACCGGCCCGCCGATCTCGGCGTTGACGCCGGGCGTGAAGCGGAAGAAGTTGGCGTCATCCTCGCCGGAACCGCCGTCGAAGACGTCGCCATCGCAGGGGTCGCCGCCGACCATCACGTCGCCGCCCGGCCCGCCGATCATCGTGCTTTTGCCGCTGTTGACGGGCACCGGCAGATCGGTGCGGGCGCCGATCAGGGCGTCGTCTCCCGGTCCGCCTTCGAGCGTGTCGGGGTCGCTGTCGTCGCCGGCCTCGATCACGTCGCCGCCCGGCCCGCCGTGCAGCTCGTCGGCGCCGATGCCGCCGGCGATCCGCACTTCGACGTTCTGGGGAATGCTGGGATCGACGGTGACGACGTCGTTGCCGGCGCCGGCGTCGATCAGGATCGTCTGCACGTCGGTCGCGCAGACGGCGCTGCCGCCGGACGGCGTGCAGCCTTCGATGTTGTTTTCCGGGATGCCGCCGGCGCTGACGACGTAGGTGCCGCCGGCAAGGGCGATTGCGATGGTGTCGCTGCCGTCGCTGCCGCGCACGTTGAGCGAGCCGCTGCCGTCGATGCTGTGCACGCGGGAGACCGCCGGCCCGGCGCCGCTGGCGGCTTTCGGCGGACCGCATTCCTGCGTCGTCGAGGCGCCGCTGCAGATCGCGCCGCCCGGGCCGCCATAGAGCGCGTCGCCCCCGCCGCCGCCCTGCAGCGTGTCATAGCCGTCGCCGCCGTCGAGGCGGTTGGCAACCCCGTCGCCGACCAGGTCGTCGTTGTAGGCGGAGCCGACGATGTCCTCGGTTTCGGGCGCGATCGTGTCGCGGCCGTCACCGTGGGCGCTGCCCGTGGCGAGGTTCGCGGTGACCGCTTCGGATGCCGTCGAGAAGGAGGCGATGTCGCGCTCGCCCGGGCCGCCGTCCAGCTTGTCGAAGCCGATGTCTCCGCGCAGCACGTCTTCGTCGCCGGCGCCGCCCTCGATGTCGTCGCGGCCATGGTTGCCGAGGATGCGGTCGCTGCCGCCGTTGCCGTCCAGCGAGTCGTCGCCGAGCCCGCCGTCGACCAGGTCATTGCCGTCGCCGCCGTCGAGGTGATCGTTGCCGCGACCGCCGTAGACCCAGTCGTCGCCGCCTTCGCCGTCGACGTTGTGCTCGCTCGCCTTGCCGGCGTAGAGCACGTCCCCATCCTCACCGCCCAGCAGGGCGTCAGGACCGCGACCACCGAACAGCTCGTCGGAGCCGCCCTCGCCATGCTCCTCGTCGGGTCCCTTGGCGCCGTACAGCGCGTCGTTGCCGGTGCCACCGAAGAGGTTGTCGGCGCCGGTGTCGCCCAGCAGGCGGTCGTTGCCTTCGTCGCCGTGCAGGGAGTCGTTGCCGTGGCCGCCCAGCAGCTTGTCGTCGCCGGGGCCGCCGCAGATCGTGTCGTTGCCGTTGGGGCCGCCAAGGATCTTGTCGTCGCCCCCGCCGCCGTAGATGACGTCGCTCGCCTTTTTGCCGACGATCGTGTCGTTGCCGGCCGTGCCGACGATCGTCGCGTGCTTGCCGGCGCAAGTTGCCGCCGAGGCGGTCGCCGCGGCGAGGAGCAGCAGCGCGGCCACGCCGGCGATCGCGGTTACGGAAAGGCGTCGGAAAGTGGTCGAGAAAGTGGGCGAGCTGGGCGCCATCGCCCGTACATCGACCCGCCGAGGCGATTCCTACACCCCTGGCCCCCGACATCCGTCCAAGAGGTCGGCGAGCGGGGCCGTCAGATACGCTCGCCGGCATGCGCGGCGGCATCTACGTGCTCAACTTCTACTCGACCGTCTTCGTCGACCAGCTGAGGCGCGGTCGCAAGAGCGCGACCATCCGCCTCGGCGACAAGACCACCAAGTACGAGCGGGGCCAGGTCGTCTGGATAACGGTCGGTTTCCGCCACAGCCCGCGGGAGAAAATCTTCGCCGCGGTGATCGACGACGTCGAGGTGAAGAAGGTCGCCGACCTCTCACCCCGTGACATCCAGCACGACAATCCCGAGTTCCGGCGGCTCGAGGACGAGGTCAAGTTCCTGGAACAGATCTACGGCCGCACCGTCGGGCCCGACGACATCGTCACCGTGATTCGCTTCTCGCAGATCACCGAGTCGCCGGGCTCGCACTTCGGCAACGGGGAGACGCCACGACACAACTGATCGCTCTCCCGCTCCGTAATTGCTTCCGTGGCTGATTACTCGTTCCTCACGACCTGGCTGCTCGACTCGCCGCGCGAGCCGGTCTGGGAGGCGATCTACGATCAGGCGCGATGGCCGCAGTGGTGGCGTGGGGTGGAGGCGGCCGAGGAGGTGCGCCCCGCCGAGGACGGTGGCGTCGGTTCGGTCTCGAGGCTCGTCTGGAAGAGCCTGCTGCCCTACCGGGTGGAGTTCGAGGTGACGACGACCCGGGTCGAGCGTCCCCATCTGCTCGAGGCCGACGCGGTCGGGGAGTTGACCGGCATTGGCCGTTGGCGGCTCTACGAGTACGGCGGTGCGACCGCGGTGCTCTACGAGTGGAACGTGGCGACCACCAAGGCCTGGATGAACCTCTTCGCCCCGGTCGCCCGCCCGGCCTTCGAGTGGAACCACGATTGGGTGATGGCGCGTGGCGGCGAGGGGCTCGCCCGGCTGCTCGGCTGCAGGCTGCTTGCCAACGGCTAACCCGGACCGCTATCTTTACGGACGCTGGCACTCTCTCTCTTAGAGTGCCAAGCGCTGAGGCCTTTGCAAACGGCCTTTTCAGTGCGATTCGAGACTTTGAAACCAGTAACCCGACCCATAACGGAGGTCCACGGATGAAGCTGAAGCCCCTCGGGGACCGGCTGATCGTCAAGCCGATCGAGGAGGAGGAGACGACCGCTAGCGGCATCGTCCTTCCCGACACGGCAAAAGAGAAGCCGCAGAAGGGCAAGGTCGTCGCCGTCGGCGACGGCGCGATCCAGGAGGACGGCAGCCGCCGCCCGCTCGACGTGAGCGAGGGCGACGAGGTCCTCTACTCCAAATACGGCGGCACCGAGGTCACCGTCGAGGGTGAGGACGTGCTCGTGCTTCGCGAGTCGGATGTCCTCGCCAAGCTCGGCTGACCCCCGCCCATAGGACTTAGAGAACCAAGGAGGACTGAAATCAGATGGCTCACAAGGAGCTGAAGTACAAGGAGGAGGCACGGGGGGCGCTGCAGGCCGGCGTCGACACCGTCGCCGACGCGGTCAAGGTGACGCTCGGGCCCAAAGGCCGTTACGTCGTGCTCGACAAGAAGTTCGGCGCGCCGACGATCACCAACGACGGCGTCACGATCGCCCGTGAGATCGAGGTCGAGGACGTCTTCGAGAACCAGGGCGCCCAGCTGGGCCGCGAGGTCGCCACGGCGACCAACGACGTCGCTGGCGACGGCACGACGACCGCGACCCTGCTGGCGCAGACGATCGTCCGTCAGGGCCTAAAGAATGTCGCCGCCGGGGCCAACCCGCTGGCACTGCGCCGCGGCATCGAGAAGGCCGTCGACGACGTCGTCGACAACCTGCGCGACAAGCAGTCCAAGGAGGTCGCCGGCAAGGAGCAGATCGCTCGTGTCGCCGCCATCTCCGCCGCCGACGACGAGATCGGCAACGTGATCGCCGACGCGATCGAGAAAGTCGGCAAAGACGGCGTCGTCAACGTCGAGGAGGGCCAGACCTTCGGCATGGAGCTGGAGTTCACCGAGGGGATGCAGTTCGACAAGGGCTACATCTCCCCATACATGGTCACCGACCAGGACCGCATGGAGGCGGTGCTGGAGGACCCCTACATTCTCATCGCCAACCAGAAAATCGGCTCGGTGCGCGACATCCTGCCGGTGCTCGAGCAGGTGATGCAGGGTGGCAAGCCGTTGCTGATCGTCGCCGAGGACGTCGAGGGCGAGTGCCTCGCGACCCTGGTGGTCAACAAGCTGCGCGGCACCTTCACCGGCGTCTCGGTCAAAGCGCCGGGCTTCGGCGACCGTCGCAAGCGGATGCTCGAGGACATCGCGATCCTCACCGGCGGTGAGGTGATCACCGAGGAGATGGGCCTCAAACTCGAGAACACCCAGCTCTCCCAGCTCGGCAAGGCCCGTCGCGTCGTCGTCTCCAAGGACACGACGACGATCATCGACGGCGCCGGCGACGCCGAGGACATCAAGGGCCGGATCAACCAGATCAAGCAGGAGATCGAGAACACCGACTCCGACTTCGATCGGGAGAAGCTCCAGGAGCGGCTCGCCAAGCTGGCCGGCGGCGTCGCCGTAGTCAAGGTCGGCGCCGCCACCGAGACCGAGATGAAGGAGAAAAAGCACCGCGTCGAGGACGCCCTGCAGGCGACCCGGGCGGCGCTCGAGGAGGGAGTCGTGCCGGGTGGTGGCGTCGCGCTGTTGAACGCGCAGAGCGACCTCGATCCCGACAAGCTCGACGATCCCGACGAGGCGACCGGCGCCCGCATCGTGCACCGCTCGCTCGAGGAGCCGGTCCGCCAGATCGCCGAGAACTCCGGCCTGGAGGGCTCGGTCGTCGTCAACGAGGTGCGTGCCCTGAAACCGGGCGAAGGCCTCAACGCCGCCAACGGCGAGTACGGCGACCTGATCAAAGCCGGCGTAATCGACCCGACGATGGTGACCCGGTCGGCGCTGCAGAACGCCGCCTCGATCGCCAAGAACATCCTCGTCACCGAGGCGATCATCGCCGAGCCGCCCGAGAAGGAAGGCGCCGGTGGCATGCCCGGCGGTGGCATGCCCGATATGGGCGGCATGATGTAGCCACGCCGCCAGGCGTATCCTCGCCCTAACAGGCGAGTGGCTTTTCGAGGGGCCCGGGCAACCGGGCCCCTCGCTTTTCCGGGGCTAGTCCTGTTCCTGTCTCTCGCCTTCGCTGAGGGCGGCGATGTCAGCCAGGTCCCTCGCGCGCCCGGCGGCCCGCTTCATCCGGATCAGATCGTCGAGCGAGACGATGGCGACCTCGCTGCCGTCGAGCTCGACCACCAATGCGGCCCTGCGCATCTGCTCGAAATCGCGCGCCCCCTTCGGCTCCTTGAGGATGTGGAGCTGGCCGTGCCGGGTGAGCAGAGGGGGGACGATCGCGGCGGCGGCAAGCCGCTCCGGGTCGCCGACCGGGATCTCCTTCGGTTCTCTTCGATCGTCCCTGGGACGCGCTTCGAGCTCCGTCAGGGCGGCGCCCAACCGGCGCAGGTTCTCGGGCTCCGGATCTGGGGTCAGGTCGAGGTCCATCGTCGTGCGCCGGTGACCGTGGACCTGGGCGGCCACCCCGCCGATCACGACGTACTCGACGCCGTGGCGCGCCAGGGCGGCGATCAGCTCGCCGAGGTCGAGCGGGCGATCGACTGGCTTCGTGCCGGGGCCGCTCATCCCTCGCTCCTGCGCGTCGCCGGGTGGCCGGCGCGACGGGCCTGCGCGCCGGCGGCTGCGAGGCGGGATGAAATGCGGTTCCAGCTCGCTGCCTCGCGCAAGCGCTCGCTTGCGGACATCTCCCTCGCGGCGGCCAGCTCGCTTGGCGGCACCGGGCTGTCCAGGGGCTCGCTGCCGAGAACCGGGCGTCGTCCCAGCGCCAACATCAACTGGGCGAAACGTGCCAACGTCGGCGCCTCGACGCCGCGCTCGATGCGGCTTATCGCGTCCTGGCTGGTCCCCGCCCGCAGCGCCAGCCGTCGCTGACTCAGGCCCTGCAGCTCACGTGCTTCTCGCAGAAGCCGACCGACGTCGAGGGCGTCTTGACACCGCATAAGGTGTCAATAGTAGCCAACGCCGTTTCGGTTCCTCGCCGATCCCTCACCGAGGCGCTGCTTATTTCGCCGTTTTCGGCGGAGGCGGCGGCAGTGGCGGCAGGGTGCCGGCGTTGTAGTCCGCGTACTGGAGGAAGGTGGGTCGGCGGATCTTCAGGCGCAGGGTGTTCGTGGTGCGGGGGTAGAGGGGGAGCGCGTAGGGGTTTTCGCCGGTGTTGAAGCCGTCGTAGTAGACGAGCATTCGCACGCGGGGGCGCTTGGTGGCCCAGGCGATGAGCTGTTTGACGAAGCGCGGTTCGTCCTCGCCGGCCACCGCCCACTCGGCGATCGCAACCGGCTTGCGGCGCCACTGCCTGCCCGTGTAGAAGCGGTTCAGGTCTTTCCAGACGGGATATTCGGAATAGAAATCGGTGCCGACCCAGTCGACCCAGCGGCTGCCGGGCCAGTAGTTACCGGGGAAGTTGCCTTTCACCCGGGGCGAGCCGCCGGGCAGCGGGCTCCAGATGATGCTCACCGGCGCCGCGAGCAGGCTCGTCGGAGGGGGTCCTTTGCTGCGGCGCACCGGCGGCAGGCCGATTTCGGCAAGGGTCGCGTTGATCCCTTCCAGGGTGTTGCCGCCGCGGACCAGCAGCGCAATCCGGCGGAAGGCCTGCTTGTACCAGCCGGTGGTGTATTCACCGCCGCGCTGGTTGCCTTCGCAGTCGACCGCCGTCCAGGCGTTGAGGCAGCGGTTGGGCTCGCCGAGCGGCCTGATGTAGGCGGCCAAGCCGTGTTTGGCGAAGAAGTCGTTGAGTTGCAGCAGATAGTCGTCGCCGTACCCGAGCGCGATCTGCGCGGGGGTGATCAGCTCGGCCAGCGTCTGGTCGTCGGCGGTCGAGATGTGGAGGATCGGCCGGGTGCCGGTTTCGCGCCAGCGTTCGTAGGCTTCGTTGAGGCTGTTGCCCCAGGGATGGAAGGTCTCCAGCAGCGCCGGGTGCTTGTTCAGCAGGAGGGCGAATTCGTTGAACTCCTGGGTCGTGCCGCGGTCGCTGACGCCGAAGAAGAGGTTCGGCTTGGGCGGCACGAGGGTCAGCGCGGCGGCCGGGGCCGCGCCCAGGGCGAGGATCGCGGCGGCAAGCGCAAGGGCTCGTACAACCGCCGCCCTATGGCGTCGCCAGCACATCGCCCATCCTTCTCGGTTCCACGCCCAGCTCCTGTGCGTCCGCGGTGCCGTGCTCGCTCGTCATCCCGACCTCCATCAGCTCTGCCTCCTCCCAGGTAGCGAACACGGCCTCGCCGAAGATGGAGCGCAGGGCGATCAAACCGGGGCGGACGACGGGCAGGGGTATGTGGACCAACGGGCGGGGACGGCCGGCGACGCGGCTGACCAGGTCCGACATCTCGTCGTAGCTGAGCGTCTCCGGGCCGCCCAGCTCGTAGCGCTCGCGGGCGCGCTCGGCGACGAGCGCGGCGAGCGTGCAGCGGGCGGCGTCTTCCGCCCAGATCGGCTGGAAGCGGGCGTGGCCGGAGCCGGAGACGGGCAGCACCGGCAGGAAGGAGAAGCGCCGCAGCAGGGTGACCCAGGGGTCGCTGCGGTCGTAGACGATCGAGGGGGCGAAGACCGTCGTCTCCAGCGGCGAGGAGGCGACCGCACGCTCGGCCAGCCACTTGGCGCGGAAGAAGCGGGTGCGCTGGGCGCTCGCCGCATTGAGCGCGCTGAAGAAGACGAAGCGGCGCACGCCGCTGCGCTCGGCGGCGCGCAGCAGACGCACCGTGGCGAGGCCGTTGAGCTCCTCGATGCGATGCGGTGGCTGGTCGCGAATCGTCGCCGCCAGGTGGACGACGGTGTCGACGCCGCGCAGCGCCTGGCGCACCAGGTAGGGGTCCGACATCTCGCCCAGGTCGCCGAGCGCGATCTGCACGTCGGTGCGACGGTCGCCGAGGCGCCGTGGCTCGCGCACCAGGCAGCGCACGTCCTCGCCCCGCTTGAGCAGCAGCGGCAGCAGGCGCGACCCGATGCTTCCCGTGGCCCCCGTCAGCAGCAGCACGGCAACATCATCCCAAGGGCCGGTCGCGGGTTCCCCCGCGTCCGCGAATCCCTAAAATGTCGGCTCGCGCCGGGCGGGGCCCAGATTCTCTCTCCGGCCCCCAAACGACGACCCAGGAGACAGCATCGAATGACCTACGTCATCGCCGAGCCGTGCATCGGACAGAAGGACAACTCGTGCGTCGAGGTCTGTCCAGTCGACTGCATCCACCCGACCCCGGACGAGCCCGACTACGACTCGGTCGAGATGCTCTACATCGACCCCGACGAGTGCATCGACTGCGACGCCTGCGTCGAGGCCTGCCCCGTCGATGCCTGCTTCGCCGAGGACCAGCTCCCCGCCGAGTGGGCCAAATACGCCGAGATCAACGCCGAGTACTACAAGAGCAAGAGCGCGGCGTAGTCGCCTTGGGGCGCCGTCGCGGCCTTTACATACTTGTGGTCCGGTGCTGGCGCGCGATGTAGAGCGCCTTAACGTGGTCCAGCTCGCGGAATGGCTGGTGGAGTCCGCCGTGTTCGTCCTGGCCGAGGATCTCCAGGTATTCGAGTTGCGCTGCGCTCAGGGCGTTGCGGATATCGGCCTCGGGGAAGTGGCGTTGGCGGTGGGTGTGGGCGCTCCTCGCGTCGCCCTCGACCTGGAGGTGGGCGGTGACGATCGCGCCGGCCGCCACGTCGCCGGCTGCACCGCCGTCCCAGACGAGGCGACGACCGCCGTGCTCGACCAGGCGCCGTTCGGCGAAGAAGGTGCGGTAGGTGAGCAGCGTGTTGACGTCGAAGACGAGCAGGCCGGCGTCTGCCAGGTTCCCCCGCATGGCTCCGAGCGCCAGCTCGAGCTGGCGGCGATCCAGCAGGTAGTTGATCGAGTCGTTGAGCGACCAGACGAGGTCGAACGCGCCGATCCGCGGTAGCTCGCGCATGTCGGCGACGGTGAGGCTCGCTCGGTCACCGAGCTTCTGCCGCGCGACCTCCACCATCGCAGGCGAGATGTCGCAGCCGCTGCACTGCCAGCCGCGTTCGACCATCGGGATCAGGCTCTTGCCGGTGCCGCAGCCGACATCCAGAAGGCGGTTTCCCTCGAGTCCCCATCGCTGCAGCCGCGGCAGCACTTCTGCCAGCCACGGCTCGTAGTCGAGGGTCCCGGTGAAGCCGTCGTAGTCGGCTGCGAGGGCGTCGTACGCCAACCGCGCCGGGTCGGGCGCCTGGTCCGCCATCAACGTTCTGCCTTCAACGGTGCCGTTCGGCCCTCTCGCGACTCGCGGGCCGTTTCGGCCCGGACGCATCCGGACAGGGCGCCGATTCGGAAGTTGGTGACGGTCACGTTCATCTCTGAGTCTGCGGGATCCCCGTGCGGGCCGAGTGCTCGTGCGGCGAGAAGCGCCAGGACGAGGAGCAGTGCTCTGGATCGGTTTGAGCTGACCACGATGACCGACGCTAGGCCTTTGTGCTCGCTAAACGAAGCGAAGCGCGTACAGCGTAGAAGCGGCGGTTAAACGCTCGATCGAATCCGAGCGGTTGCCCGCTGGGAACTCGGCGCTGGGTCGGCTACCCTCGTGCACGCAAGCGGAGAGGGGGCACTGATGGCGGCGGTTAAGCGAACGGAGGAGAAGGGACTTAACGGGCAGCTGGCTGCGCTCGTCGGCTGCGACAAGACGATCGAAGTGCTGACTGTCCTCACCGAACGAACGGCGAGCCCGAAGGAACTCAGTTCCCTTCTGGGTTGGTCGATTCCGGTGGCCAGCCACCATGCCAAGAAGCTCGCGGGGTTCGGCATGGTGGAGCTGGTCGAGGAGCGGGAAGACGGCAGCGCGGTGGAGCACTTCTACCGCGGGGTGGTCCGCCCGCTGATCAGCAACCAGGTGTGGCGGAGGCTGAGCGTCGCGGAGCGCCAACGCTTCTCGATCTGGATCGTTCAGCTCATCCTTGCGGATGCGGCCAGGTCGTTCGACGCCGCCCTCTTCGATGCCAGCCCGAACAACCACCTGAGCAGGACCGTCATGCAGCTCGACCGGCAGGGCTATGACGAAGTGGCAGAGATCCAGGACAAGGCGCTAGGCAAGATCTTCGAGGTGGAGAAGCGCAGCAACAAGCGGATCGCCGCCGGCAACGAGGACACCGCGGTGATCGCCGCCGCGCTGATGTGCTTCGAGCTCCCCCGGTTCGGCGAGCCGAGCAAGGAGGTGAGGCGGATGAAGATCCAGGAGGTACCGAGCACCGTGCCGGCCGCGGCGATCCGCAAGTCCAACTAGCCGGAGAAGGGAGGCGGGCTCAGCCCTGGACGACGGGCAGCGGCGTGCCGCTGACCGGGGGCGGCTCCGCGGCGGCGGGGACCGCTTGAAGGACCGGCAGCTCCTGCGGGGTGGCGGCGACGATGCCGCGGGCGGCTTGGCGAATCGCTTGCGAGGCGGGGGAGTCTGGATCTGCGGTGGCCAACGGGGTGCCACTGTCGGCGTGCTCGCGCAGCGGCTCGGAGAGCGGCACCTTCGCCAGCAGCGGGATGTCCAGCTCGTCGGCCAGCAGTTGCCCCCCGCCCTCGCCGAAGATCGTGAAGCGCTCGCCGTCGGGGGTGGTGAAGCCGGACATGTTCTCGATCGCACCGAGCAGCTCGAGGTCGAATTTCTGCGCCATGTCGGCGGCGCGCTTGGCGACGGTTTGCGCCGCCGGCTGCGGCGTCGTGACCAGCACGAACTTGGCCTGCGGCAGCAGCTGGGAGAGGGTCATCGAGACATCGCCGGTGCCCGGCGGCAGGTCGAGGAGCAGGTACTCCAGCTCACCCCAAGCGACGTCCTCGAGGAACTGCTGGATCGCCTTGTGCAGCATCGGCCCCCGCCAGACGACCGCCGCGTTCTCCTCGACGAAGAAGCCGATCGACATCACCTTGACGCCGCCTTCGGCGTCCAGCGGCAGGATCTTGCGCTCGGCGTTGACCTCTGGTTTGCGGTTGACCCCCAGCATGCGCGGGATCGAGTAGCCGTAGACGTCGCAGTCGAGCGCTCCGGCCGAGTGGCCTTCGGCGGTCAGCGCCGCCGCCAGGTTGGCGGTCATCGTCGACTTGCCGACGCCGCCCTTGCCTGAGGCGACGCAGATCACGTTTTTGACCTGGGCCAGCGCGCCCTCGGGCAGCTTGCCGCGGCCGAGGGTCTGCTGCAGGTGGCCTTTCTCCTCGTCGGAGAGCACGTCGAAGCCGACGGCGACCGAGGTGACCCCGTCCAGCTCCGAGACCTGCTGCGCGACGGCCTGTTCGAAGTGGGAGCGGATCGGGCAGCCGGCGGTGGTCAGCGAGATGACCACCTCGACGCGGCCGTCGTCCTTGACCTCGATCGAGCGAACCATGCCTAGCTCGACGATCGAACGTCGCAGCTCGGGGTCGATCACGGCCCGCAGCTTCTCGGTTATCTGCTCGTTGGTGGGGAGCGCCATCAGCGCCATTCTGGCAAAGGCGGGCCGGCGGCAGTCGCAGATCGCCCGACGGGGGGAGAGATCGCGCGGCCAGGGCCTTGGACATCCCAATGTCGTCGAGCGAAGGAGGAACGATGTTGGGATCGCGAGCTGGGCTTGGTCGGAGCGTGGCGCTGGGCATATGCCTGGCGCTGGCAATCCTGCTGCTGGCCGCCGCCGAGGCCAAAGCCGGCAAGTACGTCGTCTCGGAGTGCGGATGGCACGTCGACAGCGATGCCGGCTGGGCCGACTCAACCGGAGGTGCCAAGTTCCGTCCTGACGCCTACTGCGTCTCGCCGGCCGGCGCTGGCGCCTTCGACGGCGTGCACCTGAAGAGCCTCACGCGCGACGGCGCTGCCACCGTTTCCGGCACGCGTTTCGCGCGCTGGCGCTGGGCGGCTCCGCCGAACACGGCGATCACCCGGGTGACCGGAACCTGGTGGCACACCCTGCACGACGGCTTCCAGCAGCGCGTCGGAGCCGGTACCTGGGGCGGCGGCTTCGAGCCTTTCGCCACGGCGGCCGCGACGGACGTCGGGGCGAGCAACTTCGCCGCGGGCTTCAGTCCGGGCGTGCCGGCGATCGAGGACCGGCTGCTGTGCGCCAAGCCCGAGAGCGGCTGGTGCAGCCTCGACCCGGGATCGTGGTCTTCGGTCAGGGCGATGACCTTCACGCTCGAAGAGAACACGACCCCTGCCGCAGCGATCGGTGGCGACCTCCTGGCCGGCGGCTGGCGGCGCGGCGGGCAGGGGATGAGCGTGCGCGGCGACGACGCCGGCGTCGGCGTGCGCTTCGGCGAGACCCTGCTCGACGGCAACCGGATCGGGCTGACCGAGTATCCCTGCGCGCTGGCCTGGGTCGACGGCGAGTTACGCGGGACGCGGATGCAGCCCTGTCTGACAAGCGTTTCGGCCGGCCAGGCCGTAGACACGACCAACTTCAGCGATCGGCCGCACACGGTCGTCCACTGCGTCGTCGACTTCGCCGGCAACCGCGGTTGCTCGGCGGGGCATCAGGTGCTGATCGACAACAACCCGCCGGGACACCCGCGCAACCTCATGCTGGTCGGCGAGAGCGGCTGGCGGCGCACGAACGACTTCGACCTCTCGTGGCAGAACCCAGATCAAGGTGCGGCGAGCCCGATCGGCGGTGTCGTCTGGCGGATTTTCGGCCCCGGCGGCTACGACACGCGCGATCGTTTCTCCGCTGGGCGCGGCCTCGCCGCGTTGCGCGACCTGCGGCTGCCGGTCGCCGGGACCTATGCGATCCACCTCTGGCTGCGCGACGAGGCCGGCAACGAAGCTCCCGGCACGGATGCCTCGATGGCGCTGCGGCTCGACGATCTGCCGCCGAGCGTCGCTTTTGCCGCCCCGGAGGGGGACGGCGTTCCGGCTAGTGTCAGCGCCGACGTCTCCGACGTCCACTCCGGCCCGGCGAGGGGGGAGGTTCGCATTCGCCGGCTTGATAGCCAGCGCTGGGTCGAGCTGCCGAGCAGGTTGGTCGCCGGAACGGCCTCGGGCAGCGCCCGAGTGGTCGCGACGATGCCCGAGCAGCTCGATCCCGGCACCTACGTCTTTCGCGCCGACGTCGCCGATGCAGCCGGCAACACGGCCTCGACCACGCTGCGCGCCGACGGCAGAGAGATGGCGGTGCGCAAGGCCGAGCCGCCGCCGGCCGTACGCAACGGCTCGCTCTCGGCGGCCCCGCCGGCCGCCGGCCGGGGAGCGAAGACGCGCCTCTTCGCACGGCTCGTCTGGCACGAGCACCGCGGCCCGAGCGTGACGGTCCCCTTCCAGGCGGCCGCGACGCTCTCTGGGCGGCTCGTCGATGCGGACGGTGCCGGGCTCGCCAACCGCCGTCTGCGCGTCGTCGCCCGCCCCTCGCGCGGAGCGCTTGCCCGCCGCCAGGTCGAGACTGTTCGCAGCGGCCGGCACGGGGGCTTCCGCCTGGCGCTGCCCGCTGGGCCCTCCCGGAGGGTCACCGTCGCCTTCGCCGGCGAGAAGGGCCTGGCGCCTTCGCGGCGCCCGGCGCTGGAGCTGCGGGTGCGCGGCTCGGTCTCGCTCGGGGCAGCGCCGCGGTCGCTGCAAAACGGCGAATCGGTGCGGCTCTGGGGCCGGGTTCGCGCCCGCGGCGCGGCCCTGCCCAGGCGCGGCAAGCTGGTCGCCATCCAGTACTTCGAGACGAGCGCCCGCAGGTGGCGACCGGTGCTGGTGGCCCGCAGCGACCACAGCGGCCGCTTTCGAGCGAGCTATCGCTTTCGCTACGTGACCGGCACGGCGAGAATCCGCCTGCGCGCCGTCGCCCTGGCCGAGGACCGCTGGCCCTACGCACCCGGCACCGCACCTCCCCTAACCCTGCACATCACCGGCTGAGAAGAGCGAGTGGACGGTTGATGACCCTATAGGGATGTCAACCGTCCACTCGCCCCTCGATATAGGGTTGTCCTCGTGTCGCGGGCGACTTTTCAGACGAATGCTGGGGGGATCGTGGTCGAGCTGCATGACGCGGATGCGCCGAAGACGGTCGAGAACTTCCGCAAGCTCGCCGCAGACGGCTTCTACGACGGCCTGGTCTTCCACCGCGTGATCGCGGACTTCATGATCCAGGGCGGCTGCCCGGAGGGCACCGGTCGCGGCGGTCCCGGCTACACCTTCGAGGACGAGATCAACGAGCACAAGATCGTCCGCGGCGCGTTGGCGATGGCCAATGCCGGGCCCGACACCAATGGCTCGCAGTTCTTCATCGTCACCACGCAGGCGGCACCGTGGCTCGACGGCAAGCACACCGTCTTCGGCCAGGTCGTCGAGGGCATGGAGACCGTCGACGCGATCGAGTCGACCGAGACCGACGCTTCAGATCGGCCGCTCGAGCCGCAGAAGATCGAGCGAGTCGAGCTCTCCGAGTAGCGGCTCCGCTTAGCTCTGCTCGGGCGAGCGCTCGCCGCGCCGTCGTAGCAGTCCTTCGCCCGGCCGCCAAAGGCTGACCAGGCCGGCGACGAGGGTGACGAGGAAGATCTGGCCGAACATCATCTCCAGCCCGGAGACCATCCGGCCGACCTGCCCGACGGGGACGAGGTCCCCGTATCCGGTGGTGGTGAGCGTGGTGTAGCTGAAGAAGAGGAAGTCACTGCCGTTCACCTCTACTCCGGAGCCGAAGAAGCCGCCGCCTTCGATCCGGTCGATTGCCCCGTAGGCCCAGGTGAAGAGGATGCCCAGGGACGTATAGACGCTGATCGCTCCCAGGATCGTGCGGAAGCCGACCGATTGGGCGCTGACGACGCGCTGCAGCACGGCCGCCATCGCGACCGCGAGCAGACCGATCTCTAGGAAGGAGGAGACGTTCAGCCAGAGCCTCGCGCCGGAGATCGCCGAGACGGTCGCCAGGATCGTCGCCAAAACGGCGATCGACAGCGCCCGGCGGACGAAGACCGTCCGCGCACGCGAGCTGGTCAGGGCGACGATCGAGGTGGCCCCGGTGGTGATGCTCAATAGCACCGCGCCCCAGCTGCGATTGGAGAGCACCGAGGCGAGCACGTAGGTAATGAGGACCAGCATCAACACGAGGCCGAACGCGTCGCTGATCCGCTGCGCGCCTTGCACCCACCGCTCGCGGTTCATCCCAGGGCTTTCGTCTGGCCATCCCGCTTTCCTGCCAGGATCCGGTCCGTTCCGTGTCCGACTCGACTGACTCCGCCGCGCCGGATCCCGCCTCGATTCTGCGAAGCAGGCGCTTCCTTGTGTTGCTCGCGATCGCCGCCCCCGTGGGGATCGTCGCGGCGCTGGTCGCCTGGGGCTTCCTTGAGCTGATCTTCCACATGCAGGAATGGGTCTTCACCGACCTGCCGGAATCGCTCGGCTACGACAGCACGCCGCTCTGGTGGTCGCTGCCGGTTCTCGGCGTCGCCGGCGTGGTCACCGCGGTGGCGATCGTCCGCCTGCCTGGTCACGGCGGTCACGTGCCCGCCGAGGGGCTCAATCCTTCGCCGATCCAGCCGCTCGAGCTGCCGGGAGTGATCCTCGCCGGCATCGCCTCGATCGGCCTCGGTGTCACGCTCGGGCCGGAGGCCCCCTTGATCGCGATCGGCGGCGGGCTTGGCCTCTTCGTCGCCAACCGGCTGCCGGGCGATGCTCCGCCCGAGGCGGGCGAAATCCTCGCCATCTCGGCGACCTTCTCGGCGCTCGCCCTGCTCTTCGGCTCGCCGATCGTCGCGGCGGTGCTCCTGATCGAGGCGTCCGGGGTCGGCGGGGCACGTCTGCCGCTGGTGCTGGTGCCGGGTCTGCTCGCGTCCGGGATCGGCTCCCTGGTCTGGATCGGCATGGGGTCCTGGACGGGACTCAGCACGTCCGACATCTCGATCCCGGCGCTGCAGCTACCGCCGTTCCAGTCCGCGAGCCTCGCCGATTTCGGCTGGTCGATCCTGCTCGCCGTGGGTATCGCCGTGGGGGTATTTGCGATCTTTCGCCTGGCGCGGGAGACGCAGCGGTTCGCTGCGGCGAGGCCCTACCTGCTGTTGCCAGCGTGTGGGCTGGCAGTGGCCGGGCTGGCGATCGCCTTCGCCGAAACGACCGACAAGGGCGTCGACCAGGTGCTCTTCTCTGGACAGGGGGCGCTCGGCTCGCTGGTCGCCCACCCCAGCGCTTGGTCGCTCTCGGCGCTGGCCCTGCTGGTGGGGTTCAAGGGGGTCGCCTACGGCCTCTCGCTCGGCAGCTTCCGTGGCGGTCCGGTCTTCCCGGCGATGTTCCTCGGTTCCGCCGCCGGCTTGATGGCCGCTCAGCTGCCCGGCTTCGACGTCACCCCGGCGGTGGCGGTGGGCATCGGCGCCGGCGTGGCTGCGGTGCTCGGGCTGCCACTGTCGGGTGCGTTGCTCGGCATCCTCCTCACCTCCGCGGCGGGGCCGGGCTCGGCGCCGCTGGTGATCGTCGGTGTGGTCGTCGCCTACCTGGTCAAGCTGGCGTTGGAGGCGCGCTGGCAGCCGGCGAGCCGTGAAGTTCCGCAAAGCGCCGCGTCGGCAGCCGGCGCGTAGCCCAGAAGGATGCGAGCACGATCAGGGCCGCGACCAGGAGGGCCGTCTTCAGCGCCTTCAGCTGGGCGTCTTCGTAGCTTTCGACGAGGGCGTCGGCGGTCGCTCGATTCACCCCCGCGGCTTCGGCTCCGGTGCGCACCTCCTCGGCGGCGACGAAGCTGCCGCCGGCGCTCAGCTTCACCTCCAGCTGCTGCCGGACGTCTTCCGAGATCCCCGGGTGGGCAGCGACATTGGCTGAGAAGGCGGCGATCAAGCCGGTGATCACGATCGCCCCGAGCAGGGCCGTGCCGAGCGAGGAGCCGAGCTGCTGGGCGGTGTTCTGCAGGCCGCCGGCCTCGCTGCGGTCGCGCTCTTCGACGGAGGACTGGACCACGTTGCCGAGCTGGGAGAGGATCAGGCCCATCCCGACGCCCAAGACGCCCATGGCGACGAGGAAGGACGAGTTGTCGAGCTGGGGCTCGATCGTGCCGAGCAGCAGCAGGGTCGCGGCGAAGACGATCGCCAGACCGGTCCGAACCAGGAGGCGGGGTGCGTAGCGGGACGAGAGGGCCGAACCGGCGAGCGCGGTCAAGAACAGGCCGGCCGAGGCGGGCAGCATCCGCACTCCGGTTTCGAGCGCGTCGAGACCCTGCACGATCTGCAGGAAGAGCGGGATCGTGAAGAAGATCCCCATCAGGATCAGGTTCTGGGCGAACAGCATGGAGACCCCGCCGCGCAGCGACGGCACGCCGAAGAGGCGGAAGTGGACGAGGGGCTCGCGCCCGCCCTCCTCGCGGCGGCGCTCCCAGGCACGGAAGGCAGCTAGCAGCAGCGCGCCAGCGGCGATCACGAAGGGAGTCAGCGAGAAGCCGAAGGGCTCAATGGGCGAGTCGCGGGGCGCCAGCCAGCCCCAGTTGCTGGCCTGGAGGGTGCCGAAGACGACGAGCGCGAGGCCGAGGGCTGAGAGAACGCTGCCGACCCAGTCGAGCCGCGGCGCCGTCCCGGTGCGGGCCGGCTCGCGAATCAGCCTGGTGCCGAGCAGGATGCCGATCGCAACGACGACCTCGCCGACGAAGACGAGTCGCCAGGTGAAGTCGGTGGTCACCCAGCCGCCGAGGATCGGACCGACAGCGATTCCGGCACCGGCCACGCCGCCGAGCACGCCGTAGGCAATCGCCCGATCGGAGCCCTGATAGTTGCCGGCGACCAGGGCGACGAGGGCGGGCAGGACGAGCGCCGCGCCGATCCCCTCGAGGACCGACCAGCCGAGCATCAGCGTGGGGACGCTCCAGGAGGCAGCGGTCAGCCCCGACCCGATGCCGTATATGCAGAGGCCGATCGCGAACGCCCGACGCCGCCCCCAGAGGTCGCCCAGCTTGCCGCCGGTCAGCATTAGGCCCGCCATCACCAGCGCGTAGAAGGCGATCACCGTCTGGATCGTCGTCACCGTGGTGTCGAAGTCCTCGACCAACTGCGATATGGCGACGTTCATTACCGCCTGGTCGAGGACCATCAGGAACTGTGCGGTCGCCAGGACCGCGAGCACTCCCCACTTCGCCATCGCGTGAGCGTATCCGCAGTCACCGTTCTTCGGCCAGCCGGTCCCCCCGAAACGAATTGTCGCGGCCCCCAGGTCTCGGTCATGGCTTGCGTGGCGGATACAGATTTGTCAGCGGAGGGGGTGGGATTCGAACCCACGAGACGCCTTACGACGCCTAACGGCTTTCAAGGCCGCCGCATTCAACCGCTCTGCCACCCCTCCGGGGTTGGGACGCGCTGTCGATGCTAGCCGCAAAGCTATGGACAAAAGGGCACGGATTAAACGGGCGAAGATGGTGTTGGATAGAGAGAGATGCGCCGGCTTCTGATCCTTGCCTCGACGATGGTCTTCTTCGACGTCGCGTTCTACGCGGCGATCGCACCCCTGCTGCCCGACTATGCCGCCGACTATGGGCTGAGCAGAGCGCAGGCGGGCATCCTCGTCTCTTCCTACGCGGCGGGAACGCTGCTTGCCTCGTTGCCCGCCGGCCTGGTGGCAACTCGGTTGGGGCCGCGCCGCACGGTGATTGGCGGCCTGCTGTTGCTCGGGGTTGCCAGCCTCGTCTTCGGCTTCGGCCGGCACATCGTGCTGCTCGACGGGGCGCGGTTCGCGCAGGGCGTGGCCGGAGCGCTGATCTGGTCGGGAGCGCTGACCTGGCTGATCACCACGGCCCCGCCGGAGCGGCGCGGCTCGGTGATCGGCACCGCGCTTGGCACGGCGGTCGCCGGTGCCCTCATCGGCCCCCTGATCGGTGCGGTCGCAGCCGAGGTCGGTACCGACGTCGTCTTCGGCGCGGTCCTCGGCATCGCGCTGGTCCTCGCAGCATTCGCGATCCGCCTGCCCGAACCCGGCGCGCCGGAGCGCCAGCCGTTGCGCGAGGTGGCGGCGAGGATCGGCAGCCGCCGCGTGCTGGCGGCGACTTCCTTTGTCGCCATCCCGTCGCTGATGTTCGGCGCGGTCGAGGTTCTCGTGCCGTTGCGGATCGACGAACTGGGTGGTGGACACGTGGCGATCGCCGGTGGCTTCATCGCCGGCGCGGGGCTCGAGGCCGGCCTGGCGCCCCTCGTCGGCCGCTATTCCGATCGGGTCGGGCGGCGGATGCCATTCGTCATCGGCACCGCGATCTGCGCCTGCGCGATGCTCGGGATCGCCGCCGCGCAGGCGCTCGGTCCGATCCTCGCGATGCTGATCCTCAGCTCGCTCGGCGCCGGCATCTGCTTTGCCCCGGCCCTGACCACCCTTTCCGAGACCGCCGACGAGAGCGGCCTGCATCAGGGCTTTGCCGCCGGCCTCTCGAACATGGCCTGGGCCGCCGGACAGACGCTCGGCGCGATCGCCGGAGGCGCCGCCGCCGGCGCCGCCGGCTACGCACTGCCGAGCGTGATCGTAGCCATGCTGCTGCTCACCATCTCCGCCTACGCCTACCGCTCCCTCTTGCCACCGATGATCCGGCCCGCGGAGGGGTAGGTTCCCCGGGTGGCGCGCGCCTGGCGGAACTGGACCGGAGATCAGACCTGCAGCCCGGCGCGCCTCATACGGCCGGGCGACCGCGAGGAGCTGGCCGCGGCGGTGGCCACGGCAGCGCAGGAGGAAGGCGGCGTCAGCGTCGTCGGCTCGGGTCACTCCTTCACCGAGACGGCGCTGACCGGCGGCACGATGATCGACGTCGGCGCGCTGAGCGGGGTGATCGACGCCGACCGCTCTTCCCGGTCGGTCAGAGTCGGTGGCGGCACTGTCCTCGCTGAGTTGAACGAGGAGCTGCACCGCCTCGGCCTGGCGATGGAGAACCTCGGCGACATCGACCGGCAGACGATCGCCGGCGCTATCTCGACCGGCACCCACGGGACCGGCGCAACGCTGCGCAGCATCTCGGCCCTGGTCGAGGCGGTCGAGCTGGTGCTGGCGGACGGCAGCGTGCGGGAGCTGGATGCCGCCACGCCGGAGCTGCTGCGGGCGGCGCGGGTGGGGCTCGGCGCCCTCGGCGCGATTGCCGCAGTCACGCTGCGCTGCGTGCCGGCGTTCGTCCTCGAGCGAATCGACTCGCCGCAGCCGCGCGAGGAGGTGCTCGAGAGCTTCGAGGAGAGAGCCGCCGCCAACGACCACTTCGAGCTCTTCACCTTCCCATACGCCGACTCGGCCCTGGTCCTCGAGCGCAACCGCGTCGAGGGGCCGGCGCGGCCGCGCGGTCGGCTCGCCGCCTACCTGAACGACACCGTGCTCGAGAACTGGGCGCTGGAGGCGCTCTCGGCGGCGGGCAAGGCGCTGCCGCGGGCGATCCCGGCCCTTTCGCGGCTCGCCGCCGCACTCGCCTCGGGCGGCAAGACCGTCGACCGCTCCGACCGGGTCTTCGCCAGCGAGCGCCGGGTGCGCTTCACCGAGATGGAGTACGGGGTGCCGCGCGAGCACGGCCCGACCGCGGCGCGGCGGGTGATCGAGTGGGTTCGCGCCAACCGCTACCCGGTCTTCTTTCCGATCGAGATGCGGGTCGCCGCTGGCGACGACGCTCTGCTCAGCCCTTCGCATGAGCGTGACACCGCTTACATCGCCGTCCATCAGTACCGCGGCATGGAGTGGCGGCCCTACTTCGAAGCGGTCGAGCGGATCATGGGCGAGTACGACGGCCGCCCACACTGGGGCAAGCGCCACTTCCAGACGGCGGCGACGCTGGCGCCGCGCTATCCGGCCTGGGCGGCGTTCCAGGCCGCCCGCGACGAGCTCGACCCTGGCCGCGCCTTCACCAACGAGTACGCGGCCCGCGTTCTAGGTCCCTGATCACAGGAACGCTCTCCCCTCGCCGCGGTAGGTGGGGACGATGTCGACTATCTCGCCGCCCTCGATCAGGTGCAGCATGTCGAAGCGCTCGCACAGCTCGCCGGCCTTGGCGTGGCGGAGGTAGACGCGGTCGCCGATCGAGAGCTCGGTCGCGGGAGCGCCGAGCAGCGGCGTCTGGACCTCGCCGGCACCCTCCTCGGGGTCGAGTTTCAGGCCCGGCGGCAGCCAGGGGGAGGGCAGCCGCCCGGGGTCGCCGCTGCCGGAGGCGAGGTAGCCGCCGCCGAGCGCCGTCGCCACGCTTGGCGCTGGCTTGCGGACGACCGGCAGCGCAAAGCCCGCGGCCGGAGTCAGGGTGAAGCGGCTGTAGTGGTCGAAGAGGGCGGGGGCGTAGAAGCCCGAGCCGGCGGTCAGCTCGGTGACGACGCTCTCCGCCGCGGTCGACTCGAGGCTGCCGGTGCCGCCGCCGTTGACGATCGGCAGGTCGCAGAACTCGCGGATCGCGGCGACGATCGCTGCCCGGCGCTCGGCCAGCTCGGCAATCGAGCGGCGCTGCATCCAGCGGATCGAAACGCCTCGCAGGCGACGGCCCGGCGGGCGATCGCCGACGCCGGCGACCTGGCCCTCGTAGGCCATCAGCGCGACCAGCGAGATCTGCAGCCGGCGCTCGATCTCCTGCGCCAGCGCCACCGCCTGCTCGACGGTGTGGATCGGCGAGCGCTTCGGCCCCGCCTTGAGCCTCCCGCCGAACCCCCACCAGCTCGCGTCGACGTCGATGCAGACCCGCATCGGCGCCGCGCCGGCGCCGAGCACCGAGTCGATCGCGTCGAGGTGCTGGACGCAATCGACCATCACGATCGGCGCTCCCTCCGGGTTGGCGACCGAACGCAGCGCCAGCTCGCCGAGCGCCTCGACGTCGGCGGTCGGGTAGGCGAGCAGCAGGTTCTCGAAGCCCTCCGCCGCCAACCAGAGCGTCTCCGGCAGGGTGAAGGTCATCAGCCCCTGGAAGCGCTCGTCGCTGCGCAGGGCGCGGTCGAGCAGCGCCCGGCAGCGCAGCGACTTGCTGGCGACGCGGATCGGCTTGCCGGCGGCGCGCTCCAGCATCCGCGCCCCGTTGGAGCCCATCGCGTCGAGGTCGACGAAGGCGAACGGCGCCTCGACCTCGGAGAAGATCGCCTCGTAGCGTGCGTACGACTGGTCGAGGCCGGGATTCATCGAGTCGAGCCTAACCGCGCCGCTGCACGGAGCCGGCGCTAATGTTTCTCGCCCCGGAGAGGTGGCCGAGTGGCTGAAGGCACTCGCCTGCTAAGCGAGTAGGGGGCGCAAGCTCTCTCGAGGGTTCGAATCCCTCCCTCTCCGCTAAACCCGGGAGCGGATCACTACTTGGGCGCCGCGCGAGGGGATCATCGTCACGTTGCGGTGCACGGCGTGCTCGGGCTCGGGGTCGGCGGCTTCGAGGTCGAGGCGGCGGGCCATTGTCTCGAGGACGACGCGCTGCTCCGCCATTGCAAGGGCGGCGCCGAGGCAGCGGCGGATGCCGCCGCCGAAGGGGATCCACTCGTAGGTGCCGGGCTTGCGGCCGAGCCAGCGCTCGGGGCGGAACTCGAAGGGCTGGGGGTAGAGGTCCTCGCGGTGGTGGACGAGCAGGATGCTCATCGCCACCGGAGTCTCCGCCGGGACCGCGTACTCGCCGAGCCGCCAGGGGACCTTCACCCGGCGCCCAATGATCGGGATCACCGGGCGCGAGCGCATGCCCTCGACGATCGTCGCCTCGATCCGCTCCTCGGCGTCCTCGTCGGAGCGGACGGCGTCGCGCAGGGCGTCGTGGGCCTCGGGCGAGCGGACCAGCCGCTCCCAGGTCCAGGCGAGCGAGTTGGCGGTCGTCTCGTGGCCGGCGAGGACCAGCGTCAGCAGCTCGTCGCGCAGTTCTTTGTCGCTCATCGACTCGCCGCTCTCGGTCTTCGCCTGCAGCAGCAGCGAGAGGATGTCGCGGCGCTCCTCGAGGTCGGCGGCGCGGCGACGCTGCTCGATCACCGCGTAGGTGGCCCGGTCGAGGACGCCGAGGCCGACCTTCATCAGCCCGACCGGCTCGGTGCGGTTGAGGTTGATCAGTTCGCTGACCTGGGCCAGCGGCCAGGTCGAGGCTTCGACCAGCCGCTTGGTGACCTGGCGCAGGCGGTGCTCGGTCGTGCCGCGCTCGGGCTTTCCCTCGATGCCGAAGATCCCGGCCATGATCACGTCGAGGGTGATCGCCTGCATGCGCGGCGCCAGGGCGATTGGGCGGCCGAGCGGCCAGGAGTCGATCTCGCGCTCGGCGGCGTCGGTGATCATCTGCGTGTACTGCTCGATTGCCTCGCCGTGGAAGGGGGGCAGGAGCAGTTTGCGCTGCCGCATGTGGCGAGGGCCGACCGCGGTGAGGACCGAGTTCGGCCCGACCACCGGGCGCAGCGGCGACTCGCCGGTCAATGAGGGCGCCTGCTCGGGCTTGGCGGTGAAGAGCGAGCGGACGTGGTCGGGGTGGCTGGTGATCACCGGCCCGCCTTCGACGATGCCGTTCATGTGGAAGACCTCGCCCAGCTCGCGGCGGGCGCGGAACACGAACTCGATCTGGCGCTGGTTGAAGCGCAGCGTCTGCAGCACCCGCGGCAGGTCGATGCGCGGCGGGGCGGGAAGGCCGGCGGCCTCACTTGCCTCGATCGGTCCAGCGGGGGAGGGCGGTGCCTCGCCGACGAGTCCGTCGGCGGTGGATGGGGCGGCGGGCTCGGCGATCGCGGTCTCTGCTTGGCTCATCGGTTCAGTGTTACACAGATCCATGTCATATAAACCAGCCTCTACAGTCATGTGACGTATGCACGGCAGGCGGACCAAGATCATTGCAACGGTCGGCCCGGCGAGCTGGGACGAGGACGTCCTGACTGGCTTGATCGAGGCTGGCACCGACGTTCTGCGCCTCAACTTCTCCCACGCCGACCGCGAGCGGCACGCGCGCACGGTGAGCGCGATCCGCGCCGTGGCGGAGGGAGTCGGGCGGGAGGTGGCGATACTCGGCGACCTGCCGGGGCCGAAGCTGCGGATCGGCGAGCTGCGCGATGACGTCGCCGAGCTGGAGACCGGCATGCACGTGAAGCTGACCCCGCAGGCGGTCGAGGGCGACAGAGAGACGATCCCCGTCGACTGGCCGGGCGTCGGCTCGCTGCGCGAGGACGAGCTGGTCTACCTGGCGGATGGCTCGATCCGGCTGCGGGTGGGCGAGCCCCAGGACGGCGGCGTCGACGCCGAGGTCGAGGTCGGTGGCACCCTCTCCTCGCACAAGGGCATGAACATCCCCGGCGTCAGCGCCCGCGCCGCCACCGACGGCGATCTCGGCTGGGTCGAGTTCGCCGTCGAGCAGGGGCTCGACCTGATCGCGGTCTCCTTCGTCTCGACCGCGGCGGACCTCGAGCCGGTCGCAGAGCGGCTGCGAGCTCTGGGCTCCGACATCCCTGTGATCGCCAAGATCGAGAAGCCGCAGGCGGCCGAGAACGCCGAGGAGATCATCCGCGTGGCCACGGGCGGAATCATGGTGGCGCGCGGCGACCTCGGCATCGAGCTGCCGCTGGCCGAGGTGCCGGTCGTGCAGAAGCGACTGATTCGCGCCGCCGGCGTGCGCTCCAAGCCGGCGATCACGGCGACCCAGATGCTGGCCTCGATGGTCAGCGAGCGACGCCCGACGCGCGCCGAGGTGACCGACGTCGCCAACGCGATCTTCGACGGCAGCGACGCGGTGATGCTCTCCGAGGAGACGGCGGTCGGCCGCCACCCGGTCGAGGCGGTGCGGACGATGGACAGCATCGCCCGCGCTACCGAGCCCGATCTGCCATACGGCGAGTGGCTCTTCACGCGGACCGATCAGGCGACGCAGGACGTCGCCGACTCGGTCGCGCAGAGTGCCGTCGGCGCGGTCTACCGGCTCAACCTGGCGGCGATGGTGGTGCCGACCAGCAGCGGCCGCACGGCACGGCTGGTCTCGGCTCACCGGCCGAAGGTGCCGGTGCTGGCGATCTCCCCCCGGGTCGAGACCGTCCGCCGGCTCGGCCTGCTCTTCGGCGTCACCGCGGTCCACAACGAATACGAGAGCGAGGTGCGGGGCCTGCTCGACGGCTGCGCATCGCTCGCCGTTCGCCACGGCGTCGCCAAGTCGGGTGATCTGATCGCGATCGTCGCCGGCATGCCGGACCAGGAGTTGGGGACCAACCTCTTCGAGGTCCACCGCGTGCCCTGAGGCGCCCCGATGCCAGCGCGCTACGGCGTCATCGGTCGAGCGAAAGGCAACCAGCCTTCCGCCTCCCTCTTCCTCGTATCGCTCGGCCCCGAACGCCTCAGGGTACGCGGTAGGGTGCCCGCATGACCGACTTCGACGCGATCGCCAAGGGAATGACGCAGGCGGTGCCCTTCGCCGGGCACCTCGGCCTGGAGATAACGAGCGTGGCACCGGGCAAGGCGACCGTCCGTCTGCCGGAGCGCCCCGAGCTGACCAACCACGTCGGCTCCCAGCACGCCGGGGCGCTCTTCACCGTTGCCGAGACCGCGTCCGGCGCGGCCTTCGTCGGCGCCTTCGCCGAGCGGCTGGGCGAGGTGACGCCGCTCGCCCGCAGCGCCGAGATCTCCTACGAGAGGATCGCCAACGGGCCGATCGAGGCGAGCGCGAGGCTGGGCGTTCCCGCCGAGCAGGCGCTGGCGACGCTCGACGCCGAGGGCAAGGTCGTGTTCCCGTGCGAGATCGAGCTGAGCGACGGCGACGGCCAGCGGGTCGCGACGGCGACCGTCCACTGGCACGTGCGGCTCAACAAGCCGGCCGGCGCCGAGGCGTGAGCCTCGTCCACCTCGAGCGCGAGGACGGCGGGCTTGCAATCGCGACCCTGGACAGCCCGCCGCTCAACCTCTTCAACAGAGCGATGTTCGAGGGCCTGCGCGCCGCGGTCGAGGCCGTCGAGGCCGAGCCGCCGCGGGCGCTGCTCTTCCGCGCCGAGGGCCGCGCCGTCTCCGGCGGCGTCGACGTGCACGAGTTCGACGGGCTGACGCCGGAGCAGGCGGGTGGGCTGTGGGACGAGCTGATCGGCCTGGTCGAGCGGGTCGAAGCGCTGCCCCTACCGGTCGTTTTCGCCGCCCACGCCCTGACCCTGACCGCCGCCTTCGAGCTGGCGCTTGGCTGCGACCTGATCGTCGCCGCCCGCTCGGCCAAGTTCGGCCTGGTCGAGAAAGTCGTCGGCCTGACCCCTTCGAT
This sequence comes from Solirubrobacterales bacterium, assembly GCA_036266075.1. GTDB lineage: Bacteria > Actinomycetota > Thermoleophilia > Solirubrobacterales > 70-9 > VRUE01. Next base: position 31,821 of record DATANV010000029.1, read on the forward strand.
GGGCGGCACCCAGCGCCTCGCCGAGCGCGCTGGCAGCGGCCGCGCCCGCCACTTCGTGATGAGCGGCGATCTCTTCGACGCTGAGGAGATGGAGCGCTGGGGTGTCGTCAACGCCCTCTACGAGGACGACGGCTTCGACGCCCACGCCCGCGCCTTCGCCGCCGAGCTGGCCGCCGGCCCGACCCGTGCCCACGCGATGACCAAGCACATCCTGCGCCGCTATCGCGAAGGCGGCATCCCCGCCGCCGACCAAGCCGTGCGCCAAGACGCCGGCGCCCTCTTCGCCACCGAGGACCTCCAGCGCGCCGTCAAGACCTTCCTCGCCAAGGGCCCCGGCCACGCCGAGTTCCAAGGCCGCTGAGCGGACCGCTGCGATCCTTCGGCCGGTCCTTTAGATTCACTCCCTCGGTGGCGTATTTCCTCTTCAACTTCACGAAGAAAGGTGCTGAGAAGGGTGTCACTCTTCGTGAGCAGGCAGCGAGGCTGCTCGAGGTTCGCCTCTGGGGAATAGGCGCCAAGACGCCGAACCGGGCCCGGCTCTCGCCGGGCGATTGCATCCTTGTTTACGTCGGGGCCCCGGAGCGGGAGTTCATCGGTCACGGCGTGCTGTCGAGCGGGGTACACGATTGGACTCCGGGGGAGCAGCGGGTCTACCCGGAAGGGTCATGGGGAAACGGCGTCTCCTTCGGCACGGCCGAGGTGTGGGACGAGCCGGTGTCACTGAAATCGGTATGGCCCGACATGCCTGCCTCGGCGAAGAACCCGAAGGGGCAGTTCTTCGCCGGCGTGATGCAGATCAAGCAGAAGGACTACGAGCTCGTTCTCGGCAAACGGGGCGGCGTTCTGCCGGAACCGGCCCAACCACCGACCTTGGCGCCGGCGCACGAGGCGATCATAGAGCGGCTCTTCGCCACCACTGAGAAGCTCAAGGAGCTCCTCGCCAACAGTGTGGGGAAACAGATAACCGAGGATGCCACCAGGGCCCTTTTGGTGAACAGATATCTGCAGGCGCTTGGCTACGCGGATTTCGATGACATCGAATTCGGGGTACAGGTCGAGTCCAAGGATTTCGCCGACTACGTGCTCAGGGCGGGCGGGAAGTCGGTGATGGTCGTAGAGGCAAAGCGCTTGGGGCTTACGCTCGGTTCGCAGCACGCGGCGCAGGTGACTAAGTATGCGTCTGTGCTCGGCGTCCGTTGGGGGCTTCTCACCGACGGGCGAAGGTTGAAGCTGTACGACATGGCGCCGAGCGTCTCGCCGGACGATCGACTGGTGTTCGAGGTGGATCTAGCCGACTATTCCGGGCGCGAGGATTTCGAGGTGTCGGTCTATCCGGACCTTGCCCTTCTCTCGAAAGACGCGATGGCCAACGGGAGCGGGCTTGAGAGGCGCGCTACCCAGGAGGCGGTGCGAGATCTCCTGACCGCGCACGACTCAAAGACGCTCGCCACCCTGCAGGCGGAGCTCGCCAATGCAAATCTCCCCCATGTGGAGACGGTCGATCTCGCCGAGCTGCTCGCTGAACTCCTCGGGTAGTCGGGTAGAGCCGCTCAATGTCCCCAGGCGTCCCACCCCCTAGAATCTCCGCTGCCGGTGGTGCGGTCAATGCCCGGTTTGATCGAGCTATCTCAGAATGGCTCAAGGGCAGTCGCGACCTGCCACGGCCCAAGCGCCTGTAGCTCAGTTGGATAGAGCGTCGGTCTACGAAACCGAAGGTCACAGGTTCGAATCCTGTCAGGCGCGTTTACTCGATCCGGCTTGAAAAGCGGGTTTGCGGGGTTTCTAGCGACTCTTGGAGAGAGCGAAAACGCCCCTGGGGCAAGCCCTGGGGCAAGGTGAGATTCAAAGTGAGGTTGATTCCGGGCCTTGCGCAGGGCCTCCGGTCCACCTAAGTTCGCTCGCGAGAAACGCCAAATAAGCGGCCCCGGCGGCGCTACTAACGCCCCAAAACGGAGCGCCGGTGTATAGCTACGAGCTGCTCGAGTCGCCGAGTGGCCCGACTCCGCTTATTGCCCGGCTTGGGCGGTTCATCCATCAACGCCTATCCCACCGGAAGGTGGCCGGATGAGCGGACTAGGCGTCGAAGGCCTCCACCTCGACCTCGCGCCGTCCTAGCCCGCTCATCCCCGGCATTCTTCCCCTGGGAGGTGTGGGGAAGCTCGTTGCCAACTCTCGCTATCTCTCGTTTCAGCGAGGAGTGGGGGGTCGATGACTCCCAGCCGCTCACGGAAACAGGCGCCCGATCGAAAGCGCACGCCGCATTGGGACGCGCAGCCAAAGAGCTGCGGCGTGAGGATCGTTCGTTCGAACTCGGTCGTCATCGCCGAGCAAAGACTAGGTCGTGGAGACCCCAGAATTACTTCAGATTTGCCTAGAAGTAGAGATATTGCTTTTGACCCAGCGATGTGGTACGCGCCGCGTAATTGGACCGGACCTCGGCCTCAACCGAGAGTCCAAGGTCCGGCCTTGCGCGGTGGCTGGGTTCAGCCAAACTTTGAAATAGAAACGACCGGCAGGGTCGCCTCAATAGCTGCGAGCCTCATCTCTTCACCTCCTCCGTTATTGCTAAGGAAAATTTGAGTAAATGTAGCGGAGGAAGTATTTAGAGACAGGCTCGGGTGCGTCTGGGAATTGCCTTAGACTGCGCGTCGCTCAGCAAAACGAAGTCGGCGAAGTCACCTCACGACAGAGCTATGACCCTTGGGGCGCACAGCTCTCCGGCCCGACCGTCGAAATGGGCTACCTCGGCGCCCAAGAGCGGCGCCTCGACCCGACGAGCGGACTGATCCAAATGGGCGCTCGCTCCTATGACCCGACTATTGGCAGTTTCATGTCTGAGGACCCGGTTTTGGGGCAGATCGGCCTCGGAGCTAGTTCTAACCGTTATTCGTATGTCTGGGACAACCCTCTAGGGCTCTATGACCTCGATGGTCGCTTCCCAAGTCCGGGCGATATTGCCGGGGCAGTGGGGGACGCCGCGAACGACACCTGGAATGTCGGCAAGGAACTCGTGACTCACCCCGGCGAATCTGCAACTAACGCCGTTGAATACTGGGCGGGCAGCGACAGCCCGGGATCATATGTTTTCGGACCACTGTCGGTTCTTGGTGACATGCTTATCAATCCAAGTCGAGCCGCCTACTACCTTGAAAAGGCGCACCCGGCGCAGATGGCGGCGACTGGAATCCTCGCAGCGGGTACGGTCGGCTCCGCTGCGCTTACTGCTGAGGCTACGGCTGACTGCCTTGCTGCCACCGCGGGGTTTGATGCACTCCATGTCTGTGGCCAGGTGTGGGCAATTGGTGCAGGCATAACTGCGGCCAGTGGTGCGCTGACCATCAAGGTCGCCAAACGATAGAGCAACGCAAAGAAGAAAGGAGCGAACTGATTTCTGACGACCAAGACAAGCGAGAAGCGCAACTTCCAGTTCCCCGGTGGTTGCTCGGGGTTCCACTCGTTCTGGTGGTACTTGGGGTGGTTATGTTTGCTGGCGGCCAGTCCGGAGCAATTTCGATCGGCCTTTTCATCCTGGGGGTCTGTGTATTCGCATATTTGTACCTGTATATGATCGGAGTCTGGCGCCAACGTCGAACAAGACATAGGCCTTAGATGGCTGCAAATGGGATGTTTCAGGCGGGTGGATTACAGCACCAGTTGCAATCCCCCGACCTATCTGCAACAGCGCGCCGGGCGGTGCTTGTCAAGGGCGCTTGCGCCCGATGAGCCAGGCCAGGTTTGACGGAGACGGTGATCTACCCCCGCTCTGACGGAGTCCTGTTTCTGATATGGAGCAAAACGTCAAGGGGGTGGATCGCGACCGGGTGATCTGCCCCGCGGTTCCGAGCGGGGGATGGGCTCTGGCAGCGACGGTGGATCAGGCTGTTACATGGTCGCTCGCGGGAGCGACAACGCCGTCTGGCACTGGACGTGGAACGGATTTGGCTGGAGCCTTGAGAGCCTTGGCGGCTCGGTCACTTCGGACCCAGATGTCTCGTCATTGGGGCCTGGCTATCTTGATCTGTTCGTAAGGGCCGGTGAAAACCAACTTCGGCACCGATCGTTCAGCGGTTCCTGGGGCGGTTGGGAAAACTTTGGAGGGGTTGTCACGTCCGGACCCGGCGCTGTGTCTTGGTCGAACATGCGAACGGACGTAGTTCGTCTGACCAACAACGGAAACGTCATCCACACGTTCTGGAGTCCGTAGCGATCCGACTGGGCGGTCTTCTGTCCGCTACGCGGCGCGAGGATGGGGTGTCATCGTCAACTGCAACAGCCACGGTTACAAGCTCAGGACGCGGCTGGAGGTCAGCAATGAGCCGAGGCAGCCGCTTGACTTGCGCCGCGGCTGGAGGGGCTGATCCAGTGCATTCCTTGTGCGCTAGGCCGAGATTTCCGCAGACTCGCCGCGGTGGCGGGCATAGACTTCCCGCGTCCACTCGCCGACGCCGCGCTCTTCGAGCAGGTCGCGGACATCGGCCAGCCGAGGGTGCCCACGTTGAGGCTGGGGATATGGAAACTGCTCGGGTGCAACCAGGGGTGCTACGAGCGCCGCCAAGGTGAGGTCGGCGACCGTGAATCGATCGCCGACCAGATAGCCGCTCGGCTCCAGCTCGACCTGGAAACGCTCGCATGCCGCGCGGCACTTGTCTTCCGCCAGCGCGACGCTCCGTTCGTCAATCCCGAAGTCGGCCACCACGCGACGACGGATCAGCGGATACATGGCGCGGGCCCCAACCCGGCGCATGCCTTGCAGGTCGGGGGTGAAGGCGCCGAGCATCAGGTCGGGGTCGGGGAGCATGCAGTGGAGCGCGAGTAGGCGCGAGTAGGACCCGAGCTCCTCGTCGAAGAACTCCTCGAGCTCCAGCGCCTGCCGGCGCTCCGCGGGATCGGCGGGATACAGGGGCGGCTCGGGCTGGCGATGCTCCAGGGCTTCGATGATGCGCGTCGAGTCTCCGATCGCCTCGCCATCGAGCACGAGCACGGGGAAGGTGCTGTCGCCGGTGAGCTGGCGCGCCAGTTTTGCGTGTTGTCCGGGAACGGCCGCCCGGCGGATGTGTGGGATGCCCTTGTAGTCGAGCGCCCAGCGCGCCTTCTCGTTGTAGTTCGAGACCTTCAGATGCCAGAGGATGGGCGTGTCACTGCTCTCGGCGCTGTCCTCTTGCATCACCATGCCTCCGCGTTGGGTGCCCTGTCATCCTAGTGCTCGCTGGAGTCTTAGTTGGGGGCCGCCACCCCTGGCGCCCCAACCGTCGAGCTGGGGCAAGAAATCGGGCAAGAAGCCCCACAGATTCCGGCCGATCCAGCGGGACTCGATTCGCCAGAAACCGCTTGAAATCAGGCTCCACGTAGCCCAGCCGATCTACCGGCTCGGTCTACGAAACCGAAGGTCACAGGTTCGAATCCTGTCAGGCGCGTTCGCTGAATCCCGCTTGGGGAGCGGGTTTGCGGGGTTTTCGGCGTTGGGTGGAGCGGCCGAAAATCGCCATGGGGCAACGCCTGCGGCAACATGAGACCTGAGTGAGGTTTTGTCCCAGACCTTGAGGCGGGCATCCCGTCCACCTACGTTCGCCGCCGACGAGACCAAATAGCGGCCCCGGCGACGCTACGAACGCCCCGGGGCCCGGCACCGAAGAACGAGCTTCGATGCGATGGAGACGGTACCGCCCCCTGGGCGGGAGCCGGACGGCATCCCTGGGCTTCCCTTCGGCGTCCTGGACGAAAGGAAACCCCGTGCCCAGCAAAACCACCGCGACGATCGACCGGGAGCGCCGAAACGCGCTCTACGAGCTCGTCCTCGACCACCTCAGCGGAATAGGCGACTTCTGGATCGCCGTCGAGGAGAAGGACTTCGCCAAGGCCGAGCGGCTTGGAATCGAGTTCGGCGAAGACTTCCGCCTTCTGGAGGACATCGGCTGGGCACCGGAGCATGGGGGCGCGACCGTCGCCCTGACGATGCCGCCGCACGACCTGATCGAACTGCTGCGGCGCCTGCACGGCGAAGCTGGATGCGTGCTGGAAGGCTCGGCCTGCGCGCGTTTGCTGGAGAAGGAAGAAGAGAGCGCAAAGCGGCGCTACGAGCGCGCCAAGACCACCTGCGAGCAACTGATCGAGCAGCTCGACCCACGCGGAGGCTGACGCGCGACCGGCGGCTTCCCGAGGGTCGAGGCGCAGGCCACAGGGAGGGAACGGAGCCCGACGGTTGGGCTGCGTCCCTGCCTCGGCCCTCGGAAAGCCGCAGCCGCCGATCTGTCTCGTCGGCTTGCCGAGACGTCCGGCCGTCCGATCAGGCGGCGGGGCGGTCCACCCAGAAGCGAAGACCAGCAGAGCCACGGCGAGGCTGACGGCAGCGGGTTGGACCGCGAGCCCTCCGGCGACTGCGGCGAATTCGGGAACGCTTGGCATCGACATATAGATGTCAGCGAGGCCGTGCCGCGCCGGAACGCCAGGCTGCACGCGGTCCAGAGCGGTTATCGCTTCGGGGCCGTGTGAACCCCGATGGGAACCCCCAGGGGGGCCCCGATGGGAACCCGACGCGAACCCCGATGGGAGCCCTGCTGCGACAGATAGATGTCAGCGCGGCGGCATCGTCCCAATCGCAGGCGCAAGCGGCTTTGCGCCGCAATCTGCATCAGGCGACGCGAGCCGTAGTGCGAGCCGCAGTGCGAAGTAGACAATGAGCTGCGACCGAGGCCGTGAAAGCCGTCTGTGGTCCCGATTCTCCTGTTAACGTTTTGTCCGACAACGCAAATGGGGCGGCGCCGGTGGAACGGCCCGCCCCCGGCTCACGAGGTTTGAGGCTCATGAGCGCTTCCCAGGATACGTCGGCCCCAGAGGCCGGTCCAGGCTGCGGCGACAAGCGGCGGCTCAGAAAGACCAAAACGCCCGGCGTCTTCAAGCGCGTTGACGGCGACGGGCAGACGATCGGCTACGTGTGCGTCTTCCGCAGCGCCGGGCGGCAGCGAAAGCGCCACGCCCGCACCTACGCGGAAGCGCGACGGATCAAGCGCGAGAGCGAAACCGACCGCGACCGCGGCGAGTTGCAGGAGCGCACGACGATCGACTTCCTGCGATACGTCGATGAATGGGTCGAGCGCTACCGCGGCCAGGGAAGGCGCGGCTTCCGCGAGGGCACCCGTGACGAATACCGCCGCCTGATTCGCGCCTACGCGCACCGCCACTTCCAACGCAAGCTGAAGCTGGTCGACGTGAGCACCTACGCACTAGCCCGCTACATGGACTGGCTCGCAGACGAGGAGGAGCAAGGCAAGCGCCTCAGCGATCGCACCATCGCCAATGCAGTGATCCCACTGCGCGCCGCTCTGGCAACCGCCAAGCGCGAGGGCTTGATCCGCCACAACCCGGCTCAGGGGCTCGCGATGCCTCATCGCGAGCAGCTGCCCGAGGAAGAGGTCAAGGTCTTCAGCCGCGACCAACTCGTCGCCGTCCTCGCGATGGCACCAGAACGCCACGCGCCGCTCCTCGAGCTCCTGGCCGCCACCGGCCTGCGGATCAGCGAGGCGATCGCCCTCCAGCGCCTCCACCTTCAACTCGACCTGGCCGAGCCCGAGGTCTGCGTCCGCCGCGCAATCGTCCGCGACCGGATCGTGCCGCCCAAGAGCAAGTACGGCAACCGCGAGGTCCGCCTACCGCCGCCGCTCGCGGCGAAGCTCCGCGCCCACCTCGCCGCCCTGCCCGATCAGGACTCGACCGCCCTCGCCTTCCCCAGCGAATCAAGCGGCCCGCTCTACCCCGGCAACCTCCGCCGCCGAGTCCTCAAGCCCCTCGCAGAAGAGGTCGACGCCCCGTGGGCCGGCTTCCACACGTTCCGCCACACCTTCGCCTCGCTCCACCTCAGCCAAGGCACCAACCTCCTCCAGCTAAGCCGTGCGCTCGGCCACCATTCACCCGCCTTCACGCTGACCCGCTACACGCATCTGCTGCCGGGAGACGAGGCGCCGCCGCTTGACATCTAGCGAAGGAAGGCACCGATGGGCTGCGTGTGCGCTCTGTCGTGCCGTTCAGCGTCGCGTTTTTATGTCCGGCGGGGT
>DATANV010000030.1:0-79483 GCA_036266075.1 Solirubrobacterales bacterium
CCACGGGCCTGAAGGACGGGGAACCTCGCCACCGAGACAGAACCGTCGGGTTCGACCTCGGCTACGACGCGATGCGCGGTCACGTCCTCGCCCATCGCCTCCGGCGGGTCGACCGCGAGAACGCGGGGAGGCCCGCCGGGCTCGTCCAGCTCCATCAGCTCGTACATCGTCCGGCGCAGCATCGCGTGCGATTCCCCGGGGTGCTCGAAGACACGGTCGATCGTCGCCCGGTCGCGGCTGGGGTCGTGCTCGGAGAAGAGGCGGTCGATCTGCGGGGCGAGCGGCGAATGGGGATCGAGCCGCGGCACCCGCGCTTCGAACTCCGCCGAAGGGCCGCCCTCGATCAGCTCGTCGTTGGGCGTGCACCCGAACGCCAGCGGCATCCCCAGCGCCCCTGCGTGCAGCATCATCGAGCCGTGGTCGCCCACGAACGCGTCAGCGGCGACCAGGGCTCCCCGCCAGGAGTCGTGCGGTGGAATCAGAAGCAGCCCCGCGTCGAGCGCCTCGCGCATCCAGGCCCGCACCTGCCAGGTGCTGTGACCGAACCACACGTTCGGATGCAGGATCAGTGCCACCCTGTACTCGTCGCAGGGCAGGTCGATGAGCAGCTTCACTGGAAGGTCGGGGCGGGTCGCGATCAGCGAGTACTCACCCCAGGTGGAGGACACCGCGATCAGACGTGTGTGCTCGCTCACTCCAAGCGCCGCGCGGTAGAGGCCGGTGCGGTGCTTGCTGGCGCAGAGGCGGTCGCACCAGGGGTCGCCGGCGACCAGGAACCGCGCCCGCTCGTCCTGCTCGGCCGCATAGTAAAGACGCTGCTCGGAGTGGGAGAGGACCATGGTCGTGGTGCTCACGCCGTCGTCGCTGACCGGCAGCTGGCCATCGGGGGGGAGGGCGAGGTACTTGCCGACCCCGGTGCCGTGGTTGAGGATCAGCACGTGTCCCCAAAGCTCGTTCAGAGCCCCCTCGTAGCTGGCCGTCACCACGAGATCGAACCGCTTCCCGACCGCCTCCTCCCAGCTGATCTCGCGAACGCCCGCTTCCGTGACCAGCCTTCGCATCCAGCGCTCGAAGTTGGCGTCGCGTTGTCTCGGCATCACGGTGAACAGGACCTGCACCCGGCGGTCGTGCAGCAGGTCCGGCAGGCCGTCGATCAGCGCCAGGGTCGTGTTCACCGAGCGCGTCACCGCCAGCACCGTTCGCTCGCAGTCCATCGCGTACCAGTAGGAACTCTCTTCCGGATACTCACCGTCCGAGAGGTCGATCTTGTCGAACTCGTAACCGGTCCTGCGCATACCCCTCCCCCAAGTCTCCCGGGTAACAGGTCGCATCCTATAATTAATTCGTGTAGATCGGTCGGGCTAAGAGGAGAAAAGCGTAGAGTCGGCGAGGAGGCGCTGTCCGTCTCGGCGGACATGCTCCGGGCTACCCCACTCCGCCCGCCGACAGGCCCTCCTTCAGGTAGCGGGCATTGGCGGGCGCGTAGCCCTTCCAGTCGTGTATCGGAGCCGCGAACCAGCTCGGATGGCGGAGCTCGAAGCAGTGGCTGGCGCGAGGCAGCTCGTCGAGTGCCGAGGCGAGCAGGTCGTCGTCCCGGGGGAAGTTTTCCGGCAGCTGCCAGAGCGCTGGCCCGAGTCGCCGCCCGCGCCGCAACGGCTCGAGCGGCTCCCAGAAGCGCGCGACCGCGTCGGCAATCTCGCGCAGTCGTTTCATGTGGGTCAGGTAGCGACTCGCCTTCACCGCGAAGAGGAAGTCACCAGGGACCTGCTCGACCCACCCTCGACCGTCGAGCGCTTCGGCAGCCGGTAAAAGGTCGCATTGACCTCGACCGTTAGTACCACTTACCGCGCGCGAAGCCTCCAAAGGCGATCAGGCCAATCAAGGTCACGATCAGGCCCGCCCAAAAGCTCCATACGAACATCAGGACGATGCCGACGATGACGAGGATTCCACCAAGTGAGATTCCCACGGTGCCGTTCTCCTATTCGTCGGCCTCTCAGGCCCCGAGGCGCTTTGCGAGCATTTCCTTGCTCTGCTCGGCACCCTTGCGGCTCGCCTCCTGAGCGCGGCGGAAGAAGTCGGCCAACTCGGAGTCGCCCTCACGGTCGGCGTCTTCGATGTAGGTCTCCAGCCGCAGCACGTTGCTCAGGCACTGCTCGGTGAACCAGATCACGTTGTAGTCCTTGTCCTTGGTGCCGGTGATCAGACCGCTCTCTTGGGAACCCATTTTTCCCTCCTGTCGTTTGCTGGGTGTACCTCGCGAGCTACCCCGACGACAACCGGGCAAACGATTCGGCCGAGAACACAGAGCAGGGGGGCGCGGGTTCGGCGCCTCGCGAACTTGGGTAGGAGACCAGGGCGTCACGGACTAGAAGCGAAGGGGTAGTGATGAAGCTCCTGTTTACGCCGATCAGCATCCTCGCCGGTGTGCTCGCTGGGCTTCTCGGCAAGAAGATCTTCGAACGCCTCTGGGGGCTGATCGACGAGGAGGAGCCGCCGAGCCCCGAGCACCGCGAACTCTCTTGGCCCAAGCTGATCGCCGCGCTCCTGCTCGAGGGGGCGATCTTCCGCCTGGTCAAAGGGTTGACCGACCACGGCGCCCGCCGGGCCTTTGCCAAGGGAACGGGAAGCTGGCCGGGCGAGGAGCGACCGCACCCGGAGTGAGAGAAGCTCCTCGCTGAGTGAGGTTGAAGTCGTGGCGCTTCGATCCCGAGCTGCCGAAGGCCGCGCACGAGGGAGCCGTCATCCTCCTCGGGTCGAGCGCCGGGTTGTGAAGTTGATCGAGTAGGTCCTCCTAGGTGAGGCTCGCGCCGCTGTCGGGGTCGAAGAGGCGAAGGCGGGTGGTGTCCGCCCAGAGACTCGACGAGGTCGACCTCGACCTCGAAGATGACGCCCCGTTCCCTCTTGAGGTCGTCGCCGACGATCGAAGCGTCCTCGAAATGCTCAGGACGCAATCCTGCGACGACCCTCCCCTCCGCAGGTTCCCGCGCCGTCTCGCCAGCGTCCACCTCCCCGATCGGCCTCGGCATGGCTTTGGTCATGCACCAGGCGTTTCGCGGGCGGGCTCTGCTGCGGGGGGTCGTGCTCGTGCCCTGGGCGATCCTCACGGTCGTCACCGCGATCACCTGGCGCACGATCTTCGAACCCGAACTCGGCTTCGTCAACACGATGCTGAGCGCCCTATCGTTGCCCGGCGGGGATGTCGTCTGGCTCGGCGAGGAAGGCTCCGCCCTGGCCGTGATGATCTTCGCCGACGTCTGAAAGACGGCACCCTTCATGGCGCTGCTACTGCTCGCCGGCCTGCAGGGCATACCCGACGAGCTGCACGACGCGGCGAAGGTCGATGGGGCCAATACCTGGCAGCGATTCCGCAGCATCACCCTGCCGCTGCTCGTGCCGGCGATCACCGTGGCCCTGATCTTCCGCACCCTGGATGCGCTGCGCATCTTCGATCTCCCCTACGTGCTGACAAAGGGGGCGAACGGGACCGAAACCCTCTCGCTGAGCGCAGCTGCCGACGCCTCGATCTCACTGTTCATGGCACCGATGCCGCTCCGGCGGGGCTCCCAGGTGACGCCGACGCAGCGCTGCAGCGGCATCATCCCTCGTAGCTAGGCTCGTCCGTTAATGCCAGACTTGCTACCTGCCGATACCCCCGACCTTCGTAAGGCGCGAGGGGCATTCTTTACGCCCCCCGCGATCGCCGAGTACTTGGCTGAGTGGGCAGTCGAAGACGACAGCTCGGCTTCGATCATGGACCCAACCTGCGGTGAGGCAGCTTTTCTGGAGGCCGCGGGCCGGAAACTTGCCAAGCTTGGGGCGACGTCGGAGCAGCTTCGCGAGCAGGTCGTCGGAGTCGATCTGCACGAGGCGTCAGTGAAGGCATCAGCGACACTGCTCCGTGATCAAGGGCTGGACGGCTCCTTCATCGTCAGTGATTTCTTCGCGCTCCCCACTCCCGGGAAGCTTGATGCCAAAACGCCTTATATAGACGCGATCATCGGAAATCCGCCTTTTGTCCGCTATCAGCGTCATGTCGGACAGGAGCGCAAGAGAGCTCAGCTCGCGGCCTTGGAGCAAGGCGTCCGGTTGTCGGGACTGGCTTCATCGTGGGCGGCACTCGTTGTTCACGCCTGCGGTTTTCTCAAGCCCGAGGGCCGGCTCGCGATGGTCCTGCCTACTGAGCTGCTCTATACGACCTACGCAGAGCCCGTACGCAATTGGCTTAAGCGTCGGTTCAAGGCAGTCCACCTTGTGACTTTTGAGCGTCTGCAATTTGCCGATGCGACTGAGAAGGTTCTGCTGGTGCTAGCTCGCGGAAGTGGTGGATGCAGCGCATTTTCCCTCGTACCGGTTGAGGACGCCCAGGATCTTCCACGCATTCGAATGTTCGGTCCCATGCACCTCAATGTTGCGCCGCCAGCCCAGGGCAAGTGGACCGATTTGCTGCTGCCGGTTGAGCACCGTCAGACTTACGACCGGGTCGTCGAGGAGCACCTCGTTCCGCTGAGCACGTATGGCTCTCCGGTGCTTGGAACGGTTACGGGGGCGAACGACTACTTCTGCATCAGTGAGGCGACTCGGATCGAGTACAGCATTAACGAGCGCCACCTGATGAAAATTTCACCTCCCGGCACCAAGCACTTCCGAGCCACGACCTTTGGGAAACGAGACTGGAGTCAGTTGCGTGACGCAGGCGCTCAAGTTTGGCTAATTCAACCTCGGGATGAGATGGCTGGATGGGAAGAGGCTCCGGAAAATGCAGGACTCCTCACTTACCTCGAAGGTGGAATCTCGATGAAGGTCAACGAGGCATATAAATGCCGTGTGCGTCAGTCTTGGTACAAGCCGCCAGCAGCTTCTCCGCCGGATCTTTTCTTTACCTATATGAGCCATCGCTATCCGCGGCTTATCACCAACGTAGCTGGTGCGGGGTTTGTGAATTCAATGCATGGCATCACGCTCGGACCTGATGTACCGCGTTTGGCCAAGCAAGCTCTTCCCTTCTTTATGTTGAGCGCCGCGACGATGCTCGGCGCAGAGATACATGGCAGAAGCTATGGCGGGGGAGTGCTCAAGATGGAGCCACGCGAGGCGGCCGAACTTCCGGTTCCGAGGCCCGAGGTGCTGGTCGAGGCGTGGCGGAGACTCAAGCCCGAGCGTGGGAAGCTGGAACGACAGCTAGAGCAAGGACTTTGGACCGGGGTGGCTAGGAAGGTTGATGAGGCATTGCTAGTTGGCGCCTGCGGAATTCCAGCCAGCGATGTGCAGCAACTGCACGAGGCGGCTCAGGCGTTGCGACGCACGCGAATTGGACGGGAAAGCGGGGATGAAAGCGCCCGTGGCGCTTGACGAGGGCAAAGAGAGCGAAGCGGTCGTTCGAGCCGCAGAAGTAGAAAGCAGATGGGGTCATCCCGACAGGTTGTGGAATGCGCTCATTGACAAGGTGCAGGACGCAACGATTCGGGATTTCAGCGCTGTCGTTGACGAATGGCTCTCCCTCATGTGGTGCCTAGATGAGTTCCGAGTTGCGGATGCGCCTCCGAAGGGGATGGGCGACCTTTCGAAGCCGTTCAATCAACGGATAGATGGTGTCTACCGCGGTAAGGGAAACCTGTTCGCGACCCTTCTCTCTCTGCTGCTTCAGAACCGAACTGGCCAGGCAGTACGTAGTCGGTCGGAGATCCTGGGTTTTTCACAGAAGCACCAGATAGATCTCGCGTGGCCCGACCGCCGCGTTGCTCCAATTGTCTGTGCGGAGAGCAAGCTGACCGGAGGCCCGGCTTACCGTGGACACCGAGCTCGGGGAGCGATGGACGACTGGACCAATCGTCGCAAGGAGCTCAAGTTTTCCGCGACCGATCTGAAGCTCTCTAGGCGGGATCAAACCGAGAGCATCGGCCATTGGGACGTCTGGCGACAAACCGCGATGCCCAAGGCATTTCTTCTATGGGGCGCGAGGCTGTCTCCGCGTGATAACCCCGATCGGATGGCGAACGAGGTGGCAGCAATAGTTTCGACCTATCTCGATGGCGCCGGCGTATTTGCCTGGCGGGAACGCGAGGATGAAAGCGGTTATGAGACCGCAGAGCTGCCCGCGATTCCTACCGTCGAGGATCTTGACGCTGCTCTTTGGCGAATTGAGAGCGAGATCACCAAGGCAGTTGCTTCTGGTGCACTTGAGGAAGAGCCAGAGCCCTCTGCACCTGTGGATCCAGATCATCTCGCCAAGGACTCACCTGAGCCTTAACGGTTCGCGGCGCTGGATTGCCGTGGACGAAGCGCCAGCGAGTTGGCCGACCTCTTCTCGCTGGTGCCGGGGCGTCGTCTACTGAAATTTGAGCGGCGCTCACGCGTCGGCCGCTACCTGCCGGTGCGCTCGCGGTGCTTGCAGCCCGGCCAGCAGCAAGGCCGACGCCATCGAGCCAATGGTATTCCGTCGACCATGCGCGGCTCGCGGCCACACCGAGGCGCTCCTCTTGCCCAGCTTCGGAGTCTTCTTCTGGGGCGCTGAGGGCCTCGATGACGGCGGGCCAGCTAGCCTGATGCTGTCGGTCATGGACCGGCTCGCCCGCGCCCCTGGCGAATCGTAGGGAGCAGCTAGGAGGCGAGCCGGTACTTCAGGTGCATCGCCTCTGGGCCGGCGATCGTCCCTGCCTGTTCGAGCCCGAGGTCTGCGCCCCCGAGGTTGTCGAACAGCCGCTCCCCGCCGCCGAGCATGATCGGGACGACGTTGAGCAGCATCTCGTCGACCAGGCCTGCTGCCAGGTACTGCTGGATGGCTTCGGCGCCGCCGCCGATCCAGACGTCCTTGCCGGCCGCCGCGGCCCGCGCCTGCTCGAGCGCCGACTCGATCCCGTCGGTGACGAAGTAGAAGGTCGTGTCGCTCAGCCGGAGCGGATCGCGCTCATGGTGGGTGAGGACGAAGACCGGCGCGTGGAAGGGCGGATCCTCTCCCCACCAGCCCTGCCACGGCGACTTCTCGTCCCACGGGCCGGGCCCGCCACCGAACATTTTGCGTCCCATGATCCCGGCCCCGAAGTTCTCCTGGGCCTCTTCGAAGACGGTCGAGCTGGCGTTGATCTCTCCCCCCTCCCTGCCGTGGGACTTGCGCCAGGCCTCAAGTTTCACGACCCAGTCGTGCAGGGCCTCCCCGCCTTCCCCCAGGGGGTTCTCCCGGCTTTGGTTGGGTCCGGCGACGAAGCCGTCGAGAGAGATCGAGATCTGGAAGCGTAGCCTCGACACGCCTACCAAGTATAGGGTAGGATGTCTTCGGCGAATTCCCGCCCGAGCCGCTCGGCGGTGGCGAAGTCCTTGTCACGCCAGCGCGTCGAAGAGGTCGCTCACTGAGCCGAGATGGTTACGGACCAGGTCGTAGAGCCGTTGCGCTGCTCGCTGTTGACAGTGTTAGTGGTGCTGGGCACTGAAGCCCCCTCCTCTGGGCACTGAAGCCGGTCTCCGGGGCGTTCCAGCGCCGCCGAGGCACTTACTTATGGAGCTAGCCGGACTCGAACCGGCGATCTCCCGGGTGTGCGATCTAGGTGGGTCGGGGAGCACTTAGTCGCGAAAAGCCGCTTATTTCCAGCGCTTTTGCTAGGGCTACAGAACTGCCCCGATGACACATATGCGCGGGGATTAGCGGTGATACGAAGGGATTCAGGCACTTTCCGCCAGAAGTGCCTGAATAAGAAAGGCCGGTTGGAGCTGCTACGAGGGTGCTAATATTGTCCGACAGAACTAATAGATTGCGTCTGTGGATCTGAGATGGGCCCGCGCCGCAACCAAGCATCGGATATCCCGTGAACGCTCTCGCTACGTCATCGAGCATTGCGGCCTGCGCTTCGAGCAGGACCCACCCGCCGGTGCTCCAGAGAACGCCAGCCCTCGGCTCGTCTTCCTCGGCGATGGCGAGGACGGCGCTGCACTTGAGGTGATGGCAGTCGAGCTCGATGACGGCAGCCTGTTGGTGATCCACGCGATGCCGTTGCGCAACCGCTACCGGAAGCAGTACGAGGAGGCCAAGAAATGGCGAAGGTAAAGAAGACGACGCGAAAGAACCCAAGGACGAAGGCCGGAACGGAAATCACCCCCGAGATCGCCGATGCCCTAGCGGCTGAGGCAGAGCGCGGCTACGACCTCTCAAAGGCGAAGAGTCGCCGAGTGGGCCGTCCCTCCCTGGCTGGCGCAGGAGCATCCCCTCGTTTGAGCTTTCGTATGACCCCTGATCTCTATCGGGCAGCTCAGAAGCGGGCGAAAGATGAAGGCCGCTCGGTTAGCGATCTTGCCCGCGAGGCGGTAGCCCGCTACGTAGGGACGCATGGCTGAGGAGGTCACCCAGCCAGTACCGTGACCCCGATGACCAGGGCCGAGTTACACCGCCTCGTCGATGCTCTCCCTGACGAATCATTGTCCACCGTGGCGATTTGCTTCGACGCGCCCATGACCCCGCCGCGGCCAAGCTGGACGCCGCTTCGGATGACGATGAGGACTTGACCGACGAGGATCTCCGCGCTGTCCAGGCGGCGCGGAGCGAACCGGGTATTTCTTGGTCGGGCGCCGACGAGGAGCTGAACGCTAGCTGATCCAAGAGATGGCGGAATCGAGATCAGCTGCGAGCTAAGCCGAAAAACCGCGAGGCCACGCGTATTTGCTACTGACTTCGCTGTCGGGCTGACATGGCATTCTCGCGTAGCCCTATCCGGGTCGATTAATACCCTGGCGTCGTGCGTATTTGCCTTGTTTTGGGGGGCGGGTGCTTCGCTCGCGAACGCGCTCTACTTCCGTGAGCGGAATAACCCTGAGCTACTACCGCCTCTGGATACCACCTTTTCGAGACCGTCGAGCGGAATTCCAATACCAGCATCGGCCCCAAATCTCAGTCGGTACTTTAGTGAGGTTCTGGGAAGAGAGCCGACCAGCCTGAACCAATTCTTGGACGTCAGTCCCTTCTAATGCAACAGGACCGCGTCGTGGTCCCCAACTTGACGTTAGGTGTGGACCGCGATGCTGCTGCGGTGGACAGCCGGGATCGGAAGGCCATCTTCGTGCATCACTTCGAGGTAGACCTCGATCGCCTCGTTGGCCATCTCCGTGGCTTCCTCGATCGTCTCCCCTTGCGTGGCGACGCTTGGCAGCTAGCGCCGCCCTTAGCTCTGCCGTCGCCCAAATGCAAGCCGGAATAATCCGAATCGCCGCTAATCCCCGCGCATCTGCGCGATTTCAGGCACTCGTGCCTGAAATGGAGCGAATTTTCAGGGGCGGTTGGAGATGCCCTGAAAACAGAAGCCCCGCTGAGCAGG
The DNA here is from genome assembly GCA_036266075.1 of Solirubrobacterales bacterium. Classification (GTDB taxonomy): domain Bacteria; phylum Actinomycetota; class Thermoleophilia; order Solirubrobacterales; family 70-9; genus VRUE01. The sequence continues at coordinate 9,300 of DATANV010000030.1, forward strand.
GCTTCTGAGCATGGAGCTAGCCGGACTCGAACCGGCGACCTCCTGGGTGCGATCCAGGCTCGCGGATCGGCCGAAAATGCCATATTTGCAGGTAGTAGAGGGCTATCCGGGAGGTGTCGGTAGCGCCGGATTGCCGCGGACTACAGCCGATTACGCCCAATTGAGCCGCTCGTGCCCCCGAGTGGCCGAAATTGCCGGCAGCCAGATCGCTACCCGGTCGCCAGCACCACGTAGCGACATCGTCGCCACGAGTGGCCTCTCTTCATCGCCGGGCAGACTATCGGCGCCGAACGCCCACTCGGGGCACGTGATCGGACCGTTGGCCGAGGGGTTTCACCCGACTGCCGTTGCTAGCATCGAAATATGAGCCGTGCCGTGGAGGTTTCCGATCCAAGGTTGGCAGATCTCCTGCAGCGGGAGGACGAACGACAAGCGCAGTCACTGTGTCTGATCCCCTCGGAGAACTACTGTTCCGCAGCGGTTTTGGAGGCCAACGGAACCGTCCTCGTCAACAAGTACTCCGAGGGATATCCCGGGCGGCGCTATTACGAGGGGAACGAGGTGATCGATGAGGTCGAGCGTCTCGCTATTTCGCGCGCGAAAGAGCTCTTCGGTGCTGAGCATGTGAACGTGCAGCCCTACTCGGGATCGCCGGCGAACCTGGCGATCTACCTCGCGTTCCTCGAGCCCGGCGACACCGTCATGGGCCTCTCGCTCCCCGCCGGTGGTCACCTCACCCACGGCTGGTCCGTTTCGGCGACGGGTATCTGGTTCAACGCGGTGCACTACGGCGTCGACCGCGAGACCGGCCGAGTGGACATGGACGCGGTGCGCGACCTCGCGCTTTCCAGCCGCCCGAAGATCCTGTTCTGCGGCGGCACCGCGGTTCCCCGCACGATCGACTTCGCCGGCTTCGCTGAGATAGCGGGCGAGGTCGGTGCCCTGATGGTCGCTGACGTGTCTCACATCGCGGGCTTGATCGCAGGAGGCGCGCATCCCTCGCCCATCCCCCACGCGGATGTGGTGATGACGACTACCCACAAGACCCTTCGCGGTCCTCGGGGGGCGTTGCTGATGTGTCGTGAGGAGCACGCGAAAGCGATCGACCGCGCTGTATTCCCCGGGCTCCAGGGAGGACCTCACCAGCACCAGACCGCGGCGATCGCTGCGACCCTGGGAGAGGCGCTGGCCCCGGAGTTCAGCACCTATGCGCACGGCATCGTCGCCAATTCGAAGGCGCTCGCCGAGGCGCTGATCGACCGCGGGTTCGACCTCGTCTCGGGCGGCACCGACAACCACCTGATCTTGCTGGACGTGACCACGAAGGGGCTGAGCGGGAAGCAGGTGGCCACCGCGCTCACCCGAGCGGGGATCGTCACCAACGCGAACTCGATCCCCTTCGATCCCCGCAAGCCCTTCGACCCGTCAGGGGTTAGGATCGGCACCCCCGCGGTGACGACCCGCGGTCTCCAGGAGGACCATATGGTGCAGGTCGCGGAGTGGATGAACGAGGTCGTCGCCTCCGCTAACGACGACACGGTCGCGGACAGGGTGCGGGCAGAAGTCCACGAGTTGATGGGGCGCTTCCCGGCGCCCGGCAGCCGCACACTCTTAGCGGCGAAACCGTTTAGCCTCACCCGCCCCACCAGGAACGCGTGATGGAGCCCAATCGACTGCTCTACCAGGACAGGTAGCTCCGTTCCCTGCAAGCTGGCGAGGCCCATTTTCAGATTCTCTGGCGTAAGGCCCTCTTTAGCAGCCGCCGTGAAGCCCCTGACGTGCAGGGACTTCCGCATAGTGGAGCTAGCCGGACTCGAACCGGCGACCTCCTGGGTGCGATCCAGGCGCTCTTCCAACTGAGCTATAGCCCCGAGTTGCGTGGCTGGGAGGATCATCCCAAAGGCCACGCAGGAGCAAGAATAACCGCATAGTCTTTAGGTTCCCGGAGACCGCTGATGGGCATTCTCGACGACGCGATCAAAGAGCATCTGGAGCTGAAGCGCCAGCACGGAGCCGGCGAGTCCGAGCTGCAGCAGCTCGAGGACGAAGCCTTCGGCGCCGCGGAGCGACCGGGCGGCGAGGCGAGTGCCGATTCGCTCGCCGAGGCGCCCACCCAGTTCATGTCGCAGCCCGACTCGGGAGAGCAGGAGCTGGAGGGGGCTGAAGCGCTGCAGGCGGACGATGAGGCCGGCCGTCGCCGGATATCGCCGGATATCGCCGACCTCCAGGAGCCGCCCCAGGTTGCGCCCGAGCCCGCCCCAGAGCCAGAAGAGCCCGCCGAAGAGGCTGCGCCCGCGATGGAACACGAGGCGATCCCTGAGCCGGAGCCCCCCGCCGGGCCGTCCACCGAAGAGCGCCACGCGATCGCCGAGCAGCCGACCGAGATGTACGACGTGGAGGAGGAGCTGACCGGCGACGCTGCGCAGGCACCCTCCGAGGAGGAGCTGGTCGAAGAGGAGTTCTCAGAGCCGCGGCTGGCGCCCGTCGATCCCGTCTCTGGCGTCGAGGAGGCGGAGGAGGACGACGATTTCTTCGACGAGCAGCGTCTCTCCGATGAGTTGGACCAGGCGCTCGAGGCCCCGGCTGCAGCCGATGACGAGCTGGAGCCCGATGACGAGCCGCCGCCACCCGGCCAGGAGGAGGACGTGCTGGAGGAGACCCCCGACTTCCTCGAGGAGGCCCCCGAGGACGACCAGCTCTGGTTCGAGCAGAAGCCCCCCAAGGACTTCGACTTCGACGACTGATTCGTTGCGCCGCGCCTCGCCGGCCGGCCCTACACTTCAGCCAGCGGGGCCATAGCTCAGCTGGAAGAGCGCCGCCTTTGCAAGGCGGAGGTCGCCGGTTCGAGCCCGGCTGGCTCCATTAACTGGCGAGCTTGCCGCTTATTAAGATTCGGTACTCAGCTTTGACTTTTCACTCGAGACCGGTTTAGGCTGCCGGCGCGGATGTTGGCCGACCTCCATGCGCACTATCCGATGCGGGTCATCAACGACATGGACCCGGGGACGGCGGCGCGGCTGATGCGGCAGCCCGGCGGGGCGACGCTTGGCGACCGGGTGCGCTCGCTGGTGTTGAGGATCGCCAACCGGATCGGCAACTACCCGACCTGGGACGGCAGCTACCGGATCACTCCGGAGCTGCTGCGCGAGGGGGGCGTCGGCCTGGCCCTCTCGGTCCTCTTCCGCCCCTTCGAGGAGATGGATCTCGGCAAGCCCTACGCTGCGCCCCCGGAGCCCGCCTACTTCGCGAAGCTCCTCGCCGACCTCGAAGCCGTCGAGGCCGAGGTTGCGACCCACGACCGCTCGCAGCTGCGCCTGGTGCACAACCGAGCCGAGCTGGACGAGTGCATCGCGGCGGGTGCCACTGCCCTGGTCCACGCCGTCGAGGGCGGCTTCCACCTCGGCGACAGCGAGGCCGAAGTGGAGGCCAACTGCGCGCAGCTGGCCACCCGCGGCGTCGGCTACGTGACCGTCGCCCACCTCTTCTTCCGCCAGGTCGCCACCAATGCCAACGCCGTCCCGTTCATCCCCGACCCGCTCTACGGCATCGTCTTTCCGCAGCGCGGCAGGGACCGGTTGACCCCGCGCGGCGAAGCGCTCATCCGCGGCCTCGTCCGCAACCGCATCCTCATCGACCTCAGCCACATGGACCCACCCGGCATCGCCGAGACCTTCGCCCTGCTCGACGAGATCGACCCGCACAGCGAGGTGCCAGTGGTCTCGACCCACGCCGGCTACCGCTTCGGCAAGCAGCACTACATGCACGACGAGGAGACCCTGCTGCAGATCAAGCGGCGCAACGGCGTCGTCGGCCTGATCATGGCCCAGCACCAGCTCAACGACGGGATCCGCCGGAAGGAGACGACCACGCTCGAGGAAGCGATGGAGGTGATCTGCAAGCACGTCGACAAGATCGCCGAGGTGACCGGCGGCTACGAGCAGATCGCGCTCGGCAGCGACTTCGACGGCTTCGTCAAACCGACTCCGGGCGGGCTCGAGACGATGGCCGACCTGAAGCTCCTCGAGGCGGCGCTGCGCGAACGCTACGGCGACGAGAACGCCGAGCGCATGGTGTGGAAAAACGCCCTCGGCGTGCTGCAGAGGCTCTGGCCCGCGTCCCGCTCGACGCCGGCGTGAGCGGCGCCGCGCCGCAACCGGCCGCCGACGGCTTCCACCACCCGAGCTCCGAGCAGGAGCTGGTCGACCTCGTCAAGGCCGCCTACCGGGAAGGCCTGCAGCTGCGCGTGCGCGGCGCCGCGCACTCCGTCTGCGAGGCGATCTACACCGACGCCGCCGGGCCCCGGCCGAACCGGGTCAACGTGCAGACGCCGCCTCCCGGCCCGAACCTCAACCTGATGCTCGACCGCTACCGCGGCTGGCGGGTCCGCGACGAGGGCCGCAAGCTGGTCGAGGCCGACGCCGGCATCCATCTCGGCGCCGACCCGAGCGATCCAACCGGCACGGCGACGCTCGAGACGAGCCTGCTCTGGCAGCTCGCCAAAGAGAAGGGCTGGTCGCTGGAGGACACCGGCGGCATCACCCATCAGACGGTCAGCGGCTTCACCGCGACCGGCTCCTCCGGCGGCTCGCTGCGCTACTCCGCCAACCGCAACCTCTGGGGCTTCCGCCTGGTCGACGGCCGCGGCGAGGTGCACGAGGTGACCCGCGACGACGCCGACCCGGACCTCTTCTACGCGATGTGCCCGAACCTCGGCCTGCTCGGCGTCGTCTCGGCGATCGTCTTCGAGTGCGTCGACGCCTTCGACATCGAAGGGAGGGAGGCGACGACCACGGTCGAGACCTGCGCCGTCGACCTCTTCGGCGACGGCGTGCCGGGGCGACCGTCGCTCACCGACTTCCTCCGCGACACCGACTTCTCGCGCCTCGAGTGGTGGCCGCAGCGCGACGCCGACCGGGTCCTCACCTGGCAGGCGAAGCGGATCGAGCCCAAGCCCGGCTTCGAACCCAAGCCCTACACCCAGTTCGGCGACGACCCGGAAACCCAGCAGCGCCTGTTCGGCATCCTCTTCACGGTCATCGGCAACCTCGACGACCTCTCCGCCGCAAAGGACAAGTTGGAGGACGACTTCGACCAGCTGCAGGGGGTCCTGGCGCTGCTCGGCGAGAAGGACCTCGGCGAGCTGGGCGAGCTGCTGGGGCGGGCGCTGGCGGCGGCGATCGAGTTCGGCGTCGACGCGGCGATCACCGTGCTGGAGCCGGCGGCGCCGCTGATCCGGCGCGAGCTGCCGGACATCTTCCCGCGGCTGGTCGACCTCTTCGTCACGCTCGACGCCGATAAAGACGGCGACGAACGCGGCAAACCGCAGGCGTTTCGCGACTGGGGCTGGCACGGCCTGCCGATGGACAACCAGGCCAGCGACGTATTGATGCCCACCGAGTTCACCGAGGCCTGGGTGCCGCTCTCGCGCTGCGGCGAGGCGATGCGGCTGCTGCGCGACTACTTCGCCGCCCCGGCCGATGCGGCCGAGGCCCTCGACCGCACCGGCACCTACGCCTGGGAGCTGTACGCGGTGATGCCGGAGCGCTTCTGGCTCAATGCCGCCTACAGCAGCGGCGAGGACGAGTGGTGCGACGGGGCCCTGCGGATCGATCCTTACTGGTTCGCCGAAAACGCCGCCGACCCGGCGCAGGCGCTCTTCGCCGGCCTCTGGTCGCTCTTGCGCGAAGCCGAGATCCCCTTCCGCCTGCACTGGGGCAAGTTCCAGCCGGCCTACTCTGCCGGCGACCGCTCCTGGGTCGACTTCTTCCGCGCGCAGTACCCGCGCTGGGACGACTTCCTGCGGCTGCGAGCCGAGCGCGATCCCAACAACATCTTCCTCAGCGACTACTGGCGCGACCGCTTCGGTCTCTGGGACGAGCTTGCGCCCCAGCCGCTCGGCGCGTCCGCCTGAGCTCAGCCGGCCGCCGCCGTGGGCTGCGGCAGGTGCTGGTCGGCGTGGTAGCTGGAGCGCACCAGCGGGCCCGAGGCCACCGACTCGAAGCCCAGCTCGTAGGCGGCCTTCTCCAGCGCCTCGAACTCCTCCGGATGCCAGTAGCGGTTGACCGGCAGGTGGTTCTCGGTCGGGCGCAGGTACTGGCCGACGGTCAGCACCTGGACGCGGTGCTCGCGCAGGATGCCGAAGGCCTCGACCAGCTCCTCGAAGCTCTCGCCGAGGCCGACCATCAGGCCGGACTTGGTGACGACGTCGGCGCCGCCCATCTCCTTGGCCGTCTTCAGCACCCGCGCCGAGCGCAGGAACTTGGAGCCTCGGCGCGCCTTCGGGTAGAGGCGCGGCACCGTCTCGACGTTGTGATTGAAGACGTCGGGCCGCTCGTGGATCACCTTGGCCAGCGGCATCTCCTGGCCGCGGAAGTCGGGCGTCAGAACCTCGACCTTGCAGCCTGGCGCCTGCATCCGGATCGAGCGGATCGTGCCGACGAAGGCGCTGGCCCCATAGTCGGGCAGGTCGTCGCGGTCGACCGAGGTGACGACCGCGTGGCGCAGGCCCATCCGCTTGACCTGGTTGGCGACGCGCAGCGGCTCCAGCGGGTCGTTCCAGCTCGGCACTCCGGTCTTCACGTTGCAGAAGCCGCAGCGACGGGTGCAGACGTCGCCGAGGATCATGAAGGTTGCCGTGCCGCGCTCCCAGCACTCGCCGACGTTGGGGCAGTTCGCCTCCTCGCAGACGGTGTGCAGGCCCTCGGCGCCGATCTCCGCCTTCAGCCGCCGGTAGGTCGGCCCGCCGGGCGCCGGCACCTTCAGCCACGGCGGCTTGCGGGCGCGACGGAACGGCACGGTGCCGTCGGCCGCCGCGGCGATGCCGCCGGGCTTGGCGCGCGAGCGGGTGACGTGGACGCGCTCGGCCGCTCCGGCCTCGGGTGCTCGCTCGGCGCTTTCGGCGACGCTCTCGCTCATGCCACCCCGAGCCTAGCGGTGTCGATCCCCAGGGCCGACGCCTCGACGGCGACCGGACCGCGGCCGTAGACCTCGGCGAAGCGCCTGGCGACGCTGTCGGCGAAGGCGCTGAGGTCCTGCTCGGCACCCAGCTCGCGCCCCAGCGAGGTCGGGCGCGCGCCCTCGATCCCACACGAGACCACCCAGTCGAAGGGCTGCAGGTCGTTGTTGACGTTGATCGCCATCCCGTGAGTCGTGACCCCGCGACTGACGTGCACTCCGATCGACCCGATCTTCCGCGCTTCCGCCTCCCCGGCCACCGAGCCGGGCGGCTCGCCGCGCGTCCAGACGCCGGTCAGGCCCTCGATCGTCCGCGCCTCGACGCCGTGGTCGGCGAGGGCGGCGATCGCCACCCGCTCGAGCCGGCGCACGTACTCGTGGACGTCGTCGCCATAGGGCTTCAGTGAGACGATCGGATATGCGACCAGCTGGCCGGGGCCGTGGTAGGTGACGCGCCCGCCGCGCTTCGTCTCATGCACCTCGATGCCCTGCGCTTCGTACCACTCGGCCCCCATCGGCAGCTCACCGTCTGCCGCACGGCGGCCGCGCGTGTAGACGGGCGGGTGCTCGAGCAGCCAGAGCACGTCGGCGATCTCGCCGGCCTGCCGCGCCGCCTCCAGCCGCCGCTGCGCCACAAGCGCCTCCCGATAGGGGACGAGGCCGCTGCGCACGACTAGGACTTCGGGCGTCACCGTTGAAATCGTTGCACGGCGCCGCTCTATCCTTGGCGCCCCGCACCCATGGCCCAGTCGAAGTCACTCCGTCCCGCTTGGCTTCCGGCCGTTGCCCTCAGCGCCGTGCTTGCCGCCGCGATGCTCGCCTGGGCGCCGCCGGTCGGCGACCTCGCGGCGCAGGTCTTCCGCACCGAGCTCTTCCGCCAGGTCGGCTTGGGCATCTGGAACGGCAGCTGGTACGGCGGTCACTACACGCTCACCTACAGCGTCCTTTTCCCGCCGCTGGCGGCGCTGCTTGGGCCGCGCCTGGTCGGGACGCTGGCCGTCGTTGCCTCCTCGTACCTCTTCGACCGCCTGGTCCGCGACCGCTGGGGCGAAGCGGCGCGCTGGGCGACGCTCTGGTTCGCCGCCGGCGTGGTGACGCTGCTCGCCGACGGCCAGCTGACCTTCGCGCTCGGCGTCGCCTTCGGCCTGGCGGCGCTGCGCTGCCTGCAACTGCGCCGTCCCGGTGCCGGTCTCGCCGCCGCTGCGGCCTGCGCGCTCTCGAGCCCGGTGGCAGCCGCCTTCCTCGGCGGCGTGCTGATCGCCGGTGCCGCACCGCGCACCCGGCGCGCCGACCTGGCGGCGATCTGGGCCGCCTGCCTGGCGCTCGGCCTCGTCCTCACCGCCAACCTCGTCTTCCCCGAATCGGGCCTCTTCCCCTTCGCCTTCTCCTCCTACGTGGCGATCCCGCTGTGGTGCGGCAGCGCCCTGCTCGTCACCCGCGGCCTGGCCCGCGAGGAGCGCCAGCTGCGCCGGGTGCTGCTCGCCTACGTGCTTGCCTCGACGGTCCTCGTGCTGGCGCCGAACCCGCTGGGTGGCAACGCGGTCCGCCTCGGTGCGCTGTTCGGCGGGCCGATTCTGGCCGCGGTCGTCCTCGCCCGTCGCCCGCAGCTGTCGCGTTTCGCCCTCTTCTTCCTGGCGCTGACGCTTGCCGGCGGCCTCTACTGGCAGTTCACCGCGAGCGTCAGCCAGATCGCCCGCAGCGTCGGGGACCCGTCGACCTCCGTCGCCTATTTCCAGCCGCTCGCCGGCTGGCTGCGCGACCACGGCGGCCGCGGCGCCCGGATCGAGGTGCCGCCGACCGCCAACCACTGGGAGGCGGCTTACCTGGCTCCTGACTTCGAGCTCGCTCGCGGCTGGCTGCGCCAGCTCGACACCACCCGCGAGGACATCTTCTACCGCGACGAGCGCCTCGGCAGCCGTGCCTACCGAGCCTGGCTGCACGACAACGCGATCCGCTACGTGGCATTGCCCGACGCCCCCCTCGACTACTCCTCGGTCGCCGAGCGGCGGCTGATCCTGCACCGCCCCTCGTATCTGGTGACGCGCTGGAGCGACGCCCACTGGCGCGTCTACGAGGTTCGTCATCCGGCGCCGATGGTGCAGCCGCTGGCCGGCGGCGCCGCGACGGTCACCCGCGTCGGTCGCGACGGCTTCGTCCTCAACGTCAGCCGGCCCGGCGACTTCCTCGTCCGCCTTGCCTTCACCCCCTACTGGTCGATCGCCCGCGGCCAGGGCTGCCTCTTCCGCCACGGCAACTGGACCCTCGCCCGCGCGAGCCACCCCGGCGTCTTCCGCGTAGCCGCCGACTTCTCCCTGGGCCGAGCCTGGAACGCCGTGACGGGAGCAAAGAAGACCTGCTGAAAGAGTTCGCGAGAGCATTGTGGACGCTATAGACCCCACAAAGCTCTCGCGAGATCAAAGGGCGAGGGAGAGCGGCTCTTCCAGTAGGACGCGGATCTTTGCCAGGAACTCGGCGGCGGGGGCGCCGTAGAGGATGCGGTGGTCGCAGGCGAGGTCGACCGTCATCAGGTGGGCGGTGGACAGCTCGCCATCGCGAACGGCCGGTTGCTCCTTGATCGCGCCCACCGCGAGGATCGCCGCCTGGGGCGGATTGATCACCGCCGAGAAGCTGTCGATCCCGTACATCCCCAGGTTGGAGACGGTGAAGGTGGCGCCGGAGAGCTCGGGGGGCGTGATCTGCCCGTCGCGCACTCGCTGGGCCAGCGCCCTGGACTCGGAGGCGATCTGGCGCAGGCCCTTGCGGTCGGCGTCGAAGACGGTCGGCACGACCAACGCATCCCGCGCCGCCACGGCGACGCCGACGTTGACCCGGGAGTAGAGCTCGAAGCGCCCGTCGCGATAGGCGCCGTTCGCCCGCGGGTGTTCGCGCAGCGCCAGCGCGCACGCCTTGACGACCATGTCGTTGAACGAGGGCACGATGTCCCCTTCGCGCGCCCCCTGCTTGACCAGCGCCCGTCCTTCGACGGCCCTGCTCATGTCGACCTCGGTGCGCAGATAGAAGTGCGGCGCCGTCGCCTTCGACTCGGCCATGCGCCGGGCGACGGTGGACTGCAGCTTCGAGGGATCTTCGTAGCTGACGGCGCCTTTGGCGGTTTCGGGACTGGGCGTTCCAGCCACGGGTCCTGCCGCAGAAGTGGGTGGGCCCTCCTGGCGCTGCACGCTGCTTACGGCTCGCTCCACATCCGCTTTCACAATCCGCCCACCAGGCCCGGAGCCATGCAGCCTTTTAAGGTCAAGCTGCTGCTCCTTGGCAAGTCGCCTGGCCAGCGGCGAGGCTTTCGGCCGGTGCCCGTCGCCAGCTTCTTTGGCTTGGGCGGTCGCATCGACGGTTTGACCGGGACTGGGCTTTTTCGCCTCTTCCGCAGGTGGCGTGGGGGAGGGGGTGTCCTCCTCGGCGCGGCGTCCTCTTTTTCGCCCCTCCGACTCAGCGAGAGAAGGCTCCTCCTCAGGCGAAAAACCCAGCGACGAGGAGGACACCCCCTCCCGCGCGACAGGACCCGCGGCGGAGCGCACGGTTTCTTCGTCGGAATCCCCGACCCGGGCGATCGTCTCGCCGATTGGGACCGTTTCGCCCTCCTCCACGACGATCTCGGTCAGCGTGCCCGCCACGTCGCTTTCGTAAGCCATGTTCGCCTTGTCGGTCTCGATCTCGACCAGCTCGTCGCCTACGGCGACTTCGTCCCCAACCTGCTTCAGCCACTGCAGAATCGTCCCCTCCTCCATCGAGTCCGAGAGGCGCGGCATCACCACGTCGGCCATCAGATCGATCCCTCCAGCGCGGCGAGCGCTGCCTGCACGACGTGCTCGGTGTGCGGCATCGCCGCCTGCTCGAGCCGTCGCGAGTAGGGCATGTGGACGTCGGCGCCGGTCACCCGCTGGACCGGCGCGTCGAGGTGGTCGAAGGCCTGCTCGGTGATCAGCGTCGCCAGATTGGCGCCGACGCCGCCGTGCGGCCAGCCCTCCTCGACGATCACCGCGCGATTGGTCTTTCGCACCGAGTCGAGGATCGTGTCGAGGTCGAGCGGGCGCAGGGTGCGGGGATCGATCACCTCGGCCTCGACGCCGTGCTCGTGCGAGAGCGTCTGCGCGGCGTCCTCGGCCACATGCGCCATCTTGAGGATGCCGACGATCGTCACGTCAGAGCCCTGGCGCCGCACCGCCGCCTCGCCGAAGCGCAGCACCTCGTCGCCGTCCTCCGGAACCTCGCCGCGGTTGCCGTAGAGGCTCTCGTGCTCGATGAAGATCACCGGGTTGTCGTCGCGGATCGCCGACTTCAGCAGCGCCTTGCCGTCGGCCGGCGTCGAGGGGCAGGCGACGAGCAGACCCGGCACCTGCAGGAAGAGCGCCTCGAAGCTGTGCGAGTGGGTCGGACCGAGCTGGTGGCCGCCGCCGCCCGGCATGCGGATCACCAGGGGCACCCGGGCGTGGCCGTTGAACATGTAGGGGATCGCCGCCGCGTGGTTGACGATCTGGTCGAGCGCCAGCAGCGCGAAGTTGACCGTCATCAGCTCGACCACCGGCCGCAGGCCGCCCATCGCCGCCCCAACGCCGGTGCCGACGATCGTGTTCTCGGAGATCGGCGTGTCGCGTACGCGCCGCTCCCCGAACTCCTCGAGCAGCCCCTCGGTCACCTTGAACGCCCCCTGGAAGACGCCGACGTCCTCGCCCATCACGAAGACCGCCTCGTCGCGGCGCATCTCCTCGGCCATCGCGTCGCGCAGCGCCTCGCGCATCCGCAGGGTGCTCACCGGTCCTCGACCTCCTCCGGCGCGCCCGGCTCCTCCACCTCTTCGGCGACCTCCGGCTCGACCCCAAGCTCGGCGTCGCCATCCTCCGCAGGGTTGGGACGCGGCCCGTCCGGCTGCCCGGCGTAAGCGGCTCCCGCCTCCGCCAGCTCGCGGGCGGCGTCTGGCATCTGCTCCTCGCGCTCGCCGCGGTGCGGCTCGGGGCTGCGCTCGTCGACCGCGTACCAGCCGGCGTCGCTGTCCAACACGTAGAGGTTTTCGTAGAGGCTGTCGAGTGGCGGCTCGGGCGAGGCATCGGCGAACTCGACCGCTTCGGTCACCGCCGCCTCGGCCTTGTCGCGGGCCTCCTGGACCTCGCGCTCGCCGAGCACGCCGGCGTCGATACAGCGCTTCGCGAAGGCTTCGATCGGATCTTTGCGCCGCCACTCCTCGACCTCCTCGCGCTCGCGGTAGACCTCGGGGTCGGCCGCCGAGTGGCCGCGGTAGCGGTAGGTGAAGGCCTCCAGCACGGTCGGCCGTCGCTCCTCGCGCGCCAGCCGGATGCCCTCCGCGACGCCCTCGCGCACGGCGAGCACGTCCATGCCATCGATTCGCTGGCCGGGGATGCCGTAGCCCTCTGCCTTCTTGGCGAGGTCGGTCTGGGCGGAGTGGCGCTCGACCGAGGTCCCCATCCCGTAGAGGTTGTTCTCGACCAGGAAGAGGACCGGCAGGCTCCAGAGCGCCGCAAGGTTCATCGTCTCGCCGAAGTTGCCGGTGTTGGAGGCGCCGTCGCCGAACATGCAGACGGTCACCGCGTCCTCCCCCTTGTACTCGGAGGAGAGAGCGAGGCCGGCGGCGATCGGCAGGTTGCCGCCGACGACCCCGTAGCCGCCCATGAAGCGCTTCTCACCATCGTATATGTGCATCGAGCCGCCGCGGCCGCCGCTGGTCCCGTCGACGCGGCCAAACAGCTCGGCCATCACCCGCTTCGGGTCGGTGCCGCGGGCGATCGCGTGGCCGTGCGTGCGGTAGGTGCCGATCAGGTAGTCCTCGTCGCGCATCACCGAGGTGGTGCCGACGATCGTCGCCTCCTCGCCGATCCCCAGGTGCAGGAAGCCGCCGGCTTTGGCCCGTTGGTACTGGCGCCCCGCCTCCTCCTCGAAACGGCGGATCAGGGCCATGCGGGAGAGGAGCTCGAAACAGGCGCCGGCGTCTGGCAGATCGGCCACCAGGCCACCTTAGCTAGCGGCCGCGACCGCCTCCTCGAGGCGATCGTCGCCCCAGAAGACCTCGTCGCCGACGAGCAGCGAGGGGACGCCGATCACCCCCAGCTCCGCGGCCCGATCGGTCGCCTCGCGCAGTGCGTTCTTCACCGCTTCGGTCTGCACCGCCTTGAGCACCGCGTTGGGGTGCAGCTCGCAGGCGGCGGCGGCGAGCAGGACGTTGTCGGCCTCGCCGAGGTCGCGGCCGGCGGCGAAGGCCTGGCGGAAGGCGGCGAGGGCGAAGGAGACGGTGCGGCCGGTCTGCTTGGCGAAGGTCGCGGTCCGCATCGCGATCAGGTAGTTGCCGGGCCAGGGCTCGGGCCAGGCGATTCGCGGCAGCCCGTACTCGACAGCCCGCCGCTCGACCGCGGCGATCCCTTCCTCGCGACCGGGCCCGTTCGCCCACGAGTCGCGGCCGAAGCGCTTGAAGAGGCCGCCCAGCAGGATCGGCTGCCACTCGGGCTGCTCCAGCTCGGCGTCGGTGAAGAGGCCGCTGATCCGCTCCGCGGTCAGCCAGGCGTAGGGGGAGCCGAGGTCGAAATAGAAGGTTGCCCGCGCGCCGCTCAAGCGTGCGTCGCCCAGCCATCGACTGCCCGTGCCGCTTCGAAGATCGCCTCGGAGATCGTCGGGTGGGGGTGGACTATCCGCGCCAGCTCCTGGTAGCCCCCCTCCAGCGCCATCGTCGCGACCAGCTCGGCGATCATGTCGCAGGCGCGGTTGCCGGCGATGTGCGCGCCGAGGATCTCGCCGTACTTGGAGTCGACGACCAGCTTGACGAGGCCGTCTTTGTCGTTGTAGACGGTCGCCCCGCCGACGCCGCCCAGTTTCAGCTTGCCCACCTTGACGTCGTGCCCGGCCTCCTTGGCGGCGGCCTCGGTCAGGCCGACGCTGGCCACCTGGGGGTGGCAGAAGGTCGCCCCGGCGATCAGGTTCTGGTCGACCGGATGGGTCTCGACCCCGGTAGCGCGCTCGACCGCGACGACGCCCTCCTCGGAAGCCTTGTGGGCGAGCGCCTTGGCGTTGACCAGATCGCCGATCGCGTAGACCTTCGGGTTGGAGGTCTGGCCGTACTCGTCAACCTTGACCTTGCCGCGCTCCTCCAGCTCGACCCCGGCCTTGTCCAGCCCGAGCCCCCCGACGTCGGAGCCGCGGCCGCCGGCGACGCAGAGGTAGTCGACCTCGGTCGTCGTATCGCCGTACGTGAGCTTGACCGAGTCCGAGCCCACCTCGACGTCCTCGACGGGGGCGCCGGTCGAGATCGTGATGTTCTGTTTCTTGAAAGCCCGCTCGACGATCCGCGCCATGTCCTTGTCCTCGGCCGGAAGGATCTGGTCGAGCATCTCGATCAAGAGCACCTCGGTGCCGAAGCGGCCGTAGGCCGAGGCGATCTCGCAGCCGGAGGCACCGGCGCCGACCACGGCGATCTTCTGCGGCTGCTCGGGCAGCGACCATGCCCCCCAGGTGTCGACGACGCGGCTGCCGAACTCGACCCCGGGAATCGGCGTCGCGACCGAGCCGGTGGCGAGGATGACCGACCCCGCCCCGTAGACCTCGCCGTCGACTTCGATGTCGCCCTCGGCGGTCAGCGAGCCGTGGCCCTGGATCGCCGTAACCTTGTTTTTCTCCCAGAGCATCTTCACTCCGCCGGAGAGAGATTCGGAGACGGCGGCGCGGCGCTCGCCCAGCGCCTGCCAGTCAATCGAGGCGCCCTCGACCTTCAGCCCCAGATCGGCGCCGTTGCGCGCCTGGTCGTAGAGCTCGGCCGTGTGCAGCACGGTCTTCGCCGGGATGCAGGCGTAGTTGAGGCAGCGGCCGCCCGGTTTGTCGCGCTCGATCACGGCGGTTTTCTTGCCCAGCTGGGCGGCGCGGATCGCGGCTACGTAGCCCCCGGGGCCCCCGCCGATGACGATCACGTCGAAGGATTCGGCCATCTGTCTGAGCCTATAGAAATCAATCCTCCGCCTCCTCCGCTTCGCGTCCGGGGCGGAGGCAATCGCCATATCGGCGCCGCTCACGGAGAATCGGATCGTTACGCTCGCTAATCGGTCCCTCGGCTGGGCATCTGGATCCGCGCCATCGCCTTGACCATGAAGTAGAAGAAGGTGCCGGAGACGGCGAGCAGGCCGAGGGTGGCGACGATTCGCCCGGCGCTCGAGGCTTGCAGGGTTAGGCCGAGGAAAGCGCTGAGAATCACCAGGACGAGCAGCAGCTGGAAACCGAGCACCGCCCAGTAGCGGGCGCGCCACATCCCCCGGGCCATGACCCCCATCAGCAGGGCGGGAGCGAGGACCTGCAGGAAGCGGGGCTCGTCGCCTTCGACCTGCAGGCCGACCAGGTAGCCCCCGAGGATCGAGACGCAGACCAGCGCAGCGATCACGGCCCCGATCGTCACCGCCAGCGGCCGCTCGCCCTCGGCCAGCGGCTCGAGCCGTTCACGCACTTCCTGGTTGCGCTGCTCAGCGCGGGCGTAGCCGCGCTCCATTCGCTCGCGCGGGGTGGCCGCCGGGGATCGTTGCCCGGCACTCGGCGAGGCGCCGCGGCGCTTGCGCTTCTGCGGCGCCTCAGCCACCGGGCGCGGCCTCGCCGACGGGTGCCAGCGCCGCTCGCAGCGCTTCGGTTGCGGCGCTGGGGTCGGCAGCGTCGCGGATCGCCCGCACGGCGCCGAGCCGCCGTGCCCCTGCGGCGACCACCTGGCGCGCGTTCGATGGGTCGATGCCGCCGATCGCGAAGAAGGGGTGGCGGGCGTTGCCGGCAGCGTGCTCGACCAGGCCGAGTCCCACTCCTGGGCGTCCCGCTTTCGTTGGCGTCTCCCAGATCGGCCCGACGCTGACGTAGTCAACCGGCCGAGCAGCCGAGGCGGCGAGCTGTTCCTCCGAATGGGTCGAGAGGCCGACGATCGCCTCCGGCCCGAGGATCTCGCGCGCCTCCGCCGCCGCGACGTCGTCCTGGCCGACGTGCACCCCGTCGGCGTCGCAGGCCTGCGCCAGGTAGGGGTCGTCATTGACGATGAAGAGGGCGCTAAAGGTGTCGCAGAGGCGGCGGAAGACCTGCGCCGAGCGTTCGATTCGCTCGCGGTCCAGCTGCTTCTCGCGCAGCTGGACGATGTCGACGCCGCCGCTGAGGGCGGCGCGGAGCAGCGACTCGGGGTCCTCGCCGTGCGGCAACGCCTCGCAGACGAAGTAAAGGCGCGCGGTGCGCAGCCGCTCGCGGCGCAGCGGTCCCTCGGCCTCCGGTGGTGCCAGGCTCATACCCCGATTATGGCTTGCGGGGCTCGCCGGAGAGGTAGCATCGGTGTCGAACGGGAGCCGCTGGCGCCGCTTAGGCGCCGAGGCTGAGAGGGCGGCATCGAGGCCGCCGACCGTCTGACCTGATCCGGGTAATGCCGGCGGAGGCAAAGTTGAACGAGCGGCGCAGTTTCGACGTGGTGGTGGTTGGCGGCGGCGTGATCGGACGCGCGTGTGCATGGCGGCTCGCGCAGCGCAGCGCCCGCGTGGCTGTTCTCGACGAATCGGCCGGTCGTCTTGGCGCGACCCGCGTCGCCGCCGGGATGCTGGCGCCGGTCGGCGAGTTGGCCTTCGGCGAGCCCGAGTTGCTGAAGATGACCCTAGCTGCGGCAGAGCTGTACCCGGGATTCGTCGCCGAGCTTGAGGCGGCGAGCGGCCGGGAGACCGGCTACGTCGAGTGCGGCGCCCTCCACATCGCACTCGACCGCGACGAGGCGGCCGACCTGCGCCGGGTGCACGAGCTGCAGCGCTCGCTGGGGCTCGCGGCCGAATGGTTGCCCCTGCGCCGCTGTCGCGAGCTGGAGCCGGGGCTGACGCCGTCGTTCAACGGCGGCGTCCACGCGCCAGGCGAGGCGGCGGTCGATCCGCGCGCGCTCGCCGCGGCGCTTGCCCGCGCCGGCCGGGTCGCCGGAGTCGAGGTTCACGCCGAAGCGCTAGTCGAGGAGGCTCTGTGGGAGGGGGAACGGATCGTCGGCGTTCGCACCAGCCTTGAAAAGGAGCTGCGTGCGCCGACCGTCGTGCTCGCCGCCGGCGCCTGGTCCGGACAGGCGCCCTGGCTGCCCGAGCACGCCCGCCCGCCGGTGCGGCCCGTCAAGGGACAGATCATCGAGCTGCGGTCCCGCAGTGGCGCCGCGCCCTGCAGGCGGATCCTTGCCTCCGAGCGGGTCTACCTGGTGCCCCGCTCCGACGGGCGGCTGATCGTCGGCGCGACCGTCGAGGAGCAGGGCTTCGATACCGCGCCCACCGCGGGCGGTGTCCACGAGCTGTTGCGCGAGGCGTACCGCCTGCTGCCCGAGGTCGCCGAGATGGAGCTGGTGGAGGCCGCAGCCGGGTTGCGGCCCGGCACGCCGGACAACCTGCCGCGCGTCGGCCCTGCCCCTGTCGACGGCCTGATCTGGGCCACCGGCCACTACCGCAACGGCATCCTCCTGGCGCCCCTAGCCGCCACCGCTGTCGCCGACCTGATCACGGCACCCACCGATCCGCTGAGTTCGCCTTTGTTCGCGCCATGCGCGAACAAAGGCGAACTCAGCCCTGGCGAGGTCTCCCGATGAGGATTGTGCTGAACGGGGGGCCATGTGAGCTGGCGGAGGGGGCGACGCTGGCGGACGCCGTGCGCGAGAGCGGCGCTGACGTCGGGGGGCGCGGCGTTGCCGTCGCCCTCGACGGGGAGGTTGTGCCGCGCGCCGAGTGGGGCTCGACGCGGCTTGCTGAGGGCGGCAGCGTCGAGGTCCTGGCGGCGATTCAGGGTGGCGCCGAGGCTGGCTGGGAGCTGGGCGGACGCCCCTGGTCCTCGCGGCTGATCGCCGGCACCGGCGGCTTCCGCTCGCTGGAGCAGATGGAGGCGGCGCTTGTCGCTGCCGGTACCGAGATCGTCACCGTTGCTCTGCGCCGCGTCGACCCCGGCGCCGAGGGCTCGGTGCTCGACGTGATCGACCGCCTCGGCCTTTTCGCCCTGCCCAACACGGCCGGGTGCTTCACGGCTCACGACGCGATCCGCACCGCTCAGCTCGCCCGCGAGGCGTTCGCGACCGATTGGATCAAGCTCGAGGTGATCGGCGACGACCGCACGCTCTACCCCGACGCAGTCGAGCTGCTCACTGCCGCCGAGACCCTGGTCGGCGAAGGCTTCACGGTCCTCCCCTACACCAATGACGACCCGATCCTCGCCCGCCGCCTCGAGGAGGCTGGCTGCGCCGCCGTGATGCCGCTCGGCTCGCCGATCGGCTCCGGTGCAGGCATCCGCAACCCCTACAACGTCCAGATCATCGCCGAGCGAGCCGAGGTCCCGGTGATCCTCGATGCCGGCATCGGCACCGCCTCCGACGCGGCACTCGCCCTCGAGCTGGGCTGCGACGCGGTGCTCGCCGCCAGCTCGATCTTCGGTGCCGAAGACCCGGCGGCGATGGCCGGCGCCCTGCGTGCCGCCGTCGAGGCCGGCCATGCCGCCCGCGGCGCCGGCCGCATCCCACGCCGTACCCATGCCAGGGCCTCGACGGCGGAGGCGGGTCTCCCGGAGCTTTCCTGACCGCCCGCCTCGCGGCCGACCCCTAGGAATCCATCTACCATTGGGGCCGCACGCCCCTGTAGCTCAGTTGGTTAGAGCGGCGGCCTTTTAAGCCGCGCGGCGCGGGTTCGAATCCCGCCGGGGGCATTTGATGCCCCGGGTGCAGTGCTTCTCACCCTGTCGTCTAGCCGCGGCGGAAGGGGTCGATGTAGACGTCGTCAACCTGCCACTGGCCGCTTGAGTCGAGTGGGGTGAAGCGGATCTCGATCGCGCTTGGAATCAGCGTCCCGACTAGGGTCGAAAGGGTAAGCACGGTGGAGACTGACTGGGTTGGAGCCCAGGCGGAGCCGGCCCGGAGCGTGCCGGCCGTCCTCGTGCGGACCAGGCCGAGCAGCTTGTAGACGGCCTCCACGCGCAGCTGTGAGGACGGATCGCCGCCGTTGCGGGTGACCAACCGGAATGAGGGAGTGTCGATTGCCATGCAGACTGGTGGGCTGACGGCCGAGCTGCCGGCGGGGAGAGATAGCGACTTGGAGTCACCGGCATCGTTGAGGTAGTAGCTCTCGTTGCCTTCGACGACCGCAGCGCCGCGGCTCAGTTGCCAGCCGGAGCCGCCGGCCTCGAAGCCGCCGTCGGGGGCAAGTACGTAGTTGTGCTGGTCTCCCCAGGGGCTGAACACCGTCTCGGCGCCTGAGTACGAGCATGCCTGCGCGGAGCCGGCGAAGACAGCCAGTGCCAGCAGTGCGGTGGTCAGCAAGGCGGCGAGTCCGATGCGACTCGAGCTGAAGACCGGGCGGAACATGGACACCATTTGGGCAACCCCCTTGTCGCAGGCCAAAAAGCCTGGTTGTTAAACCAAGCTGGCAGTCGAGCCGTCTCGGGCCGAAGCTCGAGATCTCCAACTTTGCGTCCCCGCCTCGCGACAGGTTTGCCCTTATTCAGCTGACTTATGTGTGCAGCCCGCTGATGATCGAGCTCGGATCCCGCCGACTTGAGCAATTTCATACAAACGGCTACCGAATTATTTGTCCTCATGCCTCGGTGTTGCGGATTCGCCTTGCGAAGTTCATCCCTTTGCATCACCCGTCGATGAAACATGCGCGGTTGGCGAACGCCGGCCGCGTCGCATGGCATTCGTCTCGCAAATAGAAGACGCCGAGCACTTCTTCGCCCGCGGCCGTGCGCGGGTACAGCTACGCGCGCGGGGGGTCGAACGGCTGGTCGAGGCGGCGCTCGCCTTCGGATTCGTCGTTGTGGCGGTGGCGATGGCCTTGTTGCTGCCGTCTTCCCGCGCCCTCGACGTGCCTACCTTGGCAATCCTGATCGCCGCGTACGTCGTCTGCAGCAGGGCGAAATTCGACATCGCCGACGGCCATACGGTCCCGACCGAGCTGGTCTTGGTGCCGATGCTCTTCCTCCTGCCGACCCCGGCGGTGCCGTTGGCCGTCGCCGGCGCCGATCTGCTGGGACGGGGATACGACTATGCCAGCGGCCACACCAGCGTCCACCGCGCCTTCCATGCCTTGGGAGACTGCTGGCACGCCGTCGGCCCGGCGCTGCTCCTGGTCGCAGTCGGCGCTCAGGTCTTCTCCTGGGACGAGTGGCCGGTCTATCTGGTCGCCCTGCTGGCCCAGCTCGCCTTCGACTTCGTCCCGGCCGCGATCCGGGAGCGCTTCATCGACGGCGTCTCGGTGCGTACTCTCAGCGGGCTCGTCGCGCCGGTTTATGCGCTGGACGGGGCACTGGCTCCGATAGGGCTGTTGGTTGCTTTCGCGGCGACCCAGGTCGGGGCGGCGCTGGCGCTCCTGGTCCTCCCCCTGGCGACGGTGCTCGCCGTGCTTTCCCGCGAGCGCCAGGCGCGGGTTGACCAGGCGAT
Source organism: Solirubrobacterales bacterium (assembly GCA_036266075.1). Taxonomy (GTDB): domain Bacteria; phylum Actinomycetota; class Thermoleophilia; order Solirubrobacterales; family 70-9; genus VRUE01. Next base: position 29,647 of record DATANV010000030.1, read on the forward strand.
CGAGTTGAGCAGCGCCTATCGCGGGACGGCGATGCTGCTGGGCGACGTGGTCGAGGCCGATGACGCCTATACCGGCAGCCACAGTCGTGGCGTGGTCGAGCTCTCGCTGGCGGTCTCCGACCAGCTCGGACTCGATCACCGGCAGCGGCGCAATGTCGAGTTCGCGGCTTTGCTTCACGACGTCGGCAAGATCGCCGTGCCGAAGGAGATCATCAACAAGGCGGGGCCGCTCGATCCGGAGGAGTGGCAGGTGATGTACCGGCATACGATCGAGGGGGAGGAGATGCTGAACCGGGTGGGTGGCGTGCTTTCCGAGGTCGGACGCATCGTCCGTTCGTCGCACGAGCACTACGACGGCAGCGGCTACCCCGACGGCCTGGCCGGCGAGGAGATCCCGATCGAGGCTCGAATCGTCGCCTGCTGCGATGCCTTCAGCGCCATGACCACCACCCGCTCCTACCGCAAGGCGATGCCGGTCGAGGCGGCCCTGGCCGAGGTGCGGGCCTGTGCCGGTACTCAGTTCGATCCTAGGGTCGCCGAAAGCCTGGCTGTCGTCTCCAGCGCCTGATGGCGCGCAGTGTCATGCAGGAGTGCGATTCGCTTGGTTTCACGACGGCGAGCGGCACACCAACGTTGGGTGGGTTCAGGTTCGACTGTGCGCCGCAGTGCTCAGTGGCGGAAGTGGCGGTGCTTGGTGAAGACCATCGCCACGCCGGCGGCGTCGCAAGCCTCGATCACCTCGGCGTCGCGTTTCGAGCCGCCGGGCTGGATCACCGCCGTGGCCCCGGCCTGGACGGCGAGCTCGGGACCGTCGGCGAAGGGGAAGAAGGCGTCGGAGGCCACCACCGAGCCGGACAGCAGGCCGCCGGCCTCGTCGCCGTGTGCCTCGCGGCACTTCTCGACCGCGAGGCGGACGGAGTCGACGCGGCTCATCTGGCCGGCGCCGATCCCCAGCGTCATGCAGTCGCGGGCGAGGACGATCGCGTTGGAGCGGACGTGGCGGACCACGGTCCAGGCGAAGAGCATGTCGCGCCACTGCTCCTCGCCCGGCTCGGTTTTGGTCACCACCTCCATCAGCTCGCGCGGCTCGGGGTCGCCGTCACGGTCCTGGATTAGCAGGCCGCCGCGCACGCGCTTGACGTCACGCTCGGCGGGATCGGCCTGGCGCCGCTCCTCGTCGCAGAGAATGCGGATCGCCTCCTTCTGCTGCAGAACCTCTAGCGCGCCCTCCTCGAAGCCCGGTGCCAGCAGTACCTCGACGAAGTTCCGGTGCAGTGCCTCGGCGAGCGCCACGTCGACCGGGCGGTTGATTGCGATGACGCTGCCGTAGGCGGACAGCGGGTCGCCGGACAGCGCCTTGCGGTAGGCGTCGAGCGCGTTCTCACCGACCGCCACCCCGCATGGGTTGTTGTGCTTGACGATCGTGCAGGCGGGGGGGTCGAAGTCTTCGTTCAGCCGCCGCGCCGAGTCGAGGTCGAGGACGTTGTTGAAGGAGAGCGCCCGGCCGTGGACCTTGGAGACGCCGGAGAGGATGTGGCTTCGCATCCCCACTTCGGAGTAGAGCGCTGCCCGTTGGTGCGGGTTCTCGCCGTAGGCGAGGTCCAGCTCCTTCTCGTAGGCGACCGTCAGGTGCTCGGGGAAGTCCTCGTACTCGGTCGAGAACCAGCGGCTGATCGCGGCGTCGTAGCGCGCCGTCTGGGTGAAGGCCTCGTTGGCGAGCCAGTGGCGAGTCGAGGCGGAGACCTCGCCACCCGACTCCTCCAGCTCGGCGCAGACCGCGTCGTAGGACTCCGGCTTGACGATCACCGCGACGCCCTCGTGGTTCTTGGCGGCGGCGCGGATCATCGTCGGACCGCCGATGTCGATGTTCTCCACCGCGACCGCGGGGTCGATGCCCTCGAGGGCGACGGTCTGCTCGAAGGGGTAGAGGTTGACGCAGACCAGGTCGATCGGCTCGATCCCCTCGGCCCCGAGCACCGCCATGTGCTCGGCGTCCCCTCGTCGCGCCAGGAGCGCCGCGTGCAGCCGCGGGTGCAGCGTCTTCACCCGACCGCCGAGGATCTCCTCCTGGCCGGTGAACTCCGAGACGTCGGTGACCTCCAGCCCAGCCTCGCGCAGCGCGGTCGCGGTACCGCCGGTCGAGAGCAGCTCCACCCCGAGCGCCGAAAGCGACTTGGCAAAGTCGGCGACCCCGGTCTTGTCGGATACCGAGATCAGCGCCCGGCGCACCCGGATGGCGCCATCGGCTACGGCCTCGTCACGGGTGTCGGCTGGTGCCTCACTCATCGGCGACGACCACCTGCTGGTCGCTTGCTTCGATCCTAACCCTGCCCGTCGCGATCATGCGGATCGCCTCCGGGTAGATCTCGTGCTCGACGGCATGGACCTCCCGCTCCAGCCGCTCGCGCTCGCGACCAGCTGGCACGGCCACCTCGCGCTGCAGGATCGATGGACCCGTGTCGACGCCCTCGTCTACGAAGTGGACGGTGACGCCGGTCACCTCGACGCCGGCGGCGAGCGCTTGGCCGATTGCGTCGAGACCCGGGAAGGCGGGCAGCAGTGCCGGGTGGACGTTGACGATGCGGTTGCGGAAGCGGGCGACGAAGGCGGGGGAGAGGAGCTGCATGTAGCCGGCGAGGGCGACGAGGTCGGCGCCGAGCCCTTCGATCCAGTCCCCCATCGCCGCATCGCGCGCCTCGCGGTCGGCGAAGTCCTCGCGCGGGAAGACGGCGGTTTCGACCCCAGCGTCGCGCGCCCGCTCCAGCGCCCGCGCCGCCGGCTTGTCCGACCCGACGCCCACCACTTCGATTCCTTCCCGGCCGTGCAGCCGATCGAGGATCGCCTGCAGGTTCGTGCCGTTGCCCGAGGCCAGAACCGTCAGCTTGAACCTGTCGGTCACGCTGCCATTATCGTCGCGTGGCGCTCCTCGACCGGCTTGGCATCGAGACTCCCGTCGTCCAGGCCGGTATGGGCGGTGGGCTCAGCCGCCACGAGCTCGCGGCCACCGTCTCCGAGGCTGGGGGGCTGGGGACGATCGCGGTCGGCAGTGCCGACGCAATCAAGCAGGAGCTGGCCTCCGCGCGGGCGCTGACCGACCGACCACTCGCCGTGAACCTGCTGCTCCCCTTCGCTCGCCGAAGCTGGTTCGAGGCCGCGTCGGCGGCTGACGCGGTCGTCACCTTCTGGGGCAGACCCAGGCGACGCACCGGTGGCACCTGGCTGCACCAGTGCGGCTCGGTGGCCGAGGCCAAGGCCGCACATGCCGCCGGGGCGGACGGCGCGATCGTCCAGGGCGTCGAGGCAGGCGGCCACGTCCGAGGAAGCGTCCCCTCGCTGGAGCTGTTCGAGCGCGTCAAGGCGGCGCTGCCGGCGGATTTCCCCCTGCTGCTCGCGGGCGGCATCGCCGAGCGCGGCGACGTCCGGCGGGCGCTCGACGCCGGGGCGAGCGCCGCCGTTGCCGGTACTCGTTTCTTGCTCTCCGACGAGAGCCGCGCGCACCCGGAGTACAAGCGACGGCTGCTGGAGGCAGACGAAACGCTGCTCACCCAGCTGTTCGGCTTCTCCTGGCCCGCACCCCATCGGGTCGTGCCAAACCCAGCCACCGAACGCTGGCTTGGCCCCCACGCTGACGCTCCCCGCTTGAACCGGATCCTCAACCGGCTCAGCGCGCCGGGCGCTCGCCTCGCTCCCGCTGGGCTCCAGCGCCGTCTCGTTTTCGCCCAGCGCCCGAACAGTCGCCTGCTCACTCCGGTCGGCCCCACCGACGACGGCCCACCGGATCTGGTCTACGCCGGTCCGCTCTACGCGGGCGAGACGGTCACCCGTATCAACCAGCTCCGCGCGGCCGCGGACATCGTCGCCGCCCTGACCCCGTAGTCAAGCGGAACCCCTACCGGGCTTGCCCTCAGCCGCTCGGGACGACAGCGATGTCCTCTAGCGCAAACTTGCCGTTTGCCTCGCCGGGGTCGCCAAGCGGGTAGCGGCCCGTGAAGCAGGCGTCGCAGTGGTCCTCGGGCGGGGTGCCGACCGCCTCGTAGACGCCCTCCATCGAGAGGTAGGCGAGGGAGTCGGCGCCGAGCTCGTCGGCGACCTCCTCGATCGTCCGTTCGTGGGCGATCATCTCCTCGCGGGTCGACATGTCGACCCCGTAGTGGCAGGGATGGCGGATCGGCGGCGCCGAGATCCGCAGGTGCACCTCGCTGGCGCCGGCTTCGCGCAGCATGCCGACGATCTGCCGCGTCGTGTTGCCGCGCACAATCGAGTCGTCGACGACCACGATCCGCTTGCCGGCGACGATCTCCGGCAGCGGGTTGAACTTCAGCCGCAGGCCGTGCTTGCGCAGCTCCTGGCCGGGTTGGATGAAGGTGCGCGCCACGTAGCGATTCTTGATCAGCCCGTCGTCGCGGGGCAGCCCCGAAGCGCGGGCGAAGCCGACCGCCGCAGGGTTGCCGGAGTCCGGTACCGAGATCACCAGGTCGGCCTCGGCCGGCGCCTCGCGCCAGAGGATCTCGCCCATCCGGCCGCGCACCTGCTGCAGCACCTTTCCCTCGAGGCGGCTGTCGGGACGAGAGAAGTAGATGTGCTCGAAGACACAGTGCGCCGGCCGGCCGGCCTTGACGACCTGGCGCGTCTCGAGGCCGCGCTCGCTCAGCGAGACCATCTCGCCCGGCCGCACCTCGCGCAGCAGCTCGGCGCCGATGATGTCGAAGGCGCAGCTCTCCGAGGCGACGACGAAGCGGTCCTCGAGCCGTCCCAGCGAGAGCGGCCGCACGCCGTGCGGGTCGCGGAAGGCGACGATCGCCCGCTTGGTCATCGCCACGGTCGAGTAGGCGCCGTGCATCCGCGGCATCACATCGGCGACCGCGTCCTCGACGTACTTGCCGTCGTGCGAGGAGATCAGCGCGGCGATGATCTCCGAATCGGAGGTGCCGCGGAAGGCGATCCCCGCCTCCTTCAGCTCGTTCCACAGCTCGACCGCGTTGGTCAGGTTGCCGTTGTGGGCCAGCGCCAGCTCGCGCCCGTCGTCGCGCCAGACCGGCTGCGCGTTCTCCCAGGAGCCGCCGCCGGTGGTCGAGTAGCGAACGTGGCCGATCGCCATGTCGCCCTCCAGCGCCCGCAGCTTCTCCTCGTCGAAGACCTGGGAGACCAGGCCAGAGTCGCGCAGCGTCGTGATGTGCCCCCCCTCGCAGGTGGCGATCCCGGCCGACTCCTGGCCGCGGTGCTGAAGCGCGTAGAGAGCGAAGTAGGCGAGCCGGGCAACGTCATGGCCGGCCGCGAATACGCCGAACACCCCGCATTCCTCGCGCGGGCCATCGCGATCTATCGGCTGCCCCTGAGGCGGAGTCAAAGCGCGTGTTCCTCGCGTTGGAAGGACGTGACGCGCAGGCAGTCTGCCTACCCCCGCAGGGTACAAGACCGCAGGGTCAGGACCGGGTCGGCGGCATATTGCTCAGCGTTTGGGTCCGGCGCCTAGCCGCGCTTCTGCCCGGGCAACTTCACGGTCACGAACTTTGTCGTGGTCTGGCCGGCGGCGTTGGTGGCGCTAGCCGTCAGCGATGCCCTCAACGATTCGTGCCTGGACATGTGGCTCAGCCGTCGCCGCAGCGATTTTGGCAGCCGGACGTTGAAGCGGCCGATTTGGCCTGGGACGAGGGCCTGGGTGCCGCCGCCAAAGTTTGCGGTCCTTTTCGCGAGCTCTCCCGGGTGCCTGGCCTTCGAGCTCTGGACGTCGTTCCTCAGCGTCGGCCCCACCTTCCCGGTGACGGTCACCGGTGCGGCCGAGCTCGCACCGACCAGGACCAGAATCGATCGCTTCAACACGATCGGGAACGCGTCCAGGACGACGGCCGGACAGGGGGTTTGCAGCGCCGCACTCTGCGGGCACGCGTCCTGCGTCTCGTCGCCATAGCCGTCGGCGTCGCGGTCGGGCTCGACCACGGCGGTGACGGGAGCGCCGGTTTCCACCGCGGCTTTGAAGACCCGCGTTTCGCCGATGCCGACGCTGCCTTGGTAGAGAACCGAGACCGCACCCGCTTCTTTGGCGCAGAAGAGAGTTTCGTTGGGGCCATAGAGGCCGATCGAGTTGCCTTCTGTGACCGGAATGCGAGTCGGGAAGGAGTTGGTGCCTGGCACGACCGTCTCGACCGCGCTCTCGGCTCGCTTGACGTATTCCTCTTTTTCGTTGACCACCTGGAACACCTCGAGGCGTTGGGCGAGGGGTCCCAAGCCTGGCCCTACCCGGACCCTCCAGCTGGTGATGACGCTGGCCCCTTCCTGGGTGACGACGGGCGGGAGCGGGATGCCCGAACTGCCGGACGCCAGCAGGGTCCAGTTCGCTTCGCTGTCGTTCGCGACACAATCCCAACCCACTTCAGTCGATGCCGAGGAGGCGACGGGGGAAAGCAGAAGCAAGGCGGCAGCCGCGATCGCGATCGACGTACCCAAGCGTTTACGCATCGCCCGGGACTCTAGCTACGTTTGGCCGAGAAGCGCTTCGAGCGCTGCGTGCAGGCCGGACACGGCGGAGTCGAGCGGCGCCTGGTCGCCGGCCGCGCGGGCGCGGACCAGGGCGCCCTCGATCGTCGAGACAACGAGGCCGGCGAAGTTCGCCGCCTGCTTGGCGTCGACGCCCTCGGCGTGTAGCGCGGCGGCGATCGGCTCTTCCCAGCTTTGGAAGGCGGCGGTCGCGGCGGCGGCGAGTGCCGGATCCTCGGGGCGGGCGAGCGCCGCGGCGGCGACCGGGCAGCCGAGCCGCTCCGGGTGGTCCTCGACGCGGCGGCGGAACATCTCACCGAACATGGTCAGCGTCTCACCGAGGCCGCGCTCTTTAAGCGAGCGCTCGATCGCAGCGCGGATCTCATTGCCCTCCAGCTCGGCGGCCTCAGCGGCGAGCTGCGCCTTGCCGCCGGGAAAGTGGTGGTAGATCGAGCCGCGCGGCGCGTCGCCGCGCTCGGCGACGTCGCGCAGCTCCATGCCGGCGTAGCCCTTTTCGGCGAGCAGTCGCCGAGCGCCGTTGAGCAGCCGTTCGCGGCCGTCGCGGCGGCGCGGCTCGATCGCTCCAGCGTCTTCCAGTCGCGTTATGCCCACGGACATAGTATAGTCGCCGCAGCGATGTATGACCGTGGACATAGAGCCGCCGTAGCGATCGCCTGCGCCGGCGCCTTCGTCGCCTTCCTCGACACGACGATCGTCAACATCGCCTTCCCCGACATCTCGCGCTCGTTCGCCGGCTCGGGCCGCGACGCGCTCTCCTGGGTGCTCGACGGCTACTTCGTCGTGATCGCGGCGCTGCTGGTGCCGGCCGGCGGCCTCGCCGACCGGTTCGGCCACCGGCGGATCTTCCTGCTCGGCATCGCCAGCTTCACCGTGGCGAGCCTGCTCTGCGCGGCGGCGCCGACGCTGCCGTCGCTGATCGCCTTCCGTGTCGTGCAGGGAGTCGGTGCGGCGCTGATCGCGCCGGCCTCGCTGGCGATCGTCCTCGACAGCTTTCCGCTCGAGCGCCGCGCGGCCGGCGTCGGTCTCTGGGGTGCCGCGGCGGCTGCGGCGGCCGCAGTCGGACCGACCCTCGGCGGCGCGCTCGTCGAGCTCTCGGACTGGCGCCTGGTCTTCCTCGTCAACCTGCCGCTCGGCGCCGCGATTCTGCTCGCCGGCCGGCGCCGCCTGCCGATCCCCGCGATTGCCGACAGCCGCCTGCCCGATCTGCCGGGCGCGGCGATGCTGGCACTCGGCCTGGCGGCGATCACGCTGGGGATCGTCGAGGGCAACGACTGGGGTTGGGCTGCGGCCCCGACGCTGGCGGCCTTCGGTGCCGGGTCGGCGCTCATAGCTGGGGTAATCCTCCGCAGCTCGCGCCACCCCCGCCCGATCGTCGAACCGGCCCTCTTCGCGCACAGCTCCTTCCGCATCGGCAACCTCGGCACGCTGCTCTTTGCCGCCGCCTTCTTCTCGCTGATCCTCGGCAACGTCCTCTTCCTGACCACGGTTTGGGGCTACACCGTCCTGCAGGCCGGGGCCGCGACGCTGCCGGGCCCCGCCACCAGCACGATCGTCGCCGGCCCGGCCGGCCGCCTTGCCGATCGCTTCGGCCACCGCGCCGTGATCGTCCCCGGCGCAATCGTCTTCGCCGCCGGTGTGATGGTCCTGCGCTCGGCCGGTGCCGAGCCGGACTGGCTCGGCCTCTGGCTCCCCGGCGCCCTGCTGACCGGCATCGGCATCGGCTTGGCTTTCCCGACGCTCGGATCGGCTGCGGTTCGCGACGTTCCCGACGACCGCTTCGCCACGGCCAGCGCGGTCAATGCCGCTTTCCGTCAGATCGGCGCCGTGCTCGGCACCGCGATCCTCGTCGCCATCGTCGGCGAACCGGCGACCCTCGCCGAGGCCCTCTCGATCTCCGACAGCGCCTACCTCTTCTCGGTCCTAGCCGCCCTCGCCTCGGGTGCCGTCACGCTCGGCCTGGGCAGCCAGCGAACGCCAGGCCCCGCCAGCGTCCGCCACGGCGAGCGCCAAGCTGCGGTCGCCGGCGGCGATCTCGATCTCCTCGCCGCCGACCTTGCCGAGCAGGGTGGCGCCGAGCGCCTCTAGCTCGGCGGCGTCGCCACTCAGCAGGAAGCCGCCGCTGCCCTCGCCGAAGAGGGCCTCCTCGGGGGTGCAGCCGCGTTCGCGCAGCGGCTGCAGGTCGACGCGGCAGCCGAGGCCGGCGCCGATCGCGCACTCGGCGAGGGCGCAGGCGAGGCCGCCGTCGCTGACGTCGTGGGCAGAGGAGACCTTGCCGGCGCGGACGGCCTCGCGCACCGTCGCGCAGGCTGCGGCGACGGTGGCGAGGTCGGGCTCGGGCAGCCCCATGCCCAGCTCACCGCGCAGCTTGGCCAGCTCCGAGCCGGTCAGGCTCGGTTCGAAGGGGCCGAGCAGGGCGATCGCGTCGCCCACGTGGGCGAAGGCGCTCGGCGCGGCGCGACTCGGGTCGGGCAGCTCGCCGACCATGCCGACCACCGGCGTCGGATAGATCGGCCCTTCCGGCCCCTCGTTGTATAGAGAGACGTTGCCGCCGACGACCGGCACGCCGAGTGCCTCGCAGGCCTCGGCGAGCCCGCTCACGGCGCGGTCGAGTTGCCAGGCCGGAACCGGCTTCTCGGGATTGCCGAAGTTCAGGCAGTTGGTCAGGCCGAGCGGCTCGGCGCCCGCGCAGGCGAGGTTCTGGGCGCACTCGAGCACCGCCTCGACGGTCCCTGCGTGAGGGTCGCAGGCGACCCGGCGGCCGTTGCCGTCGATCGAGACGGCGATCGCGTTGCCGGCCTCGGGGAGCGCCAACACCGCGGCATCGGCCGACTCGGGCCGCCGCGCCGTGCGTGAGCCGACGATCGAGTCGTACTGCTCGAAGGCCCAGCGCTTCGAGGCGACGCTTGGCGAGGCGAGCAGCGCCAGCAGGATCGACGCCGGGTCGGCCGGGTCCGCGTCCGATCCGGCCGCCACCGTGACCCGCTCGGCGAGCACGTCTTCGTTGCCGTAGATCCACTCGCGCGGCGCCACGGGCTCGAGGTCGTAGAGCGGACAGCCGTCGACCAGCGCCTCGACTGGCATGTCGCCGACGACCTCGCCGTCGCGCAGCACCCGCACGTGGCCAGAATCGGTGACGACGCCGATCTCGGCGGCGCCGGTCTGCCATTTCTCGCAGAGCGCCAGCACCTCCGGCACCCGCGCCGGCTCGACCACGGCGAGCATCCGCTCCTGCGACTCCGAGACCATGATCTCGAAGGGCTCCATGTCGGACTCGCGCAGCGGCACCCGGGCGATGTCGACGTCGATGCCGACCCCGCCGGCCGACGCCATCTCGCCGGCCGAGGAAGTGAGGCCGGCGGCGCCCAGGTCCTGCAGCGAGACGAGCAGTCCCTTCGCCAGCAGCTCCAGGCAGCACTCGAGCAGCTTCGACTCCTCGAACGGGTCGCCGATCTGCACGGTCGGCCGCTTCGCCTCGTCGCCGTCGCCGAGCTCGGCCGAGGCCAGCACCGAGGCGCCGCCGATCCCGTCGCGCCCGGTCGAGGCGCCCATCAGGACGACCGCGTTGCCGACGCCGGCCGCCGCGGCGCGCACCATCTCGTCGCGCTTCGCCAGGCCGACGCACATCGCGTTGACCAGGCAGTTGTGCTCGTAGGGGGCCTCGAAATAGATCTCGCCGCCGACCGTCGCGACGCCGATCGAGTTACCGTAGTGGCCGATGCCTCGCACCGCACCGTCGAGCAGGTGGCGCGAGCGGACCGAGTCGAGCTCGCCGAAGCGCAGCGAGTCGAGGATCGCGATCGGCCGGGCGCCGAGCGCGAAGACGTCGCGCAGGATTCCGCCGACCCCAGTCGCCGCTCCCTGGAAGGGCTCGACCGCGCTCGGGTGGTTGTGCGACTCGACCTTGAAGGCGACCGCGTAGCCGCCGCCGACGTCAACCGCGCCGGCGTTCTCGCCCGGTCCCATCACCACTCGCTGGCCCTCGGTGGGCAGCCGCCGCAGCAGCTTGCGCGAGTGCTTGTAGGCGCAGTGCTCGGACCAGAGCAGGCTGAACATCGCCAGCTCGACCCGGTTCGGCTCGCGGCCCAGCTTCTCGCAGATCAGCAGGTACTCGGCCTCGGTGAGGCCGAGTACCTCATACGCCGCCGGCTGCTCTGCTTCCGTGGACGGCAAGGGAGTCAGAGATGAATTGCCGTCCACTCCCGCGTCCGCGCCGGCGGGGGTCATGCCAGGATCCTCGCGACTTCCTCAAACACCCGTAACCCGTCGGTCGAGCCGGTCAGGGGGTCGACGGCGTGCTCGGGGTGCGGCATCAGTCCGAGCACGTTGCCCGCCTCGTTCGTCACGCCGGCGATGTCGCGGGCCGAGCCGTTCGGGTTCTGTCCCGGCGCGTAGCGGAAGGCGACCTGGCCGTTGGCCTCGATCTCGTCGAGCATCGCCTGCGGCGCCCAGTAGCGCCCTTCGCCGTGCTTGGCCGGGATCGAGAGCCGCTCGCCGTCGCGACCAACCAGCTCGACCTGGCGACAGACGAAGCGGAGGCTGTCGTTGAGCAGTAGGGCGCCGGGCAGCAGGTCCGCTTCGCAGAGGACCTGAAAGCCATTGCAGATCCCCAGCACCGGGCCGCCGCTCGCGGCGAACTCCGCCACGGCCTCCATCGCCGGCGAGAAGCGGGCGATCGCTCCGGCACGCAGATAGTCGCCGTAGGAGAAGCCGCCGGGGACGACGATCGCGTCGACGCCGTCGAGGTTGCGCTCCTCGTGCCAGATCAGCCGCGCCTCGCCCCCAGCCAGCCGGCAGGCGTGCACGGCGTCTCGCTCGTCACAGGAGCCGGGGAACTGCAGAACTCCCCAAATCACAGCTGCTCGATCTCGAAGTCCTCGATCAGCGGGTTGGCGAGCAGCTTCTCGCAGAGCTCCGCCAGCCGCGCCGGATCCTCGGCCTCCAGCTCGACCATCCGTCCGACCCGCACGTGCTCGATCCCCTCGAAGCCAAGCGCCGGCAGCGCCCGCTCGACGGCCTTGCCCTGTGGGTCGAGGATCCCCTCCTTCGGCCGGATCAGGACCCGGGCCTTGGCCATGGTTAAAAGCTGCGCTCCGCGAGCCGCTCGTAGGCCTCGACGTACTTGGCCCGCGTCTGCTCGATCACGTCGGGCGGCAGCTCGGGCGCCGGCGGCCTGTGGTCCCAGCCGGCCGCGTCGGCCCAGTCGCGGACGAACTGCTTGTCGAAGGATGGCTGCGTCTTGCCGGGTTCGTAGCGGTCGGCGGGCCAGAAGCGCGAGGAGTCGGGGGTGAGGACCTCGTCGGCGAGGACGATCTCGGCGCCGGCGTGGCGGCCGAACTCGAACTTGGTATCGGCGAGGATGATCCCCCGCTCCGCCGCGTGCTCGGCGCCGCGCTTGTAGACCTCGATCGAGATCCGCCGCAGCTCCTCCATCAGTGCCCGGTCGCCGACGATCTCTGCCGCCCGCTCGAAGTCGACGTTCTCGTCGTGGTCGCCGATCTCGGCCTTGGTCGCGGGGGTGAAGATCGGCTCCGGCAGCTTGTCGGACTCGAGCAGGTTGGGCGGCAGCTCGATCCCGCAGACCGCGCCGCCGGCCTTGTATTCCTTCCAGCCCGAGCCGGAGAGGTAGCCGCGCACGACGCACTCGACCGGGTACATCTCCAGCCGCCGCACCCGCATCGCCCGTTCGGCGACCTCCTCCGGCACGTCGTTCGAGAGGAAGTGATTGGGGACGATGTCGCCGGTCAGCTCGAACCAGAATTCCGATATCCGGTTCAGGACCTTGCCCTTGTCGGGCACCGGCGTCGGCATCACCACGTCGTAGATCGAGATCCGGTCGGAGGCGACCATCAGCAAGTCGTCCTCCCACTCGTAGATCTCGCGCACCTTCCCGGAGGAGTGGAGCTTTAGATCTGCCACGGCGGTCGGCACGGAGCCGATGCTAGCTATCCGCACGGCGCAGCCGTGGACTGGCTCGCCAGCCAGTTTCGTAGACTGTGCCGGTGCCGCTGCCGCCCGAACCGAAGAGCCCGCCGTTGGTGCAGACGCTGAGATGGGCGTTCAGGCCGCTGCCCTTCATGCAGGAGTGCCGCGAGCGCTACGGCGACTCGTTCAGCGTCAAGTTCCTCGGCTTCGAGCGGCCGATGGTGATGATCTCCGACCCGGCGGCGATCAAGGCTCTCTATACCGAGCGTGAGCACGGCCTGCCGCCGGGGCGCAACATCGTGCTGGAGCCGATCCTTGGCTCGCGCTCGCTGCTGCTGCTCGAGGGCAGCGAGCACCTCGCCCGCCGCCGCGTGATGCTGCCGCCGTTCCACGGCGAGCGGATGCGCTCCTACGAGCCGCTGTTGGCCGAGATCGTCGACCGCGAGATCGATTCCTGGCCGCTCGAGGAGGAGTTCCGGATCCACCCGCGGATGCAGGCCATCACCCTGGAGCTGATCCTGCGCGTCGTCTTCGGCGTCGCCGAAGGGCCGCGCCTGGAGCGCCTGCGCACCCTGCTTGCCCGCGTGCTCGACGAGACCGCCTCGCCGTTCACCCAGCTGATCGGCCTGGCGACCCGGCGCTTCGGCAGCCGTGGACCGTGGGCCAAATTCGAAGGGCAGCTGAAGGCGGTCGACGAGCTGCTCTACGCCGAGATCGCCGAACGCCGCGCCGCCGGCGGCCTGGAGGAGCGCGACGACATCCTCTCGGCGCTGATGCTCGCCCACTTCGAGGACGGCGGCGCGATGAGCGACACCGAGCTGCGCGATCAGCTGATGACCCTGCTGCTGGCCGGCCACGAGACGACCGCGACGGCCTTGGCGTGGACCTTCGACCTGCTGCTGCGCCACCCGGTCGAGCTGCAACGGCTGCGCGACTCGATCGAGGCCGGCGAGGACGACTACATGCGGGCGACGATCTCCGAGTCGCTGCGGCTGCGGCCGGTGGTGCCGCTGGCCGGCCGCCGCCTCAGCAAGGAGCTGGTCGCCGACGGGCTGACGCTGCCGGCCGGCACCGACGTGACGCCGGCGATCTGGCTGGCTCATACCCGCGCCGACGTCTACCCCCAGCCCTTCGCCTTTCGGCCGGAGCGCTTCATCGAGGACCCGCCGGAGACCTACGCCTGGGTCCCGTTCGGCGGCGGCGTCCGCCGCTGCCTCGGCGCCGCCTTCGCGGAGTTCGAGATGCGGATCGTGCTGCGCGAGGTGCTGAGCCGCTGCGAGCTGCGCAAGGCCAGTCCCGAGCCGGAGAAGATCGGCCGCCGCAACATCACCCTCTCACCCAAGCATGGCACTCCCGTGGTCGTGCTCGATCGCCGCCCGGCCCGGGAGTTGGCCGCCGCATAAGCGGCTCATCCCGGTAGGGGTGAAGCGTCTTGTACTTTTTTTTGCGGGACGTTCTAGGACGGCCCCCATCGGTCTTCAAAAAAGTTAAGCGGAACCCTACTGGGATGAGCTCTTAGCCACCGGATGCTCCCCCGCCCAGCGCGCGATCGTGCCCGACCCGGAGACCACCTCGCCGTCCTCGAGCATCAGGATCGGCACCTCGTTGGTGCCGCTCAGCTCGCGGACCTCGGCCCGCTCGTCCTCGCGGCTGCCCCAGGTCCAGGGCATCAGCCGGTAGCCGCCGACGACCTTGATCTCGTACTCGTAGCCCGCCGCGTCGAGCGCCTTCGCCGCCTTGGCGCACGGATGCGCGAACGCTGGCCCCCGTTTCTTCTGCCCGCAGGTGTAGAGGATCACGCGCGCAGCCTAGCGCCCCTGCAGTCCGCCCGGGGCCGTGGGGTCCGCCTAGCCAAATGCTACGCTCGTAGCACAATGGTAGAAGTAGCAACCAGAGAGTTGAGGAATGACACTGCGGGCGTCCTGCGCCGCGTCGAGGGCGGCGAGACCGTCGTGATCACCGTGCGCGGCAAGCCCGTCGCCGATCTGGTGCCGCACCGGACCGACCAGCCCCGATGGATGCCGCGCGACGAGCTCATCGAGCTCTTGAAGACGCATTCCGCCGACCCTGGCCTGCGCGACGATCTCAAGCGCATCGCGGGTGAGACGACGGATGACCTCGGCCCGATTCTGTGAATGCCCCGTCGTCCCTTCGCGGCCTGCTCGATACCTCTGTCTTCGTGGCGATCGAGAGCGGTAGGGCTCTACGCGCCGAGGCCATGCCGCTGACGGGCGCCGTCTCGGTTGTCACCAAGGCGGAGCTCCGTGCCGGCATTTTCGCGGCGGACGACATCGCGACGCGCGATCGGAGGATCAAGACCCTGGAACTCGTGAACCGAATCCGGCTCCTCCCGGTCGACGACGAAGTCTCCAGTGCCTGGGCACAGATGCGCGCCTATCTCGCGGCATCGGGCCGCCAGGTGGACGCCAACGACATGTGGATCGCCGCGACTGCCGCAGCGCACGAGATCCCGGTCGTCACCCAGGATGCCGACTTCGACGCGCTCGATGGCGTCGCCGGTTTGACCGTGATCCCCGTCTGAGTCAGTCCCGCAGCGCTTCGAGGCGCTCGAAGACCGTGGGGACGTGGGTCAGGTAGGCGCCGTAGTCAAAGACGGCGTCGAGGTCGAGGTCCGGCGCGGCCTCGGCGAGAAGGTCACGGAACTCGGTGCCGGTGTCCCAGGCGCGCTGGGCGTTCTCCTGGACGACGCGGTAGGCGTCGTCGCGGGTCATGCCGCTCTCGACCAACGCCGTCAGGGCGCGCTGGCTGAACAGCGCACCGTGGGTCAGCTCGAGGTTGGCGCGCATGCGGTCGGCCCGGATCGTCATCTGGGCCGCCACCTTGGCCGCCAGGTCCTGCATGTAGTCGAGGGCGATCGTCGCGTCGGGGAGGATCACCCGCTCGGCACCCGAGTGGGAGATGTCGCGCTCGTGCCAGAGGGCGACGTTCTCCAGGCCGGTCTGGGCGTAGCCCCGCAGCACCCGGGCCAGGCCGGTGATCCGCTCGGTTCGGATCGGGTTGCGCTTGTGCGGCATCGCCGAGGAGCCCTTCTGGCCGGCGGCGAACGGCTCCTCGACCTCCCGCACCTCGGTGCGCTGCAGGTTGCGGACCTCGGTCGCGAAGCGCTCCAGCCCGGCACCGGCGATTGCGATCGCCGAGGTCAGCGCCGCGTGGCGGTCGCGCGGCACGACCTGGGTTGCGACGTCCTCGCGCCGCAGCCCCAGCCGCTCCATCACCCGCGCCTCGACCGCCGGCGGCACCGAGGCATAGGTCCCGACCGCGCCGGAGAGCTTGCCGAAGCGCAGCTGCTCGAAGGCGTCGGCGAGGCGAGCGAGGTTGCGGTCGGCCTCGAAGGCGAAGCCGGCGAGGCGCAGACCGAAGGTCGTCGGCTCGGCGTGGACGCCGTGGGTGCGGCCGACGCAGAGGGTGTCGCGGTGCTCCAGCGCCCGCGCGATCAGCGCGTCGCGGTAGGCGCTCGCGCTCGCGAGGACGACCTCGCCAGCCTGGCGCAGCTGCAGGGCCAGCGCCGTGTCGAGCACGTCGGAGGAGGTCAGGCCGTAGTGGATCCAGCGGCCGTGGTCGCCGAGCGAGCCGGCGACCACGTCGACGAAGGCGGCGACGTCGTGGTCGGTGACCCGCTCGCGCTCCTCCACCGCCTCGACGGTGAAGGTGGCCTTCTCGCGCGCCGCCGCGGCCGCCTCGGCCGGCACGGCGCCCTCCTCCGCCCAGGCCTCGGTCGCCGCCAGCTCGACCTCGAGCCAGCACTCCAGCTTCCGCTGCGGCGACCAAACGGCGCCGACCTCATCGCGGGTATATCTGGAGATCACCGGCGGGCCGCCCACCGCGCTAGCAATTGACTATCCGCACCGCGAGCAGCCCGGCGTTCTTGGCCCCGTCGATGGCGACGCAGGCGACCGGCACGCCGGGCGGCATCTGCACGGCCGAGAGCAGCGCGTCGAGGCCGCCGAGGCTCTTGCCGAGGATCGGCACGCCGATCACCGGCAGGTCGGTGTGGGCAGCGGCGACGCCGGGCAGCGCCGCCGACATCCCGGCCCCGGCGATGATCACCTTCAGCCCCCGCATCCGCGCGTTGTGGCAGTACTCGCGGACCAGCTCGGGATCGCGGTGGGCGCTCATCACCCGCACCTCGTAGCTGACGCCGGCCTCGTGCAGAGCGGCGCCGGCCGGTTGCATCTTCGGCTTGTCGTTCTTCGAGCCCATGATGATCCCGACCAGGGGCTCGTCGACCTGGATCTCCTCGAACGCCTCCTCGACCGCCGGCAGCGTCGCCGCCGGGGCCGGCTCACTGGAGCCGCTCGGCTGCGGCTCCTCTGAGATCTCGCTCATCTCTTCCTCTCTGGGGTCGTCAACTGGGTACTCGCTCGACCGCGCGGGCGGCAATGTCGGAGCGGATCTGCATTCCGTCGAAGGAGATCCGCGCAGCCGCATCGTATGCCCGTTCGCGTGCCTCGGCCGGGCCGGGTCCCAGCGCGGTCACGTTCAGAACGCGTCCCCCCGCGGTGACGATCTCGCCGTCGCGCCCGGCGGTCCCCGCGTGGGTCACCTCGGCGAGCTGCGCCGCCTCGGCAAGGCCGGCGATCGCATCGCCCTTGGAGGAGGATTCCGGGTAGCCGGCTGAGGCCAGCACCAGGGTCACCGCCCACTCCTCGCCGAACTCGGCCTCGACGCCGGCCAAGCCGCCCGGCTCGCGCGCGGCCAGGCAGAGGTCGACGAGGTCGGAGCGCAGCCGCGGCAGGACGGCCTGCGTCTCGGGATCGCCGAAGCGAACGTTGAACTCGAGCACCTTCGGCCCGGCGGGGCCGACCATCAGGCCCGCGTAGAGGACCCCGCGGAACGGCGTGCCGCGGCGCGCCATCGCGGCGACCATCGGCCGGTGGACGCCGTCGACGATCTCCTCGACCTCCGCCGCGCCGAAGCCCGGCACCGGCGAGTAGCTGCCCATGCCGCCGGTGTTCGGTCCCTCGTCGCCGTCGAAGATTCGCTTGTAGTCCTGGGCCGGCGCCAGCGGCATGACGTTCTCGCCGTCGCAGAGGGCGAGCAGCGAGAGCTCCTCGCCCTCGAGGAACTCCTCCAGGACGACCGCCGTCTCGCCGAAACGGCGCTCGGTGAAGAAGACGTCGGCCGCCTCGCGGGCCTCGGCCTCGGAGGCGCAGATCAGCACCCCCTTGCCGGCGGCGAGGCCGTCGGCCTTCAGTACCAGCGGGTAGGAGGCGCCGGCGAGATGCTCCACGGCCTCCTCGCGGCTGCGGAGCAGGACGTGGGACGCGGTCGGCACGCCGGCCTCCTTCATCAGCTCCTTGGCGAAGGCCTTGGAGCCCTCCAGCTCGGCCGCCGCGGCGCTCGGGCCGAATGCGGGCACCCCGGCTGCCTCCAGCGCGTCGACCGCGCCCGCCACCAGTGGCGCCTCGGGTCCGACGACCGCTAGCTCGACGGCGCGGTCGCGCGCTGCGTCGACGATCGTCTCGACGTCCTCGGCGCCGACTCCGGGCAGGCACTCGGCGTCGGCGGCGATGCCGGCGTTCCCCGGCGCACAGATCAACTCCGGCGTCTGCGGGGAGCGGGCCAGCGCCCGCACGATCGCGTGCTCGCGCCCGCCGCCTCCTACGACCAGGATCCGCAAGCGCTCCTCCTACAGCGACTCGGACAGCTCGCCGGCCGGCATCGCCGCGAGCGTCTGGCTCGTCATCGTGCCCCGTGAGCCCAGCTCGACCGAGACCTTGGCCATCGTCTTCTCGTCGGGGGCCTCGACGATCGTCACGAAGTCGTACTGCCCGAGGGTGGCGTACTGCTGCAACACCTTGGCGCCGATCTGTTCGACCTCTTCGTTCACCTCGGCGACCCGCCCCGGATTGTTCTTCAGGGTGCGGATTCCCTCGGCGGTCAGGTTCGTGAGCATCACATAGGTAGGCATCGGTCTCTCCTCGTCGCACTGTCTACGGGGATTTCGAGCCTACGCTAATCCTCGCGGGCGAGGAAGGGGGCAGGGGTGTCCCTCCCGCTCGCTGGGCTCAACCGTCGTAGCCGACGTGTACGTGATCGCAGTGGTCCGCGCGGGCGAAGGCGGGGCCGGGACCATCGACGTCGAAGCAGTAGATGAGCTCGGTTGGCATCGCGGGGGAGGGCAGCTGTGAGAGCGTGGTCGCGAGCTGCGCGCAGGGCGCCGTCGGGGCGGTGTCGGTGCAAGAGACGCCGTCGACCGCGGCGATGTCCATCGCACGGCCGAAGTAATGGTTGGAGACGTTGCCTTCGACGGTGTACTGCGAGTGGTCGGAGCGCAGGGCGGAGATCGTGATCTGGTGCGACTGGGTGATCGCCCCGATCAGCCCGACGATGCGCGGGTCGATCGCGCCGCTGTCGAGGTCCTGTTTCTCCAGCTCGTTGGAGAGCGTCAGGTTTTCCCACTCGATCGGTGCCATCACCGCGTTGGGTAGGGCCAGCGCCCACTCGACCTCGCTGACCTTGCACCTGCCTTCCAACTGCGCGGCCTCCGCCATCACCGAATCGACGTACCACTGCGCGTGGTTGTGCTCGAAGAGGCCGGCGCGCAGGCCGCCCTGAGCCCAGAACAGGCGTGCCAGGGTCGCGGTCGCGTCGGCCGGGTCGCCGCGGCGGATGCGCCCGTCGGCGTCGCCGTCCACCGCGTAGCGTCGCCACTCGCTGCCATCGAGGCCGAGCGGTCCGCTGCGCTTCAGTTCTTTCGCGTCCATGCCGTGGCCGAAGTTCGACTCCAGCCGGGCGACCGAGGCCAGCGCCCAGACGCCGCGCTTGCCGAGCCCGTAACGCGCGGCGGCGCTCTCGAAGGCGTCGAGGTACTCGACCGGGATGCGCTTGCGCCAGCGCTTTGGTGCCACGCAGCTCAGCACCTGCAGCTTCGGGGTTAGTTCGAAAGCGCCCGCCACCGCGTTGCCGAGCTGGCTGTAGCACTGGGCGTCGGCGAGCACGTCGGCGACGTACCAGTCGGCGTGGTTATAGGCGTAGATCGCGCCGTAGACGTCGGCCGGCATGCCGGCGGCGCTGAGATAGGCGGCGGCGGAGAAGATCGCGTCTTCGGGGTTGTAGGGGTCGCGCACCCCGTCGCCGTTGGCGTCGACGCCGTACGTTTCCCAGGTCGAAGGCATGAACTGCATCCAGCCGATCGCGCCCGCCGAGGAGACGTTGAGGTTGGTGCCGAAGGCGGTCTCGATCCCGTTGATCGCCGCGAGGATGCTGGCGCCCTGCGGGCCGAGGCCGTAGGTATCGGAGGCGCGCTGGTAGACCGGCACGAGGATCGCCGGCACACCGGCTGGCGCACAGCTCGAGCTGGGCAGCGTCGGGATGGCGAAGGCAGCCGACGGTCCGGGCACCGCTTCGGTGGCGCCCTCCTCGCCCTCCTGTTCGCTGGGTGCGGGGCTCGACTGCGACTCGGGCTTGGCGGTGACGCCGCCGCTTTCCGGCTCGGGCGACGGTTCAGGAGCGGCGAGGGCGTCGCCGCGTTGTACGGACGTCACCGGGGCTGGGGCTTCGGTCTGGCTGGCGGCGGGCGGCGGTTCGCCGGCACCTTCCGCAACCGGCGGGCCGCCGAAGGCGGCGGGGGGTGCGGCCGAGGGCGCAGCCTGAGCGGCCGCCGCGCTTAGAGCGAGGAGCAGCGTCAGCGCCGCCAGCATCCCTGCCGCGCGGCGGCTCATCCCCTCACGTCCGTCACTAGCCACTCGCCTTCCTGTCGCATCATTTCGAGCCGCAGCTCCGAGGTGAGCCCGACTCGCAGCAGCGAGGCGCTGACCGTGTAGGCCTTACCGTGGCGCGGGCCCGGTACGAGGTTGAGGACCTTGGCTTTCGGCACCTTGGTCTCCTCAGGCAGCCGCGGCGGTCGTTCGGCCAGTGCTTCGGCGAGCTGTGGCGCCGCCGTTTCGGTGAAGATCGCCTTGGCCCGCGCCGGGCGCTCGCCGACCTCGTAGAAGACGAAGGCGTTGGTGAAGCGCCGCGCGACCTTCATCGCCGCCGGTCCGGCCGGCACCGGTTTGGCGCTGGAGGCGGTGGCGCCTCCTTCGTCGGCGAGGGTCTCGAGCGCCTCCGCGGCCGTTTCGGTTCCTTCGTCAGTGGCCTCTGGGGCAGCAGCAGCCTCGCCACCGCCGCTCTTCTCGTCGACGCCGACTCCCTTGGCGACGCCGAAGGATGGCGTCACGCCGTGCAGGACGCGATCGGGGGTCCGATCGCCGGCCGGTTGCGGTGCCGGCGTGGTCAGGGCGACTGGGGCGGGGGCGGCAGCCTGCTTGCTGCTGCTGCCGTCGTGTCCTGCGGAGAGCAGCAGCCCGCCGAGAGCCGCGGCGGCCACGACCGCCGCGAGGGCGCCGGCGCCGGCGACGCGGCCGGAGGGGGCGCTGGGCAGGCTCCAGCCGGCGAGCCGCTCGCGCAGCGGCCAGACGAGCCGTCGCTCGACCGTCCAGGCCAGCCGCTCGAAGGGCCAGCGGGCGAGGTCGGCGATGGCCGAGAGGAAGCGCTCGATGTGCCCCCTCGTATCGGCGTGGATTTGACGTCGTCTCAGCATCTTGTCGAAGCCCGTAGAAGCTTACGTCGGAATTTGCTCCCTATTCCTGAAGTTCGGCGCCTGGATTGCGACACCCAGGCAGGCTGCCCAGACGCTGGATAACAGCGCAACTTGAGGCGCTTCTAAATAACAATCCTGTTAACGAGCCGTTGCGGCCGCCACCACCGCCTTCTCGAAGGCCAGCTCGCCGCCGACCGCGTCGACCCGCACGGTGTCGCCTTCGGCGAACTCCCCCTCGAGGATCTTCAGCGCCAGCTTGTCCACCAGCTGCTTCTGGATCACCCGCTTCAGCGGCCGCGCCCCGTAGGTCGGGTCGTAGCCGAGGTTGCCGAGCAGCGTGCGCGCGTCGGCCGTCAACTCGACCTCGATACCGCGCTCGCGCACCCGGGCGACCAGCTGTTCGACCTGGAGATCGACGATTCGGCCGATGTCGGCTTTCGAGAGCCGGTGAAAGATCACCGTGTCGTCGATTCGGTTGAGGAACTCAGGCTTGAAGGTCGCCGCGAGGACGTCTTCGATCTGCTCGCGGATCTTCTCGTCGACCGACTCGCCGACGATCCGGTCGCTGCCGACGTTGGAGGTCATGATCAGCACCGTGTTGGTGAAGCTCACCGTGCGGCCCTGGCCGTCGGTCAGCCGGCCGTCGTCCATGATCTGCAAGAGCGTGTTGAAGACGTCAGGGTGGGCCTTCTCGATCTCGTCGAGCAGCACCACCGCGTAGGGGCGGCGGCGCACCGCCTCGGTCAGCTGGCCCCCCTCCTCGTAGCCGACGTAGCCGGGGGGCGCGCCGATCAATCGCGCCACGGTGTGCTTCTCCATGTACTCGGACATGTCGAGGCGGACGATCGCCTGCTCGGAATCGAACATCAGCTCGGTCAGTGCTTTCGCCAGCTCGGTCTTGCCGACCCCGGTCGGACCGAGGAAGAGGAAGGAGCCGATCGGCCGGTTGGGATCGGAGAGCCCGGCGCCCGAGCGGCGCAGCGCGTTGGAGACGGCGGCGATCGCCTCGTCCTGGCCGACCACCCGCTCGTGCAGGCGCTCCTCCATGTGGATCAGCTTCTCGACCTCGCCCTCCATCAGGCGGCTGACTGGGATGCCGGTCCATTTGGCGACGACCTGGGCGACGTCCTCCTCGGTCACCTCCTCGGTCAGCATCGAGCCGGCGTCGGCGTGCAGCTCTGCGAGCCGCGCTTCCCCCTCGGCTATTACTCTCGACAGCTCCGGGATCTCGCCGTAGCGCAGTTTCGCCGCCCCCTCTAGGTCGGCGTCGCGCTCGGCCCGCTCGGCTTCGCGGCTGGCCTCCTCGAGCCGCGCCTTGGCGACTTTGATCGCCTCGATCGCCTCCTTCTCGTTCTGCCAGCGCGCTTTCATCTCGGCCGAGCTCTCGCGCAGCTCTGCCAGCTCCGCCTCGATCGCCTCCAGCCGCGCCTTCGAGGCCTCGTCGCTCTCTTTCTTAAGCGCCTCGCGCTCGATCTCCAGCTGCTGCACGCGGCGCTCGACCTCGTCGATCTCGGTCGGCATCGAGTCGATCTCGATCTTTAGCCGCGAGGCCGCCTCGTCGATCAGGTCGATCGCCTTGTCGGGCAGGAAGCGGTCGGCGATGTAGCGCTCCGAGAGGGTCGCCGCGGCGACGATCGCCGCGTCGGTGATGCGGACGCCGTGGTGGACCTCGTAACGCTCCTTCAGCCCGCGCAGGATCGCGATCGTGTCGGCGATGTCGGGCTCGTCGACGAGCACCGGCTGGAAGCGTCGCTCCAGCGCCGCGTCTTTCTCGATGTGCTTGCGGTACTCGTCGAGCGTGGTGGCGCCGACCGCGCGCAGCTCGCCACGAGCCAGCATCGGCTTCAAGAGGTTGGCGGCATCGACCGCTCCTTCGGCGGCGCCGGCGCCGACGATCGTGTGCAGCTCGTCGAGGAAGAGGACGATTTGGCCGGCCGCCTCCTGCACCTCGGAGAGCACCGCTTTCAGCCGTTCCTCGAACTCACCGCGGTATTTGGAGCCGGCCAGCAGCGAGCCGATGTCGAGTGCGATCACGCGCCGGTCGCGCAGACTCTCCGGCACGTCGCCGGCGACGATCCGCTGTGCCAGGCCCTCGACGATCGCCGTCTTGCCGACCCCCGGGTCGCCGATCAGCACCGGATTGTTCTTGGTGCGCCGCGAGAGCACCTGGATCACGCGGCGGATCTCCTCGTCGCGGCCAATCACCGGATCGAGCTTGCCGGCCTCGGCCTCGGCAGTCAGGTCGCGGCCGAATTTCTCCAGCGCCTGGACGCTGTCCTCGGGGTTGGGGGAGGTGACCTTGTGCGGTCCGCGCACCTCGGCCACCGCCTTCTCGAGGGAGCCGCGGTCGGGCAGGACGCCGGCGACGCCCGAGCCCTTGTCGGTCAGTGCCAGGAGGATGTGCTCGGTCGAGATGTACTCGTCGCCCAGCTTCGCCATCTCGCTCTCGGCCTGGCGCAGGACGGCGACCAGGGTCGAGGAGGGGCGCGGCTCGGCCTGCTCCTCGCCGCCGAGCTTCGGCAGCGCGTCTGCCGCCTGCTCGGCGCGGGAGCGGATCGTGCCGGGGTCGGCGCCGAGCTTCTGCAGGATCGGCACGACCAACCCGTCTTCCTGGGCGAGCAGCGCCAACAGCAGGTGGGGCGGGGCGACCTCCGGGTTGCGTCGCATCGCGGCCAGCTGCTGCGCGGTGGCGACCGCTTCCTGGGACTTGACGGTGAAGCGATCAGGTTGCATCTTCGGCTTTCCTCTCAAGCTCTTCGACTCGCCGCTCGAGGGCGAGGACCCGCTCGACCCCCGCCAGGTTCAGCCCTTCCGCGGTCAGCTGCTGGATCCTCCGCAACAGCTCGACGTCGCGCTGGGAGTAGAGGCGCGTGTTCTTCGGCGAGCGCTGCGGCTCGATCAGGCCGCGGGTCTCGTACATGCGCAGCGTCTGGGGGTGCATATGGGCGAGCTCCGCGGCGACGGAGATCATGAACACCCCACGCTCCGCGTCGACGGAGATCTCCACCCGTTCGCGCCGCGCGCTCATCCGGCCACCGCCGTATCCGACATTTGCCCCCCCAGGGGGCGGTGAAAGTCGGATGCGCTCACGGGGCGGCGCTCCGCAGCAGCTCCTCGCGCGGGTTGGCGCCGTTCAGGGTCTCGGCCAGTTTCTCGACCGCCTCGCGCTGTTTGTCACTCAATTCCTTGGGGACGTCGATCTCGAGCCGGTAGCGGATGTCGCCGCGGCCCTTGCCGTGCGGCTTCGGCGGGCCCTCCCCCCGCAGCCGCTGGATCGTTCCGTGCTTGGTTCCCGCCGGCACCTTGATCTTCTTCGTTCCGCTCAGGGTCGGAACCTCGATCGTCGCCCCCTGCAGCGCCTCGACGATCGTGATCGGCACCGTCACCTCGAGGTTGTTGCCGTCGAGCCGCTTGAAGACGGGGGAGGGCGTCACCCGCGTCATCACGAAGAGGTCGCCGGGTGGCCCGCCCCGCGGTCCCGCCTCGCCCTTGCCGGCGAGGCGGATGCGGGCGCCGTCCTTGACCCCAGCGGGGATGTTCACCTTGTAGCGCTTGGTCTGCCGGGTGAGGCCGGAGCCGCCGCAGGTCGGGCAGGGGTTCTCGATGATCTGACCGGCGCCCCCGCACTGCGGACAGGGCTGGCTGATCGAGAAGAAGCCCTGGCTTTGGGCGTCGATGCCGCGGCCTTCGCAGCGTGGGCAGATGACCGGACTCGTCCCCGGTTTGGCGCCGCTGCCATCGCAGGTCGCGCAGCGTTCCTCCTTCGGCACGGCGACGCTGACCTGGGTGCCGTTGACCGCCTGGTCGAAGCTGAGGCTGACCTCGGTTTCGAGGTTGCGACCGCGCTGCTGCTGCGCCTGGCCGGGCTCGCCGCCGCGGCCGAAGAGGTTGGAGAGGATGTCACCGAAGCCGCCGCCGCCGAACGGCTGACCACCGGGGCCGCCCGGTCCGCCGCCAAAGCCGCCGAACGGTTGACCACCGGGCCCGCCGAAGCCGGCGAACATGCCGCCCTGGTCGTACTGCTGGCGTTTCCCAGGATCGGAGAGCGTGTCGTAGGCGCCCTGGACCTCCTTGAACTTCTCCTCGGCGGCCGCGTCGTCGGGGTTGCGGTCAGGGTGGTACTTCCGGGCCAGCTTCCGGTAGGCCTTCTTGATCTCCTCCTCGGAGGCTCCCTTCGAGACGCCCAGCACCTTGTAGAGGTCCTCAGCCAAGCCTTACTCCGCGACCACCACGCGCGCCGGCCGCACCAGCTGCTCGCCGAGTCGGTAGCCCTTCTGCATCGTCTCCACCACCGTCCCCGGCTCGGCCCCGTCAACAGGCTGCGTCGAGAGCGCCTCGTGCAAGTTCGGGTCGAACTTCTCCCCCGTTGGGTCCACAGCCTCGACCCCATTTCGGCTGAGGGTCTCCCGCAAACCTCGGAAGACAAGGAGGACGCCATGGGCCAACCCATCCTCCGAGTCGCCCTCCGGGTCGAGCCCGGCGGCTTGAAGCGCCCTCTCCAGATCGTCCAGGACCGGCACAACCTCCCGAATCACTTCAGCTTTCCCGCGAGCGCCGGCGGCTTGCACCTCGCTGGTCATCCGCTTACGGAAGTTCTCGAAGTCAGCTTTCGTCCGCTTGGCGAGCTCTAGGTAGTCATCCCGCTCGCTGAGAAGGGCATCGAGGTCGTGCGCAACCTGCTCCTCTTCCACGGGTGGCGTGGGGTTGGGTTCCCCTCCCGCCGAGGGAGGGGTGCCCTGCCCCGCGACAGGACCCGTGGTCGAGTGGTCGGTCCCTCGGTCGTCGACGCTCACTTGTCGTCGCCCTCATCGACCACCTCGGCGTCCACGACCTCCTCCTCGTCGGAGGAGTCGCCGCCGTCGGCCGAGGCCCCGTCGCCGGAGGTTGCCGCCTCCTGCTGCGCCGCGGCGTAGATCTGCTCGGACACCTTGGTCATCGCCGCGGTGAGCGCTTCGGTCTTCGCGTTCAGCTCCTCGGCGTTACCGGAGTCGAGCGACTCGCGCACGCCCTTGATCGCCTCCTCGGCCGTCTCCTTGTCGCCGGAGTCGACTTTGTCGCCCGCCTCCTCCAGCGCTTTCTCGGCCTGGTAGGCGGCGTTCTCGGCGACGTTGCGCGCTTCGGCCAGCTCGCGCTGTTTGCGGTCCTCCTCGGCGTGCGCCTCGGCGTCGGAGACCATGCCCTGGATCTCCTCCTCGGAGAGGCCGGAACCGGATTTGATCTCGATTTTCTGCTCTTTGCCGGTCCCCAGGTCTTTGGCGGTGACATGGAGGATGCCGTTGGCGTCGATGTCGAAGGTGACCTCGATCTGCGGCAGGCCGCGCGGCGCCGGCGGGATGCCGGTCAGCTGGAACTTGCCGAGGCTCTTGTTGCCGCTGGCCATCTCGCGCTCGCCCTGCAGGACGTGGATCTCGACCGACGGCTGGTTGTCGTCGGCGGTCGAGAAGATCTCCGACTTCTTCGTCGGGATCGTCGTGTTGCGCTCGATCAGCTTCGTCATCACGCCGCCTTTGGTCTCGATGCCGAGGGTCAGCGGGGTGACGTCGAGCAGCAGCACGTCCTTGACGTCGCCGGCCAGCACGCCGGCTTGGATCGCGGCGCCGACCGCCACGACCTCGTCGGGGTTGACCCCCTGGTGCGGATCCTTGCCGGTCAGCTCCTTGACCTTCTCTCGCACCGCCGGCATGCGGGTCATGCCGCCGACCAGGACGACGTGGTCGATCGAGGCATCCGCGTCGCTGAGCGCCTGTTTCACCGGCCCGACGACGCGCTCCAGCAGGTCCGCCGTCAGCTCGTTCAGCTTCGAGCGCGAGAGCTTCATGTCGAGGTGCTTCGGCTGGCCCTCGACGGCGGTGATGAAGGGCAGGTTGATCTGCGTCTCCTGCGCCGAGGAGAGCTCGATCTTCGCCTTCTCGGCCGCCTCGTAGAGGCGCTGCAGCGAGTTCTTGTCAGCCGCCAGGTCGACCCCCTGGTCCTTCTTGAACTCGGCGACCAGCCACTCGACGATCGCCTTGTCCCAGTTGTCGCCGCCGAGGTGGTTGTCGCCGGCGGTCGCCTTCACCTCGAAGACGCCGTCGCCGATTTCCAGCACCGAGACGTCGAAGGTGCCGCCGCCGAGGTCGAAGACGAGGATCGTGTGGTCGGCTTTCTCTTTCTCGAGGCCGTAGGCGAGCGAGGCGGCGGTCGGCTCGTTGATGATCCGCTTGACGTCGAGGCCGGCGATCTTGCCGGCGTCCTTGGTCGCCTGTCGCTGGTCGTCGTTGAAGTAGGCGGGGACGGTTATCACCGCGCTGTCGACCGCCTCGCCGAGCTTCGCTTCGGCGTCGGTCTTCAGCTTCTGGAGGATCATCGCGCTGATCTCGGGCGGGCTGTACTGCTTGTCCTGCGCCTCGACGCGGACGTCGCCGTTCGGCCCGGCGACGACCTTGTAGGGAACGATCGTCTCCTCCTCTTTGACTTCGGCCTCCTTGCGCCCCATGAAGCGCTTGATCGAGAAGATCGTGTTCTCCGGGTTCATCACCGCCTGGCGTTTGGCGACGGTGCCGACGAGGCGGTCGCCCGAGTCGGTGAACGCCACGACCGAGGGGGTCGTGCGCCCGCCCTCGGCGTTCTCGAGGACGGTCGGCTCGCCGCCCTCCATCACGGCTACGCATGAGTTGGTCGTGCCCAGATCGATTCCGATCGTCTTGCCCACTTCTCCAGTACCTCCAGGGTCTAGTCGCTTGACTGGCTGCCGAGTCCAGGGAAAACATGGACTCTAAAAATCTAAGTGGCAGTATGGCAGATTCCTGATAGATCTCAAATTGACACCTCCCCTAAGTGGTTTCGCGTTTTGCGGCTGCGGGCAGATGTCCACTGGAGGCGCCTCGACCCAACCGGGTCCCGTTCAAGCGGGATCGCGGAAGAGGAGGAATTGCCTTGACTCACGCCCATGCACCCGATCTTCGCGCCTTGGTGGCGGCAATCGCAGTCCTGGCTCTGTTGCTACCCGGCAGCGCCCTCGCGAACCTGGGGAGGGCACACGATCGAGCAGAGGTCCACCCCGCTAAGGCGCTGACGCACCGCGCCAAGCTCCGCCATTCGGGCCACGGTCACCCCGGCGTTCACGACAACGGCATAGGCAAGGTCGCGAACGTGATGACCCGCAACCTCTATCTCGGCGCCGACCTGACGCCGGCGATCGAAGCCCCCAACCTGCCGGCCTTCGTCGCTGCCAACGGCAAAATCCTGCGCGACGTCACCGCCAACAGCTTCCCGATCCGAGCCAAGGGCCTGGCGCAGGAGATCCTCGCCGAGAAGCCCGATTTGGTCGGCCTGCAGGAGGTCGCGCTGTGGCGCACCGCACCGGTCAACTTCGAAGTCCTCGAAAAAGGGCCGAGCGCGACCACGGTCCGCTACGACTACCTGCAGGAACTGCTCGCGCAGCTGAACAAGGCCAAACCGGAATACGAAGTCGTCGTCTCCCAGGACGAGTTCGACTTCGAGGCGCCGGCGGACGAGGACGAAAACCCCGCCACCGGACCCTTCGGCGCCGACATCAACGGCCGCCTTACGATGCGCGACGTGATCCTCGCCAGGCGCGGCGCTGGCGTGCAGACCGCGAACCCGAGCGCCGGGCACTTTGCCAACCTGCTGCCGGTAAAAATCCTCGGCACCGAAGTGCCGGTGACGCGCGGCTGGGTCAGCACCGACGCCAAGGTCCGCGGCAGCCACTGGTTCCGCTTCGTCAACACCCACCTCGAGGCGTTCGATCCGGCGGCGCTGGTGCCGAGCTTCCGCGCCAAACAGGCGGCCGAGCTGGTCGCGCCGGGGGGCCCAGCGACGAGCAGCCAGCCGGTGATCCTGCTCGGCGACCTCAACTCCGATGACGACACGGTCGCACCGGGCGACCAGCAGGCCTACCGGGTCCTGCTCGAAGCAGGTCTGGTCGAGCGCAGCACCAACAAACCGCTCAGCTGCTGCCTCAAATCCAGCCTCCTGGCCGAAAACGCCGGTGGCAAAGTCGCCGACTTCAACCACCAGGTCGACCACATCATGACCGACGACCCGTCGGAGATCTCCCTGCAGAGCTCGGCCGTAACCGGCCTGCTGCCGGTCAACGGCTTCTGGGACTCCGACCACGCCGGCCTCTTTAGCGCCCTGAGGTTCAGCCACTAACACAGCTCAGATAAAGCCCGTTCCCGGGAGGGGTGGAACGTCTTGTACTTTTTCGCCCAAGCGCGTCGGCGAGAGACGCCCCGCGCCCGGGCAAAAAGTTAAGTGGAACCCCTACCGGAGACGGGCGGAACTAGCCCTCGCCGGCGGTGCGGGCGACGAACTCAGCCACTTCTTCGGCCTGCTCACCGTCGAGGATGCCACCCGGCATCCGGCCCGGGGTGGTGCTGCTGTCGACGCCGTTTTCGATCGCGTTGAGGACACGACCTTCGGTCGCCTTGATCGTGTCCTGCGCGTTCGGGCCTTCCGGTGCGCCGGAGGGGGCCAGCAGTTCGTCCAAATCCGGCGCGAAGTTGCCGTCGGTACCGGCGGCGTAGAGCGTGTGGCAGGTCCCACAATTGGTCTGGAAGAGGCTCTGTCCGGACTTCAGCTCGGCCGGTACCTCCTCGGCCCCGCGGGCAGCATCGCCGTCGGAGCGGAAGGCCAGCCAGGGGATCAGGACCGCCAGGACGACGACCGTCAAGCCGAAGATGACGAAGGTCTTGCGGGTCATTTGCGCCCGGCACGGTACCAGGGGCACATGCGACGCAGCGCGCACTCGCCACAACGCGGTTTCGGCCGGCAGACCTCGCGCCCGTGGCGGATCAGGTTCATGTGCAGCTCGTGGGCGTCAGCCGGGTCGACGATCGCCAGCATCTCGTCGTGGGCACGCTCGAAGGAGGCCTTTTCGGGGAACAGGCCGAGCCTGCCGCCGACCCGGTGGACGTGCACATCGACGGGGATGTCGGGGATCCCCCAGGTGAAGATCAGCACGCAGGCCGCCGTTTTGCGGCCGACCCCAGGCAGCGAGAGCAGGAACTCGAGCGACTCCTCGCGGGGCGCGGTCTCGGTCCAGTCGAGATCGGGAGGGTCGCCCAGCCGTTCGAGGATCGCCTGGATGCGCGGTGCCTTCTGCTTGGCGAGGCCGCCCGGGCGGATCGTCTCCTCCAGCTCCTCGACCGGCGCGTCGCGCACCTCCTCCCAGGTCGGGTAGCGCTCGCGCAGCTGGGCGAAGGCGCGGTCGCGGTTGCGGTCGTTGGTGTGCTGCGAAAGCACGGTCTTGATCAGCTCGGCGATCGGGTGCCCGTGCGGCTCCTCGGGCGGAACTCCGTACATCTCGCGCAGCCGGTCGCGGATCGCCCGCACCCGGCGTTTCGTCGGCCGTTTCCAGGTCATCCCGGCGGCACCCTAGCCGGGGTCCCACCTGCTGCGTATGGTTCGAGCAGCGGAAGCTGGTGGTCCACGACTGGGGCTCGCTGGCGCTGACGATGCGCCAGGCACGCGGCGACCGCAGCCCGATGCCGCCCGAGTTCGTCGACACCGTTTTCGGCAATCCGCCCAAAGCGCCAGCCGCCGGCGCCCCACCGAAAAAGTTGAGAGAGGAGGGGTGCCCGGCCTCTCCTCCCACAACCAACCCGTTCACACCCGGATTACAATTGCGAGATGTCTCGTGCCTTCGCCGCGGTGACCGCCAAGCTGCCCCAAGGCTGGGGCGACGCCGGCCGCCAGCTGGGCATCCTCGTCCTCGTCGACGTCGCCTACGAGCTGGTGCGCGGCCTCGCCGACGGCCAGCGCGCCGAGGCGATCGCCCACGGGCGCCAGGTGATCGACTTCGAGCAGTCGACGCACACCCTCTTCGAGCCGAGCGTGCAGGCCTTCTTCCTGCCAGTCCATTGGCTGATCGACTTCGCCAACCAGATCTACCTCAACAGCCAGTTCTCGATCACCCTGGCCTTCCTGATCTGGCTCTACCTCTTCCGCAACGAGTCCTATTACTTCGTCCGCAACATGTTCGTCGTCTCGATGGGCCTGGCACTGGTCGGCTACACGCTCTACCCGACCGCGCCGCCGCGGATGTTCCCCGAGCACGGCTTCATCGACACGATCACCGACTTCTCCAACGTCAACCACGACTCGGCGCTGGCGAAAATCTTCATCAACCCCTACGCCGCCGTGCCGAGCATGCACTGCGCCTTCGCGCTGATGATCGGCGGCACCGGCGTGCGCGTCTCGCGGCACTGGTTCACGCGCGCCTTCTGGGCCTGCTGGCCGCTGCTCGTCGCCTGGGTGGTGGTCGTCACCGGCAACCACTACTGGGCCGACGTCGCGCTGGGCTGGATGGTCGCCGCCACTTCAGCTCTCGTGGCAAGCCGCCTGCTGGCCCGTGCCCGCCCGCAGGCCTGGGCTTGGCGGACCGGCTCGCCCCGGGAGGCTGAGGCATAGAGGCCATCCCGGTAGGGGTGGAACGTCTTGTGCTTTTTCGCCCGAGCGCGGCAGCGAGAGACGCCCCGCCCCCGGCGAAAAAGTTAAGTGGAACCCCTACCGGGATGGCCTCTTCCTTTAGCCTCACATGCGATGGAGTCTCAGGCCCCTCCCGGGGCTTCCAGTCAACACCGCAACGGCCGCCAGCCGCGCAACGGCCAGGAGCTTCGCGCCTACGCCCGCGAGCGGCTGATCGAGTCGCGCCTGACCCCGAACGCGATCTCGGTTGCCGGCCTGGTCGGCAACTTGATCGCCGCGGCGCTGGTCACCCAGCGGCTCTTCTTCCTCGCCGGCATCGCCTTCGTCCTCGGCTCAGTGATGGACACGCTCGACGGGCGCTACTCGCGGATGTCGGGCAAGGGGACCCTGTTCGGCGCCTTCCTCGACTCGACCCTGGACCGGATCGAGGAGGGGATCGTGCTCGCCGCCGTCGCCGGCTACTTCGCCGCCACCGGCGACGATTTTGCCGCGGCGATGTGCGTCGTCGCCGTGCTCGGCTCGCTGATGGTCTCCTACACGCGGGCCCGCGCCGAGGCGCTGGGAGTCGAGTGCAAGGTCGGATTGGCGACGCGACCGGTGCGGGTAGTCATACTGTCCGTCGGCCTGATCTTCGCCAAGGGCGCCGGGCTCGGCGATTTCGAGCTGCTGGCGGCGGCGGTCTACCTGATCGCGGCGTTGACCATCGTCACCACGATCCAGCGCGTATGGCACGTCCGGAACGAGCTATCGAGAGACTCCCAGGGGCCGAACGCCCTGTAACCGGACGGGGTCGCGGGTTTGCTTTGCCAGTCAGTCAGATCGAGAGAGGACTTCGTACTTCATGAGTGAGAGCAACGGAGCAAGCGGCGCCGACGGCGCCGGCCGCACGGACGACAAGGTTCGCGTCGCGATAGTCGGCGTCGGCAACTGCGCCAACTCCTTCATCCAGGGCGTCCAGTACTACAAGGACGCCGACTCCGGGGAGGAAGTCCCCGGTCTGATGCACGTCGATCTCGGCGGCTACCACGTCCGCGACGTCGAGTTCGTCGCGGCCTTCGACATCGACTCCGAGAAGGTCGGCAAGGACCTCTCCGAGGCGATCTGGTCGGGTCAGAACGACACGATCAAGTTCGCTGACGTGCCGCATCTCGGCGTCAAGGTCGAGCGGGGGATGACCCACGACGGGCTAGGCAAGTACCTGAAAGAGAAGATCACCAAAGCGCCGGGGGAGACCGCCGACATCGTCGGCATCCTCAAGGAGACGAAGGCGGACGTGCTGGTCTGCTACCTGCCCGTCGGCTCCGAGGACGCGACCAAGTGGTACGTCGAGCAGGCGCTGGCCGCCGGCGTCGGCTTCGTCAACTGCCTGCCGGTCTTCATCGCCCGCGAGGACTACTGGGACAAGCGCTTCCGCGAGGCCGGCCTGCCGATCATCGGCGACGACATCAAGTCCCAGGTCGGTGCGACGATCGTCCACCGCCAGCTGGCGCGCCTCTTCCACGACCGCGGCGTGCGCTTGGAGCGCACCTCGCAGCTCAACGTCGGCGGCAACATGGACTTCTACAACATGCTTGAGCGCGAGCGGCTCGACTCGAAGAAGATCTCGAAGACCAACGCGGTGACCTCGATCATGGGCCACGAGCTACCGGACGAGGACGTCCACGTCGGTCCCTCCGACTACGTCCCCTGGCTGACCGATCGCAAGTGGGCGCACATTCGCCTCGAGGGCAAATCATTCGGAGACGTGCCGCTCAACCTCGAGCTGAAGCTCGAGGTCTGGGACTCGCCGAACTCGGCCGGCGTCGTCATCGACGCGGTGCGGATCATCAAGCTGGCGCTCAACAACGGCATCGCCGGTCAGCTCGACGGACCCTCCAGCTACCTGATGAAGTCGCCGCACAGCCAGCGCCCCGACGACGAGGCGCGCGAGCTGACCGAGGAATTCATCGCCGCCAACGCGCGCGGCGAGGCTCCGGTCGAAGGCGCGGCGAAGGCTTCGTCCTGAGCCGCCGGCTGTGCCCGGCGAGCCACTCTCGATAGCCCAGGTCGCGCCCCGCCGGCGCGGCGTGCGCGGCTCGGTCGACGAGTTCGCCCGCCGCCTCTCGGAGGAGCTGGAGCGGCGCGGCCACGAGGTGCGGCGGATCGCCACCGGCGACCCGGTCAAGCGGCTGCTGGCGAAGCACGAGTTCGACGTCGTCCACGTCCACGAGCCGTTCGCGCCGAGCATCTCCTCGGCGGCGCTGCGCCACTCCTACTCGCTCAACGTGGCGACCTTCCACCGGCCGCAGGAGCGGGTGCTCTCGACCCAGGTGGCGCGGCCGCTGGTCGAGGTCTTCTTCGGCCGTCTCGACGCGCGCACGGTGACGAGCCCGGCCACCGCCGAACTGCTGGAGCGCTACTTCCCCGGCCCCTACGAGTTGGTCGCACCGGGCGGCGAGGAGGGTGACTGGGGGCGGGTCGTGGCTGAGTTCGAAGCGATCTACCGTCGCGTCCTGGCCCGGCGACACGATCCCGACGGGGATCCCGCGGTGCGCGAGCGGATCGCCAAGCGACCGCTGATCGAGGTCGACCTGCACATGCACACCGACCACTCGCCAGACTGCGCGACGCCGGTCGAGGTGCTGCTCGAGACGGCGCGCGACCGCGGCCTGGGGGCGATCGCGATCACCGACCACAACGAGGTCTCCGGGGCGCTGGAGGCGCGGCGCATCGCCGAGCAGATGGGCGACATCAAGGTGATCGTCGCCGAGGAGGTGAAGACCGCCGAGCAGGGCGAGGTAATCGGTCTCTTCCTCGAGGAGAAGATTCCGCGCGGGATGACCATGACCGAGACGATCGCCGAGATCCGCCGCCAGGGAGGGCTGGTCTACGTGCCGCACCCCTTCGACCGCTTCCACTCGGTGCCCGACTACGAGCACCTGCTCGACATCGTTGAGGAGATTGACGTGCTCGAGGTCTTCAATCCGCGGGTCGCGCTTACCGCCTTCAACGAGGAGGCCGAGCGCTTCGCCCGCAAGTATCGGATTGTGCCCGGAGCGGGCTCCGACAGCCACGTCGCCCAGGGGCTGGGCAGCGTGCGGGTGCGGATCCACGATT
Organism: Solirubrobacterales bacterium; assembly: GCA_036266075.1. Taxonomy (GTDB): domain Bacteria; phylum Actinomycetota; class Thermoleophilia; order Solirubrobacterales; family 70-9; genus VRUE01. The sequence goes on from DATANV010000030.1 coordinate 64,136, forward strand.
TCGACGGGTCGGCCGAGTTCCTCGAGGCGATGCGCGACGCCGATATCACCCGCAAGCACAAGAACCTGGTCTACGTGCAGGCGCTGAAGCTGCTGCAGACGACCGGTCGGCCGAAGGCCCCGAAACGCAGCGTCCCAGACGCGAAGCCGGTGCGCGGGGGACGGCCGCGCAAGCGCCGCTCGGCGAGCAAGAGCTGATGCAGGCCGGTCAAGCGAAAGGAGCCGCGGCCGGTTCGTCAAAGAGATCGGCCAGCGTGCCGGCGACCGACGACGAGATCAGAGAGAAGTACCTCGAGCGAGCGATCCGCGAGCTCAACCAGCTGACCCACGAGCTGCAGGAGTGCCCGCATTGCCCGCGCGGCAAACTGATGCCGGTGCTCGGCTCCGGCCACCCCCAGGCCGACGTCTTCATGGTCAAGCACGCGCCCGGGGTCGCCGAGATCGAAGAGGGCGTCGCCTTCTACGGGCGCGCCGGCAATGCGCTGATGAAAAGCTTCAAACGGCTGGGGATCGACCCCCTGGTCGTCTACGGCACGCTCTGCGTCAAGTGCCCGATCGCCGAGCCCGACCTGGCCGCCGAGGAGTGCCTGGCCCGCCTGGTCACCGAGCTGGCGATCGTCCAGCCGAAGATCGTCGTCGTGATGGGCGAGCCGGCGCTGCGCGTCCTCAACGGCCTCGAAATGCCGCTCTCGCGGACGATCGAGCCGCGCGAGGGCGAGGTCCAGGCCTTTACGCCGACGATCGACGCTCTCTACACGCCGGACATCGACGAGGCGCTTGACGAAGAGAACGCCAAGCAGCGCTTTTGGCGCGCCTTCAAGATGCTCGGTCAGTGGTACGAGGATCTGCCGCCGTACTAAGGGTGGTGGTGGGGGAAGGGCAAGGGTGTCCCTCCCGCTTGCTGGGATTTTCGCCTCTGACTCGCCGGCCTTCCGAGATTGCGGTCGGTGCGAAAATCAGGACGCCGCTGCGCGGGAGGGACACCCTTGCCCTTCCTCACGAGCCGCATTGGCTCGACGGTCAGCCCGAAGCGGCGGCCGAGGCCAGCGAGGTCATCGCCTCGGTGGTAGCTGAGGCGAGGCCGCGGACGACGATGGTGTCGAGGGCGGTGTAGGCGGCTAGGGACTTTTGGGCGGTGTCGGGGTCTGGGGCGGCTGCGCCTACGGTGCCCTCGGGCTCGCCTAGGCGAGCGAAGTGGTTGCGGTAGCCATCGTGGAGGTCACGGTAGAAGGACTCCTCCTTGGCGAGGCGATCTGCGGCGTCGGGGCCGACGGCGGTGCGGACGTAGCCGAAGATCGGTGGCGCTTCGCGGCCGGCTTCTTCGGCGCCGGCCTCGACCTGAAGGCGGGCGCGGGCGGCGAACTGGGGAGTCATCCAGTTGAAAAAGACCCCGTCGAACTGGGCGCCGGCGAGGGCGCACATCTTCGGGCCCATCGCGGCGAGGACGAGGCGGACGTTGGGGAGGCGTTCGCGCAGCTCGGGCAGCGACTCGCGCATCCGGGTCAGCGGCTTCTCCGAGAAGCCGGCGCCGACGCCGAGCCAGAGATGCGCCGGGTCGAGGCCGGTGCGCTCGAGGTCGGCGGCGATCTGCTCGGGCGGCGTGCGGTCGAGGGCGATCACCGCTACGCCGAGGTCGAGTTTGGGAGCCGCCGCCGCGAACTCAGCCAGCGTGTCGAGGCCCTTGGCGCCCGGGTGGTCATTGGACCACATCGAGTCGTAGCCGAGCTCGGCGCAGCGAGCGGCGAGCGGCTGCGCAACATCGGGGTCGAGCCCGGCCGCGACGCCGAAGCCACGCGGCATCAGGCCCCGACCTTCTCGAGCAGGGCGACGCACTCGACGTGGGGCGTCTGGGGGAACATGTCGACCGGCTTCACGCGGGTCAACTTATAGCCAGCCTCGACCATCTGGGCGGCGTTCGGGGCGAGCGTCGTCGGGTTGCAGGAGACGTAGACGATCCGCTTCGCCTCGCACTCCAGCAGCCGCCGCACGATCTTCTGCGAGAGGCCCGGGCGGGGGGGGTCGACAAGGACGACGTCGGGCTTGCCAGCCTGCTCGATCAGGGGACGCACGCCGGTGCGGGCGCTGCCCGCGAAGAAGCGGGCGTTCTCGATTCCGTTGCGCTCGGCGTTGCGCTCGGCGTCGGCGATTGCCTCGGGGACGATCTCCAAACCCCAGACCTCGCCCGCCTGTCGCGCCATCGTCAGGCCGATCGTGCCGATGCCGCAGTAGAGGTCGAAGACACGCTCGCTGCCGCTCAGGCCGGCGAACTCCCTGGCGACGCCGTAGAGGCGCTCGGCCATCTCGGTATTGGTCTGGAAGAAGGCGTTGTGGGACATCTCGAAGCGCAGGCCGCAGAGCTCCTCGCGCAGCCACTCCTCGCCGAGCACGCCTGTTGGCCCGTCGCTCGAGCCCGATCCGGGGTCGACGACGGTGTGCAGGTCGACCGGCGGCTTGGGTAAGCGGGCCGGTGTCGTGACGAGGCGGGTTTGGAGCTGGTCGGTGCGGCGTCCCTCACGCACCACCAGGTTGCAGAGGACGCCGCTGCCGCCGGCACGGTCGTAGGGGGCGACGGCTTCCTCCCGTGCCCACTCGCGCACCGCGTTGCGGGCGGCGTTGCCGCGCTCGGAGGCGAGCAGGCAGTCCTCGACGCCGACGATCAGGTCCCAGCGGCCGGGGGCGTGGAAGCCAAGCACGGTCTCCTCGCTGCTGAGGCCCCAGGAGTATTCGAGCTTGTTGCGGTAGCGCCACTGTTCGAGGGCGGGTTCGATCGGTTCCAGCTCGAAGTCATCGAGGCCGCCGATCCGCCGCAGCGCCTCGTCGACCTGGGCGCGCTTGTGGACGAGCTGCTGCTCGTAAGCGAGGCCTTGCCAGGGCGCTCCCGGACAGGGCTCGCCTTCGTGCAGGCAGCGGTTGGCGACGCGGTCGGCGCCGCCGCGCAGCAGCTCGACCGCGCGTGCCTCGGCGAAGCGGCTCTTGGCCTTGGTCACCTCGGCCCGCACGCGGTCGCCCGGCAGGCCGCCGGCGACGAAGACCACGTAGCCCTCGTGGCGGGCGACGCCGCGGCCGCCGTGGGCGAGCGAGTCGACCTCGACCTCGAGCTGCTCGCCCCGCCGCGGCCGGGTCGCCGTCTTGCCGGCCGCCGCGGTCACCTAGCCGAGTTTTTTGCGGGCCCGTCGCGCCGCCTGGGTCGCCTGTTTGCGCACGGGGGCGGTTCGTCCCTCGACCTCGCGCCGCGCCTGTTTGACCAGCCGTTCCAGCTCCTTCAGCAGGCCGTCGGTCTGCCGCCGGCCCTTCTTGAGCAGGTCGCTGACCATCTTTTCGGCGTCGCCGCGCGTCATCCGCCCGCGTTTGACGGCGTCGTCGACGACCTCCTGCAGGCGGTCGCGGCTGAGCGTGACGCTGTGCTCGAGGCTCTCGCGAAAGTGCTCGACGCTCTTGTCCAGGCCGGTAACGCGAGAGTTGCCGCGCGTCGACGTTTTTTTGGCACTTTTCGCTTTCGTTTTTTTCGCCGGTTTGCGAGCGGAGGTTTTTTTGGCACCGGCTTTCGTTTTTTTCGATGCTTTGCCGGGCGCCTGTTTTTTCGCGGCCATGCCTTCGAGCCTCCTGTCGCTACTTGGCTGATGTCTGGACGGCGAAACTGCGTTCGGCGTCGCTATTCGACGGCAAATGCAGTTTCGTTGCTGCTGACTATCTCACTACCTTGGGATTGGGGTGGGCGAAACATGCCTCGACCGGGGCGTGATCGGAGAGGCGCAGGGCTAGCCCTGCGCTCTGTACCTCGCGCCGGTCGGCTGGCCAGGGCCGCGGCGGCTCGACGACATCCAGCCCGCGGACGAGCAGGTGGTCGATTGCGTCCGGGCCGGTCGTCGGCGAGTCGAGGCCGAAGCGCGCGGCCAGCTCGGCGAAGACCTCGGGATCCTCGACGGGGCGCAGGTTGAGGTCGCCGCCGAAGAGCAGTGGCGCGTCGCCGGCCCACTCGCTGGCCGCCGCGGCCGCGCGCAGGACGTCCTCGGCCGCCATCACCGGGCGGTCGTTGGTGGCGTGCAGGTTGGCGACGCAGAGGCCGCTCGCGGTGCGGATGAAGGCCATCGCCCGGCGCTCGGGGCGGCCGCTGTGGATCGTCAGCCCGCGCCGCTCGACGATCCCGCCGAGGCTGCTGCCGCGAACCAGCGTCAGGTTCGAACCGCCCTCGCCGGAGGCGATCAGGTCGGGGTTGCGGCGGGCGACGAAGGCGCGCAGGGGGGCGAGCGAGTTGCGCGAGGTGAGGGCCAGATGCGGTTCGGCATCGCAGGCGCGGGCGAGCGGCTGCGCGTAGCGCGCCGGGCACTCCTGCAACAGCGCCACGTCCCACTCGGCCCCGGCGAGCAGCCCGGCGAACTCGCCCAGTAGATCGCGGTTGACCTGCAGGTGGGTGGCGTTGCGCTCGCTGCGGCCCAAGAGCCGCGAGCGCCAGGTGAAGAGCGCCGGGTCCGGCGGGAAGTCACGGCCGTGGAAGAGGTTCCAGGCGAGGGCGGTGAAGCGCACGCTGCGTAGTATCCGCCGCTTGACCAAGCTTGACTTCATCACCGGCGAAGAGCTGGGGGCTTTCGAGCTCGGGCAGCTGCTCGACCGGGCGGCGGAGCTGAAAACGGGGCGACGGCTGAAGGCCGCCGCCGCCGAGCAGCCGCTGGCCGGACGCAGCATCGCCCTCTTCTTCGAAAAGCCCTCGACCCGGACGCGGATCTCCTTCGAGGTCGGCGTTGGCGAGCTGGGCGGGACGCCGATCGTCCTGCGCGGCGACGAACTGCAGCTCTCGCGCGGCGAGTCGATCGGCGACACGGCGCGGGTCCTCTCGCGCTACGTCGACGCGATCGTGATCCGTTCTGGCTCGCACGAGGCGGTCGCCGAGCTTGCCGCCGAGGCGGACGTGCCGGTCGTCAATGCGCTGACCCCGAAGCACCATCCTTGCCAGGCCCTGGCCGACCTGCTGACCCTGCGCGAGCGCTTCGGCGACCTGCAGGGACGGCGCCTGGCCTACGTCGGCGACGGCAACAACGTCGCCCGCTCGCTGACGATCGCCGGCGAGCTCGCCGGGCTGGAGGTGGTCGTCGCGGCACCCGCCGGCTACCAGCTCGAGCAGGGCCACGGTGCCAAGCTGACCGACGACCCGCGGCTCGGCGTCTCCGGCGCCGACGCGATCTACACCGACGTCTGGGTCAGCATGGGCGACGAGCGGGAGGCCGAGCGGCGCCGCGGCGACCTCGCCCCCTTCCGCGTCGATGCCGACCTGCTGAGCGCGGCAAACGACGACGCCGTCGTCCTGCACTGCCTGCCGGCCCACCCGGGGGAGGAGATCACGGCCGAGGTGCTTTACGGCCCGCGCTCCGCCGTCTGGGACCAGGCGGAGAACCGCCTCCACACTCAAAAGGCACTGCTCATGGCGCTTCTCGAGGGTTAGGAGTCGCCGTGTACCCCGAGATACACCTTGGTCCGGTGACGATCCAGACCTTCGGCCTGATGTTCGCACTCGCCTTTCTTGCCGCCGGAGCGCTGATCGGCAAGCGGCTTCGGGAGATAGGGAGGCCGGTCGACTGGGCCTACGAGATGGGCTTCGCGGCGTTGATTGGCGGGATCGTCGGCTCGCGCCTCTACTTCATCGTCGAGAACTACGACAGCGTCAAGGACGACCTGCTCGGCAACCTCTTCTCCGGCTCGGGGCTGGTCTGGTACGGCGGCGCGATCGGCGGGACGATCGCGGTCTTGATCTGGGCCTGGTACCGGGATTTCCTCGGCCTTGCCCTGCTCGACCTGGCGGCGCCGGCCCTTGCGCTCGGCTACGCGATCGGCCGCTGCGGCTGTCAGCTCTCCGGCGACGGCGACTACGGCAAGGCCTGGGACGGACCGTGGGCGATGTCCTACCCGGACGGCACCGTGCCGACCGACCAGACGGTCCACCCGACGCCGATCTACGAGACCCTGGCGATGGGGTTGGGCGCGTGGATCCTCTGGCAGTTGCGCGATCGCTTTAGGGCGGGGGTGCTCTTCGCGATCTACCTGATCTATGCCGGTGCGGAGCGCTTCCTGGTCGAGTTCATCCGCCGCAACAGCGACACCGCGCTGGGGCTGACCACTGCTCAGCTCGAGAGCCTTGCAATGATGCTGGTCGGCGTGATTGGCCTCTACGCAGCGAAAAGGGCGTACGGAGGCCTGACCCGCAGTAACCAGAGGGCAACGGCCGATACTCGCCTGGCAGGTTGAATGCAGTAAGGCCGGCCGTTGGCTAATCTTGCAAAGAATATTTTGAGGTAAACGAGGAGGAACGCCAAAGTGGGTGCAGTGGAGACCGGTAGCGAGGGCGGCGCCGCGGCGACCGTTGGCGGGCTGCTGGACGCGGCGACCGAGAAGATCGCCGCCGCCGGCTGCGAGGATCCCAAGGGCGACGCGGAGGCGCTCGTCGCCGACGCCCTCGGCATCGGCGTCGGGGAGCTCTCGCGCGACGGCACCGGCGTGCCCCCGGCCGAGGTAGTCGCCGCGGTCGAAGCGGCGGTGGCGCGCCGCGCCGAGCATGAGCCGCTGGCCTACGTCCTCGGCCGCGCCCCGTTTCGCAACCTCGAGATCGCGGTCGACTCGCGCGTGCTCTGGCCGCGCCGCGAGACCGAGCTGCTGGTTGAGGTCGGCACCGAACTGGCGGAGGGCGCGCGCGTGCACGAGGTTGGCACCGGCTCCGGGGCGATTGCCCTGGCGCTGATGTCGGAGCGTCCCGACCTGCGCATCACCGCCTCTGACCTCTCGCCCGAAGCTGTCGAAGCGGCGCGCGAGAACGCCGAGCGCCTCGGGCTCGAGCTCGAGGTCAGCGTCGCCGCGGGGCTGCCTGAAGGGCTGGAGGGCGTCGACCTCGTGATCGCCAACCTTCCCTACGTCACCGACGAGACGATCTACGACCGCTCGCCTGAGATCCGCCGCGAGCCGCGGATCGCCGTCACCGGCGCCTGCGGTGCCGACGGCCTCGGCGTGATCCGCGGCCTGATCGAGGAAACGCCGAGCGGTTGGCGGATGGCGATGGAGCACGACACCCACCACGGCCCGGCGATGCAGGAGATGCTGCGCGACGCCACCACCATGCGCGACTACATGGGAGACGAGCGAGTAACCGTCGGCGTCGCGCCCTAAGCGGCCTCGCCTTGCACCTAATACGGTTGGCTCACCATGGCTGACTCGACCACGCGGGCTGAACCGGCGGCCGGCTCCACCCAGGCCGAGCGCCTCGCCAAGGCAGAGCGGCTGCGGGCGGAAGGGATCGATCCCTATCCCTTCTCTTTCCCCGACCGTACCGGCATCGGCGAGATCCTCGTGGCGCACGATCCCGGGCAGCTCGGCGAGGGCGAGCACCGTGAGTTCTCCTACCGGATCGCCGGCCGGCTGACCGGCCAGCGCGGGCACGGCAAGACGAGCTTCTTCGACGTTCGCGACCTCTCCGGGACGATCCAGGCCTACGCCCGCGTCGACGCGCTGGGCCAGGAGGCGTTCGACCGGATCGAAGACCTCGACATCGGCGATCTGGTTGGCGTTGAGGGCGACCTCTACGTGACGAAAAGGAGCCAGCTGGCGATCGAGGTGCGCGAGTGCACGCTGCTCGCCAAGGCGCTGCGGGATCCGCCCGACCTCTTCCACGGCATCTCCGACCCCGAGGTCCGCTACCGCCAGCGGGAGCTGGACCTGATGGCCAACGAGCGCTCGCGCGAGATATTCGCGATGCGGGCCAAAGTCGTGGCAGCGATCCGCGATCACCTCAACGAGCGCGGCTACGTGGAGATGGAAACGCCGGTCCTGCAGCGGATGACCGGCGGCGCCGCGGCGCGTCCCTTCAAGACGCACCATCACGCGCTCGACCGCCACCTCTACCTGCGGATCGCCACCGAGCTGTACCTGAAGCGGGCGATCGTCGGCGGCTTCGAGAACGTCTACGAGCTGGGCAAGTTCTTCCGCAACGAGGGGATGTCGCCGCAGCACAACCCCGAGTTCACGATGCTCGAGTGGTTCGTCAGCGGCGCCGACTACCACGGTGTGATGGACGTCGCCGAGGGCATCGTCTCCGACGTCGCCCAGCGGGTTCTGGGGACGACGAAGGTCGAGCGCGACGGGGTGGAGATCGACCTGGCGCCGCCCTGGCCGCGGCTGCGGCTGCAGGACCTGCTGCTCGAAGAGACCGGCGTCGACATCACCAAGGCGAGCCGCGACGAGCTGGCCGAGATCGCCGGCGAGGACGCCGACCCGGACGACGACTGGGCGGGCCTGGTCGACACGCTGCAGGGCAAGCTGATCGAGCCGAAGCTGATTCAGCCGACCTTCATCATCGACCTGCCACTGGCTATCTGGCCGCTGGTCAAGCCGGTGCCCGAGCACCCCGAGCTGCTCGCCGCTGCCTTCGACGGGATCGTCGCCGGGATGGAGATCACCGGCGGCGGCACCGACGTCAACGACCCGATCGAACAGCGCCGCCACTTCGTCGAACAGCGGACCCGGCAGGAATCGGGGGCCGAGGAGACGCCACACGAGCACGACGAGGAGTTCGTGCGGGCGCTCGAATACGGAATGCTGACGGCGAGTGGCTCGGGTCTTGGCGTCGACCGCCTGATGATGATCCTCAGCGGCGCCAAGACGCTCCGCGACGTGATCCTCTTCCCCTCGATGCGCGAGGCGCCGGGTCTCGAGGAGGGTAAGGGCTCATCCCGGTAGGGGTCCACTTAACTTTTTCTGAAGTCAGGTGCCGGCCGTCCGAGGATGTCGCCCCAGAAAAAGCACAAGACGTTCCACCCCTACCGGGATGAGCCCTTACCTTCGATCTGGACGAGGTGCGCCGGCTCGTGCTCGACCTGGAGCGTCGTGTGATGGATGCCGAAAGTGCGCTCGATCAGATCGGCTAGCTCCAAGCGGAGGCGGTGGCAGTCGGCGTCGCGGGCGACCGTGACGTGGGCCGAAAGGGCCGGGAACTCCGAGGTGACCTCCCAGACGTGCAGGTCGTGGACCTCGACCACGCCGGCCAGCGCGGCCATGCGCTGGCCGATCTGCTCCGGGTCGATTCCCTTGGGTGAGGCCTCGAGGAAGATCCGGCCCGAGTCGCGCAGGAGGCCGTAGGCGGAGCGCAGCATCAGGCCGGCGACCAGCAGCGAGGCGATCGCGTCGGCGCGGTCGAAGCCGGTCAGCAGAATGATCGCGGCGGCGATGGCGGTGCCGATGAAGGCATAGAGGTCGGTGAGCAGATGCTGGAAGCTGCCCTCGACGTTGAGGCTCTGGCGGTTGGCGCGAGCGAGGACGGCGGTGGCGACGAGGTTGACGACGATCCCCGCGAGGGCGACGAGCAGGACCAGGGCGCCGTCGACTCCGGGCGGGTCGACGAGGCGCCGCACCCCCTCGATGGCGATCGCGGCGGCGAGCACCAGCAGGGTGATGCCGTTGGCCTGCGCGGAGAGGATCTCGACCCGTTTGAGGCCGAACGTCATGCGTCCCTCGGCGGGGCGTTTGGCGAGTCGGATCGCGACGAGAGACAGGCCGATCGCCGCCGCGTCGGTGAGCATGTGGGCGGCGTCGGAGAGCAGCGCCAGCGAGTTGGCGACGATGCCGGTCACCACCTCGGCGAGCATGAAGCCGAGGATCAGCGCCAGCGCGATCGTCAGCCTGCCGCGGTCGGCATCCGCGGAGGCGCCGTGAGCGTGGCCGGCGTGGGTGTGGCTCATCGCTTCATCGTAGGCGGAGCGGGCCCGTTCAGAACGCCGATTTGAGCAGGCCGCCGTCGATCGGGATCACCGCGCCCGTGATGTAGGCGGCGCGCTCTGAGCAGAGGAAGGCGACCAGGTCGCCATACTCCTCTGGCCGGCCGAGCCGCCGCGCCGGCACCTGTTCGCGCACGACCTCTTCGGCCTTCTCCATCGAGCCGTAGTTGGAGGCGATCCGCTCGGTGGCGAAGCGGCCGGTAGCGACGGTGTTGACCGTGATCCCATCGCCGGCGACCTCGGCGGCGAGCGTCTTGAAGAAGCCCACCGCGGCCATGCGGTGCGCGTTGGAGAGGTTGAGCCCGGCGATCGGCTCGCGCGTCGAGCTGGAGCCGACGTTGACGATTCGCCCCCAGCCACGCTCGCGCATGCCGGGCACGACGGCGCCGGCGAGCACCCGCGGCGCCAGGACCAGGGAGCGGTAGGCCGTCTCCCACTCGTGGGGATCGTTGTCGAGCGCGCCGCCGAGTGGCGGCCCGCCGGTGTTGGCGACGAGAACGTCGACCGGCCCGAGCGCCGCCTCGACCTCGCCGGGCAGCTCCGCCAGGCGGTCGAGGTCCGAGGCGTCGGCGACGAAGGGGGAGACGTCGCCCTCGCTCTCCGCAGCCGCCTCCTCGATGCTCTCCCGGGAGCGACTGGCGACCGCGACCCGCGCCCCCTCGCGCGCCAGCGCAGCGGCGATCGCCCGCCCAATCCCACGACTCGCGCCCATCACCAGCGCCACCCGGCCGTCTATCTCGAGGTCCATACGGATAAAATTAACCGGCAGGCGCCCGTAGCTCAGTGGTCAACGGTCCCTTCACGGGGACCAAAGAGCGTCGGTCTTTCAAGCCGAAGGTCGCGAGTTCGATTCTCGTCGGGCGCATGGAGGAGAGTGCCGGCAAATGCCGGCCCTTCTTTTTGCAGAGCCAGATGCTCGGTTGGGGCCGGAGCTGCGTTCCGCGAGCTTCCCGGCGATTCCGAGAGGTTCCGGGGCATCGGGGTCACATTCTGGTCGCATTGCCTGGCGGTGACACCCTGCCCGAGCAGGCTTCGACCGAGAAGGAGCCGCGCCAACTCTTAGGCTGCGGCAATCGTGAGCGCTGCCGAGAAGAAGGCCCGAGCCGACCTGCGGCGTCTCCAGACCGCGTTTGAGAAAGCGCAGAGTCAGCGGGACAAGGCCAGCGCCGAGCGCCGTAAGGCCTTCGAGCGGGCCCGGAAAGCCGGTCTCTCCACCCGCGACATCGCCGCTGAGACCGGCCTGCACCACAGCCGGGTTGCGGAAATCCTCAACGGCGAATAGCCAGCCTGTCGGGGTACCCCGACCCGACGTCCGTGATGACCTCTTTCACCCAGGAGAGCTCGCCTACGCTGAACGACAATTCGACCCTTCGCAGAGCCTTGCTTCCCGTTACGCAGCCAAGGAGGCCGTTGTGAAGGCGCTCGGCGTTGACGGCTGGGATCCGCTTGATGTATAGCTGCTCTTCGGCCTACGCTAGTGCCGTTCTAGCGGGCGGCATTAGCGAGTTGGATGCAAATCGCACGCACAGCAGCAACAGAAGACTTGGCTTCCTCCGGCTCAGCATCCTGTCCCTCGTGGACGACGGCATTACGTAGGACGTGGTGCCTTCGGTATGCCTCCCATTGATCGAGCTGTTTCACGTCAACACCCAAGAGCGCGCGAATCAATGACTGGGTTTGCTTGTTGTTTAGGTTGCCCAGGCCACGCGTGTTCAGTAGCACGTCTGCCCACTCAGGGCCATGGGCCTCGGCCGCTCTCCCGAGGAGAGTCCGCACTTGCACCTCTAGGTGTATATGGGCTGCAACAACAGCCATGTCTTGCTCGTCCCCGTCGTCTAGGAGATCTTCGGCCTTATCGAGAAAGCGGGCGCTGCTCGCGTAGTCGTCGGTGAGGGGCGTCACCCAGGCGACGGACGGGATGGCGTCCGGCAGTCGCGCCGCTCGTCGGGCTCGGTGGAGCAGGCCTTCCGCCCGCTCCTGAGCCCCGGCCGCGTTGGAGGCTTGGAGCTCCAGCTTCAGGCTGGCAACCTCCTCGGGTTCATCAAGTCCCGAAGGACCGACGCTGATGCTGCGAACGCCGTCGGGGTGCATTATTTCGAAAATCCCTTGGCGGCTTAAGGGTCGTGCGTCAGTCTCATCGACCACGAAAGCGACTGACCACCAGCGCACGGGATTGTCTCCGGAGTTGCTCGTCACCTTGCAGTTCGTTTCTTAGGTTCGATCCCAACGCTAGCCGGCTCGCTTGGCTGGCGGGTCGGCAGCGGACCGGACCCGTCAGCCGATCTTTTCTGCCAACTCGATGATGATTCCCTCGGGGCCGCGGACGTAGCAGAGCCGGTAGCTGTTCTCGTAGCGCACCAGCTCGCCGACGAGCTCGGTACCGCGGGATTGGAGGCCGGCGACTATGGCGTCGATGTCCTCGACAAGGAAGGAGAGATGGCGGATGCCCGGGGTGTTCGACGGCGCGTGGGGGTCGCCGCTCTGAGTCGGCGGCGAGTGGAACTTCACCAGCTCGATTTCTACGTCGCCGTCTGAGGTTCGCAGCATCGCTAGCTCAGCCTTGGTCCCTTCGAGCGCGATGATGCGGTCTACCCACTCGCCCTCGACCTGGCCCGTGCCTCCCGACTCTAGGCCCAGCTCGACGAAGAACTCGATTGCAGCCGCTAGGTCGTTGACCACGATCCCGACGTGTTCCATCTTTTTGATTGCCATGCGCTCGATGGTAGGGAGGCCAGCTACCCGACGGTCGCATTCCGGTCGCCTCGCCGCCGCGATCCCGCTCCCTGCGCGGACGAGTTCCGTCCTTTCAATCCGAGGAGAATGGCTCCCCTAGGGGCAGACCGTCGATCAGCCGCGGATACAGGGCCGGGTATGCTGCGCCAGCATCGCGCGACTCCCTGTCCTAGCGGATGAAGGTGGCAAGCGAGAGGGCGAGAACGGCCTCTTTCTCGACCTGCTCTAGCTCTGCAGATTATAGTCTTACGCCCACTGAGCGATCAAAGTTTAATCGGGCGTGGGAGTGGATCTGATCAGTCAATCGGGGAGGAATTGAGCATTTATGAAGAAGATCGTCATCGCTGGCACGGCAATCTCGATCATTGTCCTCACGATCATTTCCTCAGCGTCGGCTTTCGAAGGTGGTGGGCGCAAGCCGAGCGAAGCTCCTCTGGTTACGGTCGGCCAGCATTACACCGGGCAGCTGAATAACCACGCCAATGACGCGAACTTCGAAAAGTCCGGCAGCGGGTATGAGGTGGCGATCTGGCGCCTACCTCCGGTTACGACCCGCGATGTCGTCACGATCGACTGGCACGGTGCTCCGTTTACCCATGAAGGCAGCGGCTTTCCCGTCTGTTTGGTACTCGCTCAGGGAGTTGATGATTTCAGCTGGGGAAACGTCTTTGGCAGCCTGTCGGAACGGAGCTGCTACGAAACCGGCCCGGTCTACTCGCTCTCTGGGAGCGGCAGTGCGAAAACCGCGATCACCGTGCAAGAAACCAATGCGAACTCCTCCTATCTTGAGTTCTTCTCCCACGCCAATCAGTCTGAACCGGCGAGGCTCGAAACCTACCCTTACGATTTTACGGTCGAGCCGATCCTGCACTATCTCGCTGCCGCAATCCGGCCAGTAAAACGCGTAAGCGCCGGTGGCATTCTCCACGCAAGTGCAAATTTGGCCACTGGTCTTCCGGTTCCAGATGGTCTCTCCTTCAACCTCGCGGTTACTTGGCCCCGTGGTGGCGTTGCAAGCTACTCGGCCACCAGCGGTGGAGGCACCATCTCTTTTCAGCTTGCACTCCCGGAAACTGCTTACGGTAAGACTGCCACCTTTGTCGTCTCCCATCCCGCAGATGGCATCTACCAGGCGGTCACCACCCCCAAGCTCGAGGTGCTTGTAGCCAAGCCCAAGCCCCCTCCGCCATCCCTTTGCGTTCTCGCACGCCGCCGCGAGGTCGTCCTCACCAGACAGCTCAAACGCCTGAAGCGGCACGCCAATCGTGCTCATGGAATCGCTCGTCGCAGGCTCAACCGGCGCGTCCGTCAGGCGAAGCGCAAGCTGCATAGGGCCCGGGTCGGAGCTGAAGCTGCTTGTTGACGCATCGTGCCATGCTCATCGAGCGCCGCCACTGCACCACTGCTGGCAGAGATCATCGTCGTCCAGTGGCAACTACGCCACGTTTAAATCAGATTTATCTGATATCGTAGCTCCATGACGCGTTTGAGTGCGACCGAGGTGGCCCGGGAATTTTCCGCTGTCGTCAACCGGATCGGGGCCGGCGAGGAGATCGAGGTTGTGCGCAACGGCGTGCCGGTCGTGCAGATGCGACCGGCCAGCCCGGGGCATCTGGTCTCGGCGGCAAGATGGCGAGGGCTGATGGATTCCGCGCCTTCGCCCGATGACGACTTTGCGGGCGATGTCGAAGCTGGGCGGGAGGCCATTGGCCCGCCCAGTGGCGCATGGCAGTCCTGATAGATACCTCTGTCCTGGTCAGCGCCGAGCGGCGGTGGCAATCGCTGGATCAGGCGATCGGCGACGCTGATCGCGCGATCAGCGTCATCACGGCCAGTGAGCTCTTGCATGGTGTGCATCGCGCCCAGACGGGTGCGGTCCGGGCTCGCCGCTCCGCGTTCGTCGAGCACGTGATCTCCGCGATCGAGCCGTTGCCGGTCACGACCGCGATCACCCGAGCGCACGCGGAAGTCTGGGCGGACCTGGAGAATGACGGCAACCTGATCGGAGCCCACGACCTCTGGATCGCCGCTACGGCTTTGAGCCATGGCATGGATGTCGCGACTGCAAACCCTCGTGACTTCGAGAGAGTGCCTGGCCTCGACGTGGTACCCGTCTGAGCGCCGGTCTCATCTCGGTTACATAACGGCCGCAACCCCGCTCCCCAAGCCAACGCCCCCGTCCTTTCAAGCCGAAGGTCGCGAGTTCGAACCCCGTCGGGCGCGAATAACTCCAGTCTGAGATGGCGCTACGGTTTTACTGCCGCATTCATATCCGCGCCGATCTCGCTAGCGCTGAGCGCCCGGTTATAGACGCGGACCTCGTCGATCAGGCCTTCGTAGAAGGCGGTGCGGTAGGCGCCGATCCCCAGTTTGAGGCCGTCGACGGTCGGTTTGGCGGCAGCGCGGGTCGAGACGAGGTTGCCGTTGACGTAGAGCCTCATGTTCACGCCGTCGTAGGTCAGCGCCAGATGGCTCCAGCTTCCGTTCGGGAGCGCTTTGGTGTCCTCGGCGTCTTCCCAGGACCAGGGGGCGTCGGAGATGAAGCCCTCCGGGATCCCCTGGATTTCGCCACCGGCCTCGAGCCGGTAGGTATAGAAGTTGGTGGTTTCCTTGGCGATCACCGGCGCGTGCAGGCGCGAGCTGTTGGGTCGCACCCAAGCCTCCAGCGTCATCGCGCTGGAAAGCTCCAGCGAGGCGGCATCGGGGACGTCGACCCGGTCGTTTACCCCGTCGAAGCTGAGCGCCCGGCCGAAGCGACCGCTGGCGGTGCTCGTAGCGCCGTTGACGGTGCCGTCGTTTTTCGCGGGCGAGGCGTCGCTGGCGAGCGTGCCGGAGGTCTCCTCGAAGCCGTAGGCGAGGACCAGGCC
>DATANV010000031.1:0-54843 GCA_036266075.1 Solirubrobacterales bacterium
CCTCCTGGCGACTTTGCTTCGGATAGCGAAGCAAAGTCGCCACCCTCGCTCATTGAGCCACCTCCGGCCGCCGCTCCAGCGCGATGCCCAGGCGAACGAAGCCGTAGCCCGCGACGAGCGTGGCGGCTACGTAGACGGCGGCGAGGCCGAGGTGGCCGCCGTTGACCATCTCGAACAGCTCCAGCTGCATGGTCGAGAAGGTCGTCAACGTGCCGCAGAGGCCGGTCGTGGGGAAGGGGTGGGCGACGCTCTCCTCCGGGTGATCGCGCAGGCTGGCGACGAAGTAGCCGAGCAGCAGCGCGCCGAGCATGTTGACGGCGAACGTGGCCCACGGCCAGCTGTCGGGGGCGTGAGGCAATGCCTCGGCGAGCCCGACGCGGGCCAGAGCGCCGATCGTCCCTCCGGCGAAGATCGCCAGCAGGCGGCGGGTCGCGAAGCGCCATGAGCTCACGGCCGGCAATCGTAATTCCATAGCTTCATCGATATATATCGATGAAGCTTGCTAGCCTTCCCCCCGTGACTGAGCTGCCGGTGATCGACTGCTGCACGCCGCTCGCGGGCTCCTCGCTGTCGGCAGAGCGGGCGGAGGAGCTGGAGACGGTGCTTAAGGCGCTCGCCGACCGGCACCGGCTGCGGATCGTCAACCTGCTGCTGCGGGCCGGCGGCGAGCCGGTCTGCGTCTGCGAGGTGCAGCCGCTGCTCGGCCTCTCGCAGGGCACCGTCAGCCACCACCTCAAGCAGTTGGTCGAGGCGGGTCTCGTCAGCCGTGAGTCGCGCGGCACCTACAGCTACTTCAGCCTCGTTCCCGGAGCACTCGACTCGGTGCGCGACGTCTTCTCGGCGCCGGAGCGGATCGCTGTCGGCTCGGGCGATCGCGCAGTCGCCGCCTGCTGCTGAGCCGTGGACGGCCGCCCCGACCTTCCGCGCCGCGCCGCCGCCGAGGGGCTCGGCGCCTTCGCGCTCGTCTTCGCCGGTTGCGGCGCGATCGTCACCGACGCCGTCCACGTCGGCGTGCTCGGCGCGGTCGGCGTGGCGCTCGTCTTCGGCCTGACGATCATGGCGATGGTCTATGCGACGGGCCACCTCTCGGGCGCCCACCTGAACCCGGCGGTGACGCTCGCCTTCGCCCTGACCCGCCACTTCCCCCGCCGCGAGGCTGCCGCCTACCTGACGGCGCAGGTACTCGGCGCGATCGCCGCCGCAGCCTTGCTGCTCGCGGTCTGGCCGAGCGAGCCGGCCTCGCTCGGCGCGACGCTGCCCAGCGTCGGCGCCGGCAGCGCCCTCGTCTACGAGGCTGTCCTCACCGCTTTCCTGATGTTCGTGATCATGGCCGTGGCCACCGACACGCGGGCGGTCGGCGCCGGCGCCGCGATCGCGATCGGCGGCACCGTCGGCCTCGATGCCCTCTTCGGCGGGCCGATCACCGGCGCCTCGATGAACCCCGCCCGCTCGATCGGCCCGGCGCTGGTTTCCGGCGAGCTGCACGACCTCTGGATCTACGTCGTCGCCCCGATCGCCGGTGCCGCGCTCGGCGCCCTCGCCTACCAGCTCGTCCGCGGCGAGCACCCGGCCTGATGGCGCGGGTCCTCTT
Organism: Solirubrobacterales bacterium; assembly: GCA_036266075.1. Taxonomy (GTDB): domain Bacteria; phylum Actinomycetota; class Thermoleophilia; order Solirubrobacterales; family 70-9; genus VRUE01. The sequence continues at coordinate 1,592 of DATANV010000031.1, forward strand.
CGTCTGTCTGCACAACGCCGGGCGCTCGCAGATGAGCGAAGCGCTCTTCGCGCGCGCCGGCGGCGGGCGCCACGAGGCGCGCTCGGCGGGTACGACGCCGGGCGAGCGCGTCCACCCCGAGGTGGTCGACGCGATGGACGAGCTGGGGATCGACCTGAGCGACCGCATCCCCCGCGAGCTGAGCCGCGAGGACGCCGAGTGGGCCGACGTCGTGGTGACGATGGGCTGCGGCGACGAGTGTCCCTACATCCCCGGCAAGCGCTACCTCGACTGGGATCTTCCCGACCCGAAGGGCCGCCCGCTCGAGGAGGTTCGCGCCACCCGCGGGGAGATAGAGCGCCGCGTCGCCGCGCTGGTCGCGGAGCTCGACGCGGCCTGACGGGGCGCCCGCGCGATCTGGCAGAGTCCGCGCGGTGAAGCTCTGCCGGTTCGAATCGGCCGACGGCATCGCGGCGTTGGGCATTGTCGACGGCGCGGAGATCGCGGACCTCTCGGGCGCCGGGGTCGGCAGTGAGCCAGCAGCTGCGCTCGACCGGATCGGACAGGCGTCGCTGGCGAAGCTGGCGGCCGGCGCGCCCCGGGTGCCCCTAGACGAGACGCGCCTCCTGGCGCCCGCCTCGCCGCGCAAGTACCTGGCGATCGCCCTCAACTACGCCGACCACATCGCCGAGCTGGGCATGGAGGCGCCGGAGGTGCCGGTCTTCTTCAACAAGCAGGTGAGCTGCGTTGTCGGGCCCGGCGCCGAGATCCACATGCCCAAGGTCTCGACCTTCCTCGACTACGAGGCCGAGCTGGCGCTGGTGATCGGCAGGCGCTGCCGCCACGTCCCGGTCGAGCGCGCCCACGAGGCGATCGCCGGCTACACCTGCGCCAACGACGTCAGCGTGCGCGACTGGCAGGGCCGGGCGCCGACGATGACGATCGGCAAGTCGTTCGATACCCACGGTCCGCTCGGCCCCTGGCTGGTGACCGGCGACGAGCTCGGCGACCCGCAGGATCTGCGCATCCGCTGTTACGTCAACGACGAGCTGCGCCAGGACGCGAGCACCGCCGAGATGGTCTTCGACTGCTTCGAGCAGGTCGCCCACCTCTCCGAAGCGTTCACGCTCGAGCCGGGCGACGTGATCGCCACCGGCACCCCGGCCGGCGTCGGCCTGGGCCGCAAGCCGGTGCGCGAGAACCTGCTGCACGTCGGCGACGCGGTGCGGGTCGAGATCGAGGGCGTCGGCGAGCTGGTCAACGGCGTGGTCGCGGAGCCGGAGGGCTTCCTCGCGGGCTGACCGAGGCTGGACTCAGTCCGCGGTAGCCCGCGCCAGCGCGACATCGAGCGCGGCGGCGATCCGGTCAGGGCATTCGACCTGCGGGTAGTGCGCCGCCTCGGGAATCTCGACGACCTCGACTCCAGGCCGCAGCTCGCGCAGGCCGTCGAGCACGGCGACGGTGGCCACCGGGTCCTGCATCCCCCAGGCGAGGGTGAGCGGCCCGCGCCAGTCGCGGATGGCGCCGGGCCAGCGCTCGGTGAAGCGTTCGCGCTCGGCCATGTAGTGGATCGTCAGGTGCGCGATCCGCTGGCCGCCGCCATGGGTGAGCAGCGCCCACTGGTCGGCAGCCTCCTCATGGCTGAGAGGGTGCTCTGCAGAGAAGACGCGCGAGAACTGAGCTCGGAAGGAGCGCTCGCTGGTCAGCCGCGCGAAGAGCGGCCCGAGCCGGCTGCGCAGCAGCCGCTGGCCGACGGTCGGGCTCGCTAGGTGCAGGAGCATGCTGCCGTTGAATAGCAGCGCGCCGCGAAGGTCCACCCCCAGCTCGCCGCGCAGGTCGCGCGCCATCAGCTCGGTCGCGACCGACGTTCCCATGTCGTGACCGACGAGGAAGACCGGGGGCGAGCCGGCCCGGCGCACGATCTCCTTGACCGCATCGGCCTGCCAGCCCAGCGTGTAGACGTCGTCGCGCGGCTTTTCCGAGAGGCCGAAGCCGAGGAAGTCGAAGGCGATCGCCGGTGCCTCGGGCCGCAGCGCCAACAACCCACGCCAGTCGTAGGAGCAGGACGGAAAGCCGTGCAGGAAAACCAGCAACGGCACCCCGCCGTCGCCCTCTTGGCGGTGGACGAACAGTCGCCGGCCGAGGACCTCTTCGGTCCGTCCCTCCCTGCGCCAGCTCTCGACCCGGCTCGTCAGCACACCAGGAGCGTCGCAGACACCACAGAAAGCGTGGCACCGTCTTCGATCTCACTCGCAATCCCTGAAAAATTGAAGGAATAAGGAATACTGCAGGAAATGCCACCCGATGAAAGCGACATCGGCGGCGTGAGGGCCGAACTGGCCGCGACGCTCGACGCCGGGTCGGACCACGACGCCGAGGAGCTGCTCGAGCTGACGCAGGGGCTGCGCAGCGAACTGCTCGAGTTGGACGTGGACGCGGTCAGGCTGGGGGCCGAAGGCGAGGCGCCCGAGGGCGCAAAGGGCGTGGAGCTGCTGGCCTTCGGGGGGTTGGCCATCGAGTTCGTGTCCAGGTCGCCCGTACTCAGGTCGGTGGTGGAAACGACGGTGGCTTGGCTGGGACGCCAGCAGGCCAGAAGCGCAAAGCTGACCCTCGACGGTGACACGCTGGAGGTGACCGGAGTGTCCTCGGACGAGCAGAGCCGACTCGTCGAGCAGTGGATCGCTCGCCATGCCGACGACGGCTGAGGGAGCGGCTGGGCGCCGGCTTGCCCTGGTGGTCGCGACGGGGTCCTATGTCGACCCGACGTTGGCAAAGCTGCGGGCACCCGGGCAGGATGCGTCGGATCTCGCCGCGGTGCTCGAGGACGCGGCGGTCGGCCAGTTCGAGGTCGAGATGGTGTTCGATGCGCCCGCGGAATCGCTGCGGCGGCGTATCGCGCAGTTCTGCACGCAGATGGGCCCAGGCGACCTCGCCCTGGTGTACCTATCCTGCCACGGGGTGCTGGACGATCGCGGTCGGCTCTACTACGCCACCGTCGACACCGACCGCGCGCTGCTGTCCGCCACCGCCGTCCCGTCTGCGTGGCTGAACGAGCAACTGGAGGACTGCCGCTCCCGGCGGCAGATCCTGGTGCTCGACTGCTGCCACAGCGGGGCGTTCGCAAAGGGCGCGAAGGGAGAGGGCAGCCTTGGGCTGCGCGAGCGCTTCGAAGGGCGAGGACGTGTAGTTCTGACCGGCTCGCGGGGAACGGAGTACTCGTTCGAGCACGGCCACGTCGTCGGCGACGGCGTGTCGTCGGTGTTCACGAGTGCGCTGGTGAAAGGGCTGCGAAGCGGCGACGCGGACCGAGACGGGGATGGCATGGTGACGGTCAGCGAGCTCTACGACTATGCCTATGAGGCGGTCCGGGAGAGGGAGTCGCGGCAGACCCCGACCCTCTGGACCTACGGCGCCGAGGGCGACCTGCTGGTCGCCCACAGCCCTCGGGGCGCGATCGTCGAGCCGGCGCCCTTGCCGGAGGACCTGCTGATGCTCCTTGAGAGCGCGCGGCCTCGGGTCCGGGAAGGCGCCGTGACCGAGCTGGCCGACCTGTTGGCGGGTCCCGACGCCGGCCGCGCGCTGACGGCTCGCGCAGAGCTCGAGCGCATCGCCGTCGAGGACGTCCCGAGCGTCGCGACCGCAGCCCGTGCGGCCCTCGATGCGGCTCAGCCCCAACCTCCACAGCCGGCCGCGCCGACTCGGGCACCCCGGCCACCGGAACCGGCCCACCAGCCCCCTCCGCCGCCACCGTCCAAGCCCGCCGCTCCGCCCGCGGCGGGCCGGCCGGGGCCGCGGGATCGTGGGCCCAGCCGTCGCGCGATTGCCATCGGGATCGCTATCGCAGCGATCGTCCCTCTCGCAGCGGCGATGGTGCTGGCGATGGGTGGTGGGGGTGACGACTCCGCCAAAGCCGGCGTGATCGCCGTCGAAGGCTCGCCGCGCGGAATCGCGGTGGACGACGACGCCGCCTGGGTAGCGCGCTACGACGACAATCAGGTGGGCAAAATCAAGCGCTCGACGAGCAGCGAATCCCAGTCGATCTCCGTTGGGCAACACCCTGACGAGATCGCCGCGGGGGAAGGCTCGGTGTGGGTCAGCGTCGACAACGGCCGGGGCCTGGCTCGGATCGATCCCGAAACGAACGAGGAAGTGGAGACCGCGCCCGAACAAGAAGGGTGCGTATGCCCAATTGCCCAACTCGCGATCGGCCCGGGGAAACTGTGGGTCAGCTCGGCGGAGCAGCACACCATCGGGGCATTTGACCTGGAATCCGGCGATGAAATCGGGGCGCCGTACTACCCCGGCCCGGGCTTCGAGGGCGCCTTCGCCGTGGACGGCGACGCCGTGTGGGCGATCGGAAACGATGGCCCGGTCTCGTGGGTGCGGCGGATCGACTCTCGATTCGGCCAGAAGGGCAAGCGCGTCTCCCTCGAAGCGGGCTCGCATTTCAACGGGGTCGCGTTCGGGCAGGGAAGGGTCTGGATCTCCGACTCGGGACGGAACCAGGTGGTCCCATTCGACCCGGATAGGGAGGAATTCGGCAAGGGCATCGACGTCGAACACGGCATCTCAGACGACGACATCGCGGCCGCCACCGGAGGGGTCATCGTCTGGAATGCCAGAAACGGCTGGATGACCAAAATCGACTCCGAAGAGATGAAGGTGGCGCAGGCCCGGAGGCTCAGCGACTACCCGACGAACAGCAAAATCGATATCGAATCGAGCGACCTCTCCGTCGACCAGAAGTACGCCTGGGTGACCGACCCCGCGGGCGGCGCCGTCTACAGGGTGAAGTACTGGCCAAAGCTGATCGGCTTCTAGCTCTGGGAGTCAGCGACTGGGACTGCTGAGACAGCGAGCCGGCGCTGGCCCAACGGGACGGGCCCAAGAAAGGCGCGGCGAATGGCGAGGGTGGGAATCGAACCCACGACACCACGATTTTCAGTCGTGTGCTCTACCAACTGAGCTACCTCGCCTCGAGGTGCGCGGGGTTGCCGCGCTGGGCGAAGGCTAGCGACCGGGGCGTCGCGGGGCTGCTTGGATTGGGGCGTGGTCTTGGCTCGTGCAGGCGCCGTTGTCGGGGCCGTGACCCTGGCGGTCGTCCTGCTCTCCGGTGGGACCGGGACCGATTCGCGAACGCCGGCGGCGCTGCCAGGATTGCCGCCGCCCTTCCTCGGCGTCGCGGTCCTCGGCAGCGGTGGGCGGGCCGAGGCGATCGATGCCTACGGCGACGTGGTCGGGCGCTGGGCGCCGGGGCCGGCGGGACAGTCGCTGATTCCGAACCCGCCGGAGCGCCAGGCGGCGGGCAGCGTCCCGGCGAATACCGGGATCGTCGCGCGGATGCGGATCGGCCGGAGCCGTCTCCCGCTGTGGCGGGCCGACTCCGTCACCCAGCGCTACGTTCCGGGCTCCAACGTGCTCCGCACGAGGGCGCGGATCGACTCGCGGACGGTCGAAGTCGTCCGCGCCGTGGGCGCACGATCCCTCGAATGCGTCGTCGGAGCATCCACCTGCCTGGAGCCGGCGATGAAGGCAGCTGCCAGCGCCGACCGGCGCTGGCTCGCACGCGCCCGAACGCTCAATGCCGCGGCACCGCGCTGGACGCGGGCGATGTACCGACGCTCGCTGCTGGTCCTGCGCGCACTCACGGACCGACGCACCGGAGCGGTCGCCGCCGGCCCGCGAGAAGGCTGGGCATACGTCTGGCCCCGCGACGCCAGCGCTGTGGCGATGGCGCTTGCATCCGCCGGATACGAGCCTGAGGCGCGACGGATCGTTCGCTTCCTCGAGCGGCTCGACCTCGATGCCGCCGCCCGGTTCCACGGAACCGGCGAGGCGGTCGACGGGCGCTTAGCTCAGGGTGACGCATTGGGTTGGGTCGCGGCTGCGGCGCGAGCCGCGGGAGCGACCCGTGATCGTGCCGAGCCTCCGGCTGCGGACGGCAGCTCCCCCGCAACCTCCTGGGAAGGCCTCGCCGACTACCAAGAGGGCGACTCGGGCGACTTTCTGGGGAACGCCGTCGCAGCGGCAGCCGCCGTACCGCCGGGGCCGACCCGTCAGCGGTCGGAAGTGGCAACTCGAGCTCGCTTCGGAACGCAAGCCGGGCTCACCCGCAGCGCCGACGAGCCGGACTCCGGCCTCGACTCGGCCGCTGCTTGGGCGGTGCGTCCGTTCCCGCAGCCCGGCCTCTTCCCGCTCGTGCGCCGCACGCTCTTGACGCTGGCGGCCCACAGCGGCCGCTTCGGCATCGTCCCTTCGAGGGGCTGGGAGGGCGGAATCGATCCGTGGACGGCGCCGACCGCGTGGAGCGCCTGGAGCCTGGCGACCCTCGCCAGGATGGAGCAGGTGCGCTCGCCGCACGCCTCGCGGCGCGACCGGCAGGCTGCGCTCCGACTGATGGCCGAGCTGCGCCGCGCGGCCACGCCGACCGGCCTCCTCCCCGAGCGCGTTGACGCCCGGACCGGAATCCCCCGCTCGACGACGCCGCTCGCCTGGTCGCACGCCTTCGCGATCCTCGCCCTGCGTCAGCTGTGGCCGGGCGCGCGCCAGCGAAATAGCTGGAAGCGGAGGTGAAGCCGGCGGGCGCTGGGCAGCGACGCCCCGCGAGGCGCAGCAGAGCTAGAGCTGCGTTGCGATCAGGCCAATCAGGGCGACGATCACGCCGCCGCCAATCTGCATCATCGTGCGCTGCAGCGCGTCGAACCGCCCGTCGACTCGCGTGAAGCCTTCGTCCATGCGACGTTCGAGCCCTTCGAAGCGGCGGTCGACGGCGGTAAATCGCTTGTCGACTGCATCAAAACGCTTGTCAACGGTGTCGAACTGCTTGTCGACTGCATCGAAGCGTTGGTCTACATGGGCGGCGAAGTCGTCCATGCGGGCGTCGGTCCAGCTCTCTCTCATCTTGTACATCCTGCCAGATTACCGAGACAGATGTAACGTTTGGTCGGCGAAGGTAAAAAGTTTCGCTTGCCTCTGCGACGAGAATCAGGATTCGATCGCCGAGAGCGCTGCATCGACTGCCTCGCGGGGACTCGTGGCCGGGACGATGCCCGGCGCGGACTCCATCCGTCCCTCGCCCTTCAGGGTCCAGCTATCGAGCGCGACGACGGTGCGGCCGAGCTGGCGAGCGTGGCCGATCTCCGAAAGCGTGCCCCACTCGCCGCCGACCGCGATCACCGCCTCGCCGCTGGCGACCACCGCCAGGTTGCGGGCATAGCCGATCCCGGTCGAGACAACGTGGGTGCAGTGCGGGTTGGCATCCGCCGGCGAGTCCCAGGGCACGATCCCGATCACCGTCCCGCCCGCTTCCGCCGCGCCCCGCGACGCCGCCTCCATTACGCCGCCGAGCCCGCCGCAGACCAGGACCACGCCCTCCCCGGCGAGCAACCCGCCGACCTCCTCGGCGAGGCGCGCGACCTCCGAGTCCCCGGCGCAGCTGCCCGCCCCGATCACTGACACCTGTCTGTTCACGAGGCGATCATCGTTCGCATCAGCTCCAGCGCGCCGGCCTTGTGCAGCGGTTCGTTCAAATTGCCGCACTTCGGGCTCTGCACGCAGGAGGGGCAGCCGGACTCGCAGGGGCACTCTCCGATCAGCCGCTCGGCGTCGCCCAGCAGGCGCTCGAACTGCCCGTAGCCGCGCAGCGTGATCCCCACCCCGCCGGGATGGCCGTCGTAGATGAAGATCGTCGAGCGGCCGGTCTGGAAGTGGACGTTGGTGGAGAGGCCGCCGATGTCCCAGCGGTCGCACATCGCGATCAGCGGCAGGACGGCGATCTGGCCGTGCTCGCTGGCATGCAGGGAGCCGAGCAGGACGTCGGGCGGCAGCGCCCCGCTGAGCCGCTCGGGCAGCACGTACCAGAGGGCCTGCGTGACGAAGCTCTGCTCGGGCAGCTCCAGGGCGACGACGTCGATCGGCTCCTGCTCGGAAATCGAGACCCGCTGGAAGGCGATCACCTGCTCGGTCACCGAGACCTCGCCGAAGTGCAGCTCGACGCCGCTCGTCGTGCGCTGCTCGCGGACCCGCTCGATGTAGATCTCGGTCTCCTTCTTGGGGCGCGTGTACCAGTCCCCATCGAAGCGCGAGACGACCGCCCGCCGCCCGTCTATGTCGAGCTGCTCGACCTCGTAGGAGCGGCCCAGGTGAAGGTAGATCGCCCCGGGGTGGATCGTCGTAAAGGCGCGCTCCGCCTCGACCAGACCGAGCATCTCACCGGAGTCGCGGTCGACCACGGCCACCGAGTCCGACGAAGCCGAACGCAGCGGGATCGTCGAAGCGACGAACTCGCTGCTGCGCGGCAGCAGCCGGCCGCCGGCCCGGCGCAGCTCGCCGGCCGCCGCCAACCGCTCGGCTCGCTCGCGCCAGGCCGACCCGAACACCTCATCGTCCTCGGCGCTGAGCGGCAGCTCGTAGGCGGCGGCGATCAGGTGCCGGGACGCGATCTGCTCGTTTTCGTGGTCGAGGATCGCCGCCTCCACCGGCCGGCCGATGAACTCGTCGGGGTGGCGGCAGAAGAACTGGTCGAGCGCGTCGGCACCGGCGACGTAGACGGCCAGCCCTCGCCGGCGACGGCCGGCGCGGCCCCACATCTGCCGCAGGCTGGCAACCGTGCCAGGAAAGGTGACGCAGATCGCCGCGTCCAGCTCGCCGACGTCGATTCCCAACTCGAGCGCGTCCGTCGCGACCACCGCCAGCAGCTCGCCCGCCGCCAGCCGCGCCTCGATCTCCCGCCGCTGCTGCGGCGTGTAGCCACCGCGATATGGGGCGATCCGCTCGGCCAGCTCCGGCTTGCCGCGGGCGATCAGCGCCTCCCGGGCGAAGCGCTGGATCAGCTCGATTCCGCGGCGGCTTTTGAGGAAGCAGATCGTCCGCACCCCCTGGGAGACAAGCTCAGCCAAGAGCTCGGCCGCCTCGGACAGCGCCGAGCGCCGCGTCCCGCTCGCCTTGTCGATCAGCGGCGGGTTCCACATCGCGATCTCACGACCGCTGCGCGGCGCGCCATCGTCGTCGATCAGCTCGAACGGCGCGCCCACCAACCGCTCGGCCAGCTCGACCGGGTTGGCGATGGTCGCCGAGGCGAGCAGGAAGCGCGGCTCGGCACCGTAGGCGCGGGCCACTCGCCGCAGCCGCCGCAGCACGTTCGCCACGTGCGAGCCGAAGACGCCGCGGTAGGTGTGCGCCTCGTCGACCACCACCCAGCCGAGGTTGGCGAGGAAGTCGCCCCAGCTCTTGTGATGCGGCAGCAGCCCGACGTGGAGCATGTCGGGGTTGGTAAGGACGAGGTTGTTGCGGCGACGGATCGCCGGGCGCTCCTCGCGCGGCGTGTCGCCGTCGTAGATCGCCTCGCGCAACCCCGGCGGGCGCAGCGCGCTTAGCTTGCGCGCCTGGTCCTGGGCCAGCGCCTTGGTCGGGTAGAGGTAGAGAGCGCGGCGCTTGGAGTCACGGGCGATTCCGTCGAGCACCGGCAGGTTGAAGGCGAGGCTCTTGCCCGAGGCGGTGCCGCTGGTGATCACCAGGTGCGACGAGGAGGCGGCCTCGAGGGCCGCTCGCTGGTGCGAGTAGAGACCCTCGACGCCGCTCCGGCCGAGTGCATCGACCAGACCCGGGTCGAGCGAGCGCGGCATCGCCACCGGCTTCGAGGGGCGCTCCCCTTCGGCGCTCTCGGCGACGATCCGGCCGTCGCGTCGCGCCGGGTCGATCGCAATCGCCCAAGGGGTCTCCAGCAGGCTCTTCGCCACTAGCGCTCGCCGCCCTGTGGCGCCTTTGGTCCGCTATGCGAACCCAAGGCGCCACAACTGGCCCTGATCCGGCCGGCCACCCGCACGGCCTGCAGCGCGCTGCGGTCGTGCAGGCGCAGCACGTCGGCGCCGCCGCGGACCGCCAGCGCCGCCGCCGCGACCGTCCCCCACTCACGCTCGCCGGCAGGCAGGCGGCCCTCCCAGGAGTCGGCGAGCACGGCGCCGACGAAGTCCTTGCGCGAAAGCGAGACGTAGAGCGCCACGCCCAGCTCTCGCAGCTCGGGCAGCCGGCGCAGGATCTCGAGGTCCTGCTCGACGGTCAGGTCGAAGTCGAGGCCGGGGTCGATCGCGATCTGCTCCATGTCGACGCCAAGTCCTCGGGCGACCTCGATTCTCCCCCCGAACCACTCGACCAGGCGAACGATGACGTTGTCGTAGTCCGGCGCCACGCGGTCTACCCGCGGCGGCCCCTCGATGTGCATCAGCACGTAGCCGCAGCCGCTCTCCGCGACCAGCTCGAACATCTCCGGCGAGCCGCCGGAGATGTCGTTGACCGCCACCGCCCCCGCCTCGAGCGCCAGCCGCGCAACCTCGACCGAGAAGGTGTCGGCTGAGAGCGGCACGCCCGCACCGGCCAGGCCCTCGACCGCCGGCAGCAGCGCCGCCGCCTCGACCTCGACCTCGACCGGCGGCCCGCTGCGCGCCGCCACCGCCCCCACATCGAGCATCTCGAAGCCGGCCTCGACCAGCTTGCGCCCGTCCTCGACAGCCTGCACCGCCGTGCCGCTGCGCGCGCCCTCGAACATCGAGTCGTTGGTGACGTTGACGATCCCCGCCGCCAACGGCTGCGCCAGGTCGAGCGTGCGATCGGCGAGTCGCCAGCGGGCCATCCGGCTACCGTAGCGACCGCACCATGCCCCTGCGATGCGTCTACACCGACCTCGACGGCACCCTGCTCGGGCGGGGCAGCTCGCTCTTCCGCGACGCCGAGGGCGGCTTCTCGCTGGCCCAGGCCCGCGGCCTTGAAGCCTGCCATCGGGCCGGCGTCGAGGTCGTAATCATGTCCGGCCGCCGCGAGCCGCAGGTCCACGAGGCGGGACGCCTGATGGGCCAGGCCTCCTACATATATGAGGCCGGCTGCGCCTTCGCGATCGACGGCGAGACGACGCTCCTGACCGGCGACCTGGTCCCCGACGAGGACGGCACGGTCTACGAGAAGATCGAGCAGCGTGGCATCCCCAAGCTGCTGTTCGGGCACTTCGAGGGAAGGCTCGAGTACCACGCGCCCTGGCACCACGGCCGCGTCCTCTCGCACCTCTTTCGCGGCAAGGTAGACGTCACCGAGGCGAACGAGCTGCTCGAGGCGGAGGGGCACGGCGACCTGCGGCTGCTCGACAATGGCGCGATCGGCCGTGAGATGGCCACGATCGAGGGCCCGACCCACGCCTACCACCTGGTGCCGAAGCTCGTCAGCAAGGCCAACGCCGTCGCCGCCCACGCCCGCGCCCGCGGCTACGAGGCCGCCGATTGCATCGCCGTCGGCGACTCAGTCGAGGACCTCGAGGTCGCCGCCGCGGTGGGTCGCTTCTTCGTCGTCGCCAACGGCCCCGAGCGCGACCCCGGCCTGCGCGCCGCGCTCGCCGCCTGGGACAACGTCACCGTCACCGAGGGAGCGATGGGCGACGGCTTCTACGAGGCGGTTGTCTCGACGCTGATGGAGCGACGCTGAGAGGGATGGCTAGTATCGAGCCGATGGAGGGTGCGACGGTCGCAGAGCAGGAGTACCTCGAGATCATGTTCTGGCTCGAAGAGGCTGGCCTGCCGATGACTGGCGCCAACATCGCCCGCGCGATGCAGCTCTCGCCGCCGACCGTGCACGAGATGGTCGGCCGCCTTGTCGACGACGGCTATGTCGAGCGCAAGCCCGACAAATCGCTCGAATTCACGGCCACCGGTCGCGAGCACGCCAGCTACATCGTCCGCCGCCACCGGATGATCGAGCGCTTCCTGACCGACGTGCTCGGCATTCCCTGGGACGAGGTGCACGAGGAGGCCGAGCGAATCGAGCACGCGATGTCGCCGGTGCTGGAGGAGCGAATGCGGGCGGCGATCGGCGACGCGACCACCTGCCCTCACGGGCACCCGATCGTCGAGGGCGCGCGCGAGCGCGGCGCCCTCCTGGCCGACGTCGAGGTCGGCGCCGAGGTGCACGTCCTGCGCTTCGAGAACGAGGCCGAGGAGCTGCTCCACTACCTCAAAGCTGCCGGCCTGGAGCCGGGCCTCGAGGGAAAGGTCGAGAGCTCCGACGAGGATGGCGTCACAATCGCCTCCGCCGACGGCATGCACACGGTCTCACGCAGCGTCGCCGAGACGGTCTCGGTCCGTGCCGACCCGGCGCCGCCGCCGCGCGCGGCGATCCCCGAGCAACTCGTCCTCTCCAGCGACCGCTACGGGCGCTAGGCCGGCGAGCCGGCACGGACGCGCTCGAGGGCGCGGGCGATGCGGGCGATGCCCTCGGGGATACGCTCGGGGGGGACGCTGGCGAAGGAGAGACGCAGGCTGCTCTCCCCCCCCTCGATCATGAAGTCCGGTCCGGCGACGAAGGCAACGCCCTCGCCCTTGGCCTCTGCCAGCAGCGACGGCGTGTCGGTGCCCTCGGCGAGGTCGAGCCAGAGGAAGTAACCGCCGCCGGGGACGACGAACTCGGCCTCTGGGATCTGCTCGCCCAGTGCCCCAACCAAAGCGTCACGCCGTTCGCGCAGGGCGCCCTTGACGAAAGCGATGTTGCGGTCGAGACCACCCGAACGGCAGAGCTCGAGCACGACCGCCTCGGCCAGCATGTTCGGCGAGATATAGGTCTCGTTCGCCCGCCTGGCGAGCTTGCCGATCTCCTCCGCCGGTCCGACCAGGTAGCCGACCCGCACGCCGGGGCTGACCGTCTTCGAGAAGGACGAGGCGTGGACGACACGGCCGGCCTTGTCCATCGAGAGCATCGTCTGCAGCGCCTCGCCCTCGAAGGGCAGCTCGCGGTAGGGGTCGTCCTCGAAGATCCAGAAGCCGCGCTCGGCGGCCAGCTCGACCAGGCGCACCCGCTTCTCCGCCGAGAGCGTGCAGCCCGCCGGGTTGTGGAAGTTGGGGATCACGTGTGCCAGCTTCAGCGGCCCCTCGTCGAGCGCCGCTTCCAGCTGCCCGATGTCCAGCCCGTCTGCCTCCAGCCGCACCGGCACCAACTCGACCCCGAGCCTCTGCAGCATCAACAGCGTCCGGTCATAAGTCGGTTGCTCGACCACCACGCGGTCCCCAGGCTCCAGCAGATGCTCAAACAACATCCACCCAGCCTCCAGAGACCCGTTGGCGATCATCACCTGCCCGGCATTGAGTTCCCCGTGCCGCTCAGCCACCCACTCGCACAACCCCGGGTGCCCAACCCCGGTCCCGTATGAGAGAGCCTTTTCCCAGTCCTCAGCGAGAGCCGAAGCCGCCGCATCCCGCACAGCTTCGCGCGGAAGGATGTCAGCGGAGGGAGCCCCCCTTGCGAATGAAATCGTCTCGCCGGCCACGAGCATCCGAGCCTAGCAACGCCCCCACCTAGCGGCATCCCGCGCCCTTCCACCCGCAACCGGGGGGGGCGAACCCAGGGCGTGTCCGAGCTTATGGGTCCATATGGCTCCGAAAGCTCGGACACGCTCAGGGGAGGTGTTGGGGGGTGCGGTGGCGGAGCTGGCGGAGCGCCAGCATGGAGTGGTCGGCAGGCGGCAGCTGCTCGAGCTCGGAATGGGGGATGCGGCGATCAAGCGTTGGCTGCGAAACGGGAGGCTGCACCGGCTTCACCGTGAAGCGTTTGCGGTCGGGCATGCCCGGGTCACTCAGCGGGGACGGTGGCTCGCCGCGGTGCTCGCCTGCCACGAGGGGGCGCTGCTCAGCCATCGCAGTGCCGCCGCGCTCTGGGGGCTCATGCGAGCGCGAGGCCCGTCCATCGACGTGACCGGCCACGCCGGGCGCCAGTTCAGGCCGGGGCGCTCCGGCATCCGCCTGCACCGAGGGCGTATCCATGAGGACGACGAGCGCCGAATACGCCGGGGTCCCGGTCACCACCGTGGCCAGAACGCTTTTCGACCTCGCCGAAGTCGTGGACTTCGCGCAGTTGCGGCGCGCATGGGAGGAAGCCGACCGCCTGGGGCTGCTCCAGCTGAAGGCGGTAGAACGCGTTTGCGAGCGTGGCTACGGGCGCCATGCCCTACGTCCGATTCGCCCACTCCTCGCCGATGCGCGTGCGCCCGACGTCACCCGCTCGCCCCTCGAGGACCGCTTCGCCGAATTCTGTCGCTCGAACCTCGCCGACCTGCCTGCTCCGCTCACCAACGTCTCGATCCTCGACCGGGAGGTCGACGCCTACTGGCCATCGCACCGCCTCATCGTCGAGATGGACAGCTGGGAATTTCACAGCCATCGAGCGGCGTTCGAGCGCGACCGTGCCAGAGACGCCGCGATGCAGGCGGCGGGCTACCGCGTCGTCCGCCTGACCCACCGGCGACTTCGGGACGAGCCTGAGACGGTCGCTGAAGAGCTACGGCGACTGCTGATCGCGCCCCTGCTCACCCGACGGCGATGATGCGAAGGCCTATCCGCGCAGGACTTCGACCGCGATCGCGGCGGTCTCGCTGGGGCTTTCGCCGACCCGCACGCCCTTCGCCTCCAGCGCTTCTTTCTTGGCCTGCGCGGTCCCCGACGAGCCGGAGATGATCGCCCCGGCGTGGCCCATCTGCTTGCCGGGCGGCGCGGTGAAGCCAGCGATGTAGGCGACCACCGGCTTGGAGATCTCGGCGGCGATGAACTCGGCCGCGCGCTCCTCGGCGTCGCCGCCGATCTCGCCGACCATGACGATCAGCTCGGTCTCGGGGTCGGCCTCGAAGAGCTCGAGGATGTCGATGAAGTCCGAGCCGACGATCGGGTCGCCGCCGATGCCGACGATCGAGGAATTGCCCTCGCCGGCTTGCTTCAGCTCGTTGCCGATCTGGTAGGTCAGCGTGCCCGACTTGGAGACGACGCCGATCTTGCCCGGGTCGAAGAACTGGGCGGGAATGATGCCGACGTTGGCCTTGCCCGGCGAGAGCACGCCCGGGCAGTTCGGCCCGATCAGCCGCACGCCCGCCTCCTTCGCCTTCCAGTAGGTCTTCAGCATGTCGAGCACCGGGATCCCCTCGGTGATCGCGATCACCGTCTGCACGCCGGACTCGATCGCCTCGTCGATCGCCGGCGCCGCGAAGCGTGCCGGGACGAAGATCATCGAGGTGTTGGCGCCCTCCTGCTCGACCGCCTCGCGGATCGAGTCGAAGATCGGCACCCCCTCGACGTCCTGGCCACCCTTGCCCGGCGTGACGCCCGCCACCAGGTCGGTCCCGTAGGCGCGGTTGCGGAGGCCGTGGAAGGAGCCCTCGCGGCCGGTCAAGCCCGAGACGACCAGCTTGGTGTCCTTGTCGACGACGATGCTCATGAGGCCAGCTCGACCACCTTCTGCGCGGCGCCGAGCATCGTCGTCTCCTGATGCAGGTTGGAGAGACCGGCACCGGCGAGGATCTCCAGCCCCTCCTCGGAGTTGGTGCCGTCGAGCCGCACGACCAGCGGCGCCGCGAGGTCGAGCTGCGCCGAGGCCTCGACGATGCCCTTGGCGATCTCGTCGCAGCGGGTGATGCCGCCGAAGATGTTGAAGAGGATCGCCGTGACCTTCTCGTCGGAGGTGATCACGGTCAGCGCGTCGACGATCGCCTCCGCCTTCGAGCCGCCGCCGGCATCGAGGAAGTTGGCCGGCGCGCCGCCCGCCTGGGCGACGACGTCGAGCGTCGACATGCAGAGGCCGGCGCCGTTGGCGAGGATGCCGACGTTGCCGTCGAGCTTGACGTAGGTGAGGCCCTTCTCGCGCGCCATCGCCTCCTGCGGGTCCTCGACCGACTCGGCGTCGATCGCCGCCAGCTCCTCGTGGCGGTAGAGGGCGTTGTTATCGATCGTCACCTTGGCGTCGAGCGCGACCACCTCGCGACCGGCGGTGACGATCAGCGGGTTGACCTCGATCAGGCTGGCGTCCTCGGCCATCGCCACCTCGGCCAGCTTCGACAGGACTTCGGCCGCCGCCTCGCGGGCGTCCTCGTCGAGGCCGGCGGCGTCGACTATCGGGCGCGCCTCCACGGCGGTGAACGACCGGGTCGGGTCGACGTGCTCCTTGACCAGCGCCGCCGGGTCCTCCTCGGCGACCGCCTCGATGTCCATACCGCCCTTGGCCGAGACCATCGCCAGCAGCTTCTTCTCGCCGCGGTCGAGGATCACCGAGGCGTAGTACTCGGCGGCGATGTCGGAGCCGGCCTCGATCCATACCCGGTGCACCTTGAACGGCCCCTCGCCGCGCGGTCCGCGAATGTCCATGCCGAGGATCGCGTCGGCGTGCGCCCGCGCCTCCTCGGCGTCGGCCGCGATCTTGATGCCGCCCGCCTTGCCGCGACCGCCGATCAGCACCTGGGCCTTGACCGCACAGGGGTAGCCGATCCGCTCGGCGGCGGCCACAGCCTCCTCGACGGTTTCGGCGACCTCGCCGCTCGGCACGGCGATGCCGTGCGCGGCGAACAGCTGCTTGCCCTGATACTCGAGGAGGTCCATGTCGGTCCGGCCCCCGTCAGGGCCGCGCGGCAGCCTATAAGATGCCGCGCCCCGTGCCTCTCCCCGCCTTGAAAACCATCAAATGGGTGACCACCGACTGCTACGGCACCCTGATCGACTGGGAGAAAGGCATCATCGAGGCCTGCAGGAAAGAGGCCGAGAAGGATGGCTTCAGCTTCGAGGAGGGTCCCTTCCTGGCGCGCTTCCTCGAGGTCCAGGCCGAGATCATGGCCGGCTCCTACGAACTGTACGCGGAGGTGCTGCGGCGCACGATCGTCAAGGTCGCCCGCGAGATCGGCTGGGAGATCGAGCCCTCGCGCGCCCAGTTCCTGCCCGACAGCGTCGCCTACTGGCTGCCCTTCCGCGAGGCCAACGCGGCGATGGACCGGCTCGGCAAACGCTACGAGATCGGGATCGTCTCCAACATCGACGACAAGCTGCTCGGCGTCTCGCGGCGCCACCTACGGACCGAACTCGACCTCGTCGTCACCGCCCAGCAGGTGCGCAGCTACAAGCCGGATCCGGTCCACTTCAAAGAGTGCGCGCGGCGAATCGGCAGCAAAAAAGGCTGGGTCCACATTGGGTCCGGCTACGAGACCGACGTGGCGCCGCTGCTGAAGATGAAAGTGCCGGTGATCTGGGTCAACCGCCACGACGAGAAGCTCGATGGCCGCAAAGCGCCCAGCGCCACGGTCAAAAACTTCCGCGACGCGGCTAAAAAGCTCGGCGCGTCCTAGCGGTTTTCTAGCGTTTCACCTCGCAACTTCGCTCACAGCGACGGTTTCGACCTTCGATGGACCGAGTCAGCAACCGCAGAACGTTTTCGCATGCCCGCCTCGGGGCCGGTGCAGGCATGCTTGCCCTGCTCTGCCTGCTCACCGCCACTCTCGGCGCGCCGGGCCCAGCGCGCGCCGCCGAAGAACGGCCGAGCTTCGTCGTCATCCAAACCGATGACCAGACGCTCGACGGACTCTACGCGGCCTTCAGCGGCGAAGGCGGGGGCGAGACCAGGGCAATGCCGAACACCCTCGACCTGATCGCCAAACGCGGCATCGCCTTCAACCGCTACTACGTCTCCTACCCCCTCTGCTGCCCCTCGCGGGTCAGCCTGATGACCGGTCGCTACGCCCACAACACCGGCGTCAAGGGCAACGTCCAGCCCAACGGCGGCTACTACGGCTTCGCCTTCCGCGGCGCCTCCCAGCACAACATCGCCACCTGGCTGCAGGGCGCCGGCTACCGCACGATCCACGTCGGCAAGTTCCTCAACGGCTACGGCGACGAGCCCTACAGCAGCGGGGCCGAAGTGCCGCCCGGCTGGACCGCCTGGCACACGATCCTCAAGGCAGACACCGAACACCTCTTCTACGGCTACATGATGAACAACGCCGGCTTCACCGGCAGCGGCGAATACACCTCCCACGTCGAAGGTCCCTACGGCGACCCCGGCACCTGGGAACCGCGCGAATACCTGACCCGCGACGACATCGGCTGCCCCTTCGCCCCGACCAACGGCCTGCCCTGCTTCTACGCAAGCGACGTCTTCACCAACTACGCCTCGGGCGAGCTGCTGGCGACCCCGCCCGAACAGCCCTTCTACCTGCAGCTCGACTACACCGCGCCGCACGGCGACTTCCGCAAGCCCGCCGGCCCCGAGCCGGCGCCGCGCAACTACGACTGGTTCAAGGGTGCGCGGCTGCCGCACGATCGCTCCGAAGGCCTCGACGAGGGCAACGTCAGCGACAAGCCGCACTTCATCCGCGAAGCCGAACACCTGACGCCGACCGACAAGCACGTCTACCGCGTCTACTGGCAGAAACAGCTGGAGTCGTTGCGCTCGCTCGACGACGGGGTCAAACAGATCGTCGACACGCTGGGGTCGATGCACCGGCTGCGCAACACCTACGTCTTCTTCACCTCCGACAACGGCTTCTTCTTCGGCGAGCACCGCCTGATCGGCGGCAAGTTCCTCGCCTACGAGCCCGCCACCCACCTGCCGCTGCTGGTCCGCGGGCCTGGCATCAAGCCCAACACGTCGACCGGCGAGCTGGCGGCCAACGTCGACATCGCGCCGACGATCCTCGAACTGGCCGGGGTCGAACCGGACAAGAGCGTCGACGGGCGCTCGCTGGTGCCCTTCTGGCAGGACCCGAGCCTTCGCTCCCGCCGTCCGATCCTCTTCGAGTCCTTCGTCGAGACCAGCGACGTCAACGCCAACGGCGCCATCTCCACGGCCGGCGAAGGCGACGGCGGCCGCCCGGGCGGCAACGGCAGCACCGGCGGCGGCGCGCACGCCTCGAGCGCCGCGGGGCCGCGGGCGCACGCCTCGATCCTGGCGCCGCCCAAGGACTACGAGGGAATCCGCCTCGGCCCCTACAAGTACATCGCCTGGCCGACCGGCGAGAAGGAGCTCTACGACATCAACAAAGACCCGAACGAGCTCAACAATATTGCCCGGGTGCCGAACTTCTACCCAATCCGCAACTTCCTCCACCGCCAGCTGCGGCGCTTCGAGAACTGCGTCGGCGACGAATGCCGCGAAGTGACCCCGCCGCTACCGCTCACGCGCAAGGAATTCAACCGCCTGCGCGCCCAGCGCCAGAAGGAACTGCGGGAACACGAACAGCAGCGCGAAAAGGAACGTCGCGAACGCGAACACCGCCACTGACCGAGTAGAGGAGGAGCTGCCCTCTACTCGATGACGGCGAGTACGTCGCCTGTAGAGACCGCGGCGCCTTCGGCGACGTTCAAGCTGGTGACTTTGCCGGCGCGATGGGCGGCGATCTCGTTCTCCATCTTCATCGCCTCTATGACGCAGATCAGGTCGCCCTCGGAGACTTCGGCGCCTTGCTCAACCGCGACGTTTAGGACCGTGCCCTGCAGCGGCGAGGGGAGCGACTCGCTCGAGGCGCTCGCACCGCCTCCGGACTTGCGCTCCCGCTTTGGTGGGCGCTTGCCGCCCGCGTTCGTCGCGGCAATGCCGCCGCCGAAAGCCTCGCCGATCACCTTGACGTCGAAGAGCTTGCCGGAGACCTCAACCTTGTAATCGCGGGCGACCTTCTCGGCGCCCTCCTCCTCGGGCTCGGGCTCGGGCGCCTCCTGCGGCGCCGTCGACTTCAGCCACTCGCGGTCCTCCATCAGGTCGCGGCAGGTCTCGCCCCTGGCCCACTGCTCGGTGGCGAGGATCGCCTCATGGAAGGGGATCAGCGTCGTCAGGCCGCCGATCTCATACTCGCCCAGCGCCCGCAGCATGCGCCGCGTCGCGTGCTCGCGGTCGACATCCCAGACGATCAACTTGGCGACCATCGGGTCGTACATCGGCGTTACCTCGGAGCCCGCTTCGACGCCCGAGTCGACCCGCACGCCCGGCCCGGCCGGCTCGCGGTAGGAAGTGATCGCGCCGGGCGCCGGGGCGAATTTCTTGTGCGCCGCCTCGGCGTTGATCCGGCACTCGATCGCGTGGCCGCGCAGCTCGACCTCGTCCTGGGAAACGGTCAGCGCCTCGCCGGCGGCGACCAGCACCTGCTCCCGGACGATGTCGATCCCGGTGACCATCTCGGTCACGCAGTGCTCGACCTGCACGCGCGTGTTCATCTCGAGGAAGAAGTACTCCTCGCCGACCTGCATTCC
Source organism: Solirubrobacterales bacterium (assembly GCA_036266075.1). Lineage (GTDB taxonomy): Bacteria > Actinomycetota > Thermoleophilia > Solirubrobacterales > 70-9 > VRUE01. Next base: position 21,586 of record DATANV010000031.1, read on the forward strand.
CTCGACCGTGCCGGCGCCGCGGTAGCCGACCGCCGCGGCAGCGTCGGTGGCGATCTTGCCGATCCGCTCGCGCATCTCGTCGTCGACCTGAGGGCCGGGCGCCTCCTCGATCACCTTCTGGTGGCGCCGCTGGATCGAACAGTCGCGCTCGCCAAGGTGGATCACGTTGCCGTGCGAGTCGGCCAGGACCTGGACCTCGACGTGGCGCGGGTCCTCGAGGTAGCGCTCGACGTAGACGCGATCGTCGGAGAAGAACTTCTCGCCTTCGCGGGCGGCGCCCTCGAAGGCGTCCTGCAGGTCGTCGGGCGTCTGGGCGACGCGGAAGCCCTTGCCGCCGCCGCCGCCCGCCGCCTTGCAGGCGACCGGGTAGCCAGCTTCCTCGGCCTGCTTCTTCGCAGCGTCGAGGTCCTTGGCCGGCTCGGTCGCGCCCGGCACGATCGGCACCCCGGCCTCGGCCATGATCTCGCGTGCCCGCGTCTTCGACCCCATCGCTTCGATCGCCTCGGCGGGCGGGCCGACGAAGACGATCCCTGCCTCATCGCAGGCGCGGGCGAAGTCGGCGTTCTCAGCCAGGAAGCCGTAGCCGGGATGGATCGCCTCGGCCCTCGCCTGCTTGGCCGTCTCGGTGATCTTCTCAATGTTCAGGTAGCTCTCGGCAGGCACGGCCGGCCCGATGAGGAACGCCTCATCAGCCTCGCGCACGTGCGGCGCATCCCGGTCGATCTCGGAATAAACGGCGACGGACCCAATGCCCATCTCCTTCAGCGTCCGCGCCACTCGAATCGCGATCTCGCCGCGGTTGGCTATCAGGACCTTCTCGAACACGGCGGCGCAGTCTATTCATGGTGCGGGCGGAGAGGCAGGGCAAGGGAGGTGCGTGGGAAGGCCCCGCGCACCGCCTCGTCAACGCTCGACGGCTCGCCCGCATTCCCGAGAAGGACGCCGCAGCGATGTCCTCGCTACCCAGCTAGGGTGCCCGCGATGTTGATCGAGCTGCAGAGCCATTCGACCGTCTCCGACGGGCAGCTGGCGCCGGCCGACGTCGTCGCGGAAGCTGCGGCAGCAGGGGTTACGACGCTGGCGCTGACGGATCACGATGCAATCGCGGGGGTTCCAGAGGCGAGCGAGGCCGCCGAGCGGGCCGGAATCGAGCTGGTGCCGGCCATCGAGATGTCTTGCGTGCACGAGTACGCGGAAGACCTGCACGTCTGCGGGTACTGGGTCGACCTCGGGGCGATCGCTCCAGCGTGTGAGCGAGCCCAGCACGAGCGCGTTACGCGGGCCAGTGAGATCGTCGAGAAGCTGCGGGGCGAAGGGTTCGACCTGCACCTGGAGGACGCCGTGCGCGAGGCCGGCGACGCGCTCTCGATCGGGCGTCCGCACATCGCCCGCGCAGCGGGCGCGACCGGCGACCTCGGCCCCTTCTTCGAGGAGTACCTCGTGCCCGGCGCCAAGGCATTTGTGCCGCGCCGCTGGCCGACCGCCGAGCAAGCCGTAGAGGTCATCAAGGACGCCGGCGGCGTAGCCGTAGTCGCCCACCCCTACTGGGACATCTCCGAGCCGAGCGAGGTCGACGAGCTGATCCGCGCCCTCGACGTCGACGGCGTCGAGACCTTCTACCCGACCCACACCAGGGAGCAGACCGCCCACCTGCTCGAGCTCTGCGACGAGCTGGGGCTGATCCCCACCGCTTCCTCCGATTACCACGGCCCGACCCACAAGACCTTCTCGAAGTTCGGCGACTACGACACCTACGGCCTCGCCGAGCCTAAAATCCCCCCCGCACCCAGCTCTTCATCGCCATCTCTTTAGTTGCTCTTTGGCATTGCCGACATAGAATGAAATCGTGGCGCTTGCAGCTCCCAAATTCCTAGGCGTCCAAGGTGTCTTGGGGCTTACCGAGTTCAGCCGCGATCCGGCCCGGGACGAGCGATTCATCACCGCTGTGCGGCCCGAGTTTCAGAACGTCCAAAACCGACAGGTCCTGGCACCCGAAACTCCGCCACAGGTCCCCCATCTCATCTTGGCCAGCCAGAGCTCACAGCTCTCGCTATCGGCAGCACAAGCCGAGTTTCAAGTCCAGTTCTACGGCGACTACCTGGACAACATCGGCAAGGGCTTAGATTTTGCCGAGAGAAAGCTCCTGGCCATCTTCGACGGCTTAGAGTCTGTGGGGACCTCGATGTCTTCGATCGGCCTAGTGTCTAAATTTCACTTCCCGTACGGTGACGAGGATGCCGATAGTGCCCCAGCACACGTCATGAAGACGTTGACCAAGGTAGATGTCGATCCGACCGACCTCGAGGATGCCTCGGTTCGCATCGCACTTGTCGTACGAAACGTTTATTTCGTGCATCTAACCGTCGCTAACTATGAGCTGAGGGAGTTCGAACAGCCCCTTCGACCTGGAATGCAGAATCTGCGTCTAAGGCAATGGCAAGGGACGGTGGCAGAGACCGGAATCGAGCTCACTCTCGACATCAACAACAAGCTCGAGGCGCGCGCAAAGCAAGCAGAACCCGAGGTAACTTCAGAGGGTGTACGCGCCGTTGTCGGCATGCTGAAGGATGTGGCTACCACCTCTGGGCCGAAATTTGCCGAAACGGGTGAGATTTCCGTCGCCAATCTCGTCGAGAGCAGTGGAGTTGGGGCGAAGTGACGTCTGACTATCGCACTCGGATCGATCGACCGGCTTTGGACGACATGCACTATGTCGTCGCGATGACTGACAGCGCCTCCGAGACTAGTCGAAGCGTCTCGCCTTCCGAGACGACTTTGTTTCGCCGTATATTCGGCAAGTTCGAGTTGATGATTTTGCCGTTGACGATTGCAGCGGCGCTTGGGGGATCCGGCGATGGAAGGCAGTACTACCGCACCATTGTCCGATCGAAAGCCAGTGGTTCTTTTTTGAACTTCGCCAACTGGAATGACGCCTGGATTTACACGGAGGAAGTCGCGGCCGTCGCCGAGATTCGCGCGCTGAACGAACTGCTAGCGCTTCCAGCACAGGAAGGTCCACGAGTAGACCTAGACGACGAGTAACGTGTACTCCTCCCTATGGAGCCCAGAGCTGAGACAGGGAGACATCGTCGGCGAGATTTTCCTTCCCACTATCGGAACGAATTTCCAGTCGATTGTCGGGGGAACCAGCCTTACCGGTGCTACGGAGAAGCAGCAACACGAAAGGGTGATTATCGGTGGTGATTATCACTACTTGGTGATCGTCTCACATTGCTGCGAGTTCAACGAGGGTAAGCGCAATAAATTTCTGGTCGCGCGGCTGCAAAGACCGCGACAAAATCTATCGTCAGAGCAGTACGAGGCACTGCGGCTGAGCAACGATGTCGAGGCCCGCGCAAGCTCAGGTGAGCCCGTGGCTGGGCTTGATTCCTTTCTACTGGATCCCGTGCCAGGCAGCCTCGACGAGGAGCGCGTCGCTTCTTTCACCTCGATCACGGCGGTGCCGCTTTCGATGAAAGAGGACTTTCGGGCAGCGAAAATCGCCGAGCTCGACCACGGGACCAGAATCCTCTTCCGCGCCAAGCTGGCCTGGTTTTTTGGTCGGACCGCCGACGACATACCCGACGCCGAGAAGGCGCCGGCCAAGCTCGAACGGGCCGACCTGCTGCGCGAAACGCCCGGAGCGACTTCCTCTACGCGGTAACCGCAGCCGCCGGAATCAGATCCCGCGACTCAAGGTACTCGATCAGCTTCTGCGCCGACTCCTCAGCCGTTTCGCCTTCGGTGTCGCAGGTGACCTCGGCGTTGTCAGGCGCCTCATACGGATCCGACACGCCCGTGAATTCTTTGATCTCACCGGCAAACGCTTTCGCGTAGAGCCCCTTGACGTCGCGCTCGGCGCAGGTGTCGACCGAGGCCTTGACGAAGACCTCGATGAAGCGCTCGCCCATCAGCTCGCGCGCCTCGCCGCGGATCTCGGCATAGGGCGAGATCGCCGCGGTGATCACCGGCACGCCGTTGCGGCTCAGCAGGTCGGCGACGAAGGCGATGCGGCGGATGTTGGTGTCGCGGTCCTCTTTGGAGAAGCCGAGCCCCTTGGAGAGGTTTTCGCGGACCACGTCGCCGTCGAGGATCTCCAGCTTCGAGCCGCGCTCGCGCAGGTGTCCCTCGAGCAGTCTCGAGATCGTCGTCTTGCCGGCTCCGGAGAGCCCAGTGAACCAGAGGGTGAAGCCCTTCTCGCCAGCCATCGCTACGTCAGTCCTCCTTGTAAGCGTCGATCAGGATGTCGGCCACCTCGTCACGCGAGAACTCGTGCGGCGGCCTTTCGCCGTTGCCGAGCATTTCGCGGACCTTCGTCCCGGAGAGGAAAAGGCGTGCCTCTTTGTCGTGGGGGCAGGTCTTGTTCGAAGCGAGCCCCTCACACTCGTTGCACCAGAAGGTGTGCTCGAACATTAGGGGCTCGATCCCGAGCTCCTCGATGTCGATCTCGTCGAAGATCTTCTGCGCGTCGTAGGTCCCGTAGTAGTCGCCGGCGCCGGCGTGGTCGCGGCCGACGATGAAGTGGGTGGCGCCGTAGTTGCGGCGAACGATCGCGTGCAGGACCGCCTCGCGGGGGCCGGCGTAGTGCATCTTCGCCGGCTTCACCCCCAGCATCACCCGGTCCCCCGGGTAGTACTTCTCCATCAGCACCTCGTAGCAGCGCATCCGCACGTCGGCGGGGATGTCGCCGGCCTTGGTCTTGCCGATCAGCGGGTGGATGAAGAGCCCGTCGCAGGTCTCCAGCGCGGCCTTGGTCAGGTACTCGTGGGCACGATGGATCGGGTTGCGGGTCTGGAAGGCGACGATCCGCTTCCAACCGCGGTCGGCGAACTCCTGTTTCGTCTCGGCCGGCGTCTTGTAGCGGCGCATGAACGCCTCCTCGTGATCCGGCAGGGCATCGACCTCGATCGGCCCGGCGATCATCCGGTCGCCCTCCTCGTAGATCGCCGCCACGCCGGGGTGCTCGGCGTCGGTGGTCCCGTAGACCTGCTCCGCCTCGCGCTTGACGTCGCGCTCCCAGATCTCCTCGACCTTGATCCGCCCCAACGGCTTGCCTTCGTCGCTCGACAGCTCGACCGTGTCGCCGACGGCGCACTCGAGGTCGGTCGCGAGGGTGATCGGGATCGGCCAGTACTCGCCGGCGACGGTGCGCATCTCGGCGCAGACCCGCTCCCAGTCGGCGGAGCCCTGGAAGCCGGTCAGCGGCGCGAAGCCGCCGTTGCCGATCATCTCGAAGTCGGCGGTGTGGCGCTCGGAAAGGGTCAGGGACAGCTCAGTCATCGTCTCGCTCATGCGGGTGTCTCACCAATCGTTCGGGGAAGGTGTCGGGCGTCTCAGTCGGCGCCGCTAGTTGATCCCGCACTCGGTCTTTGCCAGACCGACCCAGCGGCCGTCGCGGGGAGAACCGCCGGGGCCCACTGGCTTGGTGCAGTGGGTGCAGCCGATCGACGGGTAGCCGTGGTCGTGCAGCGGGTTGTACGGGAGGTGGTGCTCACGGATGTAGTTCCAGACGTCACGCTCGGTCCAGTCCGCGATCGGGTTCAGCTTCCAGAGGTCGAATCGCTTGTCCCAGGCGAACTTGGGGGTCTTGGCGCGACTTGCGGAGTCCTCGCGGCGGACCCCGGCGAGCCAGCAGTCTACGGAAGAGAGCGCGCGGCGCATCGGCTCGATCTTGCGCAGACCGCAGCAGGCGTCCGGATCGCGGTTCCAAAGCTCATCCCCGTGCTTCTCGGCCTGCTCCTCGAGGGTCAGGTTGTGAAAGCGATCGAACTCGACTCCGAGGTGCTCGGCCAGCTTGTCCCGCGTCTCGTAGGTCTCCGGGAAGAGCACGTCGGTGTCGAGGTAGAAGAAGCGCGCCTCGGAGTTGATCTGGCTGGCCAGGTGAGCCGTGACCGAGCTGGTTTTCTGAAACGAGCAGGCGATGTAGTGACGGTCACCGAAGGTCTCGAACATCCACTCGATCGCCTCGCTGGCGGTGCGTCCCTCGAGGTCGGCGGCAACCGCCTCGGCGTCGAACTCTGTGGGGGCTGCGACCGGGCTCATATCGCGCACTCGCCCTCGCCCCGCTCCACTTTGTAGGGGCTCTGGCGGTTCCAGTCGATGAACTGCTGCATCGTCTCGAGGCTGAACTCAGCCGGCAGCGTGAGGTCCTTGATCTCCGCTTCGAAGCGCTCGGCGCCAGCCCGCTCGGCGAAGGCGTTGAACTCCTCGCCTTCGTCGCGCTCGGCCTCGTAGAGCTCGATCCAGCGCGCCACGGCCTCCGGCACCCGCTTGGCCGGCAGACGCGACTTCAGCCGCGTGCCGAAGATCACCTCGCCGCCCTCGTAGTTGCCGCCGATGTGCGGGATGTAAGCGGGCATCTGGCGGCCGCCGACCTTCAGCGAGGCGCCGTAGAAGCCAATGTTGGCGATGTGGTGCTGGCTGCAGCCGTTCGGGCAGCCGCTCATCTTGATGTGGATCTTGCGGGTCAGCTCGTCTGAGATCTCCATCTCCTCGACCCGCTGCTTGATCGCCCGGTTGAGGCCCATCGAGCTGGTGATGCCGAGTTTGCAGCTGTCGGTGCCGGGGCAGCTGACGACGTCGGTCACCTCGCGAGCACCCGCCTCGGCGAGATCGAGCGCTCGCAGCCGCTCGTAGACGTCATAGAGCGCCTCGTCGCGCACCCAGCGCAAGACCAGGTTCTGCTGCACGGTGCTGCGCGCGTGGCCGCCGGTGTACTCGCGCATGATCGTCGCCAGGCCGCGGAACTGCTCCGGCGTCAGGTCGCCGCGGTCGATCTTCACCTCGACCGCCGAGAAACCCTCTTGGCGCTGCGACTGGACGTTGGCTTCGACGAAGCGGTCGAAGGCGCTGCGGTCGCCGTTCGGCGAGGCGGGCGTGGCGGGCGCGTCCGGGGCGTTCGCCTCCTCCTCGTCGTCGAAGCGCAGCCGCTCGACCAGCTCGGCGTCGAAGTCGCGCTCGGCGACCCACTCGCCCTGCAGCTCCTCCTCGACCTGCTCGCGGAAGGCGTCGATGCCGATCTTGTCGATCAGCACCTTGATCCGAGCTCGCGCCCGGTTGACTCGCAGCCACTCCTGGCGGTCGAAGATCCGCAGCGCCGCCTCGGCGACCTTCAGGTAGTCGCCGTTGTCGGCCTCGACGAACTCGTAGAGGGTCGGCGCGACGCGAGCCATGATCGAGGTGCCGCCGCCGACCCGAACCTCGAACCCCCTGACGCCGTCGCGCTCGCGGCTGAGAAAGGCGATGTCGTGGATGCCGGTGATCGCCCGGTCCTCGTCGGAGCCGGTGAAGGCGGTCTTGATCTTGCGCGGCATCAGCTGCGTCGTCGGGTGGCGGACGAAGTAGCGGACGTAGGCGCCGGCGTAGGGCGTCGGGTCGAAGACCTCGTCGGGGGCGATGCCGGCCCAGGGGTCGCCGGTGACGTTGCGGACCGTGTTGCCGCAGCCCTCGCGTGAGGAGAGGCCGACCTCGGAGATCTCGCGCAGCAGCTCCTCCATGTCGCGCAGCGGCACGTGGTGGATTTGGATGTTCTGCCGGGTCGTGATGTGACCCTTGTCGAGCGGCGCATACTTCTCGACGACGCTGGCGAAGGCGTCCATCTGCTCCGGCGTGACGCCACCGAACGGCAGCTTGACGCGGACCATCTGCACGTCGGGCTGGCGCTGGCCGTAGACGCCCTGTTTCAGGCGGAAGCCGATGAACTGCTCTTCGGCCAGACGGCCGGAGAGGAACTCCTCCGCTTCGTTGTCGAAGTCGTCGAACTCGCGCTCGATGATCGGGATGACACGACCCGGGACGTTCTCGTAGGTCTCGGGGTTCTCCAGCGTGCCAGTGCGCCCCTTGCCGCGCTGCTGCTTGTCCTGATCGACGACGACCTCCACAGCCAGGAAAATAGCAAAACCTGACAGGGATTAGGGTATTTAGCCCTGAGCAGCCCTTTTTCGTGCCTGGAGCACGGCCGCGGCTTCGCCGGACTCGGCCACATAGCCACCCTCGGGCGCGAGCGGCAAGCCAGCCTCCTCCCAGCCGACGATCCCCTCGCTCAGCTTGGCCGCGTCGTAGCCGGCAGCGGCCAGCGCCTCGCTCGCCATCGTCGAGCGATTGCCCCCGCGGCAATAGACGACGACCGGCTTTTCCTTGTCGATCTCGCTGCTGCGCCCAACCAGCTCGTCGAGCGGCAGGTGCTTGGCGCCGGCGATGCGGCCAGCGTCCCACTCGTGATCGGCGCGCACGTCGACCAGCTGCGCGCCCTCATCGAGCAGCTTCTGCGCCTCGTCGCGAGAGACCTCGCGAGCCTCGCCGCCCTGGTCGTCAGCCATCTAGTCGACCTCGGTCCCCTCGACCAGGAAGGCGACGCGCACGTGCGCCCGGTACTCGTCGAGGTTCTCGCCACGGATCCCGGTCGAGACGATGTCGACGGCGCGGATGTTGCGCAGCGTGCCCTGGGCCTGAGCGAGCGCCTGACGGGCCGCGTCGTCGGTGGACGTCTTGGAGCTGCCGACCAGCTCGATGATCTTCACGACAGCCATTTTGCTCCTCCTTCGAGATGCTGCTGAACGACGGCCTTGGTGCCGACGCCCTCGACCAACGCCGCCCGCTGCCACGGGCTCGCGGTCGGCGCCTGCTCAGCCGCCGCCGCGGTCGTCTCGGCGATGAACCGCTCGACCGCCGCGGCAATCGCCGCGGCCTCGTCTGCGCTCGGGGTGCCGGGCATGCCCCACAGCCTATTCCAATGCCCCAACCGACCGGGAGAGCCCGGAGGCCAAAAATTGACACTTTCGCCTGTGAATTGTTACATTACTTTAACAGAGGTGATGTAACGTGGCCCGCATGAAGCGACTGCAGATATCGATCGAGCCCGAGCTGGACGCGGCGGTGGAAAGACGCGCCGAAGAAGAGGGGCTCTCGAAGGCGGAGGTGATCAGGCGATGCGTGCGGGAGGAGATACGGCCGTTGCCGCCGATAGAGGAGGATCCACTGTTCAAGATGTTCGGCACGGTGTCCAGCGACCGCGACGACACCCGGACGATCGACGAGGTCGTTTACGGGCTGGTGGACCGGGACTACCCCTGATATTTGTCGATACGTCTTTCTTGATCGCGGGTTTTGATGATCGCAACCCGCACCACGAAGCCGCCAAACGGCTCGTCCAGCAGATTTCGGGTCGGCGAATGGTTGCAACCAACCACGTTCGTGGCGAGGGCTGGACGTGGTTTCGGCGTAAGCGCTGGCACGCCAAAGCAGTGGAGCTCTTGGATGCGCTCGCTGCACAGCCAAGCCATGTCAAAGTCGACTTCGTTTCCCATGAGCTCGAAGACGAAGCGCTACGCTGGCTCCGCCGGCACGACGAGCGCGAGTACTCCTTCGTCGACGCCACCAGCTTCGCCTACATGCGCGCGAAGGGCATTCAGGACGCGCTCGCCTTCGATGGCGACTTCGCAGCCGCCGGCTTCACCGAATTGCGCCCGTAGCTGCCTCTGACGGCGGGTGGTCAAGCAGATCAAGAACGCAGGGAGCGTGGCGTGCTCTGCACGCGAGCGACCGAGGACGCCGATATGCGCCGGCCACCCGCCGTCAGCCGCCGTTATTGAGGCCGGCGACGGGGGTACCGTGGGTGCTCTCGACGCAGAGGATCGGGGCCGGGTCGAAGGAGTCGGTGAGGGCATGGCCGGCGGGGCGGCCGCGGACCGGCTTGCCCAGTTTCGGCGCGTGGCCGGCGCCGCACTGGATCACGTAGTCGCGGACGCCATCGCGAGCGTCGATCGTGTCGTCGCCACCGTGGCCGTAGAAGAAGTCCTTGCCGGGCTGGCCCAGCATCGAGTTGGGCCCGCCGTCGCCGATTAGCACGTCGTAGTCGAAGGAACCCTCGATGTCCTCGTCGGTCGGCGAGAGGCGAACGTGGTCGCAGCCCTCGACGACGTCGATCCAGGCGGCGTGGGCGGCCAGCGAGACGTAGAGGGTCCCGGGGTGGGCCTGCGTCTCGGCGAAAGAAGCGTCGTCGCGCCCAGGGCCGCCAACCAGGGCGCCGCCGGCGCAGCCGCCGCCGGCCGCCAGCAGGTCGCCTTCCTCGCCCCCATATAAATAGGTCGGTCCGGGCAGGCCGCCGATCAGGCCGTCGGCGCCAGCGCCGCCGTAGAGCCGGTCGGCGCCGGGGCCGGACTCGATCAGGTCATCCTCGGGGCCGGCGTGGATCGTGTCGTTCCCCCGCCCGCCGGCCAGCCGCACGTTCTCGACCGCCTCGAGCGAGCCTTCGACGCGGAGCAGATCGTTGCCCGGACCCAAGTCGGCCATCAGCCAACGCGCCGGCCCATGCGTCGGGCAAACCGCCTGGTTGATGTCGCCGGCGGGCCGCGTGCAGCCGGGGCCGATCGCGATCCCGCTGGTCGCACCGACGCCGAAGGTTTCCTCCTCTGGGTTGTAGGTGACGGCGGTGATCTCGTCGCGGCCGCCGCCACCGACGATCTCCAGGCCGCCCCCACCCCCGCGAGTGCGGTCGAATTCGACGTAGGCCGTCGCCTTGATCGGCGCTTCGCGCCCGCAGGAGACGGTGCCTCCCTTGGCGCCTTTGCAGCCGTCCTTGCCCTGACCGCCGTTGAGCTCGTCCGGGCCGCCGGCGCCGATCAGCGTGTCGTCGCCCGGGCCGCCGTCGATCGCGTTCCCCTGCTTGCTGCCGATCAAGGTGTCGGCGAAGGCCGAGCCTTCGATGCTCTCGAAGCGGTACAGCCGGTCGTGGCCGTCTCCGCGCGCCCGGTGGCCCTTCAGCGAGACCCAGACGCCGGCGCCCTTGGCGGTTCCCACGGCGGTGGCGAAGGAGACGATGTCGCCAGCGCCGGGGCCGCCGTCCATACGGTCGTAGCCGTAGTCGCCGTGGACTAGATCGAATTCACCGGGCCCACCGCTGAGCGTGTCGATGCCGAGGCTGCCGGCGACCTCGTCGGCGTTACCGGTGCCGCCGGTCCCCCTGTCGTCACCGAGGTCGCCGACGACCGAGTCGGTGCCGGCGCCGCCGTCGATCAAGTCGTTCCCGCGGCCGCCGTGGATCAGGTCGTCGCCCTCGGCGCCGCAGATCAGGTCGTTGCCGAGGCTGCCGTAGATCTGGTCGTCGCCCTCGCCACCCCAGATCACGTCGCGGCCGGGCGTGCCATGCAGCACGTCGTTGCCATCGGTGCCGACGATCTTCGCCCGCCGCCCATGGCAGCGCGGTTCCTCTTCGGGTTCGGAGCCCGCGCCGAGCGTCACGAGGGCGCCCAGCATCGCCACGCCGATCACGAGTCCCCTACCAAAAGCCCTCACCTTCCGAGCGTATCGACCCTCAGCGGACGTGCCGGTGATTGAGTGCCCACAGTGGTGTCTAACTACCGGCACGTCGCAGCGATGCGATCAGCCGAGGCTCACCATCACGTGCTTGATCTCGGTGTAGTCATCCAGCGCGTAGATGGACAGATCCTTACCGTAGCCGGATTCCTTGTAGCCGCCGTGGGGCATCTCGGAGACGAGTGGGATGTGGTCGTTGATCCAGACGCAGCCGAAGCGCAGCGCGTTGGCGACCCGCATCGCCCGGCCGACGTCGCGGGTCCAGACCGAAGATGCGAGGCCGTAGCGGGTGCCGTTGGCCCACTCGATCGCCTTCGCCTCGTCGCTGAAGGGCTGGACGGTGATCACCGGGCCGAAGATCTCTTTCTGGACCATCTCGTCGTCCTGCTCGAGGCCGGCGACCACGGCCGGCTCGAGGAAGTAACCGGGCAGGGCGGGCTCGCTGCCGCCAGTGACAATCTCGGCGTTGTCCGGCCGGCGTTCGAGGAAGCCCTCGACCCGCTCGCGCTGGCGCTGCGAGTTGAGCGGCCCCAGGGTCGTATCGGCCGCGAGCGTGTCGCCCAGGACCAGCCCCTTGGCTTCCGAAACGAGGCCGTTGACGACGTCGTCGTAGACGCCCTTGGAGGCCAGCACGCGGGTCGCCGCCGTGCAGTCCTGGCCAGCGTTGTAGTAGCCGGTGCCGGCGATCGTCTCCAGCGCGGTCTCCATCTCGACGTCGTCGAAGACGACCACGGGCGCCTTGCCGCCCAGCTCGAGGTGGACGCGCTTCAGCGTGTCGGCCGCAGCCTTGGCGATCCACTTGCCGGTCGGCGGCGAGCCAGTCAGCGAGACCATCTCGACGTCGGGATGGGTGACCAGCTCGACCCCGGTCGGCTCGCCGTGGCCGCCGATCGCGTTGAGCACGCCGGGCGGCAGCAGGTCGGCGCACCACTCGGCGAAGGTGAGCGTCGTCAGCGGCGTGGTCTCGGCCGGCTTGAGAATGACGGTGTTCCCGGCGCCAAGCGCCGGGCCGATCTTCCAGATCGCCATCATCAGGGGGTAGTTCCAGGGGGTGATCTGGCCGACGACGCCGATCGGCTCGCGGCGGACGAAGGAGGTATGGCCCTCCATGTACTCGCCCGCGGCGCGACCCTCCAGACAGCGTGCCGCGCCGGCGAAGAAGCGCAGGTTGTCGGCCATCACCGGCACCTCGTCCTCGAGCACCGCGCCGCGCGGCTTGCCCGCGTCGGCCGCCTCGAGGTCGGCGATCTCCTCGCCGCGCTCCTCGATCAGGTCGGCCATCCGCAGCAACGCTCGCGCCCGTTCGCCCGGCGGCGTCGCCGCCCAGCCCTCGAAGGCGCCCGTCGCCGCGGCGACGGCGGCGTCAACGTCGGCTTTGGTCGAGAGCGGCGCCTCGGCGATTGCCTCTCCGGTCGCCGGGTTGACGACGTCCTCCATGCCGCCCTCGATCGGGTCCACCGCCTTGCCGCCGATGAAGTTCCTCAGCTTCGTCTTGGCCGCCATCGCCATCAGCCCACCTCCGCCTTGTCCTTTACACGTTCTGCACCGCCCGCCCCCAGCGCCTCCTCGACGGGGACATAGGTCTCCCCGACCGCTTCGGCCACGGCCGGGTGGGTCACGTGCCCGCCGGCGACGTTGACGCCGAGCCGCAGGCCCGGGTCTTGCCGGATCGCCCCCTCGACGCCCTGGTCGGCCAGGGCGATCGCGTAGGGCAACGTCGCGTTGGTCAGCGCGTCGGTCGAGGTGATCGGCACCGCGCCGGGCATGTTGGCGACGCAGTAATGGGCGATCCCGTCGACCTCGAAGGTCGGCTCGCGGTGGGTGGTCGGCCGCGAGGTCTCGAAGCAGCCGCCCTGGTCGATCGCTACGTCGACCAGCACCGCACCGGGCTTCATCAGCGCCAGCTGCTCGCGCCGCACCACATAGGGGGCGCGGGCGCCGTGGACCAGCACGGCGCCGATCACCAGGTCGGCGCGGGGCAGCATCTCCTCGACCGCCAGCGTCGTCGAGTAGACGGTCGAGCAGCGCCCGGCGAAGCCGACCTCCAGCTCACGCAGCCGGTCAATCGACTTGTCGAAGACGAAGACGTCGGCCTCCATGCCGATCGCGATGAAGGCGGCGTTCATGCCGACCACGCCGCCGCCGATCACCATCACGTTGGCGGCGGCGACGCCGGGGACGCCGCCGAGCAGGATGCCGCGCCCGCCGAGCGGCTTCTCGAGCATGAAGGCGCCGGCCTGGGTGGCGATCTTGCCGGCGATCTCGCTCATCGGCGCCAGCAGCGGCAGCCGGCCGCGCGCGTCCTCGACGGTCTCGTAGGCGACGCAGGTCGCGCCCGAGCCGCGGAGGCCGCGGGTCAGCTCCGCGTCCGGCGCCAGGTGCAGGTAGGTGAAGAGCAGCTGGCCGGCGCGCAGCATCTCGATCTCGCCGGGCTGCGGCTCCTTGACCTTGAGGACCATGCTCGCCTCGGCGAAGACCGCGGCGGCATTGGGGACGATGCGCGCGCCCTGCGATTCGAAGTCGGCATCGGCGATCGCGCTGCCCTCGCCAGCCCCCGCCTCGATCAGCACGACGTGGCCGTGCTCGACCATTTCGCGGACGCCGGCGGGGGTGACCGCGACCCGGTGCTCGTCGGGCTTGATCTCGCGCGGGACCCCGACGATCACGAGCGCACCGGCTCTCTCGCCCGCCGCCTCACCCGCCGACCAGCTCCCGGGCCCGCAACGCCAGCCAGAACTCGATCCGGTCGTGGGCGCGCGAGAGGTCGCGGCCGGTCAGCTCTTCCACCTTGCGCATCCGGTAGCGCAGCGTGTGGCGATGGCAGTAGACCTCGCGGGCGGCGCGCTCCCACTGGCCGTTCTGCTCGATGAAGGCTTCCAGCGAGCGCAGCAGCTCGCCGCCGTACTCCTCGTCGCCCTCCTCGATCGGCCCGAGCACGCTGTCGCAATAGAGCTTCAAAGCCTCGTCGTCCTGGATCGAGAGCAGCAGGGTGAATGCGCCGAGGTCCCGCCACGAGGCGACCTCCGGCTCGCTTCCGTTGGCGAAGGCGGTCGCCTCCAGCGCGCAGCGCGCCTCGTGAAAGGAGTGGCGCAGCTCCTCGGGCGGTGCCGGCCGGCTGGCCGCGGCGCGCACCGCGCCGCGCTCCTTGATCAGCGCCCGGCGCGCTTCGGCGGCGAGGTCGACCGGGTCGCGGTCGGCGGCGTCTACCACCGCGCAGAGCAGCTCGCGGCCACCGCTGGCGTGCGGCGCGACAACCGCCGGGCAGGCGTCGGCGGCGAGCGCTCGCTCCAGGGCCGGCTCGGCGGCCGAGGGGTCGTCGAGGTCGAAGACGAGAACCGCCGCTTCGTCGCCGATGCCGAAGGGCTCGAGGCGACGACGCAGCTCGGAGGGGTCGAGGCGCCCGCCGAGAGCGCCGGCGAGGACGTCGCCGGCGAGGCGCCGCTCGGTCTCGCGGGCGACGCGGCGGCGCATCAGCTCGAGCGCCACCACCGCCACCGCCTGCTGCAGGATCAGCCGCTCGAAGTCACCGAGCCCGCCCGAGTCGCGGACCATCACCACCCATGCTTGCGGCGGCCCGCCGCCGGGTGAGATCACCGGGTGGGCGAGGGCGCGGCCGGCGATCGACGGGTGGGTCGGGACGAAGGGGTGCCCGTCGGCGGTGTGGGATAGCGCTTCGTCGCGGATCGCGTTGACCGCCTCGGCGGACAGCTCGCGGCGGAAGCCGCGGCCGGCGATGCGCTCGCCGCGGCCGTTGAGAATCGCCACGGTGCCGCCAACGGCGGAGGAGATCGTCGCGACGATCTCCTCCAGGCCACGCTCTTCGAGTACCAGCCGCTCCAGCCGCCGCTGGACGGCAATCCCCCGCTGCAGGACCTCGTACTGCTCGTTGACCAGCCGCGCGAAGGCCTTCTCGGTGATCGCTATGAACGGCGTCGAGTAGGGCACCTCGAAGAGCGGAAAGTCGCGTTTACGCGCCTCCTCGACCAGCGCTTTGGGCAGTTTCTTGTGGCTGAAGCCAGTGCCGAAGCCAAGCCCGGAGAGGTTGTGTTCGGCCAGCAGGCGGATGTAGGAGCGCTGTTTGGCGGCGCTGTCGAGCGGGATGCCGGTGGTCAGCATCAGCTCGCCGCCGGAGAGCCACGGCGTCGGGTCCTCCAGCTCGGAGATGTGGATCCAGCGCACCGGCGCTTCCGCGGCCTCCGCCCCGGCCTCGAGGTCGAGGCCCAGTTCGGCGAGCAGGCTCTGGACGGTGAGCATCCGCGGCGCCCGTCTAGTGGACCCGTTCCCAGGCATCCGTGAGGACACCGCGCAGGACGTCGTGGATCTCTTCGAATTGCTCGCTGCCGGCGATCAGCGGCGGCGCCAGCTGGATCACCGGGTCGCCACGGTCGTCGGCGCGGCAGATCAGCCCGCGGCGGAACAGCTCACCGGAGAGGTAGCCGCGCAGCAGCTCCTCGGACTCCTCCTCGTCGAAGCTCTCCTTCGTCTCCTTGTCCTTGACCAGCTCGATCGCCTGGAAGAAGCCGGCGCCCCGCACATCGCCCACGATCGGCAGGTCGTGCAGGGTCTCGAGCATCTGGCGGAACTCCCCCTCCTTGGCGAGGACGCCGCCGCAGAGGTCCTCGCGCTCGAAGACGTCGAGGTTGGCCATCGCGATTGCCGCCGCCACCGGGTGGCCGGCGAAGGTGAAGCCGTGGACGAAGGACTCCTTGCCCTGCATGAACGGCTCGGCGACCCGATCGGAGACGATCACGCCACCCATCGGCGCGTAGGCCGAGGTCAGCCCCTTTGCAACGGTGATCACGTCAGGCACGTAGCCGAAGCGTTCGCAGCCGAACCAATGGCCGAGGCGGCCCCAAGCGCAGATCACCTCGTCGGAGATCATCAGCACGTCGTGGCGGTCGCAGATCTCGCGCACCCGGTCGAAGTAGCCATCCGGCGGGACGAAGCAGCCGCCCGCGTTCTGCACCGGCTCGAGGATCACCGCGGCAACGGTCTCCGGCCCCTCGAAGGCGATCCGCTCCTCGATCGCGTCCGCCGCCCAAAGCGGGTGGCGGTCCTCGGGCCAGCGGTAGATGTTGGTGTTGGGGACGTGGCAGCCGCCCGGGGTCAGCGGCTCGAACGGTGCCCGCAGGTCGGTGATGCCGGTGGCCGAGAGGGCGCCGAGCGAGGTGCCGTGGTAGGCGATCTCGCGGGCGATCAGCTTGTGCTTCTGGCCGTTGCCGCGCATCCGGTGATAGCTGCGGGCCAACTTCAGCGCCGACTCGACTGCCTCCGAGCCACCCGAGGTGAAGAAGACGCGGTTGAGGTCGCCGGGAGCGAGCGCGGCGATCCGCGCGGCGAGCTCGATCGCCCGCGGGTGGGCGTAGCTCCACAGCGTGTAGAAGTCGAGCTCTTCGACCTGGCGGGCGGCGGCTTCGCCGAGCTCGGTGCGGCCGTGCCCGGCGTTGACGCAGAAGAGCGCCGAGAGGCCGTCCAGGTAGCGGTTGCCGTGGTCGTCGTAGACGTAACAGCCCTCGCCGCGGGCGATGATCGGGATCTCGTGGTCGGGGCCGTAGCCCCCCATGCGAGAGAAGTGCATCCAGAGGTGGCGCATCGCCTGCTGCTGAAGCTCGCTCCCCACGGCTCCCATGGTCTGCGACGCAATGGACATGCAGCTTCTCCTCTCTTGCTACGACGTTCTGGACAACGCTAGCTCGGGTAGACCCCAATCGCAAGTGGTCATTGGGTCAAGTGAAAGCAAAAGGCTTATCCGATTTGGATAAATCGAGTCTGCCGGTTTGGCACATTTGCCACTTGTGATCTTGCGCCATGGAGGCGTACCGTGAGGGAAAGTCAGCCGCCATCCCGCAGCGTGAGGAGAGAAAGGGTCCGATGGAGAGCGCAGCGGTTCCGACGCCACCCCAGCCCTCGCCGAGCGTGTCCACGACTCCCGTCCCTAGCAGCGGCGACAAGGGGCTGAAGAAGAACGCGATCGGCTTCGTCTCCAGCGTGGTCATCGGCGTCGCCTCAACCGCCCCTGGCTACAGCCTCGCCGCGACCCTTGGCTTCATCGCCGCGGCCGTCGCCCTCAAGTCCCCCGCCATCCTGCTGATCAGCTTCGTCCCGATGTTCCTGGTGGCCGCCGGCTACTACTACATGAACAAGGCCGATCCGGACTGCGGCACCAGCTTCTCGTGGGTGACCAAGGCGATGGGCCCGCAGCTCGGCTGGATCGCCGGTTGGACGATCGTCGTCGCCGACGTGATCGTGATGGCCAACCTGGCGCAGATCGCCGGCCTCTACACCTTCCTGCTCGTCGGCTGGGACTCTGCGGCCGCGTCAACCGCGGCGGTGACCGCAGTCGGAGTGGCCTGGATCGCCCTGATGACGGCGATCGTCGTGATCGGCATCGAGCTCTCGGCGCGGACCCAGGTCGGGTTGCTGGCTGCCGAGATCGTCACCCTGGCCATCTTTGCCGTGGTTGCACTGGTCAAGGTCTACGCCGGCAGCGCCCCGGTCGCCTCGATCGACCCGAGCCTCTCCTGGCTCAACCCCTTCTCGCTCAGCCCCAGCGAGATCTCGGCCGGAATGCTGCTCGCCGTCTTCATCTACTGGGGCTGGGACACGACCGCGACCGTCAACGAGGAGACCGAGAACCCCGACGAGGCCCCCGGGCGGGCGACCGTCGTCAGCACCCTGATCCTGCTCGGCATCTACCTGATCGTCGCCGTGGCCGCACAGGCCTACGCCGGCGTCGACCAGCTCGTTGCCAGCCAGGAAGACGTGCTCAGCGCCCTCGGAACCGAGGTCTTCGGCTCGCCGCTCGACAAGATCCTGATCATCGCCGTGCTCTCCTCCGCCGCGGCCTCGACCCAGACGACGATCCTGCCGACCGCGCGCACGACCCTCTCGATGGCTCGCGCGCATGCGATGCCGAAGAGCCTCGGCAATGTCCACCCGCGCTATCTGACGCCGCACGTCTCAACCATGCTGATGGGCGCCGCCTCGATTGTCTGGTACGTCAGCCTGACGCTGGTCAGCGAAGACATCCTCTTCGACTCCCTGGCCGCACTCGGCCTGATGATCTCCTTCTATATCGGCCTGACCGGCTTCGCCTGCGCGATCTACTACCGGCGAGAGATCCTGCGCAGCGTCAAGAACTTCTTCTTCGTCGGGATCGGGCCGCTGCTGGGCGGCGTCATCCTCTTCTACCTGCTGATCAAGAACGCGATCGAACTCTCCGACCCAGCGAACTCCGAATCCGGAGACTCGTGGCTGGGGATCGGGCCACCGCTGCTGATCGCGATCATCTTCCTCGTCCTCGGCCTGGTCCTGATGGTGGTCCAGTGGCGGGCGTTCCCGGCCTTCTTCCGCCGCCGCCCTGAGGTCGCGCCGGAAGGCTTTCTCGAGGGCGAAGCCGAGCCAGCGACGGGCGGGCTCGCGGGCGGCGGAGGTGAGCGCTGATGGGCCAGATAGTCGTCGGCTACGACGGCTCGGACTGCGGTGCGGCTGCGCTGAACGAGGCGGTGCGCCTCGCCAAAGGCCTCGGCGACACGGTCGTGCTCGTCTTCGGCTACGCGCCGCCGGGCATCTGGGGCGGCGAGATCGCCGAACACGAGGAGGCGATCGCCGAGTTCGGCGAGAAGGTGATGGGCGAGGCGAAACGAGTCGCCGAGAGCGACGGGATCGACGCCGAGCACGAGCTGGTCGCGAGGCGGCCGGCCGAGGCGCTGGAAGAGGTGGCCAGGGCGCGCGACGCGCGGATGATCGTGGTCGGCAGTTATGGGGATGCGCCGCTCAAGGGGGCGATTCTCGGGTCGACGCCTTACCGGTTGTTGCATCAGGCGGAGCGGCCGGTGCTGGTGGTTCCTGCGGGGAGGTAGGGAGGCCCAGTCCCTCTTCACCGGCCGAGGTGAAAACCCACCAGCTGCGGGACCCGCGAGATTAGGGAGCTGAGGAGAGGCGGGTGTCGTCCCTCTAGCTCGGCTTGCTCCTTGCTGGTGAGAGCGCGGCGGATGATCTCCCCTCCGATCCAGTGGAAGGGCTCGGGCGGAACTCGTTGGGGGGAGGGGTCTACGAAGGCCAGGCGGGAGTGGTCGTCGCGGCGATCGAGGGCCAGGGAGGCGAGGGTTCGGGCGACCATGCGGGAGGGGCCGACGCCGTTGCCGCTGAAGCCGGCGGCAACGAAGGTACGGCTGCCGCGCAGAGGGACGACCATCGGGATGTGGGTCGGGGAGACGTCGACGGGACCGCCCCAGGCGTGGGTGATGCGGCGGCCGGCGAGCGCGGGGAAGTACCCGCGCAGGCGAGCCGCGGCGGCCTCGACCACTCGGTGGTCATGCTCGGTGCGGCCGCGCAGGCGGGCGCCCAGCGCGATCCCACCACCGCCCCAGCCGAAGGCGATGCGACCGTCGGGCGTCGTGCGGAAGTAATCGATCAGGGCACGGCTGTCGGTGATGCACTCGCCGCCGGTCCAACCGATCTCCTCGAGCACGTCGGGGACGGGCTCGGTGAGGACGATGTGGGACGAGGTGACGGTCAGCGCGTCGCGCAACGGCGCTCGCGGCGCTTTGGCGGCACCGCCGATCGCGACGACCGCTGCCCCAGCGCGGACCAAGCTGGCGTTCCGCGCCCCTGAGCCCACCCGCGCGACGACCTCGGCGGGCGAACCCTCGAGCCGCCGCACCGGCGAGCGCTCGAAGATCTCGACACCCGTATCCAGCAGCCGGCTTCGCAGGCCAAGCGCGAGCCGCGCCGGCTGCACCGTCGCCGCATCTGGGTAAAGGGCGCCAGCGCGGAAGGCCGGCGAAGCGCAGCGCAGCGCAACCTCAGCAGCATCGAGCGGGTAAACGGCGTCTCCCGCTCCTGCCGCCTGCGCCCGGTCGGACTTGGGGCTCCCAATTCCCCCCTCGCCCAATTCACGACAAGCAGCGACGGCCTCGTCCCAGGTCCCATCGTGCGCCGGAGCCGTCGAGACCTGCAGGTAGCCGGCCTGCCTGTACCAGGCATCGACCTCCTGCTCTCGGCAAAACGCCCCGATGTCCTCGATCGCCCGCCGCGCCGCCCGTCCGACTGCCAGCGCCGCCTCGTCGCCCCAGCGCCGCCGCATGTTCGGCAGCGAGAACCACATCACGTTGCAGAACCCCCCATTCCGCCCACTCGGCCCCTGCCCACAGACCTCGCTCTCCAGCAGCACGACCCGTGCCTCCGGCTCGAGCGCCTTGACCTCCCAGGCAGCCCACATCCCCGCATACCCACCCCCGATCACCACGACGTCCGCACTCAGCTCCCCGCTCAGCTCGGGCCTGGGGGTAGCACCTCCGGCCTCCTCCAGCCAGTACCCGTGAGCGGTGTGCTTCATCGAGAGCTGAGTGTGGCACCTGTGCCGCGTGTGGAGGGTGGGCCTAGACTCACCCCGTGCCCACCTTCGACCTGCTCGCCGACCTCCCCCTGGAGATCGACGGCTACGATCTGCAGCCCCTGGAGTACCAAACCCCCGGCTTCGAACGCCTAAGCACCGTGATCCACCTCTGGGGCGGCGGCGAGGACGGCCTCGGCGAGGACGTCACCTACGACGCCCTCGATCACGTCGCCCTGCAGGACGCCGGCCCGACGCTCGACCTGACGGGCTACGCGACGCTCGGCGAGTTCTGCGACTTCATGGCCGAGGTCGACACCTTCCCCGGCGAGCCGCAGCGCGAGGTCTCGCGCCGCTACCGCCGCTGGGCCTTCGAGTCGGCCGCGCTCGACCTGGCGCTGCGCCAATCGAGCATCGGGATCGCGACGGCACTCGGCCGCGGGCCGCGCCCGGTCACCTTCGTCTGCTCGATGCGGCTCTCGCCCGGGGAGGAAAAGCCTTCCTCGATCGAGACGCTGCGCCACAAGCTCGACCGCTACCCGACGCTGCGCTTCAAGCTCGACCCGGTCAACGACTGGGACGACGAGCTGATCGCCGCGCTGGTCGAGACCGGCGCCGTCGACTCGCTCGACCTGAAGGGCTTCTACAAGGGCACGGTCGTCGACGTCGAGACCGACCCGGTCCTCTACGGCAAGCTGATCGCAGCCTTCCCCGACGCCTGGCTCGAGGACCCCGACGTCACCGAGGAGACGCGGCCGCTGCTCGAGCCGATCCGCGACCGCGTCACCTGGGACGCGCCGATCCACTCGATCGCCGACATCGAGGCCTTGCCCTGGCCGCCGAAGATGGTCAACGTAAAGCCCTCGCGGATCGGCGGCCTGCGCGATCTCTGCGCGACCTACGACTACTGCGAGGAGAACGGCATCGGCGCCTACGGGGGCGGCCAGTGGGAGCTGGGCGTCGGCCGCGGCCAGATCCAGGTCCTCGCCTCGCTCTTCCACCCCGACACGCCCAACGACACCGCGCCGCGTGGCTACAACGAAGCCGACCCGCCGCCGGGGCTGCCAACGAGCCCGCTGTCCCCGCAGCTGTCTAGCACCGGCTTCCGCTGGACCGAAAGCGTTTAGGGCAACCTGACACGCGCTTCGGTCGGCCGAATTCGGCCTTTCGGCTACCGTCCGCCTACCGCCCCCGCCGACGAAGGAGTGAGATGGCTGAGAAGAGTTTTCCGGATGCGCTGAACGAGCAGATCGCGAATGAGTTCGCTGCGTCACAGCAGTACGTGGGGGCGGCTGTCTACTACGACGCGGAGACGCTGCCGCGGCTCGCGCACTTCTTCTACCGGCAGGCACTGGAGGAGCGCGAGCACGCGATGATGATGGTCCAGTACCTGCTCGACGTCGACGCCGAGGTCCACATCCCCGACATCAAGTCGCAGCAGACCAGCTACGACGACGGGGTCGCGCCGGTACGGATGGCGCTTGAGCAGGAGAAGCGGGTCGGCGAGGAGATCTACGCGCTGTTCGAGCTGGCACGCGACGTCAAGGACTACCGGGCCGAGCAGTTCATGCAGTGGTTCGTCAAGGAGCAGGTCGAGGAGGTGGCGCTGATGGGCGACCTGCTGAACGTGGTCGAGCGGTCGCGGGAGAACCTGCTCTTGGCCGAGGACTACATCGCGCGGGAGAACCCGGGTGAGGGGGGATCGGACCCGACTGCTCCTCCGGCTGCTGGGGCGGGGGGGTAGGGCGGCGGGTGGCGTCCTACCCCAGCCAGCCGGCTCGTTTGCGCATAGCTGAGATCCGTCGGAACTCGGCTATGTCCTCGCGTAGAGCTGCCGGAGCAGGCGCGGGGAGGAAGCGGGCTGGGAGGGGGGACTCGATTACTCCTTCCTCGCCGGAGGCAACGCGGTAGGCGCGGGCACCGCGCTGGGCGGTGACGGCTGAGGGGGTTCCGTTGCCCTCCCAGAGGAGGCCGGCGTAGTCGTCGAGGCCGTAACCGTCGGGCATGCCGTCGGCTATGGCTTCGAGGTAGGCGGCGCGGCGGTCGGGTTCGTTGTTGTAGTGGACGCAGAGACTGCCGTGGAGGAGGCCGAGGCCAGCGCCCGGCTCGGCGCGGCCCGAGGACTTGGTGATGCCGGCCTCGAACCAGCACATCGCACCGGCGCTCTGGCCGGCGAGGACGACGCCGTTGCGCCAGGCGAGGCTGAGGATCGCGCTCAGTTCGTGCGCCTCCCAGACGGCGAGCAGGTTGAGCAGGCTGCCGCCGCCAACGTAGATCAGGTCCTGTTCGAGCAGGTGCTCGCGCAGCGCCATCGGCCGCCGCCCGAGGCGGAAGAGCGAGAGGTCGGAGAGGTCGCAGG
This sequence comes from Solirubrobacterales bacterium, assembly GCA_036266075.1. GTDB lineage: Bacteria > Actinomycetota > Thermoleophilia > Solirubrobacterales > 70-9 > VRUE01. The sequence goes on from DATANV010000031.1 coordinate 44,595, forward strand.
GGCGCTCGTCGAAAGCCGCGTAGAAGCGGTCGATCATCTCCGAGGTGTCGCCGCTGGCGGTCGGCAGGATGCAGATCCGCGGCCGCCGGCCGGCGCGCACCGTCGCCAGGCGCAGCATCAGCTCGCAGATCGCCCGGTCGCCGGGTCGCGAGGTGAAGTCATGCCCCCCGAGGGCGAGGATCCGGCTGATCATGCCGCTGAGTTCGTCTTTTTTCGCGGATATCCCGGCAAACGACGAACTCAGCTCCGCATCAGGCGGCGGCGGTGGACATCGCCTCGGGCAGGGGCGCTGGCGCGATTGCGTCGGCGTCACCGAGGTAGGCGGTGGCGATCCGCATCTCGACGATGCGCTCGCCGACCGCGTCGAGCCGATAGCCACGCGCCTGGGGCCGCGAGGCGACGACCCGGCTCAGCTCCGTTTCGGTGAAGTGCAGGGCGGCGCCGTCCTCGGCTGCGTAGCCGCCACGCATCCCGTCGCGCAGGAGCTCCTGGTAGACGCTGCGCCGCTTGCCGCTACGCTCGTAGTGGACGCAATTGCTGAACGGCAGCAGGCCGAGGCCCTCGACCCGTTGCGGCGCCCCATGGAAGCCGCTGACCGCCTCCGCGAACCAGCACAGCGAGCCGGCCGAGAGGCCGCCAAGGATGACGCCGCGCTCCCAAGCTTCGCGCAGGATCAGGTCGAGGCCGTGCGCCCGCCAGACGCCGAGCAGGCTGATTACGCTGCCGCCGCCGACGTAGATCAGGTCCTGTTCGAGCAGGTGCTTGCGCAGGTCGGCCGGTCCCTGCTCGCGGCGGAACAGCGAGATGTGGCTGGCCTCGCATCGTTCGGCCGAAAAGGCACGGTAGAAGCGCACGATGTAGTGGTCGGCATCGCCGCTGGCGGAGGGAAGGAAGCAGACCTTCGGCCGCGGCGCGGCGCAGAGCCCCAGCACGTAGTCGTCGAGCAGCGGGTTGCCGGACTCCATTGAGAACCCGCCGCCGCCGAAGGCGACGATCTGGCGCAGCGGCTTCTCCGCGGGAAGATGGCCGTTACCAAGCGTTTTCTCCATGTGGAAATGGTCGCCCGGCGGCGGGGCGCAGTCGTTGTACAGCGGTCCGAAGTTTTCGGTAGCGCCATCGCCCGCGTGTACAGTGGGCCGCGATGCGCAGGGTCCGCAGCGACGAGGGGCGGCTGACGAATACCACGTACAGCAGCCGCTACTTCATCGACGAGATTCCCGAGCACGCGATCCCCGGCGAGTCGATGCCGGCCCGAGCCGCCTACCAGCTGATCCACGACGAGCTCGACCTCGACGGCAACCCGGCGCTCAACCTCGCCTCCTTCGTCACCACCTGGATGGAGCCCGAGGCGCAGCAGCTCGCCACCGAGTCGCTGAACCGCAACTTCGTCGACCAGGACGAGTATCCGCAGACCGAGCGCATCCACCAGCGCGTGGTCAGCATGATCGGCGGCCTCTTCAACGCGCCGAACGGTGGCCAGCCGTGCGGCACGGCGACGATCGGCTCCTCCGAGGCGATCATGCTCGGCCTGCTCGCCCACAAGTGGAGCTGGCGCGAGCGGCGCGGCGACGACAGCGCCCGGCCGAACGTCGTCTTCGGCGCCGACGTCCACACCTGCTGGGAGAAGTTCACCAAGTACTTCGACGTCGAACAGCGGGTGATCCCGCTGACGCCAGAGCGGCACACGATCGGTCCCGAGCAGGTCGAGCCGCTGCTCGACGAGAACACGATCGCCGTCGGCGCGATCCTCGGCACGACCTTCACCGGCCAGATCGACGAGATCGAGGGCATCGACGAGCTGCTGCGGCGGGTCAAGCAGGAGAAGGGCTGGGACATCCCGATCCACGTCGACGCCGCCAGCGGCGGCTTCATCGCGCCCTTTGCCTACCCCGAGGTGAAGTGGGATTTCCGGCTGGAGCAGGTGCGTTCGATCAACGTCTCCAACCACAAGTTCGGCCTCGTCTATCCCGGCATGGGGACCGTCGTCTTCCGCGACATGGACGCCATCCCCGACGAGCTGGTCTTCAAGATCACCTATCTCGGCGGCGAGATGCCGAACTACAGCCTCAACTTCAGCCGCGCCAGCAACGCGGTGCTGCTGCAGTACTACAACTTCCTGCGGCTCGGGCGCGAAGGCTACGAGCGGATCGCCGCCAACCTGATGGCGAACGCCGGTGAGCTGGAGAAGGCGCTGACCAATACCGGCCGCTTCGAGCTGCTGAACGATGCCCGCTACCTGCCCGTGGTCGTCGTCCGCCCGACCGGCGAGGACGAAGTCGACGTCTTCGAGCTCTCCGAGCGACTGCGCGAGCGCGGCTGGATAGTGCCCGCCTACCCGCTGCCACCCGAGGCCGAGTCGATCTCGGTGCTGCGAATGGTGGTCAAGGAGAACTTCAGCCGCGACATGGCCGACATGCTGGCCGACGACATCGAGCGGGCACTGAAGCGGATGGGCGGCAAGCGCTCGATCGCCGCAAAAGCGCAGGAAGGCAGCGGCGCGCGGCGGATCTGCTGAGCGCCGCATACCCGTCCCGTACCCCGTGCCGGGACGCATTGGTAATCCGGTACTAATCCGTCCACAGAATGCCGCTGGGGGTGTACAATCGCGTTTACCGAACGCGTAGCCCCGCACGAGGAGCAAGATGTCCCCGATCGCACCGCCCGACGGCAAAGGCCCGGCCCCCGACGATATCGGCGACCTGATCGAGAAGGAGCGGCTGCCGAGCGGACGCGAGGCGCTGGCGGAGCCGCTGATCGCCCACTCTCAGCGCGAGCGGATCCTCGTCGCGATGGCCGAGAGCTGCGCGACGAAGGGCTACGGTGCGACGACGATCGCCGACATCTGCGAGCCAGCCGGGGTCTCGCGGGCGACCTTCTACGAGCTGTTCAAGGACAAGGAGGACTGCTTCCACGCCGCGATGGAGGTCTCCCTCGCAGATGCGATGGGCCGCATCGTCGCCGTCTACTCCCCTGACAAGCCCTGGGCGACGATGGTCCGCGACGCCGCCGCGGCCTTCCTCGACCTGCTCGCCAGCCGGCCCGACTTCGCGCGCATGGCGCTGGTCGAGGCACCCGCCTCCGGCGAGCGTGCCTTCGAGCTCTACGCCTCCGGCAAGCGGGTGCTGCAGTCGCTGCTCGACCGCGGCCGCGACGACCCGGTAGAGGAGGAAGCGATTCCCTCCAGCGCCGGCCGCGCCGCGCTGGCCGGCGCCGAGGCTCTGATCGTCGGTCAGATCCTCGCCGGCAATGCCGAGCGGCTGCGCGAGCTGCTTCCCGACGTCGTCTACATCACCACCGTCCCCTACCTCGGACAGCAGGAGGCGCTGCGCCAGTCCCGGGAGGCAGAGAAGCTTCTCAGCGCATCCGGAGGCTGAGCCGGGTGGAGCGCGCAGGGGGAAGAGAGCCGTGGCGCCCCCCGCGCGGGCGTCACCGGCTGCCGCCCGAGGTGGTGGCGCGCTCGCAGCGCGAGCGCCTGCTGGAGGCGGCGATCCGCGTGGTCGCCTCGAAGGGCTATGCGGCGGCGACGATCGGCGACCTGACCCGCGAGGCCGGCGTCTCGCGCACCACCTTCTACGAGCTGTTCGAGGACAAGGAGGCCTGCTTCCTGGCTGCCTACGACAACGCGATCGACGTCCTCGTGCGCCGCGTCCTCACCGCTTATGAGTCCGCCGAACGCTGGCCCGACCGGGTGCAGGCCGGGCTGGCGGCGCTGCTCGAGCTGCTCGCCGAAGAGCCGACACTGGCGCGTCTGGCCCTGGTCGACATCGGCTCGGCCGGGCCCGCCGCGCAGCGCCGCTATCGCACCGCGGTGCAGCGCCTGACGCCACTCTTCGAGGAGGGGCGCGACTTCGCCCCAAACGGCCGCAGCCTGCCGCCGAATACCTCGCGGATGGCGATCGGCGGGGTCACGGGTTTGATCTCGGACGCGTTATTAGAAAGGAACGTTGACGGTCTTCCAGGTTTGCTTTCAGACGTGCTTTTTGCCACGCTAGTGCCATATATCGGCCCCGACGCGGCTACCAGGGAGGTAGGCGAGCTGACTCGATAAACGTCTACGTACACGATGCCGCTATGATTCATATACCGGATAGTTCTCCTTTGGCGGTAGGGCCGATGTCGAACACCGAAACGCGGCGTCAATCGATCCTCGAGGCGATGGTCCGCGTCGTCGGGCGCAAGGGCTACAAAGCGAGTGCGGTGGCCGACGTGATCGAGGAGGCCAACACCTCTCGCACCACCTTCTACAAGTACTTCGACGACAAGCACGACTGCTTCCTCGCCGCCTACGACATGGTCGTCGAGCGGATCGTCGGGGAGGTGGTGGCGAGTTGCGACGGAAAGCAGGACTGGGTCGAGCGGGTGCGGATCGGCCTGACCACGATCGTCGACCTCTTCGCGCTCGACCCGGCGCTGGCGCGGACGGCGATCGTCGAGGTCTCGGCGGCGGGGGCCGACGCGCGGCAGAGGCACTGGAACGCGGTCAGCAGGTTCACCGAGTTCCTCGAGGACGGCAAGGGCGTGGCCGGCGACCGCGAGCTGCCCGACAACATCGCCCTGATGGCTGCGGGCGCCGTCTCCGGCTTGATCTTCGACGAGCTCTTGACCGGCCGTGCGGAGCGCCTGCCCGAGCTGCTCCCCGAGCTGCTCTTCGCCCTGCTGGTCCCCTACCTCGGCCCGGGCGCGGCGACTGAGGAAATGCGCAGGGCGGCGGCCGGCTGAGGCCGCGCGCCCGAACTGGTCCTTCCCCTTGCCCGCTAGACGAATTCGATTTCGCGGCGCAGCTTGGCGCGCACGCGATGGAGACGGACCTTGACGGTGCCTTCCGGGATGCCGAGGCGGCGGGCAATGGCCGTCTGGGTCAGATCCTCGTCATAACGGAGCTGGACCAGCTGTCTCTCGCGCTCATCGAGGCGACCGAGCGCGGCATGGAGGTCGGCGCGTTCGACGGTTGCCAGGACTCGCTCGTCCTCGGCGCCGTATTCGCTCTCCAGCGTATCGACCGGGTCCGGTCTGTTGCGAGCGTGCTCGCGGAAGGCCTCGTTGCGGACGATCGTCGCAAGCCATTGCTTGCGACTGCCGGCCTCCCGCAGCGTCGAGCGGCGGCGCCAGGCGCGGAGCAGGGCGTCCTGGGCGATGTCCTCGGCTTCGCCGGGGCTCTTCGCGTAGCGATGGGCGAAGCGGACACAGAACCTGCGGACTTCCTCCCATTCCCAACCGCCGTCGCTGTCCTCTCCCCTTGCAGCTCGCTGATCGACTGGGCGAACCTCCATAACGCGCGGCAACTTATCAGATTATTTAGATCGATGAAACTCTGTGGAGTGATTGCTTGGTCTCGGGGGGCGTGGAGGCGCAGGCAGCAGCCAGGTCGGGGAGCCGGGAGGCCGAGCAGGCCTACGAGGCGTTCGCCCCCGTCTACGACGACTTCACCGCTAACTACGACAACGAGGCGTGGCAGGAGAGACTCCTCTCCGAGCTCCGTCGCCACGGGTTGAGCGGGCATCGCCTGCTCGACGTCGGCTGCGGCACGGGGAAGAGCTTCCTGCCGATGCTCGAGCGAGGCTGGGAGGTGACGGCGTGCGACATCTCGCCGTCGATGCTCGAGCTGGCGCACGCCAAGGTCGGGGACGCGGTGGATCTGTCCGTGGCGGACATGCGCAAGCTGCCGGCGTTCGGCGAGTTCGATCTCGTCTGGGCGCTGGACGACGCGGTCAACTACCTGCTCAGCACCGACGAACTGGGGGCGGCGCTGGGCAGGATGCGGGCGAACCTGGCCCCCGACGGGCTGCTGATGTTCGATACCAACACCCTCCGGGCCTACCGCACCTTCTTCGCCGAAGAGATGCGGGTGGAGCGGAACGACCGGACCCTGGTCTGGCGCGGACGCGGCTCGGCGACCGCCGAGCCCGGCTCGATCAGCGAGGCCGCCTTCGAGGTCGAGGCAGCGGCCGGCAGGGAGCCCGACGTCGAGCCCTGCGTCCACCGCCAGCGTCACTTTCCCGAAGCGGAGGTCCTGCGGGAGATGGAGGGTGCGTCGCTGGAGTGCGTGGCGATCTACGGCCAAGGCCTAGACGGCATCCCCCACCAGCCGCTCGACGAAGCGACGGACGCCAAGGCCGTCTACATCGCCCGCGCCGCCTGAGCGCGGTTGCGGGCCGACAACTCGGCGAGCCGCGGCTCGACGGCGTCCATTCGCGCGACCAGACCTCCCCGCCAGGTATAGACGTGCTGGAAGTGCTGGTGGGCAAGCAGGCGGCCGGTGGCTGAATCGTTGAAGCGCTGCTGACCGTAGACCACGGTGGTTCCCCCCTCGCCCTGCTCGATTCCCAGTGGATCGACCCGCGGAACGAGGAGGTCGAGGACACGCGTCCAGTAGGCGCGGACCGCCTCGCGGCCCTGCTCCCGGCCGCCCTCGATCGTGTTGGCCCAGTCGACGTCCTCGCACATCATCGAGAGCGGCAACTCGATGTCGCCTCGGTTGAACGCCGCGTAGGCACGCTGCAGGGCCCTCAGGAGGCCAGCGTCAACCTCATTCAAAGTACCGTGGTGTTTGTCATTCTGCCCGTCAGCGGCGCGAGCCCCGATCCCGGCTGGCTGGCCGGACAACACTCTGGACCCTCCGACCACTCACACCTCCTCGTCAGAACAAGACTATAATCTATGGTCAGGAAGTAGTTGCGACGCAAGGCTGGGTGGAGTGTCGGCTTCCAGTCCAGCCCACCTCGGCGGCGCTATTCGCGCACTCCGCACCGCGCGGCAGCTGACGATCGAGGCGCTCGCTGGCGCCGCCGATATCCACACAACGTATCTCTCCGGAATCGAGCGGGGTCAGAGAAATCCGAGCTGGCGGATCGTCGGCTCGCTGGCAACGGCCCTGGGCGTGGAGATCTCCGAGCTGGCTCGCGAGGCCGAGCACCTGGCGCGCACTGAGCGCGAGCGCCAGGATTAGCTGCTCCAGCCCTTCAGAGGATCTGGCGGTCGACGAAGCCGGCGATCAGGACGAGCCACCCACCGATCTCGGCAGCGATCAAGCTGATCATGAAGCCATGCGTGCCAGCAACCGGGTCCCGGAACTGGTTGTCCGTGTCCCGCAGCCATCCGTGCACGATGTAGCCGACCACCGCAGCGAAGAAGTAGAGCGTCATCGCCCCGGCAGCGATCAGATTGACCGCCGTCCCCCATCCGCTCAGCTCGACGAACGTCGCCACGAGGAGCAGGGCGAAGCTGTAAAGCAGAGCGGCCCGATGCCCAGTGTCGACATAGGGATGCGCCAACCCGTCGTCAGCCGTGGCCATCTGCCGCCACTTCCAGACCCCGAGGACCAAGGCGAGCAGGAACATCAGCGCCGCCGCGAGCAGCACCGCCTTCGTATCTCCCCCAAGCTCCACCCAAGCGATCCTAGAGAGAGCGGGAGCGACGGGGGTCAAACCGGCGATTGTCACCCCGCAGATCGAGATCCGGCTGTAGGCCGGGCCAGCACCCGCTCCTCCATTTCGCATCTTGTACCGTCTCCGGCACATAAGTGGGGCCGCGCGCTGCAACGCCGGCCCCGCGGCGACCGGCTTAGCAAGACCAGGCCGGCCGCAGCGGGAACGGTAGCTGGCTACCGGCCCCAAAAAAGCGGCTCCCGGCGGCGCAGGAACGCCAACCGGGAGCCTGACCACAAGGAGGCGCACCTCCTCATGGCTGATCAGAACCCTACGGGGGACGGCGATGCCGTCACCCTCGCGATCCCCGCCGAGCACCGCAAGTTCTTGCGCGATCTCTTCGAGATCGCACGCAATGGGATTCGAGAAGAGCTGGCCCAGTACCCCAAACAGCTCAAAGAACCGCGTCGCCTGCACCGAGAAGAGGTCGCCTACGAGAAGCTACTTGCGGCGCTTGACAGCGGCTCCATCGTTCCGGGCCGCGACGTACGCGACGTGCTTCGTGACCTCGCCGGGATATACGACCGGGAGAACGAATACGAGCGGGTGGTAACCGAGCATGAGGCGCTCAATGGTCTGCTCGGCCAGCTCGGGGGGGCGAGAGCCATGTTCGTTGATATCGCCGCCCGCTTCGGGGACAACCTGGCGCGCCATCGCAAGCGGGCAGACCTATCCCAAGAGGATCTGAGCCGCCTCGCCTCCCTCAATCGAACCGAGATAAGCCAGCTTGAGCGCGGTCTGCGTCTATGCCGCGTCGACACCCTGATCAAGCTCACCTGCTCGCTCGAAATCTCCGCCGATGAACTGCTCGCCGGTATTAGCTGGTCGCCAGGTGACTACCGCCCGGGCGGATTCAAGGAGGCGGAGAAATGAAGGTCGCCGATCAGTTCGGCAAGCAATCTCGCCTACTGCCGCAGGCGGGCGAAGCTCTCCCAAGAAGCGTTGGCGGTACGGGCCTCACTTCACCGCACCGCCGTGGGGCAACTGGAGCGCGGCGAACGGGTCGCCCGCGTCGACACCCTGATCAAGCTCGCGGGCTCTCTGGGCATCCCGCCCGAAGAACTGCTCAACGGAATGGGCTGGGACCCCGGCGGAACGCGCATCGGGCAGTACACGGATGGTGGGCTGGCTGATGGCGGGTGAGCCGCTCTTGGCAAGCAACCGCGACGCTTGCGCCAACAGCGCACTCGTCGGAGGTCAACGCGGCGGTAAAAGTCGGGCCCCAAGCTGTCAATGAAACCGCCGACCTCCTGGGTGCGATCCAGGCTCGCGGTTCGGTCAGAAAAGCCGCATTTGCAGGAAATTAGAGGGCAATTTTCAAGGGACTGGTAGCGCCGGATAGCCGCGGATTGGGGACGATTTGCCCCGATTGATCCGCTCGAACGCGCGAGTGGCCGAAATCACCGCTATTCGACTGCGACAGCTTGCCGTCGATCTCGTGGCATAGGCGGGCGGGGCTATCGGATTGCCGAATATGTAGCGGGTGGCTGCCCCGGGAAACTCGAAAGGGACAACCCTGCTCGGTCGGCGTTATTGACAAGCGTCCACGCAAGGCGATATGAAGCCCCGCGCGGTAGCCATTGATTATTGAAGTACTGGACCATTTATTATGATCCATCAAAGCGGAAGGAGCGAGACGCATGGGAGGCATGGAGGAATTCGGCGGAGCTAATGCAGCGACTGTGCGGAAGCGCCTGGTATTTCGCCCCTCCATCCCCTTGCTGATATCCACCGGATCGGTCGTCGTCCTCATCCTGCTTGCTGTCCTCTTGCCATCGATCGCTTTGGCGGCGGAATGCACCAATACCTGGTCCGGCCCCGCCGAAGGCTCTTGGCAAACGGCTTCGAATTGGTCCGCAGGGCACCTTCCCACCTCGGGCGAAGTTGCGTGTATCGGCGCCGGTAAGACGGCCAATCTGAGTTCAGGGACTCAGCAGGTCGGCGTCGTCCAAGGAGAAGGAGCCGTCAAGCTATCCGGCGGCTCATTGCAGCTCACTACTTCCCCGGGTGAAGCTGTTTCGAGCCTGAGCACCTTCAAACTCACCGGCGGCACCTTGACGGGCATCGGCACGCTGAACGTCACCGGCTCCTTCTCCACCGGCGGCACCAACGTCTCGATGACCGGCACCGGCAAGACGGTCGTCAAGCCGGGCGCCACCGCCGAACTGAAACAGGAAGTCAGCGGCGGCTCGATCTCGATCAACGAACGGACGCTGGTCAACGAAGGCACGCTGACCTTCTCGGTCGGCAACCTCTACGTCGGTGGCGGCGCGGTGATCGAAAACAGCGGCACCTTCAGGGCCAACTCCGAACCGACGTCGGTCGCCGCCTTCAGGTACATGAGCGGCGCCGCACCCTTGATCGTTAATACCGGCAACTTCGAAAAGACGGCGGGGACGGGGACCACCGAAGTCGCCCTCAAATACGAAAACAAAGGCGCGACCGGAGCGAAAAGCGGCAGGCTCTCGCTCACCGGAGGGGGATCGTCTAGCAGCTCTAGCGAAATGGGCGGCGCCGAAGGCGGCAAGGTCGTGCTTGGCTCCTACTCACTGGGCGAAAGCAAAGTCGGAGGGGCACTGACTATCTCCGGGACGGTGACGGGGCAAGCTCTCAGCGGATCAGGCGGCCAGATCACGCTCTCCTCCGGCACGCTGAACCTCAGCGGCGAACCCTCCAGCGTCTCAACCTTCAACCTCACCGGCGGCACCCTGACCGGCGCCGGCACGCTGAACGTCACCGGCTCCTTCACCACTGGCGGCACCAACGTCTACATGACCGGCACCGGCAAGACGGTGGTCAAGCCGGGCGCCACGGCCGAACTGAAA
>DATANV010000032.1:0-36972 GCA_036266075.1 Solirubrobacterales bacterium
TACCCCCCCCCCCCCCCCCGCAAATCTCATCTCGCAGTCGAGGCCGAAGACCGGGACCTGCGCCTGCTGCAGAGCGCCGCGATCGTGCTGCGTCGCGATCCCGACCCGGACGGGAACTGTCGCCGCCGCGCTCTGCGCGAAAACCCCGGCGCGATGCTCAGCGCGAGCACGTCGGACTCCGGCAGCGCCGTCGTCACCTGGCGCAGCGGCGAAACGATCTCGATCGTCCCGACGGGAGCTCCGCCGCCCTTCGACGGTGCTCTGGCTGTGTCCGCCCTGCACGCGCGCCGGATCGCGGGTCGGCCCGGTGAACCGCCCCCCGACCGCCTCACGGTCAGGGTCGGAGCGCGCGTCCGGATCGTCCGCCTAGATCGCCATCGGGTCGACGGCTGAGGCCGGACCGATCACCGTCGATTCGCCCGCCCGCGGGTGGCCGAGCGCGCGGTAGATGCCCTGCGCCCGCTCCCGCTGCCGGCGAGCCGTAGCCTTGTCGCCCCGCGTCTCGGCCAGCTCGGCGAGCTCGTCATAGGTTTCGGCCATCTCGATCCTCATCCCGAGCGCCCGCAGCTTCTCCATCCCCTTTCTCAAGCTCTTCTCAGCCTCACCCAGGCTTCCAGACCGGCGCTGGGCCTGCCCCAGTCGCAGCAACAGCCGGCCGATAAACATCTGGTCCTTCGCTTTCCGCATCCGCTTCAGGGAATTGGCCAACGGCGCCCGCGCCTGCTCGTACTCGCCCTTCTCAATCAGTGCCCAGCCGATGAAGTAGTCCTGCAGCGCCACACCGCGATTGGTTTTAGCCTCGACCGCCAACGCGCGCGCTTCTTCGAAGGTCTCGATCGCCGTGTCGTATTCGCCTTTCTTCAGGTGGTAGGTGCCGGTGAACTCGCGTACCGATCCGCGCAACTGGACGTTGCTGGAGCTGCGCACCAGCTCATTTGCCCGGTCCAGCTCTTCGCGGGCGGGCTCGAAGCGGCGCAGTTCGACCAGGGCCCAGGCGAGCTGCGTGCGCAGCCGCGTCTCGGCGTCTCGATGACCGGCCCTGTGCGCGCACTCGATCCCGATCTCGGTGGCGTCGATCCAGTCGGCATAGTGTCGCCGGTTGTAGTGGAAAAGCCAGAGCGACTCGACCATCTGCCATGCCCACTCGTCCCATTCGCGGTCGCGGGCGGCCTGCAGTACCGGGAGGACATTCGCACGTTCGCCCTCCAGCCAGTCGAAGGCACTCCGCTCGTCCGTGAAGCTGGGCAAGTGAGATGCGTCGATCGGGGTGGACGGCGCGAGACGCAGGCGCTCCTCGGTCAGCGCCCAGTCCGCTCTGCGCAGGGCCGCCCGGTACCAGTCGGTCAACCGCTTGAACGACTCTTCGCACGCGTCCTCCGGCTCCTCCCGCTCGGCGCACTCGCGTGCGTGCAGGCGGACGAGGTCGTGGAACCGGTAGCGACCGCCCTCGACCGTCCCCAACAGGTAGGTGCTGACCAGCGCCGCCATCTGCTCCCCCGCCTCGGACGGGGTAACGCCGGCGAGCAGCGCTGCGTGGACAGGGGCGAGGTCGATCCCGGGGTGGAGCCCGAGCCGCCGGTAGGCGAGTTTCTGACTCGGGGGCAGATCGGCGTAAGCGAAACCGAAGACAGCGGCACCCGCGTATTCACCGACGCCGGACAGGTACTCGAGCCGCCGCTGTTCGTCGGCGACGGTGGCGGCGATGGCGGCGACCGAGAGCCCCTCGCCCCCGAGCATCAGCCGCGAGGCGCAGACGCATAGCGGCAGGGCCAAGCCCCCGCAGTAGGTCAGCAGCTTTGCGGTCTCCTTCTCGTCCCGCTCGAACTCCGCGCCACGCTCGCCCGCCAATGTGACCAGCATCTGTTTCGCCTGCTCGGAGGTGAGCGGATCGACCGGGACGTACTCGGCACCCTCGTAGTGCAGCTCCTGGAACTCCCGGTAGCTGGTCGCTACGAGGAGGCATTCCTTACCCAACGGCTGCAGTTGTGAGACCTGCGCCGCCTCGGTGACGTCGTCGAGGAGAACCAGGAGGTTGCGGTCGAAGGTCAGGGACCGAAACCGCTCCGCCCGCTCCTCCAACGTGGCCGGGACTATCGCGCCGATTGGTGAGAGCCTGCGGATGAAGTCGGCGAGGACCCCGCTCACGTCGACCCCCGCGCCATGCCGCCGCTTTGAAAAATCGGCGATCAGGTCGCCTCCGTCGAAGCGCTCGCGGACGAGGTGCATCCACTGCTTGCCCAGTGCGCTCTTCCCCGCTCCCGGCAGACCGCCGAGCACAGCGACCAGCGGTCCTTCGCCTCGCTCCACCCGTTCCAACACCTTGTAGAGCTGAGACAGCTCTTCGCAGCGGTTGACGAACTTCTGCGGCTTCTTCATCTCGGCCCGCGGGATTACGCGGGCCTCCGAGACCGCGTCGGTCTCTTCCACATCCCGCTCGACGAGGTAGAAGCAGAGAACCGCGATTGCCGCGATTGCCGCCACAGCGGCAAACGCAATCCGCACCGCGAGCGGCGCCTGGACAGCGTAGGCGAGACCGGTGGCGGCGGTGGCCACCCCGGCGATCCCCGTACACACGTTTCTGTTCGCCGCCAGCCGATCTGGTCCGAGGTCACGGGGCGCCATCTCGGGCCAGAGACTAGTACGTACATATGTAAGGCTGGGGTCATGCCCCAGGCGCTTCTGCTTCGTCATGCCCAATCGATCTCGAACGCACACCCTGAGGCTCTCACCCTGCCCGAGGAGGAGGGCGACCGGCTTACCGCCGCCGGGGTGGACCAGGCGCGCGCCGCCGCCGAGTCGCTCGCGGACTATGGGATCGCCCAGCTGCTGAGCAGCCCGATGCGCCGAGCGCAGGAAACCGCGGCGTTCGTGGGAGAGCGCCTCGACCTACCGGTAACGGTTCTGCCCTACCTATACGAGCTGAAGGAGGAGCTCGAGTACGGGCTGCTGAGCCCGGAGGAGCAGGTGCTGCGCCGGGGTGTGACCCGGATGGCGGCACATCCCGAGGATCCCGACCAAATGGTTAACGGCGCCGAGTCCTTCCGGATGATCGTCGACCGGGTGCGACGGCTGAAGGCGGAGCTGGAGTCGGGTCCAGAGCGCCAACGCTCCCTCGTAGTCACCCACGGCGTCTTCACCCGCTTCTTCTTTCTCGACTGCCTGCTCGGAGACGCGTTCGTCCCCGCGAGCGCCTCCCTCCTCTGGAGCCTGCGAAGCCGTAACTGCGGCCTCAGCGCCTTTGAGCGCGGCGAGCGCTGGCACCCGACCGATGCAGACACGCCGGGCTGGACCTGCATCACCTGGATGGCACGTCCCTGGGACCCACCCTGAGCCGACCTCATGCACCGAATCGATGCCAAAGCGGATGCCCCGCGGGGGGTGCCGGAGGAGGGAACCCTGGGCGGCTACCTGCGGCAGCTTGCCGCCGCGCCCCCCAGCCGCCTCCGGCCGGCGCTGATCGTCCAAGGGGGCGGGATGCGTGCGATCTACTCGATGGCGGCGCTCGCGGTGCTGGAGGATCTTGGCCTCCGCAACGCCTTCTCGATGGTCCTCGGCAGCAGCGCCGGGGTGCTCAACAGCGCCTACTTCCTCGCCGGCCAGGCCCGCGAAAGCGTCTCGATCTACACCGAGGGCCTGAGCAACCGCAACTTCATCGCGCCGTGGCGGCTCTGGAAGGTGATCGACGTCGACCGCATGGTCGACGTGACGCTGAAGCGCCACCACCCGATCGACGAGGACGCGCTGGTCGCGGCGGCTCCTCTGCACGCGGTTCTCGCCGACGCCGAGACCGCCGCGCCGCAGGTCGTCTGCCACCAGGACTGCGGCTTCGACATCTACGAGATCTTCCGCGCCACCGTGGCAATCCCGTTGCTCTACAACCGCAAGGTCGCCCTCGGCGAGCGCCGCTACGTCGACGGCGGGATCGCCGACCTCCTTCCCCTGTCGGTCGCCCGTAGCCTCGGCGCGACCGAGGCAGTCGTGCTCGTCACCCGCAGCGCTGGTCACCGCAAGGATGCCAGCGGCCGCGCCTTCCGCACCTTCACGCGCGCCTTTCCGGCCGGTCAGTCTGACGCGGTTCGCACACGCATGTTCGAAGCGGACCCCAACTACAACCGGACGATGGAAGAGCTGGAGGGGGAGCACGAGCAGAGCGGGCGCACGACCTGGACCTTGTGGCCCACGGACCTCGACCACCTCGTCACCCGCACCACCACGGACCGCGGCCGGTTGCTCGAATCCGCGGCGCGAGCGGAAGCCGACACTCACGCCTTCCTGCGCCAGCCCCATCCGCACCGATAGCGCTCCGCAGCAGCCCGCTGCATCCGGCTACGGCTTAGCGCCGTCAGTTTGCGCAGCGCTCGCAGAGACCGCGCAGGACGACGTCGTGCTCGGCGATCTCGAACGGAACCTGATCGGACACCTGCTCGATCGCTCGCTCCAGGCGGCCATCCTCGAAGGGCTCCATCCTGCCGCAGCGCCGGCAGATCGCGTGATGGTGATGGTGGCCGTTGAGGTTGACTCGCTCATAGCTCGCGATCCCGCGCTCGACCTCGAAGCGCTGCACCAGCCCCAGCTCCTCGAGCAGGTCGAGAGCCCGGTAGACGCTGGCGCGGCCGACGTGAACCTTGCGCCGCCGCAGCTCCTGCTCGAGCTCCAGCGCAGTCACGGCGCAATCGTGGCGGGCCAGTGCTTCGACGACGGCAGTTCGCGCGCCGCCGCGACGGTAGCCCGCCTCGCCCAGCAACGCCAGTGCATGCTCGGCCCATGTGGTGTCGACGGCGGCGGGCATCTCAGCCGATCGTAGCCTCCACGGGGGCTCGCTTTTCGCTGCGCAGATGCGATAGGAAGCGACCGGCAGGAAGGGAGAGCAGGTAGGCGGCGACGATCGCCAGCGCCACCGAGGCGCCGCCGGCCGTCCCCGCGTAATAAGAGAGATAGAGGCCGGCGAGGCCGGCGAGCACCGCAATCGCGATGGCGAGAGCCAGCATCGGCGCGATCCGCTCGGTGAACTGCCGGGCGGCTGCGGCAGGCCCGACGAAGACAGCGACCACGAGCAGGTTTCCCAGACCCTGAACGGCGACCACGATCGCCAAGGCGAGCAGGATGAGCAACGCCGCTTCGGTCTTCCCCGGCGCGGCGCCCAGGGATCGCGCCGCGCCGCGGTCGAACCCACCGGCGAGCAGCCGCCCGTGCAGCAATGCAAGCGAGCTCCCGACCGCCAGGACAAGGATCCCCGCCCCCGCGATGTCGGCGTCGGAGGGACCAAGGATGTCGCCGAAGAGGACCTCTTGAATGCCGGGCGGGGAGTCCGGGGAGAGCGCCAGCAGCACACCGAGCCCGAACAGAGTGGTCACGACCACGCCCACCGCCGCCTCGCGGCTGATGCCGGGAACCCGCGAGACGACCGCGATCGCAAGGGCGGCGACGACGATGCCGGGCCCGCCGCCGACGATCAGCGGCAGGCCCGCGATCGCGGCGAGAACCAGGCCCGGGAAGATCGAGTGGGCCAGCGACTCGGCCGCGTAGGAAAGCCGGTAGAGGACGACCCAGCAACCCAGCGCGCCGCCGGCGATCCCGATCAGGGTCGTCTCGGCGATCGCGCGTCGCATGAACTCGTCTTGCAGGGGCTCGAACATCGGTCAGTGATGGTGGGGCGGAAGGATCGCGCGAGACCCTGAACCCGGCAGCTCGACGATCGAGCCACCGTAGGTGGCTTCGAGGACGGCGAGGTCCAGAACCTCCTCCGGGGCACCGACCGCGATTTGCGTGCCATTGAGACAGAGCACGCTGTCCAAGCGCCGGGCCTGCTCGAGGTCATGGGTGGCTATCGCCGCCGCGCGTCCCTCGGCGGCGAGCGAGGCAACCAGCGCTTCCAGCCGTTCGGCGCTGGGACGGTCGAGGCCGGAGAAGGGCTCGTCGAGGAGCAGGATCTGCGCGTCCTGAACCAGGCTGCGCGCGATCAGCACGCGTTGGCGCTGGCCGCCGGAGAGCTTGCCGAAGGTCTCCCCGGCGAGATCGTCGAGGTCGACCCGGCGCAGTGCCTCCATCGCGGCCTCGCGCTCGCGCCGTCCCGGCCGACGCCACCAGGGAAGCCGCGAGAGGGCCCCCATTGCGGCCACATCCAGCGCCGAAACTGGATAGTCGAGCTGAGAACGCTCGGTCTGCGGGACCGTGGCGCAACGCGCCTTGACGTGCAACTCGCCCGCGAGCGGGCGCAGCTCGCCCAGCAGGGCGCGCAGCAGGGTCGTCTTGCCGCCGCCGTTCGGCCCCAGCAGGGCCATCCTCTCCCCCGGCCGCAGTGAGAAGGAGACGCCGGAGATGGCCGGCTCGCCGTTGTAGCCGGTGGCAAGGGCGTTGGCCTCGATCAGAGCTTGACCCTGCATCCGTGCTCTCCGTCGGTGAACCCCCGGACCATCGCGTCGGCATTCGCCTCCTCCATCCGCACATAGGTTTCCCCGCCGGAGCCTTCGGGCCCAAGCGTGTCACCGTAGAGCGTGTGGTCGGCAGAGGCGCCGGTCTGGCGAGCGACCGCATCGGCCACCTTCGGGCTGAGCGAGCTCTCGGGGAAGATCGCCTTCACATTCTCGGCTTCAATCGTCCTCGCTAGCTCGCTCAGGTCCTTGGCCGATGCCTGCGCCTGGGTCGTCTGCGAGGGGATCGCCGCGCCGAGCACCTCGATCCCGTAGCGGTTGGCGAAGTAGCCGAAGGCGTCGTGGTCGGTGACCAGCTTGCGCTGCGGCGGCGGTACCGAGTCGATGCACTCGGCGATCCCCGCGTCAAGCGCCCTCAGCTCGCTCAAGTAGGCGCCGGCGTGGCGCTCGAGTTCCGCCTTCTGTGAGGGATCGGCAGCCACCAGCGCGCTCTCGATCTGGCGCACCGCGGCCTCTGCGTTGCGCGGGTCATGCCACCAGTGAGGGTCGTACTTCGATGCCTCCGCGCCCGAAGTCTCACCGGGCAGGCGGATCGGGAGCTTGGCGCCGAGGTCGATGACTTCGGCGTCGCTGCCGCTGTCGGAGACGACCTGGTCCACCCAGGCATCGAGATCGTCGCCGCTGGCGAAGACCAGCGCCGCGTCAGCCGCGCCCTCGACGTCGGAGGGCCGCGGCTCGTAGTCGTGTGGATCGGTGTTGGGTTGGAGGATCTGATCGACCTCGACGGCTTCGCCGCCGACGCTGCGGACGAAGTCGCCGAGCTGAGTCGTGGTGGCCACAACGTCGAGCTTTTCCGATCCCCCGTCGGCGGAGCCGCTGCCGCACCCAGTCCCGAGAAGCGCCAGGGCGCCGAGCGCAGTGGCTGCCAACGCAGGGCGCGAAACGCGCAGCAAGGCGCGCACCCCCGCGACCACGATGAAGGCGGCACCCGCGACGCAGGCGATCGTCGCCCCCGGCGGGGCGTTGGTCTTGACTGAGAGCCAGAGCCCGACCGTGCCCTCCAGCGCGACGAGGCCCACGCTGAGCAACTGCCAGCTGACGAGCCGGTCGGTCAAAAGGCGCGCGGTAACAGCGGGGACAAGGAAAAGCGCGGCGACGAGCAGTGCTCCGACCACGGTCAACGCCGCGGTGCTCGCCAGGGCGACCAGGCCGAGGAGAACCGCGTCGAAGACCTGCGGCCTCGGGCCGTCCGGATCGGCGAGCGCCGGGTCAAAGCCGATGCGTAACCAGTGCTGCCCGATCAAGACGCTGGCGAGGAGCGTCGCAGCCGCGGTGCCTCCGGCGAGCGCCAGGTCGCCGCCGTCGACCAAGAGCAGGCTGCCGAACAGCAGCGTCTCGATGTTGGAGCCCGAGCCGAAGACGTCGCTGGCGAGGATCACGCCCCCGGCGAGGCAGCCGACGAGGACCAGCGCTACGACGGCGTCCTGGCCGCTGCGCCGGGTGCGCAGCGCCGAGGTACCCGCCGCGAAAGCAACCGCAGCGCCGAAGGCGCCGAGCGGCGCCGCGAAACCCAGACCCTCTGCCAAGACCAGCCCTGGAAAGGCGGCGGTGCCGACCGCGTGGGAGAAGAAGGCAAGGCCCCGCAGCACGATCCAGGTGCCGAGCAGGCCCGCCGGGATCGCCAGGATCAGCACCTCGATCAGCCCACGCTGCACGAAGGGGAGCTGGAAGGGCTCGAGCATGGATCGGTCCTCTCTGCGGAGCTCGGTCTAAAAGAAGAAGCGCTGCGAGTCTAATGAGAATGAATCTAGTTTGCATTCAGCGCATCGTCGTCAACAGAGAGGAGAAGGCCAGGCCACGAAGCCATGCGCCGGCGGCGCCAGTGGACGCTCGCCGGCCACCAGCCCAGACGCCTCGCCGCCGAAAGCGGTTGGTCTTCTCACCCAAGCGGGAACCGGAGTCGAGTGCCGGTGAAAGCCGCTGGGGTCCGGGCTGGCGGCCCGCCGAGTGTCCGCTACCCACGGCCGTTGAGAGGAAACCGGTGTGCCGGCAGTCGATTGCCACGCAAAAGTGAGGACGCCGGTTCTTTCGCTCTTATTTTCGCTATAGTAGTATATAAGTGAAATGACGGAGACGGTGGCGACAGGCAAGCGGCAATACCGGATGGACGTCCGGGCGCGACGTTCGGAGGAGACGGCACAGCGAATCCGCGAGGTGGCTTTGAAGCGATTCCTGTCCCGGTCCTACGACGAGGTGACGCTTGCCGAGGTCGCCGAGGGGGCCGGAGTAACCATCCCCACCCTGATCGCGCATTTCGGCCGCAAGGAGGATCTGTTCGCGGCCGTGCTGGAAGACTGGGGCGGTCGCATGGTCGAGTCACGGGACGAGGCCCCGGTCGGCGATCACGCGGCCGCAATCCGCAATCTGCTCGATCACTACGACACCGAGGGCACCCGCATCCTCTACCTCCTCGCCGAGGAGGACCGGTTCCCGGCCGTCCGCGCTATGACCGACGAGGGGCGAAAAGTTCACCGGGAATGGGTGGAGCGGGTCTTCGAGCCGAGCCTGAGATCGCTCCGTGGCGGCCGCAGAGAGCAGCTCGTCGTCCAGCTGATCGTCGCCACCGACCTGCTGACCTGGAAGCTGATCCGACTCGACATGGAGCTGTCCCGCTCCGACACCGAAGCGGCGGTCGTGCAAATGGTCGATGCGCTGACCGGAGGTGGCTGATGGCACGCGTGCTGGTCTACACCTCCCCCGGCTCGGGACATGTCTACCCGCCGATCGCCACCGCGATCGCTCTGCAGGAGCGCGGACACGACGTCAGCGTGCACGCCGAAAGCGGAAGCGTAGGGGCGCTCGATCGGCTCGGCCTCTCGGCCGCGCCGATCGATCCGCGCATCGAGGCGCTACCGCTCGAGGACTGGAGGGCGCGCACCTCGATTGGCGCCCTGGTGTCGGCATGTGACACCTTTGCCAAGCGAGCCCGCTACGAGGTCCCCAATCTGCAGGCAGCGATCGAGGCAGAGCATCCAGACCTCATCTGGGTCGACACCAATGCCTGGGGCGCGGCTGTGGTGGCCGAGGCTTCCGGGGTGCCCTGGGCCCACTGCTTGCCCCATCCACATCCCGGACCGGCCCGCGGCGTTCCGGCCTTCGGACCGGGCTTTGCCCCTTCCACGAGCCGGCTTGCGCGTCTTCGTGACACCACCATGACCGCACTGAAGCCCCTTGCCTTCCGCTCGTTCATGCGCAGCCACAACCGCCATCGCACGGCTCTCGACCTGCCAGCGCTCGACGGCATCGAAGACCACTATCTGGTTGCCCCACTGCTGATCCAGTTCTCGGCGGAACCATTCGAATACCCTCGCGAGTGGCCGGCGAACGTGCGGCTCGTCGGCCCGGCACTCTGGGAGCCGCCCGGCCCTGAGCCGGAGTGGCTCGCCGCCGAGGAGCGTCCGATCGTCCTGGTCACGGCCTCGACGGAGTTTCAGGACGACGCAAAGTTGATCAGAGGCGCGCTCGAGGCCTTTGCCGACCAGCCCTACGCCGTCATTGCCACCAGCGCCGCTCACGATCCGGGCGATTTCGACGTCCCGAGCAACGCCAGGGTCGGGCGCCGTCTCCCACACCGGCCGATCTTGCGTCGAGCCACCGCCGTGATCTCCCACGGGGGCATGGGCACCACCCAGAAGGCGCTCGCGGCGGGCGTACCCGTGTGCGTGGTCCCGTTCATACGCGACCAGCTCGAGGTGGCGCGCCGGGTTGAGCACTGCGGTGGCGGCACGCTGCTGCCGGCCAAGCGCCTCCGCCCCGACCGGCTGCGCAGCGCAGTCGAAGGAGCGATCGCCTGCCGGAAGGGCGCCGAGCGAGTGCGCGACGCCTTCGGGCGGGCCGGAGGCGCGGAGGCAGCTGCGTCGGCGCTCGAGGGTCTGCTGGCGCCTGAGCGCAAGGCGGTCGAGGCCGGGCGATGAAGTCGACGGTCGACGTCGATCTCTACGCGGACGGCGTCGTCGAGGATTCGACGGCCGCGTTCCAAAGGATTCGCGACGCCGGTCCCGTCGTGCGGCTGCCCCGGAACCGGATGTGGGCGATGGGACGATATGAGGACGTGCGCGCGGCGCTGCGGGACGACGAGCTTTTCACCAGCGATCACGGTGTTGCCGCGAACTCACTCATCAACCTCACCGGGCGCAAGTCCATCCTGTTCAGCAACGGCGAGACGCACGCCATTCGCCGCCGGGTGCAGATGCGATCCCTCGCCGCGAAAGCGCTCGCTCCAACCGCCGACCGCCTCGATGAAGAGGCCGACGCGATCGTCAAAAGCCTGGTCGGAGTCGGCGAGTTTGACGCCGTGCGGGACTTCTCCAGTGGCCTGCCCGTCAGGGTCGTGGCCGACCTGATTGGCCTCCGCGTCTCCAGCGATCGACTGCTGGACTGGGCCTCGACGGCCTTCGATCAGCTTGGCCCGTTCAACCGCCGCTGGTGGAGTGCCGGCCTGAGCTCGCTCGGTCTGTTCTTCCACATGGTGCGGCTAAATCGCGCGCGTCTCGTCCCCGAAAGCTGGGCGGCAAGCGTGTTCGACGCCGCCGACCGCGGTGAGATCGGGAAGTTCGAAGCGCGGATGATGATCATCGACTTCGTCGCCCCGGGCCTGGATACGACGATCCTCGCCACCACTCACATGCTCTGGCTGCTTGGCCGCAATCCGGAGGCCTGGCAACGCCTCCGCCAGGACCCGGCGCTGATCCCCGCAGCGGTTGTAGAGGCGGTGCGCATGTCCTCTCCGGTTCGCTGCTTTACCCGCCGCGTCAGCCATGACGCCGAGGTCGCCGGCGTCAGGCTTCGTGGCGGCGATCGCGTCGCGATGCTCTTCGGATCGGCAAACATGGACGAGCGCCGCTACTCAGACCCCACCCGTTTCGACCTCGATCGCCCGCCGGGGGGCAACCTCGGCTGGGGCAACGGACCGCACACCTGCATCGGCATCCACCTCGCGAAGCTGGAGATGCAGGCGCTGCTTCGAGCGCTGGTGGCACACGTCGAGACGATCAAGACCGTCGAGGACCCGCCGCGGATCCGCAACAACACCTTGCAGGGAATCGCGGCCTTGCCTGTTCAGTTGGCCTGATTTGGGGCCGGCGGATTCAAGGGCGGTGCTCTGATGAGTTTCGAAGAGATTCGCATGGTCGAAACCTTCCTGAGGCTCGCGGCTGATACCGTGGAGGGGTCGGGTTTGGCTGTTTCGCCACCCGAGAGGTTCCGTTTCCTCCGTGTGCCACTTGGCGCTTTGGGGCTGCAGGATCTCCCCTTAGTCGCTCGAGAAGGAGCCCACACATCACTTCCTTTGCCGATCTCGGCATCTCCACGCCTGTCATCCGTGCGCTTGCGCGCCGTGACATCACTCAACCCTTCCCCGTCCAGCAGCTCGTCGTGCGCGATGCGCTTGCTGGCCACGACCTGCTCATCCAGTCGCCCACCGGCTCGGGCAAGACGCTCGCCTTCGGCATTCCGCTGGTCGAGCGCGTCGAGCGCGGCGCAGGACACACCTCTGCCCTCGTCCTCGCCCCCACCCGCGAGCTGGCGGGCCAGATCGTCGACGAGCTGCGCTCCGTCGCCGAGGCCCGCGGACTGCGGATCGCCGCCGTTTACGGCGGCGTCGGCTTTGGGCCGCAGAGCACGGCCGCGCGCCGCGCCGACATCCTCGTCGCCACCCCGGGGCGGCTCGAGGACCTGATCGGCCGCGGCGTCGTCTCGCTCGAGCGCGTCCGCATCCTCGTCCTCGACGAGGCCGACCGCATGCTCGACATGGGCTTCAAGCCGGCCGTCAGCCGGATCGTCGCCCAGACCCCAGACCGGCGCCAGACCCTCTTCTTCTCGGCCACGCTGGAGGGCGCGACCGGCAAGATCGCTGCCGCCTACACCCGCGACGCCCGCCGTCATACCCAGGCGCAGAGCGAGCGCGGCAAGAGCGATATCGAGCACCGCTTCCTCCACGTCGACTCGCAGAGCCACAAGCTCGACCACCTGGTCGAGCAGCTGCGCGCCGACGGCGACGGCCGCACGCTGGTCTTCGTCCGCACCAAGCGCGGCGCCGACCGGCTTGCCAAGCGCCTGCGCACCCGCGGGGTCGAGGCGGTCGCCATGCACGGCGACAAGAACCAGCGCCAGCGCGAGCGGGCGCTTGCCCGCTTCGAGTCGGGCGACGTCGCCGCCCTGATCGCGACCGACGTCGCCGCCCGCGGCATCGACGTCGACGGCGTCACCCATGTGATCAACTTCGACGCACCCGGTGACAGCGACTCCTACGTGCACCGCATCGGCCGCACCGGGCGAGCCGGGCGCCAGGGCACCGGGATCAGCTTCGTCCTCGCCGACCAGGTCGACGAGGTCCGGCGCATGGCCGGCGCCCTCGGCCTCGTCCGCGAGTTCGACCAGGGGCGCGGCGATGGCCCCGGGCCCGTGTACCGGGACGGCGCGCAGCGCTCCACCGCGCAGCGTTCGCGGCGCCGTCGCCGCGCGAAGGTCGCGCGATGAGCCGGCGGCCCGACGTTGCCCGCAAGTGGACCTGCGGCGGCTGTGGCGTCTCGGCCAGCCGGATCGACGGCGATCCGACGCCGCTTCCCGAAAGCTGGACCAGCTCCGCCGAGGGCGAGCTCTGCCTGAGCTGCCGGCGGCAGCAAGCGGCCGAGGCGGCGGTAGAGGCCGCGCCAAGCGACAGCGGCAGGGACGCTCGCGCCAAGCTCCGCCGCGCCGGGCTGATCGAGTTCGAGGTGCGCCGAACGCCGGGCCTCACCGACGGCACGATCGCCAAAGCCTGCCGCTCTTCGGCCTCTGCCGTGGCCGCCGCGCGCCAGCGGCTGCAGCTGCGCAAGGGACCGGCGGCGGGCTCCGACCGCAATCTCACCGCCGCCCACCGGCGGGCAGCGGTCCGACACTAGAAGCCAGACCCGGTCAGCCCGGCGCTCAGGGGCGCAGCAGGGAGATCGTGGCGTCGCCCGACGCTGCCGCGTAGAGGAGATTGCCGGGGCCGGGGAGCAGGGCGGTGGTCTTGTAGAAGCCGCTGTCGACGCCGGTGCGGGTTGCTTTGGGGAGGGGGGTGCAGGGGCCCTGTCGGCCGCGGCTCAGCTGCAGGTTGCCGGTCGCGCAGGCGGCGAAGGCGAGGGCGCCGGTCCTGGCGTTGCGGGTGAGCCTGACCAGGCCGTCGATGGTCCGCACCGGGGCCAGCAGGGTGCGGCCGATGAGGAGCGGGGTCTGAACGCCGGTGAGAAGCGAAGCATGGTGGGTGCCTCGCGTCCTATGCGGGGTCGCCGGGACCTGGGCGCAGCGGCCGCGATCTTCGCGGTTGCTGCTGATGCAGCTCAGCGGCTCGAGAGCGCCGCTCGCCTGCTTGCGCCGCAGGGCGACGATCGTTCCGTAGGTCGAAGTGACGTAGAGGAAGCGGCCGTCGGCCGTTGCGGCGATGCCGGTCGGGTTCGACAGCGCCTGCACCGCTCCCCGCGGGTGGCGCCCGCGGCGGCAGGGGCGCCGATCGTCGCTGCCGGTAACGCAGCCTGCGAAGCGGATCCCCTGCGAGCCGCCCAGAGCGAAGACGTCCACGGTCGCGGCGCGGCCGGCCGCTCCATACAAGTACCTCCCGTCCGGCGAGATCAGCGGCGCGCCGATGCCCTCGAGGATCTCGTCACCCCCCGGGGTGTGGGTGCAACCGGCTGCCCGCCTGTTGCTGCTGATGCAGCGGACGAAGGTGAGCGCACCGCTTGCCGGATCGCGGTCGAACGAGACGACGCTGCCGTCCCCCGCCGCCGTCACGTACACGCGACGGCCATCGCCGGCGATGGCGATGCCACTGGATTCGTAGAGACCGGATCCGAAGCCCTCGCGCGTGGCGGTCGGCAGCGCCGCGCAACCGCCGGGACCGGTTGGCCCGGCTTCGAGGTCGCCGGTGATGCAGCCGGCGTAGGCGAGGGCTCCGCTGAGCGGGTCGCGAACGAAGCGCGCCACCACGGAGCCGTGGAAGTTGCCGCTTGCCACGTATAGAGAGCGCCCGTCTGGGCTGATGGCCGTCGCGGTCGGGTAGGAGAGCGGAGCCTCCGGGGCGTTCGCGGTCGCCCCGGGCAACTGGGCGCAGGTGTCCAGAAAGCTGTTGCCGGTCACACAGGCCGAGAAGACCAGCCTCCGCCCCGCTCCGAGGGCGAGTTGCGCCAGGGAGCTGTTCCGGTTTCCCACCGCGTAGAGAGAGGTGCCTCGCCCACTCACCGCCAGCGCCAGCACCTCATCGAGCCCCGAGGACTGCGAGCCTTCGTAGCCGGCCCCGGGAGCGGCCGCGCAGCCGCGCCGGGCGGCAACGTGGCTGTTGCCGCTGACGCAGGAGACCACGGCGACGTCGAAGCTCCCCGCAGCAGGCGCGCCGCTCGCCCCCTGCGCCGCAGAAGCGAACAGCAGGAACGCGAAGAGAGCGGCCACCGTCGACGTGCGCACGCCGAGACTCTATAGCCGAGCCTTGCGGCGAAACGGCGGGCGGCGATCCGAAAGCGCCGCTAGGCCGGCTCGTAGGTAAGGATCGCGACGCCGTCGCCGACGACTTTCGAGTCGACCAGGCGCAGCGGCTTCTTGGCGCCGGTCTCGCCGAAGAGGCGCTTGCCGGAACCGAGGACCACCGGGAAGACCATCAGCCGCAGCTCGTCGACCAGGTCGTGCTCGATCAGCGCCTGCACCAGCTGGGCGCTGCCGGCGACGAGGATCGCGCCCTCGATCTCGCCTTTCAGCTTCGCGACCTCCTCGGCGAGGTCGCCGCTCAACACGGTCGAGTTGTTCCACTCCGGCTCGGGGAGGGTCGAGGAGACGACGTACTTCGGCATCTCGTTGAACTTGTCGGCGAACTCGCCCTCGCGCGAGGGCCAGGCCTCGGCAAAGCCTTCGAAGGTGACCCGGCCCAACAGCTGTGCCTCGGCCTCGAAGGTCTCCTCCAGCTTGAAGCGATTGCCCTCCTCGCCGCGGTCGATCTCGAAGGTCCAGCCCCCGTGCTCGAAGTCCTCGGACCCGCCGGGGTCCTCCATCACACCGTCGAGCGAAACGAACTCGGTTACGACGATCTTCCCCATGACTTCCTCCTCATTCGTGTAACGGGTTTCTAACAGTGCGACGAACGGGGTTGGGCAGAATCGACACTCGACGAATGTCCGCGAATCCCGGCCCGCAGCCGATCCAGCGCTAAGGTGACTTTGAACATCATCGAGTGGAGGAGGCCGAAGTTGAGACGTGTCGCGAAGTCGCTGCTTCTGGGCGCAGTCGTGGTTCTGCTGATCGGGTCGATCGCCGCGCCGGGCGCCGGCGCCATGCCAGCGGCCCAGGCATCGGCCTGCTCGCCCGCCAAGAACATCGAGGCGATCGTCGACGACTCGGGCTCGATGTCGATCACCGATCCGAGCCGCCTGCGAGTCCAGGCCATGAACCTGTTGATCGACACGCTGCCGCCGAGCACCCAGCTCGGAGCCGTGGAGTTCGGCTCGGCGATCCTCTCCACGCCCGCCGCCGACACCCTCTTCCCGCCCGCGCCGGTTGGGCCGAACGCCGCCGCGATGCGCAGCGCGCTCGACAAACTGATCCAGGCCGACAACGGCGCCACCGATTACAACGGTGCCTTCGCCGGCGCCGACGCCGCCAACCCGAGCGCGGTCGCCCGCATCTTCCTCACCGACGGCGGTCACGACGTCGACGCCTACAACGAAGCCCACCTCGCCCACAACGTGCCGACCTACGTGATCGGCTTCGGCTCGGGGCTCTCCTCGGGCGAAGACCAGGCGCGCCTGCAGAAAATCGCCGCCGACACCGGCGGCCAGTACTTCCCGCTGCCGGACGCGAGCCAGCTGCAGCCGGTGATGAACAAAATCGGCGCGGAGCTGACCTGCCAAACGCCGCCGCGCCAGTTCACCGACCTCCTCGCCAAGGGCCAGAGCAAGATCCACAGCGTCGCCATCGGCGCCGCGACCAAATCGATCCAGATCGCGTTGACCTGGGCCAGCCCGCTCGACAAATTCAAGATCTACGGCCTGCGACTGGTCGGCCAGGGCGGCGTTCTCGCCACCGCATCGAAACGGCGACCCGCTCACAAAAAGCCGGCGAAGCTGAAGGTGAAACGGACGTCGAGCACGACGTTCACGATCCTCGACGTCTCACGACTGAAGAAGGGGACGCTCCGCTTCCACGTCAAAGCGACTGCGATCGGCTCCGGCCAACCGAAAGCGACGCTGACCACCCAGGTCAGTCAGCGTTCGCGCAGATAAGGGCGCCGCAGCGCGCGATCAGAGCCCGGCCGCGTGGCGGGCGAGGAAGCTGCGTGGTTCGACCATGTCCCGGTGCCAGCGCGGGCCGCTGACGCCGGGCAGGTCGCCGCGGGTGTCGAAGCGCAGGCCGGCGATCTCCATGTAGACGTGCTCGGCGTTGGCGTAGACGGTGATCCAGCGACCCACTCCGCCCGCGCCCCAGCCCGCGAGCTGGCCGGAGACCATCGTCGCGTCGAGCATCCCGGCGCCGTGCAGCGCGTAGCCGACCGCGCCGGAGCAGTCGTAGCCGCGCCTGTCCCACCAGCGGCTGTGACCGCCGCCCCAGACGTAGCGCTTGCCGACGATCCGGTTGGCGGCGGCGATCGTCGCCTTGACCGGCGCTGGGGCGTGTGGCGGCGCGATTGCGCGGCCGTCGAGCAGCTCGGCGGCGCAGGTGGCGCTGGTTCGGCCGTGCCCGGGGAGGGCGGGATCGCAGCCGCCGAAGAAGGGAAGCGTCGCCGACGCAGATCCGGCGCACAGCAACCAAGCCGCCGCCGCCGTGGCGAGCACGGCGACCGTCTGTCTTGCACTTCGCAGCGCGATCCCGAAAGGGTAGAAGCCGCTCAGCGAAGTGCCCGGCGCCCGGCGCCGCGCTGCACCAGCTCGTTCAGGTAGGGGGGCAGCTCGACCCCGGGCAGCAGCCGGTCGTCGGGCCGCGGCTGTCCCCAACTGAGGTGGAGGGGGACGGTGCCTGCCCAGACCGGCAGGGAATAGTCGGCCTCCTCCTCGATGGGGCCCCCGTCCCGCACCTTCGCCGAGGCCTCGTCGAGCCCGAGCCGCAGGACCGCCGTGCCGCGCAGCTCTTGCTCGCTGGGCTGACGCACGTCGGGCCAGCGCCCCGGCACCAGCTTCTCGGTGAACGCCTGCAGCGCCCGCCGTTTCTCGGCCGGCGCCTCGATCCGCTCCGCCTGTCCGAAGACGACGACGGAGCGGTAGCCGACCGAGTGGTGAAAGGCCGAGCGGGCGAGGACCAAGCCGTCGAGCAGCGTGGCGGTCAGGCAGACCTCGGCGCGCCCGGCCTCGCGCAGGGTGCGGCTCGCCGCGGAGCCGTGCAGGTAGACGTGCTCGCCGAGCCGCGCGTGGAGGGTCGGGATCACGACCGGCGCGCCCGCCGGGTCAACGGTGCCGAGATGGCAGACCAGGGCCTCGTCGAGGATCGCCTCGACCGTCTCGCGTGCGTACACGGCGCGGCGCGGCACGCGGGTCACCCTGGTCCTCGCGCTGGGCGCGCCCTGTCCCCTAGGCTGCTCAGTCATCTGTTACAGTACAGTTAGTGTGTCTGATGTGACACAGTACTGCATCCGCGGCGAGAGCGCGGCGCAGATCGCCGCCAGCGTCGAGCGCGGGATCGAGCAGGGCGCACTGCGTCCCGGCGACCCGCTGCCCGCGGTGCGGTCTCTGGCCGGCGAGCTGGGGGTCAGCCCCACTACCGTGACCGCCGCGCTCGGCGAGCTGCGCAGCCGCGGCCTGGTCGTCACCCGGGCACGCAGCGGCGCATACGTCAGCTGGCGCCCGCCCGTCGCCGGACCCTGGCTCGGGCCGGTCGTCCCGGCCGGCGCTCGCGACCTTGCGAGCGGCAATCCCGACCCGAGCCTGCTGCCGAAGCTGAAACCGTTTCTGCGAGGGCTCGAGCCACCGCGCCAGCTATACGGCGGCGAACCGGTCCTTCCCGCGCTCGGGGAGCTGGCCGTGGCCGAGCTCGCCGCGGCGGGCATCGACGCCGGGGAGATCGCCGTCGTCAGCGGCGCGCTCGACGGGATCGAGCGCGCCCTGCAGGCGCGCCTTCGCCCTGGCGACGTGGTCGCCGTCGAGGACCCCGGCTACGCCGGCCTCTTCGACCTGCTGCGGGCGCTCGGCCTCGCCCTGAGGCCGGTTCCGGTCGACGAGCGGGGCATGATCCCGACTGCGCTCGGCGAGGCGCTGGCCGAGGGCACCGCCGCGGTGCTCGTCAACCCGCGCGGGCAGAACCCAACCGGAGCGTCGCTCGACCGGCAGAGGGCGCGGGAGCTGCGCCAGGTCCTCGACCGTGCGCCGGAGGCGATGGTCGTCGAGGACGACCACCTCGGCCCGATCGCCGGTGCCCCCCGCCTCACCCTGACGAGCGGACGCCGCAGCTGGGCGGCGGCGCGCTCGGTCGCCAAGTCGCTCGGCCCCGACCTGCGCCTCGCCGTCCTCGCCGGCGACGCGCAGACGCTCAGCCGCGTACGCGGTCGCCAGGCCGTCGGACCGCAGTGGGTCAGCCACCTGCTGCAGGGGCTGGCGGCGACGATGTGGGGGGACGCGAAGGTCGAGAGGACGCTGAAGGGCGCGACCGAGGCCTATGCCGAGCGGCGCGAGCGCCTCCTCGAGGCGCTACGCGAGCGTGGCATCGAGGCGCACGGCTCGGCGGGGATCAACGTCTGGATCCGGGTTCCCGACGAAACCGCCGTCGCCCAGGCACTGCTGGAGCAGGGCTGGGCGGTCGCGGCAGGCGGCCCGTTCCGGCTGCAGAGCGAGCGGGCGATCCGGGTCACGACCAGCAGCCTGCGCGAGCGCGAGGCCGTGCGGCTGGCGGCGGCGATCGAGGCGGCGCTGCAGCCGCCCGGCCGCACGCGAACCGCCTAACCCTTACGCCACCGCTTCCAGCCCTTGCGCATCGCCCGCCGAAAGGCCTTGGGCTTCTGCGCGTAGAGCGTCTCCCCCAGCTCGAAGGCCGCGGCGGCCAGCTCGTCCTGCCGCACGACGATCGCCTCGACCAGCGTCGGGCGCATCGCGGTCGGCAGCTCGCGATCGAAGAGGTCCTGGCGCAACACGGCGAGGTCGTGGTGCTGCCCGAGGCCGTCCGCCAGCGCATCTGCCCGCTCGGTCGCCTCGACCAGCGATGGCGGCGTCGACTCGCGCAGGATGCGCAGGTGGTACCAGAGGTCCTTGGCGCGCTTGCGCCACTCGTGCAGGCTCTCGTCGCTGGGCTCGCGGACCGTGCGGCGCATCGCCTTGCGGCCGCGCCGGTAGGAGCGGACCGCGCCCGGGCCGACGAGCTTCCACGAGTCGGCCCGCAGCGACCAGCCGGCGATCCGGTCGCGGCTCAGTTCCAGCGTCAGCCGCGTCGCGGCAATCGCATCGCCCGACCGCACCTCGCCGACGGCCCGGTCGCGCTCCAGGGCCAGCGCCGCGCGCCACTCGCCGGTCGCCTGCGGGGTCAGCCGCTCCGGGAAGCGCGCGCCCAGCGCATCCAGCGTCTGCAGCTTGACCTCGTTGTCGCGGATCGCCGCGAGCCGGCGGCCGGCATCGCGGTAGCGCTCGTTTTCGCTGCGATAGAGGTCCTCGCCCAGCTCGCGGCGCAGCAGCCGCACCGCAGCCCGCAGCTTCTTAAGGTCCTTGCGCACGCCGTGGATGCAGGGCGCCGGGTCCTCGGCGCGCTCGGCCTCGTCCAGCCGCACCAGCGCCCGCTCGACCCGCGCCAGCGCGATCCGCCGCATCCCGGCGCTCGGCCGCTCACCCGCTTCGAGGCGGTAGGCCCCACTCGTCCCAGCGGTCACGGTCGCCACGCTCGGCCGATGGTAGAGCGCCGGGCCAGGCGGCGCAGCGTTTGTCCGCTGTCAGCGCTTCGCCTAATTTACTCGGCTATTCTTGTTCATTGTCGTGGGAAGCGGCAGTGGACAGCGCGGCGGCGTCACCCTGATCACCCTCGGGCCGGAGGGCACCTGTCACGAACGCGCGACGCGCGAGTACATGCGCTTCCAGGGGGTCGAGGACTACGAGATCGTCGTCACCACCGACCTCTTCGCCGGATTGGAGAGGGTGCGCGAGACGCCAGGCACCTTCCTCGTCCAGTGCAGCGCCCACCCCCAGGTGCACGAGAT
Organism: Solirubrobacterales bacterium; assembly: GCA_036266075.1. Classification (GTDB taxonomy): domain Bacteria; phylum Actinomycetota; class Thermoleophilia; order Solirubrobacterales; family 70-9; genus VRUE01. The sequence continues at coordinate 20,536 of DATANV010000032.1, forward strand.
CACCGAGAAGTACTGGACCGAGGTCTTCGTCGTCGACACCTTCATCTACCCGACCAAGCACCTGGTCCTGCTCAGCCGGCGCGAGGTGGAGAGGCCGCGCTCGTTGGGCATCGTGCCGGCCACCAAGGGCTACGTCGACCTCTCGCAATGGGAGGAGGTCGTCGACGTCGCCTCCAAGCCGATCGTCGCGGAAGGCCTGTTGCGCGGCGACTACGACTCCGGCCTCACCCACATGGAGCACGTCGAGGAGCATGCCGACCTCTTGAGGCTCGACCTCGACATCGGCGAAATCGACACGACCTGGGTCGTTTACGGGCGCGAGAAGCGCTTCCGCGGCGAGGTGATCGGAATCGCCTCGGCCGAGATCTTCCGCCAGCCGCAGCCCGCCTAGCGACCGCGTCTCGCCCCCTTCGGACAGCCCCCAATCGGCCTTCTTTCCGCACTTTGCGGATTCCCTGCTGGGCGACCCCTGGCGCCCCCCGGGCGCAGGCGCTAAGTTCGCTCTGCGACCGGGAGAGAGAGGGACCGCGGAAGCCCAGCGGAACCGATCTTGAAGGTGGCGCGGCGAGCTTCTAAGCGCGAAGGCTACGCGCAAGGCAGGCGACGAGCGTCACCGCCGGTCGTTTTTTTCGTGCTCGGCACCGGACCCCGTTCCTCCCCGGGGCGTCCGGTGCCGGCCCTAACGTCGCCGGCGGCCTGGGAGTGCCTGCCCGTCCAGGCCGGCGGCCGGGGCGCAACTCCGGGAGCCGGGCGTCGTCGGCGGACCCCGTGAGCAGTAGCCGCCGCGACATAGCCCGCCCGCTCCCTCTTCGACGATTTGCCAGACCTGCCCGATGCCCGAGGTGGGCGCCCCCTCAGCGCCCTCCCGTCTCGGGCGGGCGGCGGACTTCGTCGAGCAGCTCGAGCATCTTGTGGTGGTAGGCGACGCCGGCGATTAGGGCCCGCTCCGAACCCTCCCAACCCTCCGCGGCGCGCACTTCCTCGAGGTAGCCGTGCAGCTCGGCGAGTTTCGCGCGGTGCCAGGACACGCGCTCTTCCAGCAGCGGCAGCCCGTCGGCGCCGGCGAAGACCTTGAGCAGGTGTTCGTCGCGCAGCTGCGGCGGCGCGGCCGTCGGCTCGGCGGCCCAGGCCCGCAGCGCGGCGCGGCCCTCCTCGGTCAGCGCGTAGAGCTTGCGCCGGCGCCCCCCCTGCTCCTCGCGCACCGAGAGGTAGCCGCCCGCGGCGAGGCGTGCCGGCTCCTCGTAGGCGGTCGTGTGCGGCACCGGCCAGAAATTGGCGATCGACTTCTCGATCGCCTGCTTGATGTCGTAGGAGGTCGACTCGCCGAGCTGATCGAGGAGGGCGAGGAGGGCATAGGAGTTGGGCGTCAGCCGGACCGGCTTGCTTTTCATAGTTCGTTGCGTATAGTTCGAGACGAACGATTGGAAACGTAGCGTATGAGGAGGTCCAGCATGACGGAAATCGCTCGCAACGACACCGTCTCCGACTCCCAGGATTACGACGCGGTGATCGTCGGCGCCAGCCTCGCCGGCTGCGCCGCGGCGATCCAGCTGGGTCGCACCGGCGCTCGCGTCGCGCTGGTCGAGCGCCGCCTTGACCCGGCCGCGTTCAAGCGCACCTGCTCGCACTTCATCCAGGCCTCCGCGGTGCCGACGCTGACGCGGCTCAGCCTGCTGGAGCCGATGATCGCTGCCGGCGCCGTGCGCTCGCGGATGCGCGCCTGGACCCGCTGGGGCTGGATCGACCCACCGCCGGAGCGCGCCGGCTACGCCGTCAACCTGCGGCGCGAGCGGCTCGACCCGCTGATCCGTGGGGCGGCAGCCGCGACCCCCGGGGTCGAGATGGGCCTCGGCCTGGCTGCCGCCGGTCTGCTGCGCGGCGAGGACGGTGCGGTGGCGGGCGTCGTCCTGCGCGATCCCGACGGCGCGGAAATGGCGCTGCGGGGCCGGCTCACGATCGGCGCCGACGGCCGCGACTCGGGTGTCGCCGAGCTGGCCGGCGTCCGCCAGAGAGTGCTGCCGCACGGGCGCTTCGCCTACGGCGCCTACTACGAGGGCGAGCTTCCGGAGGGTGCCCCCGACAGCTCGATGTGGATGCTCGACCCGGACTGGGCCTCGGCCTTCCCTACCGATGGCGGCCTGGTCCTCTATGGCGCGATGCCGACTCGCGACCGTCTGCCCGAGTTCAGGCGCGATCCGGAGGCGGCGCTGGTCGAGCTCGTCGCTGGCCTTCCCGATGCGCCGCCGATTCGCGCCGCCAGGCGGGTCGGGCCGATCCTCGGCAAGCTGGAGATGCCCAACCGCGTGCGAGTGGTCACCGCGCCAGGCCTGGCGTTGATCGGCGACGCCGCGCTGGCGACCGATCCGCTCTCCGGGATCGGCTGCGGCTGGGCGCTGCAATCGGCGGAGTGGCTCGCGGAGGCGGTCGCTCCGGCACTGCGCGGCGAGGAAACGCTGCGGCGCGGGCTCGCCCGCTACCGCCGCCGCCATCGCCGCGAGCTGCGCGGCCACGCCTCCCTGATCCACGACTACGCGAGCGGACGGCGGTTCAGCCGCGGCGAGCGGATGCTGTTCGCCGCGGCGGCCCGGGACCCCGAGGCGGCGGCCGCCTTCGACGCCATCGGCACGCGTCGCGCGAGGCCGGGGCGCGTGCTGGCAACGGCGATGCCGCGAGCTCTCGCCGTGAACCTCAGACACGGCCGCCCACCCCGCGCCGGTACCGTCAGCCCGCGCCGCTCGCTCGCCTGAGCAGGTCGCGCAGGGTGCGCTGATCGCCCTCCGAAAGACCTTTGACCCAGTCCGGCGGCTTCTCAGCCGCGCGCATCAGGCGGGCGCGCACGCGCCGGCCCTCAGCGGTGAGGGCGATCAGCTTCACGCGGCGATCCTCTTCCGAGCTCGTGCGAATCGCGAGGCCGCGCTCTTCGAGGCCGTCGACGATGCCGGTCACGTTGGAGTTGTCGCACTGCAGCAGGCGCGCCAGCTCGCTCATCGTGCGCGGCTCCTCAAGCGCCCGCAGCGCGCCGAACGAGGCCGGCCGCAGCCCCATCTCGCGGGCGATTGGCAGGAAGGGCGGCGGGTAGACCAGTTTGGCGAGCAACCCCCATGCCTCGCCGGCCAGCTGCCCTTCCGCCCCTCGCGGTGCTCTCTTCGCCTTGGACGTCGCCATCGCAATGCATCATAGACTCAATATTCGCTAACCTCAACTATTGAGCTTGACCGACAATGCTGGAGGGACGATGAACGGAGCGGGAATCGAAGTCGAAGCGCTGGTCCGCGAGTTCAAGAACGGGCCGCGCGCGGTGGACGGCATCGACCTGCGGGTCGCTCCCGGTGAGATCTACGGCTTCCTCGGCCCCAACGGCGCCGGCAAGTCGACCACCGTGCTGATGCTGACCACCCTGCTGCCGCCGACCGCGGGCACGGCGCGAGTCGGCGGCTTCGACATCGCCAGCGAAGGGCCGCGGGTCCGCTCGGCGATCGGTGCGGCGTTGCAGGAGGCGGCGCTCGACCCGCTGTTGAACGGGGCCGAGCACATGCGCCTGCAGACGGCGCTGCACGGGCTGCCGAAGGCCGAGCGCAAGGCGCGCGGCGAAGAGTTGCTCGCCCGGGTCGGCCTCTCGCAGGCGGCCGAGCGCAAGGTCGGCACCTACTCGGGCGGGATGAAACGGCGCCTCGACCTGGCGCTGGCGCTCGTCCACCGGCCGAAGATCCTCTTCCTTGACGAGCCGACCACCGGCCTCGATATTCAGAGCCGCACCGCGCTCTGGGACGAGGTCGCGCGCCTGGCGGCCGAGGACGGCGTCACCGTCTTCCTCACCACCCAGTACCTCGAGGAGGCCGATGCGCTCGCCGACCGGGTCGGGATCATCGACCACGGTCGGATCGTTGCGGAGGGGACGCCGGCCGAGCTGAAGGCCGAAATCGGCCGGCCGACGGTCGAGGCGGTCCCACAAGAGGCGGAGGACCGTGAGCGAGTCGCGGCGGTGCTGGCCGGCTTCGGCGAGCGAGCCGAGGCCTCGCGCCGCAGGGGAGCCTCGGTGCGGCTCGAGGGCGGCGAGTCGCAGCTGGCCGACGTGGTGCGCGCGCTCGATTCCGAGGGCATCGCGATCGAGCAGCTGCAGCTGCACGCCCCCTCGCTCGATGACGTCTTCCTCGCCAAGACCGGCCGCTCGCTGGAGGGGGCCGGCGAGGAGGAGCAGGAGATGGAGGCGACGCCGGCTTGAGGTCCGCGCTCCCGATCCAGGTCGGCCAGCTGGCGCGCCGCTCGGTGCTGCGCACGATGCGCCAACCGGCGCAGATCGTGCCGGCACTCGTCTTTCCGCTCTTCCTCCTGGCGGTCAACTCGGGTGGGCTCAAAGACGCGACCGAGCTGCCGGGCTTCCCGACCGACTCCTACCTGACCTTCGCCCTGGCGGTGCCCTTCATGCAGGGCGCACTCTTCTCGGTGATGAACGCCGGCACCGACCTGGCGCGCGACATCGAGACCGGCTTCCTCAACCGCCTGGCGCTGACGCCGCTGCGCGGCGCGGCGCTGCTCAGCGGCCTGCTCGCCGGCGCCGTGGTCCTCGGCCTGATCCAGGCAGTGACCTACCTGGCCGTCGGCCTGATCGCCGGCGCCGAACTGGTGACCGGAGCGGCCGGCGCGCTGACGATCGTCGCGCTCTCGGTGACGATCACCGTCGGCACCGGCACCTTCGGCCTCTTCGTCGCCCTGCGCAGCGGCTCCGGGGAGGCCGTGCAGAGCCTCTTCCCGGTCTTCTTCGTCTTCCTCTTCATCTCCTCGATGGCGCTGCCGCTCGACCTGATCCAGACCGACTGGTTCCACGACGTCGCCAGCGCCAACCCGGTCTCCTACCTGCTGCAGGCGTTCCGCTCGCTGCTGATCGAAGGCTGGAACCTCGACGACCTGCTGCTCGGCTTCGGCATCGCCCTCGCCGTGCTGCTGGTGGGGATGACGCTGGCCGCGACCGCCCTCAAGTCGAGGCTGGTGCGGACGTGAGCCGCCGGATCGCGCTCGCCGTCGCCTGGCGCAGCGTCCATAACTTCCTCACCAACCCCGCCTTCCTGGCGCCGGCGATCGTCTTCCCGCTCTTCTTCTTCACCGCCTTCGCCGGCGGGCTCTCCTCGATCGCCAACGTTCCAGGCTTCGACTTTCCCAGCGGTTACACGGCCTTCCAGTTCGTCTTCGTGCTGCTGCAGTCGGCGGCCTTCGGCGGCGTCTTCACCGGCTTCGGCATCGCCCGCGACTTCGAGCTGGGCTTCGCCCGTCGCTACCTGCTGGCGGCGACCGACCGCCGCGCGATCGTCGCCGGCTACGCGATGGCGGCGCTGGTGCGGGCGGCGATCACCTGGGCCGTGCTGACGGCGGTCGCGCTGGTCGCCGGCATGCAGGTCGGCGGCGAGGGCGTAGAACTGGTCGGCCTCTACGCGCTGGCCGTCTTCGTCAACGTCGCGGCGACGCTCTGGGCGGCGGGGGTGGCGATGCGGGTGCGCTCGATCCAGGGCGGGCCGCTGATGCAGTTCCCGACTTTCCTGATTCTCTTCCTGGCGCCTGTCTACGTGCCGCTCGACCTGCTCAGCGGCTGGATCCACGCGGTCGCCTCGGTCAACCCGGTCACTGCCCTGCTCGAGGCAGGACGCGGCTTCATCTCGGGTGAGCCGACGGTCGTCGCCCTAGCCTTCGCGATCGCCGTCGCCCTGCCGCTGCTATTCGCGCTCTGGGCGCGCGCGGGCCTGCGTCGCGCCGAAGCCGCCGGCTGACCCCACTCTCGGCCATCCGACTCGCGGCAGCATTGTGGGGTCATAGCCACCACAATGCTGCCGCGACTCCATCCCCGCCCTTTTTAGGGCGGACGGAGCGTGGACTATTTGGCCGCCGGCCCGAGGACGCCCGCGGCGCCGATCATGCCCCTTTCGTTGGGGTGGATCGGTGCGGCTGGGTTGGTCGGCACGACCGGCTCGACCCAGCGCGTCGAGGAGCCCTTGCAGGCGTCGTGGCCGATGCTGGCGCTGTACCAGTTGACGACGGTGGCGCCGTTGGCCGCCGCCTGGGTCGCGAGCATCGCGTTCAGTTCTTTCTCCTTGGCCCGCAGGTAGGGGACGTCGCCGAAGCCAATCGGCATCTGCGGCCAGCAGCCGAAGCCGGTCTCCGGGAAGATCGCCGCGTAGTTGACGACGAAGACTTTGGCCGCGGGCGAGCGGGCGTGGATGCCCTGCAGCACCGCCGCTACTTTCGGCGCCGTCGCCGCGATCCGTTCGGCGATCTGGTCTTTGCCGCCTGAGTCGTATTTGTCTTTGCACGGCGTGCTGAACGGGTTGAGCGTGACGCAGCTCAGCGCGATTTCAGAGAAGCCGATGTCGTTGCCGCCGATCGTCAGCGAGACGCGCGTCGTTTCCGCGTCGAGCGAGTCGAACTGCGGCGGGTTGGTGCCGAGTTCGGTTTCCTGCGGACTGGTCATGTCCTCCGTCGTCGCTCCGCTGCAGGTCGCGTCGCGCAGGGGCAGGCCGATGGTCGGCGCCGCCAGATGGGCGTAGTTGTGGTCAGACTTGAGGCAGCCGAGCGGCGCGATCTGGTTGGGGATGACCGGGCCTGCGGCGTACGAATCGCCGAGGGCGATGTAGTTGGCCGCCCGGGCGGCGCCGGCGAAGGCGGCGAGCACCGCCAGCGCGGCGAGCGCCAGGACCGCCAACCGCCGTGGCGCTGACTGGGATGAAACGCGCATCTGAGTCTCCTTCCGTAGACCCGGCTGCGCTCCCGGCGCACCGGGCGTCTTGTCCAGACGGTCGGCCGGAGCCGGCTCGACCGTCTGGACCGATACCCGGTTTATGCTAAGTAATTCTTGATTTACGGTGCGGGCGGCTGGACGATCGATCGCCCCGCCGCCTGGGTGTTTTAGGACCCCTGGACGACGCCGATCAGGTGACCCTCGGGATCCTGGAACTGGCCGAGGGTGATTTCGCCCATGATCGTCTCCGGCCCCATGACCCGGGTGCCGCCGAGGCTCTCGGCCTTGGCCAGGGCCTCCTCGACGTCGGACACGCCGACGTAGAAGGTGACGTGGCCCTCATAGCCGTCGGGGCCGGTGCCGACGCCGCCGCCGATGCTGCCCATCTCAGAGGGGTTGTCCTCGCCTTTGACGATCCCGTAGCTCATCGGGTTGCTGGCGTCGATCCTCCAGCCGAAAAGGTCGGCGTAATAGCTCTGCAGCTTGCCGCCGTCCTTGCCGACGACCTCGAAGTGGACTACTGGCTGTCCCATCTCTCCTCCTTTGGTTGATTCGAAGGAGTGGCTACCCCGGTGAGGGCGAGCGCACCCCGATGCAGGCCTATCGGGCCTCCGAGTAGGCCGGCTCCATCTCGCCCCGGGCGGGCTCGCCCTCGGGCTGCCCTCCAGGCGCCACCATCGGCTCCGGCGTACGCAAGACCGTGATGGCGATCGCCAGGGCAATGCCGATCAACGCGGCGCCCACCAGGTAGGCCAGGTGATAGCCGGAGTTGAGCGCCGCCGCGTTGGAGGCGCCGCCGGCGAGCACGCTGTCGGTGCGCTCGCTGGCGAGCGTCGCCAGCACGGCGAGGCCGATCGCGCCGCCGACCTGCATGCTGGTGTTGACCAGGCCGGAGGCGAGGCCGGAGTCCTGTGGCGTCGCGCCGGACATCGCCAGCGTCATCAACGCGGGGAAGCCGGAGCCAACGCCGAGGCCGATCAGCAGCATCGGCAGCAGCAGGTCGGCAACGTAGCTGCCGTCGACCGGGGTGCGGGCGAAGAGCAACAGGCCGATGCCGATCAACGCGATGCCGGGCATCAGCGTGCGCCGCGGGCCGAAGCGCATGATCAGCTTTTCCGAGAAGCCCAGCGAGAGCGTCCCCATCACGATCGTCGCCGGCAGGAAGGCGAGGCCGACCTCGAGCGCGTCGTAGCCGAGCACGCGCTGCAAGTAGAGCGCGCCGAGGAAGAACATGCCGAACATGCCGGCGACCAGCAGCGCCTGGATCGCGTTGGCGCCGGCAACGTTGCGCGAGCGGAAGAGCCGCAGCGGCATCAGCGGGTTGGCGATCCGGGCCTGGCGCAGGACGAAGGCGGCCAGCAGGCCGCCTGAGACGGCACCGAGGACGAGCGTCTGGGTCGAGCCCCAGCCGTGCTCGTTGATGCCGAGGATCGTGTAGACGCCGAGCATCAGGCCGGCGGTGATCAACGCCGCGCCGGGGATGTCGGCGCCCTCCTTGATCCCGATGCCGGTCCGGCCCTCGACCAGGCGCAGCGCGCCGAAGGCGGTCGCGATCCCGATCGGCAGGTTGATCAAGAAGATCCAGTGCCAGCTGATCGCCTGGGTCAGGGCGCCGCCGGCAAGCAGCCCGATCGAGCCGCCGGCTGAGGCGACGAAGCCGTAGACACCGATCGCTTTGGCCTGGTCGGCGGGCGCGGGGAACATCGTTACGATCATCCCCAGGATCACCGCCGAGGCGAGCGCGCCGCCGATGCCCTGGATGAAGCGGGCGCCGATCAGCATCGCCTGGCTCTCGGAGGCGGCGCAGACCAGCGAGGCCGTCGTGAAGATCGCCAAGCCGATCAGGAAGATCCGCCGCTGGCCGACCAGGTCGCCCATCCGGCCGGCGAGCAGCAGCAGGCCGCCGAAGGGGATCAGGTAGGCGTTGACCACCCAGGCGAGGTTGCTCTGCGAGAAGTCGAGGCTGTCCTGGATCGAGGGAAGGGCGACGTTGACGATCGTCGCGTCGAGGACGATCATCAGCATCCCCGCGCAGAGGATGTAGAGCGCCAGCCAGCGCGTACGGTCTTCGCTTGCGGTCATCTGTCTCGACCTCCTCCGTTTCGAGTTTGGGTTGCGTTCGCGTCCGGGTGTCGCATTGCCGGGCACTGTAGCAGACAGTTCAAAAAAACAACTACCTGGTTGCTTTTTTGTATCAAACCTCTAAACTGGGCGCATGGCAAAGAAGCGCTCATACGGCGAGGCCTGCCGTCTGGCGGTCGCCCTGGACTTGGTTGGCGAGCGCTGGGCCCTGCTCGTGGTCAGGGAGCTGCTGCTCGGTCCAAAGCGCTTCACCGACCTACGGGCCGGCCTGCCGAACGCTTCCACCAACATACTCTCCGACCGCCTTCGGGAGCTGGAGGAGGGCGGCGTGGTGCGGCGTCGCAAGCTGCCGCCGCCGGCGCCCGCCCAGGTCTATGAGTTGACCGAGTGGGGTCGGGAGCTGGAGCCGGTGGTGACGCAGCTCGGTGCCTGGGGCGCCCGTTCGCCGATCCCGCCCGAGCACCGCCGGATCAATGCCGACTCGATAGTGCTGGCGCTGCGCTCGCTCTTCGACCCCGAACGCGCCGGCAACCTGGACGCAGCCTACGAGCTGCGGGTCGGCAGGGAGACCTTTCACGTCTGGGTCGCTGGCGGCGAGCTGGAGCTGGGCCGTGGCCCGGCGATCCAGCCGGCGGTCGCGGTCGAGGTCGACGAGGCGGGGACGCTGGCGGCGGTGCTGACCGGCCAGCTGCCGCTCGAGGCGGCGGTCGAGTCGGGCGTCGCCAAGCTGACCGGCAGCAAACGCGAGGCGGCCCGCTTCCTGCGCCTCTTCCCGATGCCGGAGCCCTGTCGGTGTGAGATGAACGCCGATGGGGAAGCAGGAACTTCGAGTGCTGCACCGGAGAAAGCAACCGTAGGAGGAGCGAGATGAGCTTGAGCGACAGCAGGGTCGGCGCGACGATCGCCGTCTCCGACCTCGGCCGGGCGAGGGAGTTCTACGAGGGGACGCTCGGCCTCTCTCCCGGGCCGATGAACGAGGAGGGCGGCGTCGTCTACGTCTGCGGCGAGGGCACCTCGCTGCTCGTCTACCTCTCGCCCGACCACGCCGGCAAGGCGACCGCGACGCTCGCCACCTGGGAGGTCGACGACCTCGAGGCGACGGTCGATGAGCTGACGGCCAAGGGCGTGACCTTCGAGCGCTACGAGGAGCCGGAGACCGACGAGAAGGGCATCCATGCGATCGCGGACAACCGCAAGGTCGCCTGGTTCAAGGATCCCGAGGGGAACGTCATCGCCGTCGGCCAGTTCGGCTAGCTCGAATCTCGTTGGCGCGATCAGTGGCCGCGGCGGCCGAAGCTGTGGCCGGCGGGGGTGACGGCGCGCAGCTGGGCGACGGCGCGGCGGCGGGCCTCGCACTCGCGGGCAATGCGCTTGGCCTTGGCGAAGGCTGCCGCTGTCAGGCTCGGTTCGGGTCCTTGCGGCGGCGTGCGCGCGGCGCCGGACGGCGGCGCTGTTCGCTCCAGCTCGCGCACCTCGGAGACGACGACGTTGGTCGTCCCCTCACGGCGCTCCAGCGTTCCCCTCGCGCAGACCAGCGGCGCGGCGCGGACCTCGGCGCGGCGGCGATCGTAGACGGCCGGCGGCACGATCAGGTTGACGGTGCCGCGCTCGTCCTCGAGCAGCATGAAGACGATCCCCCTGGCGGTCTCGGGACGCTGGCGGGCAACGACCATGCCGGCGACCTCGACCGTCGCCTCGTCCTTGGCCCTCTCCAGGTCGGCGCTGCACAGCAGCTCGGGCGCCAGGCCGTCGCGCAGCATCGCCATCGGGTGCTCGCCGAGGGTCATCCCGATCGAGCGATAGTCGGCGATCATCTCCCCCCACTCGCCCAGCGGCTCCAGCGCAGGCGCCCCCGGCGTCTCCAGCGGCAGCGCCATCTGCGTCCCCCCCTCGCGCCGCACGCCGGTCGCAGCGATCCCCACCTCCCAAAGCGCCTCCCGCCGACCACCCCCGGAAGACGTGCCGGTGATTGAACGCCCACAGTGGTGTCTAACTCCCGGCACGTCCCCGATGAGGGGGTTGAGGGCGCCGGCCCAGGCTAGGCGCTCGAGGGTGGGGTGGCCGGCGCCGGAGCGCGAGGCGATGTCGGCGAGGTCGCGGTAGGCGCCGTCGCGCTCCCGCGCGGCGACGAGGTCATCCATCTCCTCCTGGCACACCCCTTTCACGTACCCCAGCCCAATCCGCACCACCCCCTCCCCCACCGACGGGCCTAAAACCGGAGCCGGAGTGGTGTTTTCGGCCCGTCGGCGGGGGGTTTCGACGTGGCAGAGAACCTGGCTGCGGTTGATGTCGGGGCCGGCCAGCCGCACGCCGCGGCGCTGCGCCTCGTGGACAAGCGCGTCGGGGGGATAGAAGCCCATCGGCTGCTCGTTCAGCAGCGCGCAGAGGAACTCCGGGGGGCGGTGGACCCGCAGCCAAGCAGACTGGTAGGCGAGCAGACCGAAGGCGGCCGAGTGCGCTTTTGGGAAGCCGAAGCCGGAAAAGCCCTGGATCTGCCGCCAGACCCGTTCCGCCGTCTCGAATGGGACTTCCTTCTCCCCAACGGCGCCGACGAGGAAGCGATCATGGTGCTCCTCGATCGCCTGCTCGGAGCGCTTGCGGCTCATTGCCCGCCGCAGCCCCTCTGCCTCGGAGGAGGTGAAACCGGCCAGCGCCATCGCCACCTCGATCACCTGCTCCTGGTAGACGATCGTGCCGAGCGTGTCGCGCAGCACCGGCTCCAGCAGGCAGTGCTCGTAGGGGATCTCGAACTCGGGATCCCCGCGCAACCGCTTGCGCCTCTCTATATAGGGATGGACGGCGCCACCCTGGATCGGCCCGGGGCGAACCAGCGCCACCTGCACGGTCAGGTCGTCGAGGTTCTCTGGCCGAGTGCGGGGCAGCATCTGCATCTGGGCGCGGCTCTCGATCTGGAAGACGCCGGTCGTCTCGGCGGTGCGGATCGAGCGGAAGGTCTTCTCGTCGTCGAGCGGGATCCGCGAGAGGTCGAGGCGCTCGCCCCGCGTCCGACCCACTTCTTCGACGCAGCGCTCGACCGCGGAGAGCATTCCCAGCCCCAGCAGGTCGATCTTGAGGAAGCCGGCGTCGGAGCAGGAGTCCTTGTCCCACTGGACGATCTGGCGACCCTCCATCGCCGCCGGCACGACCGGGCAGACGTCGACCAGCGGCCGGGTCGAGATGACCATGCCACCCGGGTGCTGGGAGGCGTGGCGCGGCAGCCCCATCGCCTCGTCCGCCAGCCAGAGCAGCGCCCGCCATCCGGGGGCAGCCGCCCGCTCGGCACCGATCGCGGCGATGACGTCCCGGGCGATCTCGGCGCCCCGCTCGTGAAAGCCGACGGTCTTCGCCACCCGCTCGATCTCGGCCGGCGCCAGCGCCAGCGCCTTGCCGAGGTCGCGCACCACGCCGCGCGGGCGGTAGGTCGGAAAGGCCGCGACCAGGGCCGAGCGCTCGGCGCCGTAGCGGTCGTGCACCCGTGGGATCAGCTTCTCGCGGATGTCGCGCGGGAAGTCGAGGTCGATGTCGGGCACCGCCTCCACTTCGTCGTTGAGGAAACGCCCTGCGAAGAGGTCGGCCTTCACCGGGTCGATGTGGGAGAGGCCGGTCAGGTAGCAGACGATCGAGCTGACGCTGGAGCCGCGCCCGCGGCCGGGCGGCAGCACGTTGCGGGCCGACTCCGGGCCGCGCACCTCGAGCGCCACCTCGCGGGCCAGTTCGAGCAGCTCGCGGTGCAGGAGGAAGAAGCCGGCGAGACCGAGCTGGCGGATCGTCCCCAGCTCCTGCTCGAGGCGCCGCTCGGCGTCGGCGCGGTGGCGCGAGCCCGCGTAGCGCTCGTCCAGCCGCGCCCGGCAGACCTCGGCCAGCACGCGATCTGTCCCTTCCTCCTCGGAGCCGGGGTAGCGGTAGCCCAGCTCGGCGGTGAGGTCGAAGCGCAGGCGCTCGGCGAGGCGCAGGGTCTCGGCGACCGCCCCAGGGTGCTCGGCGAAGCGCTCGGCCATCGCCTGCGGCGAGGCGAGCGCCGAGCTGCGGTTGCCGCGACGGCGCGGCTCGCTGGCCTCCAGCGTCGTCCCCAGCCGGACGGCGACGAAGGCATCCTGCAGCAGGGCGCGACGGCGAGTGTGGGAGTGGACGTTGCCGGTCGCCACGCGGGGGACGCCGAGCCGCTCGGCGAGGGCCGCGAGCCGGCGGTTGCGGGCGCGGTCGCCGCGCCAGTAGGGCCGCTGCAGCTCGACCCGGAAGCGGTCGCGGCCGAAGGCCGCGAGCAGGCGACGACCCAGAGCCGCGGCGGTGGCGGGATCGTCCCGGGCGAGAGCGCCGGCCAGTGCCCCCTCCCCCGCGCAGCCCGAGAGGCAGACGAGGCCCGCGGCGTGCTCCTCCATCTGCTCCAACGTCACCCAGGGCTGCCCAGCCGAGCGACTGGCGTCCTCACGGGTGTGAGAGTGGGCGGCGGTGAGCAGCCGGCAGAGGTTGCGGTAGCCGGTCGGGTCTTCGACCAGCAGCGTGACGTGAACGAGCTCCTCTACGGCTATGGTCAGCTCGGCGCCGACGATGGGACGGACGCCGAACCCCTTGCAGGCGTGGGCAAACTCCATCGAGCCCCAGATACCGTCGTGGTCGGTCAGGGCGAAGGCCGGATAGCCCAGCTCCGCCGCCGCGGCGGCCAGCTCCAGCGGAGTCGAGGCGCCGTCGAGGAAGGAGAAGGCCGAGTGGGCGTGCAGCTCTACATACGGAGTGGCCATCAGCCGCGCTGGCGGTACCAACGGCCCTTGCTGTTGCGGAAGACGACGACGTTGCTGCCGTCGAGCAGGGCCAGCTCGAAGTAGTGGCGCCAGAGGCGGCGCAGCGTCCACCAGCGATCCTCGACCAGCCACTCCTCGCGCACCCCTGCGACTCCGACCCCACCGACCGCCAGCGGCACCCCCTCGGTATCGACCTGGACCTCCACCGGCCAGGGCATGTAGAGGCGGCGCACCCCGGGCGTCATCGGCTCGGTACCGGGAAGGGGGTCAGCAGAGCACGGCGCTCGGGGACGCGGGAGGCGCCATCGACCGGCAGGACCTTGAGCAGCGAGTCGGCGCCCTGGGCGGCGCGGACCTCGCGCAGCGCGGCGCCGAGCCGGTGTCGCCGCGACTCGTCGCCGCGGACCGCCAGCTGCAGCTGGTCGGCGGCACGGGGGCCGAAGCGGGTCGAGTGCAGGCGCAGCGAGATTGCCGGAGCAGGCAGTTCCTCCAGCCGCGGCGTCAGCACGATGCGCAGAGCCCGCGGGTCGGCGGTCGGGCGACCAAGCCCCTGCTCGACGCTCCAGTTGCCCCCGTCGCCGAGCAACGCGCCGAGCCGCAGGCTCAGCAGCGTCCGCTCCTTTCTCCCGGGCGAGGCAAGCAGGCGGTCGATCAGCAGCTCAAGGGCGCGCTCGAGGCGGTCGCCGGCGGTCCCCTCCGCCAGCTCGATCTCCCCCGCCAGCTCATCCCAGGTGCCGTGGCGACGGCAGACGAGCAGCTCGTCCTCGCCGCGCCCCAGGCGCAGGGCGCGCTGGCCCGCTGGCCCGAAGCGGTCGGCGACCTTGTCCGCCGGCAGAGCTGCCAGGTCCCCCAGCGTCTCGATCCCCAACCGCCGCAACGTCTCGACCAGGTTGCCCGCCTCGCGCTCCGGCAGGCCGAGTCGATCGGCGATCGCCGCGACTCGAACCCCAGAGAGATATCCCACCCTCATACGAACATATGTTCGTATAGGAGAGAAGCGGAATCAAGCGACGAAAGATTGCGATTCGAGCCGATCCGCCTCTACCCGTGCGTGAGAACCGCGCCGGCCAGGACGAGCATCGAGCCGGTCATCGTGAAGCCTGCGTAGAGCATCTGCCTGCCCATCGAGTCGAGGCGATCGTTGACCCGGAGCAGTTCGCGGTCGACCTTGTCGAAGCGCCGATCCACCTTGTCGAACTTCTTCTCAACCTCGTCGAAGCGACGGTCCACTTCTCCTTCGAACTTGCCGAAGCGCCGATCCACCTCGCCTTCGAACTTGTCGAAGCGCCGATTGACTTCGTCCCGGAAGTCGTCGAGCCGCTCGTCTGTCCAACTCTCCCTCACGCGGTACATGATGACAGATTAGACGACAAAACATTTCGCCGCCTCCTCGAGCTCCGACAGCCGATCCGCTTCGCCGGCCATCACCCGCTTGCCGATCAGGGCCAGGATCCCGGCGGCGATCACCCAGTCGACGCCCAAGCGCTCGGCGAAGGCCTCGACCGTCGCGTCGTGGCGCTTCGAGCCCTCCTCGCCGACGGCGAGGATCTCGACGGTCAGCAGCCGCGCCGAGGGCGGGTCGGCGGCGAGCAGCGTGAGCATGGAACGCAGCGCCGCGAAGCGTTGCCCCTCGACTGCACTCTCTGCGAGGCGCGCCCGATCGATCTCCTCCAGCAATCGTCCGAGCAGCTGCCGGTGCGCGGCCAGCATGCAGTCGCGCTTGTCGGCGAACAGCCTGTAGAAGGTGACGGTGGAGACCCCCGCCCGCTTGGTGATGGCGGCAACCGAGGTCTCCGCATAGCCCTTCTCCGCGCAAACCTCTGCCGTCGCCGCGACCAACCGTTCGCGCTGATTGCGGGCGACGACGTCGGCAGAGATCCCGTGAGAGCCCGGCGGGAGCCTGCGAGCTGGAGCGTTTCCGACTTTCCGCTCCATATGAGAAGGATAGGACGGTTACCGCAGTCGATTCGAATGACCTCGAAGGGCGCGTAGCCGCTCGCGCCTCACCCGCCAAGGGTGAGGCGCGAGTCGTAACGAGGTCCGCCCGGCTCAGGGAGCCGTAACAGCCCAGGTGCCGTAGGCCTTGCCCCCAGCCGGCGGGGTGGTGACGATGAGGAAGGCCCCAGCCGTGGTCGAGGGATATACGGCGGCCAGTTCGGTTTCTGAGGTCGCCTCGAGCGTGTAGATGCAGCCCTGGCCGGCAACGGCCTCTGGTTCGGAGACGGTGCCGGGGCAGTTTTCGGTTCCCCCTTCGCCTTTGCCGAGGAGTTCGAAATCGCTTTCCGGTCCGAGGCCTTTCAAAGCCGTCGCCAGTGGGATCGAGTAGCTGATCCAGGCCAATGCCGAGCCTTCTTCAAAGGGCTGGCTCACCCACGTCCCGGTCTCGGTTGCCCCACTCGGCAGCGTCCCGCCGTCAGTCCAGGGCGAGCCTTCGGGCCCGGTGGCGCCATCTACGCCGGTCGCCCCTTTGGCCCCGGTGGCCCCTTTGGCCCCCGCCGTGCCGTTGGACCCTTTGGCCCCGGTAGCTCCGGTCGCCCCTTTGGCCCCGTCTGCACCGTTGGCGCCGTTAGCGCCTTTCGGCCCCGCAGGCCCTGCCGGTCCTGCCGGTCCAGCGGGCCCAGCCGGTCCCTGCGGCCCCCTCGGACCCCTCGGTCCCCTGGGCCCTTTCTTTGCCTTGGCAGAAGCGGTCGCCTTGCCGGAGTCGTTGTTTGCGGCATAGGCCCCGCCGATCATCGCGAAGACCAAAGCTCCGACTGCGATCAGGCCCGGCACGCCGAAGCGGTTTTTCAGTAACGAGAACATCTATTCCCTCCCTGTTGGGGTTAGTGGTGCTTTTGCTTTTGGTTGCGCCGCTTGGCGTTGCCCTGCTTGCAGGCGCTCTTTAGAGCCGGC
>DATANV010000033.1:0-151296 GCA_036266075.1 Solirubrobacterales bacterium
GCGGGTTGCCCGAGCCGTCGATCGTGCCGAGCAGCGCGCCCTGGGGGGAGTAGACGTTGACCTTGCCTTCGACGAGGAGGTAGACGTCGCCCGCGGTGGCGCCGGGGGAGCCGGCCGGGGCGACCGCCACCTCGCCGGCAAAGGGGATTTTGGCGAGGTTGGTCCCGGCACCCGGTCCGGCGGTGAAGTTGTTAGGGACACCGGCGGTGGTGAACCGGTAGAGGCGGCTGTTGTTGCCTTCGTTCTTGTCGACGACGTAGAGGAGGTGCGCCTGCTGGTCGACGGCAACGTGGGAAGGCCAGATAAACTTCGTCGCGCTGGTCCCATCTGGCCCGAAGGCCGAGATGAAGGGATGGGTGCCCGCGCCGGATGCCGGGGACGCGAGGCTCGCGAAGGCGGCAACGGCGAACAGAGCGAGCAGGCTCGCTCGCCGAAGCCCAAATCCGGTGCCCTGCTTGCCGCTGCGTCGCACGTGTCCCTCTCCTCTGTCCCGTGAGCCCTGCCGGCCGCTTCCCTTGGCGGCCCTCCCTGGGCTCGTTTCCCTTTGTCCCCGGTTTCAGCCGAAACACGATCCATCCAGTGGACAATGGTGTTTCTCGAAACCGAAGCAAGGGTAGACAATCGGTTCTCCAATTGTCAAGGACAAATCTGTTTACGGATGCAAACGGCTCTGGAGAGCCATTTGTGTAGCGACCTGATCGCGTGCTTCGCGGCTAAGGGATCTAGGGGCGGTAGCACGACTGCACGGCGGGCTAAGAGATGGCCCCGGCGCGGTCGCCTCCTTGGAGCCGGGGCGAAGAAGCATCGACCGATCGGATAGAGAAACGCAGAGCCGGGCCCAAGCGCCCAAGCGACTCCTGCATCAGCGAGGCCCCGGGACCGGATTACCTAGCTATGCGGAACTGCGGAGCCGCTAACACAAGGTGGCTTCAGGACGAACGAGAGGCCGCTTCGAATGCGGTAACGCCCCGACCCCAAACGGGGCCCCCACCGGATGGAGGCGATGCTGAAGATGCGCAAGATCGACGCCGAGGCGCTGCGGCGAGCTGCGGGTAGTGCCTGAGCGGCCGACCAAAGGTCTTCGGCGATCGCCCTTCGGCCTCCTTGATTTGAGGAGTCACCCGTCAACGACAAGACCACGCTCGCGCCTCATGCCTGGTGGGAGGTGAGACGCGAGCGCAGAGGTCTCTTTGGAGCTATGGAGCCGTCACTGCCCAGCTGGCCTCGAGGATGAACGGAGCGCTTACTCCGCCCATAAGGAGCGAACCTCCCGCAACGCCAAAGCTGTCGTTTTTTGGGTCGATATTGCTGGAGCTCACGCCTTGGAGCTGAATCAAATAGACGCAGAGGTTGCCCGGCTGGGCAGCCGGTTCCGTAGATTCGCCAGGGCACTCGGGCGGGCCGGTTCCTTCTTCAACCTCTTCGGCCGTGACCAAGAAACGGTTTTCAGACGGGGTCGATTCCTCAAGTGGGATCGGATAGGAGAGCGGGATGAACTCAACGGGTCCGGCGCTGGACGGCTTGCTGGCCGAGGTGTAACCCGTCTCCGTAGCCCGCTCGGCAGCGTCCCACCATCGGTCCAGGGCGAGCCTTCTGGCCCGGTCGCGCCGGTCGCATCCGCGGTGCCAGGCGAGCCAGCCGCCCCCGTGGCGCCTTTGGCCCCCGCGGCCCCGCTCGCCCCTTTGGCACCCGCGGTTCCGTTAGGCCCTTTGGCCCCGGTAGCCCCGGTGGCGCCTTTGGCCCCATCGGCTCCGTTTGCTCCGTTTGCCCCCTTCGACCCAGCGGGCCCTGCCGGTCCCGCAGGCCCTGCCGGTTTTTGATGAGGTTGGTCCCGGCACCCGGTCCCGCGGTGAAGTTGTCGGGGACACCGGCGGTGGTAAACCGGTAGAGGCGGCTGTTGTTGCCGCTGTTCTTGTCGACGACATAGAGGATGTGCGCCTGCTGGTCGACGGCGAGGTACTGGGGGCCAGATGAACCTCGAGGTGCTCGTCCCGTCCGGGCCGAAGGCCGAGATGAACGGATGGGTGCCGGCGCCTGCTGCCGGGGAGGCGAAGCTGCAGAAGGCGGCGGCGAAGAGGGCGAGCAGGCTCGCTCGCCGAAGGCGGAGTCCGGTGGCTGGCTGCCGGTGCGTCGCACGTATCCCTCTCCTCTGTCCCGTGAGCCCCGCCGGCCGCTTCCCTTGGCGGCCCTCCCTGGCTCGTTGTCCCTGTGTCCCGCTCGGCCGCTACTGCGGCTGAACTGTTCCGTACATGGAACACCCAAAAAGAAAGACAGATGCGAACATAGAAGTCAAGCAAGGGGCTCAAAGCCTTTGCTAGAGCGGGGAAATTCCAGGTACCCGCGTGTCTCTAAGCGGGATCGAGCTTGTAGCCCACGCCGCGCACGGTGACGATCAGCTCGGGGTTCTGCGGGTCGCGCTCGACCTTCTGGCGGAGGTTGGAGATGTGGACGTCGCAGGCGCGCTCGTCGCCGTCGAACTCGGTCTGCCAGAGCTCCTCCATGATCTGGCGACGGGGGAAGACCTCGCCGGGGCGGGCGACCAGGAGGCGCAGCAGTTGGAACTCTGAGCGGGTCAGGTTGACCGGCGCGCCGCGCACGGTTGCGACGTGGCGGACGAGGTCGATCTTGACCGGGCCGGCCTCGACCTGGACCGCCTGGTTGAGCGGCCCGCGGTCGAGCTCGCGGCGGCGCAGCTGGGCGCGCACGCGGCCCAGCAGCTCGCGCACCGAGAAGGGCTTGGTGACGTAGTCGTCGGCGCCGACCTCGAGGCCGACGACCTTGTCGACCTCGGCGTCCTTGGCGGTCAGGAGGATGATCGGCACAGGGCTGCGCGAGCGCACGTCGCGGCAGATGTCGAGGCCACTCGGCCCGGGCATCATGATGTCGAGGATCAGGAGGTCGTAGGGGATGCCGTCGCCGACCAGCTGGGTCGCCTCGTCGCCGTCGGCGGCGCCGGTCACATCGAAGCCCTCCTGGGCGAGCGCGTAGCCGACCGAGTCGCGCACCGAGGGCTCGTCGTCGGCGATCAGGATGCGGCCGCTGCTCATCAGGCGACCAGCGTCGGGTTGGGCTTGGCGACCGGCAGGCGCACCCAGAAGGTGCTGCCCTCGCCCTCCACCGAGCGGGCGCCGATCTCGCCGCCCATCACGTCGACCATGCGGCGGGCGATCGCCAGGCCGAGGCCGAAGCCCTCCTGCTTGCGCGACTCGTCGCGGCGGTAGAAGCGCTCGAAAACGCGCTCTATCTCCGCCTCGGGAATGCCGGGCCCGGTATCGATCACCTCGAGGATCACCTCTCGCTCGCCGTCGCGACGGCCGCGAACGGTAACGCGCCCGGGCAGCGGCGTGTGCTTGAAGGCGTTGGTCAGCAGGCCGGTGAGCACCTGACGCAGCAGGGTCGGGTCGCCCTCGGCGGCGAGATCGGGCTCGGCCTCGACCGCAAGCTCGATGTGGCTCGGCGTGGCGACGGCCTCGACGGTGTCCTCGATGGCGGCGGCGACGTCGACCACCTCGGTCTCCCCCGCGCCGATCGACTCGACCCGGGCAAGGGTCAGCAGCGAGCGGGTCAGGCGGTTCATTCGCTCGGCGTCCTCGGCGAGACGGCCGAGAAAGTGGTCGAGCGCCTCGGGGTCGTCCTTGGCCCCTTCCTGCAGGACCTCGATCGCGCTGGAGATCCCGGCCAGCGGGTTACGCAGCTCGTGGGCGGCGTTGGAGATGAAGTCGGCTTCGGCCAGCTCGCGGCGCATCTCGTCGGTGCGGTCGCGGGCGACGACCATCACCGCGCGCTCCTTGGGCAGCGAGCGGGCGCTCATCGCGTAGGCGCGGTCGCCGATCCGCAGCGCCGGGTGAGCGGCGAAGCCCAGCTCTTCGGCGCGCTTGAGGTGCGGCTGCATCGAGTCGGGAGGGCGGCCGGCGGGGTCGAGCAGCTTCGCGGCGGCACGGTTGTAGAAGCGCACCGCGCCGTCCTCGTCGACGACGATGACCGCGTCGGTGAGGCCGTCGAAGATCGCTTTCAGCTTGTTGCGGTCGGCGGTGAGGACACCGAAGCTCTCCTTCAGCGAGGCGCGCATCGAATCCAGGGCGCGGGCCAGGTCGCCGATCTCGTCGCGTCCGCCGGCCTCGAGCTGGGCGTCGAAGGAGCCGGCGGCGAGTTCGCCGGCCGCACGCGAGAGGCGGGTGATGCGGTGCGAGGTGCCGACCGCGATGAGGAAGCCGGCAAGCGTGCCGAGCGCGATCGCGGCGAGCACGGCGCGTGGACGGTCACCGAAGGTGTAGACGACGCCGGCGGTGAGCAGGGTCACGGCGGCGAAGGCGCCGACCAGCCAGAGCCTGATGCCGATGCGGGTCACCTGGTCGCCGTCCCGTTCATGAAGGTTTACTAACACAAATGGGGGTCACCGGCCACGGCGGGGCCGCATGCCAGAATCGGCGCGTGAGCACCCTTGTCTTCATCCCTGCCTGGAACGAGGCGGACTCCGTCGCGGCGGTGATCGCCGGCGTGCGCGAACGGCTCCCCGACGCCGACGTGCTCGTCGTCGACGATGGCTCGGTCGACGAAACGGCGGCGCGGGCGCGGGCGGCGGGCGCCACGGTCGCCTCGCTGCCCTTCAACCAGGGCCTCGGCGCGGCGCTGCAGACCGGCTATCTCTACGCGCTGCGCGAGGGCTACGACTTCTGTGCCCACCTCGACGCCGACGGCCAGCACCCGCCGCACGACGTGGCGCGGCTGCTGGACGAGGTCCGCGCCGACCGGGCCGACCTGGTGATCGGCTCGCGCTACCGCGATCCAGAGACCGCGGAGAGCGACGACTACAGGCCGACGCTCTCGCGGCGGATCGGCACCAGCGTCTTCCGCTTCTTCCTGACGTTGGCGACGCGGCAGCGCTTCACCGACACGACCAGCGGCATGCGGGCGGCGAACCGCCGGGTGATGGAGCTCTTCAGCAAGAGCTACTCGCCGGACTTCGCAGAGATCGAGTCGCTGCAGCTGGCGGTGCGCCAGGGGCTGCGGGTCGAGGAGGTGCCGGTGCGGATGCTGGAGCGAACCGGCGGCAGCTCGTTCTTGACGCCGCTGCGCTCTGCCTTCTTCATCTTCAAGGGGATGATCGTGCTGCTGGTCGGCCAGTTCCGGCCGCGTGACGCGGGGGCCGAGCGGTGAGCGCGCTGCTCTTGGCCGCGGCGGGCGGCGAACCGAAGGTCCACCTGACGTCGCAGACGCGGGTGATCGCGGCGGTGATCGCGATCGCCTTCATGGTCTTAATCCTCGAGCTGATCCGCCGCGACCGCCTGCAGGAGCGCTACAGCGTCGTTTGGTTCGTCGCCGGCATTGGCATGCTGGCCGGCGCCGCCTTCCCGGGCCTGCTCGGCACCGTCGCCGACCTGATGGGCGTCCGCAACACCAACGTCGCCCTCTTCTCGATCATCCTCCTGCTGCTGCTCGGCCTGGCGCTGAATTTCAGCGTGATCATGTCCCGCCAGGCCGCCCAGATCACTCGCCTGGCCCAGGAGCGCGCGCTGGAGAAAGCGCGCGAGGAGGCTGCTTCGGCCGGGCGCGATGGGGGGCGTGCCGGTAGTTAACCACCCATACGGGGGGCTAACTACCGGCGCCCCCCTTGTGCGCCGCCCTTTGGAGTAGACGCTGGAGGTGGACGGAGAGAGCTTCCAGGGCCAGCTCCTCGGAGACGTTGAGGTCGAGACGGCGGCGGGTGTCCTGCACCTGCTCGGCCGCCCGGCGGGCGCGATTCGGGTCGAGGCTCGTGGCCTGAGGTTGCAGTTGGGCGAGGCGGTCGCGGTTGAAGGCAACGTCCGGAGCGCCGGCGGCGATGGCGGCGAGATCGCGGAACCAGGCAGCGGTGAGGGCGAGACCGAGGTCGAGCAGCTCGGTGCGGCGGCGGCGGCCGGCGCGTTTGGCCTCGTCGGCGATCTCGCGGGCCGAGCGTTTGACGCCAGCCTCTTTCTCCGCTTCGAGTGCCTCGCGGACCGCGGCCTCGACCTCTTCGCCGGCTTCCTCCGCGTCGGCGAGCAGCGACCTCCATGCCGGCCGACCCCCGGCCTCGGCCGGTGCCAGCGCTTCGCCCGCCAGCTGCTCGACGTCAGCGCGCAGCTTGTGGCCCCGCTCTGCGAGCAGGAGGCGGGCCAGCTCGACGTCGCCGGCCGCCAGGCGCGCAGCCGCGGCGACCTCGTTGGCATCGCCATCGAGACCCGCTTCGACGGCGTCCAGCGGCAACGGAGCGAAGTCAATGGCCTGGCAGCGGGAGGCGATCGTCTCCAGCAGACCGGCGGGCTCGGCGGTGAGCAGGATTAGGTGGACGAACTCCGGCGGCTCCTCGAGCGTCTTCAGCAGCGCGTTCTGGCTCTCGTCGCGCATCGCCTCCGCCGCCTCGACGACGAAGACCCGCTTGCCACCCTCATACGGCCGGTAGGCGGCGGCGCGGATCACCCGTTCGCGGACGTCCTCGACTAGATGCTGGGCGCCGCTCGGCGTCAACCAGACGAGGTCAGGGTGCGGCGATGGATCCAGCAGGGCCCGGCGCCGCGCGTCCTCCGGGTCCTCGGCCTCCTCCGCGAGGATCTCCGCCGCAAAAGCCCGCGCGGCCACCCGCTTGCCGGCCCCCCGCGGCCCCCGGAAGAGGTAGGCGTGAGACGGCCCACTCTCCAGCGCCGCCTGCAGCGCCACCTCGGCGCGCGGCTGATGCTCGGTGCTGTTACCCCGCATGGTCTCTAACGGCGTCCATCACCCGCTCGTGCACCTCCTCGACGGTCCCCTCGGCGTCGATGGTGACGACCCGGTCGCTGGCGATCTGGGCGATCTCCTCGTAGGCCTCGGCGACGGCGCGCTGCAGGTCGAGGCCCTCGGCCTCGAAGCGGTCGGCGCCGGCAGCGCGAGCCAGACCGGCCTCGGGATCGATTCGCAGGTATACGGTCACGTCGGGCCAGAGGCCGTCGATCGCGTTGTCGACCAGCGCGAGGACGTGGCTGGTGCCGAGCCCGCGGGCGCCGCCCTGGTAGGCGACGCTGGAGTCGGCGAAGCGGTCGGCGACGACCGTCTCCCCTCTCTCCAGAGCTGGCCGCACGATCCGGGCCAGCAGGTCGGCGCGGGCGGCCGAGAAGAGCAGCAGCTCGGCGAAGGGATCGATTTCTAGCGCCGGGTCGGCGAGGAGATCGCGGATCCGCTCGGCGACGTCGGTCCCCCCTGGCTCGCGAATCAGCACGGCCTCGGGACCAAGCGCCTCGGCGAGCAGCTTCGCCTGCGTGCTCTTCCCCGACCCGTCGACTCCCTCCAAGGAGACGAACAACGCTCTGGGCCTAGCCTTTGCTGGCCGCTTTGGCCCGTTTGCGGCGGCGGGTGCCGGTGTCGGCTTTGCTGACCGCGCCGTCCCCGGAGCCGTCCGGCGGCGGCTTGTCTTTCATCGCCTTTTTCGCCGCTTTGGCCGCTTCGCGCTCGGCCCGGCGTTTCTTCATCTCCTGCATTGACTCGCAGTCGTCGTTGAGGCAGAGGTTCCAGGGGCGACCGCGGAAGGGGACGACTTTCAGCCGCGGCGTCTGCTCGCAGATCGAGCAGCGCTCCTCGAGCCGGAAGACGTCGCCGCGCTGCGGCAGCGGGAAGGTCTGATCGCAGGACTCGGGATCGTCGAGCGTCCAGCCCGTGCAGCCGACGAAGCGTTTGCCCGATTTTTTCGCGCGGATGATGCGCAGCATGTGGGGCGAGCCGTCCTCCTTGGTCCGCCCCGCCTCTTCGCAGACCTTGCAAGGGCCGAGGATGCGGTCCTCGTCCATCCCTTTCCAGACGACTTTCGCCAGGTCTTCGCGGCGCTCGTCGATCTCCGACCAGGTCTTGTGCAGCAGGTCGCGGCTATCGCCGACGACCTCGCCCTTGGTCATCTCGCCGCCGGCGATGCGGTCCATCTCCTCCTCGAGCTGGGCAGTCATCTCGTGCGTCGCCATCCGCGGCACGTACGTCTTGAACGCCTCGTACATCGCCACGCCGGTCTCCGATGGGATCGGCGGGTTGCTGTAGACGTAGCCGCGGTCATACAGCTTCTGGATGATGTCGGCGCGGGTCGCTTTGGTGCCGAGCCCGCGCTCCTCCATCATCTCGATCAGCTTGCCCTGCGAGATCCGCGAGGGCGGCTGCGTCTCCTTGTCGAGGAGCCACGGCTCGCCGTCGAGCTCCAGCTTCTGCCCCTCCTCCAGCCTGGGGATCTCCTCGTCGGCGGAGCGGGCGTAGGTGTAGATCGCGGCGTACCCCGGGTCGACGACGACCGAGCCGCGGACGAAGTAGGACTCGCTGCCGGCCTCGATGTCGGCGCGGGTCGACTCGGTGATCATCGGCGGGCTGAAGGTGGCGAGGAAGCGCCGCACGACGAGCTCGTAGACGCGCTTCTTGGGGCCCTCGAGAGCGCCGGGGTGGATCGCCTGGGTCGGGTAGATCGGCGGGTGGTCGGTCGTCTCTTTTTTGCCGCGGGTGGGAGTCAGTTGCGGCTGGTCGAGCAGACCTGCGGCGGCGGAGAACTCCTTGACGCGAACCAGCGAGGAAACCAGCTCGCGGATCGGCAACGAGGCAGGGTAGACCGTGTTGTCGGTGCGCGGGTAGGAGATGAAGCCGTCCATGTAGAGGTCCTCGGCGATCCGCATCGCGCTGGCGGGGGTGATACCGAGGCGACTGGAAGCGTCGGTGGTGAAGGCGGTGGTGTTGAGGGGGGTCGGCGGTTTGCGCGTGTTCTTCCGCGCGGTGACCGCCTTGACCGTGCCGGGACTGGAGGTGCCGGCGAGCGCCGCATCGGCCTCGGCTTTCTCCCAGAATTTGTCGGTCGCGTGGTGGGCCTCGAAACTGCCGTCGGGGTGCTGGAACTTGGCGAACAGTTCCCAGAACGGCTTGGCGACGTGGGCGCGGCGCTCCATCTCGCGCTCGACGACCAGCCCCAGGGTCGGGCTCTGGACGCGGCCAACCGAGAGGAAGTTGGAGCCGAAGCGGCGAGTGGCGAGCGAGACGGCGCGGGTCAGGGTCGCGCCCCAGAGCAGGTCGATGTCCTGGCGCGCGGCGCCAGCGTTGGCCAGCGGGTAGGAGAGCTCATCGAGCTCGCCGAAGGCGCGCTCGATCTCTTCCTTGGTCAGCGCCGAGTAGCGGGCGCGCTTGATCCGCAGCGTGCCGTCGCGGGTGGCCTCGCGCGAGCCGAGGTCGGGGTTGGCGTCGAGCATCTCCTCGAGCGCCTCGAGGCCGATCAACTCGCCCTCGCGGTCGAAGTCGGTGGCGATCACCAGCTCGTCGGCCCCTTTTGCCATTTTGCGGATCGCTTTGACGACGTTTTTGTCGGTCGGTTCCTTGATCAGCTCGGCGTCGATCAGGTCGTGCAGGTCGGTCTTCTGCCAGTTCGAGTAGCCCTCGGGGAAGGCCGGGCCGAGCACGTGGCCCTTGAGCCCGATCGTCATCTGCTCGCCGCTGTCGGCGTCGGTCCAGGTGTAGAAGGGAACTTTGTAGGCTTTGTCCGCCTTCGCCTCCCCGCGGCCGAGGATGTCGGCGATCTTCTTGGCGCTGTTGTTCTTCTCGGTGACTATGAGGCGCATCGGGCGGCGAGGGTAGCAGGGGCGTTCGGCCGCTCCAATCGGCCCCTCCCCGCCGATCCTTCTAGGATCGGCGCGCTAATGAAGGCTCTCGTCACCGGCGGCGCCGGGTTCATCGGCTCGAATTTGGTCGACGCGCTGCTGGCGCGGGGCGACGAGGCGACGGTCGTCGACGACCTCTCGACCGGGCAGCGGCAGAACCTCGACGGGGCGCTGGCCGACGGGGCGACGCTGGTCGAGCTGGACATCCGCGAGGCCGCGCCGCTGGCCGAGCTGGTCGCCGAGACGCGGCCCGATGTCGTCTTCCACCTGGCGGCGCAGATCGACGTTCGCAAGTCGCTCGCCGACCCAGCCTTCGACGCGGCGGTCAACGTCGGCGGCACCGCCAACGTGCTCGAGGCCGCGCGCGCGGCGGGCACGCCGAGGGTCGTCTTCATATCGACCGGCGGTGCGATCTACGGCGAGGGCAAGGGCAAGGAGCTGCCGCTGGCCGAGGACGCTCCTATCGAACCGTTCTCCGCCTACGGCCAGAGCAAGTTCGCGGCCGAGGGCTACCTGGCGCTGTACGAGCGCCTCTACGGGCTCTCCGGCGTCAGCCTGCGGCTGGGCAACGTCTACGGGCCGCGCCAGGACCCGCTCGGCGAGGCGGGCGTGATCGCGATCTTCTGCGGCAAGCTGCGCGGTGGCGAACGGCCGACCGTGTACGGGGACGGCAAACAGACCCGCGACTACATATATGTGGGCGACGTGGTGGCGGCGGCCCTGGCGGCGGCGGGCTCGCGGGCGAGCGGCCCGATCAACATCGGCACGGGGATCGAGACCGACGTGCTGGAGCTGGCCGCACGACTCGGCGAGCTGGACGGCGCCACGGGCTTCAAGCCCGAGTTCGCGCCGCCGCGCGCCGGCGAGGTGCAGCGCGTCTCGATCGATCCCTCCCGCGCCGAGCGCGAGCTGCGCTGGCGGCCGCAGACCGGGCTGGAAGAGGGCCTGCGGCTGACTCTGGACGCCGTCTAGTCTTTGGCCATGCCCGCCCAGGCCTACGCCGGCAAGGAGTGCGTCTGCCAGCTCCGCAAGGGGATCTGCGACCAGTCGTGCGTGCGCGACATGCTCGAGACCCCCTTCTACATCGCCTGCCTGAAGCTCAAGGGGCGGCGCTGCCTGGTGATCGGCGGCGGCGACATCGGCCTGGAGAAGGTCGAGGGATTGCTCGCCTGCGACGCCGACGTGACGCTGATCGCACCGGTCGCCCACCCCGAGCTGGAGTCGCTGGCGGCGGAGGGCTCGATCGCCTGGGAGCGGCGGGCCTACGCCGGCGCGGCCGACCTCGAGGGCGCCTTCATGGCGATCGCCGCGACCGACGACAGCGAGGTCAACATCGGCGTCTACGACGACGCCGAGCGGCGGGCGATGCTGGTCAACGTCGTCGACGTGCCACCGCTCTGCAACTTCATCCTGCCGGCGATCGTGCGCAGCGGCCCGCTGGCGATCGCGATCTCCACCGCCGGCGCCTCCCCCGCCCTGGCGAAGCGGATGAAGCGCGAGGTCGCCGAGCTGTTCGGCGAGGAGTACGCGCGGTTGGCGGTGATCCTCAACGACGCCCGCGGCTGGGCCAAGGGGACGTTGCCGACCTACCAGGACCGCAAGGAGTTCTTCGAGGGGATCGTCAACGGCGATCCCGACCCGGTGGCGCTGCTGCGCGAGGGCGAGGAGACCCAGGTCCTGGCCCTCATCGAGGCGGCCAAGGAGCGCGCCGCCTCAGCCCTGGCCTGACTGGCGCTTTCTTCGCCCAGGGGGTGAACAAGGCGCCTGGTCAGTCGATGCCGCAAGCGGATGCGCGGACACGCTCGAGCGTGTCCCGCAGCTCTTCGGCCTCGGCGACGCTGAGCTTTGCCGAGAAGGCGCTGCGCAGCTCGGCGATCACCACCGGGCGCATCTCCGCCAGCGTCTCGGCGCCGGTCGGCAGCAGGGTCGCGTAGCTGACGCGACGGTCCGTCTCGCAGAAGGTGCGCTCCATCAGACCGGCCCGGACCAGCCGGTCGACCATCTTGGTCAGTCCGCCCCGGGTGATGACCAGCGATTCGGCCAGCTCCCCCATCTTCATCCGCTGCTCGGGCGCGTCGGCGACGGTGGCCAGCACCTCGTACCAAGGCAGGGGCGGCAGATCTGCTGCGGCAAGCGCCTCTTGCAGCCGCTGGACTATCGCCGAGTGGGTGCGGGTCAGCGCCCCCCACGCGTCGTCGTGCGGGCTGCCCGTCTTGCGCGGCGCGCCGGACTCCGTGATTGCAGTCTCAGGCATAACGGCATATTCGCAGTCAACAGTTGCTAGGTCAATAGTTGACAGGCTAAATACCATCCGCTAAAATCCTTTCCGACTCAAAGGTTTACAAAACAACCACTGGGCGTGTCCGAGTTTCCGGGCGCATATGGGTCCAAAAAGTCGGACACGCCCCTCAGTGAGAGGACAGGGACATGAACACGCAGACGATTCAGCAGATCCCCGCCGGTGCCTACGCCATCGATCCGGTCCATTCCTCGATCGGCTTCGCGGTCGTCCATAACGGGGTCTCCACCTTCCGCAGCGGCTTCGACTCCTACGAGGCAACGTTGCGAGGTGGCGAGGATCCGGACCTCGAGGGCACGGTCGACGTGGCGAGCATCCAGATCGACGAGGAGCAGCTCAAGGGCCACCTCCTCTCGCCCGAGTTCTTCGATGCCGAACGCCACCCGCAGCTGCGCTTCCGCTCCAACGAGCTGAGCGTTGCCGAGGACGGCACCGCGACCCTGCGGGGCGAGCTGGAGATTCGTGGCGAGAAGCGCGAGGTCGAGGCCGCCGGGCGCTTCGCCGATCTCGGCGCCGACCTCGCCGGCAAGGCCCGCGTCGGGCTCTCCCTGGAGGCGAGCGTCGACCGGCGCAGCTTCGGCCTCGACTGGCAGGCGGAGCTGCCGAGCGGCGGCGAGGTGCTCGACTACGAGGTGACGCTCGCAGTCGAGCTGGAGCTGGTCCGGGAGGCCGAGTAGCTATGCGAGTGCTCGGCCTCTCCGGCAGCCTGCGCCGCGGCTCGCTCAACAGCGCCCTGCTGCGAGCGGCTGCCGAGCGACTGCCCGCCGGCGCGGAGCTGAGCGAGTTCGAGCGGCTGGGCGAAGTCCCGCCCTACGACGAGGACGTCGAAGCGGCCGGGGTCGAGCCCGAGGCGGTGCGCGAGCTGCGCGCGGCGATCCGCGAGGCCGACGCCCTGCTGGTCGCCACCCCCGAGTACAACCACTCGATTCCCGGGCAGCTGAAGAACGCGCTCGACTGGGTCTCGCGACCCGCGGGCAAGAGCGCCCTCAACGGCAAGCCGGCGGCCGTCGTCGGCGCTTCGACCGGGATGTTCGGAGCGGTCTGGGCGCAAGCGGAGACGCGAAAGGTGCTCGGCGCTCTCGGCGGCCGCGTCATCGAGGCGGAGCTGCCCGTCGCCCACGCTCACGAGCTACTCCACGACGACAAGCTGGAGCTGGAGCCCGAGCAGTCCGAGCGCCTCGAGGAGCTCCTTGCCGAGCTAGTAGCAGCCGCTGAGCCGGCGACCATGGCGTTGGCCTAGGAGGGTCGGGGGTCCTTCTCCGGGAACTTTGGAGCCCACCCCCGATCCGAGCCCGAGAGGCCGCCCCTATGCGGGTTCCCGGAGGGGACCCCCGACCCTCCCCCGCAACTGTCAAGCCGCAGGCAGGGCGAAGAAGGCGATTGCGGCGAAGTGGGCGGCAGCTGCTGCGATGACGAGGGCGTGGAAGATCTCGTGGTAGCCGAAGACTCGGGGACTGGGGTTGGGGCGCTGGGTCGCGTAGACGACGGCGCCTGCCGTGTAGAGGAGGCCGCCGGCGGCGACCAGCAGGGTGCCGGCTGCGCCCATGCCGCTCCATAGCTCTGGGAAGGCGACGGTGGCGACGGAGCCCAGCGAGACGTAGATCAGCGCGGCGACCCATTTCGGGTGTTCGATCCAGATCGTCTCGACCACGGCGCCGGCGATCGCGCCGATCCAGACGACGACGAGGATCGCGTCGGCGAGCGGCTCGCTGAGCACCAGCAGTGCGAAGGGCGTGTAGGTGCCGGCGATGAGGAAAAAGATCATCGAGTGATCGAGACGGCGCATCCAGCGGCGCACTTCGGGCCGCTTCCAGTCCACTCGGTGGTAGAGGGCGGAGGTGCCGAGCAGGGCGGAGAGGCTGACCGCGTAGATCGCCACCGCAAGCGTCGCCTTCGGCGTCTTCGCGGCGACGATCAGGCCGGCACCGAGGAAGAGCGAGACGAAGAAAGCCCACTCGTGCGAGACGCCGCGCAGCCGCGGCTTGACCGCGGCGATCGCCTCGCCTGCAACTTCCTTCGCAGTTTCCGCCTTCTCGGCGGCCCGCGCCCGCATCATCGTCTTGCCACCATAGAGGGAGAAAGGCGCGAAATCTGCGGCGTTTGCGTATTCCGGCACAACAAAGTACGTCCGAAGCGTTGACGATCCTGGGCAGCTCACCCCGAAAGCCGCCCGAGAGGAGAAGTTCGATGTCCCAGACCGCCACCAGCGCTCCGAAAAACGGTCTCAAGGGCCTGGTCATCGAGCGGCGTTTCTCCTCGCCGGGGACCCACCCCTTCGACGAGGTCGAGTGGGAGGTGCGCGACGCGGTGATCGGCGACCCGGCCGACCCGGCCTTCGAGCAACGCGGGGTCGAGTTCCCCAAGAGCTGGTCGCAGAACGCGACCAACATCGTCGCCCAGAAGTACTTCCGCGGCCAGCTCGGCTCCGAGCAGCGCGAGCGCTCGGTGAAAGAGATGGTTGGGCGGGTCGCGGGGACGATCTCCGACTGGGGGCGCGAGGGCGGCTACTTCGCCTCCGATAAGGACGGCGACGCCTTCGAGGCAGAGCTGACCTCGATCCTGCTCAACCAGAAGGCGGCCTTCAACTCGCCGGTCTGGTTCAACGTCGGCTTCGAGGAGCGGCCGCAGTGCTCGGCCTGCTTCATCCTCAGCGTCGAGGACAACATGGAGTCGATCCTCGAGTGGAACACCAAGGAGGGCAAGATCTTCCGCGGCGGCTCGGGCTCGGGGATCAACCTCTCCAACATCCGCGGCTCGATGGAGCAGCTGCAGAGGGGCGGCACGGCGAGCGGCCCGGTCAGCTTCATGCGCGGCGCCGACGCCTGGGCGGGGACGATCAAGTCGGGGGGCAAGACGCGGCGCGCGGCGAAGATGGTCGTGCTCGACGTCGATCACCCCGACATCGAGCACTTCATCTGGTGCAAGGCCGACGAGGAGAAGAAGGCCGCGGCGCTGCGCGACGCCGGCTTCGACATGTCGATCGACGGCGAGGGCTTCACCTCGATCCAGTACCAGAACGCCAACAACTCGGTGCGGGTCACCGACGAGTTCATGGAGGCGGTCGAAGCGGGCGAGGACTGGGACCTCTTGGCGCGCACCAGCGGCGACGCGGTGAAGACGCTGCCGGCGCGCGACCTGATGAACCAGATCGCCGACGCCGCCTGGCGCTGCGCCGACCCCGGCGTCCAGTACGACACGATCATCAACCGCTGGCACACCTGCCCGGAGTCGGGCCGGATCAACGCCTCCAACCCGTGCAGCGAGTACATGCACGTCGACGACTCGGCCTGCAACCTGGCCTCGCTCAACCTGATGAGGTTCCGCCGCGAGGACGGCAGCTTCGACGTCGAGGACTTCGAGCACGCGGTCGACGTCGTCTTCCTCGCCCAGGAGATCGTCGTCGGCAACTCCAGCTACCCGACCGAGGAGATCGCCGCCAACGCCAACGCCTTCCGCCAGCTCGGCCTCGGCTACGCCAACCTCGGCGCGCTGCTGATGTCCGACGGGCTGCCCTACGACTCCGACGCGGGCCGCAACGTCGCCGCCGCGATCACCGCGCTGATGACCGGCCGCGCCTACCGCCAGTCGGCCGAGATCGCCGCTGGGGCGACGGGGCCCTACGACGAGTACGAGCGCAACCGCGAGGCGCACAACGGCGTCATGCGGATGCACCGCGACGCCGCCTACGACGTCGACCCGACCGGGATCAAGGGCGAGCTGCTGGAGGCCGCGCAGCGGGCCTGGGACGAGGCGGTCGAGCTGGGCGAGGAGCACGGCTACCGCAACGCCCAGGCGACGGTGCTGGCGCCGACCGGGACGATCAGCTTCCTGATGGACTGCGACACGACTGGGATCGAGCCCGACTTCTCGCTGGTCAAGTTCAAGGAGCTGGTCGGCGGCGGTCAGATGACGATCGTCAACCGCTCGGTGCCGCTGGCACTGCGCACGCTCGGCTACAGCGACGCCGAGGTCGACCAGATCGACGCCCACATCGCCGAGAACGCGACGATCATCGGCGCCCCCGGCCTCAAGGACGAGCACCTGCCGGTCTTCGACGTCGCGGTCGGCGAGCGGGCGATCTCGCACACCGGCCACATCGACATGATGGCGGCGACGCAGCCGTTCATCTCGGGGGCGATCTCGAAGACGGTCAACCTGCCGCAGAGCGCCACCGTCGAGGACATCGCCGACGCCTACACGCGCGGCTGGAAGGGCGGCCTCAAGGCGTTGGCGATCTACCGCGACGGCTCGAAGACCGCGCAGGCGCTGCGCACCGACGCCCAGGAGGAGAAGGAGGCCGAGGCGGAGCAGCCGGCGCCGGCGCCGGAGCGCAAGCGGATGCCGCGCGAGCGCGAGTCGATCACCCACAAGTTCTGGATCGCCGGCCACGAGGGCTACATCACGGCCGGCAAGTACGAGGACGGGACGGTCGGCGAGATCTTCCTAACCGACATCGGCAAGGAGGGCTCGACGATGCGCGGGCTGCTCAACGCCTTCGCGACGGCGATCTCGATCGGCCTGCAGTACGGGGTGCCGCTCGACGTCTTCGTGCGCAAGTTCAGCTACATGCGCTTCGAGCCGGAGGGGATGACGCAGAACCCGGAGATCCCCTTCGCCAAATCGATGCCCGACTACATCATGCGCTGGCTTGCGAGCCGCTTCATCGACGACCTCGACGAGCTGGAGGACCTCGGCATCCTCACCCAGGAGGTGCGGGCCAAGAAGGACGCGGAGACGAGCCAGCTGGGCCTCGGCATCGCGACCGGCGACACCGCCGGCCCGGCGAACGGCGGCAACGGGGGGAACGGCCACGCCAAGGGCGGCAACGGCGCCGAGAAGGCGAAGGCCTCGGGCGGCGAGGCGGTTCCCGCGGCGTCGGCCTTCACCGAAACGCCGCCGGTCGTGCCGGCGAAGATGTCCGGCCTGGAGCTGGGACCGGCTTGCGAGCAGTGCGGCGGCATGATGCAGCGCACCGGCAGCTGCTACACGTGCAGCAGCTGCGGCAACAACACCGGCTGCGGCTGATCGGAGGGCGCAGGGAGCTGCGCCGCCGGGTTCAGAAGCGCGCTGCCATAGTCAGGTCGAAGGCGCAGCGGAACGTCGAGTCGTCCTCATGCTCGAGCGCGGCCGCCACTTTGGCGTAGTAGATGCCGGCGACGAAGCTGCCCTCGATCGTCCAAGTACCCGAGGCGTTCGTCTCGTCGCGGCCGACCGCGACGTCGGCGCCGCCGTCGTAGGGCTTCATGAAGAGCGTCACCTTGCGGTCGTCCCGGCACTCTTTCCTGGGCGAGCTGACCTTGCCCCTGAATTCGCTGCCTTCGCCGGAGGCGATGGTCACGGTCGATTTCACGGTCCTCACCGCGGCAGTTGCAGAGCCAAGCGACAGCACTCCGGAACCCACTGCGACCAATGCCAGGACCAGCAACAGCCTCTTCATCCTCACCGACCTCCTCTAGTGGATCGACGGCGCGAGCCTATATGCCGGCGCCCTAACTGAGCAGGACTTCGGCGCCGTCGGAGAAACACACCGGTTCGCTAGCCTGCGCCGCCGATGGCGCGGCGGGCAATCGTGGTCGGTGCTGGGATAGGTGGGCTGGCCGCGGCACGCGTGCTGCGCGATGCGGAGTTCGAGGTCAGGGTCTTCGAGCGCGCGGCCGATTTGCGGCCCGAGGGCGCGGGGGTGAGCCTCTGGCCGAATGCCGTGCGCGTGCTGCGCGGGCTCGATCTCGCCGAGAAGCTGCCGAGCGCGGGTGTCTTCAGCGCCGACTCCGGCCTGCGCCGCTGGGACGGCCGCCTGCTGGCGCCGACCGACCCGGCGGAGGTTGAGCGGCGCTACGGCGCCCCGATGCTCCTCCTGCAGCGGACAACGCTGCACGAGGCCCTGCTCGCGGACGGCGTTGGGGGGCTGATCAAGACCGGCGCCGAGGCTGTTCGGGTGAGCGAGTCGGACGCCCAGGCGAAGGTAGAGCTGCGGGGTGGAGAGGCCTTCGAGGCCGACCTCCTGATCGGCGCGGACGGGGTCCATTCCAAGGTGCGCGCGGGGCTGCTGAACGACGGCCCACCGCGGCCCAGCGGCCTGCTCGCCTACCGCGCGATCGTCGACTCGCCGCCGCTGGAGATCGGCCTGGGCGAGTACTGGGGCGCGGGCCGGGTGTTCGGCCTGGTGCCTGTGGATGGCGGCCGCCTCTACTGGTTCGCCACCAGACGGGCCTCTCCCGGCGAGCCACCGGAGCCCGATCCGATTCCCGGCCTGCTCGAGCGCCACCGTGGCTGGGCGCCGGAGATCGGCGCCGTGGTCGAAGCGACTCCGCCGGTCGAGGTGATGCGGCACGATCTGCTCGACCGGCGACCGTCCCTGAGATGGGTGGGGACGCGGACCGCGCTGCTCGGCGATGCCGCGCATCCGATGCTTCCCTTCCTCGGCCAGGGCGCCTGCCAGGCGCTTGAGGACGCGCAGGCCCTGGGCCAGTCCCTGCGCGGCGCAGCCGACGTCGCCGCGGCGCTGCGCGACTACGAGGCGCGGCGACGGCGCCGGGTGGCGCGCATCGTCGTCGGCTCGCGGCTGATGGGCCAGCTCGCCCACCTGCGCGCGGCGCCGCTGCGCGCGCTGCGCGACCGGGGCCTGGCGCTGACCCCGGAGGCCGTCCGCATGCGCCAGCTCGACTCGATCGTAGGCAGGCCCTAGCCGAGGATGACCTCGGCGTCGTGGCGCGGCGTCTCGGTGATCGCGCGGCGGTAGATCGCCTCCGGCTCGGGGTCGGCCGGGCGAATTCCGTGGCGCTTGACCAGCTCGCGCAGGACGACGGTCATCTCGAAGTGGGCAAAGGCGCCGCCGAGGCAACGGCGGACGCCGCCGCCAAAGGGGATCCAGGTGTAGGTGCCGGGCGGGTTTTCGAGGAAGCGCTCGGGCAGGAAGCGATCGGGCTCGGGGTAGACCTGCGGGTTGCGGTGGACGAGGTAGACCGAGGGGACGACGGCGACGCCGGCGGGCAGCTCGTAGCCGCCGATCTCGACCGGCTGGGCGAGGCGGCGCAGGACGATCGCGATCGTCGGTCGCAGGCGCAGCGTCTCGAGGATCGTCGCCGCGAGGTACTCCTCGCCGCCCGCCTCGACCTCGGCCCGCAGCCGTTCGAGCTTGCCGGGATGGCGGGCGAGCCGCTCGACCGCCCAGGAGAGCGAGGTCGCCGTCGTCTCGTGGCCGGCGGTCAGCAGGGTCAGCAGCTCGTCGCGCATCTCCTCGTCGCTCATCGGACTGCCGTCCTCGTGACGGGCGGCAGTCAGCAGCGAGAGGACGTCGTCGCGCTCTTCGAGGTCCTCGGCCTGCCGCCGGGCGGCGATCTCGCGGTAGATCAGCTCATCGACCCGATCCATCGCGCGGCGGAACCAGGGCAGGCGGCGAATGCGCTTGGGCCCGCCCAGCGCGATAACGGGCAGCAGCTGGCGCGGATCGGTGAGCAGAGCGAGGTAGTGGCGCAGCGCGTCGCGCAGGTCGGCCAGCCCCTCCCCCTCGCGCGCGCCGAAGACGGTGCGCAGGATGATCTCCAGGGTCAGCGCCTGCATGCGGGGCCGCAGCTTGTACGGGGTGCCAGTCGGCCAGCTCGCGATCTCGCGCTCGGCGATCTCGGTCATGATCCCCTCGTAGGCCTGCATCCGCTTGCCGTGGAAGGCCGGCAGCAACAGCTTGCGCTGGCTCAGGTGGGCCTTCTCGTCGAGCACCAGCAGCGAGTGCGGGCCGAGCAGCGGCTCCAGCAGCTGGTTGCCCTCGCCGGCATGGAATACGCGGGGATCGCCGGTGAAGACCTGCTTGACCGCCTCGGGGTCGGCCAGCATGACCCAGGTGCCCTCGCCGACGATTTTCAGCGAGAACATGTCCCCGTAGCGATCCTGGCAGGCATAGAGCATGCGTCTCGCCTGCCGCGACCAGATCGCCGTCTGCACGATCCGCGGCAGCGGCGGTCCAGGAGGAAGTGCGCGCTCCGCCGGCCGGGCGGCCGCCTGCGGGGCGGATGTCGTGGCTGCCTCCATAGCCCTTCGATTCCCACCGTAGCGCCCCACCTGACGATCCTGGTGTGACCTTCCTCCGGAGGTTGCCTCCCCATCGGCGACCCCGCACCAAAGTGAGTTCGCCTTTCTTCGCGCATACCGCGAGGAAAGGCGAACTCGGCGGACTTACGACGAGGCTACGGGAGGTCCTCGCAGGCGACGCCGTCGTGGTCGGCGTCGAGCCGGTGCGGATCCCGGCGCGGGTGGTGCTTTTCGAAGAAGCGCTGGGCCTGCCGATGGGTGCTGAAGTCGGAGCAGTCGCGGTCGACGAAGGCAGCGGCCGGCTGCGCCGCCGCCAGCGGCGCCAGCAATCCGAGCGCAAGCAGGGGAACGGTCAGGCGACGTCGCAGGGAGCGACTCAAAGTGCACCTCCAGTCGAGTGATCGAGCCGCCTCGACTTATATCTAATTAGGTACGTATCGAGTTCTCTAATTGCGTTCGCACATTCCCGCCGCTGGGGGAGGAAGTGCGGACACCGGGACGTGGCATAGCCTGCGGTGCCATGGCGCCGCCCCGGCTTCCGCTGCCCGTCGAGCACCGGATTCTGCGCGCCGCCTGCGGGGCGCCGGAATGGCTGCAGCGGATGGCGATGGGCGCGCCGATGCGGATCGAGGGGCAGGAGCTTGCGCCGGAGATCCAGATGCTGCTGCGACTGGCGACGCTGGCCGGCGGCGAATCGGTCGCCGCCGAGCGCACGCCGGAGCAGGCGCGGGCCGAGAACCGCCACAGCGCCGCCTCGGTCGCGCGACGGCCGCCCCTGCCGATGGCGCGGGTCGAGCCGCTGAGGATCCCCGGGCCGGCCGGGCCGATCCCGGCGCGGCTCTACGCCGCACCGGGCGCGCCGCCTGCCCCCCGTCCCCTGCTCGTCTACTTCCATGGCGGCGGCTGGTGTATCGGCGGCCTCGAGACCCACGACGCCCCCTGCCGCTTTCTCGCCACCCACGGCGGCGCCGCCGTCCTCTCGGTCGACTACCGGCTCGCCCCCGAGCACCCCTTCCCCGCCGCCGTCGACGACGCGCTCGCCGCCTTCCGCTGGGCGGCCGACTCGGCCGGCGAGCTGGGCATCGACCCGGCGCGAATCGCGGTGATCGGCGACAGCGCCGGCGGCAACCTGGCGGCCGCCGTCAGCCTGCTGACGCGCGATGGGGGCGGGCCGGGGCCGGCGATGCAGGTGCTGATCTACCCCGTGACCGACGCCGTCGGCGGCCAGCGGTCGCGCGACGCCTTCGCCCGCGGATTCCTGCTGACCAAGGCCGACATGGACTGGTTCGAGAGCCACTATCTACCGGACACCGCCGCGGCAACGGACCCGCGCGTCTCGATGCTGCGCGCCGAGGACCTCGCCGGATTGCCACCCGCCTACGTGACGATCGCCGGCTTCGACCCGCTGCGCGACGAGGGCGAGGAGTACGCCGGGCGAATGCGCGCGGCTGGAGTGAAGGTCGCGCTGCGTCGCCACCCGGGGCTGATCCACGGCTTTGCCAACCTGACGGCGATCAGCCGGACCGCCCGCGCAGCCATGCACGAGCTGGCTGGGGCGGTGCGGATGGGCCTCGGCTGAGCGTTTCGCGTATCTACGACTAATACCCCCTGGGGGTATGCAATACTGAGCGGACAAGCGCCGGCGAGAGGAGGTCACATGGACGCGTCCGCCCACGCTCACCACCATCACGAGATGCCGACCGGAGGCGCCGCCCTCACCGGCGTCGCGATCAGCGCCACGCTGCACTGCCTGACCGGCTGCGCCCTCGGCGAGATCGCCGGCATGGCGATCGGCACCGCCTTCGGCCTCTCCAACCTCGGCACGGTGATCCTCGCGATCGTGCTCGCCTTTGCCTTCGGCTACGGGCTGACCAGCCTGCCGCTGCTGCGCGCCGGCCTGGCGCTCGCTGCCGTGGTGCCGATCGCCCTCGCCTCGGACACGCTCAGCATCGCGACGATGGAGCTGGTCGACAACGCGATCGTCGTCGCGATTCCCGGCGCGATGGAGGCCGGCCTCGACTCGCTGCTCTTCTGGGGCAGCCTCGCCTTCTCGCTGGTCGTCGCCGGTGCCTTCGCGGTTCCCGTCAACCGCTGGCTGATCGCCCGCGGCAAGGGGCACGCGGTCGTCCACGAGACCGGCATCCACGGCGGCCCCCCAGTACGGGTCGTCGCCTACGTGGCGGCAGCCATGGGGGTGTTCGGCACGGCGGTGCTGATCGCCGAGGCGCTCTGATGGCTCGGATCGACACGAAGGACGGAGGTGCAGCCACCGAGCGGGGCTACACCCACGACAAGGAGGCGGTCTTGAAGCGCTTGCGGCGGATCGAAGGGCAGGTGCGCGGCGTCGCCGGGATGGTCGAGGAGGACCGCTACTGCATCGACGTCGTCACCCAGGTGACGGCTGCCCAGGCGGCGCTCGACAAGGTCGCCCTGGAGCTGCTGAGCGACCACGCCTCGCACTGCGTGGTCGGCGGTCCGGCAGAGGCGCAGGAAGAGCGGACGGATGAGCTGATGGCAGCTGTCCGCCGCCTCCTGCGCCACGGCTGATCCAAGGCCGTAGGCCAAGCAGATCAAGGACGCAGGGAGCGTGGCGTGCTCTGCACGCGAGCGACCGAGGACGCCGATATGCGCCGGCCTACGGCCTTGGATCTACTCGTACTGGAGCGATTCGAGGACGTTCAAGCGCGACGCTCGACGGGCCGGCGGGATCGCCGCCAGGACGCCGGCCAGGCCGGCGAGGACCAGCAGCACGACCAGCGAGCCGACCGGGTAGGAGAGGGTGAAGCCTTCGTCCTTCAGCGGCTGGGAGATCAGTGCCGCGAAGATCACGCCGAGGACGATGCCGAGGATCGCCCCGATCAGCGCCGTGATCACCGCCTCGTAGCGGATCATCGTCCGCACCTGGCGGCGCGACATGCCGATCGCCCGCAGCATCCCCAGCTCGCGCGTGCGCTCGTGGATCGAGAGCGCCAGCGTGTTGGCGATTCCGAACAGGGAGATGACGATCGCCAGGATCAAGAGTGCGCTGAAGAGGTTGACGAGCTGGTTGATCTGGTCTTCGCGGCTTTCCTTCAGTTCCCGCTGGTTCATCACTTCAGCCGTCGGGAAGGCGTGTTCGGCGCCGGCGGTGAGCGCCGCCTGGACCGTCGCCGCATCCGCCCCCGGGTCGACGATCACGAAGTCGATCGTGTCCTGGGTCTGGCGGAAGGCGGTGGCCATCACCCGCTGGGTGATCAGCACGCTGCCGAATACGCCCAGCTTCGAGTCGAGCTCGCCGGCGACCCGGAAGGCCGGCTTGGCCCCGGTCTGGCTCAGCAGGCGGAAGCGGTCGCCGATTGCGAGGTCATGGTCGGAGGCGAAGCCATCGGATATGACGGCTTCGCGGTCGCCCAGGTTGCGCAGCGCCGCCGGCCCGCCCTTCTTCCATTCGACCTCGACGGCCCGGCCGATGTCGGGAGTCGGCGCCGTCACTTTCGCCTTGGACCCCTGGCCGAGCAGCTCCGCTTCGGCCGAGCGGATCGTCGCCACTAGCTCCACTCCCGGGACCTTGCGTGCGGCGGTGGCCGCGCCGGCCGGGATCGGCGAGAAGCCGTCGCTGTTCTGGATCACCAGGCCGCCGGCGAAGTTTTCGTCTATCACCTGGGCTACCGAGCTCTTCAGGCCGGCGGCGAAGACGGTCACGAAGGTGACCAGGGCGAGGCCGATCATCAGCGCCGCGGCGGTGACCGCGGTGCGGCTGGGATTGCGCTGCGAGTTCTCGCGCGCCAGCCGACCGATGAGACGGCGCAGGCGCTCCAGTGGCCAGCCCGCGACCGTCGCCAGCGGCGGCACCAAGCGCGGGCTGAAGAGCGAGACGGCGAAGACGATCGCGACGGCACCGGCGCCCATCAGGCCGGCCTTGGTGCCGGCGCTGCCGCCGCCAAAGAGTCCGATCAGCAGCATCGCCAGGCCGGCCAGGCCGAGCAGGATCGAGAAGGCGGCGAAGAGCAGCCGCCGGCGTCGGCTGGCCGGCGGCGCATAGGCCTGCATGGCGGCGATCGGCGGCACCCGGGTGGAGCGCAGGGCCGGGACCAGCGAGGAGACGGCGGTGACGACCACGCCGACCAGCAGCGCGACGATGACCGTTCGCGTCGCCATCACCAGGCCGGTGGTCGGCAGGTCGACGTTGAAGGCCTTGAGCAGCGCGTTGAGGAGGACCGCCATGACGAAGCCGCCGCCGATGCCGACGATCGCCCCGATC
Organism: Solirubrobacterales bacterium; assembly: GCA_036266075.1. Classification (GTDB taxonomy): domain Bacteria; phylum Actinomycetota; class Thermoleophilia; order Solirubrobacterales; family 70-9; genus VRUE01. Next base: position 24,167 of record DATANV010000033.1, read on the forward strand.
AGGCCAATTGCCAATGCCTCGTACAGCACCGAAGTGAGGATCTGCCGGCGAGCGGCACCCAGCGTGCGCAGCATCCCGAACTCGGACACCCGCTGGGCGACGGTGATCGAAAAGGTGTTGAAGATCAGGAAGGCGCCGACGAAGACGGCGACGAAGCCGAAGACCAGCAGGATCGTCTGCAGAAAGCCGAGGTTGTCGCGGATTTCTTCGGAGCCGCGGTCGGCGTTTTCCTGGGCGGTCTCGACCCGCACAGTCGGCGGCATGACTCGCTCTATCCGTCGCTTCAGCGTCGCCGCCGAGACGCCGTCGCTGGCAGCGACCGAGATCTGGTCGAAGCGACCGGCCTTGTGGGTCAGCTGCTGCGCGACCGGCGGCGTCACCTGGGCGATGCTGACGCCGCCGAAGGAGGCGCTGCCGAGCTGGGTGAAGCCGACAAGGCGGAAGGAGCGGGCGGCGCCCTGGCCGATCAGTTTGATCGGTTCGCCGAGCTTCAAGCCCGAGTCTTCGGCGGCCGCCTGGTCGATCGAGGCTTCGGTCGGGCCGCGCGGCCGATGCCCGTCGACGTAGGTCAGCGACTCGAGCCCGCCGGGAAGCGTCGAGGAGATGAACTTCGGCGCGAATTTGTTGCCGATCTTGTCGCCCGCGGAATCGAAGAAGCCGCCCGGGGTGAAGATCGCCCCCGAGGCCAGCTTCACGCCCGGCGTCCGCTCCACCCTGGGCAGCAAGGAGGCGGGGATCGTCTGCACTTCGCCGTTTTCTTGCTCGACTGGGTTCTTGGCGCTGATGACGACGCTGGTGCCCTTCAGCGAGTCGCTGAAAATCTCGTCGAAGGCGGCGAAGATCGTGTCGGTGAGGACGAAGGAGCCGGCGACGAAGGCGACGCCGATCACCACGGCGAAGGTCGTCGAGGCCGCCCGCACCTTGCGCGCCCAGAGGCTCTTGAGGGCGAGGCCCGTCACCGGCCGCTAGTCGATCGTCTTCATCAGCTCGAGCACCTCGCCGGCCGAGCCGGGCGCCGCATCGTGGACGATGCGGCCGTCGCGCAGGGTGACGAGGCGGTCGGCGTGGGCCGCGGCGGCGGGGTCGTGGGTGACCATGATCACCGTCTGGCCGAACTCGTCAACGGCCTGGCGCAGCAGCTTCAGCACGTCGGCGCTCGCTTTCGAGTCGAGGTTGCCGGTCGGCTCGTCAGCGAAGACGACGGCCGGCTTGGAGACCAGCGCCCTGGCCACCGCGACCCGCTGCTGCTGACCACCGGAGAGCTCCGCGGGGCGGTGGGTACGGCGGTCGCCGAGGCCGACGGTCTCGATCAGCCGCTCGAGCCACTCGCGGTCGGGCTTGCGGCCGGCAATCGAGAGTGGCAGCACCAGGTTCTCTTCGGCGGTGAGGACCGGCAGCAGGTTGAAGAACTGGAAGACGAAGCCGAGCTTGTCGCGCCGCAACCTGGTCAGCTCACCGTCGTCGAGGGCAGTGATCTCCTCGCCGTCGAGGACGACCGTGCCGGAGGTCGGCTTGTCGAGCCCGGCGAGGATGTGCATCAGCGTCGACTTGCCCGATCCCGACGGTCCCATGATCGCCGTGAAGCGGCCGCGGTCGAAGCCGGTGCTGACGTCGACCAACGCGTCGACCGCCGCCTCGCCCTCGCCATAGCGGCGGGAGACGCCCTCGGCGATCACCACCTTGCCGTTCGCGCTCACGGCTCGCACGGTACCGACCCAATTGGCTGAAGGGCCTATCCCGGTAGGGGTTCCACTTAACTTTTTCCGAAGACAGCTCCAGGCTGTCCGCCGGGCGCCCCGCGGAAAAAGTACAAGACGTTCCACCCCTACCGGGATAGGCCCTAATAGCCTGGCGTCCGGATGGCCCTGATGGATCAATTCGATGGGTTTCTGGTCGATCTCGACGGGGTCGTCTGGGTAGGCCACGAGCTGGTGCCCGGCTCCGCCGAGGCGCTGCGCGAGCTGATCGGGAGCGGCAAGGAGATCGTCTTCGTCACCAACAACCCGGGCCGGCCGGCGGCCGACTACGCGAAGCGCCTGCGCGAGGCGGGCGTGCCGGCGACGGCGGAGCGGGTCGTCACCGCTGGCGAAGCGACGGCGCGGCTGGCCGCCGAGAGGGCGGGCCGCGGAAGCGGCGCCTTCGTCATCGGCGCGCCTGCCTTCCACGAGACCGTGGCCGCCGCGGGGTTGGAGACGCTCGACGGCGAGGCAGCTCGCGAGGCGGTGGTGGTGGTCGTCTCCGGGCACCGCGGCTTCGACTACGAGGAGCTGCTGACGGCGACGCTGGCGCTGCAGCGGGGGGCGGCGCTGGTCGCGACCAGCCGCGACCCGACGCTGCCGATGCCGGGTGGCGCCTGGCCCGGGACCGGAGCGGTGCTCGCCGCGGTGGAGACGGCGAGCGGTGCGCGCGCCGCGATCGGCGGCAAGCCGGAGACGCACCTGTTCGAGCTGGCGCGCGAGCGGATCGCAGGCGCGCGGCGGGTGGCGATGGTCGGCGACCGGGTCTCCTCGGACATCGAGGGCGGCCGCCGCGCCGGCCTCGAGACGATCCTCGTGCTGAGCGGGGCGACCTCGCGCGAGGAGGCATCGGCCGCCGAGCCCAAGCCGGACCACGTCATCGACCATCTCGCCGACCTGGCGGCGGGATGAGCACCGCTTCGCGCACGCCGGACGCGCCGGCGCAGCGCCCTGGCCTCGCCTTCGCCGGCGTCTTCGCCGCGACCTTCTCCTGCATGCTGGCGGTGGGTACGGTGCTGCCTGTCCTGCCGCGCTACGTGCACGGGCCGCTCGACGGTGGCAACGTCGCCGTCGGCGTGGTGATCGGCGCCTACGCGGTTACCGGCCTGCTGCTGCGTCCGGTCGCCGGGCGGATCGCCGACCGGCGCGGACGTAGGCCGGCCCTGCTCGGAGGCGCGCTGATCGTCGCCGCCTCGGGCTTCCTCTATCTACTGCCGCTCGGCGTGGTGGGGTTGATCGTCGCCCGGCTGGCGCTCGGCGCCGGCGAGGGCACGGTGTTCACCGCTGGCTCCGCCTGGATCGTCGACCTGGCGCCGCCGCAGCGGCGCGGCCGCGTGATCGGCCTCTACGGCCTCGCCGTCTGGGCAGGGCTCAGCCTCGGGCCGCTGATCGGCGAGCTGTTGCTGAACGCCTCTGGCTACACGCTGGTCTGGGTGTTCGCCGGCCTCTCGCCGCTGGCCGGGGCGGCGATCGCCCTGCGCCTGCCCGACGTCTTTCAGCCGGTGGCGCACACCGAGGAGCACCCGTTGATCGCCCGTGAGGCGCTCCGCCCCGGCAGCGCGCTGGCGCTCGCCTCGGTTGGCTACGCGACCGTCGCCGCCTTCGTCGTCCTGCACCTCGAAGCGCGCGATGTCGGCCACGGCGCCGCCGTCTTCGGCGCCTTCGCGACGATGGTCGTGCTGACGCGCTTGGTCGGCGGCGACCTGCCGGACCGGATTGGCCCGGCCCGGGTGGCGACCGCGGCGGCGCTGGGCGAGGCAGTTGGCCTGGCGACGATCGGCGTCGCCCACAGCCTGTCCGTGGCACTGGTGGGCGCATTGGCGATGGGCTGCGCCTTCTCGCTGCTCTACCCCTCGCTCTCGCTGATCGTCGTCGGCCAGGTCCCCGAGACCCGGCGGGGCGCCGCACTTGGCACCTTCACCGCCTGCTTCGACGCCGGCATCGGCCTCGGCGCCCCGCTCGCCGGCCTGGCTGCGGCGCTGATCGACTACGAGGGGGCCTTCTTCCTTGCCGCCGCGATTGCGGTCGCCGCCGCCGCGACCATCGCCCTAACCATCTCCACCCGCGGCCGAGCCCTACTCGCAACGCGCTAGCGGACGTGCCGGGAGTTAGACACCACTGAGGGCACTCAATCACCGGCACGTCTTGAGGTCACGGGCGGTTGGCGATTAGGAGAGCTTGGGCGGCGCGGCCGATGCGGCCGCGCTCGTCGTAGAGGACCGACTCGGCGGTGCCGACGCCGGTCGGCTGTGGGATGGTCGCGGCGTCGACGCAAACCCATTCGCCCTCCGGCAGGCGCTCCAGGTGGACGGTCAGGTCGACGTTGATGAAGAGGTGGCGGCGCCAGTCGAGCACGGCGCTGATTCCGTTGCCGACGTCGGCGGCGACCAGCGTGCGCTGCAGCGGGGTCGGCTCCTCCCCGGCGACCAACTGGCATCCCATCCGCATCCAGACGGTCGCCGGCCCTGGCTCGAGGAAGCCGCCGCCGACCGAGCGCCACTCCATCGCCGTGTGGTAGCCGACGTCCTGACCCGTCTCGAAGAAGCCCGGCCTGTCGCCGCTCTCGGGTCCTGGGGGCGCCTGCGCCTGCGCCAGGTCGGCCGGAATCTCGACCTCGCTCTTTCGCAGCCGCCAAGCCCGCGCCTTGATCAGCTCGCCCTGCTCGCCAGAGAGCGTCGCCTCGACCATCTGCACGCTGCGCCCCGGCCGCACCACCTCCGCCTCGACCCGCACTGGCCCAATCGGCACCGGCCGCAAGATCTCGAACGTGACCCGCCCCAGATGGAAATCCTCGGCCCCCTCCAGCCCCTCAATCTCCCGCCCCAGCAACCCAGCCGGCGGCCCCGCATGCTGAGCACCAGGATCCCAAGGCCCCCGCGTCAGCTCGGTAGCCATGAACCCATCGTCATCGGCGGCTATCTCGTAAAAGGCTTCCAGCACGGCGGCATCGTAAGGGGCGTCGCCCTCTACCCTTGACCCATGGAGAAAATCAAGAAGACCGATGAGGAGTGGCGCGAGCAGTTGGCGCCCGAGCAGTACGAGGTCACCCGCAAAGCGGGCACCGAGCGCGCCTTCACCGGCCCCTACTGGGACGAGAAGGCCGAGGGCATGTACCGCTGCGTGTGCTGCGGCACCGAGCTGTTCTCCTCCGACACCAAGTTCGACTCCGGCACCGGCTGGCCGAGCTTCACCGAGCCGGTCAACCTCGATCACGTCGAGCTGCGGCCCGACAACAGCATTTTCATGCGCCGCACCGAGGTCGTCTGCAAACACTGCGACGCGCACCTCGGCCACGTCTTCGAGGACGGCCCGGCGGAGCAGGGCGGGCAGCGCTACTGCATCAACGGCTGCGCGCTGGACCTGGAGCGGTCCGCCTAGATCAGGCCCTGCCGCCGGCGCCAAGGTAGCTGAACTTCACCGCCAGCGCCACCGCCTCGGTGCGGGTGTCGACCTCGAGCTTGGCGATCGCGTTGCGCACGTGGGTGTGAACGGTCGCTGGGCTGAGGCCGAGCCGCTCGGCGATCTCTTTGACCCGCAGGCCCTCGGCCAGCAGCTCGAGGATCTGCCGCTCGCGCGGTGAGAGCTCGAGCAGCTTCTCGACCTCCGAGGGCTTGCCTCCGGCGAAATCGCCGCCGAGGAAGGTGCCGCCGCCGGTCACCGCTTTGACTGCGCGGGCGATGTCCTCGGCCGGCGCCGACTTGAGCACGTAGCCGGAGGCGCCGGCGCGCAACGCCAGCGCCAGCAGGTCGGGCTGGGCGTGGGCGGTGAAGATGATGACTTTGGTCCGCGGGCGGGCCTTGAGCACGTCCTTGGTCGCCTCGATGCCGTCACGTTTGGGCAGCTCGACGTCGATGATCAGGACGTCGGGTTCCAGTTCCTTGACGACGTCGACGACGTCGCGACCGTTGGACGCCTCGCCGACGATCTGCAGCGCGTTGGAGTTGGCCATGCGCGCCTTGATCGCCTCGCGGACGATCTCGTGGTCGTCACAGAGGACGACGCGCTTGGCGTCCCGCACGCCGGCGTTCATGACGACTGCTCATCCTCCACTCGCGGCACGAAAAACCAGATATGGACGCTTGCTCGTTCCGCGTTCACAGTGGCGCGATCCTCTCAGGGGAACCATAGGTATGCAAAATATTAGGTAGCGTGAAACCGCCTTCCCGGTCTTGTCGGTTCTCAATCAGGGCGATCATCGTGCGTCCTACGGCAATTGCGGTTCCGTTCAAGGTGTGTACGGGCTGAGCCGGTTGGTTATCGGCAGGCCGGTACCGACAATTGAGGCGACGTGCCTGGAAATCGGTGGTATTCGAGCAGGAGGTCAGCTCGCGGTAGCGCTCCTGGCTCGGAATCCAGGCCTCGCAGTCGTACTTCTTGGCTGCCGGCGCGCCAAGATCTCCGGCGGCGACGTTGACCACGCGGTAAGGGATCTCCAGCTCGCCGAGGATGCGCTCCTCGATCGCCAGCAGGCGCTCGTGCTCTGCCTGGGACTCGCCCGGCTCGACAAACGAGAACATCTCGACCTTGTCGAACTGGTGGACGCGGAAGATGCCGCGCGTGTCGCGCCCGGCCGCGCCGGCCTCGCGGCGAAAGCAGGTGGAGAAGCCGGCGTAGCGCAGCGGCAGCTCCGCGGCATCGAGGATCTGGTCGGCGTGGAGGCCGGCGAGCGGCACCTCCGAGGTGCCGACCAGGAAGAGCTCGTCCTTCGGCACCTCGTAGATCTGGTCCCGGTCGCCGGGCAGGAAGCCGGTGCCGTAGAGCGCCTCCTCGCGGACGAGCACCGGCGGTACTACCGGCTCATGGCCCTCGGCGCGGACCAGCTCGAGAGCAAAGCGGACCAGCGCCAGCTCGAGCAGCACCAGATCGCCCTTCAGGTAGGCAAAGCGCGAGCCGGAGACGCGGGCGCCGGCCTCCATGTCGATCAGCCCGAGGTCGCCGCCGATCTCGAGGTGGTCGCGCGGCTTGAAGTCGAAGCTCGGGCGCTCGCCGACCTCGCGCATGACGACCGCGTCCTCCTCGGTCATCCCCTCGGGGGCGTCGGGATCGGGCAGGTTGGGCAGCGCGGCGGCGACCCGCTCGAGGTCGGCCTCGACCGTCTCAAGCTCGGCCTTGCCCGACTCGATCCGCTCCTTCAGGGCTTGCACCGCGCGCATCTCCTCCTCAGCCCCCTCGCCGCGCTGTTTCGCTTCGCCAACCCGCTTGGAGATGGCCTTGCGCTCGGCTTGGGCGCCCTCGATCTGAGGCAACAACTCGCGGCGGCGGGCGTCGAGAGCGAGCAACTCGTCGACGCGCTCGACGGCGCCGCGGCGCGCCAGCGCCCGCTTGACCCGCTCCGGGTCCGAGCGGATCAGCTTCAGGTCGAGCATCGCCGCCGGAGGCTAGGGAGACTGGCCGGGACGCGGCGATTCTTCCGCGTCGTCACCGGCGTACTCGGCGACGAAGCGCGCCACAGCTTCGGCTTCCTCGCCGACGACAATGTTCTGCGGCATGATCGCGCCGGAGAAACCGCCGTTCTGGATCGCGAAGAGAGCATCTTCATAGCTCTCGGTTCGCTGGTCGAGGCTCGGACCCTGCGTGCGCTGGCCGCGGTTGCCGGTTCCCTGCGTGCCGGCGGCGCTCAGCGTGTGGCAGCCGGAGCAGTGGGTCGCGAAGAGGACCGCCCCGTCGTAGTCGGGGTCGCCCTTGGAGACCGAGACGCCCTCTTCGCCGAAACCGCAGGCGGCGAGGACGAGTGCGGCCGCGACGGCCAGGCCTGTTGCGAGTACGGGTCGCACGCGGCGCGCATCATATTGTCCAGACCAGCGATGAGTCCGCCCGACCCCGCCCGCTTCCGTACCGCGATGGGGATGCTGCCGACCGGCGTCACCGTCGTCACCGCCGCTGGCCCCGACGGGCCGGCGGGCGCCACCGCCAACGCGGTCAGCTCGCTCTCGATCGAGCCGATGCTGATGCTCGCCTGCCTGGACCGCGGCTCACGCACGCTGCTCGCCGTGCAGGCGGCCAACCGCTTCGGGATCAGCGTCCTGCACAGCGGCCAGGAGCAACTCGCCCGCGCCTTCGCGACCAAGGCGCCGGTGGCCGACAAGTGGCAGGGCGTCGCCTGGAGAGAGCGCGATGGCATCCCGGCGATCGACGATGCCCTCGTCTTCGTCGCCTGCGAGCTGCGCGACGTGATCGCCGGCGGCGACCATGTGATCGTCACCGGCGAGGTCACCGCGCTGAAGACCGGCGAGGGCGTCCCTCTCGTCTTCCATAAGGGCGAGTACCGTCCGCTGAGCTGAAACCCAAATCGACGGCCTGAAGCCTAATCGAACAGGTTATTCGGAATCCCTGTTCTCATCTGCTCGCTGGCGAGCCTGCGCAGGATGAAGCAGGCTCAGGGACGAGCGCAGGATCGGGCCGACCTGGAGAACCTCCCGAGCGGCTGACTCGACGATCCCGGCTCAGAGGCCGCCGCTGGTCGTGGCGGCGCGCAGGGCGAGGAAGAAGATGACGCCGCAGCTGACGGCCATGATGCCCATCTCGCGGCGGACGATCGCCAGGGCGAGGGACTCCTGGGTCTCGACGGGTATGGATTCGAGGTCGAGGTCGCCCAGCTCACGTTGAGCGGCGCCGGCGCGAGCACCCTCGGCGACGAAGGAGACGAAGAGCGGCAGGATGCCGTAGAGGTAATGCAGGTCGTCTGGCGCCTCGTGGCCACTGAAGACCAGCAGGCCGCCGAGCAGCGCCTGCAGGAAGACCGCGGCCTGGGCGGCGCGCAGCAGGTACCAGAAGGGAATCGAGGGGCGATCGCGGAACCAGGCGAGGCCGCCGACAGCTCCCGCGGCGAGGTTGAGGGCGATCAGCGCGCAGCCGACCACGAGGTGGACGGAGGCCACTTCACGGCCTCCCGCGAGCGTCTGGCGCAGTCCGGCTCATATCCGCCTGAAAGGGTCGGGATTCCGCTTGCTGATGCGGAAAATCACTATGTAGCAAGTTGTCACAATGTGGTTGTATAACAGCGCCCGGCCGCGCTCCCAGATGCTGAAGAGCTACCTCCCGATACTCGTCTTCGCCCTCCTCGGTCTCGGCGTGGGCGGCGCCCTGGTGATGCTCAACCATCTGATCGGGCCGAAGCGATCGGGTGGCGGGACCGCCGCGGAACGGCGCCAGGGCGAGCCCTACGAGTCGGGGATTCCGGTCGACCCGGCGGGCGGCGCCCGCTTCGGCGTCAGCTTCTATCTCGTCGCGATGCTCTTCATCCTCTTCGACATCGAGGTGGTCTTCCTCTATCCCCTCGGGGTGATCCTCAAGGGAGCCGACAGCGTCTTCCTGCTCGGCGAGCTGATCACCTTCGTCGTCCTGCTGATGGTCGCCTTCGTCTACGTCTGGCGGAAGGGTGCGCTGAATTGGAGGTAGAGCGACAGACGATGCGGGACCGCCAGCTGCGCGCCCGCGACATGCTGCGCGGCGACCTCGAGGGCGAGGAGCTCGAGCGCTACGTCGAGGAGAAGGTCGTGATGACCAACTTCGAGAAGCTGCTCAACTGGGGGCGGGCCAACTCCTGCTTCCCGCTGACCTTCGGGCTGGCCTGCTGCGCGATCGAGGCGCCGATCGCGCTGGTCGGCAGCCCCCGTTACGACCTCGCCCGCTTCGGCGCCGAGGCGTTGCGCGCCTCGCCCCGCCAGGCCGACCTGATCATCCTCTCGGGTCGCGTCTCGATCAAGATGGCGCCGGTCGTCCGCCGCCTTTACGACCAGATGCTGGAGCCGAAATGGGCGATCTCGATGGGCGCCTGCTCCTCCAGCGGCGGCATGTTCTCCAACTACGCGGTGGTCCAGGGTGCCGACAAGTTCATGCCGATCGATCTGCACATCCCCGGCTGCCCGCCGCGCCCAGAGGCCGTGCTCTACGGCTTCACCAAGTTGCAGCGCAAGATCATGGGCAACCCCGATCAGGGCTGGCGACAGCGCTACAACGCGGTCGGAACCGAGGAGTGGGCCCGCAGCGGGCCACGCAGCGAGCCGAGCCCGCAGGCGGCGGAGGCTTACGCGGCGGCACGGGGGCTGATCCGTGCCTGACGCGCCAGGACTGGAGCTGATCCGCGGCGAGATCGAGCAGCACCACCCCGCGGCGATCCTCGACTCGGGCTTCGACCGCGATCAGGCGATGCTGGTCGCCGACGCAGGGCAGATCCTCGCCGTGCTCGGCTGGCTGCGCGACGCGCCAGGCCAGGGCTACAGCTTCCTCTCCAGCCTCCATGCCGCCGACTACCTGCCGGCTCAACCGCGCTTCGCGGTCCATTACGAGCTGCTGAACCGGAATCGCGTGGAGCGCTTGCGTGTGAAGGCGCTGCTGGAAGACCCCTCGTCCGCCGGAAACCATGGTCTTCCGGAAATCGATTCCTGCGTGGAGCTTTTTCCGACGGCCGAGTTCCAGGAGCGCGAGGTCTACGACTTCTTCGGGATCGTCTTCCGCGGCCACCCCGACCTGACCCGGATCCTGATGCCGGAGGACTACGTCGGCTGGCCCCTGCGCCGCGACTTCCCGATCGGCGGCGAGCCGGTCACCTTCACCTACGACGAGCGCAACTATGGCTGAGCCCCACCCCACCCCCCAGGGGGCGCCGGTAGTTAGCCACCCATACGGGGGGTTAACTACCGGCACGCCCCCTGGAGAGGCGGGCGTGGGCCCGGGGGAGATCGACACGCCCTCCACGGAGACCGAGGTCATGACCATCAATATCGGTCCCCATCACCCAGCTACCCATGGAGTTCTGAGGCTCGTTGTAGATCTGGAGGGCGAGGTGGTCAGGGATCTGAAGCCGGTGATCGGCTACGTCCACACGGGGATCGAAAAGTCCTGTGAGGACAAGAGCTACTGGAAGGTCATCCCCTTCGTCGAGCGGATGGACTACGTCTCCTACTTCTTCCAGATGGAGGCCTTCTGCGGCGCGGTCGAGCGGCTGGTCGGGCTGGAGATCCCGCCGCGGGCGAAGTACCTGCGGACGATCTTCCTCGAGCTGAACCGGATCCACTCGCACCTGGTCTGGCTGGGAACGACGGCGCTCGATCTCGGTGCGGTATCGATGCTCTGGTACTGCTTCCGCGAGCGCGACCGGATCCTCGACTTGTTCGAGATGGCGGCGGGGCAGCGGATGCACACCCGCTACTTCCAGGTCGGCGGGGTGATCGAGGACATCCCGCTCGGCTTCGAGGCGAAGCTGCGTGAGTTCGTCGCCGAGATGCCGGTCCGGGTTGGCCAGTACCAGGACCTGCTCGACCGCAACGAGGTCTTCCTCTCGCGGACCAAGGACGTCGGCATCGTGCCGCGCGAGCGGCTGCTGGAGCTGGGCGTGACGGGACCGCTGCTGCGCGCCGCCGGCGAGCCCTGGGACCTGCGCAAGGCCTTCGACTACCTCGCCTACCCGGAGCTGGACTTCAAGGTCCCGGTCGGCACGGTCGGCGACAACTACGACCGCTACCGGGTGCGGGTCGCGGAGATGGTCGAGTCGACGCGGATCGTCGAGCAGGCGCTCGACGCCCTGCCCGACGGGCCGTTCATCGCCGACGACCGCAAGTACGTGCTGCCGCCGCGCTCAGAGCTCTCAACCTCGATGGAGTCGCTGATCCACCACTTCAAGCTGGTCACCGAGGGCTACCGTGTGGCCCCGGGCGAGGTCTACTACGCGATCGAGTCGCCGCGCGGCGAGCTCGGCTGCTTCGTCCTCGCCGACGGCTCGGCGAAGCCGGCGCGGGTTCATTTCCGCGACCCCTCGTTTGTCAACCTGCAGGCGTTCCGCGACATGTCGGTGGACAGCTACATCGCCGACATGATCGCCAGCCTGGGGATGCTCGACCCGATTCTGGGCGGGGTCGACAGGTGAGCGAGCTGCCGGTCGATCGTGCGGTGTCCGAGGGCCGCGTTCCCGAGCGTGCTTCTGAAGGGATTCCCGAGCTTCATGAGGTGGGCTGTCCTCCCGAGCTGCGCGAGCGGATCGAGGAGCTGATGGGGCGGTATCCGGATCGGAAGTCGGCTTCGATCCCGGCGCTGTGGGCGGTGCAGCGGTTGTACGGATGGTGCACGCCGGAGGGGATCCGGCAGGCCGCTGCCGTGATGCGGGTTACGCCCGCCTACCTGGAGTCGGTCGCCTCGTTCTACGACCTGCTGCACACCGAGCCGGTCGGCGTGCACAAAGTCGCCGTCTGCACCAACATCAGCTGCTGGATGCGCGGCGGCGACCGGTTGCTCGACGCCTTCCGCGCCGCCGCCGAGGACGCCGAGGACGTCTTCGTCAGCGGCTTTGAGTGCCTCGGCGCCTGCGACATCGCGCCGATGGCCTCGATCGACGAGCGCTACTTCGGCCCGCTGGAGGAGGCCGACGCGGCGAGCGCGATCGCCCAGCTTCGCGATGGGGCAGAGGTCCTGCCCGAAAGGGCGCTTGAGCGGCGGCCGCTGGCCGGCGACGTGCCCAGGGCCGCAGGGGGCAGCGATGCCTGAGACGCGCGTCCTGCTCGAGCACGCCGAGGACCCGGCGCTGCGCACGATCGAGGGCTACCGGGGCTACGGCGGCTACGGCACCCTGGAGAGGGCCTACCGCGAGATGGAGCCCGAGGACCTGCTGAAGGAGCTGGAAGAGTCCGGGCTGCGCGGGCGCGGTGGCGCCGGCTTCTCGATGGGCAAAAAGGCCTCCTTCCTGCCGCGCGGCGAGATGCAGAAGTACCTCTGCTGCAACGCCGACGAGTCCGAGCCGGGCGCCTTCAAGGACCGCGAGCTGATGCAGCGCAACCCGCACCAGCTGATCGAGGGGATCGCGATTGCGGCGCTCGCCGCCGGCGCCGGCCACGCCTTCATCTTCATCCGCGGCGAGTACGACTCGCAGGCCGACGTGCTCGATACGGCGGTCGCCGAGGCCTATGAGGCCGGCTACCTCGGCGAGAACATCCTCGGCACGCGGCGCGACCTCGAGCTGGTCGTCCACCGCGGCGCCGGTGCCTACATCTGCGGCGAGGAGACGGCGCTGCTCGATGCGCTCGAGGGCAAGCGCGGCAACCCGCGGTTGAAGCCGCCCTTCCCCGCCGTGCAGGGCCTCTACGGCGGGCCGACGCTGATCAACAACGTCGAGACGCTCTCCAACGTGCCGCGGATCGTCGCCCACGGCGCCGAGTGGTTCCGCGGCTTCGGCACCGAACAGTCCCCGGGGACCAAGGTCGTCTCGGTCTCCGGCTGCGTGCGGCGGCCCGGCAACTACGAGGTCGAGCTGGGGGTGCCGACGCGGGAGCTGATCTGCGACCTGGCCGGCGGTCCGCTGCCCGGTCGCGAGCTGAAAGCCTTCTACCCCGGCGGCTCCTCCTCGCCGGTGTTGACCGCCGAGGAGGGCCTCGACCTCCCCTACAGCTTCGAGGCGATGGCCGAGGCCGGCTCGATGCTCGGCTCGGGCTCGATCATCGTCGCTGACGACAGCGTCTCGATCCCGCACATGGCGCTGCGCACGGCGCGCTTCTACCACCACGAGTCCTGCGGCAAGTGCACCCCCTGCCGCGAGGGCACCAACTGGACGGTGAAGATGCTGGAGCGGGTGGTGCGGGGCGAGGCGACGCCGATGGACCTCGACATCGTCGCTTCGGTGCAGGAGAACATCATCGGCCACTGCCTCTGCGTGCTCGGCGACTCGATGGCGATGCCGGTCGGGGCGATGGTGCGCAAGTTCCGCGAAGAGTTCGAAGAGACGATCGCCGCCGCCGGCGAGGCGAGCCGCATCGCCGCCGTGCAGGCACCGGCCGAGACCCTGGGGGCGGCCACGTGAGCCGCGAGGTGACGATCCTCATCGACGGCCGGGAGGTGGCCGCGACCGAGGGCGAGATGCTGCACGATGCCGCCAAGCGGGGCGACGTCGAGATCCCGGTCTTCTGCTACGAGCCGAAGCTCGGCGACCCGGTCGGCGCCTGCCGCATGTGCCTGGTCGAGATCGAGGGGATCCCGAAACTGCAGACCTCCTGCTCGACGCCGGTCCGCGACGGGATGGTCGTCCACACTCGCACGGACCAGGTCAAGGAGGCGCAGAGCGCGGTGGTCGAGTTCCTGCTCGTCAACCACCCACTCGACTGCCCCGTCTGCGACAAAGGCGGCGAGTGCCCGCTGCAGGACATATCGATGGGCTGGGGCCCCGGCAAAAGCCGCTTCACCGACGAAAAGCGCCACTTCCAGAAGCCGGTTGAGCTCTCGCCGCTGGTCGCGATAGACCGCGAGCGCTGCATCCTCTGCTACCGCTGCGTGCGCTTCAGCCAGGAGGTCTCAGAGGACTCCCAGCTGCAGCTGCTCGAGCGCGGCGACCGGACTTTCGTCGGCACCTTCGACGACCGTCCCTACGTCGACCCCTTCCACGGCAACATCACCGACCTCTGCCCGGTCGGCGCGCTGACCAGCTACACCTACCGCTTCCGCGCCCGTCCCTGGGACATCGAGCAGGCCGGCTCGGTCTGCACCCTCTGCCCGAGCCAGTGCAACGTCAGCTTCACGATCCGCGACGAGCAGGTGAAGCGGGTGATCGCCCGCGACAACCCCGACGTCGACGACGGCTGGCTCTGTGACCGCGGCCGCTACGGCTTCGAGATGTTCGCCGCCGAGGAGCGCGTCACCGGTCCGCGCCTGCGCAGCGCCCCGGCTAGCTGGGGCGAGGCGATCGCCAAGGCGGCCGAGGGCCTGCGCGCCGCCGCATCCGATATTGACCACACTGGAGGTGGGTCAATATCGGATGCGCCGAGCCGGGTCGCCGCGATCGTCGGCGACGCCTCCAACGAGGAGGGCTATCTGGTGCAGCGCATCCTGCGCGAGGCGCTCGGCTCGCCGCATGTCGAGTCGCGGATCGCCGCCGGCCCGAACCGCGAGACGCTCCTCCGCCTCGCCCAGCCTGAGATCTCGGCCCGCGTGAGCGACATCGACACCGCCGAGGCGATCCTCCTGGTCGGCAGCGACCCCCTCCACTCCTCGCCGATCCTCGACCTGCGGATCCGCAAGGCGATGCGCCGCAACGGCGCCAAGCTGGTCATCGCCACCGACCGCCCGACGACGCTCGACGGCGGCGCTGCGGTCGCGGCGCGCTACGCACCCGGCGGGGCGACCGCCCTCCTCTCCGGACTGGCGGCCTCCCTGCACAGCGGCACCGAGCCGGCCGAGGCGTTGCCCGCGGCCGACGTCCTGCGCGACGCCGAGCGCGTGGTCGTCATCTGGGGCGAGCGCATTGGCCGTGAGGGCGAAGGCGCCATCGCCGCCCTCCTCGACCTCGCCGCCGCGCTCGGCCTCGCGGACAAGCAGGGCAGCGGTCTCCTCGAGATCCCCGACCTGACCAACGCCCGGGGCCTGCGCGAGGCCGGCTGCCTCCCGGACGCCGGCCCCGGCCTCAACGAGACGCTTGCTCCGTTAAGTGGCCTATCGACCCCCAACGGAGCAACCGCCGGAAAAAGCACCGACGGGATCCGCGAGGCGCTGGAGTCGGGGGAGCTCGGGGCCCTGGTCCTCTTCGGCGCCGACCCGCTGCGTGACTTCCCGGACACGGCCGCATGGAACCGCGCCCTAACGGCAGCGGACCACCTGATCGTCTTCTCGACCTTCGAGAACGCCACCACCGCCAAGGCCGACGTCGTCTTCCCGCTGGAGACCCACGCCGAGAAAGACGGCACCGTCACCCACCCCGACGGCCGCCTCCAACGAGTCCGCCCCAGCGCTTCGCGCCCCGGAGACATTCGCCCCAACTGGGGCGTCCTAGCAGAGCTCTCCCTCGCACTGGGCCACGACACCGGGATCGACTCCCAGCCATCGGCCTTCGCCGCTCTCACCGATGCGGTCCCGTTCTACGCCGGCATCGACGACTCGGTGATTGCAGGCCGCGGCGTCCGCTGGCAAAACCTCCCGGCGGCTTCGTCCCTCCCCAGCTCCACGCCAGACGAGGCGAGCGCTGGAGCCGGCGCCGGTACCTACTCCGAACGTTTTGCGCGGGAGGAGCCGGGCGCTAACGGCGACAGCGGCTCCACTCTCCATCGACGAGTTGCGAGTGAGGAGGAGGTGCCGACGCCGGCGGCGTCCCTCGCCCTCGGCACGTACCGCGATTTGTGGGTCGGGCCGATCACCGAGCTGAATCCCCCGCTGAAGTTCCTGCAGCCGCAGCAACGGCTGGAGCTGTCGTCCGGCGATGCCAAGCGGTTGGAGCTGTCGAGCGGCGACGAGGTGAGCGTCTCCCAGGACGGAGCGAGCGTCCGTGCCCGCGTGGCGGTCAAGGAGCGAATTCAGGACGGCACCTGCTTTCTGATTGAGGGCGTCGCCGAGGGCAATGCCAACGCCTTGCTGAACGGCGGCCCGGTCGAGGTGGAGATCCAGAAGGTGCAGAGCTGATGCTGCCGCTCGCCGACACGACCTTCGTCGAAGCGACCTGGATCATGGTCGTCAAGTCGCTGGTGATCTTCGCGGTGATCTTCGGCATCGTGCCGGTGCTGACGGTGGTCGAGCGCAAGCTGATCGGCCGCTTCCAGCACCGCTACGGCCCCAACCGGGTCGGCCCCTTCGGCCTGCTGCAACCGCTCGCCGACCTCTTCAAACTGATCAGCAAGCAGGGCTTCCGCCCGGCCAACGCGATCCCGATGCTCTACGTATTGGGGCCGCTGCTGCCGGTCCTCTCCGGCGTGATGGCGCTGGCGATCATCCCCTGGGGCGACGTCCAGGACGGGGTCGGCCTCTATGGGATCGACGTGCCGATCGGCATCCTCTACTTCTTCGCGGTCGGCTCGCTGGCCTTCTACGGCCTGCTGCTGGGCGGCTGGTCCTCGGGCTCGAAATACAGCCTGCTGGGGGCGATGCGCGGCGCGGCGCAGCTGGTCTCCTACGAGGTCTCGATGGGCCTGGCGCTGCTCGGCGCGATCATGATGGGCGGCTCGCTCTCGCTGGTCGACATCGTCCACGCCCAGGGCGCGCTGTGGTTCGTCGTCCCACAGCTGGTCGGCTTCCTGATCTTCATGCTGGCCGGCTTCGCCGAGACCAACCGAACCCCGTTCGACATGCCCGAGGCCGACGCCGAACTCGTCCAGGGCTTCATGACCGAGTACGGCGGCATGCGCTTCGGCAGCTTCCTGATGGTCGAGTACCTGGAGATCATCGTCGTCTGCGGGGTCGCCACGGCGATCTTCCTCGGCGGCTGGATGGGGCCGGGGCCGGGCTGGCTCGACCCGATCTGGGTGCTGGCGAAGATGTTCGTCCTCGTCTTCTTCTTCATCTGGGTGCGGGCGACGCTGCCGCGCCTGCGTTACGACCAGCTGATGAGCTTCGGCTGGAAGGTGTTGCTGCCACTGGCGACGCTCAACGTGCTCATCACGGCGGTGCTGGTGGTGGTCACGTGAGCGGGCTAGGCGCCTTTCTCACCCTACGGGCGACCAAAGCGCCTCACGGAGATCGGCGTGGCTGAGTTCCCCTACCTGAAGGACCAGGACGTGGTCGAGGTGCAGCGCGGGCCGCAGCCCGGCGGGCTGGGCGGCGCCTACCGTGCCTTCGGCGAGACGCTGCGCGGGTTGAAGACGACCATGGCGCGGCTGATCGAGGGGCCGATGACGGTCCAGTACCCCGAGGAGAAGACGCCCGTCTACCCGCGCTTCCGCGGCCGCCACAAACTGCACCGCTTCGAGGACACCGGCCTGGAGAAGTGCGTCGGCTGCTCGCTCTGCGCCGCCGCCTGCCCGGCCGACTGCATCCGCGTCGTCGCCGCCGAGAACATCCCCGGGGAGCGGGTCTCGGCCGGCGAGCGTTACGCCGCCGTCTACGAGATCAATCTCTCGCGTTGCATCTTCTGCGGCTACTGCGAGATCGCCTGCCCGTTCGACGCGATCACGATGGGCCACGACTACGAGATGGCCGACTACGACCGCGAGAACCTGATCTTCACCAAGGAGATGCTGCTCGCCGAGCCGCTCGAGCGGACGCCGCTGAAAGCCGAGGGCGAGTGAGCACCGATCTAGGAGGGGTCGGCGCGCACGAGGACCGTGTCCGCGACGGGGATGACCTCGTCGGCGGGAAGCCCGGCGCGGCTCGCGTGCTCCCGAACCGCCTCCGCGCTCGACGCCTGATAGACGCAGACCGTGCCAACGGTGCCGTCGTCCTCGGCGAGGACGTAGCTGCGAATCCAGCTGATGTCGTCCGACATCTCCTCGTCGCCGACCTGCCTGGACCGCTCCGCCGCCTGTTCCAGCTCCGCCGGGCTCTGCCAACCGTGTCGCCTGAGGATCACGTAGGTGTCCATTCCTTCTCCTTTGTCGCGAGGGTCGAGTGTCGGTTCACGAAACCACACGGCGGCCGCGTGGTCAATCCGGCCTGGAGTGCCGCCTGATGGAAGCAATCCTCTTCTTCGTCGCCGCGATCGGCGCCCTCGGCGGCGCCCTCGGCGTCGTCGCGATGCGCAATCCCTTCTACGGGGTGCTGGCACTGGTCGTCCACCTCTTCTCGCTGGCGGTCCTCTTCCTGCTGCTGACCGCGGCCTTCCTCGCCGCCGCGCAGGTGGTCGTCTACGCCGGCGCGGTGGTCGTCCTCTACGTCTTCGTGTCCGCCTACGTCGGCGGGCAGACCGAGTCGGCTTGGGAGCCGATCCCCGGCCAGCGCTTCCTCGCCCCCCTGCTCGGCATCGCCCTCTTCGTAGAGCTCTCCGTCGCCGTCCTAGCGTCCTCCCTCCGCGCCCTCGGCAGCGGCGGCCCCGAAGTGGCAGCCGGCTTCGGCGACCCCGCCGCAATCGGCAACCTCCTCCTGGAGAAGTTCCTGATCCCCTTCGAGGCATCGTCCATCCTGCTCCTTCTGGCCGCCGTGGGGGCAGTCGTCCTCGCCAGCCGCCCCAGCACGCCAGGAGAAACCCCTCCTCCGCTCGTCCCGTGGACGGAGCACGGCCCCGCTGGAGGCGAGGGGGTCGGGGGACCCTCTGAACGTTTTGCGCGGGAGGAGCCGGGCGCTAGCGGCGACAGCGGCACCACTCTCCATCGACGAGTTGCGAGTGAGGAGGGTCCCCCGGCCCCCTCGCCCGCGGAGACCCCTTCATGACCGCTGAGTGGTACGTCGTCCTATCTAGCTTGCTGTTCGCCATCGGCGCGATGGGCATCCTCCTGCGCCGCAACCCGGTGGTCATCCTGCTCTGCCTGGAGCTGATGCTGAACGCCGGCAACCTGGCGCTGATCGCCTTCAGCCGCATGGTCGGCAACGGGCAGGGGCAGATCTTCGCCCTGGTGGTGATGGTCGTCGCCGCCTGCGAGGTGGTCGTCGGCCTCGGCCTGATCGTCGCGATCTTCCGCCGCCAGCTGCCGCTCGACGTCGACGAGCTGCGGGAGCTGCGCGGATGAGCGCGACGACCTGGGCCTGGCTGGTCCTGCTCCTGCCGCTGCTCGGCTCGCTGGTCGTCTCGCTCGGCTACCGCGCGATCCCGGCGCGGGTCGCCGGGGCGATCGGCACGCTGGCGATCGGCCTCGCCTTCCTCTGCGCGGTCGCGGCGCTCGTCAGCCTGCTCGGCGAGGCGCCGGAGGCGCGCCACCACGCCTCCTCGCTGTGGACCTACGCCGGCGCCGCCGGGCTCGACGTCAAGCTCGGCATCTACGTCGACGCGCTCTCGACCTTCATGATCCTCGTCGTCACCGGGGTCTCGACGCTGATCCACCTCTACTCGGTCGGCTACATGAAGTCCGACGAGGGCTACCACCGCTTCTTCGCCTACCTCAACTTCTTCGTCTTCTCGATGCTCTTGCTGGTCCTCGCCGGCAACTTCGTCCTGCTGATCGTCGGCTGGGCCTTCGTCGGCTTCGCCTCCTACGCGCTGATCAGCTTCTGGTATCGGCGGACGACGGCGACCAAGGCGGGGATGAAGGCCTTCGTGATCAACGTCGTCGGCGACATCGGCCTGGTCCTCGCCGCCTTTCTGATCTTCCGCGAACTGGGGACCTTCGACTACGGCTCGGTATTCGCCGCCGCGCCGCACGCCTTCGAGCGCGGCGAGTGGACGGTGACCGCGATCTGCCTCTTGCTGCTGGTCGGCGCCTTCGCCAAGTCGGCGCAGCTGCCGTTCCACACCTGGCTGCCGGACGCGATGGAGGGCCCGACGCCGGTCTCCTCGCTGATCCACGCGGCGACGATGGTCACCGCCGGCGTCTACCTGATCGCCCGCACCCACGTCCTCTTCTACCTCGCCCCGACCGCCGCCGACGTCGGCGCCTTCGTCGGCCTGGCGACGCTCTTGGCCGCCGGCACGATCGCGATCGCGATGACCGACCTGAAGCGGGCGATCGCCTACTCGACGATGAGCCAGATCGGCTACATGATCATGGGCGTCTCGATCGGCGCCTACTCGGCCGGCCTCTTCCACCTGATGACCCACGCCTTCTTCAAGGCGCTGCTCTTCATGGCCGCCGGCTCGATCATCTCGGCGATGGCCAACCGCCAGGACATCGACCGGATGAGCGGCTTCTGGAAGGCGATGCGGTTCACCTCGCTGATGCTCTTGATCGGCGGCCTGGCGCTGGCCGCCTTCCCCCTCACCTCGGGCTTCTTCTCGAAGGACTCGATCCTCGCCTACGCCGAGGCGCGCGGTGGCATGTACACGTGGATGGCGATCGGCGGCTACCTCGGCGCCTTCCTCACCGCGCTCTACACCTTCCGGCTGATCTTCCGGGTGCTGCCGGGCGAGCCCTGCCCCGAGGCCCAGGAGCTGATCGACACTGGCCACCTGCACCACGGCCCGCCGATCAACCCGGCCAACGAAGAGCTGGAGGACGCCGAGGTCGGCTTCCCCGGCCCCGAACACCACATCGCCGAGCAATCCTGGCCGATGGCGGTGGCGATGGCGGTGCTCGGCTTCGGCGCCCTGTTCGCCGGGCTGATCCAGATCCCCGGCGTCGACGACGTGCTCTTCAAGTTCCTCGAGCCGGCGTTCGCCGACTCGCCGCTGGCGGCGATCCAGCCGACGGTCGGCGCCGAGTGGCGCGGGCTGGCGACCGGCGGTGCGATCTCGCTGCTCGGCATCGCCACCGCCTGGCTGCTGTGGGCGCGGCGACCCGAGCTGCCGGCGCTGTTCCGGGCGCGCCTGCGACCGCTCTACGAGCTGGCCGTCAACAAGTGGTACTTCGACGAGGCAATCGACCTGCTGGTGGTGCGGCCGGCGCTGGCGATCGGCCGCTTCGCGAACGGCACGTTCGAGCGCTTCGTCGTCGAGGGCCTGGTCAGCGGCACGGCTGAGACGGTGCGCGGCGCCGGCGGCATCGTCCGCGTCGTGCAGAGCGGCTTCGTCCGCAGCTACGCGCTGCTGTTGCTGGCCGGCTTCGCCGGGCTCGCCCTCTACTTCCTGCTCTCCAGCTCATGATCAACTCGCTGCTCTGGACTCCGCTCGTCTTCGGCCTCGTCGGCCTCGTCCTGCCGAAGCGGCTGACCGGCTGGTGGGCTGTGCTGGGGACGGCGGTCACGCTGGGGCTGGCGATCGCGCTGCTGGTCGGCTTCGACTCGGGCGCGAGCGGCCTGCAGGACAGCGTCGACGTCAACTGGATTCCGGGGCTCGGCGTCGACTACAGCCTCGGCATCGACGGGCTCAACGTCTTCCTAGTCCTGCTCACCGCGGTGCTCTGGACTGGGGCGACGGCCTTCGCCGCCTTCCGCGAGCAGGAGCGCCCGCACCTCTTCTTCCTGATGATGCTGCTCGCCGAGACGGCGACGCTGGGCTCGTTCCTTGCCCAGGACCTGCTGCTCTTCGTCCTCTTCTTCGACCTGATGCTGGTCCCGTTCTACTTCCTCTTCGGCGCTTGGGGGAGCGACCGCGCGGACGGGATCACGGCATCGGCGGCGACGCTGAAGATGATCGTCTACACGCTCGTCGGCTCGCTGCTGATGCTGGTCGGGGCGATCGCCGTCGCGATCATCGCCGCCGACGGCGGCCACCTCACCTTCTCGATCGCCGAACTTGCCCAGCACCCGGTCGCCGAGGGCAGCCAGCGCTGGATCTTCTGGTTCTTCGCCGCCGCCTTCCTGGTCAAGATGCCGGCCTTCCTGCTGCACGGCTGGATGCCGGACGCTTACCGCGCCGCGCCGCTGCCGGTGCTGGCGGTCTTCTCCGGGGTGCTGGCCAAGGTCGGCGCCTACGGCTTCCTGCGCGTCGTCCTGCCGCTCTTCCCCGACGCGACGGTGCAGTTCCAGGAGGTCGTCCTGGTGATCGCCCTGGCCTCGATCCTCTACGGCTCGGTGATGGCCTTCACCCAGACCAACGTGCGGCTGATCGGCGGCTACTCCTCGGTCGCCCAGCTGGGCTTCATCACCGCCGGGATCTTCGCCCTGCGCGCCGACGGGGCCGACGGAGCGATCCTGCAGATGGTCAACCACGGACTGGTGGTTGCGCCGCTCTTCATCGTCGTCGCGCTGCTCGCCGAGCGCTCGGGCAGCGAGGACCTGCGCGAGATGGGCGGCATGGCGCTGCGCGCCCCGGTCCTGGCGGCGCTCTTCCTGATCGTCACCCTGGCGGTCCTGGCGATGCCCGGCTCGGCCAACTTCGTCGGCGAGTTCTACATCCTCAATGGCCTCTTCCAGGCGAAGATCGTCTTCGCCTTCGTCGCGATCAGCGGCGTCGCGATGTCGGCTTACTACGCGCTGCGCCTCTACCAGCGGACGATGCACAACCGCAAGCCCGAGGGGATCGCCTCGCGCGAGATCGATTGGCGCGACGGGGTCGTGCTGGCGCCGCTGGTGCTCTGCATCCTCGGCCTGGCGCTGTACCCGCAGCTGATCCTGCACCGGGCGGATCCGGCCGTCCAGGCGCGCATCGAGGCGCTCAGCCCGTCGGTCGAAGGGACGCTGGCGAACCGATGACCGCAGCGTTCGAGCCCCCCCACATCGACTACGCCGGAATCTCGCCGGTGATCGCGCTGACGGTCGGCATCTGCTTGCTGTTGATGGCGGCCGTCTTCGAGCCGCTGCGCCGCACCCCGTCCGGGCTGACCCTCCTCACCCTGGCGACTACCGCCGGCCTCCTGATCTGGCGCTGGAACGACCCGACCGACCTCGTCGCCGGGTCGCTGCGGCTCGACGACCTGGCGATCGCGATCTCGCTGATCGCCGTCTTCAGCGCCGCCTTCGCAGTGCTGTTCTCGATCCGCGAGCCGGCCGCCGAGCACGCCGGCTCGGGCGAGTACCACGCGCTGCTGCTCGGCTCGGTGCTGGGGATGACGCTGCTCGCCCAGGCCCAGAACCTGGTCAGCTTCTTCGTCGCCCTGGAGACGCTCTCGATCCCCCTCTACATCCTCTGCGCGACCAACCTGCGCCACGAGCGCTCGCTCGAGTCGGGCCTCAAGTACCTGATCGTCGGCTCGCTCGGCTCGGCGACGCTGCTCTACGGGATGGCCTTCCTCTACGGCGGCTCGGGCTCGACCGACTTCGCCGGGATCGCCGCCGGCATCGGCGGCGAGGGGCTGCTCGGCGACCCGCTCGTCCTGGTCGGGATCGCGATGGCCGCCGTCGGCCTCGCCTTCAAGACCTCGGTCGCGCCCTTCCACCAGTGGACGCCCGACGTCTACGAGGGGGCGCCGAGCCCGATCACCGCCTTCATGGCGGTGGCGACCAAGGCGGCGGCCTTCGCGGTCTTCGTCCGCTTCTTCGACGTCGCCCTGCTGCCGCAGGCGAGCGACTGGCAGCCGGCGCTCGCCGTCCTCGCGGCGATCTCGATCGTCGTCGGCAACGTCGGCGCCCTCGGTCAGGACTCGCTCAAGCGGCTGCTCGGCTACTCGGGCATCGCCCAGGCCGGCTACATCCTCGGCGGCTTGGTCGTGGCGAGCCAGGTGGGCGTCGACGCACTGGTCTTCTACCTGGCCGGCTACGCGCTGATGAACATGGCCGCCTTCGCGGCGATCGTCGCCCGCGAGCGCGAGACCGGCTGGGGCGACTCGATCGAGGCGATCCGCGGCCTCGGCCGCGAGCGGCCGCTGCTCGCCTGGCCGCTGACGATCTCGATGCTGGCGCTGGCCGGGCTGCCGGCGACCGTCGGCTTCATCGGCAAGCTCTACCTGATCGAGGCGCTAGTCGAAGGCGACTACACCTGGCTGGCGGTCTTCATCGCGGTGGGCACGATGATCTCGCTCGCCTACTACCTGCGGGTGGTGGCGGCGATGTGGATGCGCCCCGGCGGCGAGGTCTCGGCGACGCCCGCGATCGCCGGCGCCTCTCCGGAGGCCGACCCGATCGACCCCGATGCCGGCCGCCGCATCTACCTGGTCGGCCCGGCCCTCCTCGCCGCCGCGGGCGCCGTCTTCTTCGGCGTGATCCCCCAGCCTCTGGTCGAGTTCGCCCAGCAGGCAGGCGCTTCGCTCTTCTAGGGCGGTAGCCAGATGGTCGCCCTGCTGACCGCCGCGACGATCGCCGGTGCGGTCGCGGTCGGCGTTTGGGCGGAGCGGCGGCGGCCGCAGGCGGCGGCCAGGGCGGCGCGGCGCTCGCTGACGCTGATGCTCTATGTGCTGCTGCCGCCGGTGATCTTCTTTAACATCGCCGCAAGCCACATCGACGTCGGCCACGGCGTCGGCCTTCTGCTGGGGCTCGTCGCCTCATCGCTGGGAGCGCTGATCGCCTACCTGGTGGCGAGCCGCGTCCTGCGCCTCTCCAACCCGCGGACCGGCGCCGTCGTCTGCACCGTGCTCAGCGTCAACACCGGCTATCTCGGCTACCCGCTGACCGTGGCGCTGCTGGGACGCGACCAGCTGCCGACGGCGGTCCTCTATGACGTGCTCGTCACCGGGCCCTGCCTGCTGCTGGGCGCCTTCGCGGTCGGCGCGGCGTTGGGGACGAAGGCAGGCGAAACGCCGCGCGACCGCGTGCGGGCCTTCTTCACCCGCAACCCGCCGCTGTACGCGGCGATCGCCGGCATCCTCGCGCCGAGCGCGCTGGCGCCGCAGCTCCTCGTCGACCTCTCGCAGGCGCTGCTGGTGGCGATCCTGCCGATCGGCTTCTTCGCCGTCGGCGCCACCCTGGCCGAGAATGCGGAACACGGCGAGCTGCCGATGCCGCCACCGCTGTCCAGGCCCGTCGCGCTCGCTCTGGGCTCGCGCCTGCTGCTGGTCCCGGCGCTGCTGACCCTGATGGCAGCGCCCCTGATCGACCTCCCCGCCGCGTACCGCCTGATGGCGGCAATGCCCTCCGGCATCAACTCGATGGTCGTCGCCCACGCCTACGGCCTCGACATGGAGATCACCGCCGAGGCCGTCACCTGGTCGACGACGATCGTCGTCCTCGCCGCCCTCGTCTCACTGCTCGTCTGAAGATCGCCCTCGCCCCCCGGCTACGCTGCGAGGGTGCTCCAGCACGTGACGCTCGAGGTGGTTCCGGGCGAGGTCGAGCGCTCGCTCGAGCTCTGGCGGCTGCTCGGATTCGAGCGCGTCGAGCCGCCCGCGGCACTGGCGGAGACCTTCGTCTGGGTCGAACGCGGGGGTACGCAGATCCACCTCGAACGCAACCCGTCGCCGGTCGTGCCGCCACATGGCCACGCGGCAGTAGTGGTCGCCGACTTCGACGCCGTGGTAGAGCGCTTACGAACGGCCGGCTTCGAAGTCACGCCCGGCAGCGCCCACTGGGGCGCGCCGCGCGCAAAGGTCCTCGCCCCAGGCGGCCACATCGTCGAGCTGATGGCTGCGCCGCCCGGTACGACCGGCGCCATCCGACTTTGACCCCACCCGAGCGGGGTCAAAGTCGGATGCGCGCATCGTAGCCGCGTCTTGAGGCGCGGCTACGATGCGCGGGTGCGCTACCCGGTCGAGGCTTTTACCGTGAAGGAGCGAGAGCTTCTCGCCCCCCACTTCACCAACCTCGACCGGCCCGTGTTCGCGCTCGTCAACCTGCCGGAGACGGTCAAGGGAGCGCTTTTTGCCCGCTACTCGCGATATTCGGGGACGGTGCGGCGGCTCTACTTGGAGGAGTTTGCGGCAGACACGCCGGCCGGCGAGCGGCCCTTCGACGGGGCCGAGGGGGAGCGCGCGGCGAAGCTCTACGAGCGGGTCTTCCTCGGCTACGGCGACGACTCGATCGCCCAGGTCGGCGGTGCCCATATCGCCTGCGAGTGGGTCTCCAACGTCCTCACCAAGGTCCTGCAGCGCGGCCGGCTGGCCGCCTACCTCGAGCAGTCGACCCGCTACATCCCCTACGACACGCCGCTGCCCGACGATGCAGGCGGCGGCTACCGCTACTACCGCGGCGAGGACCTCGGCCGCGAGTTCGGCCTGGCGATGGACGAGCTGTTCGCGATCTACTCGCGCTCGCTTGGGCGGGTCGAGGAGTGGGCGGCGGAGCGCTGGCCGCGCGGCGAGGAGCCGGAGGCCGCCTGGCAGCGCTCGATCCGCGCCAAGGCGCTCGACCTGCTGCGTGGGCTGCTGCCGGCGGCGACCCTGAGCCACGTCGGCATGTACGCGACCGGCCAGGCCTACGAGCAGCTGCTGCTGCGGCTGATGGCCTCCCCTCTGCCCGAGGCGCGCGAGTACGGCGGCATGATCCTGCGCGAGCTGCAGCAGGTGATGCCGAGCTTCGTCTCGCGAGTCGAGCGGCCCGACCGCGGCGGCGAGTGGATCTCCTACCTGAAGCAGCGCCGCGAGGCAACCGAGAGCTGGGTCGCCCGGCTCGGCCTCGACCGGCGCGGCGCCGCCGAGGACACGCCGGCGGTCGAGCTGATCCACGTCGACGGGACCGAAGAGGACCTGCTTGCCGCCTGCCTGTTCGAGTCGGCCTCGGCCTCGGAGACCGAGATCCGCGGCCGCGTCGACGTGCTCGATCGCGAGGAGCGGGCCGCGCTGCTGGCGGCGGTGGTCGGCGAGCGGGTCAACCGGCGGCACCGCCCCGGGCGCGGCTTCGAGGCGCTGCGCTACCGCTTCGAGATCGTCTCCGACTACGGCGCCTTCCGCGACCTGCAGCGCCATCGCATGCTGACCTGCCAGTGGCAACGGCTGGGACCCGACCTCGGCGCCGGCGTGCCCGATGAGGTGCGCGAGGCGGGCGCCGGCGAGGAGTTCGACCGGGCGTTGGAGATCTCGCGCACCGAGCACGACCGCCTGCGCGACGCCGGCCTCGCCGAGCAGGCCCCCTACGCACTCTGCCTCGCCTACCGGATCCGCTACGTGCTCGACCTCAACGCGCGCGAGGCGATGCACCTGATCGAGCTGCGCTCGGGCCGCGAGGGCCACCCTGCCTACCGGGCGGTCGCCCAGGCGATGCACGAGCGAATCGCCGCGATCCACCCGGCGGTGGCCGCAGCGATGAGCCACGTCGACACCTCACAGGAGCCCCGCCTCGAGCGGATCCTCAGCGAGATCCGGACGCAGCGCAAGCGCACCGCCGCGGGCACCGCCAGCGAGGCACCGCCCGGCCTCAACCCGCTCGGCTGAGGCCGGCCGCAGCGGGGGCGGGGCCGGGATCGCTCCCGGCCCCCACTGCCCCTATTCGACCCAGGTGCCTGTCTGCGGACCCTCTTTCGATTCTTCGTCCTCGTACGCGCTGACTGTCACTTCGCTGACATATTTGCCTTCTTTGCCGTTGCCGCCGATCATCTGGCAGAGCATCCCGCCGGACTTTTCATAGACGATCCCTTCGGCTGTGATTGTCGCGTCGAAGTCGCGGGTTTTCCCCGCCCCTGTGTTGGTGTATTTGACGCCTTTCTGCGGTGTCTGCGTGCCGATCTTCAGCGTGCAGTTGAGCGCCGGGATCGAGACTTCGATCTTTTTCCCAGCCGGACAGACGATGTGCAGCTGGGAATGGCCGTTGGCGTCTGTTTTGCCTGTGAAGACGAAGTCGCATTCGTTCGTCGTCACGGTCGCGTTGTTGGCTTCTTGTTTGCAGTTTTCGTATTTCGGTTTGAGTGTGAGTTCGCCCACTTCCTGGGCAACGGTTGTGCCTTCGAAGTGGCTTTTTTCGCATTCGACGGCGCCGAAGGGAAAGGCGAATTCGTTGGCGTGGGTGTTGTCCTGTTCGCCTGTGACGATCATCGGAGCCGTTTCGAAGTGGAATTCGTGGGCTGAGGCGGTGGCGGCGGCCAGCGCGCCGATCGCCAAGGCCAGCGCGAGCGCAAGCCCGATTCTTTTGAGGCTGGGAGTCATCTTGGTTCCTTCCTGTTCGCTTGCCGCGCCAAGCGCCAGGGACGCCCGTGCGGGTCCCGCTTCTCGGAACAACCAATCCATAGCCGCCCACGAATCTAAAATCAAGGAATCTTGAGTATTTAGCGATCAGGGGGTGGGTTGGCCTGCTCGGCCTCGTCCCCACCGCCGAGTTCGGCGGCTGCCCTCTCGCCGGGGGTCGGCCACGGAATCGCTTCGCCCGCCGCCCACGCCGGCGGGCGGCCGCCGGGAACTCGGCCGACTATCAGCAGGCCGAGGTAGACGAACCAGAGGACGGCGAACTGGAATAGAACGGGGAAGAAAGAGACGGCGCCGAGAGCCAGGCCGAGCGAGCCCCAGAAGCGGGTCAGGAGCCCGGTGCGCATTGCCCAAAGGGCGGTGTAGAACATCGCGACGATGAAGCCGAGCTGGCCGGCGAGGGCGAAGCCGGCCGCCAGAGGACGCAGCGAGTCGCTGCTGAGCGTGTCGCTCGCGGCATCGTCGGCGCGCTCGCTGCCGAGCGCGACCCCCTTGGCGAGCAGGCGCGGGACTTCGCTGGTGACGAAGTCCTGGGCGGCGTGGACGGTCGAGACGCCGGTGAGAACCGCGGCGACGGTGAGGAAAAGCGGCGCGGCGATCACGACGCCGATCAGGCGGCCGCGCACCCGCTCGCTGCGCGCCGCCGCGGCCTGGAAGAGGTAGGCGAGCGGCGCTGCCAGTAGGCCAATCGCAATTCCCTGCAGGACGCTGGCGACGATCCGCGCCGTGGCATGGGCATCGACGTTGCGCAGCAGCTCCGCTTCGCCGTCGCCGCCGCCGATCCGTTCGCCGACGACGAAGGCGGCGATGAAGGTGAGCAGGGCGGCGAGCGTGCAGAGCGAGACCGGCAGCGCCCAGCGCTCCTCCCAGGCGAGCTGCTCCGCCCTGCTCCGCGCCACCGCTAGTCCCGCTCGTGGAAGTAGAACTGGGGCAGGGCACCCTCGATCACCTCGGCGGTCATCCGCTGCGCCACCTCGAGGTTGCCGGTGCGCACGGCGATGTCATCGAGGGTGACGATCCCGACCAGCCCGCCAGATTCGACGACGGGCAGACGCCGGACGCGGTGCTGGACCATCAGCGCCGCCGCCTCGTCGAGCTCCATCTCCGGCTCGCCGCAGACCAGCGGCCGCGAGGCGTGTTCGCCGACCGGCGCAGCCGGATCGACCCCCTCGGCAAAGACGCGGACTGCGAGGTCGCGGTCGGTGACCATCGCCACCGGCGCGCCGGCCGGGTCGACGACGACGACTGAGCCGACGCGGTTGTCGCGCATCTGGCGGGCGACTGAAACGGCGCTCGCCTGCGGCTGGGCGGTGACGACGCCCGCGGTCATGATCTCGCGCAGCTGCACGCCGCGTACGCTACCGGCGTGAGCGCACGTGGGCCCACCCCGGTCGTCCCGCTGGAGGCCGGCGCGGGGCCCGACAACCCGCCCTGCCCAGCCTGCGGCGAGCCGCTCTTCGGCTGGATCGACGAGCGGCCCGGGCTGGCCGGTCCGGTCAGCCGCTGCGAGAGCTGCGGGCTCGGAGCGGTCGGTGGCGCCGGCGGTCCCGCGGAGGCCCTGCGGGCACTCGACCCCCTCGGCGGCGAGCGGCCGCGGATCGCCAACCGCGCCG
The DNA here is from genome assembly GCA_036266075.1 of Solirubrobacterales bacterium. Taxonomy (GTDB): domain Bacteria; phylum Actinomycetota; class Thermoleophilia; order Solirubrobacterales; family 70-9; genus VRUE01. The sequence continues at coordinate 53,639 of DATANV010000033.1, forward strand.
GCTTCTCGGCCTGGATCGGCGGCGCCGGTTGGGCCGGCCTGGAACCGGACAGCCGCTACCTGTTCACGGTCGAGTCGGTTCGGCGCCTCGCCGCCCAGCGCGATCAGGTCGTCCAGCACACCCGCTGGGCCCCCGGCGCCGGCGTCGCGACGATGTGGCAGACGATCCTCAACGGCTTCACCTTCGGCCGCAACGGCGCCCTGGCGGCGCTCGGAAGGGCCACCGGGGTGCCGGCGGGCAAATCGTGGCAGCGGCGCCTCGACGGGTTGATCTCCGTGGTCGTAGCGATCCCAGCCCTTCTCGTCGCCATACCGCTGGAGCTGGCCGCTGCGGCCCTCGGCCGCGGCAGCGTCGTCTCGCTCGAGCTCGAGCTGCTCTGACTAAGACAAACCTTCGCGGGCCTCTCGCACGAGCGTGACGGCCTCGGGGAATAGGACGCGGATCGCGTCGCGCACCAACATCACCTGCTCGTCGGTGCTGCCGGTCAGCTCGAGGCGGCCGATCGAGGCGACGGTCATCTCGACCGCCAGGCGGATCGCGTTGTCGGCCCAGGCGACTCGCTGCGAGGACTGCATCTGCTCGCTGAGCTCCTCCATGCGGGCGCGGAACTCGTCCGGGTCGCCGAAGAGGTTGAAGCCACCACCCTCCATCTGCCGACATGTTCGCAGACTGGGCCAGTGGAGGCACAGAAGCTTTGCGTTCTGCGCGCCACGCGTGCGGCGGCAACGCCTAGCGTCGCCGGCCATGCGCATCTCTCCGACGAGATCCGCTGACCCGCTAGGCGAATCGGGCTCGGCGAGCGTCGAACAGGCCGGCCTGACGGCACTGATCGCCCTGCTGCTGCTCGGAGGGATCGCCGGCCTGGCCGCCGACGGCGAGGTCGATCCGCGGCACGAGCTGGCCGGAGCGATCGGCAGGCGGCTCGCCTGTGCGCCGCGGCTGCCGGACGCCTGCCGCCACCATCCGCTGGTGCCGGCCTACGGCTGGCCGCTGGCGCGGCTCGCCCGCGCTCTGGCGCCCGCCCCCTTCGCCCGCCCCGGGCCCGCCGGCCTACCGCTGGCGCCCGTCGACTTCCGCCGCTGTCGCCGCGAGAGCTGCGCCGTCGCCGCCAGCCCGCACCTGACCGTCTCGGGCCGGCGCACGACCGCCTTCACGCAGCTGGCAGACCGGCGCCGCACGCTCGGCTGGGTCGAGCTGACCTACTGGCTCTACCGCCCCGGCCTCGGCTGGGAGCGCATCGTCCGCCGCGCCACCCAGGAGCAGGTCGAGGCGGCAAATCACGTTCGCGTTCTGCTGAAGGACGACCCCGCCCTGGTCCCGCTGGAGACCCTCCCAGGACGCGACCAGTACGAGTTCCCGCCGGCCGAGGAGCCGCCCTGGCGCTGGCAAGTAGTGGGCCGCTACCCGGGTTGGTCAAGTTGACCCGAAGCAGACCCGACGAGGTCCAGACGTTGCCAGGCAAGGACGCAGGGAGCCCGAATAGCAGCGCTATTTGGGCGATTGAGGACGCAGCATGGCGATGTCTGGGGCCGTCCGGTCAGCTTCGGCCTGGTCGATCAGGCCGCGCCAATCAGTCGTGCGGAAGACGAGCAGGATCGCGGCGAAGCCGAGCAAGACCGACCAGGCCGCCATCGCGATCTGGGTGCCGACCGAAAAGGAGAGGACGGCCGAGCGGGAGGGGCCGTGCAGGGTCGCGACCAGCAGAGCCTGCTGGGCTCCGGCGCCACCGGGCGTGAAGGGGATCACGTTGGCAATCGCCTGGACGCTCATCACCAGCAGCACGTTGCCGACCGAGCCGCCGATCCCGAAGGCCTCGAGGAAGAACCAGAAGGCGGCGAAGCGGAGGAGCCAGCCGACGCCCTGCCATGCGGCAACCTGGCGCAGGTAGCGACGCGGCTGGGTGAGGACGATGACGCCCTGTTTGACCCGATCCCAGAAGCGGCGCACCCGGTGAGCGAGCAGGTAGACCGCCACCGCAATCCCCATCAAAAGCGCTCCGCTGACGATCAGGAAGGTGCGCGGGTGGGCAGCCCAGAAGGAGATCTCGAAGGCGGGCAGGTCCGGCAGGCGCGGCGGCTCGGGCAGCAGGCCCTGGGTGATCGCGTAGAGCAGGACCAGCAGGCCGATCGCGATGTCGAAGACGCTCTGCACGAGAAAGGATGAGGTGACGGCGGGATACGAGGAGCCCGGGATCTGGCGCTTGACGAGGAAGACCTTGGTCACGTCGCCGGCGCGGGCGGGGACGATCGCGTTGATCCCGGCGCCGGCCAGGTAGGCAGCGGCGAGCTGCAGGAAGGAGATGCGGACCCCCGGATAGGCGGCGTGCAGGACGTTGCGCCAGGCCCAGGCGCGCGACAGCTGCATGCCCGCCAGACAGAGCAGCGCAAGCGCGAACGGCGTCCAGCGCACGTCCGATAGGTGGCGGAAGAATTCGGCCGCGGCGTGGCCGAAGGAGCTGATATTCGAGGCGAGGTCCGCTATCGGCATCGCAGCTACACTAGCCCGCTCGTGTCAGAGCCTGAGACGACTCAGACGCCCGCGGCGGCGCCGCCCGACCCCGCCGACGAGGCGATGTGCGCCCGCGCCCGCGAGCGCTTCACCGGGGACCGCAAGAGCCGACTGCGCCGCCGTCGCAAACGCCACGCGGCGCTGCCCAACCTGATCATCGTCGGCGGCCTCAAGTGCGGCACGACGAGCATCCACCACTACCTCGGCCTGCACCCCGAGATCCAGATGTCGAAGCCGAAGGAGCTGAACTTCTTCGTCGAGGAGCTGAACTGGGACCTCGGCCTCGACTGGTATGCGAGCCGCTTCGACGGGCGCTTCGAGGTCCGCGGCGAGTCCTCCCCCCACTACACCAACCTGCCCCGCTTCCACGGGGTCGCGCCGCGAATCAAGGAGCACTGTGCCGACGCCCGCCTGATCTACATGGTGCGCGACCCGATCAAGCGGATCCTCTCGCATTGGGTGCACGCCAGCGGCGCCGGCTACGAGACCCGTGAGCTGGTCGCGACCCTCTCGCAACCCGACTCCTCCTACGTCCAACGCTCGATGTACTGGATGCAGCTGCAGCCCTATCTGGAGCTGTTCGATCGCTCGCAGATCGCGGTCATCGCCCAGGAGGAGCTGCAGCGCGAACGCGAGGAGACGATGCGCAAGGCGTTCGCCTTCGCCGGCGTCGATCCGGCCTTCACCTCGGAGCAGTTCGACCGCGAGTGGGAGAAGTCGAGCGCCAAGCAGGGCGACAAATACCAGGTGATGGAGAAGCTGGTGAAACTGCCGGGGCTGCGCTCCTTCGACCGCAACTTCGACCGCCTGCCCGAGTCGCTGCGCTGGATCGTTGAGAAGGTCGTCCACGACCCGGAGAAACCTCCGGCGCCGAAGCCGGAGCTGCCCGCTGAGCTCCTCGAGACCCTGCGGGGCCGCTTCGGCGCCGACGTCGCCGCCCTGCAGGAGTTCGCCGGCCGCGAGTTCGCCGGCTGGAGCTCTTACCCCTGAGCTGGCCACGTTCGACGAAGCTCACTTTTTGCACGTCAGAGAGGCTCAACGTGAGTCTCGCGTCGGGCTAGGCTGACGGAGGTGCGGCGCCTGCTCCCAGAACCCGGTGAGACGACGGTCGAGGAGCAGCTCGACTCCTACCGGCCCTGGGAGGAAGCGCGCGAGGAGCGGCCGTTCGTGGCGATGAACTTCGCCGCGACGCTCGACGGGCGGGCGGCGATCGGCGGCGTCTCGGGACCGATCGGCTCGGAGGTCGACACGGCGATGCTGGTCGGCTTGCGCACCCGCTTCGACGCGGTGATGATCGGCGCCGGGACGATGCGGGCCGAGGGCTACGCCGATATCGGCAGGCGGCTTGTCGTGGTCGAGAGCGGGCCGCAGGGACGGGTGGATCTCCCCGCGCTCCTGCGCTCCCTGCGCGAGGAAGGCGTCAGGGCGTTGCTCTGCGAGGGGGGGCCGAGGCTCCACGGGTCGTTGCAGGCAGAGGGGCTCGTCGACGAGCTCTTCCTGACGATCGCCCCCAAGCTCGCCGGCGGCGAGGCGCCGCGGATCGTCGAGGGCGAGCTGCCCGGCGTCGTTCGGCTCGAGCTGGCCTGGCTGCTGGAGCACGAGGGCGAGCTGCTCGCCCGCTACCGGCGGCCGGCGGCACGCTAGCGTTCCGCCCTCCGCCACCGAGGAGAGGACCCGATGGACTTCAAGCCGAGCCCCCAAGTCGAGACGCTGCGCGAGCGCATCCTCGACTTCATGGACGAGCACATCTACCCGCAGGAGCGGGAGATCATGGAGGCGCTCGACGCCGAGGTCGGGCCCGGCGTGCCCTACCCGCAGATCCTGGTCGAGATCCGCGAGCGGGCGAAGTCGGAGGGCCTCTGGAATCTGTTCATGCCGGACGAGCGCTTCGGCCCCGGCCTCGCGAATTGGGAGTACGGGCTGCTCTGCGAGGAGATGGGGCGCAGCCCGGCGGCGGCGCCGATGGCCTTCAACTGCTCGGCGCCAGACACCGGCAACATGGAGATCCTCGCCGAGCACGGCACGGATCAACAAAGGGAAGAATGGCTGGAGCCCCTGCTCGAGGGGCGGATCCGCTCGTGCTTCTCGATGACCGAGCCCGAGGTCTCGGGCTCCGACCCGACCCTGCTGCAGGCGCGCGCCGTACTGGACGGCGACAAGTGGGTGATCGACGGCCACAAGTGGTTCACCTCGGGCGCGGTCGGCGCCGACCTGGCGATCGCGATGGTCGTCACCGACCCCGACGCCCATCCCTACGCCCGCGCCTCGATGATCTGCGTACCGACCGACACGCCCGGCTTCAACCTGGTGCGGCCGATCTCGGTGATGGGCCACGCCGCTGGTCCCGGGCACTGCGAGATCCGCTACGAAGGCTGCCGCGTTCCCGCCGCCAACCTGCTGGGCGAACAGGCAATGGGCTTCGCGATCGCCCAGGACCGTCTCGGCCCGGGCCGCATCCATCACTGCATGCGGGCGATCGGCACCGCCGAGCGGGCGCACGAGATGATGTGCCGCCGCGCCAACGCGCGCCAGGCCTTCGGCGGCCCGCTGGCCGAGAAGCAGTTCGTCCAGGAGGCGATCGCCACCTCGCGGATGGAAATCGACCAGGCGCGGCTGCTGACGCTATACGCGGCCTGGAAGATGGACACCGAGGGCAAGCGCGCCGCCCGCCAGGCGATCTCGGCGATCAAGATCGTCGCCGCCAACATGGTCATGGAGGTGCTCGACCGGGCGATCCAGATCCACGGCTCGCTGGGCATGACCGACGACACCCCGTTGGCGGCGCTCTGGCGCTTCAGCCGCATGTTGCGGCTCGCCGACGGACCCGACGAGGTCCACAAGATGGTCCTCGCCCGCCGCGAGCTGAACCGCTGGTCGAAGCGCGCCGAGGCCGAGGCAGAAGGCAACCTCGAGCCCCGGCATGCGCCGCGGCCAATCTGAGACCAGCCGGCGCCGGAAAGGCAAGAGCCGGGCCCGAGGGCCCGGCTCTTGAACACAGCCTAGGCAGGCCGCAGGCTCAGCCTGAAGCGACCTCGCCGTAGACGATGCACCGTTCGGGCGATTCCCCGCCGAACGTGTCGTAGTCGTAGCCGAGGTCGCCGCTGACGACCACGCCATTGGCGAGCGCACCCGAGAAGGTCGACTCGCCGTAGGTGTTGTCGCCGCCACCGGACTGTTCATCGATTCGGATTTCCGAGGAGGTGCCGTTTTCCTCGGCGTCGTATTCAAATACGGGGCCTTCGGAGAAGCCGTTGCCCTCGGAGCTGAGAACCGATGCGGGGCTGCTCGGCGAGATCACCGTTACGTCGGCGTTCGACGATTCGCAGGAGGCCTTGATCTGAAAGCCGGCGATGGTCGCCACCAACACGTTGCTCTCACCAGGGGAGAGGATCCTGAACACCTTGGTCTGCGACTGGCCGCCGACGGTGTTCGCATTGTTGGCGTTGTTTGCGTTCTGGGCCAGATCGGCGTTGGCCGCACTCGGGACTTTGCCGAGCGTCGTCAGGTTGACGCTACCAACACCGCCACTGGGGATGAATTGACTGGCCGTTTATTTCGTGCCGATCACATCGACCTGGCCGGCGGTGACGGTGACGCCGCTGCCGGAGCTGCATTCTTCTTTTGCCAGGAGAACCGACAGCTCGCGGGCCTGGGCGCTGGCCGGTGCCAGGCGCGACATCGCGCCGAGTTCGAAGGGGGCGAATTCCATCTGCCTGGAGACGGCACCTTCGTTGAAATCGCGGACGATGCCGATGCCGAGGGTCTTTTCTTCGACTTTGGTTACTTCGATAAGGAGGGCTTCCGCCGACCGCGGCTGTTCGCAGCTCGCGGCGAAGACGATCTCGAGGCCTCCCAGATACTGATCGTCCTCACCGGCGGCCTGCGTGTAGGAGCCGATCGGGTAGATGCCTTCGCCGGCGAAGGCAAGCGTGGAGTCGGTGCGCAGCCTGGCGACGATCTGCGAGAAGGGCGTGTTGGCGGCGTCGATCGTCGCGCCGCTTACCGCGCCGGGGGCGATTTTTTCGGCGGTCACGGCCCCCTTAGCCAGTTTTTCGCTGGACACCGCTCCAGCCTTGATCTTCGCCGTGCCGACCGCGTTCTTCGCGATCTTGCGCGTGGTGACCGCATTCCTCTTCAGTTTCGCCGTGGTCACGGCGTTCGCCTTCAACTGCTTGGTGCCGACGCTGTGCTTGGCCAGCTTGTGCGCCGCGAAGGCGCTGGCGCCGCCGAGGACGAGAAAGAGGGCGATCGAGGACATCACGTTCGCGTAGGTGAGCCGGGGGCGGATCCGGTGCATGCAGGCTCCTTGTCGGGAAGGTTTCGTCGCACGCTAGCAAGCGCCCCGCAGCAACGAAAAGGGCCGGGCGAATGCCCGGCCCTTTTCGCGATTCGGCTTGCCTCAGCCTGCTTACGCTCCGAGGCAGATCACGTACGGGATGAACGACTGGGTGCTGCCTGAGTTGTTGTACATCCTGGTCGCCCACGTAACCCCGTCGGAGGACGGGAAGGAGTGCACGACGTGCATTTCTTTGGCCAGGGCCGCGTTGAACCCGTTGGTCCAGAAGGCGCCCCCGCTGAGCCGGACTTCGCCGCTCAGGCAGGTCGCCGAGCCCAGGGCCGTGTTGTTGTTCGTAACTTCCACGGTGGTCCCAGCGCGACGGGTAACGGTGCCCAGTTTCCCGGCCGTGACCGAGCCGGCGGCGAGTTTGCTCGTGCCGACAGCGTTGTTTTCGATTTTGCCGTTGCTGACCGCTTCGGCGCCCAGTTTGTTGTTAGTCACGGCGCTATTGATGATTTTGTCGTTGAGGACGGCGTTGACGCCGATTTTTTCGCTGGTCACCGCCAATTTCGCAATCTTTTCGCTGGTCACCGCTTCTTTGGCGATTTTTTCGCTGGTCACGGCGTTTTTGCCGATTTTTTCGCTGGTCACCGCACCGGCCCCGATCTTGCTCTCGATCACGGCGCCGTTTTTGATCTTGCCGGCGGTGACCGCTTCTTTGACGATCTTGCCGGTCTTCACGGCGTTGGCCTTAAGTTCGTTGGCGCCGATCTTCTTCGCCGCGATGGCGGTCGCGCCGCCGAGCAGCAGGAAGACGGCGATCGACGACATCACGTTTGCATACGTGAGGTGCTTGCGAATCTGCTTCAAGAGGTCTCTCCTCGAGTTGCGGGAAGGAAGGAGGGGCGAGCGGACGAGCCTCCCTACCCAGTTACAGGGATTGCAGCACCAAATCAGGTCGGCAGGCCGCCGTCAAGGCGAGACGGCGACTGTAGGGGTGCGCCGACCTCAGCCGGCTCGCTCGGCTTCGTCGGCCGCCTCGGCGAGGCGCTCGACGAGGCGCGCGAAGGCTTCGATGCCGGGATCGACCTTGCCGTACTGGCCGGCGGCGTAGCGCGCGTATACCCCCTCGAGGATGATCGCCAGCTTCCAGTAGCCGAGCGCGACGAAGAAATCGAGCTGGGAGAGGTCGCGGCCGGAACGCTCGGCGTAGCGGGCTCGCAGCTCCTCGCGCGTCGGGAAGCCGGGCGCCAGGTTTGCGGGCTGGCCGAGGGCGATCGTCTCCTCGCCGCGCTCGGGCCAGTAGACCATCAGCAGGCCGACGTCGGCGAGCGGGTCACCGAGCGTGCACAGCTCCCAATCGACAACCGCCGCCACCTCGCCGGCGGGCGTGAGGATCATGTTGTCGAGCCGGTAGTCGCCGTGGACGATCGTCGCCGGCCCCTGCTCGGGGATGCGCGCCGCGAGGCGCTCGTGGACCTGGTCGATCGCCGCCAGCTCGCGGGTCTTCGACTTCTCCCACTGGCCCTGCCAGCGGTGCAGCTGGCGGGCGACGTAGTCCTCCTTGCGACCCAGCTCGCCGAGGCCGACCGCGTCCGGGTCGACGGCGTGAATCGCGACCAGGGTTTCGGCGACGCGCTCGCCGATCGCCCGCCGATCCGCCTCGCCGGGGAACGCCTCGGCCTCAGCCAACCCGCGCAGGATCGGCCCCTCGACGAACTCCATCACGTAGAAGGGGGCTTCGTTCACCGCCTCGTCCTGGCAGAAGCCGACGACCGGCGCGACCGGCACCTCAGTTGGGCCCAGTGCCGAGACGACCCTGTGCTCGCGGGCCATGTCGTGCGCCGAGCCGAGCCGCTTGCCGAGCGGTGGCCGGCGCAGCGCCCAGCGGCGGCCCGTCGCGTCCTCGACACGGTAGGTGAGATTCGAGTGGCCGCCCGAGATCCGCTCGAAGGAAAGCGGCAGCTCAGCGCCCTCAACGTGCTCGGCGAACCAGCCCTCGACGCCGGCGCGGTCGATGCCCTCCGGTGCCGCGACAGCGCCGTCCGCGGTGCCTGTAGCCTCGTCCTCCATCGCCGCGCAAGCATATTCCCGACGCCCACTTCGGCTTAGCCCGTCGCTTGCAAATCGACTGACGATCGGCTTCGCGATCGCCTTTGCCGTGCTCGCCGGCCTTGCCGTGATCGGCGTCGCCCGCTTCACCCAGCAGCGCCAGGACTACGAGGACGCGACGGCGCGCTCCTACCAGCGCGAGCTGGCGGCCCGCACGCGGCTGGCGGAGGGCGTCCACCCGACCGCTGCGCGGGCGACGATCGTCGCTCAGCAGCAGAAGCGGCAGGCCCTGCGCGACGACATCTCCAGCCAGACCCGCGACACGGCGCTGCTGGTCGGCGCCGGCCTGATCGCCGGGCTGACCGGCGCGGCGCTCCTCTTCAGCGGCTTGATCTCCTCGATGCGGCGCCCGCTGGAGGACCTCGTCGCCGCATCGGAACGGCTCGCCGGAGGCGATCTCGACACGCGCGTCAAGGTCGGCGGGCTGGCCGAGACGGCGACGCTTGGACAGGCCTTCAACGAAATGGCCGAGGAGCTGCAGCGCCGGGCCGGCGAACGCGACCAGCTCGACCGGATGAAAGACGAGTTCGTGCTGACCGCCTCGCATGAGCTGCGCAGCCCGCTGACCTCCGTGCAGGGCTTCGCCGAGCTGCTGATGCTGGAGCGCGACAAGCTCAGCCCGAAGCAGCAGGAGACCGTCGAGATCATCGTTGACAACAGTCGCCACCTGGTCCGCCTGCTCAACGAGCTGCTCGACCTGGCGCGCAGCGACGCCGGGCAGCTGCGGATCGAGCCGCAGCCAACCGAGGTGACGACGCTGGTCGCGGACGCGGAGCGGGCGATGCGCAGCCAACTGGAAGCGAAGCGGCAGACGCTGACCGAGGAGATCGAGCCGGGCCTGCCAGCGGTGAGCGCCGATCGGGACCGAATTCGTCAAGTAATGGTCAATCTCCTCACCAACGCGACCGAGTACTGTCCGGAAGGCTCCGCGATTCGAGTGACGGCACGGTGGCAGGACGGCGGGGTTGAGATCGCGGTGATCGACGACGGCCCCGGCATCCCCAGCGACCAGCTCGAACACGTCTTCGAGCGCTTCACGCGCGGCGAAGCGGGGATGACGCAGCGCGTCGGCGGCACCGGCCTGGGGCTGGCGATCTCCAAGTCCCTGGTCGAGCTGCACGGCGGCACGATCGCCGCCGAATCGACGCCCGGGCGTGGATCGACCTTCAGGTTCCGCCTGCCGGAGGCGACCGCAGCGGCGACGCCCAGTCCCGGCCCCGCCGGTGCGGAGGCTTCCTGATGGCCCGCATCCTGGTCGCCGACGATTCGGAGACGATCCTGCTGCTGATCCGAACCCGGCTCGAGATGGAGGGCCACGAGGTCGAAACCGCGGAAGACGGCCAGGAGGTGGCCGAGGCGCTGCGCAGCGGCGCCAGGCCGCAGCCCGACCTGCTGCTGCTCGACGCGATGATGCCGCGCATGTCGGGAATCGACGCGCTGCGCGAGCTGCGTGCCGCGGGAATCCAGACGCCGGCGTTGATCGTCAGCGCTCACCGCGAGGGCGCTGACGACGGTGACGAGGAGCTGGGAATCGACGGCTATGTGACCAAGCCGATCGACTTCGAGCGCCTCTTCGAACGGATCGCCGAGCTGACCGGCCCCGCCTGAGGCGGGGCGGGGTCCTCCGGCGCGCCTAGCCCGCCGGGTGGTACTCCGGCGGGGTGGCCGGACCGCTGCCGGCGGCGGGCTGACGACGGCGCAGACCGCGGTGACGGTAATCGTCGTCGCCGGGGTGCCCTGGGGAGACCAGTAGCCGAAGCCGGTCGCCGTCCAGCCGTTTCTCTGCGACGTCGGCCCGTCGTCGTTCACGAAGCCGCATTCCTCGTCGCTCAGGGTTGCCCCGCCGCCGATGGCATTCAGGCCGGGTGGGCAGGTCGCCACAGCCGTCGTTCCACTCTGATCTTGCCCGCCGCGTAGACCGCGCCGCCGAATGAAATTCAGCCCTTGGCGATCTCCAGGCGGATCTCCTTGCCCTTCAGCTTCGTGCCGTCGAGGAACTCGACGGTGCGGTCGGCCTCGCCCGCGGCGACCTCGACGAAGGAAAAGCGGTGCAGAACGCGGATCTCGTGGATCGCGTCCTCGTCGAGCACCGCCCCCTCGCGCAGCGCCCAGCGCAGGTCCTCCTCGCTGATGCCGCTGCGTTCGCCGCGGTTGACGAACAGCTTCACCCAGGCGCCGTCGCTGCCGGCACGCTCCTCGGCCGGGGCGGCGCCGTTGCCGGCCTCGGCCTCGACCGGGCGGGGGCGCTCGCGGCGGCGCGGTCGCGGCGCGTGCTCGAGCCGCTCCTCCGGGCTCTCCCACTCGCCGATAGAGGTCTTCACGTCGCGCTCGATGCGGCCGATCTCATCCCGCTGGTCGGGAGTCACCAGCGTGATCGCCCGCCCGGTCCGCCCCACCCTGCCGGTGCGGCCGATGCGGTGCACGTAGACCTCCGAGGAGGCGGGGACGTCGTAGTTGATGACGTGAGTAACGTGCTCGATGTCGAGCCCGCGGGCGGCGATGTCGGTTGCCACCAGCAGCTTCACGCGGTGGTCCTTGAAGGCGATCATCACGCCGTCGCGCGAGCCCTGGCTCATGTCGCCGTGCAGCGCCTTGACGTCGAGCCCTTTGTCCTTCAGCGTCTTCTCCAGCTTCGAGGCGCCGATTTTGGTGCGGCAGAAGATGATCGCCTGCTCCGGTTCCTCGGTCCGCAGCAGCTCGACCAGGCGGGGGGCCTTCTCCCTGCCCGGCACCTCGACGAAGGCCTGTTCGATCGCGTCGACGGTGAGCTGTTTGGGCGTGATTTTGATCGTCGTCGGGTCGTACATGTAGCTCTCGGCGAGCCGCTTGACCGGCGGCGGCATCGTCGCCGAGAAGAGCGCCGTCTGGCGGCCGCTGGGGCACATCCGCAGGATCTTCTCGACGTCCTCGATGAAGCCCAGGTCGAGCATCTCGTCGGCCTCGTCGAGGACGACGTAGCGGGCCGCGGTGAGGACCAGCGAGCGGCGCGACATCAGGTCCATCATCCGGCCGACGGTGGCGACGACGACGTGGGCACCGGCACGCAGCTGCGACTGCTGGCTGCGGATCGGGGCGCCGCCGAAGACGGCGACGATCTCGACGTCGAGGTGCTCGGCGTAGGCGCGCAGCGCCTGGGTCACCTGGATGCAGAGCTCGCGGGTCGGGGTCAGGACGATCCCCTGCACCTCGTCGCTGTCAGGATCGAGGTACTGCAGCAGCGGCAGGCCGAAAGCGGCAGTCTTGCCGGTGCCGGTCTGCGCCTGGCCGATCACGTCGTGGCCGCCGAGCAGCTCGGGGATCGCCTGCTCCTGGATCGGCGTCGGCTCGGCGTAGCCCAGCTCGTCGAGCGCCTGCTGGATCGCCGGCGCCAGCCCAAGGTCCTTGAATGTGCTCACTTGGACGGATCCAGGAGGAGCTTGCCGGCCGTGCGGCGGGCGATCAGGTCTTCGTGGGCGCGGGCGGCCGCGGAGAGCGGGTACACGTCGCCGACGGTGACCTCGAGCTCGCCACCGGCAACCGCCGCCAACAGCTCGCCGATCATCGGCGCGACGATCTTGCGTTGCATCAGCAAGTGGACGAGCCAGAAGCCGACGACCGACTTCGAGCCTTGCAGCAGCGCGCCGGTCGAGACGTCGCGCTGCTCGCGCGAGGCGATCCCGAAGACGACCATCCGGCCGAGCGGCGCAAGCGCCGCGAACTCGGCGTCGAAGGCCTCGCCGCCGCTCATGTGCAGGACCGCGTCGACCCGCTCGCCGCCGTTGGCCGCGAGGATCGCCTCCTTCAAGTCGGGCGCGCGCGAGTCGACCGTCGCGTCGGCGCCCAGCCGCTCGACCAGAGCCCGCTTCTCCTCGCTGGAGGCAAGGCCGATCACCTTCGCGCCGGCGCGCTTGCCGAGCTGCACCGCAAGCGAGCCGGTGCCACCCGCCGCCGCCTCGACCAGCAGCGTCTCCCCCGGCTCGACCCGGGCGCAGCGCCGCACCAGTGCCATCGCGGTCAGCCCCTGCAGCAGCAGCGCCGCCGCGCGATCGTCGTCGACCTCGTCGGGAACCGGCACGAGGAACGCCTCCGGCACCGCGACCTTCTCCGCATACCCCCCGTTCGCCAAGATCGCCGCGACCCGCCGTCCGTCCTCGGTGCGCCCGCTGATCTCGGCGCCCGGCACCAGCGGCAGCTGCTGCTCGGCCAGATAGTCGTTCCGCGTCGCGTGCGTATCGGCGAAGTTGATCCCGCTGCGAGCAACCTCGACCAGCACCTCCCCCTCGCCGGGCACCGGATCGGGCAGCTCAACCACTTCCAGCTTCTCCGGTCCACCGAACTCATCTATCTGAATCGCCTTCATCGGCGGCGAACCATAGTCGTCGGGCGGAAAAGCAGCCTTAGCCCTTCAGGTCGCGCGCCTGGGCCGCCGCTCCCGGGGAGCTGGAGCCGAGCATGGGGGTCGGGGGTGTGTCGGCGGGTGCCTCGCGAACGCGGGCACCGCAGAGCGATTCCTGCCGCGAAGCGGCGCCAATTTGGTGAGCGGAGCCGAAGACGAAGCGAACATAGGCACCCGCCGACACACCCCCGACCCCTTATACGCTGCCCCAATGTCCCTAACCGTCGTCGGCTCGATCGCCTTCGATTCAGTCAAAACCCCTTTCGGCGAGCGCGACCGAATGCTCGGCGGCACCGCCGTCCACTTCTCGCTGGCCGCCAGCTTCTTCACCGAGGTGCGCCCGGTCGGCCCGGTCGGCGACGACTTCGGCGAGGCCGAGTTCGCGGTGCTCGAGGACCGCGGCGTGATCGTCGACGACGTCGAGCGGGTCGCCGGCGGCCAGTCCTTCTTCTGGCGCGGTCGCTACGAGTACGACCTCAACGTCGCCCACACCGAAGACACCCAGCTCGGCGTCTTCGGCGAGTTCGAGCCGAAGCTCTCGCAGGAATCCAAGGACGCCGACGTGCTCTTCCTCGCCAACATCCAGCCCGACCTGCAGCGCCAGGTGCGCACCCAGTGCCCCGGCGCCCGCTTCTGCGCGCTGGACTCGATGAACCTCTGGATCGACACCGCGAAGGACTCGCTGCTGGCGGCGATCGCCGAGGTCGACTGCGTGATCGTCAACGATGCCGAGATCCGCCAGCTGACCGGCGACTCGAACCTGGCGCGGGCGGCGCGGGCTGTGATGGAGCGCGGCCCGCGAGCGGTGGTCGCCAAGCAGGGCGAGTACGGCGCCGCGCTCTTCACCGAGGGCGGCTTCTTCGCCCTGCCGGGCTTCCCGCTGGAGGACGTGCGCGACCCGACCGGCGCCGGCGACAGCTTCGCCGGCGGTTTCCTCGGCTATCTCGATAGCCAGGAAGGCGACCTCGACGAGGCAAGCCTGCGGCGGGCGATGGGCTACGGCACGGTGCTTGCCTCCTTCAACGTCGAGGAGTTCGGCTGCGAGCGGGTCGCCCGATTGAGCCGCGAGGAGATCGACGAGCGCTTCGCCGATCTGGTCGCGATGACGCGCTTCGAGCCGTTGCCGGTGCGTTAACGAGCCGAGACTCGCAAGCTGCGAGAATGGCCGCCGCAATATGGCCGCCGACTCGCTGACGATCACCGACAACCGCACTGGGCGGACCTACGAGGTACCGGTCGCCGACGGCACGGTGCGGGCGATGGACCTGCGCCAGATCAAAGTCGCCGAGGACGAATTCGGGATGCTGTCCTACGACCCGGCCTTCACCAACACCGCCGCCTGCCGCTCGGCGATCACCTACATCGACGGCGAGGCCGGCATCCTCGAACACCGTGGCTACTCGATCGAGCAGCTCTGCGAGCGGTCCAGCTTCCTCGAGGTCGCCTACCTGCTGATCTTCGGCGAGCTGCCGACCAAACCGCAGCTCGAGCGCTGGGTCTACGACATCACCCACCACACCTTCGTCCACGAGGACCTCAAGCACTTCTTCGAGGGCTTCCGCTACGACGCGCACCCGATGGGGATGCTGCTCTCCGGTGTCGGCGCGCTCTCGACCTTCTACCCAGCTGCCAAGCACATCGAGGACCCCGAAGAGCGCTACATGGCGGCGGTGCGACTGATCGCCAAGGTGCCGACGCTGGCCGCCTTCTCCTACCGCCACAACATGGGGCTGCCCTACGTCTACCCCGAAAACGACCTCAACTTCGCCGAGAACTTCCTCTCGATGATGTTCAAGAAGACGGAAGTGAAGCACGTGCCGAAGGCCGCCCTCTCGAAGGCGCTCGAGGTGCTCTTCATCCTCCACGCCGACCACGAACAGAACTGCTCGACGAGCGCGGTGCGCGGCGTCGGCTCCTCCGGCGTCGACCCCTACTCGGCGGTCGCGGCGGGGGTCGCGGCGCTCTACGGGCCGCTGCACGGCGGCGCCAACGAGGCGGTGCTGCGCATGTTGCGCGGCATTGAGTCGGCCGACAACATCCCCGACTTCCTCGAGCGGGTCAAGAACCGCGAAGAGAAACTGATGGGCTTCGGCCACCGCGTCTATAAGAACTACGACCCGCGGGCGCGGATCATCCAGCAGCACATGGACGAGGTCTTCGAGGCGACCGAGTACAACCCGCTGGTCGAGATCGCCCGCGAGCTGGAGAAGCGCGCCCTCGACGACGAGTACTTCACCTCGCGCAAGCTCTACCCGAACGTCGACTACTACTCGGGGATCATCTACGAGGCGCTGGAGATCCCGACCGAGATGTTCACCGTGATCTTCGCGATCCCGCGCACGGCCGGCTGGGTCGCGCAGTGGATGGAGATGCAGGAAGACCCGGAGAAGAAAATCGCCCGCCCGCGGCAGATCTACACCGGCGAGCGAGAGCGCGACTACGTGCCGATCGGGGAGCGCGAAGGACCCGAGAAAATCGTTGGGCCGCCGGCGCGCCGGCCCAAACGGCCGCGGCGCGGGGCGTAAGCGCGGCCGGCACGCGTGAGCTGGAAGCTGACCGTCAGGCACGGGTCCGACGTTGAGCATGAGAGCTTCGACGACCTGGGAGAGGCAGTGGCTGCGATGCGCGAACGGGCGCTGGCAATCCGCGCCGAGGGGTCCGTGAAGACGGTCTCCGCACTGCGGGACTTCGGGCCGGAGCAGCAAGTCCACGCGCGCCTGCAGCTCAGCGGCAGAGGCCTGATCCGCAAGCCGGTCGCCGGCATCGATGTGCGCGGCGATGGGACCTTCTTGCCCTACCGAGGGGTCGTTCGCCGCAAGGAACTCGACCCAACCGAGTACGACACGCCGTTCGACCTCGTGCGCGAGACCCTGGAATCGCGATGAGCGAGACCGAGATACCCAAGGGCAGCTACGCGGCCGGGCGCCGGGTGAAGCTGCCGGCGGGCGCCGAAGCGCCCTACGTCGTCTTCGTCAACGGCGTCGAGCAGCGCGAGGAAGAGGACTACGACGTGCGCGCCGGCGAGATCGTCTTCCGCCGCGAGATCGTCAAGGAGAAGGTCGGCACCGGCCGCTGGCTGGCGATGTACCTCGGCCTCTTCGGCACCTACCGCAAGGACGAGACGATCGACCTCCAGTTCCAGCGCGAAGGCAAGACCGAGCTGCGCTCCGACCTGCCGGTCTCCCACTGAGACTGAGCCCCGCGGGACTCAGTTGAAGACGTAGAGCAGCAGGAAGGCGACGACGACGAAGCTGGCGCCGCCGAGGATCATGCCCTTGTCTTCGGCCACTATCGCTGCGGTCGAGCGGTCGTCGGCTCGGTCGTAGATCAGGTACAGGTAGCGGAAGATGCAGTAGAGAGCGGGGGGGATCGTCCACATCATCTGGTTGCCGATGATCGGCGAGTTGACGGCGTAGATCGAGTAGCTGATCACCGTACCGGTGGTGACCATGGCGACCATCTGGTCGAGGAACGGCAGCGAGTAGTGCTCCAGCACGGGCCGGCTGCTGGTCCCCTGATGCAGCTCGGAGACCGCCTCCTGGCGGCGCTTCGTGACGCCGAGGAAGAGGGCCAGCATACCGGTGCAGAGCAGCAGCCATTCGGAGGCGTGGGCGTCGACGGCGCTGGCGCCGGCGGCGACGCGCAGGATGAATAGGCCGGCGAGGGTCATCACGTCGACGATCACCACCTGCTTGAGGCCGAGGCTGTAGGCGAGCTGAGCGACGCCGTAGCCGATCACCATCAGACCAACTTCCCAGTTCACCGTGGCGAAGGCGAGGCCGATCGCCGCCGCGGCGAGCAATGGCGCGATCGTCTTCGCAGCCCCCTCCGACAGCTCCCCGGCGGCCAGCGGCCGGAAGCGCTTCTTCGGGTGCTTGCGGTCCAGCTCGACGTCGACCAGATCGTTGACGAAGTAGCCGGCGCTGGAGATCCAGCAGAAGGCGACGAAGGTGAGCACCGCCTCCAGCACCTCGTGCGGCTGGTTGAACTTGCCGGAGAAGAGCAGCCCGGCGAAGACGAAGAGGTTCTTGATCCACTCGTGGGGCCGCCCGGTCTTGATCGCCGCCCGCAAGGGCGAGCGGCGCAGCGCGGCGGGCTCGTCCGCCGACGCGCGGGAGGGCCCGGCTGCGGCCGAGACCGTCGGTTGTTCGGAGGTGATCGTTTCCATCGTCGCGGCAGGGTAGCGCTCAGCCCGGCAAGCGAACCGAATCCGAGCACTGTGGACGATTTGTGTACTTCTCGGGTTGCGTTTACGATACGCCGGTCTCGTCTACTAGGAGGAGGGTCTATGAGACTCAAGGTCGCGATAGCCGCGCTGTTCGCGGTACTGCTGACGGTAGGCGTGGCGGAGGCACACAAGCTGCCCGTGGGCGCCGCCAAGAGAGCCATCCAGCAGGAAACCGCAGCGGTTTGCAACGAACTCGAAGGCTGCAAGAACTGGAGCGTCGGGCCCTGCCAGCGGAAATCCTTCCACCGGGTCGACTGCGTCTCCCGGGTGACCGATCGCGAAGGTCAGGCATGCGCCTGGGTGACGATCGCCCGGGTCCCGTCCGGCTCCTACGAAATCCACGTCCACCACAAGCGCATCTTCTGCTGAGCGTCGATTCGTGCGGCGGGCCAGCCGCAGGGCTGGCCCGCTAGCTTCCCGCCGATGGCTGAGCGGCGGCTGAAGCACTGGGGTTGGGGCTACGAGGATCAGGTCCCGTCGCGGAGCGAGCTGGAGGCAGCTGCCGCTGGGATCCGCGAGCGGCTTGGCCTCGGCAGCGAGATCGAGGAACCGGTCCCCCTGGATCGGGTCGAGGTGCGGGCGCCGCGCCTGAAGCCACCCGCCAGCCTCGGCGACCTCTTCAGCGACGAGAAGCACGCGCGCGTCTCGCGAACGCTGGGCAAGGCCTACCGCGACGTCGTCCGCGGCTTCCGCGGCGAGTTCGAGAACCCACCGGACCTGGTGGCGCTGCCACGCGACGAGTCGGAGATCGAGGCGGTCCTCAGCTGGGCCGAGTCGGAGGGGGCGGCGGCGATCCCCTTCGGCGGCGGCACCAGCGTCGTCGGCGGCATCGAGCCGCGGCTGGGCGAGCGACCCGTGGTGACGCTCGACCTGCGACGACTCGACCGAGTGCTCGAGGTCGACGCTACGTCATTGGCCGCACGGATCCAGGCGGGCGCCACCGGCCCCGGCCTGGAGGGACAGCTGCGCGAGCACGGACTGACCCTGCGCCACTTCCCGCAGTCCTTCGAGTACGCGACCCTCGGCGGCTGGATCGCGACCCGCGCCGGCGGCCACTTCGCGACGCTCCACACCCACATCGACGACCTGGTCGAGTCGCTGCGAGCGATCACCCCGCGCGGCACCTGGGAGAGCCGGCGGCTGCCGGGGTCCGGCGCCGGCCCCTCTCCCGACCGCGCGCTGATCGGTTCCGAGGGGATTCTCGGCGCGATTGCCGAGGCCTGGGTGCGGGTGCGACCGCGGCCGACCTTCAAGCTCTCCTGCGGGGTCGAGTTCGACGATTTCGCCGCCGCCGCCGAGGCGGTGCGCGAGCTCGCGCAGTCGGGCCTTCACCCCGCCAACTGCCGCCTGCTCGACGCGCTGGAGGCCGGCACCACCGGCGCCGGCTCGGGCGAAAAGAGCCTCCTGGTCCTCGGCTTCGAGTCCCCCCACCACCCGGTCGACGGGCCAATGGACCTGGCCGTCGCGATCGCCCGCGAGCACGGCGGCGCCCCGGGCGAGATCCGCGGCACCGGCGGCAAAGGTGGTGGCGACGCGGTTGGCGCCTGGCGCAACGCCTTCCTCTTCGCCCCCTACCTGCGCGACACGTTCGTGGCCTGCGGCGTGCTCTCGGAGACCTTCGAGACGGCGATCACCTGGGACCGCTTCGAGGACTTCCACGCCACGACGATGGAGACGGTCCGCACCAAGGTCGCCGAGGTCTGCGACGCGCCCAAGGACGGCCCGGGCGCCCCGCGCGTCACCTGCCGCTTCACCCACGTCTACCCCGACGGCCCCGCCCCCTACTTCACCGTCCTCGCCCCCGCCGTCCGCGGCGGCGAGGTCGAGCAGTGGGACGAGATCAAGGCCGCAGCCTCAGAGGCCGTAATAGAGAACGGCGGCACGATCACCCATCACCACGCAGTAGGCCGCGACCACCGCCCCTGGTACGACCAGCAGCGCCCCGCCCCATTTGCAGCGGCTCTAAGAGCAGCAAAGAGAGAGCTCGACCCAGCTGGAATCCTCAACCCCGGCGTCCTTATCGACCCTTAGCGGGAGGGTGCCGAGAGTCCTTGCAGCTGGCCACGGCAGAGCGGGGCGTGGGTGGCTCCCCCGAACGTTTTGCGCGGGAGGAGCCGGGCGCTAGCGGCGACAGCGGCACCACTCTCCATCGACGAGTTGCGAGTGAGGGGGAGCTGCCCGCGCCCCGCTCCTACCAGTGCACGCCTTTCATCAGGTGGGCGAAAGCGACCGCCTCGGTAGTGGGAGCTTTGTCGGGCGCCTCGTCCCCCTTCCCCTTCGCCGCCTGCGACTCCGGGAAGAGGTTGTAGGCCATGTTGAGGATTTTGTCGCTGAGGGTGGGGGCGACCGCGTAGAGCAGCTCGCCGAAGGTGCCGAGCCGGGTCGCCACCTTCTTCGGCTTGGAGATCATCGCCCCGGCGATCATCTCCGCCGCCTCCTCGGGCGTGATCGCCGGGAACATGTCGTACATCCGCGTCGGCGCGATCATCGGCGTGCGGACCAGGGGCATGTGGATCGTCGTGATCCGCACCCCGTCGTCGAAGACCTCCGAGGCGATCACCCGGCCGAAGGCGTCGAGCGCCGCCTTCGAGGCGACATAGGCCGAGAAGCGCGGTGGGTTCGTCTGCGTGCCGATCGAGCTGACGTTGACGATGTGACCCGACTTGTGGGCGCGCATCGAGGGCAGCAGGGCGAGGATCAACCGCACCGCGCCGAAGTAGTTGAGCTGCATCGTGCGCTCGTAATCGTGGAAGCGCTCGTAGGAGAGGCCGACCGAGCGGCGGATCGAGCGGCCGGCGTTGTTGACGAGGACGTCGACGCGACCGTGGTAGGCGAGCACCTCGTCGGCCATCCGCGCAACGTCGTCCATGTCGGACATGTCGCAGCGGTGGATATGGGCAACGCCACCCGCTGTCTCGATCTCGCGCTTGGCCTCCTCCAGCTTCTCGACCGAGCGGGCGACCAGCAGCACCGTGGCGCCGGCGTCGGCGGCCTTGACCGCGGTCGCCTTGCCGATCCCCGACGAGGCGCCGGTGATCAGGACGACCTTGCCCCGCACCGCCGCCGAGAGCGAGCGATCCTTGAACAGCCCCGGGTCGAGGTTGCGCTCCCAGTAGTCCCAGACCTTGTCGGCGTAGCTCTCCAGCGGCGGCACCGCGATCCCCGAGCCCTCCAGCGCGGCCTCGGCGTTGGTCGAGTCGAAGTGGGTCGGGTAGTTGACGTAGTTGAGGACGCCGGGCGGGATGCCGGCCTCGTTCAGCGCCAGCTTCGCCACCCGCCTGGCCGGCGGCAGGAAACGCAGGCCGGTGCGGACCAGGTTGGTCGCCGGCTCGGTGACGCCGCCGTTGAGGCGCAGCGCCGCCTGCGGCGCGTCGGCCGCGCGGGCAAAGAGGTTGATCGCCTCACCGGCGGTCTTCGGGTTGGGGTCGGTCAGGCTGAAGGCCTGCCCGTCGAGTCCCGGCTCGTGGGCGATGTGGTCGATCGCATCGGCGACGAAGTCGACCGGCACGATGTTGATCTCGCCACCCTCGACGCCGACCGCCGGCAGCCAAGCGGGCAGCACCCGCCGCATCTGCTGCAAGAGCCTGAAGAAGTAATAGGGCCCGTCGATCTTGTCGATCTCGCCGCTGCGCGAGTCGCCGACGACGATCCCCGGGCGGTAGACACGCCATGGACGGGTGCACTCTTCGCGCACGACCCGCTCCGACTCGTGCTTGGTACGGAAGTAGGGGTGCGTGTCGAGGCCTTCGGCCTCCTCGAACATGTCCTCGCGCCAGGTCCCCTTGTACAGCCCGGCGGCGGCGATCGAGCTGACCTGGTGGAAGCAGCCGGCTTCGATCGCACCGGCCAGCTCGACCGCGTGGCGGGTGCCTTCGACGTTGGCAACCTCCTGCGCCCCGGCGTCGGCGGCCATGTCGTAGATCGCGGCGAGGTGGAAGAAGTGGTCGACGTTGCCGCGCAGAACCAGCAGGTCCTCCTCGGAGACGCCCAGCCCCGGCTGGGAGAGGTCGCCGGCGATCGGCACGACACGGGCACCGTCGGGGCCCCAGGCGGTGCGCAGCTCCTCGAGGCGACCCCGCGATCCGGCGCGAACCAGCGCGTAGACGGTGCCCTCGCGCTTCAGCAAGCGCTGGACCAGGTTGCGGCCGATGAAGCCCGTCGCTCCGGTCACGAAGTAGTTCATCGCCCGTTCAGACTACCTGCCTCCCGAAGGCCCTCGAACAGCCGCCGGGGCAACAAAAGGAGGGTCAGCCCGTTCCATAGACTGAGAGCAGATGGCAGAGACGGCGACCGTCCAGATTCAGATGCCCGAGATGGGCGAGTCGGTCACCGAGGGGATCGTGCTCGAGTGGCACGTCGCGGAGGGCGACTTCGTCAACGAGGGCGACACGGTGGTTGAGGTCTCGACCGACAAGGTCGACGCCGAGGTGCCGGCGCCGGCGGACGGCGTCATTACCAAGCTGGTTGCGGCGGTTGACGACGAGGTTCCGGTCGGGGCGCCGTTGGCCGAGATGGAGCCGGGTGAAGGGACGGCTGAGGGTTCAGGGCGCTCGGCCGCGGGTCCTGTCGTGGGGGAAGACCCTCCCCCCTCGCAAGCAGCGGGGGGAGGGCCAACCCCCACGCCACCCGCGGAAGAGACGTCTAAGGCCCCCAGTGCCCCTTCCAACGGAGCCGACGGAGTGCGGGCGACTCCCGTTGCGCGGCGCGTAGCTGCGGAGAACGGCGTCGACCTTGACTCGGTAGCTGGGAGTGGGCCCGGAAGCAAGGTGACGAAGGAGGACGTGCTCGCCGCTGCAAACGGCGCAGGAGGCGCCGTGGCGCCGGCGAGCGCCGCGGAGGAGAAGCAGTTGCGGGGGCCGGCGGCGATGTTGGCTCAGGCCATGGCGGAGAGCCGGGAGGTACCTACGGCGACGTCGTTCCGGACTGTGGCGGTGGACACGCTCGACGCCAAGCGCAGGGCCCTCAACGGGGAGCTGAAGGGGCGGGCGCTGAAGGTCTCCTTCACCCACCTGATCGCCTGGGCGATCGTGCAGGCGGCGAAGGAGTGGCCGGTGATGACCCGCAGCTTCGTCGAGCGCGAAGGCAAGCCGTTCGCGATCGAGAACGGGCCGGTCAACCTCGGCATCGCCGTCGACGTCGAGCGCAGGGACGGCTCGCGCAGCCTGATGGTGCCGGCGATCAAGGGCGCCGACGGGCTCGACTTCGCCGCCTTCCACTCCTACTACGAGGATCTGATCACCAAGACGCGCGAGAACAAGCTCACCGCCGACGACTTCCAGGGGACGAACATCTCGCTGACCAATCCGGGCGGGATCGGCACCGTGGCCTCGGTGCCGCGCCTGATGAAGGGCCAGAGCGCGATCGTCGCCGCCGGCGCGATCGCCTACCCACCCGAGTGGGCCCACGCCTCGCCCGAGCGCCTGCGCCAGCTCGGCGTCTCGAAGACGATGACCCTGACCTCGACCTACGATCACCGCGTCATCCAGGGGGCCGAGTCGGGCGCTTTCCTGCGCCGCGTCGAGCGGCTGCTCGAGGGCGAGGACGGCTTCTACGAGTCGGTCGCCGCCGACCTCGACGTCAACCCGGCAGCGCTCGCCGCCGCTCATCCCGCCGCCGCCTCGGCGCCCCCGCTCGGCGCCCCCGCGCCGCCGGCGACCCCCGGCCAGCCCGACGAGGAGCTGCTGGGCGCCGTTCAGGCTGCCACCTCGCTGCTCAAGGGCTACCGCACCCATGGCCACCTGGCAGCCCGCCTCGACCCGCTCGGCCGCGAGCCCCAGGGCGACCCGGCGATCCAGCCGGAGAGCCTCAACCTGACCCCCGAGCTGATGGCGAGGATCCCGGCTTCGATCCTGCGCATCGGCGTCCCCGGCGAGACGCTGCTCGAGGTCCTGCCGCGAATGCGCGAGGCCTACTGCGGCACGATCGCCTACCAGTTCGAGCACCTCTCCTCCCACCAGCAGCGCACCTGGCTGCGCGAGATGGTCGAGACCGGCGCCCACCGCCAGCCGCTCGCCGACGAGGAGAAATGCCGCCTGCTGCGGCGGCTGATCGACGTCTTCGAGTTCGAGCGCTTCGTCGAGAAGGCGTATCTGGGCCAGAAGATCTTCACGATCGAGGGGCTCGATGCCGTCGTGCCAATGCTCGACGAGCTGGTCACCCTCGCGCACCGGGCCGGCGCCGAGGAGGTCGTCTTCGGCATGGCGCACCGCGGCCGGCTCGCGGTCCTCGCCCACAACCTCGGCCGCTCGGTCGAGTCGATCCTGGCCGAGTTCGAGGGCTCCAAGCAGATCGAGCAGGTCAAGGCGGTCGCCGCGATCCCCCACGGCGGCACCGGCGACGTTAAGTACCACTACGGCCACCAGGGCACCTACGAGACCAGCGAGGGCGAGAAGATCGCCGTGCGCCTCTATCCCAACCCCAGTCACCTGGAGTTCGTCGACCCTGTGGTCGAGGGCGCGACCCGCTTCATCCAGTCGAAGCTCGACGGCCCGAAGATCGAGCACCGGCCGAAGTGCGCGGTGCCGGTCCTGCTGCATGGCGACGGCGCCTTCCCCGGCCAGGGAGTCGTCGCCGAGACCCTCAACCTGCAAGCGCTGCGCGGCTACACCACCGGCGGCACGATCCACGTCATCCAGAACAACCAGGTGGGCTTCACCACCGACCCCGAGGACGCCCGCTCGACCCCCTACGCCGCCGACATGGCGAAGGGCTTCAACGTGCCGATCGTCCACGTCAACGCCGACGACGTCGAGGCCTGCTCCTCGGCGATCCGCCTGGCGATGGCCTACCGCGAGCGCTGGGGTCGCGACATCGTGATCGACGTGATCGGCTACCGCCGCTACGGCCACAACGAGACCGACGAGCCCGCCTACACCCAGCCGGCGATCGCCGCCAAGATCAAGGCCCACCCACCGGTCTCCGAGATTTACGCCGAGAAGTTGACCGGCGAAGGGACGATCGAGCGTGAGGACGTCGAGCAGGCGCACAACGAACGCCACGCGGAAATGCGGGCGGCACTCGAGGACCTGCGCAAGAAGATGGCGCTGGGCGAGTACGAAGACCCGACCGTCACCACCTCCAGCACCGGCGAACTCGACCGCAGCGCCAGCCCGCCGGTGGAGACCGCGGTGCCGGCCGAGCGGCTGCGCGAGCTGAACCGGGAGCTGATCGAGGTGCCGGAGAGCTTCACCATCCACCGCAAGCTGCGCAAACCGCTCGGCAAGCGCGAGGCGGCGCTGGAGAACGGCGGCATCGAGTTTGGCCACGCCGAGGCGCTGGCCTTCGCCTCGCTGCTGACCGAGGGGGTGCACGTCCGCCTCACCGGGCAGGACACGGAGCGGGGCACCTTTTCGCACCGCCACCTCGTGCTGCACGACGAGAAGACCGGCCTGCCCTACTGCCCGATGCAGAACCTGGCCGACGCCAAGGCTCCCTTCGAGCTGTACAACAGCCCCCTCTCGGAGATCGCCTGCCTCGGCTTTGAGTACGGCTACTCGGCGGCGACGCCCGGCGCGCTGGTCCTATGGGAGGCCCAATACGGCGACTTCGCCAACGCCGGCCAGGTGATCATCGACAGCTTCATCGTCTCCGGCGAGGCCAAGTGGGGACAGACCAGCCGCCTGACCCTGCTGTTGCCACACGGCTACGAGGGGTCGGGCCCGGAGCATTCCAGCGCCCGCATCGAGCGCTTCCTGGCGCTGGCCGCGGAGGGCAACATCCGCATCGCCAACCCCAGCACTGCCGCCCAGTACTTCCACCTGCTGCGCCGCCAAGCCCTGATCCGCAAGCCGCGACCGTTGATCGTCTTCACCCCGAAGGGGCTGCTTCGCCTCGACCGCGCGACCGCCACGCCGCAGGAACTGACCGAAGGTTACTTCCACTTCATCCTCGACGATCCCAGCGCCGCCGAGCGGCGCGAGAAGGTCGAGCGCCTCGTCCTCTGCACCGGCAAGGTCTTCTGGGACATCGACGCCAGCGAGCGCCGGGCGGCGGCCGAGAACGTGGCGATCGCCCGCGTCGAGCTGCTCTACCCGTTCGCCAAAGAACAGCTGACGGGGCTGATCGCCTCCTACCCGAACCTCAAGGAGCTGGTCTGGACGCAGGAGGAGCCGCGCAACATGGGAGCCTGGAAGGTGATGTCGCGCCGTCTGCCCGACGTGCTGCCCGAGGGCGTCGAGCTGGGCTACGTCGGCCGCCCGACCCGCGCCAGCCCCGGCGAGGGCTACTCGGTCGCACACGCGCGCGAGCAGGAGCGGATCGTGCTCACCGCGCTGACGCCGGGAGCCTGATGCGCAGGCCGGTCCCCGGCGCGCTGTTCGTCTGGGTGAAGCGGCTGTCGTGGATCGAGCTGGCGATCTTCTCGGCCCTGATCGCCTTCTGGCTGTTGCCCGGTTTCGATACCGAGGCGATGGTGTTCGGCTGGGCCCACGGCCTGGGTTTCATCGCCCTCTGCATCGTCATCTGGATCGCCTGTGTGAGGCGCGAGGCCCCCTACACGCTGCTCGCGGCGACGCTTACCCCTTTGGGGCCGGTGGGAAGCGTGATCGGGATCGAACTGATCGAGCGCAAGGGCTGGGGTGTGGCTAGCCGCCCGCAAAGTGTGGGCGAATCGCCGACCATCCGCTAAAGACAGCTTGACCTCAGCGCCGCTAGCGGTTATAGGTAGGTACTGACTGTTCCATTCGGGCAGTCCCAGCCTGGGGGAACAGGCGCGTCGGCATCCCTCCCTGGCTACCGACGCAGGTGCAGCGAGGGTCGCGCGGACCCCCTGCCTCCCGCGGCCCTCCTGCGCCGCCTTTCGCGGTGGGGAGGCGTCTCTACGGATTTTCCTTCAGATTCCTGAGGACCGTCTGCAGGATGCCGCCGTTTTGGAAGTACGCGATCTCGTTGGGGGTGTCGAGGCGCACGGTTGCCTCGAACTCGATGTCGCCTGCTTTGACCATGACGGTTTTGGCTTGGCCGTTTTCGAGGTCTCCTATGTTTATTACCTCTTCGCCGGCGAGGCCAAGGGAGTCGATCGATTGGCCGTCGGGGAACTGGAGGGGGAGGACGCCCATGCCGATCAGGTTGGAACGGTGGATCCGCTCGAAGGACTCGGCGATGACGGCGCGGACGCCGAGCAGCTTGGTCCCCTTCGCGGCCCAGTCGCGGGACGAGCCGGAGCCGTACTCCTTGCCCGCCAAGACCACCAGCGGGACGCCCTCCTCGGCGTAGGCCATCGCCGCCTCGAAGATCGTCGTCTCCTCGCCGCCGGGGAAGTGGCGGGTGAAGCCACCGGCGCGCTCGACCAGGCGGTTGCGCAGGCGGATGTTGGCGAAGGTGCCACGGATCATCACC
Organism: Solirubrobacterales bacterium; assembly: GCA_036266075.1. Classification (GTDB taxonomy): domain Bacteria; phylum Actinomycetota; class Thermoleophilia; order Solirubrobacterales; family 70-9; genus VRUE01. Next base: position 80,477 of record DATANV010000033.1, read on the forward strand.
TCGTGGTTACCGCGCCGGGCGCCATAGGAATTGAATTCGCGTGGCTCGACGCCGTTCTCGATCAGCCAGCTGCCGGCCGGGCTGTGTTTTTTGATCGCGCCGGCCGGTGAGATGTGGTCAGTGGTGATCGAGTCGCCGAGCAGGGCCAGCACCCGGGCGTCGCGGATCGGCTCGACCGCGATGGGCTCGACCGGCATCCCCTCGAAGAAGCTCGGCTTGCGGACGTAGGTCGAGTCGGGCCAGGTGTAGCGGTCCCCGCCCGGCACCGCGACCGCGTTCCAATTCTCGTCGCCCTTCATCACCTCGCCGTAGTTGCGGGTGAACATCTCCGAGGCGATCGAGCGGCCGATCAGCTGCTTTACCTCGACCGGGTCCGGCCAGACGTCGCGGAGGTAGACCGGCTCGCCGTCGGACCCCTCCCCCAGTGGCTCATTCAAGAGGTCGACGTCCATCCGCCCCGCGAGCGCGTAAGCGACGACCAGCGGCGGGCTGGCCAGGTAGTTGGCCTTGACGTCCTGGTTGATGCGGCCCTCGAAGTTGCGGTTGCCGGAGAGCACGGCGCAGACGGTCAGGTCCTTCTCCTCGACCGCGGCGGAGATCTCCGGCGGCAGCGGGCCCGAGTTGCCGATGCAGGTCGTGCAGCCGTAGCCGACGAGGTTGAACTGGAGGGCGTCGAGGTACTCGGTCAGCCCGGCCCGCTGCAGGTAGTCGGTGACGACGGTCGACCCCGGCGCCAGCGAGGTCTTTACCCAGGGCTTGCGCTGCAGCCCGCGCTGCACGGCGTTGCGAGCGAGCAGCCCCGCGCCGATCATCACCGAGGGGTTGGAGGTGTTGGTGCAGCTGGTGATCGCGGCGATCACGACGCGGCCGTGATCCAGCTCGAAGCTCGTGCCGTCCTCGAGGGTCACCTCGACCCGGTCGCCGCTCGGTCCGCGCGCGGCGGTCGCCGTCGCGCCGGCAACGACGGCCGGGCGCGGCTTGCCGCCGTCGCCGTCATGGTCCTCGGCGGGCGGGTCGGAGGCGGGGAAGGACTGTTCGCTCGCCTGGTCGACGCCGTTGCCCATCTGCTCGGCCGCCTCGGGGTCGAGCTCCTCCATCGCCTCGAGGAAGGCCTCCTTGGCCTGGGCGAGCGGCACGCGGTCCTGCGGCCGCTTCGGACCGGCGATGCTCGGCTCGACCTCGCCCAGGTCCAGCTCCAGCGTCGCCGAGAAGACCGGGTCTTCGGAATCTCCAGCGTGGAACATGCCCTGCTCGCGCGCGTAGGCGTCGACCAGCTCGATCGTCTCGGTCGGGCGCCCGGTCAGCTCCAGGTAGCGCAGCGTCTCGGCGTCGATCGGGAAGATCGCGCAAGTCGAGCCGAACTCCGGCGACATGTTGCCGATCGTCGCCCGGTCGGCGAGGCCGAGCGTCGCCAGGCCTGGGCCGAAGAACTCGACGAACTTGGAGACGACGCCGTGCTCGCGCAGCATCTCGGTCACGGTCAGGACCAGGTCGGTCGCGGTCGCCCCGGCCGGCAGCTCGCCGTCGAGCTTGAAGCCGACGACCTGCGGCAGCAGCATCGAGACCGGCTGGCCGAGCATCGCCGCCTCGGCCTCGATCCCGCCGACCCCCCAACCGAGCACGCCGAGCCCGTTGACCATCGTCGTGTGCGAGTCGGTGCCGACCAGCGTGTCCGGATAAGCCTGCAGGGCGCCGTCGCGCTCGCGGCTGTAGACGACCTGCGCGATGTGCTCGAGGTTGACCTGGTGGCAGATGCCGGTCGCCGGCGGCACGACGCTGAAGTTGTCGAAGGCCTCACGGCCCCACTTGAGGAAGGAGTAGCGCTCGCGGTTGCGTTCGAACTCGCGCTCGGCGTTGAGCGCGAAGGCGCGCTCGTTGCCGAAGACGTCGACCTGGACCGAGTGGTCGATCACCAGGTCGACGTCGACCAGTGGGTTGATCTTCTCCGGATCGCCGCCGATCTCTGCCATCGCGTCGCGCATCGCCGCCAGGTCGACCACCGCCGGGACGCCGGTGAAGTCCTGCATCAGGACGCGTGCGGGCTGATACGGAATCTCGATCGAGGGCGTGGCGGCCGCGTCCCAGGAGGCGATCGCCTCGACGTCGGCGGCGCTCACCGAGCTGCCGTCCTCCAGCCGCAACACGTTCTCCAGCAGCACCTTGAGCGAATACGGCAACCGCGCCACGTCGAAGCGTTGCTGGAGCGCGTCGAGGCGAAAGATCTCGTAGCTCTTCCCCCCGACCTCGAGGGTCGATCGCGCGCCGAATGAGTCCGGATGGCTCACAACTCCATCCTACGAAGCGGTAGGGGCGGGCGGCATCGGGGGCAGGTCCTCCTCACTCGCAACTCGTCGAGGGGAGTTGGCGGGCTATCGCCGCAAGCGCCGCGCTCCTCCCGCGCAAAACGTTCGGAGGACCTACCTCCGATGCCGCCCGCCCCGGTGCTAGCGCTTGCTGGCTTGGCCCTTGGCGACCGTCGCCGCGGCCTTCTGGCCGGCGTCGCCGCTGGCGATCTTGACTGAGACGCCGGGGCTGGTGAGGGCGAAGTGGGCGAGGAGGCGCTGCTGGATCGGGGCGACGGTGACCTCGACCTTGTTGCGCTCGATGGCGCGCACGACGGCGTCTGCGACCTGCTGGGGGGAGCCGGTACCTAGGCCCGGGATCGGAGGGGCGCCGGAGTCGGCGTACATGCCCGCTTCGCGGATGGTCCCGGGCGAGACGAGGGAGACGCCGATTCCCTGCGGGTCGAGGTCGGCGCGGAGGCCGAGGGCAAAACCGCGGAGGCCGAACTTGGTGGCGTTGTAGACCGAGGAGAGCGGGGTCGCCGACTTGCCGGAGAGCGAGGAGACGAAGACCATGTGGCCCGAGCCGCGCTCGAGCATCGCCGGCTCCAGCGCCCGGGCGAGGAGCATCGGCGCCTCGAGGTTTACGCGCAGCGTGCTGGTCAGCTGCTCGACGCTGAAGTCGTTGAGGCGGCCCGTCCCGGGCAGACCGGCGTTGGCGACCAGCACGTCGACCGCGCCGGTCTCGGCGGCCAGCTTCTCGGCTGCGCCAGGCTGGGCCAGGTCGGCGGGAACCACGCGGTGCTCGTCGCCCGGCAGCTCGGCGGCCAGCGCCTCGAGCGCCTCCGCCTTGCGGCCGCTGAGGACGAGCTTGGCGCCGCGGCCGGCGAGCGCCTTGGCGATCGCCCGGCCGAGGCCACCGGTGGCGCCGGTGAGCAGGGTTGAGCGGCCGGCAAGTTCCATCCCAGCGCGCAAGCTAGCAGCCGTGCAGCCGAGAGGAATTCGTGATGAGAGCGCGAAGGCCGGAGAAATGTTTGCTTTCTATAAGCATCCGGCCGGGCGATCGTCTACACTGCCCGCCGTTCCGAACAACCGAAACGCCGAATCCCGCTCGCTGGAGGCGCCGCGGGAACGGGGGAACCACGTTTTCGGGGCTAACCCGCCCACATAGGGCGGGGGCGCAAGCTCCTTTCGCGCTAGCCCGACAGCTAACCCCGTAGGCAGACGAAGGAGATCGGTTTGCTTACGAACCATTTCAAGTTAAGGGCGGGGTTGGCGGCGCTTGCAGCGCTTGTCTCGCTGGCCCTCCTCGCTCCTGCTGGCGCGTCCGCCCAATGCACGGGCGGCGGCGTGACTCCGGCCGAAGTCGACATCTGCACCCCTACCCCGAAAGCGCGACTGCTAACCAACGGGATGCTGATCCCGCCCGCATCGGCGCCACCGCGCGTCAAGGCAGTGATCGCGGCCGCCAACCGGATCCGCACCAAGCCCTACGTGTGGGGCGGCGGCCACGGCCGCTGGTGGGATAAGGGCTACGACTGCTCGGGCTCGGTCAGCTACGCCCTGCACGGCGGCGAATTCCTCGAAAGCCCCCTCCCCTCCGGCCCGATGGAACGCTGGGGCCTGGCGGGCGAAGGACGCTGGATCACCGTCTACGCGAACCCCGGCCACGCCTACGCGGTGATCGCCGGCTATCGCTGGGACACCTCCGGCGACTCCGAAGGAACCGGGCCCCGCTGGCACGAAGAACTGCGCGATAACGTCGGCTACGTTGCCCGCCATCCGGCCGGCTTCTAGCGCGGTCACTCGGTTTGAGCAGTAGGCCATCCCGGCCAAGCGGCTGGGATGGTTTTGTCCTTGCTTTCTTGAACTGCTCGGCTAACTTCTCCATGTAACTGCTCCTCCCGACATCCGACTGTCCAACCTGGCCAAGCACTACGGCGAGGTTGAGGCGGTTGCGGGCATTAGCCTCGAAATCAGTCAGGGCGAGTTCTTCACCCTGCTGGGCCCATCCGGCTCGGGCAAGACGACGACGCTGCGGATGATTGCCGGCTTCGAGGACCCCAGCTCGGGGACGATCGAGCTGGCCGGCAGGGACACGTCCGGGGTGCCGCCGTACGACAGAGAGGTCAACACCGTCTTCCAGGACTACGCGCTGTTCCCGCACATGACCGTCGGTGAGAACGTCGCCTACGGGATGCGGGTCGCCCGCGTCGCCAAGGACGAGCGCGCCCGGCGCCGCGACGAGGCGCTGGAGATGGTCCGCCTCCCCGGCTACGGCGACCGCCGGCCGGCGGAGCTCTCCGGCGGCCAGCGCCAGCGGGTCGCCCTGGCGCGGGCGATCGTCAACCGGCCGCGGGTGCTGCTGCTCGACGAGCCCCTCGGCGCTCTCGATCTGAAGCTGCGCGAGCAGATGCAGAGCGAGCTGAAGACGATCCAGGGCGAGGTCGGGATTACGTTCGTCTACGTCACCCACGACCAGGACGAGGCGCTGACGATGAGCAACCGGATCGCGGTATTCAACGGCGGCCGGATCGAGCAGGTGAGCCCGCCGGTCGAGCTGTACGAGCGGCCGACAACCGAGTTCGTCGCCGGCTTCGTCGGCGTTTCCAACCTGCTCGAGCGCGACGGCGAGCGCTTCACGATCCGCCCGGAGAAGATCCAGCTGCTCGACCCCGCGCAAACGCCCAACGGCCTGCGGACCGAGCGAGGCAGGGTCGCCGAGGTCGCCTACGCGGGCATGGTCACCCGTTACACCGTCGCGCTCGATGGCGGCGGAGAGCTTCAGCTCGTACGTCAGAACGTGGAGGGGACGTCGGCAGTGGACGCCAACTCCGAGCAGGGCAGGGAGGTCATGGTGGGCTGGCGCCCGGAGCACACGGTCGCCGTCCGTGGCAAAGAGAACACGAAGGAGGAACCATCGTGAGGAATCGGGATGCACACCCTGCACGGACGGCATGGCTCGTCATCGCTGGCCTGCTCGCCGTCATGCTCCTGCTCGCCGGTTGCGGCGGCAGCGACGACAGCTCGGGCGGAGGTGGGGAAGAACTGGCGAAGCTCGGCGAGGGAGAGGGTCAGGTGAGCCTCATCTCCTGGGCCGGCTACGTCGAACCCGAATGGAGCAAGCCGTTCGAACAGAAGACCGGCTGCAAAGTCAACAACAAGGTCGCCGGCACCTCCGACGAAATGGTCCAGCTGATGCGCAGTGGCCAGTACGACGGTGTCTCCGCCTCGGGCAACGCCTCGGCGAGGCTGGTCGAGGGCGGCGACGTCGACCCGGTCAACGTCAGCCTCGTGCCGAACTACAAGACGATCTTCAGCGATCTGAAGAACCAGCCCTACAACACCTTCGACGGCAAGCCCTACGGCATCCCGCACGGGCGCGGCGCCAACCTGCTGATGTGGAACAGCGACGACGTGACGCCGGCGCCGACCTCGTGGGATGTGATGCTCGACCCGAAGAAGGCAGCCAAGTACAAGGGCAGGATCAGCGCCTATGACGACCCGATCTACATCGCCGACGCGGCCGTCTACCTGAAGGCGCACCAGCCCGACCTGGGGATCGAAAATCCCTACGAGCTGAACGAAGAGCAGTTCGAAGCGGCGGTCAACCTGCTGAAGGAACAGCGGCCGCTGGTCGGCGAATACTGGTCGGAAGCGACGAAGCAGATCGCGGCGTTCGCCAACGGCGACAGCGAAGTCGGCACGACCTGGCAGTACCAGTACTTCGCCCTGCAGGAAGAAGGCAAGCCCGTTGCCGCCAGCCCCGCCAGCCAGGGCTTCCTGCCGAAGGAGGGCGCTACCGGCTGGTCGGATACCTGGATGATCAGCTCGCAGGCCAAACACCCCAACTGCATGTACATGTGGATGGACTGGATCGTCTCGCCGAAAGTGAACGCGGAAGTGGCCGAATTCTTCGGCGAGGCGCCGGCGCAGAGCAAAGCCTGCGAACAGACCGCCGACAAACAGTTCTGCTCCAAGTACCACGCCGAAAACCCCGGCTTCTGGAAACGCGTCTACTACTGGGAAACGCCGTTGGCCGATTGCGGCGACGGCTCCGGCGATTGCAAGGACTACAACGATTGGGTCCAGGCCTGGACCTCGATCAAGGGCTGATCGCCGAGCACTGAGGGATGGCGACGGAAGCGACCGCGGAGAGGAGGTCGGCGGGCCACCGGCTCGCCGACCTCTTCCACGGTCGCCCGCGACTGCAGGTCGGGGCGCTGCTGGCTGGGCCGGTCGGCTGGCTGGTGATCGGCTACCTCGGGTCGCTGCTGGTCCTGCTGATCGCCGCCTTCTGGACCGTCGACCCGCTGAGCGGCGAACTGGTCCATAGCCTCAGCTTCGAAAACTTCGAAACCCTCTTCGAGGAACCGGTCTACCGCAGCATCGTCGGCCGCACGGTGCTGATCGCGGCGCTCGTCACCCTGACCGACGCCGTCCTCGCCTTCCCGATCGCCTTCTACATGGCGAAGCTGGCCAGCCGGCGCGGTAAGGCGATCCTGATCGTCGCGATCCTGGTCCCCCTCTGGTCCAGCTACCTGGTCAAGGTCCTTTCCTGGCGGACGATGCTCGGCAACGGCGGCGTCATCGACTGGGCGCTGGAGCCGTTTGGCCTGCACGGCCCCGGCTTCGGCCAGACGGCCGTCTGGCTGGTGATGAGCTACCTCTGGCTGCCCTACATGATCCTGCCGATCTACGCCGGGCTGGAGCGGATCCCCGACTCGTTGATCAGCGCCTCCGAGGATCTCGGCGCCTCGCCGTTCACCACCTTCCGCCGGGTGATCTTGCCGCTCGCCTTCCCGGCGGTCGTCGCCGGCTCGATCTTCACCTTCGCCCTGACCCTGGGCGACTACATCACCCCGCGGCTGGTCTCCAACGACCAGTTCATCGGCAACGTGATCTTCAACAACATCTCCAACAACCTGCCGCTGGCCTCGGCGCTGGCCCTGGTGCCGATCGTGGTGATGGTCGCCTACCTGCTGGTGGCGCGGCGGCTGGGCGCCTTCGAGCACCTCTGATGACCCGTTCAAAGAGACACCCGGTGGCGCCGTGAGACTCTCGCGACGCTCGGCGCTGCTCCTGCGGGCCGCCGTCGCGGTCAGCCTCGCCTTCATCTACATCCCGCTGATCGTGCTGGCGATCTACGCCTTCAACTCGAGCAACATCCTCGAGTGGCCACCTCCCGGCCTGACCCTAGACTGGTTCCCCAAGGCGATCGAAGAAGAATTCGCCCGCGAAGCCTTCCTCACCTCGCTGAAGGCGGGGGCCGCGGCGACCGCGATCGCGCTGGTGCTCGGCACGCTCGCCTCGCTGGCCGTCGCCCGGCACCGCTTCTTCGGCCGCGAGACGATCTCCTTCCTGGTGATCCTGCCGATCGCCCTGCCGGGGATCGTCACCGGCGTCGCCCTCAGCAACACCTTCACCCAGGTGCTGGGGATCGACCTTGGCCTCTTCACCGTGATCGTCGGCCACGCGACCTTCTGCATCGTCGTCATTTACAACAACGTGATCGCCCGCCTGCGCCGCGTCTCGTCCTCGTTCGAGGAAGCATCGGCGGACCTCGGCGCCCACACCTGGCAGACCTTCCGCTTCGTCACCCTGCCCAACATGAAAACTGCGCTCGCCGCCGGCGGGCTGCTCGCCTTCGGGCTCTCCTTCGACGAGATCATCGTCACCACGTTCACGATCGGCGCCGGCGAAGAAACGCTGCCGATCTGGATCTTCCGCAACCTATTTCGTCCCAACCAGCTGCCGATCGTCAACGCCGTCGCGGTCCTGGTCGTATTGATCTCGATCGTCCCTGTCTACCTGGCCCACCGCCTGACCCGCGAGGAAGGCGGCGCAGCAACCGCCAGAGGCGGCGCAGTCGAAGCCGAGGCTACCGCGGTTCCCTAGAGCCCGTCTCGGTAGGGGTTCCGCTTAACTTTTTCGCCGGGCGCGTGGCGTCTCTCGCCGACGCAGTCGGGCGAAAAAGTACAAGACGCTCCACCCCTACCGAGACGGGCTCCATCGAGCGGCTACTGCCGAGCCAGCCGCTCTGCCTCCTCCGGCCCGATATACGGCGCGAGCGTTAGCTCGATGAGGTCGGGTAGGAGCTCCTCCAGCTGCTCGGCCCTGTCGGCGCTGATTTCGCGCACGATCAGCGAGACGATGCCGCCGACCAGGGTCTCCTCGGTTGCCTCGGGCAGCGGGCGGCGGCCGCCGTGCTCGGGCCGGCCGGCCTTGAGGATCTCGACCAGACCCTGCATCGAGGCGCGGTGACGGGCACCGATCTCGCCGCCCGCAGCGACCGGCTCGATCATGCAGAGGCGGGCCAGCTCGGGCTCGCCGGCGAGGAAGCTGAGCATCGTCGCCAGGGCGGCCCGGACCTTCTCCGGCCAGTCGTCGAAGGACTCGGCCGCCGCCCGCATCGCCGCGGCGATGTGCTCGGTGACCATCTCGTAGGCCGCGAGGAAACAGGCTTCCTTGTCGGCGAAGTGCTCGTAGAAGGTGCGGCGCGAGACCGAGGCCGCCTTGGTGATGTTGGCGACCGTGGTCGCGTTGTAGCCGCGCTCGGCGACGGTGTCGACCAGGGCGGTGATGATCCGCTCGCGCTGGTTCTGGGCGATGAACTCGCGGGGCAGCCCGTGGCGGCCGGCAGGGAGTCGTGAGGAGGCCACGAGCCGACCATACCCGAGCGCTTGGACCGCTAGCGCAGCGGCTGGACCGCCAGCTCGTCCTCCGCTGCCCGCGCCCCGAGGTAGGGCATCGTCGCCATGTAGACCAGTTCCGGGAGAAAGTCCTCGCCGCGCTCGACCGAGCCCGACGCGACCTTGGCGAGCACCGTGCTGAAGACCGCCCCGGCGGCGATCTCAGCCGTGCACCGCGAGAGCGGGCGCGGGCCTTCGTGCTCGTCGCGAGCGCCGTCGAGCAGGTCGGCGAGCAGCTGCACGGCTTCGTCGCGGCGGCGCATCGAGTCGAGGTCCCCGCGGCTAGCCTCAGCGACCAGCAGACGCGCTCGCGCCGGGTCCTCGCGGAGGTAGCGCATCGCCGCCAGACCGCCGGCCCAGACTCGGTCGTGCCAGCTTCGCGGTCCGTCGAATGCCGCCTTGACGTGGTCGCAGAGGCCCTCGACCGCCTCTTCGTACGGGTCGCTGCCGGTTCCCCGGGGGCTCACATCGTCCCGGCCCGGCTCCCCGCGCTCGCCTGCGATCGACGCTCTCGCGCTAGGCGGCGGCCCGCGCTTGGGCCGTCTCCGCTGCCCGCGCCGCGTCGGCCTCCCCGACGTACGGCGTCAGCGTCACCTGCAGCATCTCCGGCAGCAGGGCTTTGAGCTCGTCGCTGCGCCCGGCGACCAGCCGCTGGTGGACAAGCCAGGCGAGACCTCCCGCGATCGCCACCTCGAGCCCCTCCGGCAGCCGGCTCGTACGCGGGTTCAGCTCGCGGCCCTCGCGCAGCTTCGGCGCCACCTTCTCGAGCATTCCCTGGTAGCGGGCCAGCGCCGCAGCACCCGCCGCCTGGGACTCGACCAGGCAGAGCTTCGCCCGGGCAGGCTCGACGACCACCATCTCGAGGAAGACCTCGAGCCCGGAGGAGACCTGGTCGACCCAGGGCCGCTCCGGGTCGAGCAGCTCGGCGAAGGCCTGGCCCGCCGCCTCGACGCTCTCGTCGAAAGCCGCGAGGAAGCACTCCTCCTTGCTCGCGAACTGCTCGTAGAAGGTGGTCAGGGCGACCCGCGCCGTCTTCGCGATCAGCTCGATGGTGGTCTTCTGGTAGCCGCGCTCGGCGACCAGCTCGGCGGTCGCCAGGAGCATCCGCTCGCGTTGGTTCTGGAAGACGAAGTCGCGCGGGATCAGGTGACGGCCCGGGGGGAGCTTCGAGAGTCGCTCCGAGATTGACCGGGAGTCGGCCATTCCAGAAAGGTACCAAAACATACATCTGATGTCTACCCGCCTTTTCCACAGAAATGACGGCCTTCTGGCCACCAAGGTTTCTGAAAGCTGCTATATCTAGACAAAAGGCTCCTGTTTTTCGAAAGGTTGAGCGGTGGCCGAGGACACCTCCAGCAACGTCGGGACGGTTCCGGTTGTCCCCTTCCCGGGGCTCCGCACCCAGCCCGCGCGCGCGCGGCTGCTGGAGGCGATGCTCGTGGTCAGCGGCGAGCTCGGTTACGAGCAGGTCGCGGTCAGGCACGTGATCGAGCGGGCGAAGACCAGCCGGGCGACCTTCTACAAGTACTTCGAGGACCGCGAGGACTGCTTCGCCCAGGCCCAGCGCGACGCCTGCAACTGGCTCTACCGGCGCCTGACCGGGGCCGCACGGCGCCAACCCGGTTGGCGCGAGGGCCTGCGCGCCGCGCTGGCCGAGCTGCTCGAGTTCTGCGCCAACCAGCCAGAGATCGCCCGCGCGCTGCTGGTCGAGTCGCACGCGGCGGGGTCGCGCGCCATGGATCAGCGTCGTGAGTTGATGGAGCGCCTCTCCCACGCGCTGGACAGCGCGCGCCGCGAGATTCCCTCTCGCCAAGCTCCACCTCCGGTCACTTCCCCTTTCATAGTAGGGGCTATCGACTCGCTCGTGTCGGCGAAGCTGATGGACGGCGACGCCGAGCACGCCCCCGAGATGCTCCCCGGCCTCCTCTACTTCGTCGTCATGCAGTACTTCGGCGAGGCCGCCGCCTGGGAGGAGATGGCCGCCGCGCCGCTGGCCCAGTGGAACGCCCGCAGAGAGCGCGCGGCGGATATCCCGCAGGAGCGCTAGAGCGGGATGTTGCCGTGCTTGCGCTTCGGCTGGTCGACGCGCTTGGACTGCAGCATGCGCAGCGCCTTGATCAGCTTGGGACGAGTCTGGCGCGGCTCGATGACGTCGTCGATGTAGCCGCGCTCGGCCGCCGAGTAGGGGTTGGCGAAGTGGGCTTTGTAGTCGTCGATCAGCTTCTGGCGGCGCTCGTCGGGGGTCGGCGAGGAGCCGATGTCTTTGCGGTAGATGATGTTGACGGCGCCCTCGGGGCCCATCACGGCGACCTCGGCCGTCGGCCAGGCGACGTTGAAGTCGGCCAGCATGTGCTTCGAGTTCATCACGTCGTAGGCGCCGCCGTAAGCCTTGCGGGTGACGACGGTCAGCTTCGGCACGGTCGCCTCGGTGAAGGCGTAGAGCAGCTTGGCCCCGTGGCGGATGATCCCGTTCCACTCCTGGTCGGTGCCGGGGAGGAAGCCGGGCACGTCGGTGAAGGTGAGGATTGGGACGTTGTAGGCGTCGCAGGTGCGGACGAAGCGGGCGGCCTTCTCCGAGGCCTCGATGTCGAGCACGCCGGCCAGGTGGGCGGGCTGGTTGCCGACGACGCCGATCGGGAAGCCGTCGAGCCGCGAGAAGCCGCAGACGATGTTCTTGGCGAAGTGCTCGTGGACCTCGAAGAACTCCTCGTCGTCGACGACGCGGGAGATCACCTCGCGCATGTCGTATGGCTTGGAGGGGTCGTCGGGGACGACCGTGTCCAGCTCGGGATCTTCGCGCTCGGGGTCGTCCTCGGGGGCGAAGCGCGGCGGCGCCTCCAGGTTGTTGGAGGGCAGGAAGCCGAGCAGATAGCGGACATCCTCCAGGCAGCTCTCCTCGTCCTCGGCGGCGAAGTGGGCGACGCCGGACTTCGTGTTGTGGCTCATCGCCCCGCCAAGCTCCTCGAACTCGACCTCCTCGCCGGTCACCGTTTTGATCACTTCTGGGCCGGTGATGAACATGTGGCTGGTCTCTTTGACCATGAAGATGAAGTCGGTCATCGCCGGCGAGTAGACGGCGCCGCCGGCGCAGGGGCCCATGATCACGCTGATTTGCGGGATCACGCCCGAGCACTGGACGTTGCGGACGAAGACGTCGCCGTAGGCGCCGAGCGAGACGACGCCCTCTTGGATGCGGGCGCCGCCGGAGTCGTTGATGCCGACCACCGGCGCGCCGACCTGGGCGGCGAGGTCCATCACCTTGCACATCTTCTCCGCCATCACCTCGCCGAGGCTGCCGCCGAAGACGGTGAAGTCCTGCGAGAAGACGAAGACGGTGCGGCCGTCGATCGTGCCGTGGCCGGTGACGACGGCGTCCCCCCAGGGACGCCGTTTCTGCATCTCGAAGTCGTAGGTGCGGTGGCGGACAAAGGTGTCGAGCTCCTCGAAGGAGCCCGGATCGAGCAGCCTCTGGATCCGCTCACGCGCCGTCAGCTTGCCCTTTGCGTGCTGCTTCTCGATCGCCTCCTCGGAGGCCGAGTGGACCGCTGCCTTGCGCAGCTCACGAAGGTAGGCGAGCTTCTCCTCGTGGGTGACCGGGTTCCTCTCGCGCATCGGGCGCGGGAGTCTATTTCGACGCGGCGAGCCGTGCCCCGAGGCAGCTCAGAGTTCGGCGCAGATGGCGAAGGCTTCGACAGCCCAGGGTTTCGCCTCGGCCCCACCGACGGGCGCCGCGGTCGCGGTCCAGCCGGCCCGTTTGCCTTCGCCGTTGACCGCCGGCAGCGATTCCGTCACCGCGACTTTCGTCACTTCGGAGCCGGCTACACGAGCGCCACCGCCGATCGCCTGCTTGTTGGTCGGGCACTGGGCACTCACCGACTTCGGTTTTTCTTCGGGGTTGGCGCTGCTGGCTGCCGTCGCATAGGAGATGCTCTTGACCAACAGGCCGGAGAGGGCGGAGGAGAGCTTCGAGTTGGTGACCGCGCCGTTGGCGAGTTTCTCGGTCGTCACCGCGCCGCCCTTCAGCTTCGCTTCGGTGACGACGCTGCCGCCCAGCGCGGCGGAGCGGACGGCGCCGTTGGCGAGCTGGCTGGCGCCGATCGTGGCGCCGGCGATCTTGGCGCCGGTCACGGCTCCGTTGCGCAGCTTGAGGTTGGTGACCGCGCCGCTGCGCAGCTTGAGCGTCGTCACCGCGCCGTTGGCCAGGTTCTGCGTCTTCACCGCCCGGCGGCCGAGCGTCGTCGCCGCAAACGCGGCGCCGCCCAGGGCGATGAAGAGGGCGATGCAGGAGATCGCGTTGGCGAACGACAGGTGCTTGCTCAGCTGCTTCAAGACGGTTCTCTCTCTTTCTCGTTCAGGGGCTGCCGAACGGCTGCTTGTGCGGCTCGGCGAGCCGGTCCAGGAATCGCTCGAGGTCGTCCTCGCTGAGGCCGGAGCCATTTTCGGCGCGGACCTCGACGCGGGTGCCGAAGCCCTTCTCGGCCATCGTCACCTCGACGCCCTCGACCGCGCGAATCAGCTCGGCCAGCTCAGGCTCGGACTTCATCAACGTCCGCGAGACCTCGATCATTGGCGCTCGGTTCAACTCGAAGCCCCTCCTTCCTCCCCCCAATTTGCAGTGAACGCACTCGTTCACGGGGAGAACTCGCGCCCATCCGACATTGACCCCCTTCCGGTGTGGTCAATGTCGGATGGGCGCAACGACAAACGCAGCAGGCGGGCCTGGGAGCTGGCCGGACGGCAGCATGGGGTGGTAACGCGGGGGCAGCTGCTGGCGCTGGGGTTCAACGCGCGTGAGATCGAGCACCGGGTATCGCGAGGACGGTTGCACCTGGTAATGCGCGGCGTCTATGCGGTGGGCTGGCCACAGCTGCCTCCCAAGCGACGCTGGATGGCAGCGGTACTCGCATGCGGCGATGGGGCCGTACTGAGCCATCGCAGCGCCGCGGCGCATTGAGCGCGCCGTGAACGAGGCCGACAAGCTCGATCTAATCGACCCTGAAACGCTGCGGGCAAAGCTCGACGACTACGCGGGACGGCCCGGTGTGCGTCCGCTACGAGATCTGCTGGATAAGCAGACCTTCAAGCTCTCCGATTCCGACCTCGAGATCTTCTTCCGCCCAGTCGCGGCGGCAGCCGGGCTGCCGCCGCCCCTCAGCAAACAGATCGTCAACGGCTTCGAAGTCGACTTCCTCTGGTCGGAGCTCGGCTTGGTCGTCGAGACCGACGGTCTGCGCTACCACCGCACGCCCTCGACTCAAACCCGAGACGCGCGCCGCGACCGTGCTCACACGCTCGCCGGGATGACCCCGCTCCGCTTCACCCATTACGAGATCAAGCACGAGCCCCACCGGGTCCGCTCCGAGCTTCGGCGAATCGCCGACACCCTGATCGCCGCATCCGATATTGACCACACCAGAAGTGGGTCAATATCGGATGCGGCGATCTAGGACTGCGCCTAGAAGAAGGCTCCGCCGCGGTACTCGCCGAAGACGTCTCTCATTGCGCCGCAGACTTCGCCAATCGAGGCGTCGGCGGCGAGGGCGGCGCGTATTGGGTGCAGCAGGTTGCCCTCGCCGCGGGCGACGTCGCGCAGCGCCTCGAGCCTCTCGTCGACGGCCGCCTGGTCGCGGCGGTCCTTGAAGGCCTTTAGGCGGCCCAGCTGGCGCTGCTCGGCCTCGGGGTCGACACGGAGGATGTCGACGTCGTCGACCTGGTCGGTGACGTACTTGTTGACGCCGACGACGATGTCCTGGCCGCTCTTGTAGCGCTCGTGGTACGAGTGGGCCGACTCCTCGATCTCCCTCTGCATGAACTCCAGCGCCTCGACCGAGCCGCCCAGCTCCTGCACCTTGTCGATCAGCTCCCAGGCGCGCTGTTCGATCTCGTCGGTCAGCGACTCGACGAAGTAGGAGCCAGCGAAGGGGTCGACGGTGTCGGCGACGCCGGACTCGTGGGCCAGCACCTGCTGGGTGCGCAGGGCGATCCGGGCCGAGCGCTCGGTCGGCAGCGCCAGCGCCTCGTCGAAGCCGTTGGTGTGCAGCGATTGGGTGCCGCCGGCGACCGCAGCGAAGCCCTGCAGGGCGACGCGGATGATGTTGACCTCGGGCTGCTGGGCCTGCAGCGTGACGCCGCCGGTCTGCGTGTGGAAGCGGATCTTCATCGAGTTGGGGTCCTTGGCCCCGAAGCGCTCCGCGACGATCTTCGCCCACATCCGCCGCACCGCGCGGAACTTGGCGACCTCCTGGAAGACGTTGTTGTGGCCGTTGAAGAAAAAGGCCAGGCGAGGTGCGAACTCGTCGATCTTGAGGCCGCGCTCGAGCGCGGCCTCGACGTAGGCGATCGCGTTGGAGAGGGTGAAAGCGACCTCCTGCACGGCCGAGCAGCCCTTCTCGCGGATGTGGTAGCCGGAGATCGAGATCGTGTTCCATTTGGGCACGTTCTCGCGGCAGTACTCGAAGATGTCGGTGGTCAGGCGCATGGTCGGCTCGGGCGGGTAGATGTAGTTGCCGCGCGCCATGTACTCCTTCAGCACGTCGTTCTGGACGGTGCCGCGCAGCTTCTCGGAAGGGACCCCCTGCTCCTCGCCGACCAGCTCGTAGAGCAGCAGCAGGATCGCCGCCGGGGCGTTGATCGTCATCGAGGTCGAGACCTGGTCGAGCGGGATCTGCTCGAAGCAGATCCGCATGTCCTCGATCGTGTCGATCGGGACGCCGGTGCGCCCCACCTCGCCGTTGCAGAGCGGGTCGTCGGAGTCGCGGCCGAGCTGGGTCGGCAGGTCGAAGGCCATCGAGAGCCCGGTCGAGCCGTGCTCGATCAGGTAGCGGTAGCGCTCGTTGGTGTCTTCCGGCGTCGCGAAGCCGGCGTACTGGCGCATCGTCCATAGCCGGTCGCGATACATCCCCTCGTGGATGCCGCGCGTGAAAGGCGGCGCGCCGGGCTCGCCCAGTCGTTCCTCCAAGCCGGGGGCGACGTCCTCCTCGGTGTAGAGGCGCTCGATCTCGATTCCCGAATCGGTGAAGACCCGCTCGTCCTCGGGGCCGACCAGGGGCGCGATCGTGCGGGGAATTTCCTCGGCAGGCTTGCCGGCCTTGCTCGCCATGCCCGGGAGGATATGGGGCGTCAGTCGGAGGCGCCGACGAGGCGCTCGACGCCAGACTGCTCGATCGTGCGCCGCAGGCCGTCCTGCAGCTCGACCTTGGGCTCCCAGCCCAACAGGTCGCGGGCCTTGCCGATGTCCGGTTGGCGCTGCTGGGGATCGTCGACCGGCAGCGGCTCGAAGACGATCTCCGAGCGGGACTCGGTCACCGCGATCACCTGCTTGGCCAGCTCGAGCAGCGTGAACTCGTTGGGGTTGCCGATGTTGACCGGCGTGTGGACGCCGGACTCGGCGAGGGCGACGATGCCGGCGATCAGATCGTCGACGTAGCAGAAGCTGCGGGTCTGGTCGCCCTCGCCGAAGACGGTGATCGGGCTGTCCTGCAGCGCCTGGCGGAGGAAGGTCGGGATCGCGCGTCCGTCGTGCGCGCGCATCCGCGGCCCGTAGGTGTTGAAGATCCGCACGATCGAGGTGTCGAGCCCCTGCTGGCGGTGATAGGCCATCGTCAGCGCCTCGGCGTAGCGCTTCGCCTCGTCGTAGACGCCGCGCGGGCCGATCGGGTTGACGTGGCCCCAGTAGTCCTCGGTCTGCGGGTGGACCTGCGGGTCGCCGTAGACCTCGCTGGTCGAGGCGAGCAGGAAGCGGGCGCGCTTGAACTTCGCCAGCCCGAGCATGTGGTGGGTGCCGTGCGAGCCGACCTTGAGCGTGTGCAGCGGCAGCCGCAGGTAATCGATCGGACTGGCCGGGGAAGCCAGGTGGTAGACGAAGTCGACCGGCTCGGGGATCTCGACCCGCTCGGTGATGTCGACGTTGCGGAACTCGAAGGCGTCGTCGCGGATGTGGGCGATGTTCTGCAGCGAGCCGGTCTCGAGATTGTCGACGCAGATCACCCGCTGGCCTTGCTCCAGCAGGCGCTCGCAGAGGTGGGAGCCGAGGAAGCCGGCTCCGCCGGTGACAACGCAGGTGCCCACGCCGGCGATGCTACAGGGCGCCAGACACGATCCACCCGTTCACGGCGATCCTGCAATTTGCGGCTTTCACGCCCGTCCACCCGTCCAGAAGGGGGGAGAGATCGCCGCCGCGCGGCGCTTCGCCCGGCATGTTTGGACCGGCATTCGAACCGGTGCAGGGGAGGTGCAGCGGTTGCTGGGAGCAACGAGAGAGGACGCCGCGCGACGCAAGCGCGCCGCGGTTGCGCTGATCGCCCGCGAGGGCGGCTCCCTGCGCAGGACCGCGCGGCGCTACTCCCTCTGCGCCGATGACGCCGAGGACGCCTACCAGCGGGCGCTGGAGATCCTGCTGACCAAGGCGCCCACCGACCGGCCACGGGACCTGGCCCGCTGGACGCAGACGGTGACGAAGCACGAGGCGCTGGCGATCCGCGCCAATCGCGAGCGACTGCTGGGAGCGCCGCGGCGAGAGTTCGAGGGCGAGGCGCCCGACCCGGTAGCGCTGATTCCGGCGGCCGGCGACGGTCCCGCCGGTCGCACCGAGCGGCGCGAGCGGATCGCCCGCAGCCGCGAGGCGCTGCAGGCGCTGAAGCCAGCCGAGCTGCGCGCCCTGACGCTGCTCGCCGCCGGCTACAGCTACGCCGAGATTGGCGAGCTGACGGGCTTCAGCCGAACGAAGATCAACCGCTGCCTAGCAGAGGGGCGCGAGCGCTTCCGCGACCTCATGGCGGCGAGCGAGGACGGCAGCCGCTGCTTGAAGATGGCGCCGCTGCTCTCTTCCTACTGCGACGGCGAGGCAAGCGCGGCGGATGCGGCGATGGCTCGCGAGCACCTCAGGGCCTGCGCCGCCTGCCGGGCGACGGTGCGCGCCTACCGCTCGATGCCCGCCATGGTGGCGGCGTGGGCTCCCGCCGGGCTCGCCGCCCTGGCGCCGTCCCTGCCGGCCTCGCGTTCGCTGCTGCAACGCGCGCACGATCTGCTCTGGAATGTGCAGGCCCGTCTCACGGGCGGCGACGCGGCGGCTGTCCAGGCAGCCGCCGCGGGCGGGACCCGCGGCGCCGGCATGGCCGCGCTCGCCAAGGCGCTGGCGATCTGCGCCGGCACGGTCGGGGGCGCCGCCGCCTGCGTCGCCACCGGGGTCACGCCAGCGCCCCTCGGTCTCGGCGACGGGCACCAGCGCCCGGCCAGAGTCGAGCGGATCTCCAAGCGAGCGATCGAAGAGGCGACGCCTGCCCCGGTCGAATACCAGCCCGCACCGGCGCCCACCCCAGCGCCGGGACACGAACAGACGCACGTGGAAGAGAAAGAGCCGGAGCCGGTTGGCGAAGCCCAGCCGGCGGCGAGCGAAGCAAGCGCCGGCGCAGTCGAATACGCGCCGCCACCGGCGCCCCCGCCTCCGCCGGCAGAATCGTCGACCCCCGGCAGCGCCGCAGGGGAGTTCGGGCCGTGACCCGCCCAGACGCCTTACTCAACCCATGGTTGAGTAAGGCGCCTTGCTGGGGTGCGACTGCACTCGTGGCGCTTGGATCGTGGCTGTTGCCGGCGGGACGGGCGACGGCCGCGCCGCCGGCGCCGGGCGGGCTCGAGGTGCAGGGTGGAGAGGATGCCTGGCACCCGGACCGCATGTTTCGCCTGCGCTGGGTCAACCCAGCCGGCGTCACCGCCGTCCGCTACCTGGTTCGCGATCCGCTGGGTGGGGTTGCCGTCGCGGAGCAACGGCTCGGCTGGCCGGCGAGCGAAGTCGTCGGCCTGCAGGTGCCGGCCGTGCCGGGCGCCTACACGGCCGAAGTCAGGCTCGAGGACGCGGGTGGCCAGGTCGGTGCGGCGGCGCAGGTCAAGCTGCGCTTCGACGACGGCCGGCCGACGACGGTCGAGCCGCTGCCCGCTTCGACCTGGATCGGCCGCGCGGGCTTCCCCTTCACGCTGCGCCTCGCCCACGGCGCGGGCTCCCCCCCGGTCTCCGGCATACGCGGCTACGCGATCTCGATCGACTCGCGCGCGGGAAGCGCTCCCTGCGCCGCGGCCGATACCTGCACCGACGCCGAGACCGACCTCCACGGCGGCGCCGGCGACGACTCGCTGACCGTCGGCGAGCTACCGGAGGGGGTCAGCTACGTGCAGGCCGTCTCCGTCTCGGGGTCGGGGATGAGATCCGCGGCTGTCGGCAGGGCGGTGCTGCGGGTTGACAAGACCGACCCGACCACCCGTTTGAGCGGGCTGCCGGCGGACTGGGTCAACCGTCCTGTGACGCTGTCGGCCGCCGCCACGGACACGATCTCGGGGATGGAGCCGGGCACGAGCGGCGCAGCGCCATTCACGGCGATCAGGGTCGACGGAGGCGCACCGGCGCTCGCCGCCGGCGACAGCGTTTCGGCGCGGGTGATCGCCGAGGGCACGCACCGCCTTGCCTACTACGCCCGCGACCTCGCCGGCAACGTCGACGACGGCAGGAGCAGCAACGGCGTGCCCAACCCGGCGCCGCGGACGGCATTCGTCAGGATCGACTTCACGCCGCCCGATATCGCCTTCCGCGACGCCCAGGACCCGGGCGAGCCGGAGCTGATTCGGGCGCTCGTCGGGGATTCGGCGTCGGGGATCGACCCCGCCAGCGGCTGGATCGGCGCGCGCCGCGCCGGTTCCGGCGAGCCCTTCCGGCCACTGCCGGTGACGCCGGCGCCGGGCGAGCTGCGCGCCCGCTGGGACTCCGAGGCCTTCCCGTCGGGCGCGTACGAGTTCGCCGCCGGCATCGGTGACATCGCTGGCAACCGCGCCGACACCAAGCGCCGCCGCGATGGCAGACCGATGGTGCTGTCCAACCCGCTGAAGACCCCGACCGAGCTGCGGGCGGCGTTCCGGCGCGGCGAGCTCTCGCGGCTTGCGCCCTACGGCCGCGGGGTTCTACTCGGCGGGCGCCTGACCGACCGGCAGGGCGACCCGCTCGTGCAGGCGCCGCTGCGGATAGTCGAGCGTTTCGCGGGCGGCGGCGCGACGCGCGAGTCCCTCATCCACACCGGCGCCGACGGCGGCTTCTCGGCGCGGCTGGAACCCGGGCCGAGCCGCGACGTGCAGGTGCTGTTCGGCGGCTCGGCGACCCTGACGCACTCGGCGAGCGGGCCACTGCGGCTCGCGGTGCGCGGCGGCGTACGGCTGCACGCCTCAGCCAGGCAGGCAAAGGTGGGCGGCCCGCCGCTCGTCTTCGCCGGGCGGGTCGCGGCGGCGCCGGGGACGATCCCCAGGGCCGGCAAGTCGGTCGAGCTGCAGTTCCGGCTGGCGGGCAGGCCGTGGCAAGAGTTCCGCACGGTCGAGACGGACCGGCGCGGCCGCTTCCGCTACGCCTACCGCTTCAGCGACGACGACAGTCGCGGCGTCACCTTCCAGTTCCGCGCCTATGCGCCCGCGCAGGACGACTGGCCGTACGAGCCCGGGGGCTCGCGACCAATCGTCATACGCGGACGCTAAAAGCGGACTGCTAGCGCAAGGCGGCGAGCTGATCTGCGGCCTTGCGGACGCGCTGCTCGACTTCGTCGCGGTTGCGTTTCAGCGTCGTCTCGACGCGGCGGCTGCGTTTGCGCGCCTCGCGCTCGACGCGGTTGCGGGTTTTGCGGGCTTCGGTGGTCGCCTTGCGGCGGGCGCCGGCGCCGCGTCGTTCGGTGCGCTTGACCGTGCGGCGCAGACGGGTGCCGTAGGACTTGAGCTGGCGCTCGGCGGCGCCGCGGCCGGCGAACGGCTCGACCAGGTCGGCGACCCGGTCGGAGACCTCGAGCACGGCGCCGACCGGCAGGTCGACTGCGCTTTCGGCGACCGAGCGGGCCTGCTCGGTGCGCGAGGGCTCAGCTGCGGGCGCTTTCGCCGCTTTTTTCTTGACGCTCGGTTTGCGACTCGTTTTGCTGCTCGTCTTGCTTTGGGTGGGCATGTCATCCCTTCGAAGTGGTGTGGCTGGCAGGGGAGTTCGCGAGTGTAGCGAACATATGTTCTTTCGAACACCTGTTCTAAAACCAGCCGTCCAGGTCGGCTACGCCCGGGCGAGCCCTGCGGCTATCCGCGAATCGTCGCCAGGCCCTGCTCGCCGGCCGCGGCGGCCATCTCGTAGCGTGCGTCCAGGCCGAGGCTGGCCTCGTCCAGGGCGAGGTCGCCGAAGGCGACGATGCCGCCAGCCTCGCGGACGATCAGCTGCGCCGCGGCCGCGTCGACCGAACGACAGGGCCGCGGGCTCGCCATCCCGTCGAGGCGACCCGCGGCCACGTAGGCGGCGGTGATCGCGATCGAGCCGACGACGCGGATCCGGTAGACGCGGCCGTCGAGCGACTCCATCAATGGGCGCAGGCGCCCTGGCTCGGCGGCCTCCAGACCCAGCAGCTCGAGCTTCTCGCCGTCCGCGGCGACCTCGATCGAGCGCCCGTCGAGCCTCGCCCCCTCTCCGCGGGCGGCGGCGAACTCCTCGCCGGCGCCGAAGTCGTAGACGTAGCCGAACTCGACCTGGGCCATCGACGAGCCAGAGGCGACGGCCAGGCTGAGGCTGTGGGAGGGGAGCGTGCGGCGGGCGTTGAGGGACCCGTCGATGGGGTCGATTACGACCCGCGCCTTGCCGCCCCCGCCGAACTCGACTTCGCCCCGCTCCTCGGAAACCGCGACGAAGGAGGCGCCCGCCTCGGCCAGCAGCTCCAGCTCGGCGAAGACGACGTCCTCGCATTCGCGGTCGATGACCAGGGTGCGATCGCCGCCCTCGCCCACGCCCTCGTAGACCGTGCGCTCCGCGCTGCCCCGAGTGCGCTGGAAGATCGTCTCCTGGGCGGCGACGACGCGGCGGCAGATCGATGGCCAGTCTGCGGAGAGAACGTCCACCGAAGTCATCCTATGGACGGCGCTCGCTCGGTAGCGTTGGAACATGCTCGCCTTGGCCGAATCGCAGGAACGCGTGGTCCGCCACGGCAAGGGGCCGCTGCTGGTGAGCGGCGCGGCCGGCAGCGGCAAGACCGAGGCGCTGGCCCGTCGCCTCGCCTGGCTGGCGGCAGCCGGGACCGAGGCGGAGCGGGTGCTGCTGCTCGCTGCCGCGCCCGCCACCGCCGAACGGTTGCAGGAGCGCGCCGACGCGCTGCTCGACCGTCCCCGCGAGGAGCTCTGGATAGGCACCTGGGAGACGCTCGCCGAGCGCTTGCTGCGCGAACACGCGACCGCGGCCGGGCTCGACCCCTTCTTCGACGTCCTCGGACCGGCGGAGCGGCTGGCGATGCTGCTCGACCGGCTCGACGACCTGCCGCTCCGCCACCACGACATCCGCGGCAACCCCGCCGGCCTCCTGGCGCGCCTGCTCGAGCAAATCGACGAGCTGAAGACCGGCTCGGAGCCCACGGATGCCGACCTCGCCGAGTTGGTCGCCGCCCACGACGAGATCCTCGCCGACGCCTGCGCCCTCGACCGCGGCGACCTCTTCCTGACCCTCAACCGTCTCCTCCACGAGCGCCCAGAAGCTCGTCAGGCAATAGCGGACAGCTTCCGCTATGTGATGGTCGACGAACTCGAGGACACCACCCCAGCTCAACGGGCAATCCTCGCGGCGCTGGCAGAAGAGAACCCGAACCACCTGTATGCCCTGGAGGAGGGACCAAACGTCTCGGCCGCGGATCCTGTCGCCGGGGTGGGGGGGTCCGACCGGTCGCTGGGCTTTTCGCCTGAGGAGGAAATCTCTCTCGAGGAGCCGGCGGGGCGAAAAACAGGACGCCGCTCCCGCTCGGACCCCCCCACCCCGACACCACCCGCGGACCTGCGTTTTTGGTGCTCCTCCGTTCACGCAGAGGTCGAGGTTGTTGTGCTGAGGGACAACTTCCGCGACCCGCCGATCCGCTTCTGGAGATGTACCAACGAGCGGGCCCAGGCACAGGCGGTGGCGCGCGAGGCGGAGCATCTGCTGGCCACGGGCGCCGAGCCGGAGGCGATCTGCGTCCTGGTCGAGGACCCAACCGCCGGCGGCGGCGCGGTCGCGGCGGCAATGGAGGAGCGCGGCATCCCCTTCCACGTCTCCGGCCCGGCGGCGCTCTTCCAGCGGCCGGAGGTGCGCGACGCGATCGCCTGGCTGCGAGTGCTCGCCGACCCGGCGGACTCGGCGGCGGCGGCGCGAGCGCTGACGCGGCCGCCGATCGAGCTGCGCTCAGCCGACCTGGCGCGGCTGGCGACGATCTCCCGGCGGCGCAAGCTCGACATGGTCTCCGCCTGCGAGGCGGCGCTGGAGAGCCCGCAGATCCCGCCCGAGGCGCGCGAGCGAATCCAGGCCTTCCTCAAGCTCTACGGCGCGGCCTCGGCGGCGCTCGAGGAGCGCCGCGCCGACGTCTTCGTCCGCCGCCTGATCGAGGCGGTCGGGCTGCGCCGCCAGCGCCTCTTCGCCGCCCAACCGGAGGTCGCCGAGCGGCTGCTCGGGCTGGCGCGACTGGCCGAGCTGGCGGCCGCCTGGGCGCGGCGTCAGCCGCACAGCTCGACCCGCGACTTCATCCGCCATCTCAGCGCTGTCGCCGACGCGGGCGTCGAGCCGGCCGGGATCGCCGATCCGCCGGCGCCGGGAGCGGTGCGAGTGCTGGCCCGGCGCGCCGTCAAGGGGATGGAGTTCGAGCACGTCTTCGTCCTCGGCCTCGAGGACGACGCCGGCGTCGCGCGGATCGGCCGCCCCGCACGCGCCGGGCTGGTCCTCGCCCGGGTCGAGCGCGGCCGCGACCGCGAGGGTTCGCCCTCGCGCTTCTACGCCGCGGCCCTCGCCGCGGCGAACGGCGAGGAGGAGTCCCACGGCGAGGAGCTGTTCGGACCCGCCGAGGGCCTGCACGCGACCTACCGGATGCTGCGCGAGGAGGTGCTCGAGGCCTCCTGGCGCGCCGGGCGCGAGCTCTCGGAGCCGCGACTCGACACGGCGATCGACGTCAACCGGGCGATCGCCCGCTACCTCGAGCTGCTGAAACTGGCGGCGCTCGCCCAGCGGCCGGGCGAAGAGTCGACCGGCGAGGCGCTGGAAGCCGTCAACGGGCTGCTGCGCCAGGTCGCCACGCCCGAGCAGCAGGCCGAGCTGGACGCCTCCGCGCTGGACGCCTACCTGCTCGACTCCGAGCGCGAGGGCGAGGCCCGCCGGCGCCTGATCGCCGCCCGCCGCGAGCCCTCGCTGGAGGCCTTCCTGCCGCGCCGCGGCGACGGCGCCCTCAGCCTCTCCGCCTCCGACCTCGACCTCTACCTGACCTGCCCGCTGAAGTACAAGTTCGCGCGCGTCTTCGGCATCCCCCAGGAGCCGACGATCAACCAGCGTTTCGGGATCCTGATCCACAACGTCCTGGAGCGCTTCCACAAGGAGGCGGCGGCCGGCGAGGAAGACACCTTCGAGCGGCTGATGGACCTCTTCGAGGCGGGCTGGCGGCGCACCGGCTTCGGCTCCAGCGACGACGAGCTGCAGTTCCGTGACCGGGCGCGCGAGGCGATGCGCCTCTACTGGGAGCGCGAGCGCGAGTCGGAGGGAGAACCGGTCTGGCTGGAGCGTAAGTTCGACATGCGGATCGGCGAGCATCACGTCCGCGGCCGGGTCGATCGAGTCGATCGCCTGCCCGGCGGCGGCTACGAGCTGATCGACTACAAGACCGGCGAACGCAAGAGCGAGGCCGACCTGGAGAGCGACCTGCAGCTGGCGCTGTACCGGATCGCGGCACGCGAGGCCTGGGAGATCGAGGCCGACGCCGGCAGCTACTACTACGTCCTCGACGCCGAGAAGGTCGCGGCGCCGGTCCGTGCCGACGACGCCGAGCGGGTCGAACGCACCGTCCTGCAGGTCGGTGAGGGAGTGCTCGGCCAGGACTTCGAGCCGCGCCCCTCGCCCAGCGTCTGCAGCTGGTGCGACTACCGGCTGGTGTGCCCAGCAGCCGAGGGCTGAGCCCTCAGTCGCCCTGCTGCCGCAGGAACCTCTGGAACTCGTTGGCGATCGAGTCGGCGGAGGGCAGGTCGGGGGCGTCTTCTCCCATCTGCTCCGTCTGCTCGGCCTCGATCCGCTCGACCAGGTCCGAGATCTCCGGGTTGGCGGCGACGGCGCGGCCGATCTGCTCTTCGTAGCTGGCGGTTTCCTCCTCGAGAGCAGTGGCGTCGACGGCGATCCCGGTCAGACCCTCGAGCCGCCGCAGCAGCGCCAGCGCCGCCTTCGGGTTGGGCACCGCGGCGACGTAGTGCGGGACCGCGGCCCACAGCGAGGCGGAGGAGATGCCGAGGTTGCGGCAGCAGTCATGGACGACGCCAACGATCCCGGTCGGGCCTTCGTAGTTGGAGCGCTGCAGGTCCAGCTCCTCGACCAGCTGCTCGTCCGAGGCGAGGCCGGTGATCGGCACCGGCAGGGTGTGGGAGACCTCGGCGACCAGGGCGCCGAGGGTGATCACCATCTCGACGCCGAGCGCGTCGGCGGCGGTCGCGATCGCCTCCGAGAACGTGCGCCAACGGAGGTTGGGCTCGGTGCCGTCGAAGAGCACGAGGTCGCGGTCGGCACCGGGAACCCGCACCGCGACGAGGTTGTTCTGCGGCCACTCGATGTGGCGGGTCTGGCCCTCGCTGAGGATGATCGTCGGCCGGGTCGCCTGGAAGTCGAAGTAATCCTCGGGGTCGATCTCGGCGACCTCCTCGGCGTCGAAGGAGTCAGCGACCGCGGCCAGCGCGGCGGAGGCCGCCGAGGCGGCATCGTTCCAGCCGCGGAACGCGCAGACGAGCACCGGCGAGCGCAGCTCGGGGACATCCGCGTGCCAGAGGAGCGAAGAATCCACGCTTTGAGCGTAGACGATGCCTGGCGGCGCTACGACGGCGTGCTCAGGGCCCTGCGGAAGAGTCCGTAGGCGACGAAGAGGATCAGGGCCGCGAAGGAGAGTTCGAGCGCCCGCTGCGGGACCTCGTTGGCAACGACGACGCCGATCAGCACGCCGAGCGGCGAGAGGACGCCGATCACGAGCGCGTCGCGCAGCCGCAGGTTGCCGTAGGCGTTCTGGCGGATCGCGCCGACCAGGGCGACAACGACGATCATCAGCAGCGAGGTCGACTCGCCCTCGACCTGGGTGAGGCCGAGGAAGACCGTCAGCGCCGGCACGAAGAGCACGCCGCCGCCGACCCCAACCAGCCCGCCGGCCAGCCCGCCGGCGAGTGCGATCAGCGCCGCCAGCAGCTCATCCACGCGCCGGCCTCACTTGATCACCAGCTCGATCGCGATTCCGACCAGCAGCAGGGCGAAGAGCAGCGAGACGGCGCGCTGCGGGATCCGCTGCTGGATCGCGGTGCCGAGCACGACGCCGAGGATCGCCGGGATCGAGAGCAGCAGCCCGGTGACGACGTGGACGTTGCCGTAGATGCCGCCCTGGGCGACCGCCCCGAGCAGGCCGATCAGGACTATCGCGCCGAGGCTGGTGCCGGTCGCGGCTCGCTCCCCGTAGCCGAACCAGAAGATCAGCAGGGGCACGATCACGGTGCCGCCGCCGACCCCGAAGAGACCGCTGAAGATGCCGGCCAAGGTGCCGATCGCGGCGAGCTTGAGCAGGCGCGCGTCCAGCGCCATCAGGCGGTCGCTGCGCCTCTGCCCGGCAACGTGCCCGTCACGCGGGCGATACTAGATGCCGTGCCGACCGAACCGGGTACGCCCCGCGCCGCGCCGAGCCCGCTGGTCGAGGCACTGCGCGCCGACCTGGCTCGCAGCGCGGTCCTCACCGACGTCGACGGCACGCTGGCGCCGATCGTCGCGCGGCCGGAGCAAGCAGCGGTGCCGGCTGCGGCGAGCGAGGCGCTGCGGCGGCTGAGCGAGCGCTGCGCGCTGGTCGGCTGCATCTCCGGGCGGCGGGCGGCCGAGGCGCGGCGCCTGGTCGGCGTCGAGGAGATCGCCTACGCCGGCAACCATGGGCTCGAGCTGCTCCTGCCAGGAAGCGAATCGCCGCGGTTCGATCCGGCGCTGGCGGGAAGCGAGGGGTGGGCCGCCGGGCTCATCGCCGGGCTCGACTCGACGGAGCTGGCCGAAGCCGGCTTGCGGTTGGAGGACAAGGGGCCGATCCAGGCGCTGCACTGGCGCGGGGGCGGGGCTGGTGCGTCGGAGGAGCTGGCGGAGGCGCGAGCGCGGGAGATCGCCGCGGCCGCCGAGCAGGCCGGCCTGGCCACGCACTGGGGGCGCAAGGTGCTGGAGCTGCGCCCGGCGGTGCCGATCGGCAAGGACGCCGCGGTCGACGCGCTGCTCGGCGAGGCCCTGGTCGAAAGAGCGGTCTATGCCGGCGACGACAGCACCGACCTCGACGCCTTCCGGCGCCTGCGCGAGCTGCGCGAGGCGGGCGCCCTGGAGACCGCGCTCTGCGTCGGGATCGCCTCGCCGGAGGCGCCGCCCGGGCTGGTCGAGGGCGCCGACCTGACGGTCAAGGGCCCGCGCGGCTGGCTGCAGATCCTGCGCTGGCTGGCCGCCGCTTGAGCGAGACTCTGCCCCGTGCCTTACACCGACCTGCTGCGGATCACCGTTTTCCTCACCGGCGCCGAGGCGACGGCGCTGGGGGCGATCACGGCGGTGGCCGCCGGGCGCGACCAGGACGGCCTGACGATTCTCGTCGCCGCCGTCTGGTGGCTGATCTCCCTTGCGTTGGGGCTCTACCTCGGGCGCGCCTCGCGGGCGGCCGACGGCGTTCGCGAGGCCCTCGCCCGCGCCCGAACCGCGACGGCGCTGCCGGAGGAGACGCCGGCTCGCATCGCCCTGATCCGCCTCTGGCCGATCGCCCTCACCGCGGTTGCCGCCGGCATCCTCGGAGTCGTCTTCCCCGGCGTCGCCGCGATCGGGGCCGGCTACGCGCTGCTGGTGGCCCTGGCGATGCGCACCCGCGAGGCCGCCGTTCTCGGCATCGAGCAGCGCGACGGGGTCAAGTTCTACGTGGTCCCGAATTCAGCTCTAAGGCCAATCGAGCTGGTACGCACCCCGGGATTGCGCTCAGATCGCTTGCACACCTGAAGGAGGAACAGGTACCCCTACCGCCCAAGCAATTTGGAGAAGTCCCGCCACCCGCGCGTATTGGCGACGTCTTTCGGCGTTAGCCAGGCGCGGCGTGCGGTGGCGACCGCGTAGGCCATGTTGCCGAGGGTGTCGACGCCGTGGGCGTCGGTGTTGAGGACGATCGTCACGCCGGCCTCGACGGCGAGGCGAGCGTGGTGCTCGTTGAGGTCGCGGCGGTTGGGGTTGCCGTTGATCTCCAACAGGGTGCCGGTGCGGGCGGCCGCCTCGACCACCGCCTCGACGTCGATGCCGTAGGGCTCGCGGCGGCCGATCAGGCGACCGCTGAGGTGGCCGATGCAGTCGACATTCGGGTTCTCCATCGCCGCCAGGACGCGCTCGGTCATTGCCGCTTCGGAAACCGAGAAGGAGGTGTGGACGCTGGCCACGACCCAATCGAGCGCGGCGACCAATTCGTCGGGGTAGTCGAGCGTGCCGTCGAGGCCGATGTTGATCTCCGAGCCGGCGAGCAGGCGAAAGCCGCGTTTGCCCCTGTTCCACTCGCGCACCTCCTCGATCCGCTGCCAGAGGCGCTCGCCGGTGACGTGGTCGCCGAAGCCGTGGCTGGCCGAGTGGTCGGTTACCGCCAGGTAGGCGTAGCCGCGCTCGCGGGCCGCGGCGGCCATCTCCTCGAGGGTGTTGCGCCCGTCGGAGAGGGTCGTGTGCGAGTGCAGGTCGCCGCGCACGTCCTCGAGCGAGACGAGGTCGGGCAGCTCCCCCTCGCGCGCCGCCCGCAGCTCGCCGCGGCCCTCGCGCAGCTCGGGCTCGATGTAGGCGTAACCGAGCCGCTCGTAGACCTCGGCCTCCTCGGCGCAGAGGGTGACGTCGCCGCTCTCGGCGTCGGTGATCCCGTGCTCGGAGACGGAGAGGCCGCGTGCGACCGCCGCTTCGCGCAGCTGCACGTTGTGCGCCTGCGAGCCGGTGAAGTGCTGCAGCAGGTTGCCGAAGGCGGCCGGAGGGACGATCCGCAGGTCGACTGAGATGCCGTTGTGCGTCTGGGCGCGCACACCATTCGGACCGGGGGTTCCGGCGGCGGCGATCAGCGGATGGCCGGCGAGGTGCTCGGCCAGCGCGGTCGGCTGCTCGGCGGTCGCGATCAGGTCGATGTCCTTGCAGGTCTCGGCCCAGCGTCGCACCGAGCCGGCCACCTCGACCCGGTTCGCGGCCGGGTGCTCGCGCAGCGTTGCGGCCAGCTCGGCGGCGATCGGCCGCACCGCCGAGAGCAGCAGGCGGCCGGGTCCCTCGCCCGGCTCGCCGAGCCGCTCGAGCGCCGCCAGCACGTTCTCCTCGGCCTTCGGCCCGAGCCCCTTGATGTCGCGGACGCGTTCCGCCTCGGCCGCCTGCTTGAGGTCCTCGAGCGAGGCGATGCCCAGCTCGTCGAAGAGCCGCCTTGCCGTTTTCGCGCCGACGCCGGGGACGCGGGTGACCTCGATCAGGGTCGGCGGGAACTTCGCCTTCAGCTTGACCGCGGCGGGGATCTCACCGGTCTCGATCAGCGCGTCGATCTTCTCGGCCAGCGTCTTGCCGACGCCGGGCAGCTCGGTCGCCCGCCCCTGCGCCGCCAGCTCGGCGACCGAGACGGGGCTTTCGCGGATCGCCTTGGCGGCCGCCGAGTAGGCGAGCACGCGGTATTTGACTGCGCCGTCAAGCTCGTAGAGAACACCCAGCTCTTCGAGGGCGGCGGCGATCTCGGCGTTGGTCACGTCTGGCAAGCTAGCGGTCGGAGGGAAGGCCCGACGGATTGCCGGGACCTCGCTATACTTTCTGAAGTATTGAGAGCTGAACCTCGACTATTGGGAGACCGATACCAGTGACCGGCAAGCTCACCGACGTGACCGACGCCACCTTCAAAGCGGACGTGCTGGAGGCCGAAGGGCCCGTGCTCGTCGACTTCTGGGCGCCTTGGTGCGGTCCCTGCCGCGTCGTCCATCCCGTGCTCGAGGAGATCGACGCCGAGCGCGACGACCTGAAGATCGTCAGCCTCAACGTCGACGAGAACCAGCAGACGGCGGCCCAGTACGAAGTCCTCTCGATCCCGACCCTGCTGCTCTTCAAGGACGGCGCGATCGCCAAGAAAGTCGTCGGGGCGATGCCCAAGCGGCGTCTCGAGGCCGAGCTGGAGCCGGCGCTCGCCTAGCGCGGCACAGCGCACGGACCTCACGCAGACGCGATGCCGTTCGTCCACATCCACTGGTTCGAGGGCCGCAGCGACGAGCAGAAGGCGGAGATCGCCAAGCGGATCGAAGCGGCGCTGGTCGAGGTTGCCGGCGCCGCGCCCGAGCACTGCTGGGTGAAGTTCGACGACTCGCCGAGAACCGACTTCATCATCGGCGAGGCGGAGCCTCAGTAGGTCCGGTGCCCCTCCCCAGGAGGCCGTCGCGCAGCTGATCGCTTGGGATGCTTCGAGCGTGGTCCCTGAGCCTCCTGGGGAGGGGCACCGGACCTACTCAGCGCGCGTGACGACGATGGTGAGCTCGCGGCCATCGATGCTGGCCATAGGGCCGCTTGAAGCGTCGTAGGCGACGGAGGTGGCTAGAACCTCGTTGGCTAGATATTGCTCGTGGGCGCGGGCGGCGTCGAGCAGATCGGGGTCGCCGCCGAGGCTCAGCTCGATGCGGTCGGTGATCTCGAGGCCCGCCGCCTTGCGGGCGTTCTGGACGGCGTGAACGATCTCGCGGGCCAGGCCCTCGCGGCGCAGCTCGTCGTCGAGCTCGAGCTGCAGCGCGACGGCGTGCCCGGCTTCGGCCTCGACCTCGTAGCCCTCCAGCGGCTGCAGGGCAAGCGTCACCTCGTCGGGGCCGAGCGTGTGCTCGTCGCCGTCGACGTTGATCCCGACCTGTCCGCCGTCGGCCATCACTCTGGCCACGTGGACCGGGTCGAGCGCCTCGACGGCAGCGGCGACCTGCGGCATCCGCTTTCCGAAGCGCGGGCCGAGCGAGCGGTAGTTGGGCTTTACCGCGTAGCTGACGAGCTCGGACTCCTCCTCGACGAAGTCGAGCTCCTTGACGTTCAGCTCGGCGCGAACGAGGTCGGCGCGGGCCGAGATCGCAGCGCGCTCGGCGTCGTTGGCGACGATCACCGCCCGGCGCAGCGGCTGGCGCACCTTCGCCTTGGCCTGGGCGCGGGCGGCGCGGCCGAGCTCGACCGTGAGCCGCACGGCCTCCATCGCCGCCTCCAGCTCGCGGTCGCGCAGGGCGCTCTCAACGACCGGAAAGTCGCGCAGGTGGACCGAGTCGGGCAGCTCGCCGAAGCTCTCGCCCTCCCCGCCGGCGAGGTTTAGATGGATCTCGTCGGCGAGGAAGGGCGTGAAAGGGGCGAGCAGCGCCGCCGTCTCCAGCAGACAGTGGCGCAGCGTCGCGAAGGCGGCCCGGTCGCCCTCCCAGAAACGGCGCCGGGAGAGCCGCACGTACCAGTTGGAGAGCTCCTCGACGTATTCGGCGATCGTCCGGCCGGCCGCCGTGCAGTCGAACTCGTCCATCCGCCCGCGCACCGTCGCAACCGTCGCCTGCAGCCGCGAAACCACCCATCGATCCAGATCGTCGACGGAGTCGCCGCCCCCGTTGGCCGGCTCGCTGGGGAAGTCGGCGGGAGTGAGGTTCTCGGCGTTGGCGTAGAGGACCCAGAAGGAGTAGGTGTTCCAGAGGGTCAGGAGGAACTGGCGCACTGACTCGCCGACGGTGTCGACCGAGAAGCGGTAGCCCGACCAGGGCTGCTGGGAGGTCAGGTAGTACCAGCGGAAGGCGTCGGCGCCGTGGGCGGCGATCACGTCCCAGGGCTCCACCACGTTGCCCTTGCTCTTCGACATCTTCTGGCCCTCGGGGTCGAGGATCAGGCCGAGGCAGACGCAGTTGCGGTAGCTGGACGTGTCGAAGAGCAGCGTCGACTCGGCGAGCAGCGTGTAGAACCAGCCGCGCGTCTGGTCGATCGCCTCGCAGATGAAGTCGGCCGGGAAGCGCTCCTCGAACTCCGCCTCGTTCTCGAACGGGTAGTGGAACTGGGCGAAGGGCATCGCGCCGCTGTCGTACCAGGTGTCGATCACCGACTCGACCCGGCGCATCTCACCGCCGCAGCGCTCGCAGTCGAGCGTCACCTCGTCGATGTAGGGCCGGTGGAGGTCGTCGGGAACCTCGCCGCGGGCGCGCTCGCGCAGCTCGGCGACCGAGCCGGCGCAGAAGCGACCGTCGCAATCCTCGTCAGCGCACTCCCAGATCGGCAGCGGCGTGCCCCAGTAGCGGTCGCGAGAGAGGGCCCAGTCGACGTTGTTCTCCAGCCACTTGCCGAAGCGGCCGTGCTTGATGTGCTCGGGGTGCCAACCGATCGTCTCGTTGTTGGCGAGCAGCCCGTCGCGGGCGCCCGAGGTGGCGACGTACCAGCTCGACTTGGCGTAATAGAGGAGCGGCGTGCCGCAGCGCCAGCAGTGCGGGTAGGCGTGCTCGTAGACCTGCTCGCGGAAGAGCAGGCCGCGCTCGCGCAGGTCGGCGATCAGCGCCGCGGTCACCTCCGGGTCCTTGACGAAGCGCCCCGCGAACCCCTCGACCTGGGAGGTGAAGGTGCCGTCGGGGCGGACCGGGTTGTAGAGGGTGCCGTGACTGGTCGGCTCGAAGATCCCGTTCTCGGCGGCGACCGCGTAGTCGTCCTCTCCGAAGGCCGGGGCGATGTGGACCAGACCGGTGCCGTCCTCGGTGGTGACAAAATCGCCCGCCAACACCCGGAACGCGTTCTCCGGACCGCCGTCGCCGAGCGCGAACACTGGCCCCGCGTAGCGGCGGCCGACCAGCTCGGATCCCGGTAGGCGGCCGACGATCTCGGCTCCCTCCCCCAGCACCCGCTCGACCAGCGGCTCGGCGAGGATCAGCACCTCGTCCTCGACCTTCGCGCGGACGTAGGTGACGTCCGGCGCGACGGCGACGGCGACGTTGCCCGGCAACGTCCAGGGGGTCGTCGTCCAGAGGAGCAGGCGCTCCGCCGACCCGCTCGTCTCCGACCGCGGGAGCGACGCCGGATCCATATCTGATTTCTCCGGCGTCGCGGAAGCAGAGGAGACGAGCGGAATTTTTATGTAGATGGAGGGGTCCTGCACGTCCTCGTAGCCGAGCGCGACCTCGTGCGAGGAGAGCGCGGTGCCGCAGCGCGGGCAGTAGGGGACGACCTTGTGGCCCTCGTAGAGCCGCTCCTTGTCCCAGAGCCGGCGCAGCGACCACCAGACCGACTCGATGTACTCGTTCTCGAGCGTGACGTAGGGGTCGTCGAGGTCGATCCAGAAGCCGATCCGCTCGGTCAGCCGGTTCCACTCCTCGACGTACTCGAAGACCGAATCGCGGCAGCGACGGTTGAACTCGGCGATCCCGTACTCCTCGATCTCCTGCTTGGAGGCGATGCCGAGCCGTTTTTCGACCTCTATCTCGACCGGCAATCCGTGACAGTCCCAGCCGGCCTTGCGCGGCACCCGGTAGCCGCACATCGAGCGGTAGCGCGGGTAGACGTCCTTGAAGACGCGGGCCAGGACGTGGTGGGAGCCCGGCTTGCCGTTCGCCGTCGGCGGCCCCTCGTAGAAGCTCCAGACCTCGGCCCCCTCACGGGCAGCCAGCGAGCGGCGGAAGACGTCGCGCTCGCGCCAGCGCTCGAGCACGCGCTCCTCCAGCACGGGGAAGGACTGCCGGGGATCGACCTGACGGAAACCTGACATCGAACGCGTGATTCTAGGAGTGGGTAGGCTCCGCGCCGCATGCCCGTCTACGACCTGAACGGAAAGGTCGCGCTGGTGACCGGCGCGGCGCGCGGGATCGGCTTCGAGACCGCCCGCCAGATTCACATGCGCGGCGCCTCGGTGGCCCTCGTCGACCTCGACGCCGAGCAGGCCCGCGAGGCGGCCGAGCGGATCGGCGCACGGGCGGTCGGCATCGGCTCGGACGTCACCGACCAGGCGGCGATCATGCGCGCGGTCGCCGAGACCGTCGAGCGCTTCGGCGGCCTCGACGTCGTCGTCGCCAACGCCGGCATCGCCCAGTCGAAGATGGCCACCGTGCGCGGGATCGGCACCGAGGAATGGGAACGCGTCTTCGACGTCGACATGCTCGGGGTCTGGCGCACCGTGCGCGCGGCGCTGCCGCAGATCGTCGAGCGCAAGGGCCACGTCGTCGTCACCTCCTCCGTCTACGCCTTCGTCAACGGTGTCCTCAACACGCCCTACGCGGTGGCCAAGTCCGGGGTCGAGTCGCTGGGCCGCTCGCTGCGGGCCGAGCTGATGCCGCTGGGCGCCAGCGCCAGCGTCGCCTACTTCGGCTGGGTGGACACCAAGCTCGTCCAAGATGCCTTCGCGAGCAACGGCGACCGCATGCAACAGAACCTTCCCGACTTTCTGCGCAGGCGGATCCAGCCCGACGAGGCCGGCGCCGCGGTGGTGCGGGGGATCGAGGAGAGGGCGCCGCGGATCTTTGCCCCGAAGTGGTGGCGCTACGTCTCCGCCCTGCGCGGCGTCCTCAATCCATTGCTCGACCGTCGCTTCGAACGTGACGCGACCATGACCGCAACGATCCGCGAGATCGAGGCGGAAGCCGACGAGCAGGGCGCCGCGGCGGTGGCCGCAGCCCCCAAGTGACGAATAGCTGACCCAATAGGGTCATCGACTCGTCATTCGATTCGGGTCAGGCGCTCCAGCAGGAAGACAAACGACTCGTAGGGCTCGCCGGTGGCACGGCTGAGGCCGATCTCGCAGGTGCGGTTACAGGAGAGGTGGGCGTCGAAGCTGCGTCCGGACAGCTCTTCGGCCTGGGGGCGCGTCGCCGCGGCGGTCAGCTCGGGGTGCGAGATCCCGCGATCGCCGGCGAATCCGCAGCAGGTCGCCGAAGGAGCGACGTATACGTCTTCGGCGAGAGCGCCCGCGAGGCGCCGCAGGCGCGGGGCGAGCCCCAGCTGACGGGTCGAGCAGGTCGGGTGGACCGTCGCCGAGCCCAGCTTGCGGCCGACCTCGAGCTGCGGCAGCAGGCGATCGTGCGCCCAGGCGACGGAGTCGAGGATCGTCAGCGCGGCGTGCCGTTCGGCGTTCCTCTCGCTCAAGACGCCCTCCCCCGGCTCGATCGTCGCCTGAGTGCAGGAGGCAGCGTCGATCACCACCGGCAGCTCGCCTTCGCGACTCCACTCCCAGAGCCGCTCGACCATCTCGTTGGCCTTGTGCCGATGCGCCGTCGGGAAGCCTTTCGAGCTCCATGGAAGGCCACAGCACGTCCCCGCGAGATCCCCCGGAATCCACACCGGCAACCCCGCCCGCGCCGAGACTTCGGCCAGCGCCGCTGCAAGCCCCTGCCGGCGATCGTGGTGGCCGAAGATGCGGTTGGTACAGGAGGGGAGGTAGAGGGCGGCGGCTCCCTCGCGGGCCGTGGCCGACGGCTTGCCCGACGCCGCCCCCGGCAAACCCCTGCCGCGCTTCGTCCGCCGGGCCAGGGGGCCGCCGACGCGCAGGCCCAGGCGCGACGCTTTCTCCACCGCACCCCAGCGCTTCGCCGTCGCCAGAGCCAGGCGTTCGGCGCGCTCGCCGTGGCTCTCCTGGCGCTGTTCCTTGACCAGCGCGCCGGTGTCGATCCCCAACGGGCAGGCCAACCGGCAGGAGCCGTCGGCGGCGCAGGTCTGCTCGCCGTCGTACTCGTACTCCTCGAGCAGCGCGCGGCGCAGCGCCGACCCATCGGGCAAGCGGGCGATCTCGCGCCGCAGGACGATCCGTTGTCGCGGCGTCGTCGTCAGGTCGCGGCTCGGGCAGACCGGCTCGCAGAAGCCGCACTCGACGCAGGCGGTGACCGACTCCTCGACCTCGGGCGTCGTTTTCAGGTTGCGCAGGTGGACGCCGGGGTCGCGGTTGAGGACGACGCCGGGGGCCAGCACCCCGTCGGGGTCGGCCAGGCGCTTGACCCGCCACATCAGCTCGGTCGCCTTCGCGCCCCACTCGCGCTCGACGTAGGGCGCCATGTTGATCCCGGTCCCGTGCTCGGCCTTGAGCGAGCCGTCGTACTTGTCGACGACGAGCTCGACCAGCTTCGACATGAAGGCCTCGTAGCGGTCGAGGTCCTCCTGTTTGGCGAAGTCCGGCGTCAGCATGAAGTGCAGGTTGCCGGCCGAGGCGTGACCGGCGACGCCGGGCAGGAAGCCGTGCTCGCCGAGCAGTGCCTGCAGATCGCGGGCACCCTCGGCGATCCGCTCCGGCGGCACGCAGACGTCCTCGACGATCAGCGCCGTGCCCGGCAGGCGCAGCCGGCCGACCAGGCCGTGCAGGCCCTCCCGAACGCGCCAGGCAAGCTCGATCTCCTCGGCGTCGCGGGTGAACTCGATCGGCCGGATCGTCTCGTGGCCGGCGAGGATCTCGCCGGCGCGCTCGACGCAGGCGTCGAGCTCCGCATCGGTCGCGGCGCCGAACTCGACCAGCAGCACGGCCGACTCCGGCGGCAGCTCTTTCCACTCCTCCGGCGCACCGACCATGTTCCAGGCGGCCGTGATCAGCGCCGGCGCGACCATCAGCTCGACGGCGCTGGCGCCGCAGCCGACCAGCTCGCGGACCGGTGCGATCGCCTCCTCCACGCCCGGGAAATGGACCCAGGCGGTGGTCGTGCGAGCCGGCAGCGGCACGGTCTCGAAAACCGCCTCGGCGACGAAGCCGAGCGTGCCCTCCGAGCCGACCAGCAGGCGGCGGAAGATCTCCAGCGGCTCGTCCGCATCGAGGAAGGCGCAGAGCCGGTAGCCGGTCGTGTTCTTGATCGCGAACTTGCGGCGGATGCGCTCGCTCAGCTCGGCGTCGGCGCGGGTCTCGTCGCGGATCGCCGCCAGGCCGGCCGCCAGCTCGGGCTCCTCGGCGGCGAAGCGCTCGGCGGCGCCGGGTGCGCCGGTATCGATCGTCGTCCCCGAGGGCAGGACGAAGGTCAGCGAGCGCACGGTCGAGTAGGAGTCGCGGACGATGCCGCAGCGCATCCCGCCCGAGTTGTTGGCGATCACGCCGCCGACCGTGGCGATGTCGGTGCTGGCCGGGTCGGGGCCGAGCTTGCGACCGTGCGGGGCCAACACGCGGTTGGCGTGGCCGAGGACGGTGCCGGGCTTGACCCGAGCCAGCGCCCCGCCCTGCTCTACCGCGACGCCACCGAAGTGGCGGCGCACGTCGACGAGAATGCCGTCGCCCTGGCCCTGGCCATTGAGACTGGTGCCGCCGGCGCGGAAGACGACCGGCACCCGGTTGGCGCGGCCATAGGCGAGCGTCTTGGCGACATCGCCGGCGTCGCGGGCCATCACCACCGCCTGCGGCAGCAGCCGGTAGGGGCTGGCGTCGGAGGCGTAGCGAACGATGTCGGAGGCACGGGCGAGCACGCGCTCGGCGCCGAGGAGGGCCTCGAGCTCGCGGCGCAGGGGCTGCGGCGTTCCCGTTGCCAACGACTCGGGGGCGCGGTCGGGAGCGGCGACGGTCATCGGATCTCCAACGTTAGAGGGGTGCCTCAGAACAGCGACATGCCGGGTGCGACCGGGACTTCGACCAGCTGCGGCTGCGAGGAGGCGAGCGCCGCGGCGAGCGCGTCGCGCACCTCGTCCCGCCCCTTCGCGACCCGCGACTCGACGCCGTAGCCCTGCGCCACCGCGGCGACCTCGAGCTTCGGCAGGTCGAGGCCGGGAGCGCCCTGCACCGACTCGACGTCGGCGAACCACTTGAGGATCGCGTACTCCTCGTTGCGCATGACGAGGAAGGTGACCGGCACCTCGTAGGCAGCGGCCGTCCAGAAAGCGGTGACCGCGTACTGGACCGAACCCTCGCCGATCACGCAGACGACAGGACGGTCGGGCTGCGCCAGCTGCACGCCGACCGAAGCGGCGAGGCCGAAGCCGAGGCCGCCGCCGGCACTGAAGTAGTAGCTGCCCGGCCGCGAGAGGCGCAGCTGGTTACGCAGGGCCAGCGTGCTGGCCGGCGACTCGAGCACGACGATGCCGTCCTCGGGGAAGACTTCGGCCAGGGCCGAGTGGACGGTCGAGGAGTTGAGCGGGTCCTCAGCCGGGATCTCGGTCGGGCCGGCGTTGGGCTCGGGCGCCGGACGGGAGGACTCGGGCACCGCGGCGAGCAGCGCCTCCAGGGTCGGCGTGACGCTGGCGACGATCGCCTCCCCCATCGGCGCCCGCGCCGCCTCGTCGGGGTCGCTGGTGATCGCCACCAGCTCGGCACCGTCTGGGAGCAGCGGCCCGGGGATATGCGGGTAGTAGGGGAAGACCGAGCTGCCGGCGACGAGGATCAGGTCGTGCCCCTCGAGGGTCTGGGCGACCGGGCCGATCGCCGGCGGCAGCACGCCGCGGAAGTTGGGATGGCCCTCGGGGAAGCCGAGCTTGCCGCCGCCGGGGGCGGGGGTCGCCCAGACCGGCAGGCGCTGGCGCTCGGCCAGCGCGACGGCGACGGCCCAGCCGGCCGCCTCGATGTCGGGGCCGGCGACGAAGACGGGGTTGGCGGCGGCGTCGAGCCGCTCGGCGAGCGCCCGCACCGCCTCGGGGTCGGCGACGGTGCGGCCGCTGACCCTGCGGCCGATCGCCTCGCGCGCGGCGGCCTCATCGACCTCGACGTCCCAATCGTCCATCGGCAGCGAGACGAAGACCGGCCCCTGCGGCGGCAGCGAGGCGAGGTGGATGCCGTGAGCGAGGGCGAGCGGCACGTCCTCGGCGCGCGGCGGCTCGTAGGCCCACTTGACGAGCGGGTGGGGCATGCGGGTCGCGTCGCGGTTGGTCAGGTTGGCCTGCAGGGTCATCTGCGCCCGCACCTGCTGGCCGGCGGTCACCAGCACCGGCGAGTGGTTCGCCTGGGCGTTGAAGATCGCCCCCATCGCGTTGCCGACCCCCGGCGCGGTGTGCAGGTTGGCGATCGACGTGCGTGCCGAAGCCTGGGCGAAGCCGTCGGCCATGCCGACGACGACCGCCTCCTGCAGCCCGAGGACGTAGCGGAAGTCGCCCGGGAAGTCGGCGAGCATCGGCAGCTCGGTCGACCCGGGGTTGCCGAAGATCGTCGTCATGCCCTGCGCGCGAAAGAGGTCGAAGCTGGCGTCGCGGACGGTGGGCATGACGCGGGAACCCTAGCGCGAGCTTGCAGGGCTCAAGCCGCCCCCCTCGCCTGGTCGATGAAGGAGAGCATGCAGCCCCCCTTCTCGTTGATGTCGTATTTGTTTCCGCATAGCGGAAACAAATACGACCGCATCGTGGGCTTGGTGCGCAGGGGCGCACTGCTCGCGGGCGCGCTTCTCGCCCTCTGCGGCTGGCAGCCGCTCGCCGGCTCGGCCGCGCCGATCCCGACCCGGCTCGTCTACGCCCCCGGCCGGATCGTGCCGCTCCCGGCTTCGGTCCCGCACGAGGCGGGCGACATGGCCGACCGCCGCATCGTCCCCGATCTGCGCTGGATCGCCGCCCGCTATCCGATCTACGTCACCGACGGTTACTCCGGACCGCTGCCCAGCGGCGCCAGGGTCGGCTGCAACGGCTGCCACGTGCGCCACTCCGATCACTACAACGGCCTCGCGGTCGACGTCGTCCCGCTCGAGGGCAGCAGCAAGTGCGACGCTGCCTGGCGGCCGATCACCCGCCTCGCCCGCTGGGCGGAGCCGGTCCAGGGCAAACCCCGAGCCCCCTTCCGTTGGGTCGGCTACGACGGCGACGCCGGCCACGGCTGCGGCAACCATCTGCACCTCTCCTGGGAACACGCGACGGCGCCGATGTTCCAGCTCGCCGAATGGGTCGAAGTCTTCCCGGTGCGCCTGCAGGACGTTGCCGCCCAGCCGACGCC
The DNA here is from genome assembly GCA_036266075.1 of Solirubrobacterales bacterium. Lineage (GTDB taxonomy): Bacteria > Actinomycetota > Thermoleophilia > Solirubrobacterales > 70-9 > VRUE01. Next base: position 120,278 of record DATANV010000033.1, read on the forward strand.
GGAAGGCCCGCGCGGCGGCACCGAGCCCGAAGCCGTCCCACCGCCTACCCCCGAAGGCGGCGCGCCACCGGAACCGACCGCGAGCGAATCGACCCGGGCCAACGGTCCCTCCGGCGGCTTCGCAACCGCCCAGTCGGGCGGCATCGGCGCCGGCGACTGAGCACCGCCTCCCCGACGTGCCGGTGGTTAGACACCCATATGGGCATCTAACCACCGGCACGTCCCCCTAGGATGCGGCCGATGCGCCGGGCCCTCGTACTCGCCGCCCTCGCCATCGGCCTGCTCGCCGGCAGCTGCGGCTCGCAGAGCGACGGGACCCCGGTGGCCTGCCTCGAAGGCAGCGGCGCCTACCTGCGCGCGCTGGGGGCGGCGCCGGGAGAGGTGCGCCTCGACGAGGGGACGGCGATCTCGGATTGCCTGGCGGCGAACCAGAACGGCGGCGACCTGGCCACGGTCGGTACCGCGACGGTGGCGGCGGCGACCAAGCTCAATGCCGAAGCACGCGCCGCGCCGGGAGGCAACGCGAACGTCGCCCTCGGCTACCTGCTCGGCGCCGCGACGCACGGCGCCGAGGACACCGAAGGGATCCACGCCGAGCTTCTGCGCCGCCTGACCGCCGCCGCCCGCTACAGCCCCGACAACCGGCCCCTGCCAGCGGCCTTCGCGAAGGCCTACCGGCGTGGCTACGACGCCGGTCGCGAGAACGGCTGAGCTCAGCGCGGCGAGACGATCACCAGGCGGCCGTCGGCCAGCCGGTAGGCGGTGCCGACTGGCTTGCCCCGGCCCTGCGCCTGGCGGCTGCCGGTCGGAGCAGGCAGGACGTGGACGCGCGCCTCTCGGCCAGCGGCGGAGCGCCGCTCGATCCGGCCACTGTCGGGCGCGACGGTGAGGGTCAGCCCGGCGATCAGGAAAGCGACCGCGAGGACGATCCCGATGTCGAAGAGGTTGACCAGCCCGTCGAGCGGGTCGCCGGCGTTCTCGGCGATCCGGCCGTGGCGGCCGAGCCCGACCCGGCTCACGCTTCCACCCCCTGCTCGAGCGCGGTCAGGTCCTCGCTGTACATCCGCGTGCGAGCCAAGGTCAGAGCGAAGGCCACCGTGCCGACGAGCAGGCCGACCACGGTCGCGCCGAAGGCGTCGCGCAGGTTTTCGGCGAGCGAGGCGACGTCCCCCTGCCCCAGCGCGGCCAGGCCCGGCGCCAGCGGAATCAGCGTGCCCATCAGGCCGACCGCCGGTCCCGCGCGGACCAGCAGGCGGGTGCGGTCGAGTCGCCGTTGGGCGGCGAGCTCGTAGCGGGCGAGCGCTCGCTCGCTGGCCGCGCTCCGATCCGCCGCCTGGCCGGCGGCGGCAACCTCGGCGAGGGCCTCGGCGGCAAGCGCCCCTGGGGCGCTGTAGGCGTACAGCGCTGCGCGGCCGGGGTCGGCGATCGCGCGCGCGGTGAGGTCACTCAGATCCACGCCCCGGGCCCGCATCCGCCGGCGCCACAGCTCTGCGGCGAAGCGGCCGAGCTCGACCGCGCATAGCAGCAGGATCAGGACCGCGGCGACCAGGACCGGCACCCGCAGCGCCGTCGCGAGGTCCGCCAGCGCGTCCCCCAGGTCGATCGCCGCCCTCACGGCAGGACTTCCCCGTGTCGCCACTCCAGCCGCGAGCCGGCGAGGCCGAGCAGGAGGGCGGCGGCGGCGATCGCGATCGCCAGCCAGGGGGCGCCGCCATCCTTGGCCCCGGCGCCGTGGAGACCGGGAGCGCCGAACGCGAGGGACCCCTGTCTCGGGCTGCCGGCACTCGCGCCGACGAGGGTGCCGCTGACTTCGCGGCCTCGCCCTTCACCCACGCTGCCAGACGGGAGCGCCGGCTCACCGCCGGCGCCGCGCTCGGCCGAGCCGACTGCGACTGCCGCCGCGGTCGTCGAGGCCGACGCTCTGCCGCCCGTCGCAGCGCCGGTGGTGGCGGTTCCGTCGCCGCTGCCGGCTGATGCGTGCCGGGGTTCGGAGGCGAGGGTGGCGGTGGGCTGCTCGGCGTTCTCACCGCGCCGCGTCTTGCTGTGGTCGACGGCGTGCCTGCCCGGCCCGGTCTGCCTGGCGCCGCCCGGCGTCCTGCCCCTGCTCTGGGGTTTCGGTCGGCTGAAGAGCGGGGCGCCCGTTCCACCCCCGCCGGCGATCACGCCGCCGCCGGCCTGCGCCCCCTCCCCTCCCGGCCCCGGCTGTTCGGGTGCGGGCGCACGCCGGATTGCCCGCGGCGCGGCGGGGATCGGCCAGGCCTGCCCGGCGAAGGCCGGGGCCACATAGGCGGTCATCCAGACCCCGTAGACGTCGTTGCTTCTCTTCCAGCGAATATGGCCGTCGGCTTCCTGCAGCGATTCCAGGTAGCCCAGCGGTTCTTCGCTTTCCTCCGCCGCGCCGGTGAGCCAGGTTTCGGGGTCTTCCCCGACGGACCAGATCGCCTGCACCGCCCAGGCGGTCGAGGCGACGTTCGACTCCTCTTCGCCGGGGAGCTCGGGAAACCCGCCGTCGGGTCGCTGCGCGTGGCGCAGGTAGGCGATCCCGCGCCGTTGCGCGTCCGTATTCGGGCGATCGGCGGCGATCAGCGCTTGGATCGCGGCGCCGGTGAGGTCGACTTCGGGCCTTCCTCCTTTCACTTCCCACGACCAGCCGCCGCTCTCGTCCTGCTCGCCGATCAGCCAGTCCGCCGCCCGCTGAACCGCCGTCCTGGCCGCGGGCTCGTCCACCGGCGCGAGGGCGAGGATCGCGAAGACGGTGTCGTTGATTTCGCCTCGCCCGCCCGGCAGGTACGGAAAAGAGCCGTCGGGACGGGCGCGGCCGAGGATCTCGGCGACCAGGTCGTAGCCGGCGAAACGGTGCGGGTCCGTCCCGGAGGCGTTGACGACCATCAATTCGCGCTCGAACGCCGTCGTCGGAATCGCCGCATCGGAATCGCCGCCGCCCAGCTCCTGCCGGAAGTGACCGACGAGGAAGCCATACGCGTCGGCGCCGCCCGGTTGCGCCTGGTCTTGGGGATTGATCCCTGCGGCAGCCAGCGCCAGCGCCACCCAGGCGCTGAACCCCTGGCCCGACTCCTGCCCCGCGTCGCCGCCGAACCCCCCGTCGGCGTTCTGCACCTCCTGCAGATAGCGGATCGTGCTGTCGAGCCGCGCCTGGTTGGCAGGGCTCGGCGCGCCCGTAGCCGGCTGCGCCGCTACCGGCACCAGAGCCACGAGGCCGATGACGACCGCCGCCGCGCTGCGCCGCCCGATCACCCGTCCGGCCCCGGCACAGCGACCCTGCCGAGCGCGACCGTCGAGCTGCGGCCGATCGCGTCGACGACGGTGAACCGCAGGCGGTAGGCGGCTCCACCAGGCAGTCGCAATAGGGCGGAGGTCCCGCCCGTGCCCCTCGCCCGGACGACGTAGGGAGCGCCTTTTCGACCCAGCGTCCTGGAGGAGATCGTCCAGCCGCCGATCCCAACGCCGGGGTCGAGGACCCGCCAGCTGACGCCGAGCAGACCGCGGCCGAGGCGGCGGCGATCGAGGCGCGGCGCCTCCAGGCGGACCTGGCCGCCCCCTGGCGCGAGAGAGGGCATGAAGGGCGTCGCCGCGCTCATGCCACCGCCACCAGGGCCCGGCCCCTCCGGCTGGGGCGCTTCGCCTCCCGTTTCGGGCTCGGGTTCTTCCTCACCACCGCCGCTCGGGGGCGGAGTTCGCACCTGGTCTTCGGCCGGCAGGGCGCCGCAGTCGGTCGCCGGCGGCGCCGGCACGCACACGTCGAGGCGGTTCGAGCGAACCGCGCTTTCGCCGCCCCCCGAACCGGTCACGGTGGCCTTGATCCGGTGCCAGCCGGGCTCCGCGAAGACGATCTCGGCCGTGCCGTCAGCCCCGGTCACGACCGTCGCCGCGCTCTCGGCTTCGACCCGTTGGAAGCCGCTTTCGTCGGTCGCCACCGGCGCGACCTCGGCGCCCTCGAAGGGGCTGGCACCCGTCCGCTGCGGCGCAGCCGGCGGGTCGTTCTCGGCGGCGTCCTCGTAAGCGTCGACCTCCACCTCGAACGGCTGACCCAGCTCAGCGACGGCGGTCAGCGGGCGGGCTCCGGCCGAGTAGCTAGCCGGGAAGAGGGCCAGCAACGGACGGGTCTTGAAGGCGTCGTAGACCCAGAGGATCTCGTCGCCGCCGTCCAGCTCGTACTGGCAGCCGCCGACGTCGGTGAAGACGTTGTTGACGAGGAGGCCCCAGTACTCGCCTTTCGCCTCGTCCTGCCCGTCGGGGCCCCAGCGCTCGATGAAGTAGTCGTCGAACCCCGGGTACCACTGGCCGTCGAAATCCTCGCCGAGGATGCTCATCGCGTCGACGGAGGCCGCCGTCGGCGTCGGGCCCGGCAGCGGGTTGGCGCCGTTGTTGAGGCCGTCGCAACCGTGCGGCGCGCTGTCCGAGGAAGCTTCGACAGCGTGTCCTGCGGTAAGGATCGGGCCCTCGAAGAGCGTTTCTTCGCGGCCCTCGATCCGCACATTGACCTCTGCCGGTGCGGCCTGCGCCACCGGCGCGGCGAGGGTGACGATTGAGAAAGCGACGGTGAGCGTCGCGACGATCTTGCGCATCTGCCTCTTGCCCCTTTCCGCGAGGGCGATCGACGTTTGCGGATCGGAGGGAGGTCTCCTGGCTTCCGAGCTCCCGTCGCGCCTTCCCGGCCAGATGGCCAGTGGCTGCCGCGTGGCGTGCGGCGGGCTTCTGCTCGGTCACAGTGGCGGGCCCGCGCCGGACTTTCACCGGCTTCCCCGTCCACCGATCCTCGTATTCGGCGCCAGTCTAGCCGCTGGCCGAGGCGTCGCCGCGCACCAGGGAGGCCGATCCCGCGCATCGATGCGCGGGATCGGCCTCCGCTTCACAGCAACTGACGCTTATTCGTACTCCAGGTAGATCGTGTCGCCGACGTGTATTTCGGTGTTGCGTTTGGCCTGTTTCTTGGTGCCGCCGTCGATCGTCACGTTCCATTTTTCGGCCGGCACGGCCGGGTAACCGTTGACCTGGGTGATCGCCCCTTCGCCGCTCGCCGGCAGGTAGCCGGTCACGCAGGACGCAGGCGTGGTGCCTTTGACCGCGGCGTCGAGCACCGTCGCCAGGGTCGTCGTCGTCGCTTTCGGCGCCAGGGACACGGAGCAAACCTTCAGCGGAGAGCTCCCGTCATCGACGATCAGCGCCAGGGTCGCGGTTTCGGATTCGCCGGTAGCGAATTCGGTGACGCCCTTCCACTGCGGCCCGCTCGCGGGCGTCGGCGGGGTCGCGGTGAACCCACCGCTGCCCAGGGCGCGGACCGCATCCTGGCTGGCGTACTCGTCGGCCGTGCTGCCCGAGGTCCCGTACCTGAACCCGCCGCCGCTCACCTGCTGGGAGATGAGGAAGTTGAGCGGCGTGTTTTTTTTCGGCGCCGAGCCGGTGAATTCAGCGGCCTGAGGATCGAGCCCGCAGGCTTTCAGCCCCTGCACCGCCCAGGCGGTGGTGTCGGTGTTGACCCCGAAGGCCGATTCGAACGCCCCGCTTGCTTTGACGAGCTTCGCGGCAAGGTAGTTCTTCGAGTTGACGATCGCTTCGTTCGTGTTCGCCACCCCCGCCGTGCAGAGCGCCGCCATCGCGGCCCCGGTCATGTCCGGTTCGGAGGCTTTTTTCAGCGCCGCTTCGTTGCCGGCGGCTTTTTCCCAGGTCCAGCCGCCGTCGGTGTGCTGGTTGGCTTTCACCGCAGCGATCGCCAGGTCGAGCACCGCCTGCGGCACGCGCTGCGCGCCCCCGGTCGTCTTCGAGTCTGCCAGCGCCAGCAACCCGAAGACGGTCGCATTGAACGTCGAGCCGAAGTAGCCGGGGCTTTCGCTCTGGTAGTAGGAGGCGACTTTGGCGATCAGGTTCTGCCGTTTCGAGACGCGAGCCGGATCGATGCCAGCGGCGTAGGAGATCAGCGCCGCCCGCTCGAAGTCGGTCGCCGCGGCTTCTCCTCCAGGCCAGCCCACCGCGCCGACTTCTTTTTCGTACCAGCTGCGCGCGTCGGTGCCTTCTTTGCCGCCTTTGTTGACGTCGGCCGCGGCGACTTTCGCCGCCGCGAAGGCGGTCAGCGACCAATCGCCGCCGAAGCCTGAGATGGCGCCGGTTTCTTTGTTCTGCAGGCCTTTGAAATAGGTGACGCCGCCACTGAGCGAGGCGGCGATTTCTTCAGGCGTGGCGGTGGCCGACGCCGCAACCGGCAGCAGCAGCGCACCGATCGCCACGACGAGCGGCGCGAGCCGCAGGGTGAGTTGACGCATCGAGTGGATCTCCTTCTGGTTGGGGACGGTGCTTTCCCCGTCCCCATGCCCTGAAGAGCCGAGGGGGTGAAGGCCGCCGTCCGTTCGCGAGAACAGGGGTCCTTATGTGTGCGTCAAGCGGTGAGTATTCGGACTCGGACCCGCGGCCCAACATCGCCACCGCGGTCCACACCGTTGCGCGTCAGTCCCGGATTCGCACCGGGTTCCCTCGAGCGCTTGACGTACTTCACCCTATTGCCGCAGTCGGCGTCAATTGCCGAGCCTGGCCGATCGTCCTATATGCTCGCCGCCCAAATTCACAGTCCACGGATCGGTGGACGGGGAAGCCGGTGCAAGTCCGGCGCGGGCCCGCCACTGTGACCGAGCAGACGCCCGCCGCACGTCGTACGCGGCAGCCACTGGCCCAGAGAGGGCTGGGAAGGCGCGACGGGAGGCTCGGAAGCCAGGAGACCTCCCTCCGATCCCTCCACCAAGCCCTCGAGGAAAGGGGTCAAGGATGCGAGCAGTCCCCACCCGTCGTTTGGCCGCGCTCTGCGCCGCCGCAGCCCTGTCGCTGGCAATGCCGACCGCCGCGGCGATGGCGACTTCGACCCAGGAACAAGTCGACGCCGCGATCGGCAGCGCGGTGGAATACGTCCGCGGCCAGCAGGACCCGGCCACCGGCGAACCGTTCGGCTACGAACACGGCTCCTTCAGCAGCGACTGGGTCGCGACGTCGCTGGCCGCCGCAGGCGTCAACGCGGCCGACGTCCGAACCACCGGCAACCCCAGCCTGCAGGACTTCCTGCTGGCCGACTATGGCTCGAGCTTCTGGACCGGTCCACCGATAACCGCGGTCACCAACTACGAGCGCACGACCCTCGTCGCCCACGCCGCCGGCTTGGACCCAGCCCGGATCTCGGCCGACTCGAACCTGCCGGCGCAGATCGCCGCGCGCTGGAACCCAACCGCCGGCAGCTTCGGCGAACCGAGCGTGACCAGCACCGCCTTTGGGATCCTGGCGCTGAGGACCACGCCGCTGCCGGCCTGGGCCCTCTCCCCCGCCGTGGCCTACCTCCGCCGCAACCAGCACGACGACGGGGGCTGGTCCTTCGCCGCTGCCCCAACCCCGGCCGCCAAGGCAGAACCGAGCGAACCGGACACCACTGGCGCGACGATCGCCGCGCTCTGCGAAGCCGGCGTTCCGGCCTACGACCCGCAGGTCGCCGCCGCACTCGAACACCTGCAGAGCCTGCTCGTCGAAGCGACCGGCGCGATTCACTACGAATTCGGCGACAACTCCGACGTCAACGCCTGGGTCGTGAGCGGCCTCACCGCCTGCGGCATCGACGCTCAGTCGGCCGCCTGGACGACGACGGCCGGCAAGACGCCGATCGACTTCCTGCTCTCCCTGCAGGTCCAGGCTGGCTCCGAAGCGGGGGGCTTCGGGTACTCGGACACCAGCGAAGCAAACCTCTACTCGACCCAGGACGCATTGCGGGCGATCGCCGGCGGCGTCTTCACCGCCTCGCCGCCGCCCCGCGAGGACCCCTCGCTTCCCAGCACGCACTCGGCGCCTGAGGTGGCGACCGGAACCCCGGTGCCGCACATGCTGGCGATCGAGCTGGCTCCCGGCAACGTGCGGATCTGCAAGGTGACGGCGGCCGCCGAGGCGCCGCTGGCGCAGGTCCTGGACGCGGCCAAGGCCGGCGCCATCCCCAGCGGCTGCGTGACCTCGCTGGAGGTTGCGAACGGACGAATCGTGATGATCGACGGAGTCGCCCCGCGCAACCAGGACGAAGCCTGGCTGGCGCGGCTCGACCGCGGCAGCGAGGCAGTCGCCGGCTCCCAGCCGGTCGGGTTCGGCGAGGCGATCGCGCTGCGTCTCGGCGCCAGGCCTCCCGCCGGCGCGCCGCCAGTCGATCCGGTCGGGCCGCCAGCTGGGCCCGCCGGAGCCCCCGGGCCCGCCGGTCCCCAGGGACCGGCGGGAAGGCGCGGGCCGAAGGGCAGGCCCGGGCGCAACGCCCACATCGGCTGCCGGGTTCGCCACCGGCGAGCCGGCAAGAGCAAGGTGCGCTGCAAAGTCGGCAGAGCGCGCGGCTGAATACGCTCTGCCGACAACGATCCCGATGGAGGCAGCGACTGTGACCGATCAGCTCTGGGGTGGCGAGACCACCAAGGCCGTCGACAACTTCCCCGTCTCGGGCGAGCGCGTCCCGGTGCCGGTGGTCCGCTGGCTCGGCCGACTGAAGGCCGCCGCGGCGCGGGTCAACGGCGAGCTGGGGGAACTCGACGCCGATCTCGCGGCGTCGATCGCCGACGCTGGCGACGCGGTCGCTGCCGGCGAACACGACGACCAGTTCCCGATCGACGTCTTCCAGACCGGCTCCGGCACCTCCTCGAACATGAACGCCAACGAGGTGATCGCCAACCTGGCTGGCGACGGCGCCCATCCCAACGACCACGTCAACATGGGCCAGTCCTCCAATGACGTCTTCCCGTCGGCCGTCCACCTGGCGGCGCTCGACGAGACGACGCACGACCTGCTGCCCGCGATGGAGGCGCTGCAGGAGGCGCTCGCTGCTAAGGCCGAGCGCTTCGCCGACGTCGTCAAGGCCGGCCGCACCCACCTGATGGACGCCGTGCCGGTGACCCTCGGGCAGGAGTTCGGGGGCTATGCGGCACAGGTCCGGCTCGGCATCCAGCGAGTAGAGGGGACGCTGCGGCGGGTCGGTCAGGTCCCGCTTGGCGGCACCGCAACCGGCACCGGGCTCAACACCCACCCGGAGTTCGCGGCGAAGGTGCGCGAGAAGCTCGCCGCCGACACCGGCCTGGCGGTCTCCGAGCCGCTCGACCCGTTCGAGGCGCAGGGCAACCGCGACGCGCTGGTCGAGCTGTCGGGGGCGCTCAAGGTCTACGCGGTCTCGCTCAACAAGGTCGCCAACGACCTGGCGCTGATGGGCTCCGGGCCGCGCGCCGGCCTCGCCGAGCTGCGCCTGCCCGAGCTGCAGAAGGGATCGTCGATCATGCCCGGCAAGGTAAACCCGGTGATCCCGGAGGTGGTGATCCAGGTCGCCGCCCAGGTGATCGGCAACGACGCGGCGATCGCCATGGCCGGCAGCCAGGGCCAGTTCGAGCTCAACGTGCGGGTGCCGCTGATGGCCCGCAATCTGCTCGACTCGATCAAGCTGCTCGCCTCGGCCTCGCGCCTCCTAAACGAGAAATGCGTCGTTGGCCTCGAGGCCAACGAGGAGATGACCGAGCGCCACGCCGAGGCGACCCTGGCGACCGCCACCGCCCTCAACCCCCACATCGGCTACGACCGCGCCGCCGACATCGTCAAGGCGGCGGCCGAGTCCGGCCGCTCACTGCGCGAGGTCGCCCTCGAGCAGGGCGTCGAGCCTGCCGTCCTCGAGCAGGCGCTCGACCACCGCCGTATGGCCCGCCCGCACGAGTAGACCGACACCGCTGCCGACTTCTACCCCGCTATAGGGGGGTAAAAGTCGGCAGCGCTTCAGGTGGCCGCGCTCAACCGCGCTTCGGCTTCGGCTTCGGCTTCGGCTTTTTCTTCAGCGTTCCGCGGAAGGTCTGGGTCGCAGCGGCGCCACCGGTCGGGGTGAAAGTGACGAGCACTTTGAACCTCAACTTGTGCTTGCTCTTGAGGATCTTCTTGCCGGCACCCGTGGGCTTCAGGTTCACGGTGGCCAAGCCGGCGGCCGTGGCGGTGACCGTCGTGGACTTGATCAGCGCCTTCTTCTTCTTGCTCGCCGAGGCGACGCTGCTGGCCGCGGCACCGGAGGAGCCCCCATCGACGACGGTCAGCGTCCCAGGCCCTGGCACGTTCACCAGCAAAGCACCGGTGCCCTTCTTTTTGTTCAGTTTCAGTTTGCCGAAGGTGAAGACGTTCGACGGCGGCGGCGGCAGCGGCACGGTGGAGATCGAGACGGCGTCCGTGCCTGCATTGAAGTAGAACTGATTGTCGACCTCGGCCAAACGGAGACGGACCGTCTGTCCGCCGAAAGGAGTCAGGTTCGCCGTGACCAGTTTTGGCGAGAGTTCTTCCGGATCGCCGGTATTGGCCCGGAAGACAGTCGTCAAGATATCGGCTGGGTTGACGGAGTCGATCGGCGCGCTTGGCTTCATCACGTCGATCCGGTACTGCTGATTGGCCGAGCTTTCGGGGGAAAGCGTGTCAGGCGAGGGGACCGTGATTTCCGCGTAGGAGTGGTAGTAGACCAGCATCGAGAGGGTCTGCGACAAGGCTGGCTCGATTGCGATGTCCTGGTAGAGGATGTGCAGGCCCTCACCGCCCTGGTCGGTGATCGCGGCGAAATTGCCCTGTGGCGGGGGCGGCACCTGTCGAGCCCCAGGTTCTCCTTCTTCGGTGGGAGCGGCCGTGCCGGAGTAGGCGAACCAGGAACCCGCTTCGAATTCACCAGGGTTCACCACGGTCCAGCCGGTGAGCGTGCCGGCCTCGAAGTCGCCATTGACGACGGTTGCCGCACCCGCTCCCGCGGGCAGGAGCAACACGACGCACGCAACGGCTGCCAGCGGGGTCGCAAGGAGCCCCCTGCGCACCGACCCACGTCTCCGGTTCGACATCCCAACCCCCTCGTAACTCGATGGACGGATGAAGAGACCCTAGCCGCGGGCGCGGCGTGCCGCTACCCCTGCAAAGTGATGAAGCGCTCCTCGGTCAGCTCTAGGACGGCGAAGGCGGGGCCCTCGCGGGTGTTGCCGGAGTCCTTGACGCCGCCGTAGGGCTGCTGGTCGGCGCGGAAGGTGGGGACCTCGTTGATCAGGACGCCGCCGAATTCGAGCCTGCGGGCGGCCTCGAGGCCGCGGCCCATGTCGCGGGTGAAGACTCCGGCCTGCAGCCCGAACTTGGAGTCGTTGGCCATCCGCAGCGCCTCGCCGAAATCGGCGAAGCGGTCGATCGTCGCCACCGGGCCGAAGACCTCCTCGCACCACACCTTGGCCTCGCGCGGCGGCGATTCGAGCAGGGTCGGCGCCAGGCAGCGCCCCTCGTCGACCGGCTCGCCGCCGGTCAGTAGCTTGGCGCCTTCGGCGACCGCCTCGTCGATCCAGTCCTTCACCCGGTCGCGGTCGCCGGGCGAGATCAGCGGGCCGACGTCGGTCTCGGGGTCGAGCGGGTCGCCGACCCGCAGCGCCTCGGCGTTGGCGACCAGGCGCTCGACGAAACCGTCGGCGACGTCCTCGTGAACGAGGATCCGCTGGATCGAGATGCAGCTCTGGCCGGCGTGGGAGAAGGCGTGAAGCTTGGCCTTGTCGGCGGCCATCTCCCAGTCGCCGTCCTCGTTGACGACCAGCGGCGCGTTCGATCCCAGCTCGAGGTTGACCTTCTTGTGTGGCACGCGGCTGCGGATCCCCCAACCGACCCCCGCCGAGCCGGTGAAGCTCAGCGCAGCGGTCAGGTCGTGCTCGACGATCGCGTTGCCGACCTCCGCGCCGGGGCCGGGGACGACGCTCAGCCAGCCCTCCGGCAGACCGGCCTCGACCAGGACTTGGGCCAGCTTCAGCGCCGAGATCGGCGTCTGGCCGGCCGGCTTGAGGACGACCGCGTTGCCGGCGGCAAGTGCCGGGCCGAGCTTGTGGGCGACGAGGTTGAGCGGGAAGTTGAAGGGGCTGATGGCGCCGACGACCCCGTAGGGGACGCGCAGCATCACGCCCAGCTTGCCGGCGCCGGAGGCCGAGGCGTCCATCGGCACGGTGCGGCCGGTCAGCTTGCGCGCCTCGACCGCGGAGAAGGTCAGCGTGTCGACGCAGCGGGCCGCCTCGACCCGCGCCGTCTTCAACGGCTTGCCGGCCTCGGCGGCGATCGTCAGGGCGAGGTCGTCGAGCCGCTCGCCAACCAGCTCGGCGGCGCGGTCGAGCACCGCGGCGCGCTCGTGCTGGGCGAAGTCGCCCGACTCGAAGGCGGCGCGGGCGGCGATCGCCGCGCGATCGACCAGCGCCGCGTCGCCGCGGGCGACGCGGCCCACGGGGGTGCCGTCGTAGGGACTGGCGACCTCGTCCCACTCGCCGGTCTGCAGCCACTCGCCGGCGACCAACAGCTCGTGATCGGCGGCTTTCACAGTCTGCGTCGCCATCCTGGCCTCCTCCGTGGTCGGTTGATTTCAGACTAGAGCAGGGCCGCTACTACCCTGGCGCGAACCTGTTCCCCGAGAGATGGCCGCTCAGATGCACACGACCGCGCCGCCGTGGCGACTTCTTGCCGCTATGCGGGCAAAAGTCGCCACGCTTTCCGTGGCAATCTTCTCCGTGGTCCTGGCGGCTGCCCCAGCCGCACGGGCCGGTGTCGAGTGGGTGGTGACCGGGCACGGCTTCGGGCACGGCGTCGGGATGAGCCAGTACGGGGCCTACGGCTACGCCCAGCACGGCAAGGACTACCGCTTCATCCTCGGCCACTACTACTCGGGGACGACGATCGGCAACACCGGGGCCCGGGTGGTCCGGGTGCTGATCTCGATCGACGGCGGCGACGTCGCCTTCAGCGGCGCCACCAGCGCCTGCGGCCGTAGTCTCGACGCCGGCCGCGGCTACGAGGCGCATCGCATTGCCCGCAGCGTGCAGCTGCGCAACTCGGCCGGCAAAACGCTGGCCAACTGCGGCTACCGGCTGCGCGCCGCCGGCAACGGCAGGATCGCGATCGGCGGCTCCGAGTACCGGGGAGCGCTGGAGATCGTGCCGACCGACAGCGACAGCGGCTCGCTCAACGCCGTCAACGCGGTGCCGGTCGATCAGTACGTCAAGGGCGTCGTCCCCAACGAGTCGCCGGCCTCCTGGCCGCTCGCGGCCCTCGAGGCGCAGGCCGTCGCCGCGCGCTCCTACGCGCTCTCGACCCAGGTCGACGGCAACGGCTTCGACCTCTACGCCGATACCCGCAGCCAGGTCTACGAGGGGATGGACAGTGAGGAGCCGAGCAGCAACCGCGCCGCCGAGCTGACCAAGGGCCAGGTGGTGATGTACGGGGGCAGGATCGCCCAGACCTACTTCTCCGCCTGCTCGGGCGGCCACACCGAGAGCGTCCAGAACGTCTTCTTCGGCCCCGCGGTCCCCTACCTCGTCGGCGTCCCCGACCCCTACGACGGCGCCTGCCCCCTGCACACCTGGCAATTGAAATTCAGCGGCCCCGAGATCAGCGGCAAGCTGGGCAGCTACCTGGACGGCCGCCTGAAGCAGGTCGTCATCACCAAGCGCGGCGTATCCCCCCGGATCGTCGAGGCGAAGCTCGTCGGCAGCGGCGGCACGACGACGATCCGCGGCGACCAGCTCGAGTCCGCCCTCGGCGCCTACGACCGCTGGATGGCCTTCCAGAAGCTGGTGAACGGCAAGCCCGCCGGTGGGAATCCAGCTGGCAACCCGGAAGGCCCGCCCGGCCCCGCCGGCGGCGTTACGGGGTAGGGGAAGCCGGGGGTCTGGTCCAGACCCCCGGCTCCCCCTCTCCTCAACCGTCCGGGTAGGGCTGGATCGGGATGCCGTGGTCGGTCTCGCGCATGCCGAACTCGTAGGCGCCGCCGGCCCGGAGGAATAAGTGGCGGTCGGCGCGGCCGGGCTGCTCGACGGTCAGCTCGAGATCCGAGACCGAGCAGTTGATCGTGTTGTGCTCGGGGCCCTTGGGGTCGGCGTAGATCCAACCGACGAAGTCCTTCTGCGGGGCGGAGACCTTGCCGCGGACCGTCAGGTCCTTGCCGGGAAGGACGAACGCGCACTCGCCCGGGGTGGCGTCGATCGAGGCGGCGCGGATCTGGCCGAAGCCGCCGAGGCGGTGCGCCTCGCCGTCGAGCATCAGCATCCCGGAGGGGACCCAGGAGGTGGTCCACGGGCCGAGCTTGATGCGGGCGGCGCCGGCGTCGAAGTAGGTGCCGGGCGAATCGGGAAAGCCCGTGCCCTCGAGCCAGACCCAGCGCTCGGCGTGCTCGCTGCCCCAGTTGTGGCCGATCATGCCCGGCCAGCCGGCGACCTCGACCTCCTCGCCGTCGATCTCCAGGCGCCCGTCGAAGCGGGCGTCGGGGAATGGGGCGACGAACTTCGTGCGCGGCAGCCGCGCCTCGTAGAGCCAGTCGGCCGGCAGGTACTTGCAGGGCGGCGCCTCGCCGGCGAAGTCCAGCTCCCAGGAAGCCGCCAGGGCGTCGGTCCTGATCGAGCCGCTCGCCCGGCCCGGCCCGATCTCGGCGTCGGCGACCCTGATCCAGGAGCCGACCGGGGCCGAGAGCTCGTCGGCAGGCACGGTCACCTTGGTCGCTCGCGGCGCACCGGCCTCGCGGTCGAAAAAGGTGAACCAGATCGAGGCGGTGCATTCCTCACCGGGCCGCTTGTGGACCGTGTGGCGAAGCCATATCCCCTGCCCACCGCCGGGCCGGCAGGCCTTGACGTAGAAGCTCTCGTAGTGGCCCGCCTTGGCCGCCAGTCGCGGGAACCGCGCCCCCTGATCCATGCCTAGACCTTAATCGTGATCACGTCGCCGTCCTGAACGACGTAGTCGCGACCCTCGACGCGCAGCAGGCCGCGGTCGCGGGCCGGCGCGTAGCCGCCGCAATCGACCAGCTCGCGCCAGCCGATCGCCTCGGCTTTGACGAACGCTTCCTGGATCTCGGTGTGGATCGTGCCGGCCGCCTGCCAAGCGGTGGCGCCACGGGGCAGCGGCCGCGCCACCGCCTCCTTGTCCTCGCCGGCGGTGAAGAAGGTCAGCAGCTCGAGCAGGTCGTAGGCGGCGCGAACCAGCCGGTCGAGCCCCGAGCCCTCGACCCCGTAGGACTCGCGCATCTCCGCCGCTTCGGCCGGGTCCAGCTCGGCCAGCTCGCCCTCGATGCGGGCGCTGACGGCGACGACGCCGGCGCCGATCGCGGCGGCGTGCTCGGCGACCGCGGCCGGCGGCTCGGCGTCGCCCTCGTCGACGTTGGCGACGTAGAGGATCGGCTTGGTGGTGAGCGCCTGCAGGTTGAGGGCGGCGTCGGGCGCCGCCTCGGGGACGGGCACCGAGCGGGCCGGGCGCCCCGCTGCCAGCTCGGCGTGGACCGCCTCCAGCCAGTCTCGCTCGACGGTCGCCCCGGCGTCGCCGGACTTGGCCTGCTTGCCGACCCGCTGCAGGCGCCGCTCGACCTGCTCGAAGTCGGAGAGGGTCAGCTCGGTCTCGATCGTCTCGATGTCGGCCAGCGGGTCGACGCGACCGTCGGGATGGGGCACGCCGGAGTCCGCGTGGCAGCGGACGACGTGGCAGATCGCGTCGGTCTCGCGGATCGAGGCGAGGAACCTGTTGCCGAGGCCCTCGCCTTCGGAGGCACCCTTGACGAGCCCGGCAATGTCGTGGAAGGAGATCGTCGCCGGGACCAGCTCGGAGCTGCGCACGGTCTCCGCCACCTGCGCCAGGCGCTCGTCGGGCACCTGGGCGATCGCCACGTTCGGCTCGATCGTCGTGAACGGGTAGTCGCCGGTCTGGGCGCCGCCCTTGGTCAGCGCGTTGAAGAGGGTCGACTTGCCCGCGTTGGGCAGCCCGACGATCCCGACCTTCATACAGCGCCGCCTCCTCTGCTCCAAGGGGTGGCCAAAGAATCAGATATGGATGGCCACCCACCTCCGCGTCCGGGGGCGGCTTTCTCTTCGCTCATATCGAGAGTGGAACCAGAAGGCCGAGGACGACGCCGAGCAGGGCGCCGGCCAAGACATCGGACGGATAGTGCATGCCGAGATAGGGGCGGCCGAGCGAGAGGGCGGTGGCGACGGCGAAGGCGCCGGCGGTCGCCGGGTCGACCCGGAACATCGCCGTCGCCACCGCGAATGACGAGAAGGCGTGGGCGGAGGGGAAGCTGAGCGAGCTGGGGGCGCCGCCGAGCGGCGGCAGGCCCTCGAGCACCGGCCGCGGCCGACGGACGAGCAGCTTGATCCCATAGTTGAGGGCGATCGCGATCGGCCCCAGCGCAGCGCAGATCAGCCAGGCTTCGCGCCGCGAGGGATCGATCGACGCCAGCGCCAGCCCGAGCACGACCCAGACGAGCGCGTTGTTACCGGCCTTGCCGAGGGCCTTGGCCGCCGACTCCATGCCGGGCGTGTGACCGCGGGTGCGCATCGCGTGCAGCAGCTTGAGGTCCAGTTCGTGCATCGGGCCGCCGCAGGATAAGCCGGTCGGTCAGTATCGGGTCATGCCCTCCGTCCCCGGCTACGTCCACATCCCCGGCCATCACTGCGGCTCGACCGCGCTGCGCAACCTGCTTGCCTTCCACGGAGTCGAGCTGAGCGAGGAGATGGCCTTCGGCCTCGGCGCCGGCGCCTGCTTCTACTACGTGACGATCGAGGGAACCTCACCGAGCCGCTGGTTCAACGGCCGCACCGCGCGGCTCGAGGAGAGTTTTGGCGAGCTGACCGGGGCGGCGCTGCAGATGCACACCTTCGAGGAGGGCGACGGCGAGGCCTGGGAGGCGGCGCGGGTGGAGGTCGACGCCGGCAACCCGGTCCTGCTGCTGACCGACCTGTACTACCTCGATCACTACGGCAACTCGGCTCACTTCCCGGGCCACGCGGTGGTCCTCGCCGGCTACGACGAGGAGGTGGCTCACCTCTCCGACACCGGCTTCGAGGAGCTGCAGACGACCCGCCTGGAGAACCTCGCCCGCGCACGGCACAGCAGCCACCCCGCCTATCCGCTGGCCGGCCACATGTTCACCGCCGCCGGTGGGGTCTCGCCCGAGCAGCTGCGGGCGGCGATCCCAGCCGCGATCGAGCGTGCCGCGCAGGCGATGCTCGAGCCGGAGTTCCGCGACTTCTCCGGCATGGACGCGGTGCGTCGCCTCGCCGCCGAGGCCGGCTCCTGGCCCGAGGTCGCCGAGGACTGGCAGTGGTGCGCCCGCTTCGGCTACCAGGTGATCGAGCGGCGCGGCACGGGGGGCGGCGCCTTCCGACTCATGTACTCGCGCTTCCTCGAGGAGGCGGGTCGGCCGGAGGCAGCCTTGGCAGCCGAAGCCTCGGCCGCCTGGACGCGGCTGGGCGAGGCCTTCCGCGAGGCCAGCGAGCGCGACGAGCCGGACTCGAGTCTGTGGCGGGCGATAGACACTGCGGCCAACCGCGTAGCCGATGCAGAGCATCAACTTTGGTCCAGTTTGGCCAATCCGTAGCTGTCACCGATGGAGCCGGTGTGCTCCATGCTGTACTGTTTTAAGTGCGGGAGGCGGGTAAGGATTTTTTGAACCCGTCTTGGAGGAGAACCAAATGAGAGGTTTGGCACGCCCCGTAGGGCTGCTCGTGGTCGTCTCTGCATTCCTCATCCTCGCTCTCGGCGCTTCTAGCGCCCACGCCGAATTCGGCATCGCAAAATGGGAATCGCTGACGTGTAAAGCAAACGTCGACACGCCACCCCTTGGCGGAGAAGTCAAAGGAGAACCCCCTCTCGAACTGTCTTCGGAACAGTGCACGCAGACGACCGAAGACAAATGGTTCACGCAAGCCGCCGGCCACCCGAACTTCGGGATCACTGATTTCACGCTGAACACGCTCACCGGGGTGGGCAAAGAAGGCTTCCCGGACGGGTTCGTCAAAGACATCGTCGTCGAAACCCCTGAAGGCCTGAGCGTCAATCCCGAGGCAGCTCCCAAGTGCACGCTGGAACAGATCGAAAAAACCAACCCGCTTGCAACCTGCCCGAAAGCGATCGTCGGCACCAACTATCTAACCGCCGCCATCGAGGCGCCCGGGCCCGCATGCGTCCCGAAATGCGAACAGAAACGTGTTGCGGTGCCGGTGTTCAACGTCGAACCGTTCTTTGGAGCCCCCTCCATGGTGGCTTTCCCAACGACCACCGGCTTCGTCTTCATCGTCGGCTCGCTCGACCCCGTTGACCAGCACGTCACCTTCACGATCAGCGATGTCGAGTCGCCGCTCGAAGGCGGCGCGCCACTGGTCGGCTCGCGTCTCGTCTTCAGCGGCAAAGGAGGGACGTTCGGCGACGGCACCTACCTGACCTTGCCGAGCCAGTGCGGCGTCCCCGCGAGCGCAACGCTGAAAGTCGACTCTCACGAAGGCGCCTCCGACGAAGCGACCTTCACGACGCCGTACACCGGCGCCGGTTGCGACAAAGTGCCGTTCGAACCGACGATCGAAACGACCGCCGACGGCTCGACCGATTCGCCCGATCCGGTGACGCTCAACCTGGGGATCCCCTTCGATCCTGAAGAGCCGATTGCCAACTCGTATCTGAAAAAAGCGACGGTTGTCCTGCCGCAAGGAGCGGGGCTCAACCCGTCGCTCGCCAATGGGCTCGCAACCTGCACCAACGCGCAATTCGCTTACCACACGAACGACGAAATCCAGTGCCCGGCGGCGTCTGAGATCGGCACGGTGGACGTGGAAACGCCCTCGCTTCCGCCTGGCTCGCTGCACGGCAAGGTCTATGTCGCCCAGCCGGAAAGCAACGACCCCAGCTCGGGCAACCAGTTCCGGATCTTCCTCACCGTCGAGTCGGAACGCTACGGCGTCAACGTGCGGCTCAAAGGGCAGATCTTCCCCAACCTGCAGACCGGCCAGATCACGGCCGTGATCGACGAAAACCCCCAGGCGACGTTCAGCGAATTCATCGTTCACCTCGCCGGCGGACCGCGAGGGGCCCTGACGACGCCCGACACCTGCGGGCCGCACACCACGACCGCAAAGCTGGAACCGTGGTCGGCTCCGGGCACGATCAAGGAACCGCCACCCACCAGCAGCTTCAACCTGACCTCTGCCCCCGGCGGCGGTCCCTGTCCGAAAACGCTGGCCGAGCGGCCGTTCAGCCCGACCTACAGCGCCGGGCCGCAGCAATCCAAAGCGGGCGCCTTCAGCCCGTTCGAGTTCCACCTGAACCGGCCCGACGGGGCGCAGGAGATCCGCCAGGTGAACGTCAACCTGCCACCTGGCATGGTCGCCAAGCTGAAGGGCGTCGCCTACTGCCCCGAGGCAAGCATCGCCGCGGCGGCGACGCAGAGCGGAAAAGCCGAGCTGGCCGCACCGAGCTGCCCCGAGAGCAGCTTGGTCGGAACCTCCGCGATCGCCACCGGCTCTGGGCCGGCTCCGTTCCACACCACCGGCAAGGCCTACCTCGCGGGCCCCTACAAAGGCGCCCCGATCAGCATGGTCTTCGTGACGCCGGCGGTCGCCGGTCCCTATGACCTCGGCACGGTGGTCGTCCGGGTTGCGATCAACATCAATCCCGAAACGGCCGAAGTCCACGCCGTCTCGGATCCGATTCCGTACGTGTTCGGCGGCGTGAAGCTCGACATCCGTTCGATCGACGTCTCGATCAACCGGCCGAGCTTCACCCTCAACCCCACCACTTGCCGACAGGCATTCGCAGTCGCCTCGGACATATTCGGCGGCGGCGGCGACCCGGCCAATCCGGCGAGCTGGTTCGAATCGAAACAGTCCGTTCCGTTCCGCGCAACCGAATGCAAAGCGCTCCAGTTCAAACCGAAGTTCTTCGCTCGCATCTTCGGTGGCAAAGGCCAGACGCAGCGGGCCGACCATCCGAAATTCCGGGCGATCGTCGAAGGTCGCGAGGGCGACGCCAACATCAGGCGGACCGCGTTCATCCTGCCGCGGGCGACGATCCTCGACCAGGGTCACATCAAAACCATCTGCACGAAAGTGCAGCTGGCGGCGAACCAGTGCCCGAAGAACTCCATCTACGGGAACGCCAAGGCGAAGTCGCCGCTGCTCGACGAACCTCTCAAGGGCCCGGTCTACCTAACCTCGTCGACGCACGAACTGCCGGATCTGCTGGTCGACCTCAAGGGCCAGGTTCCGGTCCGGCTGCGGGGCGTGATCAGCTCCGAGCACGGGCGTCTGAAGACGGTGTTCAACGAAACGCCCGACGTTGCGGTGCAGAAGTTCGAACTGACGATGAAGGGCGGCAACAAGGGTCTCCTGGTCAACTCCAGGAACCTCTGCTCACGGCCGACCAACGGGTTCCTCAACATCAAAGCCCAGAACAGCCGCCGGTTGAAGAAGAACAATCTGCGGCTCAACATCCCGGCCTGTCGGGGTGGGAACCAGCACTGACAGGCAGAGGGCCGGGGCGGGACCTCCCACTCGCCCCGGCGCCTTCGCCCTCCGCCGTGCATTGAGCGCATGGCGGAGGGCGACTGGGTCCGGGCGGACGGACCCCGTCGCCAGGCAGAGGCAGGCCTAGCGCGGAGCCGGCGTCAGGCGGGCGAAGTAGGCGAGCCGGTTGCCGGAGGCCCCGTCCCAGGCGAGGCCGGCTTCGGCGGCCTGGCGCTTCAGGGCAGCCTGGGTGGTGAAGTGCGGGTCGCCGAACAGCTCGCCGACGACGAGCCGGCCGTTCGGCTTCAGCACGCGGGCGATCTCGCGCAGGGCGGCGAGCGGCTCGGGGATCTCGCCGAGCACCGCAGTGAGGACGGCGGCGTCCACCGAGGCGGCCTCGTAGGGAAGCGCGGTGGCGTCGCCCTGCGTGGGAACGACGTTGGCGAGACCGCGCTCGGCGGCGCGGCGGCTGACGTGGTCGAGGAACTCCTGCTGCAGGTCGAAGATCTCGACGGTGTCGACCCAACCGGCGATGTCGAGCGTGTAGTAGCCGGTCCCCGGACCGATCTCGAGGACACGCTCGCCCGGCTCGGGGCGCAGCACCTCGCGCAGGCGCTCGCGAGTGATGATCGGGTGGGGCGCTTCGACCCAGAACCGCTGGCCGTAGGGGCACGCAGAGGGGTTCTTGCGCCACCAGAGGGCGGCGGCGAGCGTGGCGCCCGCCGCAAGCCCGAACAGCGTGCGCGCCCGCATCAGTCCGAGCGGAGCGAGAAGCCGACGCGGTGCTCGCCCGAGTCGATGCGCAGGAAGGAGACCTTGCCGAGGTAGACGGCGAGGACTCCGTCCTCGGTCTGGACGTCGTACCAGCCACCCTTCTCGACCTGCTTGCGCAGGTCCTTCAGCTCGTCGTCGCGGAGCCGCACCGAAACGACCTGACCGCCCTCGAAGCCAATCTCCACCCGCTGCGCGTCCGCCATCAGTGTCCTCCCGCCGGTTCGACGATCTCGGTCAGCACCCGCCCGGTCGAACGCGGCTCGACGAAGGCCACGCGGCTGCCACCGATCCCCACCCGGGCCTGCCCGTCGATCAGCTCGAGGCCGGCGCCGGCGAGCTTCTCAAGCGTCGCGTCGATGTCCTCGACCGCGTAGGCGACGTGGTGCAACCCGGCGCCGCGCTTGGCGAGGAACTTGCCGACCGGCGTGTCGGGGCCGAGCGGGCGCAACAGCTCGACGTGCCCCTCGCCGACGTCGAGCAGGGCCGCCTCGACTCCCTGCGACTCGACCGTCTCGCGCAACCTCAGCTCCATCTCGAAGGCCTGCTCGTAGAGCGCCAGCGCCGCGTCGAGGTCCTCGACGGCGACACCGATGTGGTCGATCCTTCCGAACATCGGCCGCAGTCTACGTAGCCGGCGGCGGCTCGTCCTCGGCGTCGGTCGGGCGCTCGACCCGGAGGATCTCCGCAAGGGCGGCGACACCGACCTGCAGCTGCTCTGGGGTCGGCTCCTTCGTCGCCAGATGGCGCTGGATCTCGCGCCCAGGAGTGTGGAAGGCCTCGGCCAGCGGGTCGCCGTGGTGGCGATCGCTCCAGGCGAACATCTCGACCGCGAGCGAGGCGCCGCCGAGGCCGACGAGGGCGCGGGCCAGCGAGCTCGGGCGCTCGACCATCCGCTCCAGAACGACGGTGCCACCGGCGGAGAGCAGCATCATCGGCGCGATCAGGTTCGATCCGCAGCGGTCGTGCTCCTTGGGCACGGCGGCCGGGTCGTCGACCCCCTGCTCGTAGGCGGCGATCGCCTTGTGCTCGACGCCGTGGTAGGCGGCCAAGTCGCGGTCCATCAAGGCCACGACGGCCGGTACCGCCCCGATCGCCTGCACGAACCCCTCCCGCAGCGCCGAGGACCGCAGCCGGCGCCGCAGCGCCGCAGTGAGGATCAGCGTGGCGCCGACCGCTCCGATCACCCGCAGGTCCTCGAACGGCAGCCGCGCCGCCGGCAGCCGCCGCCGCACGATCGGCAAAACCGCCATCGCCTCGGCCAGTTTCAGCGGCCCCCGCAACCCCGGCAGCCGCACCGCCAGCTTCGGCGCCAACTCCGGTTTCCGCTCCGAAGCAACCACCACCTCCCCATCCGGCCCCCGAACCGCAGCGGCCCAATGCGTCGGTCCATGGATCAGCAACCCATTCCGCAGAGCCATGCCGCCGAGTCTCAGCTTCTCAGTGTTCACGACCCCCCAAGACCTTAGAGGACGTGGGGTGGGTCCGAGGAGGCCGGGGGTCGGTCTGCGGGAGCCTCGCGAAGCGGGCACCGCAGAGTGATTCCTGCCGCGAAGCGGCTCCAAATTCCACCGCCTTCGGCGGTGGTGGGCACCCGCGGACCGACCCCCGGCCTCCTAGCGCACGACGACCGCGCAGCATGCGCGGTCGTCGAACTCCCCCCTGCCTCCCCATTTTGTTCCCGGCCGGAGACCCCCAGTCCAGGCCTCCGGCCGGTGTTGCGGCTCTCCCTGGCTTAGCTTGGAAAGCCGCCTTCTGAAACACCCCCTCCGAGAGGAAGTTGCGCCTGCGACTAAGCGCCGCGAAGCCGCTTGCGAAGCGCCTCCAGACGCCGCCCCAGCTCTGCCTCAAAGCCGCGCTCGGTGGGCGAGTAGAAGCGCAGGTCCTCGAGGCCCGGGGGCATCAGCGGCTGGTCGCTGACGGCGGCAGGCTCGTCGTGCGCGTAGCGATATCCCTCGCCCCGGCCGAGCTCGGCGGCCCCCGGGTAATGGGCGTCGCGCAGGTAGTCGGGCGGCGTCTTGGCGCCGTTGCGGCGCACCTCCCCGCGGGCCGCACCGAGCGCTTTGTAGGAGGCGTTGGACTTCGGCGCGAGGGAGAGGTAGACGGCCGCCTGAGCGAGGTTGAGCGCGCACTCGGGCAGGCCGACCCGGTCGACGGCGCGGGCCGCCGCGTCGGCGACGAGCAGCGCCTGCGGGTCGGCGTTGCCGACGTCCTCGGAGGCAAGGATCACCATCCGGCGGGCGATGAAGCGCGGGTCCTCCCCGCCCTCCAGCATCACCGCCAGGTAGTAGAGCGAGGCATCGACGTCGGAACCCCGCGTCGCCTTGATCCAGGCCGAGACGAAGTCGTAGTGGCGGTCTCCCTGGCGGTCGTAGTCGAGTGCCTTGCGCTGCAGCGCGTCCTCGACAGCGGCGACGTCGAGCGCATCCGACTTTGACCCACCTCCAGTGGGGTCAAGGTCGGATGCACGTGCCACCGCCCGCTCCAGCGCCGAGAGGGCGATGCGGGCGTCGCCGCCGGAGCGATGCGCCAGCATCGCCAGGGCCTGCTCCGTTACCGGCGGCGGCTCGGCCAAGCCGCGCTGCGGATCGGCGAGCGCCCGGCGCAGCAGCTCCTCTACCTGCTCCGCCGCCAGCGGCCGCAGCTCGTATATCTGGCAGCGCGAGAGCAGCGCCGAGTTGACCTCGAAGTAAGGATTCTCGGTCGTCGCTCCGATCAGCGTCAGCAGCCCCTCCTCCACCGCCGGCAGCAGCGCGTCCTGCTGGGCCTTGTTGAAGCGATGGATCTCGTCGAGGAAGAGGATCGTCAGCCGCCGACTGGCTTGTCGCCGCTCACGAGCCCGCTCGATGACGCTGCGGATCTCGGCTTTGCCTGCGTTGACAGCCGACTCCTCCTCGAACGCCCCGTCCGCCTTGCTCGCCGCGATCCGCGCCAGCGTCGTCTTCCCCGATCCGGGCGGCCCGTAGAGGATCGCGCTGTGCGGATGCCCCCCTTCGATCGCCGTTCGCAGCGCCGAACCCTCCCCCAGGATGTGCTCCTGCCCCACCAGCTCATCCAAGGACCGCGGTCGCATCCGCACAGCCAACGGCGCATCGGCAGCTACCTCAGCTTCTCCACCTCGACTGGGCCCCGCGTCGCTCTCGTCGAATAGTCGTTCGGTCATCGACGCTGAGTATGAGGGAGCCGGGGGAGGTGTCTCGGGAGCGTCGCGAAGCGGGCAGCGCAGAGTGATTCCTGCCGCGAAGCGGCATCCAGATTTCACCGCCAAAGGCGGTGATGGGCACACCCGACACCTCCCCAACGCCTCCCCCGGCTCCCTCCCAACCACCTACAATCGCCAACTATGGAGACCGCCACGCACCCCCCCGTATCCCAGTCCACCCTCGAGTCCTTCAACCCGGCAACCGGCGACCTAGTCGGCTCCGTCGCAACGATCACTCCCGACGAGGTCCAAGCAGTAGTCGACGACGTCGCCCGCATCCAACCCGCCTGGGCCGAACTCAGCCTGCAGGACCGCGCCCGCTACATGCGCCGCGCCGCCGACGCCCTGCTCGACGAGATCGACGAGATCGCCGAGCTGCTTGTCAGCGAGCAGGGCAAGCCCCGCGCCGAGGCCTACACGATGGAGCTGCTGCCGACCGTCGACGCCCTGCACTGGTGCGCCAAGGCCGGCCCGAAGATCCTCGCCGACGAGAAGGTGCGCATGTCGCAGGCCTTCACGCTGAGCAAGAAAGGGCACTTCTCCTATGAGCCGATCGGCGTGGTCGGCGTCATCGCCCCCTGGAACTACCCCTGGTCGATCCCTTTCGGCGAGGTGGCGATCGCGCTGATGGCGGGCAACGGCGTCGTCTTGAAGCCGGCCAGCCTGACGCCGCTCCTGGGCGAAGCGATCCGCCGCGTCTTCGAGAAGGGTGGCCTGCCCGAGGGGCTGATCCGCGTCGTCCATGGCGGCGGCGCGGTCGGTGACGCGCTGGCGCGGTCGAGCGTCGGCAAGGTTTTCTTCACCGGCTCGGTCGAGGTTGGCCGCAAGGTCGGCGCGGTCTGCGCGGAGCGACTCAAGGGCTCGGTGCTCGAGCTGGGCGGCAAGGACCCGATGATCGTCTGCGCCGATGCTGACCTCGACAACGCGATCTCCGGCGCCGTCTGGGGCGGCTTCGCCAACGCCGGCCAGACCTGCTCGGGGATCGAGCGCGTCTACGTGATGCGCGAGATCGCCGACCGCTTCGTCGAGGGGGTCGCCCGCGAGTCCGAGAAGCTGCGGCTCGGCAACCCGATCGAGTGGGAGACCGAGATCGGGCCGATGACCTCCGACGGCCAGTACGAGATCGTCGTCGACCTGATCGAGGACGCCGTCGCCTCCGGCGCCACCAAGCTCTGCGGGGGCCCGACCGAGGTCGCCGGGCTCTCCGGCAAGTTCGTCGCGCCGACCGTGCTGACCGGGGTGACGCACGAGATGCGGATCATGCGCGAGGAGATCTTCGGCCCGGTGCTGCCGATCGTCGTCGTCGACTCCGAGCAGGAGGCGATCGACCTCGCCAACGACTCCGAGTTCGGCCTCGGCGCCTCGGTCTGGACCAAGGACCGTCAGCGCGGCGAGCGCATCGCCCGGCGGATCGAGTCGGGCATGGTCTGGATCAACGACCATTCCTTCAGCCACGGCGCCTGCCAGTGCGCCTGGGGTGGCGTCAAGGACTCCGGCGTCGGCCGCTCGCACTCGAAATTCGGCTTCTACGAGTGCGTCAACATCAAGATGAACGCCTGGGAGCCGGGCATGACCCGCGACTTCTGGTGGCACCCCTATGACCGCACCCTGGGCGAAGCGGTGCGCGCTTCGGCCAAGCTGCTCTACGGCAAGGGGACGACCCGGACCCAGGCGCTGAAGGAAGGCGCCGGCCCGCTGCTCGCGGTCGGCCGCCGCACGCTGAAGAAGAAGCGCCGCTGACCCCAACCGCGATCGAGCTGCGCGGCCTGCGTCGCGATTTCGGCGATACGCCGGCCCTGGAGGGAGTCGACCTGGCGCTCGGCGCGGGGGAGACCCTGGTCGTGCTGGGGCCGAACGGGGCCGGCAAGACGACGCTGCTGCGGATCTTGGCGACGCTGCTGCGGCCGAGTGCGGGTGAGGTGAGGGTGCTGGGCGCGCGACTACCCGGTGAGGCCTGGAAGGCGCGCGGTCGGATCGGCTTCCTCGGCCATGAGCCGCTGCTTTACCGCGACCTCAGCGGGCGCGAGAACCTGCGCTTCCAAGCCCGCCTGCACGCGCGGCGCAGGGAGGCAGCCGAGGCGCGGATCGGCGAGCTGCTGGCGGCGACGGGCATGGAGCGCCGCGCCGACCAGCGCGTCGCCGAGCTCTCGGCCGGGATGCGCCAGCGGCTGGCGATCTGCCGCTGCGTCCTGCACGAACCGGAGCTGCTGCTGCTCGACGAGCCGGAATCGAACCTCGACGCGGAAGGGCGCGAGCTGGCCCGCGAGCTGATCGGCGCGGCGCCCGGCCGCACCCGGGTGATCGTCACCCACGACCCCGAGCGCTTCGTCTCGGAAGCCGGCAGGGTGCTCAACCTCGAAGTCGACCCTGTCGGCGGGGGGCGCGCTGCAGTGAGCGGCTCGGCGGTGGCGACGTGACCGCTTCGCGCGCCGCCTTCGCGGCGATCCTCGGCAAGGACCTGCGGGCCGAGCTGCGCACCCTGCAGTCGCTGCCGGCGATGGTGCTCTTCGCCGTCACCACCTTCGTCATCTTCCGCTTCGGCCTCGACCGCACCAGCCTCTCGGGAAGCCTCGGCGCCGGGGTGCTCTGGGCGACCCTGCTGTTCGCGGCGATCCTCGGCATCAACCGCCTCTTCGTCGCCGAGCGCGAGGAGGGCGGCTTCGACGCGATCCGCCTGGCGCCGATCGACCGCACTGCCCTCTTCGGGGCCAAGGCGGCGTCGCTGCTGGCCTACCTGCTGATCCTGGAGCTGATCGTCGTGCCGGTCTTCGCGATCTTCTTCCTCGACTCGGCGGCGGCGCTGCCGCCGCTGGCCGCGGTGCTGCTCCTGGCCGACCTCGGCCTCGCCGCCACGGGCACGCTGATCTCCTCGATGGCGGTCAACTCGCGGGCCCGCGACCTGCTGGCGCCGCTGGTCCTGCTGCCGCTGGTCGTGCCGCTCTCGATCGCCGCGACCGGCGCCCTGGAGCCGCTGCTGGCCGTGGGCGGTCCCGGTTACCACCGCTTCGGCACCTGGCTGGCGGTGCTCGCGCTATACGATTCGATCTTCCTCCTCGTCGGATACGCGGTATTCGACTTCCTGCTGGAGGACTGAGGCGCCGGCCGCCTCCCCCACGCCAAGCTCATGTACGGCAAAGGCCTGAGACCACTGTCGATCGCGACCGTCGCGGCGCTCGCCGTGTCGCTCTCGCTGGTCTTCTTCTACGCCCCGCTCGACGCGGACCAGGGCTTCATCCAGAAGATCTTCTACCTGCACGTGCCGCTGGCGATCACGGCGCTGGTCGGCTTCGTGGTCGGCGGCCTCTTCGCCATCTTCCACCTGCGCAGCGGCAACTCGCGCTGGGACGCCTACTCCTACGTCTCGATCCACATGTCGGTGATCTTCGGGGTCGCGGTGCTGCTGACCGGTTCGATCTGGGCCAAGGCCTCCTGGGGGCATTGGTGGGTCTGGGACGAGCCGACCCTGGTCAGCTTCCTGATCGTCTTCCTGATGTACGCGACCTACTACCCCTTCCGCTACGCGATCGAGGACCGCGAGCGCCAGGGCCGCTACGCCTCGGTCTTCGCGATCGTCGCCGGCGCCTTCGTGCCGCTCAACTTCATGGCGGTGCGGCTGGCGCAGACCCTCGTCCACCCGCGCGTCTTCGCGACCAGCGAAGGCGGGCTGCCGGGCTCGATGATGCTGACCTTCCTCGCCTGCCTGCTGGCGATCGGCCTGCTCTGGGTGACGCTGGTCAAATTCGAGCTGACCGCGAAGAGCGCCTCCGGGCAGCTGAAGCGGCTGCGGCGGGCACTCGACGCACCGCCCTCGGGCAGCTCTCCGCGGGTCGCCCCGGAGGTGAGCTGAGGTGCTGCCGATCGCCACGCCCGCCCTGCCGCTCGACGAGGCCGGCAAGTACGTCGCCGGCGCCTACGTCGTCTTCTTGGTCCTGATCGTCGTCTACGTGGCGATCATGGCGGCCAAACTGCAGCGGATCGAGCGGGAGCTGCGCGAGCTCGCCGGCTTCGCCGAGCAGCGCAACGGCGAGGAGAAGCGCGAGAGGGTGACGGTCGATGTCTGAGCTGCTCGCCCTCGGTGTCTCGCACAAGACGGCGCCGCTCGACCTGCGCGAGCGGCTCTCGCTGACCGAGGGCAGCGCCGCCGGCGCGCTGCGCGAGCTGACCGGCTCGGAGGGGATCCACGAGGCGGCGGCGATCTCGACCTGCAACCGCACCGAGCTCTACCTGATCGTCTCCGACCCGGTCGAAGCCGAGTCGACAGCGCTCGGCGTGCTGACCCGCCAGGCGGAGATCCGCCCAACCGAGCTGCTCGGCCACCTCTACTCGCTGCGTTCGGGCGAGGCCGCTCGCCACCTCTTTCGCGTCACCGCCGGGCTCGACTCGATGATCCTCGGCGAGGCTGAGATCCAGGGCCAGGTCAAACGCGCCTACGAGCTGGCGCTGGTCGAGAACGCGACCGGGCCGATCCTCAATCGCCTCTTCCGCGGCGCACTCGCCGCCGGCGGCCGGGTGCGCGAGGAGACCGCAGTTGGCGAGAAGGGCGTCTCGATCCCCTCGGTTGCCGTCGAGCTGGCGCGGCGCACGCTCGGCGACCTGGGCGAGCGGCGCGTGCTGGTGATCGGCGCCGGCGAGACCGCCGAGCTGGTCGCCCGAGCGCTGACCGCCCGCGGCGTCGCCACCGTCTTCGTCGCCAACCGCCACTACGACCGAGCGATCGGGCTGGCCGAGCGCTTCGCCGGCGCCGCGGTCCGCTTCGAGGAGCTTCCCGAACAGCTCGAGGCGGCCGACATCGTCGTCTCGGCGACTAACTCGCCGCACCACATCGTCGAGCGCGACGACCTCGAGCAGGTGATGGCAAGCCGCGGGGGCCGGCCGCTGCTGCTGGTCGACATCGCCGTGCCCCGCGACATCGAGCCGGAGTGCCGCGAGGTCGCCGGGGTCAGCCTGCACGACATCGACGACGTCCAGCAGATCGTCGAGCGCAACGCCAGCGGCCGCGAGGCCGAGGCGCGGGGGGCGGAGAAGATCATCGACGCCGAGCTCGACCGCTTCGAGCGTTGGCTCGCCTCGCTGGAGGTGGTGCCGACCGTGGCCGCGCTGCGCGAGCGGGCGGACGAGATCGTGCGCCGCGTGCTGGCCGAGAACGAGGGGCGCTGGGAGAGCCTCGGCGAGGAGGACCGCGAGCGCCTCACGGCGATGTCAAAGGCGATCGCCGCGCGCCTGCTGCACGAGCCAACCCTGCGGATGAAGCGCGCCGCCGGCAGCGACAGCGCCTACCTCTACGTGAGCGCGTTGCGTGAGCTGTTTGGGCTCGACGTGGAGACCGAGCCGGAGGGCGAGGCGGGTGGCGAGATCACCGAGCTGCGAAGGAACCATCCGGGGAAGGGCCTATCCCGGTAGGCGGGGGGCAATCCGGGCGGGGATTCCACTTAACTTTTTTGAAGACAGTGAAGAGTCGCCGTCCGAGGTTGTCGCCGCAAAAAAAGTACAAGACGTCCCATCCCCACCCGGATTGGCCATACACCCCATGATCCGACTCGCCACCCGCAGCAGTGCGCTTGCCAAGGCTCAAGCGAGTCAGGTCGCTGAGCTGTTGGGCGGGGCGGAGCTGGTCGAGGTTTCCTCGGATGGGGAGCCGGGGGATAAGGCGCGGTTCGTGCGCGGGGTCGAGCGGGCGCTGCTGGACGGAGGGGCCGAGATCGGGGTGCACTCGGCTAAGGATGTGCCGGCGGAGATGCCGGAGGGGCTGACGATCGCGGCCGTGCCGGCGCGCGAGGACCCAGCCGACGTCTGGATCGGCGCGGGGGCCTCGCTCGAGGAGGTGCCGGAGGGCGCCCGGGTCGGTACCGCAAGCTTGCGGCGCCGTGCGCAGCTGCTCGCTGCTCGCCCCGACCTGCAAGTGAGCGAGCTGCACGGCAACGTCGACACCCGCCTGCGTAGGCTCGCCGAGGGGGAGCTGGACGCGATCGTCCTCGCCGCCGCCGGCCTGCGGCGGCTCGATCAAGAGGGCGAGGCGAGCTTCGCGCTGCCCGCCGAGGCGATGACGCCCGCGGCAGGACAGGGGGCGCTGGTCCTGCAGACGCGCGCAAGCGACGCCGAGTCGACCGCCGCCGCCGCCACGATCGGCGACGAAACGGCGCTGCGCGAGCTGACCGCCGAGCGCGCCGTCGTCGCCCTGCTGGAGGCGGACTGCACGACGCCGATCGGAGTCCACGCCGGGGTCGCGGCCCCGACGTTGGGACAACCCCGGACCCGGCGCAACGCTGGAGACGCAGTTCCCGATGGGGACGTCGGAAACGCTCGCCCTCTAGTTGTCGAGGCTTTCGTCGGCCTGCCCGACGGCAGCGAGTGGATCCGCGACCGGGTCGAGGGCGACGCGGCGGAGCCGGCCGCCGCCGGCGCCCTGCTCGCCGAGCGCCTGCTCGGCGCCGGCGCCCGCGAGATCCTCGACCGCGCCGGAAATTGGAGCGCACATGCCTGAACTTCCCCCCGCAACCGACTTTTTACCTCCTATAGGGGGGAAAAGATCGGTTGCGCTTGCCGAAGGCAGCGAATGAGCGCCAGACCGGGAGTCGTCTATCTCGTCGGCGCCGGCCCGGGCGACCCCGGCCTGATGACGGTTCGCTCGCTGGAGCTGATCGCCACAGCCGACACGATCTTCTACGACCGCCTGATCCCCCCCGGCGCCCTCCACGGCGCCCGCCCCGACGCCGAGCTCATCTACGTCGGCAAGACCCCCCCGGCCGGGGACGCGCCGGTAGTTG
>DATANV010000034.1:0-15007 GCA_036266075.1 Solirubrobacterales bacterium
CCGGTAGTTGACCACCCATATGGGGGGTCAACTACCGGCGCGTCCGAGTCGCAGGGGGGGATCAACGCGATGTTGATCGAGGCGGCTCAGGCTGGGAAGAGCGTCGTGCGGCTCAAGGGCGGGGATCCGTTCGTCTTTGGACGGGGAGGTGAGGAGGGCGAGGCGCTGCGCGAGGGGGGGGTCGAGTTCGAGGTCGTTCCCGGGGTGACCGCCGGCGTCGCGGCAAGCGCCTACGCGGGCATCCCAGTCACTCATCGCGACGACGCGTCGGCGGTGGCGTTCGTCACCGGCCACGAGGATCCGGAGAAGGCCGAGACGGCCATCGATTGGGATGCGCTGGCCAACTTTCCTGGGACGCTCGTCTTCTACATGGGTGTCAAACGGCTCGCCGAGAACGCCGCGGCGCTGATCGCCGCGGGGCGCGACCCGGACGAGCCGGCGGCGGCGATCGAGCGCGGCACGATGGAGGGTCAGCGCACCGTCGTCGCGACGCTCGGGACGCTGGCCGAGATGGTCGACCGCGAAGGAATCGGCGCGCCATCCCTGATCGTCGTCGGATCGGTCGTCGAGCGCCGGGAGGCGCTTGCGTGGCTGGAGCGGCGGCCGCTGCACGGCAAGCGCGTCGTGGTCACTCGCGCGCGGGTCCAGGCAAGCGGCCTGGCCGTGACCCTCCGTGGCCTCGGCGCCGAGGTGGTCGAGCTGCCGGCGATCCGGATCGAGCCGCGGATCGAGAGCGAGGAGGTGCGGCAAGCAGTCGCGCGGATCGGCGAGTACGCGCTGATCTGCGTGACGAGCCCCAATGGCGCGCACCTTTTGTTCGAGGCGCTTGCCGGGGCCGGGCTTGACGCGCGGGCGCTGGGCAGGATGGAAAAGAAGCAGGTAAGGGGACGGGAAGCGGGCATCCCCGGGACGGGGGCGGAGGAGGCGGACGGGGGCGGTGTGATCGTCGCCGCGATCGGTCCAGGCACGGCGCGGGCACTCGCAGAGCAGGGGATCGCGGCTGACATCGTCCCCGAGCGCTTCGTTGCGGAGGCGCTGGTCGAGGCGCTGGCGCAGGTAGAAGTCGAGGGCAAGCGCGTGCTCGTCGCCCGCGCCGCCGAGGCACGCGACGTGCTTCCCGACGCGTTGCGCGAGCGCGGCGCCGATGTCGACGTCGTCGCTCTCTACGAGACCGTCCGCGAGGGCCCCGACGCCGCGGCCGTCGAGGCCGCGCAGGATGCCGACTACATCACTTTCACCTCCTCCTCGACTGTCCGCAACCTGATCGAGGCACTCGGCGACCGCTTCCCGCGTGAGGCTCGCATCGTTTCCATCGGCCCGATCACCAGCGAGGCCGCCCGCGATGCCGGCCTCGACGTCGCGGTCGAAGCCGAACGCCACGACATCGACGGCCTCGTAACCGCCGTCCTGACAGACAGCGAACGCTGAGGCTGAGTTCGCACTTATTCGCGATATCCGCGAATAAGTGCAAACTCAGCACTGGGATGGCGTTTGGAAGTCCTCACCGGCACTTTCGGGTCACCGACTCGACCAACGCTCGTGCCCGGGAGCTGGTCGAGGCGGGCGCCCCAGGCGGGACCGTCGTCACCGCTGAAGAGCAGACCGCGGGACGCGGACGGCAGGGGCGAACCTGGACGGCGCCCCCCGGCAAGGCGCTGCTCTACTCGGCGGTGCTGCGGCCGCTTGACGAGCGACACCTGCTCTTGCCGCTGGCCGTGCCGCTGGCGGTCTGCGAGGCGGCCGAGACACTGCAGCCAGGGATCGAGTGTGCGATCAAGTGGCCCAACGACGTCTGGGTCGAGGGACGCAAGCTCGCCGGCGTGCTGATCGAGGCGAAGCCGCAGGACGGCTGGGCCGTGATCGGGGTCGGCCTCAACCTGGCGGTCGAACGCAACGAGTTCCCACCCGAGCTGCGAGAGACGGCGACCTCGCTCACCGCCCACGCGTGCTCCGTTGAGGGTCATATGAGCCCCAAAGGGAGCACGCGTGGGGCGGAGAAGGCGCGGCGGGTCCTGGATCGGGCTCTCGGCCGCTGGGTGGCGGCCCGTCCTGAGAAGACCCTTGCGGCTTGGCGCTCGCGCGACGCGCTGCGCGGCCGCGAGATCGCCTGGGACGGCGGCAGCGGTGTCGCCGACGGGATCGAGGACTCGGGCGACCTAGTCGTCGTCGCTGCCGGCGGCGACCGCGTCGTCCTCGGCGCCGGAGAGGTCCACCTCAGGCTCTGAGCCATTCCCGCCCGCCGCCGGGGCCTTCTCGATCGAGGTCTCCTCCGCAGCCGCAGCTGTCAACGCCTCGTCCTCGTTCGGCTCGGCGCCGTTCGTCGGAGCCTTCGCTGCGGCGGTCTCCCGGGCACCGGACGCCTTCGGCTTTTTCCGTTTGCGCCGCCGTTTGCCGCTTTTCGGGAAGTTGCGCAGCAGTTCTCGTGCCGTAGCCGAGGGTTTGCGGGCCATCCGCATGCGGGCGCCGCGCAGCACCTCCTCGCCTTCGGGCGTGTGGGAAACGGCGCCGGCGAGCA
Source organism: Solirubrobacterales bacterium (assembly GCA_036266075.1). Lineage (GTDB taxonomy): Bacteria > Actinomycetota > Thermoleophilia > Solirubrobacterales > 70-9 > VRUE01. The sequence goes on from DATANV010000034.1 coordinate 2,516, forward strand.
ACGCGACCGCCAGGCGACGGTCCTGTTTGCGCGCCGCGTGGACCAGGCGCCGGGCGTTGCGGCCGTGCGCGCGCGCCGAGGAGTTGACCAACAGGCCGAGCAGCCGCTTCGTCTCCGGCCAGCGCTGCACGGCGTACTCTTCGTGCAGCTCGGGCGTGTAGGAGGCGAGCCGCCAGACCCAGGCCTGGGCTTGGTCGCGCCGGCCTATCCGTTTGTCGACCAGCGCCTGCAGCAGCGTTTTCGTCCCGGCTCGTTTGTCCTCGCGGCTCCAGGCGCCGACGATTTCGATCGCGTCGTCGAAGGCCTCGGCGTCGCGCAGGTCGGCGATCTCGGCCAGCGCTTTGAGGCGCAGCTGCGAGTTGCGGTTGCGCTGCACGCAGGTCAACAGGAAGCGGCGGCGCAGCTCTTTGGTGCGGTCGTTCTGCAGCATCGAACGGGCGCGGCGCCAGTTCTGCGCGTTGACGCGTGCCCCGGCAAGCGCCGCCCAGGCGTGCTGCTCGGGGTAGTCGAGGTTCTCAACCGCGATGCGCCACAGCTCGCGTTCCAGGACTTGGGTGCGGCGCTCGGCCTCGTCGGAGACCGGGACGATGCGCCGCTCGACCCGCACCCGCCGGCCTCGCCCGCGCCGCACCGGCCCGACGACGATCGCGCCGCCGCGGTAGACGTCGCGATCGAGCAGGCTGTGCAGGGTGACGATCGTCTCGTCGTGGGTGGTCGCCGGGTGGACGAAGTCGATCACCAGGCCGGCCTCCTTGCCGGGCGCCCGCCTGGTGACGCGGCCGACACGCTGCTGGTAGATGCGCCGCGAGGCGGTCGGCGCCAGGTGCATGCAGATCGTCGCCCGCGGCGAGTTCCAGCCCTCGGCGAGCAGCATCGCGTTGCAGAGCACGTCGACCTCGCCGCGCTCGAAGGCGGCGAGGATCTCGGCCAGTTCGCGCTTCGGCGTCTCACCGGAGACCGCGCGGGCGACGATACCGGTGTCTTTGAACGCTTTGGCGACGTTCTTGGCATGCTGGACGCCGGCCGTGTAGAGGACGCCCGGGGTCTTGCTGAAGCGCGTCTTGTAGAGGTCGGCGATGGCGACGTTGAAGGGCTCCTGATCGAGCAGTGCGGCCAGCTCCTCCTGGTCGAAGTCCTGGTCGACCTCGCCTTTGCGCAGCGGCACCTTGGCGATCGTCCGCACCCCCGGCCCGGGTGGGATACGGATGCAGCGCAGCGGCGCGATCACCCCACGCCGTGCAGCCTGGGCGAGGTCGAAGCGCGAAGTCTGGGTCGGGAAGAGATCGGCGACGTGGCGGGCGATCAGTGCCCCGGTCGCGGTCATGCCGATGAAGACAGGGCCGGTCCAGGCGCGGATGCAGGCGCTGGTTTTCTCGCCCAGGGCGGTGTGCGCCTCGTCGCAGATGACGATCGAGTAAGCGTCGGAGACCTGCTTGTGGTTGCGCACGAACCACTGGTAGGTCTCGACCGTGACCGGGCCTTCGGCGTCGTCGCGGTCGCCGAGCAGCGGCGGGCGCAGGCGCTCCTTGTAACCGCGGTCGGAGATCTCGCCGATGAACTGTTCGACCAGGTTGCGACGGTGGGTGAGGATCAGGACGCCGCCGGTCCGGGTGGCGTCGATGAAGCCGACCGCGGCGACGGTCTTGCCGGCGCCGGTCGCGTGCTCGAACCAGAAGCGCCGCTCGGCGCCGGGATCCTCGGCCGCCTCGCCCTCGGGCAGCTCCTCGCCCTCGCCCTCCTCAGAGGGCTCTTCCTCCCAATCCTGCGGCTCCTCGTCGGGCGCCAGCTCCTCGGGCTCATCGCCGTCGTCCGCCGGCTTGCCATCGCCGGACGCGGCGTCGGCGATTTCCTCATCGGCCAGAGCAGAGCCGTTCTCGGCCGCCGTCTGCTGCTCGGCGATCAGCTCGGTCAGCGTGCCGGAGAGAGCGTCGACCTGATGGGGGTTGAGCTGGGCGCCGTCGCGCAGGGTCGGGGGCTCGTCGGCCAGCAGGCGCTCGAGCCCGAGCAGCAGCGAGAAGTCGCGGCGCCACTGGATCGAGGGCTCGCTCGCGCCTTCGTCAAGCTCCTTCAGGGCCGCGTCGAGGGCGCGGCGGCGGGCGGTGCCAGGCGCCAGGGCCTCCGGTTTCTCGCCGTCGAGCAGCAGCGGCTCGCGAGCAAAGTCGGACGCCCGCTCGATGTCGGCGCCTGAGGGAACTGCCGCCCGCGCGGCAACTTCGCTGGTCTTGGCCATAAAGGCTTCCGGTTCTTTCCCGCGGCGGCGATAGCGGCCACCGGGAAGGACTTGGGACGAGGATGCCGGGAGTCAGCTTTCCTCCCCCCGACGTCTCATGCGGCTCGCATGCGGCGAACCGGTCGGGACGTATTGTAGTAGAGCCTCCCTCAGAATGACCGCGGCGCGGTGAGATTTCCCCGGACACCAAGAAATCGGCTGATGGCCGTCTGCGCCTGCCTGGCGACGCTCGCGCTGGCCGCGGCCGGCTGCGGCTCCTCGAGCGGCGGCAACTACGGCGGTCAGCATCCGGACTACGAGGAGGCGCTGGCCGGCTCGCCGCCATCGCTGGCGGCGCTGCACAGACAGGGCGACGAGCTGCTTGGTGGCGGACAGGACGCTTATGAGCAGCGGCTCGCGGCGCTGCACGGCTACCCCACCGTCGTCAACCTCTGGGCCTCTTGGTGCGGGCCCTGCCGCTTCGAGTTCCCGCTCTTCCAGAAGGCGGCGGCGGCCGAAGGCAAGCGCGTCGCCTTCCTCGGCATCGACGTCGAGGACTCCGACGACGCCGCCGCGACCTTCCTCGAAGAGGCGCCGGTCCCCTACCCCAGCTACACCGATCCCGACAAAGGCATCTCCGACAGCCTCGGCGCCAGCCTCGGCCTGCCGGACACCGCCTTCTACAACGCCCGCGGCCAGCTGGTCTACCTCAGGAAGGGCCCCTACCACGACCTCGCCGAGCTTCGAGCCGATGTCGCCCGCTTCGCCGTGCACGGCGAAGCCGAAGGCGGATAATCGGAGTATGGACGTCTTCGTCGTCGTCGCGCTGGTTGGGGTGGCGCTGCTGCTCGCCGAGCTGCTGCTCTCGACCGGCGGCGTGCTGGCCGCGCTCGGGGCCTTCGGGCTGATCGCCGGCGGCGTGCTGGCCCTTACCGCCGACGCCGATTCCAGCGCCAGCGACTGGGCCGGGCCGGCGCTGATCACGCTCGGCGTGCTCTCGGCGGTCAGCTTCTACTTTGTTACGCGCAAGGTGCTCGAGGCCCACCGCGAGCAACCGGTGCGCAGCGGCAGCGAGGAGCTGGTCGGGGCGCGAGCGGAAACGCGGACCTCGCTCGACCCCGAGGGCCAGGTCGCACTTGGTGGGGCGATCTGGCGCGCACGGCTGGCGGACAACGAAGGACCGCTGCGACCGGGGGATAGAGTCATGGTCGAGGCGGTCGACGGCCTGACCCTGGTGGTGCGGCCCGACCCGTCATCCGAGGCCCCGGCGAAAGGAGCGGTCTGATGGCAGCGTTGGTGGTTCTTGCCGTCCTGGCGATCTTCGTCGCGATCGTGCTCGGTGCCTCGGTACGGGTGCTGCGCGAGTACGAGCGCGGGGTGATCTTCCGCCTCGGCCGGCTGATCGCCCAGAAGGGGCCGGGCCTGATCCTCCTGATCCCGCTGGTCGACCGCATGGTCAAGGTCGACCTGCGCACGGTCACGCTCAACATCCCGCCGCAGGAGGTGATCACCCGCGACAACGTCCCCGCGGGCGTCAACGCCGTCGCCTACTTCCGCGTGATCGACTCGCAGAAAGCGATCGTCGAGGTCGAAAACTATTTGCTCGCCACCTCGCAGATTGCGCAGACGGCGCTGCGCTCGGTGCTCGGCAAGGCCGAGTTCGACCAGCTGCTCTCCGAGCGCGAGCGGCTCAACGAGGAGCTGCAGAAGATCATCGACGAGTCGACTGAGCCGTGGGGCGTGAAGGTGACCGCGGTGGAGATCAAGGACGTCGAGATCCCCGAGCAGATGCAGCGGGCAATCGCCCGCCAGGCGGAGGCCGAGCGCGAGCGACGCGCCAAGATCATCAACTCCGAGGGCGAGTACCAGGCGGCGCAAAAGCTCACCGATGCGGCCGACATCATCAGCACCAACCCCGCCTCGCTGCAGCTGCGTTACCTGCAGACGCTGCTCGAAATTGGCAGTAACCAGAACACGACGGTCGTCTTCCCGCTGCCGATGGACATACTCAAACCGTTCGTCGAAGCCACCGAGGCGAAACCGCACAAAGAGCCGTCCCCCCCGCCTGATCCCGCCGTCGACGACCTACCCCCTTCGCGGTCCTGAGCGCGCCCGAGTTCCGCATCGACCAGCTGACCGGGCTGCGGGTGATCCTCGCGCCCGGCCGGGCCGACCGGCCGGAGGGATTCAAGCGGGCGGCAAGCACGCAGAAGGGTGCCGAAGGGTGTCCGTTCTGCGAGGGGCGCGAGGAGAAGACGCCGCCCGAGGTGTACGCGGTACGGCCTGCCGGGGGCCGGCCCGACACGTCCGGCTGGACGAGCCGCGTGGTGCCGAACCTGTACCCGGCGCTGGCCGCGGAGCTCGACGCCGGGGCCGGAAGCGCGACCGCTCCGTCGGCAACCGGCGGCGAGGCAGGATCCTTCGCCAGCGCGGGCGACCCGCTGCTTGAGTCGCGGCGGGCGGGCGAACCGAACCTCTTCGCCTCGCGCCCGGCGATCGGCGGCCACGAGGTGATCGTCAACGCGCCCGAGCACGCCACGGCAATGGCCGAGCTGAGCGAGGAGCGCTTCGCCGGCGCCATTGCCACCTGGCGCGAGCGGATGCGGGCCCACGCCGGCGGTGCCGCTTACGTGCAGGTGGTCGTCAACGAGGGCGCGGGCGCGGGCGCCTCGCTGCCGCACACCCACGCCCAGCTCTACGCGCTGCCCTTCGTGCCCGCGGCGATCGCCCGCGAGCGCGAGCGGGCCGGCGCCTACGGCGAACGAACCGCGGGTGGCAGCCTGCTCGGCGACGTGCTGGTCGAGGAGGTGCGCCGCGGCGAGCGCCTGGTCGCTATCGATGACGAGGCGGCGCTGATCTGCCCTTGGGCCTCGCGCTCGCCCTTCGAGCTGCGCGTGGTGCCACGCCGGGCCGAGGCGAGCTTCGCCGAGAGCGACGCCGGCGCGGCGATGATCCGCACCGCGATGCGCGCCCTGGCTGAGCGCTTCGACGGGCCGCCGGAGCTGAACCTCTGGGTCGTGACGGCACCGCGCGGCGCCGAGCAGTTCCACTGGCACGTCGACATCGCCCCGCGGCTGACCGTCAAGGCGGGCTTCGAGCTGGGCACCGGCGTCGACATCGACATCTATCCGCCGGAGCGGGCTGCCGCCGACCTGCGTGAGGCGTTGGGGTAGATGTCGATCGGGCAAGGGGAGACGGGTGGCCCTCCCCCGGAGACCGTACGGCCGGCACGCGTACAGGGCCGAAATGTGACCGCTCACAAAGCCTCCGGGGGAGGGCCACCCGTCCCCCCTATCGCAACGCCATTACGCTGAGTCGCCCTTGCCACCCAATCCCCGCCCAATTCCGAGGTTCATTGCGGACTCGACCCAGGAGGGGATCCCGCACGGGCGGTTCGCGGAGCGGCTGAGTAAAGAGTTCCGGCGCGCTTGTGAGGAGGTCGAGGAGCTGCCAAAGGGGGTCGAGGTCCCTGAGGAGGTCGAGTGGTTTCCGGAGCGAGCGTGGGGCGGGCGCGTTTGGGTGCCTGGAACCGCGCGCGCGGAGGGCCCCGATGGCGCGCTGGAGCTGTTCGGCCACGTCTCCTACTCGCTGCCGGAGGACGGCGAGCCGGAGGACCTCAAGACCAAGGCAGACTTCACCGACGTGCTCGCGGAGAACAACCCGGACTGGAGGATCGACCTGAACGACGAGGTGATCGGCCGCTGGCGCGGCGAGAACGGCCGCGCCGGCAACGTGACCCTCGTCTGGGGCCGCCCCTTAGTCCGCGGCGCAGTCGCCGCCACCGCCGAGCTGGACCTCGAGACCGTCGACCAGGAACTCGTCTCCCAGGAGCGCTTCACCCTGATCGCTCTCGATGCCCTCGAGGGCTACGGCGACGACGTCTTGATGCAGGTCAAGCTCTGGAACCGCCGCGCCCAAGAGCTGGCCTCGGAGAGCCTCTACGCGAGCTGATTTCCTCGCCCTCTCAGAAGATGTCGACGGTGTCCCATCCACGCGGCAGAAGCACGGTCACGACCCTCGGGCGGGTTGCGGCGGTAGCGGCTGCAGTCAATGGTCATGTGCAAACCCGGTGAATCCTTCCTCAGCACCCAGCCTTCGATTGCGAGTCAGCTCGCGAGAGGTGAGCAGGTTGCCATTGAGACCGAGCTCGGTCGCCTGGACATCGTCCAAGGCGACCGTTAGCTCTACGATTCGACTACCCCCGCCCCGATAGCTCAGCTGGATAGAGCGACTCCCTCCTAAACGAAGTGGAGGGATCGAGGCTTCCGGCTCTGTGCTGCCGAATCCGTCGAGTTATGCCGCTTCGCGGATTCGCTTCGATTAGGCACGATTCAGCCCGGTTTGGGCAGCGAGAATGCTCCGCTGCCCAATGCGGTCCCTCTCGCCTGTCCCAACACGGATCGGGGGACTAAGACAAAAGAATTCAACCGCGACATTCCGTAGATTGGAGGCGGTGCAGGGAAATCGCCGACAACTGCCTTGGCGTCTGCCATCATTCCGGGCATGGAGTTACACGCTCACGTCGAGCTCAGCGACGACCGGGTTGGCGAGTACGTCGTCAAGGACGAGCGCCCAGACGGATCGCTCACCCTTGTGCCGGACACCTCGTTCAAAGCGGTTCACAAGCGCCTTGGCACTGAGCCAGGGACCTTGGCCGATTTTGAAGCCGAGTATGGCCCGGTCAACCCCCCCGACGGCGAGGGGTAGCCGATGACCGACAAGCGTGCGGGCCACGCGCCTGCTCTCTTCGACGATGTCCTCATCGCCGAAGACATAGAGCGCGCAAGCAACACTGGCCGCGAGGTCGCCCTCGCATCCAGGGCTGAGTACGAGCGGAATGGCGTGCCGCTCAATGATCTTCTCCCTTGCGAAGAGGAGGGACCTGACGGAACAGTGCTCGCACACTGCATGAAGATCTACCTGCCTCGCCCGGTAGGAAAATTTGGCATGGTGTTCCGTATCGCGTTACGTGAAGGTAAGGCGCAACTCGTTTACGCCGCCTTCGGCGTCCGCCACCATCCGCGTGATTCGCACGCCCCAACCGTCTACGAGATCGCCCACAACCGGCTCCAGAGCTAAGGATCTAGTCGACACGAGTGCATCGAACTCCTTGGCTCCGGACGGTACGATGATCTCGTGATTGATCAGGGGCAAGAGAATACTGGCGAGTCCGCAAGCGCAGCTACCGAGAGTGAAGCTGATTCGAACGGAAGCGCTTCGGCCGCCGAGGCGGCCTCATCTGACGACAACTTTGATTTCGACGCCCACCGGCGAGATGCTGTTGATCAATATCAAGGTGTCCGACAGGAATTCGAAGACTGTTCCCAAGCCGTCTACTCCGTTCTACAAACGGCCCTAGCAGAGGAGGATGGAATCCTCATTCACTCTCTTGAGGCCCGGGCAAAGTCAGCAGACAGCTTTGGACGCAAGGCAGCGCTTCCTTCCGTGGAAGACCCCGGTCAACCAAAGTATCCGGAGCCTCTCACGGAAATAACGGATTTGGCTGGCGCTCGGGTTATTACCTTCCTACTCGACACCGTTGACCAGGTGAACGAGATAGTCGAAAGAGAGTTCGACGTCGTGGAGAAATCCACTAAGTCCGGGTTGCATGAGGAAGGGGAAAGACTCGGGTATCAGAGCGTACATTTTCTCGTCAAGTTCTCCGAGGCGCGGCGCTCACTGCCTGAGTACGCTCGATTCAAAGAGCTAATTACTGAGGTTCAGGTACGAACGATCCTTCAGCACGCGTGGGCTGAGATCGAGCATGACATCCAATACAAGGCAGTCGAGACCATCCCAACGTCGATCCGGCGGCGGTTTACTTCACTTGCAGGGTTAGTGGAGATTGCTGATCGCGAGTTTCAGGCAATCTCTACCGAGGACAAGCGGAATCGAAATGATGCTCGACGTTTGATCCAAGAGGGTTCCCTTGACCGGGTCGAGATTACGCCCGATGCCCTGAAGGCTTACCTTGACTTGAAGCTCGGTCCTGACGGGCGCATGTCAGAGTGGAGCTACGGTTGGGAGACTCGCTCGCTCAAACGACTTGGATTTGAGAATCTAGCTCAGGTTGATGAGCGAATTGAGCCTTACAACGACGATCGAATTAGTCGCATCCTCTGGCGCACTAGGCAAGGGCAACTGAGGAGATTTGAGGATGTTCTTCTAGCGGCTATGGGGGATGAGTATGTGCTGAGTCTTCCGTGGGTGGCAAAAGACCCAGAGGGTGAGTCGGCCCGGTTCTACCGCGCATTGCTCGAAAAACTTGAGAAAAGCGGAGTTGAAGTCGGAACCTACGATTCTCTCCCGACCGGAACGACAGAGGAGAGTTCTTCATAGCGCCTATGGACCGACAGGCGGCTAGGTCTCATGCTTGTCGGTAAGTTCCGCTAGCTCAACTATCGATACATCAAGAGCAGCAGCGAGTGCCTTGACCGTGGCCCAGGTTGGGTTGGAGTGGCCGCGTTCGATCATTGAGAGGTGGCCGACGGTGACGCCTGCGGCGTGGGCTAGGGCTTCCTGGGTCATGCCGCGCTTGTCGCGGAGCTGGCGGATCGCTTTGCCTAGGGCGGGCTGGGGTTGGTCTGAGCGGCGCATCCTTTCTCGGCACCGTCTCAAACGCAGGCGTCTCGATCCACCTGTCTCAGCACTTGTGTTTTAGCGGAAGCTGCGCTAGCCTCGCATTTTGACGAGAAAGTGCCCCCGCGCTGGTGGAACAGCCGGGGGCGTGGCACAGGAAAGGAGTGCTTTCCCATGCGTGACCAGCCTAAAGGGGCAGGCGATGAGGATGCCTCGCCCACCGAAGCCCAGGACATCCGCGATCAGGGCGTCGTCTTGATCCACGTCCTCAGTCGCCACCCAACTCTGTTGACGATCCCCGATCTCGTCCGCGAGATCACCAGCGGATCAAAGGACTTCGCCGAGGGCGACAACCTGGAGCGCGCTGTGCGCGACCTGACGGGTGTGGGGCTGCTCCATTGCCCGAGCGGCCTGGCCGTGCCGTCTCCGGCGGCTCTGCGCTTCCTGAAGATCATCTACGAAGGCCGGGTGTAGCCGCCGGGCGGCGGAGCGCAGATTTCGGCGGGTCGGGGCCCGCAGGGAGTCCGCAAGGGCTGCTCCGGCCCGTCGAAATCTCCTCGACCAAGGAATGCCCAAACCCAAGCCATCCAGAAAGTCGAGTCAAGACGACATGCCTGTGAGCTCAATCAGCAATGTCGCCCTCACGGACCTTCAAGGCGCCACCGGGCCATCAAGAACGCCCCTCCAAGCGCCAACCCCACAGCACGACACACTGGGAACCCCTTTTTTCGGGGGTCCATCCGATGCATTCGAACCGCTTGACCGACAACAGGGTCGAGATGGCATCCGCGCGTATCAAGCTCGATCCGCAAGCAACCGAGGCAATCGCCCGGAAGGTGGTCGAGTTGCTTGAAAAGCGCGGCTTGCAAGAACGCGAGCTGGTCGATGCCGCCGAGCTGGCGAGGCGATTCGGGATCGAGCGATCCTGGGTGTATTCCCACGCAATTGAGCTTGGGGCCGTCAAGCTCGGCGGCGGGGCGAAGCCTCGGCTGCGATTCGATCCGCAGATCGCGGCGAAGGTGCTGCGGAAGGCTGGCGAGGGATCAGCGACTGACCCGCCCGCTCGCTCGGGTGAGCGGGCGGATCAGCCTTCGGCCAGCGGAGGGAGCGGAGTGCGGTTGCTGCCGATCCGCCCGCAGGGGGAGAACGGACCTCCCTCTGCGGCTTAGGGTAGGCATGCCTCGCAAGGCGACGGGACAGGTGATCGAGCCGAGCGACGGTCGCAGCTGGGCGATCCGGTTCCGCGCTTACGGGGAGCGGCGCTACGTGGCGCTCGGCACCGCAGAGGAAGGCTGGAACCGTAAGCGGGCCGAGGCAGAGTTGCGACACGTCCTGGCCGATGTCGAGCGAGGTATCTGGCGACCTTACGAACCGGCGCTGGCTCCGCTGGTGGCCGAGGCGCCGACCTTCCATGAGTTCGCCTCGGAATGGCTGGAGAACCGGGAGCCGGAGCTTCGGCCGAAAACCGTGGAGAGCTACCGCTGGCAACTGAGCGGGCATCTGCTTCCCCACTTCGCCCGGATGCACCTCGACCAGATCGGCCCCGAGGATGTCGACCGCTACAAAGCCACCAAGCTCCGCGAAGGCGCCCTCGGACCGAACCAGATCAACAAGTCGCTCGGCCTGCTGGCGATGATCCTCGACGCCGCCGGCGACTACGGACACGTCGATCCGGCCCGAAACCCGGCGCGTGGGCGGCGGCGACGCGTCAAACGCAGCGCACCGAACCGTCCGACCGTCGAGCCGGAGCAGCTGCCGTCCTTGCTCGAGGCCGCAGGCAAGCTCCGACCGATCTTGGCGACGATGGCCGGAGCCGGGCTGCGGAACGGCGAGGTGTGCGCGCTCGACTGGCCCGACTTCGACCCTGGTAGCGGCACGTTGATGGTCGCGGCCTCGAAGACCGACACCGGAGTGCGACAGGTCGACCTACCGGAAGCTCTGCGCCGAGAACTCGCGAAGCACAAGCTGCGCACCCGTCGCAGCAGCGGGGGGCCGATGTTCCCGAACCGCAACGGGCAGCGGCAGAGCGTCAGCAACGTCGAGAGGCGCTTGAAGACCGCGATCCGTCGCGCCAACGTGAGGCTCGCCGAGCTCGGCATCCGCCCGATTAATGAGGCGGTCACGCCGCACTCGCTGCGCCGCCTCTATGCCAGCCTGCGCATCGCCCTGGGAGACGATCCGGTGTACGTGGCGGCCCAGCTGGGCCACACCGAGCCTGGCTTTTCGATGAAGGTCTACGCTAGTGCTGTGCGTCGCCGCGAGAGGCTGATCAGCGCGGCGCTTCGCGAGTTCGATGCCGCCCTTGATTGGGCAGCAATGGGCAGCGGGGGGCCGACTTACGCCGATGTCGAGCTGAACGGGAGCGACGGACAATCGCCGGAAACCGCTCAGCAGAGCCTTTTCGCGGCAACCGGCCCCGATAGCTCAGCTGGATAGAGCGACTCCCTCCTAAGGAGTAGGCCGCAGGTTCGAATCCTGCTCGGGGCATTGATCGCCGGGCCTCAGAAGGCCTGGGGCAGCCGGAGTCGACCAGCCGCTTCCCGTCGGCCCAGTCGTCTCCACAACAGAGCGGCCCGGCCACATGGCCGGGCCGCTCTTACCCCACAGGAACCCGCTCAGACGCTCAGCAGGATTTCGCCGCGTCGACTTCGGCTTCTTTGGCCGAGATCGCCGTTTCCAGAGACTGGACCTGGGCTTTCTTCGCGTCCCGTTCGGCCTTTTTGTCGTCAATTTCCTGCTGGGTGTGACCGTTGGCGGGGTTTTCGTATTCGGTCACTTCGCTTTCGAGATTCGACAGTTCGCCTTCGGCGTCGCCGAGCTGAGCTTTCAGCGTCGCCAGTTCGTCTTCGAGCGCCCCCTGGTTCGAGCAGGGAGCCGTAACCGCCCAGGTGCCGACGGCTTGGCCCCCGGTTGCGGAGGTCGTGAGGTACAGGAAGGCTCCGGCCGTGGTCGATGGATACGCGAGGGCTAGTTCGGCTTCTCCCGTGGCTTCGAGCGTGTAGATACAGCCTCGGCCGGGGGCGGCTTTCGGTTCGTAAGCGGTGCCGGGGCAGTTTGCGGTTTCCCCTTCGCCTTTTTCGAGGAAATCGAACTGGCCTTTTCCTACGAGGTTGTCTTTGAGGGCCGTGGCGAGCGGGATCGCATAGCTGATCGAGGCGAGGGCGATGCCTTCTTCCCACTGCTGGCTCACCCACGTCCCAGTCTCCGTAGCCCCGCTGGGAAGCGTCCCACCGGCGGTCCACGGCGAGCCTTCGGGCCCAGCCGCACCCGTGGCCCCTTTGGCCCCCGCAGCCCCGGTAGCCCCTTTGGCCCCAGCGCTGCCGTTGGACCCTTTGGCCCCGGTAGCCCCGGTAGCCCCTTTGGCCCCATCGGCTCCGTTGGCGCCATTGGCTCCCTTAGGCCCGGCAGGCCCTGCCGGTCCTGCAGTTCCTGCCGGTCCCGCGGGACCCTGGGGCCCCCTCGGCCCCCTGGGCCCCTTCTTTGCCTTGGCAGAGGCGCTTGCCTTGCCGGAGTCCTTGTTTGCGGCATAGGCCCCGCCGATCATCGCGAAGACCAAAGCTCCGACTGCGATCAGGCCCGGCACGCCGAAGCGGTTCTTAAGTAACGAGGACATCTTCTTGTTCCCTCCCTGTGGGTTAGTGGTGCTTTGAGTTGGCTCGGCGCTTGGCCTTGGCGTTGCAATCGGCCTTCAGCGCCGGCGTGAA
>DATANV010000035.1:0-65674 GCA_036266075.1 Solirubrobacterales bacterium
CAGGTTCCAATAGGCCCCGCCGCCTGAAGGGTTGTATTTCAAGGTCGATGCATAGAAGGGACCGGGGGTACTCGTCGATTTGTAGACGCCGTCGGAGTAGCCGGTTCCGGGACTCGTGCGCACGTAGTGGATGCGTTGGCCGTCGGGCATGATCAGATTGGCTTCGGCGGCTCCGGCTCCCGACCATAGGCGCAAGTCGTATTGGTTGGTAGTGCCGAGGCCGAAGCTGTAGGAGTTGGAGTCCGCCGGGCGGTAGGTGCGCTGGACGTCGATCGGGAGGGTGTCCGGCAATGAGAGATCGCGTTTGTGGTAGGTGAACAGGCCGCTGTAGAGGTCTACTGGGTCTCCGCTCGAAACGCCCGTGGGGCCTGCTTCAGGGGGCAGAGGGCTTGAGGCGAGCATCGCGCCGGTGAACTGCCAAACCCGCACCCCCGGATCGGGGACGACCTGCTTTCCGTCCGCGCTGACCGTGCCCCTGCCGTAGACGTACCAGCCCCGATCCTTGGGGTCGTAGTTCCAGAACTCGGCGCGCTGGCCAGGCCTCAGGTCGCCCCAGTTCGGATAGACGATCTGCGCCCCCTTGCTGAGGTAGGCGCGCCCTGGCTGGATCGTGAAGTAGACCGGGATCGGCACGAACGGCGGCAGCGGGAACGGCGCCTGGTTAACCGGAATCGCGGTGATGTTGAGGTCCCTCACCATTTTGCCTGCGGCGTTTCTAATCATGGTGCCGGCCGGGATGCGGACTTCGAGCCCTGGGATACTCGGCGTCGTCAAGCTGGTCTCGTGCTCGGTCGGGGAAGCGATCTGGCGATTGCCATCGCTATCTAGTGGCGAAAGCCAGATCGTGTAGTCCAAGGCAGTGGTCTCGTGATTTGCGAGGTCGACACTGACCTCGTAGCTTCCGTAGCGCCGGTCGCCCGGCACCGATTCGCCGTTGATGACGAGAGTCTGATGGCCGGCGGGGGCCCCGGAGAGCAGGAATCGCCCCGCCTCGTCGGTCGTGGCCTCGACAGAGGTTCCCTCTACGAAGACACGGACGCCCGCTACCGGCAGGCCGTTGCGCTCGAGGGCCTGCCCCGCCAGGGCGGTCGTGCCTGCAGGGGCTTGTAGGTCCTCCATCTCCGCCCAGGGGCTCTTCGGCTCGGCGGCTTCCCAGCCGGGGACGTTCCTCGGTGGATGCCAGACGGCGACAGCTCCCGGGCTGAACTGCCTCATCGCACGCGTGATCGAACCGCCGGAGCGTTGGAGCGTGGTCGAGCCACGGTGGAGGGCGAGTCGCGCGTTCCCGCGGTCGTTTCGACGCCACCCGGAGGCGCGACGTGACTTGCGCCCGCGAAGCCGATCGTGGCCCCGGCTCCGCGGGTCAGCGGGACTTGGCATACCCGACGGGTGTGACGAGCGGGACACCAGCTCGGGATGGAAGTAGGCAGCTCGCCTTGGGCCTGCTCCGTCGGGATAAGGGCCTCGCGGGGCGATCCCTTCGAAGCTGGCCAGTACCATCCTCGGCTCGGGGTCCGAGAGCCAGGCAACCGGGGATTCGAGTACTGCCGTCATTTTCGCGCTGCCGGTTTCCCCGTTTTGGAACTGGGGGATAAACCAAATCGTGTAGGAGCCGGTGCTCGGCAGAACGCCCGGTTTGAGGCTTTTGCTGCCGCCTTTGGGCAGCGCCGTTTCGCCCCCTGAGAGGGTAGAGCCGGCAGGGGTCTTGATCGCCATGTAGCCACTGAAGGTGATTTCGGAGAAGTCGAAGCGAAGCTGCTGGCCCGAGGTGCCGCCGAAGACGATCTTCGTCACCCCACCGGGGACGTTTACCGAGAGGACTTTCGATGACCCTTCCGCAGTGGGAGTGATAGACCCGGCGTCATAGATCGAGGCATCCCAGGCGGTCAAGGTCACCGATCCGGTGGTGGAGCCTTCGGGGTTGACGGCCAGCGTGTAGGTACCGGCGGAGGCGAATTCCTGGTGGAGCCAATAACCGCCTTCGCTGCCTTTCCACGAAGTACTGGAGACGACTTTGCCGCTCGGGTTGATCCATTCGAGGTAGTAGCGGCCGTTGAAGGTCGAGCTGGACGTTTTCAGCGAGACGGCCTCCCCGGCGGCGATTTCCACCGAGTAGCGAGCTTCCTGGCCCGGCGCGACGATCGTCAGCGACTGCTGGGACCCTTCTGCCGAGGTCGAGGGGCTGATCGAGCCGGTGATGTTTTCGATCAGGTAGCCGGTTGCTTTGACGCTGCCGGTGCTTTCGCCGCTGGGGGCGATCGTGATCGTGTAGGTGCCGGTTTCGGGCAGCGTTACCGGCCCAAGCGTCCTGGTGCTCCCTTTCGAGAGTGATCCTTCGGCGAGCTCTTTGCCGGTCGGGCGCTTGAGCGACGCCCAGCCGCTTGAAAAGGTGATTTCCGAGAGGTCAACCGAGACCTGCTGCCCGGCGGTGCCCGCAAAGGTGACGAGCGCCCCTTGGCCGGGAACTGTCGTCGTCATCGTTTTCGAGTTCCCCGTGCCCGATGGTGAGATCGAGCCGCTGGCTGAGGTCGCGTCCCAGGCGGTAAGAGTGACCGAGCCGGTGTAGGTTGATTCGGGGTTGACGGCCAGGGTGTAGGTGCCCGACGAGGGGAACGCGACTCCTCCCAGGAAGCCGTTTTCGCTGCCGCCCGAGGACCAGCTTTTCAGCACTTTGCCTTCTGGGTCGAGCCATTCGAGCTGGTAGGAGCCGCTCATCGCAGAGCTGCTGCGCTTCAACGAGACCACCTCGCCCGTGGTACCGGCTACTGAGTAGCGCGCTTCCTGGCCCGGCGTCGCGATCGAAACCGATTTCTGAGTGCCTTCGGCGGTGGCCGGCGGGGAGATCGAGCCGGTTACGTCTTCGAAGGCGTAGCCCGTAACTTTGACGCTGCCGGTGTTTTCGCCCGAGCCGACGATCGTGATCGTGTAGGTGCCGGTTTCTGGCAGCGTCAGCGGCCCGTACATCTTGCTGGCCCCTTTCGAGATCGGCCCTTCTTCGAGCTCTTTGCCGGTCGGGCGCTTGAGCGAGGTCCAGCCGCCGGAAAGGGTGATTTCCGAGAGCACGGCGGAGAGCCGCTGCCCGGCCGTGCCCGAGAAGGTGACGAGGGCTGCCTGGCCGGGCACGGAGATCGTCATCGTTTTCGAGTCCCCGGATGCCGAAGGCGTCAGCGAAGCCGTTGCAGAGCTGGCGTCCCAAGCCGTCAGCGTGACCGAGCCCGTGTGCCAGGATTTCGGGTTGACGGCGAGGGTATAGGTGCCGGTCGCGGGGAAGGACACAACGCCCTTGAAGCCGTTTTCGCTGCCGCCCGAGGACCAGCTTTTCAGCACTTTGCCTTCTGGGTCGAGCCATTCGAGGCTGTATTCGCCGCTCATCGCCGAGCTCGACGTTTTCAGCGAGACGACCTCCCCGGCGGTACCGGCCACCGAGTAGCGCGCTTCCTGGCCCGGCGTCGCGATCGAAACCGATTTCTGAGTGCCTTCGGCGGTGGCCGGCGGGGAGATCGAGCCGGTGATGTCTTCGAAGCTGTAGGTGCTCAGTTTCACCGATCCGCTCCCGGCGACCGATGGGGACAGAAGCACGGTGTAGGTGCCGGTCGTCGGTAGCGTCACCGGCCCGACGAGCCCGCCGCCGGAGCTCGTGAAGGACGCGCCTTGTACTTCGTCGCCGACCGGGCTGAATAGCGAGGCGACGCCACTGCTGAGCGTGCTTTCGGAGAGCTTTAGCGATACCCGCTGCCCCGCAGTGCCGTCGAAGAGCACAAGGGTCACTTTTTCCGACCCGGCAAAGGAGACGGATTTCGTTTCGTCCAGCGAGAATCGGGCCGTAGAGCCGACTTTCGAAGTCGCGAGACCATTGGGCGGGATGTAGAGGTCTGGGCCGGCGCTCGACCCTTCCGGGGTTGCAACCGAAACACGGCCGCCGAGCGTCCCGGTCGGGACCTTGAATTTGATCGCGCTCGCGGAAGCCGAGGTCATTTCCGGCCTGGCCAGGCTTAGCGTGAGGGAGTTGCCGGCGATCATCGGCTCGAAGTTCGAGCCCGAGGCCGTGATTTCTTCTTCAGCGACTGCCACGCTCGATGAAAGCGTGGAGATATGCGGAGCCGAGGATTCGGCGACCGTGAAGCTTTCGGGGCTCGCAACCGGGCCTTCTTCGGCCGTTGAGACAGTCACCGATCCGGTGGTGGCGCCGACGGGGACTTTGGTGGTCAGCGAAGTCGAAGTCGCAGCGCTTACCGTCGCTGCGGTGCCGTTGAATTTGACCGTGTTCGATGCCGGGATCGCCGAGAACCCCGTCCCTTCGATCATGACCGTCGCCCCGACGTCCCCCTTCGCGGGGCGCATCTGGATGACGGACAGTTTCGAGGAGGCGTGGCGGGAGATCGAGAGGAGGTTCCCGGCGGCATCCCAGCCGTACACGGCAGTGTCGCCTTCGGGGTCGATCGCCGCCTTTAGCCGGCCATCGGCATCGTGGAAGAAACGGAAGGCGTTACCGGGAGGCGATGCCAGCGTCGAGGTCGGCATCACCGATCCACCGACTAGCAGGAGAGCGAGAACCGCCAATGCGTGCACGCATCCGAATTTCGGTGCTCGCCGATGCCCATCATGGCCTTGGCACAGCATCCCAACTTCGAGCATCGCTCCCCCCGGTCACGGAATCAAGATAAAACCAGCGGACTGACAAATACTCAGCCAATGCGGTAGGAAGCCTTCTATCTGTTCCCGTAAGCTCTTGTCAACAAAAAACGTCCCTGTTTACACAAATTCACAAGAGCGTCCTTCCCAATTTCCGGCTTTTGTGCAGACCTAGTTGTTTTGTCTGCACGCCACTGAAGAGCTCGGGACCCTCCAATACTGGGAGGGTTTCAACGCATCGACCCACTGCACGCTCATGCCTGCCCTTCCCTTCAACCCCCAGGCGATTTCACAGGGATCGTTTTCGCTGGCCGAGCCGGCGACGATCCCAGGTGCGCAAGTCACAATCGGCAGTAGCTCATTGGGTGGCCTACCCCGGATTGTGAGATGGGCAGAGTAGAACTCGCCTTGCGTGAGGCCCTGGAGCGGTCGCTTGAGCCGAGGTGTCCCTGCTTAAAACCCCAGCGCGAACTTGGCGTCCTCGGACATCATCACGCGGAAGGCAGGACGCAACCGCCCTGCAAATCGGCCACTTCTGATGTCCGTGGGGACAGCGGGGGGGACGGGACCCCGCTACAAGGAACTTAATCCTCGCTCGCGCCCCACTCCGGAGGGATCGCCTCAGCCCTCGGGCGAACTCCGGCATAGGTGAAAACCTCCTGGTCAACCAGCTTGTTCTCCGGGTCAAAAACCTTAACTTCGACATAGGTCTGGTCGAACAGATCCCCTTCAGGCGGACTCTGGAGTTCGATGTGTCCTTTGTCGTAGTCGCTAGCCACGTTCGCAATGGCTCGGATCTGTGCACGGGAAAGGGCTATCTCGGCCATGCGGCGACCGTAGCAGGGCACGATCCCAGGGATACCCTCGACGCCGGTCCGACCAGTCTTAATCGTCGTGGACGACCAGACGTTCCTCTGGTCGGACTACACGATCCTCCAGCCGCCGAAGCCGGATGGGACAGAGAGCCTTCCAGCCAATCAGCGCCACGACGAGGGTTGCAAGGGCAAGCCCAACGCCGACGAGCAAGCGAGTCGTTCCAGTCGCGCCACCAACGTCGCCCAACTCTAAGACGTAGCCCGCGACCTGGAGTACGAATCCCAGGCCGATATAGGCCACTCCGATTTCGGCGTCGATGCGATTTTGGAAATGGGATTCTTCGACGCCAGGAATGGCTTCGCCGCCAAATTGATGGGTTGCCATGAGTTCACGGACCATCTGGGGACTGATAAGCAGCCCTCTGGCAAGAACGTAAGCGCCGGTAACGTCAAAGACCAGCCCGACCAGAAACAGATCGGTCAGGGACAAGTAGTCCATCGGATCACCGTAGCGGCCGAAGCGGGCAGCACTTTGGCACCGACCAATCCCAGATCAGACTGACAGCGGCTTCTCGGGGGCCGAGGCACCCGGACGGACCTTGTGCCCAGCCCCCGTAGGGAGGCCCGCCCGAGTCCCTGCGAAAGCCCCGACCCCCGAAAAGCCCCTGTCAGCACCAGGCAGACCAGCCGTCCCGCCCGCTCAGGCGCTTGATGTGAAGCGCTGAGCGGCTCGGCAAGACGAGGAAGCCGTTGCTATGCAGCAGCCCAGCCACGACGAGATCGCGGACGGCCCGCGCAAGCGCCATGCCTCCCATGAGGTCGTCGGGGTTCTCGAACAGCTCGCAGGCAATGGCCGGATAGGTCAGCAGCACCGGGTATTCGCGCAGGATCACGTCGAGGACGACGCGCTGCAATTCCTCGTCAGTCATAGCGCTGAGCGACGGTGCGCGGCGCAGGCGACGACGCCATGCGCCGCCGCCGCTCCGCCACATCACGCCGCCTCCACGCTGAGCGCTGCGAGCAAGCCGTGCAGGGCATCGTGGTTGGCGACGATCTCCGCGTACTCGCTCGCCTCGTCATAGGCCAGCGCCGCCACCTCCATAACCGCTCGCGCCGTCTCGTCGGGGACGAGGACCCGGCCATCCGCCACCCCCGACCGCAGCCGATCAAGCGCCTCTGCGTCCCGGCTGGCCGCATCGGGACACCTCATCTTCTCGGGGTGGGCCAGGTCGCGTCGAACGTCCTCCAGCCAGTCGGCCAGAAGGTCGCTGAGGATCGTGACTTGTGAAGGACGCAGATCGAGCGGCACGGCCCGCCTGCCATCCGTAGGGTTTATCTCAGCCATGAGGAGCTAATCCCTCCTTGTGGTCAGGCTCCCGGTTGGCGTCCAACCGCCGCCGGGAGCCGCTTATCGTTGGACTCCCGCCGAGGTTAACAGTTTTTAGGGGGCTCCCCTAATCTTTGTCGAGAATTTCTTTGACTCGCGTGAGATGCAAGTCGGCCGCTTCACCTATCTCGCGAAGCGTCAGACCGGCTTTCCGCGCCAACTCGAAACTCTCGCGCCGTGCTTCGCGGGCTTCCTCGTGCTGGCTGCCGGTTCGCTCGAACTTCGACTGCGCGCGCTTCACGGCGGCGCGAGCATTCCGTGTCGGATCGTTCGCCATCCGGTGCAGACTATTCCCAGGGAGCCCGTGGCTTCTCTGGCGGTCGATACCGTGAAGGCATGGCCCACGCGACCAAACCCGCCCGCTCAGAAGTAGAACGACGTCGGCAGGCCGCGAAGCGTATGCGCGGCCTGTTCGCGGACCTGGCACCGGGCCGCAATATCTCTGAGGAGTTGATCGCAGAGCAGCGCGCCGAAGCGCGAGCCGAAGACCGAGAACCACGACACTCGGGGGCCCGAGGAGTCAAGAAGCAATCGACCGGGGGAGCTCCTTGAGATATTGATCGCCCAACGCCCTGACCTTGGCGTAATCGCGATCAGAGAATTTCTTGCCCGAGTCCTTGACCATGCCAGCAACGACCGCGATCTGGGGTCGGTCAAAACCGCGTTTCCGCAATCCGTCTGGATCGGCATTGTCGAGGATGCAGAAGAGCCGATACTGGCGGCGGCCAGAGCCGGTGAGACGGATCTCGTGGAACCCGCCCATGTCACCGTGCATCGCCTCCCAGTAGCCGCCGCCGCTGAACTGCGGAGGAGGTGCGTCTCGTACTGCCTCCAGAACGGCGTAGAACCGGGCCTCGATCTTCGCCGGACAGCCGTCCAGAAAGTCCTCGACCAGCACCCGGCCATCCTTCGCCTTGAAGTAGACAATTCCCCACGCCATCCAGCGCAGGCTAGACGTGCCTGCGGCGGCTCGACGCTTCGTTGCCTATGCGACAGCAGCCCTACTGCGCCGGGTCTGCTTCTTGCTCGCTATCACCCTGATCTCGGCCCCAAGCGCATCCGCGACGGCGGCCACGGTCTTCAGCTCGGGGTTGACATCGGCGGTGAAGAACCGCCGGATGCTGGACGGCTCCTTCCCGATGGAGCGGGCAAGCTCGGCCTTTGACATGCCCGCCTTCTCACGCAGCTCATCGAGCTGACGGACGACCAAATCGATCTGGGCGATCTCACGACGCTGCCGCTCGAACTCCGCGCGAAACTCCGGATCCTCCTTGAGTCGTCGCTCAAGTCGCCTGTCGTGGTAGGTCGCGTCGATCTTGGTTTGTAGAGCCATATCGTCAGCAACCGTAGCACAAAAGTTACGCTGTGTAGCACAAGGGTTAACGCTGCGTAACTTCACCCGGAGGCGACCAGCGGCAATTCACGCTCACGCACTGCCTCGGCGGCGTAACGAATTGCCTCGCGAACGTCCTCAGTCTCAAGGTCTGGGTAGGCGGCAGTGATCTCGGGCTCGCTCATCCCGTCGGCGACCATGCCGACCACGACCGCTACCGGGATTCGCAGACTGCGTACACATGGGGTTCCGCCCATCTGATCGGGGCGCACCGTGATCCGCGTAAATCCCATCGACTCAGCCTACCCCGACCTACCTGCCAAACAGCGTCGCGACGGTCGGCGGTCAAGGGCGCTTGCGCCCGACCCCCGAAGGGGGTTGACGGCCGCCCGGCGCGGCGCTTCAATCGCCGATAGGTCGGGGTGCTGGCGCTATCGGAAGAGTCCAAGCCCGCGTCCGAGAGCGCGTGCCTTCGCCTTGTGTTGCCCAAGACCGAGGACACGCTGGGTCTCCATGAGTTGCCGCCGGGCCTGCTCTTGACGGGCGCGCTCGGTAGAGCGCTTTGACTCCGGGCCAAAGGCACTGCTGCGGTCCTTAACGCCGTACCGCTGGCGGTAGTGCTCGATGTCGGCGACGCCGCGGTCCCAATGCCAGCGCTTGTTCGGATCGGCGGGCCTCTCTCCAAGCTCCTTCGTGATGTAGGGGGGCGGGGATATGCGGGCGGCGGTGACCGCAATCTCGCGCCGCTCGGCGAGGACCCGATCCGCGACGGCCAACTCGCGCCGGGCGGAACCCGAGGTGACGGGCAGCTCGCGAGCCTCGGCCTCAAGGCCGGTGAGCCGTGCTTGCGACCTAGCTTCGTCGCGGTCGATCCGCGCCAGCTCGTCCTTGCGGAAGCTGCGCTTCAATTCCTGCGCCCACTCTCGCTGCCCGTCGTAGCGCTCGACCTGGCGCTCGGCCCGCTCGATCCGCTCCTGCACGTCTCGGAGCTGCCGCTCGGCGGCGGCTTCTCTGCTGGCGACCGCGCGCAGCTCCTCGCTCCTCCCAACCAACTCCTCGGTGGGAAGGCCGGAAAACTGCGAGCGCAGCGCCGCGTCGTGCGCTGCGAGCTGCGCGCGGTCGCGCTCGGCGGCAGCGGCGATGTGGGGCAGGGCATCGCCGCCGCGGTCGGGCATCGGCGCGATCTCCTCGCGGTGGCTCTGAATCTCCGGGGTCGCGTAGATGAAGGTCTCCTCACGGCTGCGCGAAGCGGCGACGTAGAGCTCCTGCTTGTCCATCGAGGGATCGGCCGCGACGAATGCCCGGTCTACGGTCGTGCCCTGCGCCGAGTAGGTCGTCACGGCGTAGGCGTGTTCGAGTGCCGGGGCCTCTGAATGCGGGTTGGTCCGCGCCAGGTAGTCGGCTCCGATCTCGACCGCCTTGGCCTGGTCGATGCCTTCGAGGGTCATGCGCCGCTCGGCCGCGTCGACCTCGGCAATCCGCCAGCGCTCGCGGTTGAAGATTTCGGCGCGAGGGTCATTGACGCGGGTGATGACGAGATCGCCGGCGGCGAAGCTCGCCTCGCCGACCTCGATCTCCTGAGCTCCGAGCTGCCCGGCCTGGCGGCGGACCTCTCGCGCGATCTCATTCAGCTTCCTAACCTCGGCGTTCTGCTTGGCGACCATCACGGCGTCCTCACCGCGCTCGAATGCCTCGTGCCAGTCGCGCACCATCGCCTCGCGGCGCTCCTCGGCGTTCGGGGCGACCGTGACCCTCTCTTGCGACTGGTAGAGGGCAAGCGCCTCTCGGCCCTCGCCCTCGCGTATTCGCTTCGTGGCGTCTCGGTCGAGGTCGTGGCGGTGGCGGATCACCTCGTCAAGGTGGATCGGATCGATGCGCTCGGCCAGCGCCCGGAACAGGCCGCCCGCCTCGATCTCGCCTAGCTGCTCGGGATCGCCGAGGAGGACGAGCTTCGCCTGCGCACGCTCGGCATGGGAGATGAGCCGCGCCAGGGTGGCCGAGTCCACCATCCCGGCCTCGTCGATCAAGAGGACCGACTCGTGCGGCAAGCCCTCCCCGCCTTCGTGCTCGGCGCGGTCGAGCTTCAAGAGCAGGCTTGCGATGCTCGATGCGGGCAAACCCTCGGCTCGCATCACGTTCGCAGCCCGCCAGGTCGGCCCTGCGGCCCGTAGCTCGATCCCGGCCTGCGCCCAACCCTCGGCTGCGGCGACGCTGGCGAAGGTCTTGCCGCTGCCCGCCTCGCCGATCACCACGGCGACTCCCTTGGGGCTCGTCAGCAGCCGACGGATCATCTCGCGCTGATCGGCCTTCAAGGTCGGGCGAGCGTGGATCACGCGGGCTGCGATCAGCTCGCCTGCCGGGTCCGGTCCCTGCGCCCGCATTCGCTCGGCCGCGGCCAGCGCTTCGCGCTCAAGCTCCCAAATGCGGCGGGTCGTGTAGCGGGGGCCTTTCGCGCCCTCCGAAATCTGGATCACGGAGTCGGACGCAAGGAAGGCATCGGCCAGCCGCTCGACCTCGGCTCCCGGCGCACCCTCGGGCAACGAGTCGGCGACGGCTTGGATCGCCTCGCGGCGGTCGAAGTGGGACGCCGCCGCCGTGACCGCACGCTCTACCTGGGAGGTGGCGAGCGTGCGGGCCTCTGGGGGCGCTCGGTGCCCTACAAGGCTAGCCTCGGGGTCGAAGGTGCGCGCAATCGTCTCCCGGTCCAAGCCGATCTCCTGCGCCCTCGATCGCCACCGTGCCAGCAGCTCGCCGTGGCCGACGTCGCGCTCCTTCGGCTGGCGGGTGGCGAGCGCGGCGACCTGCATCGAGCGCGCCGAGGCGTCGGCGCCCGCCGCCTCGAGTATCTGTTGGCGGCGGGTCGAGAAAGCCCGTAGGTGCTCATCGGCGAAGCCCGCGATCTCGGCGATGCCTTTGCGGGTCGGCTGCCACTCGACGCCGAGGCGGCGGCTCAGCTCGTGGCGAAGGTGGGCCTCGTAGATGTAGCTGGCGGTCTTGGCGTGGTCGTAGATCGCCGGGTGGTAGAGGCGGGTCCAGCGGCCGTCCGGCCCCTTCGTCGCGTTGGCGACGAGGACGTGGGTGTGCAGCTGCGGATCGCCTGCGCGCGAGGAGCGGTGGGCGTAGCCCGCCGCCAGGTAGCCGTTGCCCTGGACGAACTCCGAGCCTCCGGCCCCGCGCCGGGTCCAGCAAGCCTCGCGCTGCATGTAGCCGAGGGCGGCTCCTACTGCTTCGCGGTGGGCGGCTTTGACTTCGAGGGCGGCGACGGGCCCGCCCAGGCTCCAGAGCAGGGAGACGGACTTGGGAGCCGAGAAGGTGAGATCGAAGCCGGGGACCGAGCCGTTGGAAGGGACGCCGCGCATCCCGACCAGTGGCTCCCCATCGACGGGATTGCGGCCGGTCAACATCGCTTCGAGCTGCGCGGCCTCGACCTCGCCCGACAGGCCAAGATCCTCGGCCGCATCGCCGAGCCATTCCCCGGCGACCTCGCCCTCGCCGGAGTAGTAGTCCTCAGCGCCTTCGGCGACCTTGTCGAGGTAGTAGCGCTCTTGTCCTTTGCCGAGCTTTCCGATTGAGAGCATCCACGGGGTATGTCCGTGGAGAGCGCTCAATGCACCGATCTCTTAACAAAGTGATAGGGCGTGAGGGTGGTTGCTGTTGGCTGTTGGGGCTTCGGCCTGGGTGGCTTGAGGGTGGTTGCTGTTGGCTGTTGGGGCTTCGGCCTGGGTGGCTTTCTCATGGCTGGATCGCTGCCATGAATGCCTGGCTTCTTGCTGTTGGCTTGCCTTTCTTGTGGCTCTTGGCTGGCTGGCTGATCTTGGTTTGCGGTTTGGCTGGCTGTGGGGGTCTGTGGCGGTCCTCGACCCCGGCGTCGCAGGACCGCCGCGAATTTCCCGGGGGCGTTCGCGGAATTTTTCGGACGCACCCGATGCAAACGGCCGATGCAAACGACTTCCTTGGTGGACAACCGGAACAGAGATGCCAAACCGCCCTTCACCCCCTCGCCTCGGCTTAACGGTCGAGGAGGCCGCCGCAACGGTTGGCATGAGCGAGTCGTCGTTCAAGCGCCACGTCCAGCCAGAGCTTCGGATCGTCCGTCGCGGAAGCCTGCGGATCATCCCCGTGCAAGAGATTGAGAGATGGCTCGAAAGCAACGCCACGCTGGCTGGAGCGGTCGGACCAGCGTCTAGAATGACGCAGACAATAAAGCGCCCCCGCGCCGTAGCACCGGCCGGGGGCATGGCCCATAGAGAGGAAGCTCCATGAGCAGCAAGAAGCGTAGTCCGGCCCTTCAAGGGATCGAAGTCCGAACCGACGCGAAGGGTCAGAAGCGATACAGGGGGACGGTCAGCGACAAGATCGCGGACAGGCACCTGCGGGGGCCGTGGACCGGATCGTTGGCCGAGGCGCGGTCCTGGCGGGTGGATGCCCAAGCCCGTCTGCAGGCTGGCACCCTCTCGGCCGCTGCCGGGCCGACCGTCGCCGAGGCCGCAGGGCAATTCATCACGGACATGAAGTCGGACACGTTCCGGCAGAGGGGCGGACACGTCTACAAGCCGAGCACCATCCAGGGATACGAGCGCGATCTGACCAAGTACGCCGTGCCGGAGCTGGGGTCGAAGCGGATCAGTCGTCTACAGCGCCCCGAACTTCAACGCTGGGTCGATGGGTTGACGACGCCGGAGAGATCGCCGTCCACGATCAGGAACATCGTCGCCGCGCTGCGGGCCTTGATCGGCTTCGCGGAATTGCGCGGGTGGATCCATGTGAATCCCTGCAACGGACTTCGACTTCCGGCAGGGCAGAAGGCGCGGGACCGAATTGCCTCCCCTGCCGAAGCGAAGGAGCTGATCGCAGCGATGCGCCCCAAAGACCGGGCAACGCTTGGCCTCGCCGTCTACGCCGGTCTACGACTCGGCGAGCTGCTTGCGCTCGACGTTGCCGCCGTCGATCTCGACGGCGGCTGGATTCACGTTCAGCGGAGCTGGGATCGCGGGACCAAGCGATTCATCGCCACGAAGTCTCGAAAGCCGCGCAGCGTGCCGATCATCGACAAGCTGGCCGCACTCTTGGCCGACCATTTCGTCCTGCTCGATCACCCAAGGGATGGACTGCTCTTTCCGAGTTCCAACAACCCTGAGTGGCCGACCGACGCCGGAATCCTGCGCCGCCGTACTCACGCGCGCTGGAAGAAGGCGAACCTCAAACCGCTCGGCTTCCACGAGGGCCGTCATACCTACGCCAGCATCGGCATCGCCGCCGGACTGAATCCCAAGACCCTGAGCACCTACCTCGGCCACGCGACGATCACGATCACGCTCGACCGCTACGGGCACCTGATGCCCGGTAGCGAGATTGAAGCGCGAGCGATGTTGGACGCCTATCTAAGTAGGTCGGGGGACTGAAGCCGTCTGCACGCCTCCTGGCAAACGCCAGGTCGACGATGAGAGGGAGCTATCCGTTTCTTCCCCTTTCTAGTCAAAACGACCCATTTCGATTCAGTCTGACCCATTTCGAGTCATTTCCATCCGATGCGACGGTCATTCTTCCGTTGTCGTGCAACCCGGAAGCCCCACGCCGGGACAACAGCATGGGTCTATCCACGCTCTCCGAGAACGCTCTGTGCCTGCCGGGGCAAAGCCCGTTGCTGGCGCTTGGTAGAACCAGGAAAGTGGCCCACGGCTCCCAGGTCGGACTGGGAAACCGTGAGCCGGGTACTGCTAAGCCACCAAGCGATTCGAGGCTTCCTCTCCGACCTGGACAAACCAGAGCGGAGGCTCCACTTCCTCGGAAACAATCGCCAATGGCAGCCGCTCGCCCTTTCGACACTGAACAGCAAAGCCTGTCGCTTCGCCGTAGTGTCCCACGAGGGCATACGTGCCGTCTGCGGGAACGGGTGCTCCCGCTTCGTGACGGACAACGGGCATTTCGCCCTCCTAATTGGCGTTAATTGTTATAGGGCGCCCCCGACCAGCGATGGGGGCTATGTCTACCGCTGAATCCGCGGTCCCCCGATAATCCCCGCCACGGCGGATAGAAAAGTTGTTCCGATTCGCGCACTCCGCGAGTCCCAAATAGCCAAAAAACAGCGAAATTGCCGCCGCTTGCTTTGCTAGTGGATGCGAGCTGAGGTCAGTCTGCGCCAGAACACCCTGGAATCCGGGGCAAAACCTGATTCTCGATGCGACTCGCAGATCAACTTACTGCGGTCACCTCACCTGGCGCCCGATTCCGTGGGGACAGCCGTGGGGACGGGATGGGGACAAAACTGACCCCGATTGACCCCCTCTGACCCCGCAATCCCTGCCTAGAAGCCAAGTGCGAACTTAGCGTCCTCGGTCATCATCTCGGGGGACCACGGTGGGTCGAAGACCATCTTTGGGTGGACCGCGGAGACGCCGGGTAGATCGCCGACGAACTCCTTCATCTGCTCGGAGACCTGAGGGCCGATCGGGCAGGCTGGGGTCGTCAGGGTGAAAGTGACATAGACGTCCTCGGCCTCGATCTCGACGTCGTAGACGAGGCCGAGCGAGACGAAGTCGAGCCCCAGCTCGGGATCGATGACCTCCTCGAGTGCCTCCAGCACGTCATCCTCGGTGAGCGCTTCGGTCTGGTTCTCAGCCATCGCTAGATCGTAGCCGGCCCTGGACCGGGGTGGAAGCGGCTCGGGCGGTGGGGCATCTCCCGGTGCCAGCAGCTCGAGCTCCCACCAGCCCACGTCCCGCCAGGCGCCAGCCTTCCAGCCGATTCGTCGGTAGACGCCCACCGGCACAAAGCCGAGGCCCTCGTGCAGGGCGACGCTCGCGTCGTTGGGCAGGGTGATGCCGGCGCAGGCAATGTGGAAACGCTGCTCCCGCAACCGCTCGAACAGCTCGGCGTAGACCGCTCGACCGTAGCCCTTGCCCTGCTCCTCCACCGCTACGTACACGGACGACTCGACAGCCCAGCGGTAGGCGGGCCGATAGCGGTGTGGACAGGCGTAGGAGTAACCGACCACCGCATCGTCGCGCTCGACGACCAACCAGGGATGGGACTCCAGGGTCCGTGCAATCCGCTCGCCGAACTGGCTCGGCTCGGGAAGCTCCTCCTCGAATGCGGTGGCGCCCTTCTCGACGTATGGCCTGTAGATCGCCACGCAAGCGGCGGCGTCGCGCTTCGGATCGGCGGTGCGAATCGTGACTGGCTTCAATTTCCGCTCGGGACAATAGGCTGCGGCGCCAGATGAACGGGAAATCGGCACAGATCGAACGACGGTCGATCGGCATCGTCTTCTCCGACGGCGGGCTGCTGGCGCTGAGCGCTGTGAGGCCGCCGGGCGCCTCTGGTCACGGCGACGAGGTCGTTGCCGCGGTTCTCTGCGGGCCCGACGGCGCTCCTGCCGAGGCCTCCGAGGCACTGCTGTCTACGGAGTACGGCGAGGACGGCGTGCCGCGGCGGGCGACGCTGGAGCTGTGGCTCGACGACGAGGAGGGGCAGCCGCTGCGCGGGGCTGGCACGCTGATCAGCGCCGCTCGGCTCGACCGCGACGGTCTCCGTGCAGACGTCGCCTTCTTCCGCTGGTCGCTCGAGGGTCGCGACGGACTCGGCCACTACGAGATCGTGCGCGGCGATGGCTGAAGGCGACCGGAAGATCGAGGCGGTCATCTGCGACTTCGGCGGCGTGCTGACGACGCCGCTGATCCAGTCGTTCATGGCCTTCCAGGACCAGACCGGGATCACCACCGAGGTGCTTGGCAGGGCGATGCAAGGGGCGACCGAGGCCAACGGCGAGAACCCGCTGTTCCAGATGGAGCGCGGCGAGATCAGCGAGGACGCCTTCCTCGCGCAGCTCACCGACAGCCTCGAACCACTGCTCGGCCACCGCCCGGAGATGCACCGCTTCAAAGAGATCTACTTCGAGGCGCTCGAGCCCAACCCGCTGATGATCGAGCTGATGCGCGAGTTGAAGGCAAGCGGCTACCGGATGGCGATGCTGACCAACAACGTGCGCGAGTGGGAGCCGCTGTGGCGCTCGATGCTGCCCGTCGACGAGATCTTCGAGACCGTCGTCGACTCCGGCTTCGTCGGCTGCCGCAAGCCCGAATCGAAGATCTATGCCCTGACCCTCGAGCGCGTCGACATGGCCGCGGAGTCATGCCTCTTCGTCGACGACGTCCAGGTCAACTGCGAAGGCGCGGAAAAAGCCGGCATCGCCGCCGTTCACTTCCAGGACAACGACCAGGCGATCCCCGAGATCCGCGCGGCGCTTCTGTAGATCTCGACGCGACAAGCTGCTGCGTCGCCCTCTGCGCAGGGCTGCATCATGTGCTGGCTACCCTGAAGACCCTGACGCCCTTGCGAGCCTGGTCTTTGCTCAATGCGGTCTTGATTCCGACCTCGACTCCCGGCCCCGCACTCTCCACTGACTCATCATTGCGCCGAAGCGACTGAACCTCCTCCTGCTCGAACTCAATTGGAAGCTCATACGCCAGGGTATCCCCGACTTTGACCTCGGCACTAAGGTCTACGGTTAGCGCTGCTGCCTGCTCGAAGAATTGATTAACGGTACCGACTGGCTCATAGTGCGTCGGTAGCGGCTCGATCAGACCGTGGCGATAGAACAGGTCCGCAACCTGCTCAGGCCGCCAGCCGTAACGGAGGTAGGACCGGGCAAGGCGGAAGAGATTCCAGGTGGTCAGTAAGCCGAATTCGTGCTCCTCGGCGTTAGTGACGACATCCTTTTGAAAGACATTCTCACGTTGGCGCTTGAGCCCTTCGACCTGCAGCTGATGGTTAATGATCGTCAAACCCTGCGCTGACCGCTTCCACTCTTTCATGCGCGGAGCTATGTACTTCGTGACCTGTAGTGCATCGGCCTCTCGCGGTAGTCCGCCGATCCCTTTGACCTCGGCAATCAACACAGGCTCCCTATCCCAAATTTGCAGGTCCTCGCGCAGCGACTTCTTGTCCTCTGCTTCTTCGTCCACATCCCGCACGTCCGTGAACCCGAGTAGTTCAAGCGTCTGCTTGACAGCGGCAACCAGATCATCGTCATCCTGCGTCAGGAGGCCATGAAGAAAGCCGTGCTCTTCGCGACGCTTGTCAATCTTCGCCTCCAGCGCCGCGACCTTGCCCTTGGCTTCGTCTTCTACCTGCTCGATTTCGGCACATACCTCGGCCACCCCCGGCAACTCGTAAGGCGGCTGGTTGGTCCACTCCCCCTGCCTGATATGAGGAAAGAGATCAGGGGCGAATTGAGGAAGGGTCTCGTCTATGAGCCGTCTGAGAAATTGCGCCCGCCCAGCAATCCGAGGCAGCAAAAACATCACGCCCTGTTTCGTATCCTTCTCAGGCACCACAAGCGCTGCAACCGTTTGTCCGTACTTATTCTTTGCCAGAGGAACCCAGCGGTCGTCAAGCTGATAGGAAGGCTCCATGGCGGCAGTGAACGATGCTGTCTCTAGAGCACTCTTAAATCCTGGAAGCCTCTCAGTAAGAGGCTCAGCAGTAATCTCCTCACCCCTGTCTTCAATGACCTCGACCTGCGCAAACAAGCTAAGAAAATCCCAAGTCGTCAGCCGCTCTTCTCCCTGATGATGGATAGCTTCCCATTCAGTTTCGACGAAGGAGAAGTCATGAACAAACTTAGGAGCGGTGAAGCAAACCATCACACCCCCGTGGCTGTAAATTCGATCTAGGCCTTCCCGGTACTTGATCATTGCCCAGGGACGGGGGTCGAGAAATCCCTGGCCCGCATGCTGCCAAAGCCACTTCTGACCGGGTGATGGATCTCCTGGGTCCTGCCCACTTGGGCTTGGCGGCGTGCAATCCACAACGACTATCTCTTGCTCCCGATAATTCGGCAACTCCCCCGTTAAGGGAAGAGGTAGGTAATTTGGCTGCTGCCCGACCGTGATCACGGGTCCGAAGGTCCCGCGCTCCACGCGATAGCCCGCCTCGGAAAGCGTGTCAGCCTCTTTCTCGCCCATGTCCACAAGCAAGATCCTGGGATGGGGATGCTTCGAAGAAGAAGCAGAACTAACCACAAGTGCCGGTCGGGACGCTCAGTTCTCCGAGCCGGCGCGGTCCCAGACGTAGAGCTCAACGGCCTCTACGGCGAGCTCCATCAGGCGCGGCTGGGAGAGCATCTCGAGGACGAGTTCGAGGGCGTCGTCCTCGGTGAGACCGGCGTCGACCGCCTCCTCGCCGCGGAAGCCGGCGGCGAGCTTGAGCGCCTCGCGGCGGTTCTCGCCGAGCGAGCCGAAGGCGCCCATCAGGAAGTCGCGGTTGGGAACCGGGTGGCCGATCTCGAGCGAGCCGTGCCAAGCGGCGAGCATCGAGAGGTCGTGCTCGTCGAGCTCGGACAGCGCTTTCGCGTAGTGGACCTCGAGCTCTTCGTCGGGGATCTCGTCGACCCAGGCGCGGACCGCCTCGCCGAGCAGCTGGCGGCGCGCCTCGCGGCCGATCGAGTCGGAGATCGCACGGATCGCGTCGGCAGGGTCTACGAAGCAGAGGGCCATTCGCACGCCTCAATCTAGACGGGGCGGAAGACGGCAAAGCCGGAGCCGGAATCACCGGATTTGCGGCTTCGCAAAGAGGCACGCGGCGCCTCCGGCCACGCCGGACGCCGACCTATGCTGGATCGCTCCCCACAATGCCGCTGAACCTCGTCCACGGACCGCCGAACTCCGGCCGCGCCGGCCTGATTCGCCGGCGCTTCAGCGCTGCCCTGGACCGCGACCCGGTCCTCGTCGTGCCCACCGTCGACGACGTCTACTCCTTCGAGCGCGAGCTCTGCGAGGGGGGTGCTGCGCTAGGGGGCACGACGATGACCCTCGGGGGCCTCTTTCGCGAGGTCGTCGTCGCCGCCGGATCGCCGCCGCCGGAAGTCCTCAGCCCGGCGCAGCGGCTGCGGGTCGTGTCGCTGGCGGTCGCCGATCGTCGCAACCGCCTCGGCCCGCTGCGACGCTCGACGGCGCGTCCTGGCTTCGCCGCGGCCTTCGAGCGACTGCTCGACGAGCTGCAGGCGGCCGGACGCGAGCCGGCTGACGTCGAGGCCGCCGCCGCGACTCTCGAGGGCTCCGCCTACCTCGGCGACGTCGCTACGCTCTTCGCCGCCTACGCCGCACGCCGCGACGCGCTCGGGCGGATGGACGCACACGGCGTCGCCCGCCAGGCGATCGAGCTGCTGCGCGACAGCGGCGGCCTCTGGTGCCGCCCGATCTTCCTCTACGGCCTCGACGACCTGACCGCCCATCAGCTGGAGTTGATCGGCTTGCTGGCGCGGACCTCCGAGGTGACGGTGGCGCTCCCCTACGAAGAGGGCAACACGGCGCTTGCCGCGCGCGCCTCGCTGCTGGAGGCGCTGCGCGCCACGGGCCCGGCCGCGGAGATCGAGACCCACGCCGACCCCGGCAACACCGCGTCCCCCCTGCTCTTCCACCTGGAGCGCGGCTACGGCTCGCGCGCGCCCGGCCGGCGGGAGCCGGACAGCTCCCTCGTCGTGCTGCGCTCCGCCGGCGCGCGGGGCGAGGCCGAGTCGATCGGCGCCGAGGTCGCAAGGCTGATCGCCGGCGGCGCCGACCCGAACGAGATCGCGATCGTCCTGCGCGACCCCGCCCGCCGCGGGCCGCTCATCGCCTCGGTCCTCGAGTCCTACGGCGTAGCGACGGCGCTCGAGGCCGAGCTGCCGGTCGCTTCGACGGCGGTCGGCGGAACGATGCTGGCGCTGCTCGCCGCGGTGCTCGGCGAGGGCAGCGCCGGTGACGTGCTGCGCTACCTGCGCGGGCCCTCCGGCCTGCCCGCGGGCCAGGTCGACTGGTTCGAACGGGCGATGCGGCGCCGCCGAATCCGCAGCGCCGCCGCGGCGCTGGAGCTGTGGGAGGAGCGCCACGACCAGCTCCCGTACGACGTCGCCCGAATCCGCGAGGCGATGGGGGATCCGCCCGCCCTGGCCGCTGCCGTGGGTCGGCTGGCCGCGACGATAGCCTCGCGGCCGCTGCGCAGTGAGCAGGACGGCCCGCGCCCCGGCCCCGGAGAGGGGCTCGAGCTGCGTGCCGCGGCGGCGATCTCGGCCGCGCTGGCGGACCTCGCCGACCCGGAGGACCTGGCCCCGGCAGCGGCGGAGCTGGGACCGACGATCGCCCAGCTGCGACTGCGCGTCTGGAGCGGCCCGGTCGAGGGCAGGGTGCGGATCGCCAGCCCCTACCGACTGCGAGCCGCCCGCTTCGATCACGTCTTCGTCGGCTCGCTGCAGGACGGCGAGTTCCCACGACGCGAGCGCGGCGGCGATCCCTTCCTCTCCGACGCGCAGCGGGCCACGTTGGAGCTCGAGCCGCGGCGCGAGAGCGACACCGAGGAGCACTATCTGTTCCACGCCTGCCTGGCCTTACCCCGGCGGAGCCTCTTCCTCTCCTGGCGCGACAGCGACGAGAACGGCGCCGCGGAGGCACGCTCGCCATTGTTGGACGAAGTGCTGCGGCTGCTGCAGCCGGCGGCGGGCGAAGACGGCGCCGCCGCCCTGGAGGCCGGCCTGACCCGGGTTCGCGACCTGACCCGGGTCACCCACCGCGTCGCGGAAGCACCGTCGGAGGACGAGCTGGCGCGCGCAATCGCCGTCCGCGGCCCGAGCGCCGGCGGCGCGGCCCTGCTCGCGGCGGCGGCCCCACCCCCGGAAGCCGCCGAGCGGGTCGCCACGCGGCTTGCGAAGGCGCGCGCCGTCGAGGCCGCGACCAGGGCGCCCGGGCCGCTCGCCAACCCGGCGGTGATCGAGTCGCTGGCCTCGGTCCGCGCCTACGGCGGCACGACGTTGGAGGGTTTCGACCTCTGCTCCTACCGCTGGTTCGTCGCGCACGAGCTGGACCCCCAGCCGCTCGACCCGGTCCCGGACCCGCTGATCCAGGGCGGCCTGATGCACGCCGTGCTCGAGCGACTCTACGCGGAGCGGCCGGGCGGCGAGGCGCTGCCCGGGATGGCCTCGCTGCGTTCATGGATCCAGCGCGGACGCGAGCTGCTCGCCGAGGAGGCGACCGCACGCGAGCTGGGCGCCGACCCGGCCGAGCGGGCAATCGTGCGCCGCGTCGAAGGTCTGCTCGAGCGCTTCCTCGCCGAGGAGGCGAGCCGTAGCCCGAGCAGCTTCCAACCCTGGCTTCTGGAGGCCAGGTTCGGCGATGAGGAGGGCGGTGAGCGTCCCTCTCTCGAGATCGACGGCTGGGGTCTGCACGGGGCGGTCGACCGTGTCGACCGCGACGGCCGCGGGCGGGCACTGGTCATCGACTACAAGCTCTCCGGCCAGGTCACCGCCCGCGAGAAGCTCGAGGAGGAGGCAAAGCTGCAGCTGCAGCTCTACCTGATCGCGGTCGCGGAGCTGTGGGGCGAGGAGCCGGTTGCCGGTCTCTATCACCCCTTGCGCGGCACCTCGTCGCGGCGCCCGCGCGGCGTCGTGCTCGACGAGGCGCTCGCCAAGCTGGACGGCTACGGGCTCTCGCGCACCGACGTGGTCGACCGCGAGGGCTTCGAGGCGATGCTGGACGACGCCCGCCGCCGCGCCGGGGCGATCGTGGCGCGGATGCGGCGCGGCGACATCCGCCGCGACCCCGGGCCGCGCCGGGGCCTGCGAGGCCACGGTCTCTGCCCCCCCTTCTGCGACTTCGCGCCGATCTGCCGCCGCGACCGCGCACCGGTCGAACCGCGCGAAGAGGAAGGCGAGGAAGGGTGAGCGCCCGCACCGCCACCCCCGAGCAGCAGGCGGCGATCGCCGCCGAACAGGCCCGCGTCCTCGTCGAGGCCGGGGCCGGCACTGGCAAGACCGGCACGATGGTCGACCGCTACTGCAGGCTGGTCTGCGACGAGGACACCGCGCCCGACGAGGTGCTCGCCTTCACCTTCACCGACCGCGCCGCGGCGGAGCTGCGCGAGCGGATCCGCGCCCAGTTGCAGGCGCGTGCCGACGCCGGCTCTGAGCGCGCGCAGGAACTGCTCGACCGCATCGGCGCCGCCTGGGTGACGACCATCCACGGCTTTTGCAACAGGCTGCTCGCTGGCCACCCGGTCGCCGCCGGGATCGATCCCGGCTTCCGCGTGCTCGATAGAGCCGAGGCGAGCCGGATCGCGGCCGAGGCCTTCGACCGGGCGCTCGAGGACTTCCTCGCGGCGGGCGAGGAGGATCGCGAGCGAACCGTGGCGGCGTTCGGGATCGCTGGCCTGCGGGCGATCGTCGCCGGCGCGCACGCCGAGCTGCGCAGCCGCGGGGTCACCGCACCGCGGCTGCCGCAGCCACCCCAGCCCGACGTAGAAGCCGCCATGCGCCACGCCGCTGCGGCCGCCGCTGCGGCCCTCGAGGAGCTGAAGCCGACGAACTCGGCCCGGGCGCTGCTCGAAGAGGCGATCGAGGTGCTGACGTCGGGGACCGGCGAGCCGCCCGACCTGGACGCGCTTGCGGCGTTGCGTACGGGCAGCAGGGCCAGGCCGCTGGCGGCCTATCGCGTGGCGATCGACGCCGCCGTCGCCGGTGCGGCGGAGGCAGGCGAGGGCGGCGAGGGCTACCGCCACGTCGCCACGCTGCTCGAGCTGTTTTCCACCTATTTCGAGGCGACAAAGGCGCAGCGAGCCGGGCTCGACTTCGAGGACCTGCAGGTCATCGCCGCGCGGCTGCTCGAGGGCACCGAGCTGGGCGCCGCCTACCGCGAGCGCTTTTCCCACATCCTCGTCGACGAGTTCCAGGACACCAATCGCCTGCAGCTGGGGCTGATCGAGGCGCTGCGCGGGCCGCGCTGCCGGCTGCTGGCAGTCGGCGACGAGCTGCAATCGATCTACGGGTTCCGCCACGCCGACCTCGACGTGTTCCGCGAGCAGCGGACGGCGGTTGGCGTGGACCCCGATGCGGCCGCCCTGGAGTTGAGCGGGAACTTCCGCTCACGGCCGGAGCTGATCGGCGCCGTCAACGCGATCGGCGAGCGGCTGCTGGGCGACGCCTACCGCCCGCTGCGGGTGGGGACGGTGCCCGGGCCAGAGGCGGCGAACGAGGAG
This sequence comes from Solirubrobacterales bacterium, assembly GCA_036266075.1. GTDB lineage: Bacteria > Actinomycetota > Thermoleophilia > Solirubrobacterales > 70-9 > VRUE01. The sequence continues at coordinate 23,171 of DATANV010000035.1, forward strand.
CCGGCGGTCGAGCTGCTGCTCACGGGGCGGGACGGCTGGGATCGGGAGGACATCGACCTCGAGCCGGCGATCGACGCCCGCACCGCCCCCCACTCGCTGGCCGAGGCCCGCTTCCTGGCGGCGCGCCTGCGCGAGCTGGTGGACGGCGGCATCGAGCGCGGGCGGATGGTCGTTCTGCTGCGCGCCTTCAGCAACCTCGACGCCTACGAAGACTCGCTCGAGCGGGCTGGCCTGCGCCCCTACGTGGTCGGCGGCCGCGGCTACTGGTCCCAGCAACAGGTTGCCGACGTATGCGCGCTGCTGGCGACGATCGCCAACCCACTCGACGACCAGGCGTTGTTCGGCGCACTCGCCTCGCCCGCCTGCGGCGTCGCCCCGGACACGCTCTGGCTGCTGCGGGCCGCGGCCGGTCGCCGGCGCCATGTCTGGCCGGCGCTAGAGCGGATCGGCGGGCACGAGGAAGCCGAGCTGGAGAGCGCGGAGGCGCTGGAGCGGATCCCGGCCGAGGAGCGGGCGCTGCTGGAGAGCTTCGTGGAGACGCTCGCGGAGCTGCGACGACGGGCGGCACGCCTGCCGTTGGCCGCGCTGATCGACGCCTCCGTCGCGGTAACCGGCTACGACCTGGCGGTCCTGATGCGTCCTTCCGGCGAGGCGCGCTTCGCCAACATCCGCAAGCTGATGCGCCTCGCGGCGGAGTTCGAGGCGCGCGAGGGTCACGACCTGCGCGGCCTCCTCGACTTCCTCGCAGCCCGCTCGGAAGCGGACGCCGACGCCCAGGCGGCGACCGCGCTGGAGGGGCACGACGGCGTACGGATCATGACCGTGCACAGCGCCAAGGGCCTCGAGTTCGACGTGGTCGCCGTACCCGACCTCGCCCGCAGCCCGCTGGCCGGCTCGGTCACGCCGTTGCTGGCGCTTGGGCGCGAGGAGCCGCCGCGGGTGGGGCTGCAGCTGCGCCGGCTCGGGGCGGCGTCGGTCAACCTCTACGCATACGGCGAGCTGCGCGAGGAGGGCCAGCGGCGCGACGCTGAAGAGGAGCTGCGCCTCTTCCACGTCGCGGCGACGCGGGCGCGCGAGCAGCTCCTGCTCAGCGGCGTCATCCGCGCCGAGCCGGCGACCGACACGACCCTGCGGACGCCCGTGATCGAGCGAATCGCGAGCGCGTTCGACGTCGATCGCGAGCGCGACTCGAGCTTCGTCGTGCCGCCCCCCGAGCCGCGGCCCGGCCTGGAGGCGGGCTTCGCGGCCCCGCAGGTCGCGGTCCGGGTCAACCTCGCCTCGCCCGAGCGGGCGGCAGAGCTGATCGAACGCCGCGTGGAGCCAGAGGCCACCTCCGATCTCGGCCGGGGGCCGGCGCCGCTGATCGAGCGCCGTCCCCCCACGGTCCCCAACCGGCCGCTCTCCTACACGGCGGTAGGCGCCTTCGAAGAATGCGCCTACCGCTTCTACATGGAACGCGTCCTCGACCTCCCCCCCAGCGCTCGCACCTCCATGCTGCAGGTGCAGGAAAGTGCAAGTGCCAGCGAAGAGTCAGGGGGGATTGGGCCAACGGCGCCGGCGGCAGCGGTGGAGAGAGAGCGGGGTGCCGCGCGGGGTGCCGCCGTGCACTCGCTGCTCGAGTGGAGCCAGGCGAACGCCTGGCAGGAGCCGGGCGAGGAGCTGGTGCACAGTCATGCTCTCGCTGCGGGCCTCGTCTCCGGCGAGCGGAGCGCCGCCGCGGCCGAGCCCGACCCGAGCTTGGTCGAGGAGCTGCTCGATCCGGTGCGCGCCTGGCTCCTGGCGCCGCTGCTGCGCGAGCGCGTCCTCGCCACCGGGGCGCCGACCCGGGCCGAGGTGCCGCTCCTGCTCGACGTCGCCGGGACGGTCGTGCGCGGATCGATCGACCTGCTGGTCGAGCGCGAAGGAGGGCCGCCGCTGGTCGTCGACTACAAGACCGACCGCCTCGGCGGGGCGACCCCAGCGGAGCGCGCCCGGCATTACCGGACCCAGCGCGACGTCTACGGGCTCGCCGTGGCCGAAGCGCTCGGCGTGCCCGAGGTCGAGGTCGCCTACGTCTTCCTCGAGCGACCAGAGGAGCCGGTGCTCGCCACGCTCGGCGCCGAGGAGATGACGGCTGGACGTAGGCGACTCGAGGCGGCCGTCGAACGGATCGCCGCCGGCGACTTCCCCCCCGCGACGCGGGAGAGTCGCAACTGGGCACTCTGCAAGGGTTGCCCTGCCCTAGGCCGCCTCTGCTCGGGACCGATCGATCAGGGCCCGAGCGAGGCGATCGAGGTCACGATCACCCCGTCCGGTCGAGCGTAGGTCGGGCCGATCGTACGGACACTCTCCAAAATGGGCCCAGCCGCCCGATCGCGCCGGGCTCAGGATCCGCGCTCAGCGGGCTGCTCGAGCTTTGCGGCCAGCTCGTCGAGGCGCAGCTCCTGCAGGCCGGCGCTGACGGCGTCCAGCTCGCTGGCGCAGTACTCGACCAGGCCGCGGCCCTCGCGGCACAGCTCGAGCGTCTCGCGCAAACCGGCCTGGCCCGAGTCGAGCCGGTCGATGATCTCCTCCAAGCGCTCGACGGCGGCCTCGTAGGACTCCGGCTTCTCGCTCATCCGCTTCCCCCCTCGCGCTCGATCTCGGCGCCGACGCCGCCGTCGGCGAAGCGCAGTCTGACGCGCCCGGCGGCGATCGCGGCGGTGGCGCTGGTGACCGGCTCGCCGGCCGCGTCCTCGGCCAGCGCGTAGCCGCGCTCCAGCGTGCGCTCGGGATCGTGCGCGCGGAACGCGACCTCGGCGCGGCGCAGCGCCTCGCGGCGGGCGCTCGCTTCGGCCCCGGCGGCGCGGCGCGCGGCGCGATCGAGGACCACCAGCGCCAATCGTCTCTGGAAGATGCGGCGCTCGCCGACGCCGCGTTCGGAGGCAGCCCGGACCTCGCGCGTCTTCTGGTTGAGCGCGGTGCGCTCGCGGCGCAGCGCCCGGGCCGGGCCGCGCGCGAGGGCAACCAGGTGCCGCGTACGCGCGCCAACCGCCCCGTCGCCGCTGCGGCGCAGCGCCACGAGGCAGCGCTCGAGGCCGTGCAGCGCCTCGATGCAGTCGAGCGGCACCGCCGCCTCGGCGGCGTGGGTCGGCGTCGAGCAGGCGACCGCGGCGACGTCGTCGATCAGGGTCGCGTCGCGCTCGTGGCCGACCGCGCTGATCACCGGCACCCGCAGCATCGCCACGGTCCGGCATAGGGTCTCGTCGCAGAAGGCCCAGAGGTCGGCGAGGCTGCCACCGCCCCTGGCGACGACGATCGCCTCGACCTCGGGCCGTGCCGCAAGGTCCTGGATCGCCGCCGCGATCGCCGGCGCGGCGCGGCGGTCCTGCACCGGCGCGAAGGCCCAGACGACGGTCCCTGCCCAGCCGCGGCGCTGCAGGCCGGCGAGCAGGTCACGGCGCGCCGCGCCGGACTCGGCGGTGACCACGCCGATCGTCTTCGGCAGAGCCGGCCGCGCGAGCTGCTTCTGCAGCTCAAAGAGCCCCTCCACCCGCAGCTGCTTGCGCAGCGCCTCCAGCCGGGCCAGCAGATCCCCCTCACCCGCCAGCCGCACATGCGTAGCGCGGAAGCGAAAGCTGGGCGAGGACTGCGGGCTGCCGGGGTAGTACTCGGGCCCGCCGCCGATCACCACTTCCGCGCCATCCCGAAGGCCTCCGGCCGGCAACTCGAGCTTCTCGAGATCGTTCAGCCAAATCGCACAAGGCACCGCCCCCTCCGTGTCCCGCAACTCGAAATAGGCCTGAGCCTTGCTCTGACTGAGGCTCGTCACCTCACCGATCAGCGATACACGAGCGCGACGGCGCATCTCGTCCTCCAGCTTGCGGGCGTAGCGCCCGACGGGGAACGGCCCGGGAAGGTCCACGCAGCGAGACTAGAGAGCTACGCGGCGCGCTTCCAATCGCGCGCCCAAGACCTCAGCTCGACGATGGCCGGGCGTAGCCCGGCGCCGGTCTTCGTCAGCGAGTAGGTGACGCGCACCGGCGAGCCAGCTTCGACCTGGCGCTCGACCAGGCCCTCTTCCTCCAACTCCCGCAGGCGCCGCGAGAGAAGCCGATCCGAGAGACCCGGAACGGCTTTGGTCAGCTCACCGAAACGCTGCGGTCCCTCCGTCAGGGCGCAGACGATCGCCCCGGTCCAGCGCTTGCCGATCAGCTCGATCGCCGCGTGGAAGTGAGGGCAGACGCCAGACGGCTGCTCTGTCGCGGGCGTCCCCTCCACGGTTCGACCAGCTTACCGAACGTAAGCGACCGGGCCGTGGGGTCTCTTGCACAGACGGCCAGCGAGGCCTGCTTGTATTTCGTCCGTGACTGTTCTCGACTGGGCGATAGTCGCCTTCACGATCGCGCTGGCCCTCTGGGGCTACAGGCAGGGCCTGATCGTCGGCGCCTTGACGCTGGCCGGCTTCGGCGCTGGCGCGCTGGCCGGCAGCCGTATCGCGCCGCTGCTTCTCAGCGAAGGCTCGCGATCGCCTTACGCGCCGCTCTTTGCCGCCCTCGGCGCGCTGCTCGCCGGAGCCCTGGTCGCCATCACGCTGGAGAGCGTGGCGCTCGGCCTGCGCGAGCAGCTGGTCCGGGGCCGCACCCTGCGGCTCGCCGACGGCGCAGGCGGCGCCGGCCTAATCGCCGCGGTGGCGCTTGGTATGGCCTGGGTGCTGGGCGCCGTGGCACTGCACGCGCCCGGCACCGCGCAGTTGCGGGTCGACGTCCAGCGCTCGGCGATCCTGCGCGGCCTCAACCAGGTGCTGCCACCATCCGGGCCGCTACTCAACGCGCTCAGCAGGGTCGACCCCGCGCCCTCGATCGGCGGCCCGACGACGCCCGTCGCCCCGCCCGATGCGGCGATCGCCGCCGACCCTGACGTGCGGCGCGCGGGCGGCGCCGTGGTCCGCGTGCTCGGCACCGCCTGCGGACTCGGCGTCGAGGGCTCGGGCTGGGTCGCCGCGCCGCGCACGGTCGTCACCAACGCCCACGTCGTCGCCGGCGAGAGCGACACGACGGTGACGACCCAGGACGGCGCGACCCTCTCCGCCACGCCAGTCCACTACGACCCCGACAACGACCTGGCGCTGCTGCAGGTCGACGCTGAGCTGCCGGCCCTGCCGATCGCCCCCTCGGCCCCGCGCGGCAGCGGCGGCGCCGTGCTCGGCTACCCGGAGAACGGCCCCTACGCCCTCTCCCCCGCGCGCATCGGGGACACCCGCTCGGTCATCAGCGAGGACTCCTACGGCGCCGGCCCGATTCGCCGCTCGATCGCCTTCCTGCGCGGCACCGTTCGCAGCGGCAACTCGGGCGGTCCGCTCGTCGACTCTCGCGGCCGCGCGATGGCCACCGTCTTTGCGGCCACTACCAGCGGACCACCAGGCGGCTTCGCCATCCCGAACGAAATCATCACCGCCGCTCTGGCCGAAGCAGAAGGACCGGTGGATACCGGCCCGTGCACCGGTTGATATGTGTGGTGAGTGCGGGGCGGGGTCGGGTCCTACTCCCCGCTCAACTTTTTCGGTGGAGAGTGTTCTGCTAGCGCCTCAAACGAATTGCCGAAAAAGTACAAGCCGCGGGGAGCAGGACCCGACCCCGCCTGTCACTACATTTCCCGCACAGTGAGCACGCTGCCCACCGAGGTAGAGCGACGGCGTCGGCTGGTCACCCGCGCGCTTCCGCTATCGATCATCGCCTTGATCGCCTTCGTCGTTGGTGCATCCAGCGGAGCACCGGGATCACCTGAGAAGGATGCGGCCGAGCGCTTCGCGAGCGCGTGGGAGCAAGGCGATTACCCCGCCATGTACGCGGAGCTGAACGAGGAATCGCGCCGGGCTACTCCGGAAGCTGAGTTTGCTCGGGCGTATCAGGAAGCTGCTGAGGTGGCGACGCTGCGGACGCTTGAGGCGGACGAGCCGGGCGATTCGCAGGATCGCGAGGGGACGACGGTGGTGCCGGTCTCGATGGTGGCGGGAACGGTTGCTTTTGGAGTGGTTGAAGCCGACCTCGCGGTGCCCTATTCCGACGGCGGCGTCGCCTGGGACCCGAGCCTCGTCTTTCCCGGCCTGGAACCGGGCGAGCATCTCGAGAACCGGGTCGACCTGGCGCCCCGGGCAGCGATCCTCGCCCGTGACGGAACGCCCTTGGCTGAAGGGCCTGTCGACGCCCGCGAACACCCAATCGGCAGCGCCGCGATCGACGTCACGGGCGAAGTCGGCATGGCGAGCGAAGAAGAAGAGCCGCTCCTGGCCCGCCATGGCTACCCACCGGAAACTCCGGTCGGCATCAGCGGCATCGAGCAAGCCTTCAACTCGCGCCTCGCCGGTAAGCCGGGTGGCTCGCTGCTTGCCGTGACCGACGAAGGCGGTGCGGCGCGAATCGTCTCTCAGGCCAAGCCGCAGGCGGGGGCGGCGGTGAAGACGACGATCGACCCGGTCCTGCAAGAGGAAGCGGTCTCCGGCCTCGCCGGGCGGGTCGGGGGCGTCGCCGTGCTCGATGCCCGCACCGGCAACATCCGCGCCCTCGCCGGCCAGGCCTTCTCCGCCCCGCAACCACCGGGCTCCACCTTCAAGATGATCACCACCGCGGCGGCACTGGAAAAGGGCGTCGTCTCGCTCGACGACGAATTCGAAATCCTCGACGGCGTCAACGTCGGCGGCCGCTTCATCAGCAACGCCAACGGCGAGTTCTGCGGCGGCACCTTCCGCCAGGCCTTCGCCGAGTCCTGCAATGCCGACTTCGCCCCGCTCGGCCCCAAGATCGGCAACGACGACCTGGTCGCAACCGCCGAACGCTTCGGCTTCAACTCGCCGCCGGCGATCTACGCGGCGCCGATCGTCGCCGAGGTCGACCCGCCGGAATCGACCATTCCCGAGGAGATCGGCGACGAACTCGACCTCGGCGTCAGCGCGATCGGCCAGGGCGAAGTCCTGGCGACGCCGCTGCAGATGGCGACGGTCGCGCAGACGATCGCCAACGGCGGCGTCCGCCAGCCGACCTCGCTGGTCCTCAACCCGAAGCTACGGCCCGACGCCGAGCCAATGCGGGCGATCTCCAAGCAGGTCGCCGGCGAACTCAACGAGCTGATGATCGGCGTGGTCACCGGCGGGACCGGCACCGCCGGGGCGATAGCCGAGGCGCAGGTGGCGGGCAAGACCGGCACCGCCGAGCTGGGACCGAAACCGGGCCAAGAGAACGAGGAGGAACCCGAACAGATCAAGGACGCTTGGTTCGCCGCTTTCGCCCCAGCCGAGAAGGCGCGCCTGGCGGTCGGCGTCTTGCTGATCGAAGCCGAAGCAGCGGGCGGCGAAGTCGCCGCGCCGGTCGCCGCCCAGGTGCTCTCCGCCGGCCTCTGATTCTCACGAAACTGGCGGCAGCAGCGTTTACCCAACTGGCACTCGATTCGAAGGACGCCATGACAATCGCCCACAAGATCGTCGATTCCCCGCTCGGTGAGCTGACGCTGGTCGCCAGCGGCGAAGCGCTGACCGGCCTGTACTTTCCGGGCCACTGGTACGGGCCCGATCCGGCTGCCTTCGGCGCCCGCTCGGACGCCGGGTTCGAGCGGGCCGAGCGGCAACTGGGCGAATACTTCGCCGGCGAGCGCACCTGCTTCGACCTGCCGTCCTCATCGCAGGGCGACGACTTCCAGCGGCGGGTTTGGACGCTGATCGACGCCATCCCCTACGGGCGAACGCGGACCTACGGCGAACTGGCGGAGGAGCTCGGCGAGCCGTCGCTGGCCCGCGAGGTCGGCGCCGCCGTCGGCCGTAATCCGCTGAGCGTGATCGTGCCCTGCCACCGAGTGATCGGCAAGAACGGCAAGCTCACCGGCTACGCAGGCGGGCTGGAGCGCAAGCAGTTCCTGCTCGATCTGGAGGCCCCTGCCAGCCTCGCGGCGCGGCTCTTCTGAGCTCTAGCCGGTCGCCTAGAGGTCGAGCGTGACCGCTGCCGGGCCTTCGGGGCCTGGAATCGAGAGCGTCAGCGGCCGGTTCTCGGAGGCCGAGGCTGGCAACTCGAAGATCACGACCGAGCCCTCGATCGGCCCCTGCTGCGGCGTCGAGTCGAGGATCGGCACCTGTTCCTGCGATTCGACTTCGCCGCCGAACGGCAGCGCATAGAGGCTTTCGCTGGGCAACGCGTCGAAGGTCTGATGATCGGCGTCGGTAATCGTGAACGAGTCGGCCAGCATCTGCGGCTCTTCGCTCTCGTTCTGCACTTCGAGGAAGACGCCGAAGTAGGAGGAGCCGGGGGGCGCTTCTTCTTGCCCAACGAGGTAGGCGGCGTCCTCGTTGTCGTTGGGATTAAGGAAGCGCGAGAAGACGACGTTGTAGGTCAGCTCGCCGAGCTTGACCGGCTGCCCCTCGGCGACGTCCTTGGACTCCTCGGTCCAGCCGCAGGCCGAGAGGGCGGCGGCGGCGACAAGTGCCAAGGCTGCGAGCAGAGCCAGCGCACGGTCGTTTCGGAGACGGCGGGTCATCGGCGGCGAGAGTCTATAAAGGCGCCCGGCAGGCCGCCTCACGGGATCCCGGTCGCGTGGGCATTGCCGCCAGCGACCGCGACGGGCGCGGGCGCGGGCGCGTCCGACTCGAGCAGGTCGCGCAGGCGGCGCAGCGCCTCAGCCCAGGCCCGTTCCTGGCGCATCGCGGAGCCGGTCAGCGTCTCGAGCACCCGGTCCGGCGGGTTCGAGGGCTCGGTCCAACGCGAAACACGCACGCGGATCAGCGAACCGGCGCCCTCGACCAGCTCCCAGACGGTATGCACCGGGATCCGATTGCCGCGGCCGCCGCGACCTCGCTCGACGACCAGGCGCGGCTCTTCCAGCTCGACGATCGCCGTGTCCTCCCAGGTCGAGCGGGGCGGCAAGCGCAGCCGGTAGCGGGCGCCCGCGCCGAGCCCGGTCGACTCGATGCGGGTGAGGTGGAGGCCGCGCAGGAAGTGATCGGTGAAGGAGGGCCGCAAGGCCAGGTCGGCGATCGTCGCGAAGGCCCGCTCGCGCGGCACGTCGATTTCGATCTCGGCGCTGACGGGGTCCACGAGGGAGCGCGATTCTAGTGTTTGAGACCGCTGCCGCGGTGGGTACGACTGCGGTAAACCCCTGATTGTTGCGGCGAGCGCGGGAGTCGCGGTAGGATCGCCCTAGCGGAGGGCGCCGAAAGGAGCCAGACATCGCTATCAGCGTCACCCCCAGCTCAGCTTCGGACAGCTACGCGACCGGGACCTATCCCGGTGCCGGAACCTACTTCTGCGTGACCTGCGGCTCGCAGCTCGCCCTGCAGGAGAACGACAGCCTTCCCGACTGCCCGCGTTGCGGTGCCTCGAGCTTCCGCCTCGACTCGATCTTCGAGCCGATGCAGGAGCACGACGGGGCAACCGCCGAGTACGCGGTGCCGCCGGAGGAAACCGCCCCGAACTGGCTCGAGGAAGCCCGCGAGGAGCTTGGGACGGGGACTCGCGGCATTGCCTGCCGCGACGAAGGCGAGGTCGTCGTCTTTCCCTTCGGGCGCGGCTGGACGCGGATCGGCCGCAGCGTGACCGCGGACATCCGGCTCGACGACCCGAGCGTCTCCCGCCGCCACGCGTTGATCGTCTCCGAACGCAACGAGTCGCTGCGGGTGCTCGACGACCGCAGCCTCAACGGTGTCTTCGTCAATGGCGAGCTGGTCGAGTGGGGCAGGCTGCACGACGGCGACGAGCTGACGGTCGGCCGCTACCGCCTCTTCGTGCTCGAGGGCTGAATCGCCGCAAATTCCGGCCACCGCCCGCCGTAGCATGGGGGCGGTGAGTGTTGGTCAGGATCCCTCCGCTGCAGCCGAGCAGGCGCGTGCCCGGCTGCACGAAGAGATCGAGCGGGTGCGTGCCGGCGTCGAGGAGATGCTTGCCGAGCAGGCCGGCGGCGATGCCGACCTGCAGCGCGAGCTGGACGCCATCCGCGAGGAGACCCGCCGCTACGTCAAGAAGCGCGTTCGCAAGAGCGAAGAGCGCATCGGCAAGCGGGTCGACAAGCTCGAACGACGCCTCGACGAAGTAGAGCAGGACCGCAAGTACGCCGAGTGGCGCATCCATACGAACACCGAGCACATGCTCGACGGCCTCCTGCGGGAGGTCCGTGCGATCGCCGACCTGCTGACGCGCTCTACTCGGTAGAGATGCTCGGGTCCGCCTGCACCTTGTGCGGGACGACCATCAGGAAGTTCTCGGCAGCGCCGGCTGCCAGCGAGAGCATCCGCTCCGCCTCCTCGTCCTGACCGGTGGCGCGCAGCTCGACGGCGTAGTGCGAGAGCAGGTCTTCGACGTCGAGGTGACCCTCGGCGTCGAGCTCCTTCAGCTCGACTTTGGCGCCCTCGCCGAGCCGCCGCTCAATCGCCTCGCGGTCGATGCCGAAGGCGTTGTGGCGCACGTAGACGCGGCCGCCGGTCATCCCGGCGCAGGCCCAGGGACCGAGGTCGCCGAGGACGACCGCGCGGCCCGAGGTCATGTACTCGAAGGCGAAGCCCTTGGCGTTGGCACGGTCGACCAGGCAGCCACGGCTGTCGTCGACCCCCCCCTCGGGCTCGCCGCCGAGCACGACGTCGGCGCCGGAGAGGCGGATGCAGAAGCGCGAGTCGGCCGAGCCCTGGACGAAGAGGCGGCCGCGCTGGGCGCCGTAGGCGAAGGACTTGCCGACCGAGCCGTTGAGCCGCTTGCCGCGCGCGCCCTTGCCCTTGAGCACGGCGACGGTGCCGCCCAGCATCGTCTTGCCGACGCCATCCTGGGCGCCGCCCTCGACGCGGATCGAGACGCCGTATGAGTTGAAGGCGCCGAACCCCTGGCCGGCGACCGAGCCGCCGTTGAACTCGAGGCTGGCGAGCACGTCCTCGTTCGACTCGGGACCGTCCTCGAAGATCCGCGAGCGGGCGATCGCCCCGGACAACTCGGTGCCGAGCACGCGGTCGTTGGCGTCGGTGGCGCGCGGGAACTCGCTGCGCACGGTGCGCCCCGAGCAGATGTCGCCGGCTAGGGCACCGATCTGCGTCGACGCGGCCTTCGCCTCCATGCGGATCGGGCGGGCGACGACCAGCCCGGCCTCGGCTCGCGTCTCGGCCTCTGCGGCGACAGGCAGATCGAGCGGCTCGAGGTCGAGGAACTCCTCCAGCGGCGTGATCAGCGGCGCCAGATCGACCTGCTCGGCGTGCGAGACCTGCTCGAGCAGGTCGTAGCGGCCGACCAGGTCCTGGGCGCGGTCGTAGCCGAGCGAGGCGACGACCTCCTTGACCTCCTCGCCCATCGCCTGGAAGAAGCGGGCGCAGCTCTCCGCCGCGCGGTCGACCTCCTGCGGGGTGAACTTCTTCAGGCCGTGCTCCTGGGCCTGCTCGGTGGTCTCGATCTGGGTGGCGATGCCGACGTGGCAGGTGTCGAGCTGGCAGCCGCGGCAGATCGTGCAGCCGAGGCTGACCATCGCCAGGGTGCCGAAGCCGACCCGGTTGGCGCCGAGGCAGTGCAGCTTGACGATGTCGTGGCCGGTGCGGTAGCCGCCGTCGGCCCAGATCTCGACCCGGTTGCGCAGGCCGGCCTCCATCAGCGCCCGGTGCACGGCGCGGGTGCCGATGTCGGAGGGCAGGCCGACGTGGCGCAGGGCGTGCTGGCGGGCGGCGCCGGTGCCGCCCTCGAAGCCGGAGAGGGTGATGATGTCGGCGCCCGCCTTGGCGATACCCAGTCCGATCGTGCCGATGTTCGGCACCACCGGCACCTTGACCGAGACGCGCACGTCGGGATTTACCGTCTTCAGCTCGTCGATCAGCTCGGCGAGGTCCTCGATCGAGTAGAGATCGTGGTTGTTGGAGGGCGAGATCAGGTCGGTGCCCGGCGCCGCGTTACGCGCCGCGGCGACCTTCTCGGAGACCTTCTTGCCGGGCAGGTGGCCGCCCTCGCCCGGCTTGGCGCCCTGGCCGATCTTGATCTCGGCGAGGTAGGAGGAGTTGAGCATCTCCGCCGAGACGCCGAAGCGGCCCGAGGCGACCTGCTGGCCGCGCCACTTGCGGTAGTGCCCGTACATGTCGCGGATCTCGCCGCCCTCGCCGTTGACGCAGAGGACGTTGATCGCCTTGGCCGCCTCGGCGTAGGCGCGGAAGGCCGGCTCGGACTGCGAGCCGAAGCTCATCGAGGAGATCACTACCGGGTAGTCGTGGTGGCCGATGCTGGCATCGACGCCGGCCGGGTCGACCGGGTCGCGGTCGCCCTTGAGGCCCATGATGTGGCGCATCGAGATCGGGCTCTGGCGCTCCAGGTCGCGGACTTTCTCGGAGTACTCCTCGTAGGAGCCGCTGCCGTTGGCGGTGGCGATCGCCGCCTTGTAGACCTTGGGGTAGAAACGGAAGGTCTTCGCCGGTTTGGCGTCCACCTCGCCGGCCAGCACCCGGGCTCGCTCGTTGCTGTCCTCGTCGAGCGCCGCGAAGCCGACGCCGGCCGCCTCGGAGGCGGCAAAGGCCTCGGTCTGGAAGATCTCGGCCAGCTCCGGCCGCACGCCGATCGAGGAGAACTGGCGGGCGTAGCCGCGCACCTCGTGGATGCCAATCGTCGAGATGACTTTCTCGATCCCCTTCTTCAGGGCGGCGCAGAGGTTGCGCACGTCCGCCTCGTAGTCCTCGACGCAGATCACCTCGACCATCGTGTAGGGGCAGACGCCGTTGGCGCCGAGGCCAAGGGCGAGCATCGTGTCGTGGACGTTGCGGATCGCGGCCGAGCGCAGGACGATGCCGCAGCGCCGGCGCAGGTTCTCCTCGCTGGGCTCGACGCGGAACTGCTTCAGCGCCTGGTCGACGGCGGAGGTCGCCAGGTGGGGGTCGAGGTAGCGGCGCTCGGCGTCGTAGACCGTGCGGTCGGTGAGGACCAGCAGCTCGGCCCCGTCGCGCACCTTCTTGACCGCCTCCTGCTTGATCCGCTCGATCGCGCCCCGCGTGGTCTCGGACTCGAGCAGCGAGATGTCAACCGCGCCGGCGCGGCCGCGGAACTCCTCCCAGAGGTCCTCCAGCAGGTAGGTGCGCTGCTCGCGGGCGATCGCCCGGTAGGCCTTGTCGGCGATCGGCGCCATCCCGTGGTGGCCGCCGAGGATCACCGGGAAGGAGGTCTCGACCGAGCCACTGTCCGAGCCGGCGGCGTCGAGCGATGGGCGCCGCCCGAAGACCGCCCGGGTCGAGAAGTGCTCGACCTCGCGCTCGCGGTCGATCGCCGGGTTGGTGACGACGGCGACCGTCTCCTTGAAGTAGTCGGCCAGGTTCTGGCGCTCGGGCGAGAGCGCCGCCAGCGGTCCGTCGTAGCCGAGCGAGCCGATTGGCTCGGCCCCGTTGGAGGCCATCTGCTGGACGAGTTTGACGTCGTCGCGCTGCCAGCCGAAGCCGGCAAGGACGCGGCCGGAGACCTTAACCGGCTCTTCCGGACCGGCGTCGGAGTAGCCAGGCACGTCCTCACCCTCGAGCGGCCCGCCGCTGTCGAGCGCTCGGTCGTAGCCGGCGGCCCCCTCGGCGCCGTTGCGCGCCAGCCAGCGATCGCGGACCATGCGCAGCATCTCGTCGTGGGGGTGGAGGGTCGAGCGCTTGCGCTCGCGGTCTATGGCGACCAGCACCTTCTCGCCGGGGGCGAGCGGCTTCGGCTCGGAGACCATCTCGCCGACCGCGACGACGCCGGGCTCGGAGCTGAAGACGAAGTCGGCTTCGGTCTCGACCTGCCAGAGGGGGCGCAGGCCAAGCGCATCGGCGGAGAAGACGCACTCGTCGCTGTGGCGGGCAATCAGCGCCACCGGGCCCTGCGCGAAGGGACCCATCGTCTGGCGCAAGTACATGTAGAAGGGGTGCAGGTCGGCCGGCAGCGAGCGAATCTCCTCGACGATCGGCGGTACGACCATCTCCATCGCCTCGCCCAGGCTGAGGCCGTCGCGGCTGACGAGGGTGTCTATCGTGCGGTTCAGGTCCTGCGAGTCCGAGGCGCCGGGCTTGATCGGCACCCCCAGCATCCGCGCCTCCTGGCGCAACTGCTCGATCGTGTTGATCTCACCGTTGTGGCCGAGCACCGAGAAGGGTTGGACCCGCTTGAAGGACGGCCAGGTGTTAGTCGAGTAGCGGTTGTGGCCGAAACAGCCGATCGTCTCGAAGCGCTCGTCGCGCAGGTCCGGGTAGTACGCGCCGAGCACCTTCGGCGCGCCCATCACCTTGTAGACGCAGGTCGTCGCCGAGAGCGAGGGGACGTGGACGCCCAGCTCCTCCTCGAGCTCGATCAGCAGGTCGAAGAGGACGCGGTCGCGGCGCGAGGCGTCGGCGACCAGGCCGGCGATCTGCCAGAAGTGCGGCTCCTCCTCGCGGGCGGTCGGGCCCAGAGCCGGCGAGTCGACGACGCCGATCCGCTCGGCGAGGATCCGGAAGCCGCCGCGGCCGAGCAGCTCGCGGGCGTCGTGGCGCACCTGCTCGCGGTCCTGGGAGCGCTCGATGAAGATATGGCCGACGGCGAAGGCGTCGTCGAGGGTCAGCGAGGGGTCATGGCCGCCGGAGCGCACCTCCTCGGCCCAGACCTTGCGTGGCAGGTCGACGAGCACGCCGCAGCCGTCGCCCTCGCCGTCGACGTTGCCGGCGCGGTGAAGCATCTTCTGCAGCGCCGGGATCGCCCGTTCGATCGGCTCGTGGCTCGGCGTCGCGTCCTTGCGCACCGAGGCATAGATCGCGCAGGCGTCCTTGTCCTCGACGCTCGGCGGGGAAACGCGCGGTCGATACGGCAGCTCGGGCGAGTAGCGCTTGACGCCCGCCGCAAGACGTAACTGGTGCTCTGGCATTTGCTCCTCCCGGTTTCCGCGCCTTCTTCGAGCGGGCGCGCGACGGGGTTGACGAGTTGCCGGATTATAGGGCGGCGAGGCCCTTCGGCCTAGTCGATTTGGCGCGATCGACCGCCGAGATTGCATTTACCCGCGCATATCGCGGTAAATGCAGTCTCGGCTCAGGCCCAGCCCATCGGCTCGTAGCCGCCCTGCGGCTGGACGCCGATCAACATCGCCGTCACCGGCGCTTCGGAGCGGTTGAGGATCGTGCGCTTGGCGGGCGGCTCGATCGAGACGAAGGTGCCGGCTGGCGCCGGGTGGTCCTCACCATCGAGCCGCATCACCGCCTCCCCTTCGAGCACGACGTACAGCTCGACCTGGCCGCTCTGCGCCTCGTCGTGCTCGGGGATCTGGCCCCCCGGGCCGATTTCGACGAGGTTGAAGCCAAAGCAGGAGGTGCCGAGCGCCTTGCGCGCGAGCCGCCAGGTCGAGTCGCCAGAGCCCTCCATCGCCTCGAACTCATCGCGATGCTTGATCGAGTAGCCGTTGGCCATCAGCGGGCTCCTTTCCAAGGGGAAGCCTTCATCAGCGGCTCCAATCCGGTTCGAAGGCGTTTTTGGCTAGAACGGTCAGCGGGCCGCCCTTGTAGGGCATCGAAGCGACCTCGTGGCCGGGGCCCGGTTCGAAGCCACCGGCGAAGCCGAGGACGGTGCGGCCGTCGGCGGAGAGGGCGGTGCCGACGAAGCCGCGCTCGGGGTCTTTCGAGAGCGGGTGCTCGGTGCCCGTCCGCGGGTTGACGGTGACCGCGTAGCTGGTGTCCTGGCCCTCGTACTCGGCGAGCAGCTGCTTGCCG
This sequence comes from Solirubrobacterales bacterium, assembly GCA_036266075.1. Taxonomy (GTDB): domain Bacteria; phylum Actinomycetota; class Thermoleophilia; order Solirubrobacterales; family 70-9; genus VRUE01. Next base: position 38,802 of record DATANV010000035.1, read on the forward strand.
CTCTCAGACCAGTCTTGCGGGTAGAGGCCCTGGGTCAGCGGGTCGACCTTGGTGTGGGTCAGCTGCCGCACGGACCCGCCACCCGGGTTCATTAGGAAGAGCTCGTTCTTCGGCCCGTAGCGGCGTTGCTTGCCGCCGAGCAGCTTGACGAAGACGATCTGGCCGCCGGGACCCCAGAGCGGATAGAGCGAACGGCGGTCGTGGGTCAGGCGAACCGGAGGGACGTAGCGAACCGACTCGCCCATCGGGATTTCGAACCGGTAGACGTCACTCCGAGGCGGGAAGCGTTCGCTGCTCGCTCGCCCGAAAACGAGCCGCGTGCCCTGCGGGTCGAAGCTGACGCCGTTGAAGAAGCCGCGGGCGATCGTTTGCTGCGCGCCGGTGACCACGTCTACCAGGACCAAGCGCTTGGGACCGAGTTCGGGACCGAGCACGGCGGCTATCGAAGCCGAGTCCGGCGACCAGGCGAAGTTGAGGGTTTCGCGCCAGCCGGTCGCCAGCTTGCTGACCGGCGCGCTGCCGTCCGCGGGCGCCAGCATCAGTTCCGGCTGGGAGGAGCGACCTTCGCCCTGATGGAGGAAGGCGACGATTTTGCCGTCGGGCGAGACCTTGGGCGTCGAACCCGGCCCAATTCGTCGTTGCGCGGAGCCGCTATCGGCCGCCGCCCAGACGGTCGGCTTCAGCGGGCTGCGGACGAAGGCGAGGGTCGCGTGAGCCGCCGCCGGGACTGCGAGCAGAGCCGCCGCCGCAAGGACCACGATCCATCTCGGCCGCACCGCCACGCCACGATGGTAATGCCCGCGGCGGCCCGCAACCCGACGTGCCGTGAGTTACGCGCCCACAGTGGTGTCTAACTCCCGGCACGTCGGTTGCTGCGATCAGAGCTCGGGGACGTCGGCGCCGTGCGGGGTGAAGGGCAGGCGACGGACCTCGGCCCAGCCGGTGCAGCGGCGCTCGAGCTCCTCGCTGACCTTGCCGGCGTCCTGCCAGGTGGTCCAGACGAGCACGGTCGGGCCGGCGCCGGAGATCGTCGCGCCCAGGGCGCCCAGGTCGGCGGCTTCGTCGACCAGCTGCATCGAGCGTGGGTAGAGGTCGCGGCGGCGCGGCTGGTGGAGGCGATCCACCAGCCCGCTGGCCAGCAGGTCGAGGTCAGCGTTTTGCAAGCCGAGAACCAGCCGCGAAGCGGCAGCCACGTTGGCGACCGCGTCAGCCAAGGGGACCTCCGCCGGGATCGCCCGCCGCGCCCGCTCCGTCGAGACCTCCTCGGCGGGGATGACGGCGATTGCCTCGAGGCCGCTCGGCGGATCGAAGCGCGCCGCGACCGGAGCGCCAGCCGCGTCGCGACCGCAGATCACGAAGCCGCCGTAGATCGCCGCGGCGACGTTGTCGGGGTGGCCCTCCAGCTCGGTCGCCCGGACCAACAGCTCCTCGGGCGAGAGGGCCAGCTCGAAGAGATGGTCGGCGGCGCAGAGGCCGGCGACGATCGCCGCGGCGCTGGAGCCGAGCCCGCGCGCCAGGGGGATGCCCTCGCCGCGCAGCCGGAAGGAGATGCCGTCAGCCGGGTGCAGGCTCTCGAAAGCCCGCACGATCAGGTTGCTGCGATCACTGGACACGTCCAATCCACCGGGGTCGAGGGAGAACTCGCCGCTCTCCTCCACCTCCAGCTCGAGGAACAGCTCCAGCGCCGCGGCCATCGTGTCGTAGCCCGGGCCGAGGTTGGCCGACGAGGCGGGGACCCGGACCAGCCGGTGCCTGACGGTCAATCGAACACCGCCCGCTCGACGGCGCCGAGGTCGTTCTCGCAGTTGACCACCGGCGGCGCTTTGGATAGCGCCGTGTCGGGGTCCTTGAGGCCGTGGCCGGTGAGCACGCAGACCACCGATTCGGGCGCCGCCCCGCCCTCGACGACCGGCAGGCCGTGGGCGAGCAGGCCGGCGACCGAGGCCGCCGACGCGGGCTCGCAGAAGACGCCTTCACCGGCCGCCAACCAGCGGTAGGCGTCGAGGATCTGCTCGTCGGAAACCGCCGCGACCCGCCCGCGCGAGGCGGTGAAGGCGGCCATCGCCTCCTCCCATCGGGCCGGGTTGCCGATCCGGATCGCCGAGGCGACGGTCTCGGGATTGACGACGGGCTCGCCGCGCACCAACGGTGCCGCACCGTCGGCCTGGAAGCCGTAGAGGACTGGCGCCGCGCCCAGCTCCTGGAAGCCCCGCCAGTAGGCGGTGACGTTGCCAGCGTTGCCGACCGGGATTGCCAGCGCGCCCGGCGCCTCGCCCAGCTCGTCGACGACCTCGAAGGCGGCGGTCTTCTGCCCTTCGATCCGGTAGGGGTTGACCGAGTTGACCAGCTCGATCGGGTGCTTGTCGGCCAGTTCGCGGACCAGCTTCAGGGCGTCGTCGAAGTTGCCCTGCAGGGCGACGACGCGGGCGCCGTGCATCAGCGCCTGGGCGAGCTTGCCGATCGCGATCTTGCCCTCGGGGACGATCACCGCGCCGCGCAGCCCGGCCCGCGCCGCGTAAGCAGCGGCGCTCGCTGCGGTGTTGCCGGTCGAGGCGCAGATCACCGCCTCCGCCCCCCGCCCCTTGGCGCGGGAGACGGCAACCGTCATGCCCCGGTCCTTGAACGACCCAGTCGGGTTGGCGCCCTCGAACTTGAGGTAGGCCCTAGCCCCAATCCGCTCTGAAAGTCGCGGGGATTCGATCAACGGCGTCGACCCCTCGTTCAAGCTCACAACCGGATCGCCCCCCTCAAGCGAAAGCCGCTCCCGGTACCGCTCTATCAGCGGCTGAGCCATCTGTGCTCTCCGTTAGCTGGAGCATGGGCGCCGGGGGGTGCCTTCTGGGTGCCTCCCCCGGCACCGCGGAGCGATCCCTGCCCCGAAGGGGCACTGTGTTTCACCGGCCGAAGGCCGGTGATGGGCACCCAGGAGGCACCCCCCGGCGCCCTCACACGAACTGCTCCTCGATCACGCGGATCGATCGCGGCGCCGAGCGCAGCTCCTCCAGCTCCCCGATCCGTTCGACGGCGTCGGCAAAGCTCGACTCGAGGCACTCGTGGACCACCATCACCAGGCGGGCGTCGTCGCCGATCCCACGCTGGACGACGCTCTTCACCGAGATCTCGTTCTCGCCGAGGATCTGGGCGATCTTGGCGAGCACGCCGGGCCGATCGGCCACCTCGAGGTGCAGGTAGAAGGAGGAGCTGACGTCGGCGACCAGGGGCAGCCGCTGGCGGGTCTCGTGCACGGGGACGTCGCCGGAGAGGATCGAGGCGACGTCTCCGAGCACCGCCGAGGCGGTCTCTACGCCCCCCGCCCCCGGCCCCGACATCGTCACCTCGGTTATCGAGGGCGCCTCGACCATCACGGCGTTGAAGGGGCCGCCGACCGGGGCCAGCGGATGGCCGCCGTAGAGGAAGCAGGGGAAGACGCGCACGCTGATGCCGCCGTCGCGGCGCTCGGCGACACCGAGCAGCTTCAGCGAGAGGTCCAGCTCCTTGGCGTAGGCGAGGTCGTCTGGCTTGACCTGCTCGATCCCCTCGTAGGCGACCTCGTCGAGGGTGACCGGGGTGTGGAAGGCGAGGCGGGCGAGGATCGCCATCTTCGCCGCCGCGTCGGCGCCGCTGACGTCGTCGCTCGGATCGGCCTCCGCGTAGCCCAGCTCCTGAGCCCGGGCCAGGACGTCGCCATAGGCGGCGCCGGTCGCCGCCATCTCGGTGAGGATGAAGTTCGTGGTGCCGTTGACGATGCCGAAGACCTTGTCGATCTCGGTCACCCCGAAGCTCTCCTGAATCGTGCGGACGATCGGGATCACGCCGGCGACCGCCGCCTCGAAGCGCAGCTGCACCCCGGCCTCGCGGGCGGCCTCGAACAGCTCGTCGCCGTGCTGGGCGAGCAGCTGCTTGTTGGCGGTGACGACCGGACGCCCGGCGCGCAGCGCCGCGAGCACGTGCTCCCGCGCCGGTTCGGTGCCGCCGATCAGCTCGACGATCAGCTCGGAGCGCTCGAGAATCTCGGCGAAGTCGCCCTCGCTTCGAGTCAGGGTCCCAGCCAGCTCGGGCCGGCGTCCCGTCGCCGCGCGAACCGCCTCGGCGCGCTCGCCGAGCAGCTCGGCGAAGGCGCCGCCCACGGTGCCGCGTCCCAGCAGGCCGATGCGCGCGAGCTCAGGCATCGAGATCGCGCGCGGTGAGGTCCTCGTAGGTCTCGCGTCGCACGACCGCCCGGGCCTCGCCGTTTCGGCAGAAGACCACCGGCGGGCGCGGCACGCCGTTGTAGTTGCTCGCCATCGCGTAGCCGTAGGCACCGGTCGCCGGCGTGACGAGGACGTCGCCAACCGACGGTGCGGCGAGCATCGTGTCGCGCACGATCACATCGCCCGACTCACAGTGCATGCCGGCGATCGTCGCCAGGGTGTCTGGCGCAGCGCCAGCCCGGTCGGCGATCAGCGCCTCGTAGCGCGAGCCGTAGAGAATCGGCCGCAGGTTGTCGGACATGCCGCCGTCGACGGCGACGTAGGTGCGCACCCCGGGGATCTCCTTGACGGTGCCGACCCGATAGAGCGTGACGCCGGCGTTGCCGACCAGCGAGCGCCCCGGCTCGACGAGGATGCGAACGCCCTCGCCGAAGGCCTCGGCCACGCCGCGCACCTTGACGTCGACGTAGGCATCGATCGGCGGTGGCCGGTCCTCGGCGGTGTAGGCGATTCCGAGACCGCCGCCGACGTTGACCACTCGACACCACTCGCCTGCCAGGGCTCCAATCGCCTCGATCGCCAACCGGTAGGGCTCCAGCTCGAAGATCTGCGAGCCGATGTGGGCATGCAGCCCGACGAGATCGAGACGTTCGCTTCCCAGGACGCGCTCGATCGCCTTCGCCGCCAGGCCATCCTCGAGGCCGAATCCGAACTTCGAGTCGAGCTGGCCGGTCTGCACGTAGTCGTGGGTCGAGGGCTTGATCCCGGGGGTGACGCGGATCAGCACCTTCTGGGGGCCCTCCAGCAGGCGCTCGCAGCGCTCTATCTCGTCGAACGAATCGAGGATCAGATGCCCGACGCCGGCCCGGGCCGCGAGCAGGATCTCCTCGTCGCTCTTGTTGTTGCCGTGCATGTGGATGCGAGCCGGGTCGAAGCCGGCCCGCAGCGCCATGTGCAGCTCGCCGCCCGAGGCGACGTCGACCGAGAGCCCCTCCTCGGCGAAGAGCCGGTAGGCAGCCGTACAGGGAAAGGCCTTGCTGGCGAAAAGGACCTCGAAGTCGTCGGTGCGACGCTCGAAGGCCTCGCGGTAAGCGCGGGCGCGGGCGCGCATGTCGTCCTCGGCGTAGACATAGGCCGGCGTGCCGAACTCTTCCGCCAGCTCGATCACGTCGCAGCCAGCGACCTCCAGCCGGCCGCGATCGTCGACGCGGCTACCGGCCGGGAATACCGCCGAATCGGCGATCGAGTCGACGATCGCACCTGCCTGTCCGGGCTCGCTCATCGGTCGGCATTGTGACGGCAAAGCGGCGAGGTCCGGCTAGCGGCTGCCACCGAGCACGTTGCCGACCACGCCACCGACGGTTTCGACGGTTTTGTCGACGGTACCGCCGACGACCGATTCCGGCCCGGCCACCCCGTTCGCCGCTTCTTCGGTGGCCTGCGTCGCACCAGTTTGGCCGAGCGCCCCGCCCGTCGCCGAGTCGACGCCGGAGACGGTTTCGTCGACCGTGCCGGTGACCGTTTCCGAGACGCTCTGCGCACCGGATCCTTCGCCGCCGCCTCCTCCTCCGCCGGCCGCTCCGCCTCCACCTCCGCCGGAGCCACCGGTAGACGAGGAGCTGCCATTGGGGGCCGAGGGCGCGGAACCGCCGCCGCCAGGCCGCGGTTCGCCGCCGGCCGCATTCGGCGCGCTCGCGGTCGGGGCACCCCTGAAGGCGGTGCCACCGCCGGCCGCCGTACCCACATCGCCGCGCCCGCTGCCGGCCGCGGCACTGGAGCCGCCGGCGCTGCGCGCTCCGGTGCCGGGCGCGTTGGCCGCTCCGCTGCCGCCAGCCGACGCCGCTTCCGCGGCCTGCTGCGCCGCCGCCGCCTCGGAGCCGGAGTCACCGCCGCCGCCGAGCGCCGCCAGGGGCCAATCCCGCAGCGCCTGCAGCGAGACCAGCGCGATGAAGGCGACCACGGCGATGCCAATCAGGGCAGTGCCCGAGATGGCGCCAGCGAAGTAGGTGCGAGCCTGGCGAACCATTCTCAATAAGTATGCCCAAAAAGGCCGGGGCCTTTACAGATAGCCGAGCGGGTCGGTCGGCGCCCCGTTGATCCGCACCTCGAAGTGCAGGTGGTCACCGAAGCAGTGCCCGGTGCAGCCGACGTAGCCGATCACGTCGCCTTGCGAGACGCTCTGCCCGCTGCTGACCGCCACCGATGACTGGTGCGCGTAACAGGTCTGCAGGCCGCCGCCGTGGTCGAGGCAGGTGAAGTTTCCATAGCCGCCGCTTTCCGCTTCCGACTGCACGAGGACGACGCTGCCCGCGGCGGCAGCGCGGATCGGCGTTCCCGCCGGAACCGCTATGTCGATCCCCTCGTGCATCCGGCCCCAGCGCATCCCGAATCCGGAGACCACCGGCCCGTCGACCGGCCAGATGAGCTGGCCCGAGCCGTAGCGGATTGGCCCGGCCGGCAGCGGCGCCGAGCCGGTGCCGGCCAGCGTCGCGGCGAGTTCGGCCTGGATAGAGGCGACTTCGCCGTCGAGCTCTTGTTCGGAGTCTTCGATCTTGCCGAGCGCCGCCTCGCGGCTGCGGCGCACCGCGACGAGGTCGGCCTGGCGGCTCTGCACGGCAGCCCGAGCGCTCTCCAGTGCCTGCTCTTCGGCGGCGATCGCGTCACGCGCGGCTTCGATCCGGTTCTTCGCCGAGCGCAGCCGGGCGACGGTGCGCTTCACCTGGTTGCGCAGGTCGCGCACCCTGCCGACGACGGCTTCGTCGAGGCCGTTGATGCGACTCAGGTACTCGGTCCGGTTGACCAGCTCTTCGTAGCCGTGGGCGTCGACGATCACGCTGAGCAGATCCGGCGTGCCCGCCTCGTACATCGCCACCAGCCGCTCGCGCAGGGCGACCAGCGCCCGCTTCAGCCGGGCCTTGACGACGGCCAGGTGCTTCTTGGCGACGTCGAGCTCGGCGACGGCGCGGTCGAGTTCGGCCTGCTTGGCTTCCAGCCGCTCGCGCACGGCGGCCTCCTGCGTGCGCAGCGCCGCGACCTCATCGGTCAGTCTTTCGATCCGCGCCTTGTAGCGCGAGATCGTCGTCGTCAGGACACCGCGCTTTTCGCGAACCTCAGAAAGCTTCGCTTCCCTGCCTTCGAGCTTAGATTGGAGGTCATTGGCCGGCGCAGCGGCGCTGCACGCAAGCAGCACGACAAGCGCCGCCGCAGCAGCCACCAAAGCCACCGCGAACGGGCGAATCTTCAGCATCGCAAGCAAGCTAGCGAGACAAAAGCCCGCCACGTAACGGTGCAAACAAGTTGCAACCACGCTTGCGGGACGCTGAAGCAGAGCGAGGCGTGCAGGAGGGTGCCCGGCCCTCTCCCTCCAACCTATGCCGCTACGGGCTCCTTTTCGGGCTTCTCCTTCATCGCCTCCGCAGCCACTTCGGCGGCAAACCCAAGCCGCTCGCCGTATTCGCGAGCTTGCATCCGCGAGATGACCATCCGCTGGATCTCCGCCGTGCCCTCGAACAGCTGGTAGATCTTGGCGTCGCGGAAGAACTTCTCGAGCGGGTACTCGGTGCTCCAGGCGTCCGGGCCGACCAGGTCCATCAGCGTCGTCGTCGCCCACATCGTCACGTCGCCCGCCTTGAGCTTCGACATCGAACCCTGGCCGCCGCGCATCGGGATCCCGCTGCGACCCATCCAGGCGGCGCGCTGGACCAGCAGCCGCGCCGCTTCGATCTCGGTCGCGACGTCGGCCAGCGTCTGCTGGACACGCTGCGTCTGCAGCAGCGGCGTGCCAGCCTCGGAGCGGCCGTCGAGGTATTCCAGCGTCCACTCGTAGGCGGCCTGGGCGATGCCGAGCGCCGAGGCGCCGACCAGCGGGCGCGTCACCTCGAAGGTCGCCAGCGCGTCGGCGCCGCTCGATTTCTTGCCTTCGCGCCCGCGTTGCAGCTTGCGCTCCAGCTTCTCATCGCCGCCCAGCAGGTTCTCGCCCGGAATGCGGCATTCGTCGAGGATGATCTCGGCCGTGTGCGAGGCACGGATCCCGAGCTTCGACTCCTTCTTGCCCTGGCTGAGGCCGGGCGTGTCCTTGGGGACCACGAAAGAGGCCTGGCCGCTGGTACCGAGGGCCGGGTCGACGGTGGCGACGACGACGTGCACGTCGGCGATGCCGCCGTTGGTGATGAAGACCTTGGTGCCGTTGAGGACCCACTCGTCGCCGTCGCGCTTGGCGGTCGTCTTCAGGCTCTTGACGTCGGAGCCGGCCTGCGGCTCGGTCACGGCGTAGGCGCCGAGCTTGACCTCGTCGGCGCTGCCGAAGCAGTCCGGGACCCAGCGGGAAATCTGCTCCGGGGTGCCCGAGGAGGCGATGCCCGCCGCGGCCAGCCCGGAGCCCGAGATGGCCAGGGCGATGCCGGCGCAGCCCCAATGGAACTCTTCGGCGGAGATCACCTGCATCTGGCCCTCGGCATCGCCGGCCGAGCGCTGGATCGACTCGAGGGTGCCGAAACCCTGGTTGCGAGCCTCCTTGATGACCTCCCAGGGGATGCTCTCCTCTTCGTCGTGCTTGCGCGCCGCCGGCCGGATCACGTCGCGGGCGAAGGCCCGACAACTGTCCTTGTACTCCTGCTGCTCCTCGTTCAGCGCGAATTCCATCTCGATCCCCTTTGCTGGCGACGGCGTTGTTGATTGACTGGTCAGTCAATCGCTGGATCGAGTTTAGCTGACCGACCAGCCAGGGCTCCGCGTGTAGCTTTCCGGCGTGGCCGGGCAGCGACCGATCAACGCCGACGTGCCGCCGCCGGAAGCACCGACCCCGCGGGTCGCGCGGCGGCGCAAGCCGGTACCGGCGGCGCTGAAGGCAGTCGGCGGACTGTTCGCGCTGGCGATCGTCTTCATCGTTGCCGCGATTCTCGGCGGCGGGGGCGGCGGCAAGGGCTCAACGACCGATACGCCGGCTCCGGTGGTGGGCGGCGGCCACGCCGAGCCAACCCCTTCGACGCCGGCAAGCGAGCTCGGCTACCCACAGTTCGCCACCGCCAACACGACCCGCGTCGGCGGCTCCGAGCCGGCTTCGACCGCAGCCGGCGTGGCGCTCGCCGCCTACCCCTCGACCGAGCCCGCGCAGCGACCGGCGGCGGTCTCCCTGGTCGACGCCGCCGACTGGCGCGGCGCAATCGCCGCCTCGGTGCTGATGGCCGCACCGGTGCGAGCGCCGGTCCTGGTCTCCGAAGCGGCGGGACTGCCGGACGCCACCGCCCAGGCACTCGAGGCCCTCGATCCGCAGGGAAGCGATGCGACCGGAGGGACGCAGGTGTTCGCCCTCGGCGGGGCGGCGGCACCGGCGGACCGGCGGACGAAGTCCGTGAAAGCGACCGGGATCGGCGCCGCCGCGGCGATCGCCGCGCTGCGCGACGAGCTGGTGAAGGGCCCGCCGCACCACGTCATCGTCGCCCCGGCCGACCAGCCGGCCTTCGCGATGCCCGCCGCCGCCTGGGCGGCACGCTCCGGCGACCCCGTTCTCTTCAGCGCGAGCGGGAAGCTGCCGACCCCGACCGCGGCAGCGCTGAAACGCCACCCCCACGCCCCGGCCTACGTCCTCGGCCCGTCGTCGGCCATCTCCTCCAACGTGGTGCGCGAAGTCGGCGAGATCGTCGACCGGGTGCGCCGCGTCTCAGGCGAGGACCCGGTCGCCAACGCAATCGCCCTCGCTCGCTACTCGGGCGGCGGCTTCGGCTGGAACGTCAACGACCCGGGTCACGGCTTCGTCATCGCCAACGAGGCCGAGCCGCTCGATGCCGCCGCCGCCGCGGCCCTCTCGGCCTCCGGGACCTGGGGGCCGCTGCTGCTCACCGACAGCGCCGATACGCTTCCCAGTGCCCTGCGCGGCTACCTGCTCGACGTCAAGCCGGGCTACACGACCGACCCGACGCGCGCCTTTTACAACCACGTTTGGGTGATCGGGGACGAAGAAGCGATCGACGTGAATCAGCAGGCGGAAATCAACCAGCTGGCCGAACTGGCCAAGATCGGCGGCGAACCGTGAGCGAGGCCGAGAGCCCCGAGCTGCTGGGCGGGAGCCACGAGGTGACCGCCGAGGACATCCGCGCCCTGGCCGGCGCCTCGACCCCCCACTTCGCCCTGCAGGTGCGCAATCGCATCCGCCGCCTGATCGCGCCACTGCCGGTCGACCACCCGGCCCGCCGCGAAGGCGAACGCAAGATCGCCGAGCTGGAGGAGCTGGCCGAGCACAGCGGCGACCCGCGCGGCACCCTCGGAATCGACCACCGATGAAGCTCCTTGCCCCGGGCGTCTGGCGCCTCAAGCAATTCCCAGCGCCCTCGGTCAACGTCTACCTCGCCGAGGACGTCCTGATCGACGCGGGCACGCTCTGGGACCGCCGCCGGATCTTCGCCGAGATAGACGGTCGCGATCTCGCGCTGCTGGCGCTGACCCACGTCCACCCCGACCACCAGGGGGTCGCCAAGGACGTCTGCGAGGCGCGTGGCATCCCGCTCGCCTGCCACCCCGACGACGTCGACGCGATGGAGGGCCGCCGGCCCATACAGGAGGCGCATCCCAACCACCCCGTCAACCGCGTGATCAAGCGATTTTGGCAGGGCCCGCCCCACCCTGTGGGCCGGGTGCTGCAGGAGGGCGACGAGGTGGCCGGCTTCCGTGTCGTCCACGCCCCTGGGCACGCCCGCGGCGAGGTGATCTTCTTCCGCGACTCCGACCGCGTCGCGATCTGCGGCGACGTGATCCGCAACATGAGTTACGCGACCGGCCGGCCGATGATCGCCGAGCCACCGGAGATCTTCACCTACGACCCTGCCGAGAACCGTCGCTCGATCCACAAGCTCGCCGCCCTCGAGCCGTCCCTGATCCTCCCCGGCCACGGCCCCGCCCTGACCGACATCGCAGCCTTCAAGCGCTTCGTCTCCCGCCTCCCCCCTGACCGTGCCGGTAGGCCCGATTATGCTTGCGCGCTGATGGCCGAGGCGATCGAGCACGGGTTCAAGGAGGGCGACAAGGTCTGGGTCGAGGACGGCGAAGGCCGCCATCACCCCGGGATCTTCGTCGGCGACAACGAATCGTCTGGCTGGTTCGGCGGTGGGCCCAGCGCCTACGTGGTCCATCCGGAGGCGCATCAGGCCGAGGTCGTCTCGATCTTTCGCATCACCCCGCGCGACGAGTAGCGCTCAGAGCGCCAGATCCTCGGCAAGCAGCTCCATCAGGAGGCTGTCGTGCCAGCCGCGACCGTCGGCGTCGCGCTCGGAGCGGCGCATCGTGCCGACCCGCCTGAAGCCGGCTTTCTCGTAGGCGCGGATCGCAGCGGGGTTCTCGGTCGCCGGGTCGATCGTGATGCGGTGGTGACCGCGCTCGTCGATCAGGTGACGGACGACTCGCCGGACCGCCTCCGTGCCGAGGCCGCGGCGATGCAGCGCCGGATCGAGGAAGAGATCGACCGAGGCATGGCGGTATTTGGGCTCGAGCTCCTCGCTGAACTGGACCATCCCGGCCACCGCGCTGTCGACCTCGATCGTCCAGCGGGTCGCCTCCGGCTCGTCCTCGAGGGGGAAGCCGTCCTCAACCGGATCCCACCAGCGCTCGACCTCCGGCGTCCCACGAATACGCCGCAGCTCCGCTGCGTCACGGGGCTCGAGCGGCCGCAGGATCATCGCGCCGATTGTAGGGTCGGCCGATGCTCTCAAGGCTCAGCCGGGATGCGCCCTCGCCGTACGCATGTCGACGCGGTCGCCTTTGAACGGCACGCCCTCGGCGACCAGCCGGCGGCGTTGACGAGCGCCCTTGGCAAGCGAGCCGTCGGCGCGGACCACGCGCCACCAAGGCAAGTCTGGCTCGTCGCACTCGAACAACACCGCCCCGGCGAAGCGCGGCGCCCCCGGTGAGACGTCGCCGTAAGTCCGCACGAATCCCGCCGGTATCTCCCTCACCCGCTCGAGAACCTCGACCTCCAGAGCGTGAGTTCGCGTTTTATCGCGCATGGCGCGAGTAAAGGCGAACTCAGCGATTGGGGCCGGGGCCGAAGGCATCGATCAGGCGGTTCTGGTACTCGCTCAGCTCCTCGGGCGAGATGAAATAAGTGGGTGGCGTCAGGAAGAGGCCGTCGGCCCGTTCGGCGGTCTGTTCGACGCGGGCGCGGACCTTGTCGAGCGGCCCTGCGGCGCAGTAGGCATCGACCATCTCGTCGCTGATCGCCGCCGGCACCGCGGCGAGGTCGCCGCGGCGGAAGGCCTCGCCGGCGGCGACGGCATTGTCGGCGAAGCCGTGCAGCTCCCAGAGCGGCATGTAGGTCTTGACCGTCGCGTAGAAGGAGATCGTGCGACGCGCCATCTCGATCGCCCTGCCCTCGTCGTCGTCGATCGCACAGCAGACGGTCGGCAGGTAATCGAAGTCGCCGCGCTTGCGGCCGGAGCGCCGCAGGCCCTCCTCGAACGAGGAGACGACGACCTCGTCGATCCAGCGCAGGCTCTGGATCGGGTGCCCGATCAGGCCGTCGGCGACGTCGCCGGCCATCCGGCACATACCGCCCTGCACGCCGGCGGTGTAGATCGGCACCGACTCCCGCGGCGCCGGATGCGGTCGCACCCAGCCCTTGATGTCGATGTCGTAGTAGGAGCCCTCGTAGCGGATCGGCTCGGCGGCACCCGCCTGTCGCATGATCAAACGCGTCGCCTCGATTGCCTCGCGCAGGTGCGGTGCCGGACGGCCGTACTCGGCGTTGTGCCAGGTTTCGTTCAGCCGTTTCACCCCCGAGCCGAGGCCGAGCCGGAAGCGCCCGCCAGACATCTCGTCGACATCGAGGGCGGAGATGGCGAGGATGAAGGGACTGCGGGTGAAAGCCCAGGCAATGCCGGTGGCGACGCCGATGCGCTCGGTGCGACCCGCCAGGTAGGCGGCCTGGGTGACCGAGGAGCGGAACAGCTCCGGCGCCCAGACGCACTCGACGCCCGCCGCCTCGGCGCGCTTGGCCTCGGTCTCGAGGTCGGCGACCGTGGTGCCGATCGCGGCGACCGAGATGCGGTCGAGGGCGGACAAGCTCAGACCGCTGCGGGCGCCGACGCCTCAGCGAGGACCAGGTCGGCGACCCGGTCGCGGTGCCAACTCGCCGTACCGAAGGTGGCGGCGTTCGCCTTGCCGCGCTTGAGGAAGAAGTGCAGGTCGTGCTCCCAGGTGAAGCCGATGCCGCCGTGCACCTGGATCGAGGCGTCGGGGACGCGCCAGCCGGCGTCGGAGGTGTAGGCCTTGGCCATCGAGGCCGCCAGCGGCAGCGAGTCCGGATCGGCGTCGGCGGCCCAGGCGGCGCCATAGACGGCCGAACGCGCGTTCTCGGTCTCCAGCAGCATCTGCGCGCAGCGGTGCGAGACCGCCTGGTAGGCGCCGATCGGCCGGCCGAACTGTTCGCGGTCTTTGGCGTACTCGACGGCCATCTCCATCGTCCGCTGGGCGACGCCGGTCGACTCCGCGGCGATCGCGACGCAGGCGCGCCAGAGCACCGGCAGGTAGTCCTCCTGGCCGCCGTTCAGAGTCGCCTCGGGGCCGATGTGCACGCCGTCGAGGTGGAGCGTGTAGAGCCGACGGGTGGGGTCAATCGAGGACTCGGGCTCGGCCCGGACCCCTTCGGCGTCGGCCTCGACCAGGTGCCGGCGGCCGTCGGCGGTCGCGACGAGGAAGAAGTCGGCGCTCGCCGCGTCCATCACCAAGACCTTTTCGCCTCCCAGCAGGATCCCGTCGCCGTCCGCTATGGCCTCCATCTCGAAGCTGCCGATCGAGGCGCTCGTGCCGGCGTCGAAGAGCGCGACCGTGCCGCGCGCCTCGCCGCTCGCCAGCAGGGGCAGCCAGCGCTCGCGCTGCTCGTCGGTCCCGTTAAGCGCCAGCGCCAGGCCGGCCACGGTCGTGGAGAGCAGCGGCGAGGGCGCCAACGCGTAGCCCATCTCCTCGAAGAGGACCGCCAGCTCGACGATTCCGAGCCCCTGTCCGCCCCACTCCTCGGGCAGCGCCAACCCAGGCCAGCCGAGTCCCGCCATCTCCTCCCAGTCGGATTGCTCGAGGCCACGCTCGCTCTCTGCCAGCTCCCGGATTCGCTCCGACTTGTAGCGAGCGGCGAGAAAGTCGCGCGCCGTCGAACGGATCGCCTGCTGCTCGTCGGTGAGGTCGAAATACATGTCCTCGCCCCTAGCGCAGCCTCGGCAGGCCGAGCACGCGCTCGGCGATGATGTTCTTGAGGATGTCGGTGGTGCCGCCCTCAATCGAGTTGGCGCGCGAGCGCAGGAAGGAGTACTGCCAGGCGCCGTTGGCGATCGCGTGATCGCCACCGCGGTCGACCGGCGCGTAGGCGCCCTCGATGTCGAGCGCCAGCTCGGCGATCCGCTGGTTGATGTCGGCCCACTGCCACTTGCCCAGCGAGCCCTCAGGCCCGGGGATGCCCGACTGCATCGTCTTGGTCAGGCCGCGGTAGGCGTTGAGGCGCATCGTCTCGGCCTCGATCTGGAGCTGGGCGATGCGCTGGCGGATCACCGGGTCGGCGGCGGCAATACCGCCGTTGAGGCGGGTCTCCTTGGCCAGCTCGCCGAGCCGCTTGAGGCTGTTGGCGATCTGCGCGATCGCGCCGAAGGCGAGGCCGGCACGCTCGTTCATCAGCGTCGTGATCGCCACCGCCCAGCCGTTGCCGACGCCGCCGACGACGTTCTCGTCGGGGATCCTCGCTTCCTCCATGAAGACCTCGTTGAACTCGCCCTCGCCGGTGATCTGGACGAGCGGCTTGGCCTCGACGCCGGGCTGATCCATGTCCATCAGGAAGTAGGTGAGCCCCTTGTGCTTGGGCGCGTCGGGGTCGGTGCGGGCGACGAGCATGCACCACTTGGCGTACTGGGCGAAGGTGGTCCAGACCTTCTGCCCGGTGACAACCCATTCGTCGCCGTCCTTGACCGCCCTGGTCTTCAGCGAGGCGAGGTCGGAGCCCGACTCGGGCTCAGAGAAGCCCTGGCACCAGATCTCCTCGGCGGTGAGGATCGGCTCCAGGTAGCGCTGCTTCTGCTCGTCGGTGCCGTGGGCGATGACCACCGGCCCGCCCATCGCCAGGCCGAGCACGTTGGCCGGGCTCGGCGCTTCCTGGCGCGCCGCCTCGCCCACGAAGATCGCCTGCTCAATCAGCGTCGCGCCGCGGCCGCCGTACTCCTTTGGCCAGGAGATCCCGGCCCAGCCAGCCTCGTGCAGCTTGCCCTGCCACTCGCGGCGGAAGGCCATCACCTCCTCGAGCCCGCTCTCCGGCTCCGGCCCCGGGTGGTTCTCTTCCAACCAGGTGCGGACCTCGTCGCGGAACTCCTGCTCGGACGGTGAGAGGCTGAGGTCCATCGGCCGCTGAGCATAACGGTCGCTTGGCCACGCAGCCAGGGTGCGCGCCTGTGTTCAGGCGTTGTCGAGGGAGCGCCAGGGGCCGGTGCGTAGGACGGGGCCGAAGCCGGCGCGGAAGAGGGCACCGGCGCGGCAGCCGCGGACGCGGCTGCCGTGAGCGCGCAGCAGGGGTTCGCCGCGCACGGTGAAGCCGTGGCGGGGATGGCGCTCGAAGGTGCTGCGGATGCCGCTCGGATCCAGCTCCCAGCCGCGCAGGCCGAGGACGTCGAGCAGGATGCCGTCGTGGGCGAGGTGCTGGACGGAGCCCTGCTCGGGTGGGACGTGCGGGTTGAGGTGCAGCGTGATCGCGTCGAGGACGCCGTGCCGCGCGGCCGCGTCAAGCGGCGAGGCGTCGAGGAAGCGGGCCGCGACCTCGGCCCCCGCGAAGGTGAAGCAGCAATCGCTCAGGGAATCCATCGTCTCGAAGGCGTAGTCGTGGAACATCGTCGCAGCGAAGAGCGCCTCCTCGTCGCACTCAAGCTCCTCCGCATGCCCCAGGGCGCGACCGAAGAGGTAGGAGCGGTAGCCGTGCTCGATCACCATCGGGTCGAGGTCCTTGCAGGCCTCGACGACTTCGCGCGCGAAAGGCGTGTCGGGCGGCGCTATCTGCGAGGGATCGGGCCCGCCGCCGGACGCACCGCCGCGAGCCGCCAGCAGTCGCGGCAGCGAGCGACTGGTGCGCAAGACGGTCGCAGCGAGGAAGCGCGCCCTCTCGCCCCGGCCGAGGATCCCCCGAGTTCGCCGGCTCCACTCGATCGTGCCGATCTCGCCGAGCAACCCACCCATCTCAGGCGACCGCCGCGATCGACGAGGAGGCGCCGCTGCTGGCGAAGCGGGCCCGGTACTCGGCCGGCCCAACGCCGAGCACGCGGTGAAAGGAGCGCCGCATCGTCTCGGCGCTGCCGAAGCCGCAGCGCCCGGCGACCGCCTCGACGGACAGCGCGCCCGCCTCGAGCAGATCGCGCGCGGCCTCGACCCGGACCCGCTCGACGAAGCGCGCCGGCGTCGTCCGCGCCTGTCGGGAGAAGACCCGCGACAGCTGGCGCTCGGAGAGCCCTGCCTGCTCGGCCAGAACCGCGACTCGATGGTCGCTGGCCGGCTCGGCGACGATGCGGTCGACCAGCGAGCGCAGCGGCGAGTCGGGTGGCACCGGCAGCTCGAGGCGCTCGGAGAACTGCGACTGGCCGCCGGGACGCTGGAGGAAGACGACCAGCCAGCGGGCGACGGTCCGCGCCACCTCGGGGGCATGGTCTTCCTCGACCAGCGCCAGCGCCAGGTCGATGCCGGCGGTGACTCCGGCCGACGTGAAGACATCGCCGTCGCGCAGGTAGATCCGGTCCGGCTCGACCGTCAGCTCCGGATAGCGCCTCGCCAGCTCCTCACAGCCGGCCCAGTGAGTGGTTACCCGCCGCCCGTGGAGCAGGCCGGCGGCGGCCAGAAGGAAGGCGCCGCCGCAAACCGAGCAGACCCGCCGCGCGCCGGCTGCGATCCGCGGCAGGACGCCGACGAGTCGCGGATCCCCATCGGCGACCACGCGGCCACGGCCGCCGGCAATGAGCAGCGTGTCGACACCATCCGGATCCACCTCTCCCAGGTCGGCGTTGGCGCCGATCCGCATCCCGCAGGACGCCCGCACGTCCTCGCCCCCCGGAGTGGCCGTGATGAGCGCGTAGCCCGGCCCACCGCCACCCGCCTCCAGCACCCGCGTCGCCGCGTCGAAGACAGCCCCCGGCCCGGAGAGGTCAAGCAGCTGCATCCCCTCGAATCCGACCAGGACGACCTGTCTCGGGGCAGCGGCCATGCGGTGATCCTGGCGCACCCTGGCGATGTCCGCAAGGACATCTACCCCTCATTTTCAGACATCTGACAGGGTCTGACCAAGCAGATCAAGGACGCAGGGAGCGTGGCGTGCTCCGCACGCGAGCGACCGAGGACGCCAAATATGCGCCGGTCAGACCGTGTCAGATCCGTTCGATCAAAGTTCCAGTACCTAAGCCCCCGCCGCAGCACATCGTGACCAGGCCCATCTCCTTGTCGGAGCGCTCAAGCTCGTGCAGCAGGGTGGTGATCAGCCGGGCGCCGCTCGAGCCGAGCGGGTGGCCAAGGGCGATCGCGCCGCCGTTGACGTTGACGCGGTCCATGTCCGGTTCCAGCTCGCGCCGCCAGGCCGCGACGACCGAGGCGAAGGCCTCGTTGACCTCGACCAGGTCGATGTCGTCCATCTCCATGCCGTTGCGCTTGAGCAGCTTTTCGGTCGCCGGAATAGGGCCGGTGAGCATGATCACCGGATCGACGCCGACGGTCGTCTGGTCGTAGATCCGCGCCCGCGGGGTCAGGCCCAGCGCGTCGGCCTTCTCGCGTGCCATCAAGAGCACCGCGGCGGCGCCGTCGGAGACCTGCGAGGAGTTGCCGGCGGTGATCTTGCCGTCCTCCCTGAAGGCGGGCTTCAGCTGCGCGAGCTTCTCCAGCGAGGTGTCGGGACGGATGCCCTGATCGGTGGCGTAGGTGTCGCCGTTGACGGAGAAGGGGACGATCTCCCGCTCGAAGCGGCCCTCCTCGGTCGCCTTGGCCGCCAGCTGATGGGAGCGCAGGCCGATCTCGTCGAGCTCGGAGCGGGGAATCTCCCATTTGTCGGCGATCATCTCTGCGGAGATCCCCTGCGGCACGAGGTTGTAGCGCTCCATTAGCTCGGGAGAGAAGGCCATTCCGTGCTCCTGCATCACCGCGTAGTTGTCGGCGAAGGAGATGTGGCCCATGTGCTCGACGCCGCCGCCGATCATCACGTCGTGGACACCCGAAGCGACCAGCGCCGCGGCGAAGTTGACTGCCTGTTGGCCCGAGCCGCACTGGCGGTCCACGGTGGTCGCCGGCGTCTCGATCGGCAGCCCCGCCTCGAGCCAGGCGTTGCGGGCGATGTTGATGCCCTGCTCGCCGAACTGCTGCACGCAGCCGGCGACGACGTCCTCGATCTCGGTGGGGTCGATGCCGGAGCGCTCGACCACCTCGGAGTACGCCTTGGCGAGCAGATTCGAGGGATGGACGTCCTTGTAGTAGCCCTTCTCCTCGTGGCCGCGACCGATCGGCGTGCGAACCGCCTCGACGATGACGACCTCGCGCCCTCCGAACTTCCCATTCCCATTACCCGCCATCAGAGCCTCCATTTCGGTCTAGCGCCACCTCACCACCGCTGACTTTGCCTTTCATCGCGGTATGCGCGAATAAGGGCGAACTCAGTTTCAAGATAGCTGATTGACTGGTCAGTCAGCCAGGCACGCGAGGGGGCTCACACGACCGGGGTGACGGGGCGCGTGATAGGAACCCGTCCTCAATGAGCGGGAGCACGGGATACGAGAGCCCTGGGATAGCCGGGAGCGGGGCAATAGCCACGGGCCTTGCGGCTGTTTCCACCACGACTGCGGACACGATCCTGCTGGCGCGCAGCGAGGCGTCGGCTTGGCGGGCGGAGGAGAAAGTGGTCGCCGCCTGCGCGAAGATCGAGGGGGCGGAGCCATCCCGGCTGCGGGTCACCACCGACCCCAAGGACCTGGCCGACTGCGACATCGTCGTCGAGGCGGTGATCGAGGAGGTCGAGCCGAAGGGCGAGGTGCTGAGCGCCGTCGCCGAGGCTTGCCCCGATGCCGACCTGGCGACCACCACTTCCTCGCTCAGCATCGGCGCGATCGCCGAGGCGGCTGGCATTGGCGGCCGCCTGTTCGGCCTGCACGTCTTCAACCCGGTCCCGCGTATGAAGCTGGTCGAGGTCTGCTTCCCGGACAGCGGCGAGGAGACCCGCGAGAAGGCGCTCGCCTGGTGCGCAGCGCTGGGCAAGACCGCCGTCGAGGTCCCCGACCAGGCCGGCTTCGTCGTCAACCGCCTGCTCTTCCCTTACCTCTTCGAAGCCGTTCGGATGATCGAGCGGACCGGCATGGAGGCGGGCGAGGTGGACACCTGCATGAAGCTCGGCGCCGGCCACCCGATGGGCCCGCTCGCCCTGCTCGATTTCGTCGGCCTCGACGTCTCCAAGGCGATCGGCGACGCGCTCTATGCCGAGAATGGCGAGGACGCCAGCAAGCCCCCGGGCCTGATTGTCGAGATGGTCGGCGAAGGAAAGCTGGGCCGCAAGTCCGGCGCCGGCTTCTACAGCTACGACTAGCCCCCAAGCTGTTAGCCGCGACTACTTCTTGCCGGCGATGTCCCAGATTACGTCGGCCGGGGAGATGCCCTGGCGGCGGGCGGTTGCCTCGATCTCGTCCCAGGGCAGCTCGGCCTCGGGCAGCTCGTCCCAGCGGGCCAGATCGAGGGCCTCGACGGCTCCTTTTAGCGCCGGACCGAGATGCTCCTCGGAGCGCAGCAGCGCCCTCAGAATCTCAAGCTGCTTGTCGCTCAAGCGCACAACCCACATGTAATACCTCCAGGGTTAGGCGTAACGCGGGTTGCTCAGGAAACCTAGGCAGCTGAGCGGACGGAACCCTCGGCACCGCTGATCCGCACGGCCTCAACCCGGTTCTCGCGCACCGACTCGACCCTGATCGTGTAGCCGTTGGCGGTGATCGTGTCGCCGCGCTTCGGCAGGCGGCCCAGCTCACCGAAGACGTAGCCGCCGATCGAGTTGTAGGCGTCGGTGTCGACCGGCAGCTCGATGCCGGCGTCGGCGAGGTCGCCGAGCGAGACGTGGCCGCGAACGAACCACTCGCCGCCGGCCAGCCGCCGTAGCGCCGCGGCGCGTGGGTCGGTCTCATCCTCGATCTCCCCCACCACCTCCTCGAGGATGTCCTCGACGGTGACGATGCCGACCGTGCGCCCGTACTCGTCGACGACCACCGAGAGCGAGGTGCGCTGCACCTGCAGGTCGTGCAGCAGATCGTCGAGCGGCCGCGTCTCGGGGACGATCACCGCGTCGCGCACGACTGGCTCGATCCGCGCCTCGGGCCCATCGCTCATGTAGAGACGGGCAAGGCTGTTGTTGTGGACGATGCCCTTGACGCGGTCGGGGTTGTCTTCCTCTATCACCACCAGCCGCGTGTGACCAGAGGTGACGCAGCGCCGCAGCGCCGTCTCAACCGCCTCGGAGGCGTCGACCGTGACGACCGCCGGAATCGGCGTCATCACCTCACGGGCCTGCTGCTCATGCAGGTGAAAGACGCCGCCGAGCATGCCGGCCTCGCCCGGGTCGAGCGTCCCCCCCACCCGCGAGCGGTCGATTATCTGCTTCAGGTCCTCGGCGGTGTGGCGCTCCTCGATGTCGGTCGGATCGACCCCGAAGAGACGGACGATCGAGTTGGAGATCGCGCTCAGCCCCATCGTCACAGGTGCGGTCGCAACGCGGAACCAGTTAAGCGGGCGGGAGACGCGGCGCGCGGTTCGCTCGGCGCGGTTGATCGCCAGCATCTTCGGCACCTGCTCGCCGACGCTGATGTGCAGCGCGGTGACCAGCGTGAAGGCGATCGCCACCGAGAGACCGACTGCGGCGCCGTGCGAGAGGCCGCCGAAGACCGGCTCCAGCAGCTTGGCTAGCGAGGGCTCGCCGAGAAAGCCGATGCCGATTGAGGCCATCGTGATCCCGACCTGACAGGCGGAGAGGGATTCGTCGATCTCGTCGAGCTGTGAGAGCACCGCCTCGGCGCCGCTCTCGCCTTCCTTAGCGAGCTGCTCGAGCTTGCCGCGGCGGCTGCGGACGAGCGCAAACTCGGCCGCGACGAAGAAGCCGTTGACGGCGACGAGCACAAGTAGCAGGACAAGCAGCAGGACGCTCATCGGCTATTTGGCCCGGTACTTCGGGGGAGGTCTTCGTCTGCCATTCGGCGTAACTGAATATAGCTGGGCGGTCCGCGGCAAACGTGAGAGTGCCATATTGGGCGCCGCATGCGCATTGCCAGCCTCGTTCCCTCGGCAACCGAGATGCTGTTCGCAATCGGCCTCGGCGAGAATGTGGTCGCAGTCACCCACGAGTGCGACTACCCGCCTGCCGCCGCCGCACTCCCCCACCTGACGCGTACGGTCCTGCCTGCCGGGCTCGACGCCCGTCGGATCGACGAGGCGGTCAAGGCGACGGTCGGGGAGGGTCGAGCGCTCTACGAGCTGAACGAGGAGCGGCTCGCCGAGCTGGCCCCGGACCTGATCGTGACCCAGGCCGTTTGCGACGTCTGCGCCGTCTCCTACGAGGACGTGGTCGAGGTGGCGGCGCGGCTGCCCACCCAGCCGCGGGTCCTGCAACAGGACCCGAGCACGCTCGCCGAGACGCTCGACGACGTCGTGCACCTCGGCGAAGCCGCCGGCGTCGAGGCAGCCGCGCGCGAGTTGCGCGGCGAGCTCGAGGGACGCCTAGCGGTCGTCCGCGCAGCCGTCTCCGGCGCGACGCAGCCGCGGGTGATCGCGCTGGAGTGGCTCGACCCGCCATTTGTCGGCGGCCACTGGGTGCCGGAGATGATCTCGATCGCCGGCGGCGACGATGTCGCCGGACCGCCCGGCCTCAAGTCCCCCGAAGTGCAGTGGGGCGCCCTCTCCGGCCTCAACCCTGACGTCATCGTCGCGATGCCGTGCGGCTGGTACCTGGAGGACTCGCGCGCGCAGGCCCTCGAGCACTGGGAGCGCATCGCCACGCTCGGCGCCGGACGGGTCTACGCGGTCGACGCCGCCTCGACCTTCTCGCGCCCGGGGCCGCGCCTGGTCGACGGGGTGGAGCTGCTCGGCCACCTCCTCCACCCCGATCTGATCGGCCCGCCCGGCAACATCGGCTTCGCCGAGGTGCGGGCGCCGCTGCGACGCTAGCTCCCCGTGCCGGCTATTCGACCCAGAAGCCGATCGATTTGCCTTCTTTTTCGGCCGCGAGCACCACACCCCCGGCGATCGTGCCGTTGGTCTTTGTTTTGCCGGCGTCGACGCATTTGAACAGTGGCGCCGTTTTGTCTTCCAGGTAGATCAGCCCAGTGATGTTGAGGTCGACTGTTATGTCGCGGTCTTTCCCGCTGGCTGTGTTTGTGTATGTGAGTTTTTTGAGGTTTTGCTGAGCGGGGATTGTGATCGTGCAACTGGGCGCGGCGATTTCGATCGCCCCCGTTTCTGGACACGTTATGTCTGCGCTGCCCTCGAATTTGCCGTTTTCAATTGTTAGGGCGTTATAGGTGAATTTGCAGCCGTTGTAGGTCACTTTTGGCCGGTTTTCCGACGGCGGTGCATTCGGCAGAGGTCGGCGCGAGGATGTCTTCGAGGCTTTCGGTCGCTTCGCTGAAGCCTTCCCCCGAGCCTTCGCATTCGCCTTTGCCGAGGTCGAACTCGAAGGCGAGTTTGCCGTGGGGCAGTTCTAGGTTTTTCGCGCCGGCGGCTTCCCAGTGGAATTTGAATTCTTGGGCCGCCGCCCCCGAGGCGACCGCTGCCCCAACCGCCCAGACGACCAGGAGAATCGATCCAAGGGCTTTCAGTTGGCGAGCCATGGCCCTCTCTCTCCAGAGAACATCCTGAGCGAAAGATAATCAAGAAAAACTTAGCAAAGTGAAAAGCGGGCTTTGGCGACCCCGAAAACCGGGCCTCCTATGCGACGCCTATCGCAGCGACGATCGAGAGCAGAGCGAGCACGGTCATCGCCGCGAGCTCTGCAGCAAGCCGGTGGGAGCCGAGCATGCCACGTTCGCCAGCGACGATCGCCAGCGCGCAGAGCAGCCCGCCGGCGAGCCCGCCGAGGTGGCCGCCGATGCTGATCCCGGCGATGCCGAAGGTCAGTGCCAGGTTGATCAGCAGCAGGAAGCCGAGCTCCCTGGCGATCGTGTCCAGCCCGCGCCCCCGAGCGATGACGAAGGCCGCGCCGAAGAGACCGAAGATCGCGCCCGAGGCGCCGACCGTCGTCTGCAGGGAATTCGTCAGCGCCAGCGCACCGAAGGCGCCGGCGAAGAGCGAGGCGAAGTAGAGAGCGACAAAACGCGGGGTGCCGATCGCCGGCTCGAGCACGCGGCCGAGGATGAAGAGGGCAAACATGTTAAAGCCGATGTGGAAGATGCCGGCGTGGAGAAAGCCGCCGGTCAGCAGCCTGTACCACTCGCCGTCGGCGACGGAGACGCCGCGCAGGCCGAAGTCGTTGATGATCGAGCTGCCGGTGGTGCCGCTGAGCCCGCCGGCCCCGCCGGCGATCTCGGCCAGATAGGCAGCGACGTTGAGGGCGATTAGGACAAAGGTCGCGGGCGTGTCGTAGGTACCCGGCCCAACCGCCCCCCGCGTCACCCGCGTCCTCTGCTTGGAGCACTCCGGGCAGCGCATGCCGACCGGGGTCGGCGTCATGCACTCCGGGCAGATCGGCCGGCCGCAGTTGGAGCAGGAGACGCCGGTCTCGCGGTCGGGGTGCCGATAGCAAGTCTGGGCCATAGCGGAGGGCAGCCTACAATCGCCACCGTGCCGGCCCCAATGCAAGCAGCGGCGCTCGACCCGCCGAGCCCCACGCGGCTCTTCGCGACGCTGGCCGGCGCGGGGCTGGTTGTTTACGGAATCGTCGGCTTTTTCTACGACTCCTCGTTCGACGACCCCGGCGACCTGCGCGACACGCTCGGCCTGGTCTCCGTCAACGGCTGGGCCAACTGCTTCCACATGCTGACCGGCGCCCTCGGCCTGCTCGTCGCCAGCTTCGCAGCGCGTACGTACGCGCTCTGCCTTATCGCGCTCTACGTCGCGATCGCCATCCTCGGATCGACCTTCTAGAGCGCACGTCGCGTCAGAACCCGACGCGGCCCCTGAGTGCGCGAAAACGGCCGTTGGTCTTCGGGCGGCCGCGGCGACGCATCTCGAGCAACAGCAGCGCGCCGGTTGCCGCGCCGCCAGCGCCGACGGCGACCACAGGCCGCACCCAGTTGCGCGGGTCGCGCAGGGTGCGCAGCTCGCTGGCCGAGAGCTCCTCAGCCCAGTCGGAAAGCTCCTCGGCAGCAGCCTGAGTGACGGCGGCGAGGGTGTCCTCGAGCCGGCCCGAGAGACGCTCTGGCGGCTCGATCGGGCGCAGCGCGTCGCCCAGCAGCTGCTCGACGTCCCAGGTGCTGCCGGTTAGCCGCTCGCTTGCCTCACTCATCGCTCATCTCCTCCTGCAGCTGCTTGATCGCGCGATGGATCAGCACCTTGGTGGCGCCATCGCTGCGTCCCAGCGCACGGGCAATCTCGCGGTTGTCCATGCCGAGCGCAAAGCGCATGATCAGCGCGTCGCGGCGGTCGTCCGGCAGATGCTCGAGCTTCTCCATCACTTCGCGAAGCTCCTCGCGACCTGCAGCGATCGCCTCGGTGCCGTGACGGGCGGGGATCGGATCGGCACTGTCCAACGGCGTCTGCGGCCGCCGTGAGCGGTCGCGGTAGTAGTTGAGCGCCAGGTTGTGGGCGATGCGGATCAGCCAGGGACGCAGCGGCCGGCCGGCCGACTCGCGCCGCGCCCGGTCGAAGTGGCGGTAGGCCTGCAGGAAGGCCTGCTCGGTCAGGTCCTCGGCGTCGTGCTGGTTGCCGACCCTGTAATAGGCGTAGGAGTAGACGTCGCGCAGGTGGTCGCGGTACAGCTCTTCGAAGGCTCTGTCGAGCTCTGCCTTCGCCGCTGGGTCGAGGCTCGCCGGCTCGACGTTCCGCTGCTCGCTCACCGCGCAAGCCTAGCCCCAGGCTCCTCATGCGGCCGCCTTCTTTGCCTGCTCGCCACGGCGCAGCGCCGCGACCCAGGCCTCGGCGTCTATCTCGCCGCGAATCAACGCCGCCAGGCCATCCAGCGCACCGGTCGGCCGGCCGGCTGCGGCCGTCGCCGCCGCCAGCAAGGGCACCGCGTCGAGGCCCTCGGAAGCCTGGCCGATCAGCGCCGGGATCTCCGCCGCCGGGGTACCGCGGCCGAGCAGCTCGCCGGCTCGGCGGTTACGGCCCGAAGGCGCCAGCATCGTCGCGGTCAGATCGCCGACTCCGGCCAGCCCGGAGAAGGTCTCCAGCTCGGCACCGCGCGCGATCGCGCACTCGATGCACTCCAGCCAAACCTGTGCGGCGGCGATCCCGGCGGCGTTGAGGCCGTGGGGCTCGCTGGCCGCCGCGGCGAGCGCGGCCGCGTTCTTGGCGGCGCCCGCCATCTCGACGCCGGTCACGTCGGCGGTCCGCTCGCAGACCAGGCCGGCGCGGTCGAATACCTCGCCGAGCTGGTGGCGCAGGTCGGCGTCGGCCGAGCCGAGGACCAGGGCAGCCGAGCCGGAAACCGCCTCGCGCGCGTGCGCCGGGCCGCCGAGCGAGGCGATCGCCCGCGCCCGCACACGTTCGCCGACGTACTCGGCCGGAAGTTGGCCCCGCGGCGGCAGCAGGCCCTTGGTCAGCAGCAGCACCGACGAGCGGTCGCTGACCCGATCGGCGATCGCACCGACGGCCTGCGGCAGCGAGCCGGAGGGGATCGCCAGGCAGACGAGGTCGAGGCCGGCCAGCTCGATCTGCGAGGCCGGCAGGACGCGAATCGACTCCGGCAGCTCGACGCCGTCGAGATATCGGGCATTGCGGCGCGCTTCGCCCAGCTCGGTCGCCTGCTCGGCGGTCCGAGCGCCGAGCTGCACCTCCAGGCCCCCGCGGGCAAGCAGCACGGCTACCGCCGTGCCCCAGCTGCCGGCGCCGATCACCGCCGCCCGGCGCATCGGCGGCAGACCGCCCATCGCTTCCCACTGCAGGAGCACGTTGGGCCAGATGCGCGCCGTCACCGATTCCGCCAGCGGCGGCGAGGGATGGTCCACATGCGGGAAGGTCATCGCCTTGCCAAGCCGGACGCTGACCCCGCGCGGGCGGATCCGCCAGCCGCGGCGCACGTGCTCGCTTCCGTAGACGGCGGCGGGCACGACCGGGGCGCCGGTCTGCAGGGCGAGGCGCCCGACACCGCGCTTCGGCGCGGCCAGCGTGCCGCGGCGGATCCGCGTTCCCTCGGGAAATATGCAGACGGTGCCACCGCGCTCGACAACGAGGCGGGCGGTCTCCATCGCGAGCTCGTCGGACTCGCCGCGGCGGATTGGGAAGGCACCGAGGCGCGAGAGCAGCCAGCCCTGCCAGTGGCGCTCGAACAGCTCGACCTTCGCCACGTAGTTCATCGGCCGCCTCCAGGGGAGGCTGCCGCCGATCACGAAGGGGTCGAGGAAGCTGCGGTGGTTGGCGGCGACGATGAGGCCGCCGTTGACCCGAGCGTGCTCGCGTCCGGCGCGGACCCAGCGGAAGTAGACCCGGAAGAAGGGGGTCATAAAGACGCGCGCCAGCAGGTACAGCGGCCAGTTGACGCCGCGGCGGCGGGTGTAGGCGTGGTAGCGCTGCAGTCGCTCTTCG
>DATANV010000036.1:0-34490 GCA_036266075.1 Solirubrobacterales bacterium
ACCCACTAAGACGCGGCGAGGGCCCCCGAAGGAGCCCTCGGCACTCGCCTGTTATTCGGTGGCGGCGCACCGGGCCAGGCCCGGCGCTTGCCCAAAACATGGGTGGCGGCGAACGCCGCCGATGGGCGATCCTGGACTCGAACCAGGGACCTCGTCCTTATCAGAGACGCGCTCTAACCAACTGAGCTAATCGCCCGAGTCGTGGCGATGATAGCGACAGAACCGCGGCCTCCCGCGGCCTCTCAGCCTCCGCGGGAGGCTAAGCGGCGGGCGAGAGCGAGGGCCTCGGCGAGGTTGGCGAGGCGGATCTCGACGGCCACCTCCTCACCCCTCGGGCGCACCTTCACCTCGTGGCCGAGCGCCGCCTCGAGGCGATCGGCGGCCTCATGCATGGCCGCTGACTCCTCGGCGCCGAGCCGCTTCGGGGAAGGCTTTCGCGTTTTTGGCTGGCTGGCCAGCTTAACCCTGTTCTCGGTCTCACGCACCGACCAGTCACCCCTCGCGGCGTCGCGCGCCAGGCGGCGTCGCACGTCATTGCCCGAAGCACCCAGCAGGGCGCGGCCGTGGCCCTCGCTGAGCTCGCCCGACTTCAGCAGGTCGAGCGCCTCGTCGGGCAGGTCGAGCAGCCGGATCAGGTTGGAGACCGCGGGGCGACTGCGGCCGATGCGCCGCGCCAGCTCCTCTTTCGAGAGGCCGAGGTCGTCGACCAGGGCAGCACAGGCCCGTGCCTCCTCGACCGGGTTGAGGTCCTCGCGCACCATGTTCTCGATCAGCGCCACCTGTAGGCGCTCGGCCTGCTCCGAATCGCGCACGATCGCCGGGACCTTCGCCAAACCCGCCTGCTGCGCCGCGCGCCAGCGGCGCTCGCCGGCGATCAGCTCGTAGCCACCGTCGTGCAGAGGGCGGACCAGCAGCGGCTGCACGACGCCGCTCTCTTCGATCGAGGAGGTGAGGGCGGCAAGAGCCTCCGGGTCGAACCTGGTGCGCGGTTGTTTCGGGTTCGGCTTGATCGCCTCGACCGGCAGCTCGAGCAGCTCGCCGACCTCCTCGGCCGTCGTCGCCTCCGGCAGGATCGCCGCCAGGCCGCGGCCGATGCCCCGCTTCGTGCCGCTGCGCTTGGCGGCGCTAGTCACGCTCGGTCAGCTCCAGGGCGAGTGCGCGGTAGGCGTCGGAGCCGCGCGAGATCGGTGCGTGCTCGGTCACAGGCAGGCCGTAGCTGGGCGCCTCGGCGACCCTGACGCTGCGCGGTATGACGGTTGCGAAGACCATGTCGGGGAAGTGCTCGCGCAATTCCCGCTCGACGTCCTGCGCGAGGCGGGTGCGCTCGTCGTGCATGGTGATCAACAGGCCCGACACGTTCAGCGCCGGGTTCAGCTCGCGGCGGATCATGCCCAGCGTGTCGAGGAACTGGACCAGGCCCTCGAGCGCCAGGTACTCGGCCTGGACCGGCACGATCACCCGGTCGGCGGCGACCAGGGCGTTGACGCTGACCGGGCCGAGCGACGGCGGGCAGTCGAGCAGCGTGAAGGCGAACCGCTCGCGCACCGGACCAAGGCTCTCGCGCAGGCGCGTCTCAGAGCCCTGCAGGCGCGGCAGCTCGACGGCGGCGCCTGCCAGGTCGGCGGCCGCGGGGACCAGCCAGAGGTTGTCGGGGCCGGCGGGGCGGGCCGCAGCCGCCACCGAAACCTCGCCGATCAGGCAGTCGTAGGAGGAGGGGTGCATGTCGCGCTCGCCGCCGAGCGCGACGGTCGCGTTGCACTGGGGGTCGAGGTCGACGAGCAGCGTCTGCGAGCCGGCATCGGCGACGCAGGCGGCAAGGTTGACCGCCGTGGTCGTCTTGCCGACGCCGCCCTTCTGATTCGCCACTGCGTAGACAAGGCCCATGCGAGAGCGCAGACTAGTGGGGGTGGGGTCGGGTGTCCCTCGCCCGGACAAACACCGCCCTAATTAGGGCGGTGTTTTGAGTATCCGCCCGTTCGAGGGACACCCGACCCCACCTCAGCCGCGTGGGCGCTTCTTGGCCATGCCCGGGCGGCGCGGTAGCCCCTCAGGCGTCGGTCCGACCTTGCGCAATAGGTGCAGATGGCGGTGCTTGCTGCCAGCTCTAGGACCGACGGCAAGGATTTGTTCGGGGCGCATGGCGAGCTGGTCTGCTGCCCGGGAAAGCTGGGCCTCCTCGTCGGGGTCGCGTTTGCCCTTCCAAGCGACCAGTACCCCGCCTTCCCGCAGTAGGGGCGAGGCGAGCTCGGCGAGGGTCGAGAGGCGGCCGACCGCGCGGGCCGTGGTGCCATCGTAGACCTCGCGCTGCTCGCCGCTCGCCAGCTCCTCCGAGCGGGTGTTGAGAACGCGGGCGTTACCGATCGCCGCCGCCGCGATCGCGCGGCGCATGAAGTCGCACTTGCGACCAACGGACTCGATCAGATCGACCTCGGCACGAGGCAGTGCCACAGCCAGGACGAGACCCGGAAACCCAGCTCCAGAGCCAATGTCCGCGATCCTGCGCGCCTCCCGCAGGGCGGCGAATTCGAGGCCCGTGAGACTGTCCTCGACGTGCACCCGCCAGGCCCGCTCGAGCTCGGTGACCGAGCTGACAGAAGCCCTCTCGTCCCTGAGCAGCTCAAGCACACAAGTGAGCTTCGCGCGCTGGCCCGGACTGAGATGGGCCTCGGGTAGGGCCGAAACGTCTTGTACTTTTTCGTCACCAGCCATCGTCCACAACCGCAAACGCAGCTTCGAAAAAGTTAAGTGAAGGCCCTACCCGAGGCCCCTCACTCGCCCACCAACGGCGCAACGATCACGCAGCGGCGCGGCTCGTCCCCTTCGCTGAAAGTCTCGATCCCAGGCCGGTCCTTGAGGTGCTCGTGGACGACGCGCCGTTCCTGGGCGCTCATCGGGTCCATCTCGACGCTGGCATTGTGGTCGAGTGCCTGCTCGGCAGCACGGTCTGCCCGCGTCGTCAGCACCTCGCGGCGGCGGTCGCGGTACCCCGCGGCGTCGAGCACCACTCGCTTGCGGTCGCGCATGCCGCGGAAGGCAGCCTGATAACAGAGCAACTGCACCGCGTCGATCGTCTGGCCCCGTTTGCCGATCAAAAGGCCGTAGTCGT
The DNA here is from genome assembly GCA_036266075.1 of Solirubrobacterales bacterium. Lineage (GTDB taxonomy): Bacteria > Actinomycetota > Thermoleophilia > Solirubrobacterales > 70-9 > VRUE01. The sequence continues at coordinate 3,107 of DATANV010000036.1, forward strand.
CCTCGCCGACCACCTCGGCCTCGATCCGCTCCTCGTCCTCCTGGATCTTGACCTCGCCATCCAGGTCGAGCCCGTCCAGCACGGCCTCCACCATCTCCCGAACCCGCTCGGCGGGCTCCGCCGGCCAATCCCCGTTCGCACTCATAGCGCGCACCCTACCCACTGGGGGACGGGCGGGAGTCGGGGTGCTTGTGCCTTTCCTCAGCTGTAAGGCCTGGGCCGGGGTGGTGGGGGATGTCTCGACAGTGCCTCGCGAAGCGGGCACCGCAGAGGGATGCTTGCCCCCGAAGGGGGCTCCTCGTTAATCCCGCCAAAGGCGGGATTTGGGCGCTGGCGGGGCATCCCCCACCACCCCGGGCCTACCGCCGACGCTTCTTTTTCTTCGGCGGTTTAGGCGGGGGCTTGGCGGCTGCGACTTGCTCCGGCGTAGCCACCGCAGGCGCCGGAATGAGTTTCGCGGCGGCGTAGGCCTGGAGTACGGTCCAGAAGTTGGTCGTGATCCAGTAGAGGCTGAGGCCGGCCGGGAAGGTCGGTACGAAGAAGAGGCCGACGAGGGCGAAGGCGCCGACCAGGAAGTACTGCTGATTGCCGGCTGCGGTCGGTGAGGTGCGCATGGTCACCAGGGTGGAAAGCGCCATCGAGCCAGCGAAGAGGACCATCAGGACGATCGTCTCCGCCCCGTGGGGCTTTTCGACCACCGAGCTGATGAAGAACCAGCCGGCTTCGCCGCTCGCTTCCACGTCCTGCTCGAAGCTGTCGCCGCGAAGCACGCGGAACAACGCGAAGAAAATCGGCAATTGGAGGATCAGCGGCAGGCAGGAAGCCAAAGGGTTGACTTTGTTCTCCTGGTAAAACCGCATCACCTCCTGCTGCATGCGTTGGCGGTCGTTCTTGTATTTCTCCTGGATCTCTTTGATCTGCGGCTGAAGCGCCTGAAGGGCGCGCATCCCCTTGATCTGTTTGTAGGTCAACGGGACCAGCAGAGCCCTGACGGTGATCGTCAGGGCGATGATCGACGTTCCCCACGAAAGCCCGGCGTTGTCGTGGAAGAACTGCAGGACCGCCTCGGCGGCATCCTCGATCGGCTGCAGGATGTCGGCTGCCGGGATCACGGGTGAGCCTCGCGATGGCGGTGGTACTCGGCGGGGTCGACGGGCCCGACCTTCAACGTGAAGCGATCGGGCACGGGGTCGAAACCGCCGTGGCTAAAGGGGTTGCAACGCAGCAGGCGCCAGCTCGCAAGCAGCAGCCCGCGCGCGGCGCCGAAACGCCCGATCGACTGCACGGCGTATGCCGAGCAGGTCGGCTCGTAGCGGCAGCGGCGCGGCAGGTAGGGGGTGGCCCAGCGGCGATAGGCAGCGATCGCCGCCAGCAGGAAGCGTTTCACGTGGAACGCCCTCGGGTGCCGCCCTGCTCGAGCGCCTCTTCAAGGCTTGCCTGGACGCCCGGCGCGCCCTCCTGGTCGACCAGCTCGCTGATTTCCGGGCGGGCGACGATCACGAAGTCGTGGCGCTCGGGCAGCCGGTCGGCCAGGCCCCAGAACGCCTCACGCAGCGCGCGCTTGACGCGATTCCGGTCAACGGCGCCCCCTACCTTGCGGCTGACCGAGACCCCGAGGCGCAGCTCATCGGCATCGTCGTCCTTGCGAGGAAAGCTGTAGAGCACGAGGTAGCGGGTGGCCTGCGAGGAGCCGTCGCGGTAGACGCGGTCGAACTCGCCGCTGCGCGAGAGGCGGCGTCGCTTGGACATCTAGGGAGTGAGGCGCTTCCGGCCCTTGCGCCGGCGGCGCTTCAGGATCGCCCGTCCACCACGGGTGCGCATCCTGGCGCGAAACCCGTGCGTCTTGGCCCGCTTACGCTTCTTCGGCTGGTAAGTGCGCTTCATCGAGCGTCGCAGTATACGGACGGGGGTCGAGGCGAGGTGCGGGCGTCCGAATCAAGCGGGGCAATCTTTCTTGCGGGATTTGCGGCACACCTCGGATCGGCCCCCACGCCCGGCGCTATGGTCGCTCGCCGGTGGCCGACGACCTCTCTGGAAAGACCCTCGAGTCCCTTTGGACAGAGGCGCGTGAGCAACTAAGGGCCGCTGTCCCGAAGTCGACCTTCGAGATTTGGCTGCAGCCGCTGCGTGCAGTTGGGTCGCAGGGCACGACGCTCTACCTCTCCGCGCCCGAGGGGGTTCGGGCCTGGGTAGAACGACGCTACTCGGCTCTGCTGCGCGAGGCGCTGGAGGCATCGGAGGGGCCGCTAGATGAGGTGGCCTTCGTCGGCGATTCCCACGAATCGGCGACGGGCGGCAGCGGAGCAGGGGTAGACCTCAACCCGAACTACAGCTTCGACCGGTTCGTCATCGGCGAAGGCAACCGCGCCGCCCATGCTGCCGCGCTGGCCGTCGCCGAGGCTCCCTCCGAGGCTTACAACCCGCTCTTCCTCCATGGCCCGCCCGGGCTCGGCAAGACGCACCTGCTCGGCGCGATCGCCATCTACCTTCAAGCCAACGCTCCCAGCCTCAACGTCCGCTACACGACGGCCGAGTCCTTCACCAACGAGTTCGTGACGGCGCTGCGCGGAAGCGGCGTCACGGCTTTCAAGAACCGCTACCGCGACCTCGACGTGCTGCTCGTCGACGACGTCCAGTTCCTGCAGGGCAAGGAGCACACCGAAGAGGAGTTCTTCCACACCTTCAACGCCCTCTACGAGAGCGGCAGCCAGCTCGTCCTCTCGGCCGATCGGCTGCCGAGCGAGCTGTCGACCCTCGCCGTACGGTTGCGCGACCGCTTCGAGTGGGGCTTGACCGTGCCGGTCGACCCACCCGATCTGCCGACCCGGCTGACCGTCCTGCAGCGCCTCGCCCGCGAGGCGGGCCTGGATACGGCCGACCGCGAGGCGCTGGCCGAGCTCGCGAGGCGCATGGACGCCAATGTCCGCCGTCTGCACGGCGCCTTCACCAAGGCGCTCGCGCACGCCTCGCTGAACGCCAAGCCGCTCAGCGCCGAGTTGATCGCCGAGTTGATCCCCGGCATCTCACCGGCCAGCCGCCCGACGACCGTCGAGGAAATCCAGGAGCGGGTCGCCGAGGCCTTCGGCATCTCCAGAGCCGAGCTGGTCGGATCGACCCGCGCGGCAACCCCGCTGCGGGCGCGGCAAATCGCGATGCTTCTAACCCGCGAGGAGACCGACCTCTCGCTGCCTCAAATCGGCCGGCTCTACGGCGGCCGCGATCACTCGACCGTGCTCAACGCGCTGCGGCGGGCGCAGGATCGCCTCGCGGCCGACTCCGATCTAGCGGCAAGAGTGGCCGTGTTGCGCAGCTCTATCCACACCTCCACCGACGAGCACCCCTGACAGCCGACCTCACTGTAAGAATCCATGCTTTCCAACAGCGCGATCCACAAGCGGATTCCTTGTAGCAAAGCCGAATCAGCGTGACCTCGGCAGTTTCCACAAGCCCTAATCCAACTCAAGAAGGAATCAGTCACTTGAAGCTGACCATCAAACGTGAGGAGCTCGTCTCCAAGCTCGCCGTCGTCTCCCGTGCGGTTTCGACGAGGGCGGCGACGCAGGCCCTCTCCGGGATCCTCTTCAGTGCTGGCGAGGGGACCGCGACGCTCGCGGCAACCGATGGCGAGATGGGCTTGCGGACCGCGCTCGAGGCCGAGGTCGCCGATTCCGGCGCTGTGCTCTTACCCGGCCGTTTGCTCGCCGAGCTGGCTCGTTCGTTGGGCGAAGCGGAGGTGGAGATCGAGTTGCGCGAGGCGGAGCGCGACGTCGAGATTCGCAGCGGCGGATCGAGCTTCCACCTTCGCGTCCTTCCTTTGGAGGACTTCCCCAACCTGCCGGATGAGGGCGAGCAGCCGCTGAAGATCCCGGCCGCGGCCTTGGCCGAGACGACGGACCTCGTCGCCCGGGCCGCTTCGCGCGACGACATGCGGCCGGTGCTCACCGGCGTGCTCGTCTCAGCAGCGGACGAAGAGATGACGATGGTCGCCACCGACTCCTACCGGCTGGCGGTCAAGCGAACCGAGCTGGAGGCGGCGATAGGCGGTGAGCTCGAGGCGAACATCCCGGCCCGGGCGTTGCGTGAGCTGGGGCGTCTGGTAGCCGCTGGTGAGGCGGGCGAGGTGGCGGTCAGCTTGCTGCCGAACCAGGCGGTCTTCAAGGCAGGGGGCATCCTCCTCAATACGAGGCTGATCGACGGTCAGTTCCCCAACTTTCGACAACTCCTGCCGGAGTCCTACGAGCACGACGTTCGCCTGCCGCGCCCCGAACTGCTCGACGTCGTCCGCCGCGTCAGCCAGCTGGCGCAGCGCAACGCGCCGCTGCGGCTCTCGTTCTCACAGGGCGAGCTGAAGGTCTCGGCCTCGACGCCCGACGTCGGCGACGCGGAGGAGACGATGCCGGCAGCCTTCGACGGCGAGGAGCTGGAGATCGGGTTCAACCCGGAGTTCCTGCGCGATGGGATCGAAAGCGTCGAGGGCGACGAGGTCCTGTTGCGGCTGATCTCGCCGTTGCGGCCCGGCCTGCTGCAACCGGTTGACAACGAAGACTTCCGCTACCTCGTAATGCCGATTCGACTCAACGTCTAGGCACGGTGCTGGTCGCCGCCGTCGAAGCGAGGCCGTTGCGTAGCCTCGACGGCGTTCGAATCGAGCTGGCGCCCGGCATCCTCAGTTTGATTGGGCCTAACGGCGCCGGCAAGACCAACCTGCTCGAGGCGCTCTACTTCGCCCTGACCGGCCGTTCCTTCCGAACCGCCGATCGGCGCGAGCTGATTCCCTTCGGGGCACGCTTCGCCCGCGCGGAGGCGACGGTTCGCGACCAGGACGGAATCGAGCATCGCTTGCTGGCGTCGGTCAGTCGCGACGACGGCCGCCGTCACCTGCTCGACGGCAGCACCGCCGAGCCGGCGACCGTCGCTCGTCATCGGCCACCGGTCGCCGTCTTCTCGCCGGACCGCCTGGCTCTCGTCAAGGGGCCGCCGGCGGAGCGCCGCGCCCACCTCGATCGCTATGTCGCGGCCCGCTGGCCTTCTCGTGCCGGGCTGCGCCAGCGCTATGGCCAGGCGCTGGCGCAACGTAACGCGCTGCTGGCCCGCCACGCCGCTGGCAACACCAGCGCCGACCTCGATGCCTGGGATGCAGCCCTGGCCGATGCTGCCGCACCGCTCATCGCCGCCCGCGCCGAGGCGGTCGGAGAGCTGGCCACGCCGTTCGCGCTCGCCGCGGTCGATTTGGGTTTGGAAGGGGGAGCCGCGATCGAGTACGCCCCTCGCGCCGCCGGTTCGGCGGCGGAGATCCGCAGCGGCTTGGAGGAACGACGCGACCCCGACGTTCGCCTCGGTCGCAGCTCCTGGGGCCCCCATCTCGACGAGCTCAAGGTCGAGCTGGGTGGCCGTGCCCTGCGCCGCTACGGGTCGCAGGGCCAGCAGCGAGCGGCCCTGCTGGCGCTGATCTTCGCCGAGCGCGACGCTTTGCTGGCGGCACGCAGGGTGGCGCCGCTGCTCCTGCTCGACGATGTGATGAGCGAGCTGGACCCCGCCCGGCGCGAGAGGCTGGTCGCGCGCCTCACCGCGGGCGGCCAGGCGCTGATCACCGCCGCCGCCGAGGAGTCGGTGCCGGCGGCGGCTCTGCAACACGCGGTGCCGATGCCGCCGCCAAGCGTCCGCGCGGAAGCCGCGTGAGCCGCCGCCGCGTCCCCCGCCCGGCGGCAGGTGCCTTCCGCGCGGCCCTCTCCCAAGCCGCGCCGAAAACGCGCCTTGCGGCGGTGCAGGCGGCTTGGGCCGAGACGGTCGGCGAGCGGATTGCGACCTCCGCTCAACCGGTGTCCGAACGCGACGGAACGGTGCGGGTCGAGTGCTCGGACCCGGTCTGGGCGGAGGAGCTGGACCTGATGCAGGTGCAGCTCGTCGAGCGGCTGCGCGGGCGCCTCGGAGAGCAGGCGCCACGAGCTTTGCAATTTCGTCTGAAAGGCTCCGACGATTAGTCATCTTTTTACGTGTTTTGCAGGGATTTCTTTAAGCCCAGCGCGGCAGTGGAGGGGACCGAACTGGTATCCTTATGTCAACTCGTGTTTCACCCCGGCCCGCGGTGAGGATGCCGCTGAAGGGACCGGGGTTTTTTCTGAAAACCAGAAGGGACCAATTGCCGAAATCCAATAAGAGCGATGGCGCCAAAGGCGGCTCGGACTCCTACGGGGCGAAGGACATCACCGTCCTCGAGGGCCTCGAAGCGGTCCGTAAGCGCCCCGGCATGTACATCGGCTCGACCGGCCCGCGAGGCCTCCACCACCTGGTCTACGAGGTGGTCGACAACTCGGTCGACGAGGCCCTGGCCGGTCACTGCAGCGAAGTGCGGGTCGTCCTCCACCCCGACGACAGCTGCACGGTCTCCGACGACGGGCGGGGGATCCCGGTCGACGAACTGAAGAAGGAGAAACGGCCGGCGGCGGAGGTGGTGCTGACCACGCTGCACGCCGGCGGCAAGTTCGGCGACGGCGGTGGCTACAAAGTCTCGGGCGGGCTGCACGGCGTCGGCGTCTCAGTCGTCAACGCGCTCTCCGAGCGGCTGCAGCTGGAGATCAGCCGTGACGGGCACGTCTGGTCGCAGACGTATGAGCGCGGCAAGCCGCAGGAGCCACTGGCGAAGGGCGCGGCGACGAAGGAGACCGGTACGACGCTGACGTTCCAACCGGACCCCGAGATCTTCGAGGAGCTCGAGTTCGACTTCCAGACGCTCGCCGAGCGGCTGCGCGAGACGGCCTTCCTCACTCGTGGGTTGAAGATCGAGCTGGTCGACGAGCGCGGCCAGACGAACAGCGTCTCCTTCCAGTACGAGGGCGGCATCGAGGACTTCGTCCGCCACCTCAACGAGAACAAGGACGTCCTGCACCGCAAGACGGTCTTCTTCGACGGCGAGGAGGACGAGGGCCAGGTCGAGGTGGCGATGCAGTGGAACGCCTCTTACCAGGAGTCGATCTTCAGCTTCGCCAACAACATCAACACGCACGAGGGCGGCTCCCACCTCTCCGGCTTCCGCGCCGCGCTGACCCGCACGCTGAACGCCTACGCGCGCAGCAAAGGGCTGCTCAAGGAGAAGGACGGCAACCTCGGCGGCGAGGACGTGCGCGAGGGGCTGACCGCCGTGATCTCGGTCAAGCTGCACGACCCGCAGTTCGAGGGGCAGACCAAGACCAAACTCGGCAACCCGCCGGTCCGCGGCCTGGTCGAGGAGACGGTCAACCGCAAGCTGGCCGAGTTCCTCGAGGAGAACCCCGGCGACGCGCGACGGATCATCACCAAGGCGATCGACGCCTCGCGGGCACGCGACGCGGCGCGCAAAGCGCGCGACCTGACCCGCCGCAAGTCGGCCCTGGAGAACTCGACCCTGCCCGGCAAGCTGGCCGACTGCACGGTCAAGGATCCCCGCGATGCGGAGCTGTTCGTGGTCGAGGGCGACTCCGCGGGTGGCTCGGCGAAGCAGGCACGTGACCGTTCGACCCAGGCGGTCCTACCGCTGCGCGGCAAGATCATCAATGTCGAGAAGAGTCGCATCGACAAGGTGCTCGCCAACAACGAGGTGCAGGCGCTGATCACGGCGATCGGCACCGGCGTGCACGACGAGTTTAATCTCGAGGACGCCAGGTACCACAAAATCGTCATGGCGACCGACGCCGACGTCGACGGCGCCCACATCCGCACCTTGGTGCTCACCTTCCTCTACCGGCAGATGCCCGAGCTGATCGACGCCGGCTACGTGTACATCGCCAAACCGCCGCTCTACCGCGTCAAACAGGGCAACCAGGAGACCTATCTCGAGCGCGAGTCCGAACTCGAGGAGCTGCTGCTGCGCGACAAGCTGGAGGAGATCGAGGTCGTCGACGCCTCCGGCAAGGCGACCAAGCTGTCCAAGAGCCGCTGGCAGGGCTACACGCGGCGGGCCAAAGAGTACGAGGGCTGGGGCTCGTCGCTGCAGGCCGAGTTCGGCCACGACACGGTCCGCTTCCTCGAGGAGTCGAGCCTGCTCGACGAGGAAGTCTCGAGCGTCGCCGAGGCGCGCAGGACGATGGGCCGCGAGGCGGGGGAGGGGGAGCCGTTCACGACCGAGATCGTCACCGACTCCGACGCGGGACTGACGGTCAAGGCGATCGAACGCAAGTCGGGCCTGGCGCGGACGCACGAGCTGCCGCGCGAGCTCTTCGAGCACCACGACTACCGCAAGTTCGCCGAAGTCCACGCGGCGCTGCTCAAGCAGGTCGGCCGCCCGCCCTTCGAGGTGCGCCACTCGGGTCGCACCGCTGAGGCGCTTTCCTTCCAGGCCCTTCGCGGCGCCGTCCTGGAGCTGGCCCGGCACGGGGTCCAGCTGACCCGTTTCAAGGGACTCGGCGAGATGAACGCCGACCAGCTGCGCGAGACGACGATGGATCCCGCGAGCCGCACGCTGGCGAGGGTCACGCTCGACGACGCGACCGCCGCCGACCAGATCTTCTCGATGCTGATGGGAGACCAGGTCGGACCGCGCCGCGACTTCATCGAGAGCAACGCCAAAGAGGTGAAGTTCCTAGATGTCTGACGCAGGGCTGTGCGGGGCGAGCAGCTGATGGCGCTGGAGGCGCTGACCGGGCGGATCGAGGAGCGCGAGCTCGAGAAGGAGATGCGCTCCTCCTACCTCGACTACGCGATGAGCGTGATCGTCGGCCGGGCGCTGCCCGACGTGCGCGATGGCCTCAAGCCGGTTCACCGGCGGGTGCTCTACGCGATGCACGACATCGGCCTGCAGCCGACGCGGGCCTACCGTAAGTGCGCCTTCATCGTCGGCGAGGTGATGGGCAAGTACCACCCACACGGCGACTCGGCGATCTACGACACGCTGGTGCGGATGGCGCAGGAGTTCTCGCTGCGCTACCCGCTGATCGACGGCCAGGGCAACTTCGGCTCGATCGACGACGACCCAGCAGCGGCGATGAGATACACCGAGGCGCGCCTCGGCCGCCTCGCCACGGAGCTGCTGCGCGACATCGACGCCGACACGGTCGACTTCGGTCCCAACTACGACGAATCGACCCAGGAGCCGCTGATCCTGCCGGCGCGCTTCCCCAACCTGCTGGTCAACGGCGCCTCGGGCATCGCGGTCGGCATGGCGACGAACATCCCGCCGCACAACCTGCGCGAGGTCGCGGCAGCGGTCAACACCTACATCGACGAACCGGACGTCGACCTGGCCGGGCTGATGGCCCACGTCAAGGGCCCCGACTTCCCGGGCGGCGGGATCATGAGCCTGGAAGGGATCCGCGACGCCTACGCATCGGGCCGCGGCACCGTCAAGGTCCGCGCCCGCGCCCATGTCGAGCCGCTCAAGGGCGGCAAGGACGCGATCGTCGTCACCGAGCTGCCGTTCATGGTCAAGAAGGGCGGCGAAAACGGCCTGATCTCGAAGATCGCCGACCTCGTCCGCGACAAGAAACTGGAGGGGATCTCCGACCTGCGTGACGAGTCGGACCGCTCCGGCATGCGCCTGGTGATCGAGCTGAAGCGCGGCGGCCACCCGGCCAAGGTAGTGCTCAACAACCTCTACAAGAAAACCGCGATGCAGACCAGCTTCGGCATCAACATGGTCGCGCTGGTCGACGGGGTGCCGCGGACGCTGAGCCTGCTCGAGCTGGTCCACCACTACGTCCAGCACCAGCGCGAGGTCGTCACCCGCCGCACTCAGTACGAACTGCGCCGCGCCGAGTCCCGCGCTCACATCCTCGAGGGGCTGCTGATCGCGCTCGACAACCTCGACGCGGTGATCAAGCTGATCCGCAGCTCGCCCGATCCCGACAGCGCCCGCGAAGGCCTGATCTCGACCTTCGAGCTCTCGCGCGAGCAGGCGCAGGCGATCCTCGACATGCGCCTTCAGCGCCTCACCGCGCTGGAAGCCGACAAGGTCCGCGCCGAGCACGCCGACCTGCTCGAGCGGATCGGCGAGCTGCGCGCGATCCTCGGCGACGAGGCGAGTGTGCTCGCCCTGGTCAAGGAGGAGCTGGCGGAGATCGTCGAGTCCTATGGCGACGAGCGTCGCACCGAGATCGCCCACTTCGAGGGCGACGTCGGCATCGAGGACATGATCGCCGACCAGCAGATGGTGATCTCGCTGACCGCCTCGGGCTACGTCAAGCGACTGCCGCTCGCCACCTACCGCCAGCAGCATCGCGGTGGCGTCGGGGTGATGGGGATGAACATGAAGGAGGACGACTACATCGCCCACCTCCACATCTGCTCGACCCATGACTACCTGCTCTTCTTCACCAACCGCGGCAAGGTCTACCGGCTCAAGGTCTACGAGCTGCCGGAGGGCTCGCGCACCGCGAAAGGCAGCGCCCTGGTCAACCTGCTGCCCCTGCGCGACGGCGAGAGAGTGATGGCGGTGATCCCGACCCGGGACTTCAAGGAGAACAAGTACCTCGCCTTCGCCACCGCCAAGGGCATGATCAAGAAGACCGAGTTCCTCTCCTACAACACGCCGATCCGCGCCGACGGGATCATCGCGATCAAGGTCCGCGACGGCGACGAGCTCGTCCAGGTCCGCCTCACCTCTGGGGAGGACGACCTCCTGATGGTCTCCAAGTCGGGCCACGCCTCACGCTTCTCCGAGGACGCGGTGCGGCCGATGGGGCGGGATACCTCAGGGGTCAAAGGGATGAACGTCAGCGCCAAGGTCAACGGAGAGGCGAACCGCGTGCTGGCGATGGACGTCGCCCGCGACGACACCGAACTGTTCGTCGTCACCGAGAACGGCTACGGCAAGCGCACCTCGATCGCCGAGTACCCGGTCAAGGGCCGCGGCACGAAAGGCGTCCTCACCGCGAAGCTGACCGAGAAGAAGGGCGGCCTCGCCGGCGCCCTAATCGTCCGCGAGCACCAGGACCTGCTCTTCATCTCCCAGAACGGCATGGTCCAGCGCACCGCCGTCGGCGGCATCTCCCTGATGGGTCGCCCGACCCAGGGCGTCCGCGTGATGAACATCAAGGACGACGACCGCGTCAGCGCCGTCGCCCTGGTGGTCGAATCGGACGAGGCCCCAGCAGCCGACGCGCCGCAGGAGCAGCTTGGCGATGCTTCCGAAGACGGAGCGTCGTCTGACGGGGCGGGTACGTAGCTCCCGCTACGCCTAAGCACCTCCCTTCGGTCGGAGCTATCTAGGCAGCCGCGGGTAAGTACTGCTGCCAGGCGGGTGGGATGTTCGGGCTTGCCACCTGGATGAAGATGCTCGGACCCGGAGCCTTGGGGCGGCTGCGGGGGTGCATTTGGATCTCGCGGGGGAGGCGGTTGCCCTTGCGACGGTTGCAACTGGCGCAGGCGGCGACGATGTTCTCCCAGACCGACTTGCCACCGCGGCTGCGGGGGATCACGTGGTCGACCGTGAGGCCCGACTTGGTCGAGCCGCAGTACTGGCAGGTCCAGGCGTCGCGGGCCAGGACGGCCCGGCGGGTGATCTTGCGCCGGTGCGCCTCGCGCGGCACCCGCACGTAGCTGACCAAGCGGATCACGTCAGGCCGCTCTAGCACCATGTGCTCGGAGTGGATAGCCCCCTCGCGGCGCTCCAGCAGCTCGGCCTTTTCCTTCAAGAGCAGCACAGCAGCTCTCCTCAACGTACACACGTTGATCGGCTCATAGGTCGCATTGAGCACCAGAACCCGTGCCATCTTGCTCGGGAATTCTACGCAGGCCGCCTAACCGATCGGGTAGGAGCCGAGAATTCGGACCGATTCGGCCTTGCCGCGCAGCGCCTCGATCGCCTCGGAAACGGGCGCGTCGTTCAGCGATCCTTCGGCGTCGCAAAAGAACATGTAGCGGCCGAGGCCGCGCCGCAGCGGCCGCGACTCGATCCGCGAGAGGTTGACCCCGCGCTCGGCGAACTCCCTGAGCGCGTCGACCAGCGCCCCGGGATGGTCCTCGCCCAGCTCCGAGAAGACCAGCGACGTGCGGGCCGCCGCCCCGGCTGCGGGCGGCTCGCCGCTGCGCGCGATCCAGACGAAGCGGGTGACGTTGTCCGCCGCGTCCTCGATCCCTTCCCGCAGGACCGTGCAGCCGTAGAGCTCGGCGGCGGAGCGGGCGCCGATCGCCGCCCACGGGCGGACCGACTCGCCGACCATCCGCACCGCCTCGGCGGTGCTGCTGACGCTGCGCCGTTCGACGCCGGGCAGCTGCTCGCGCAGGAAGCCGGCGCACTGGGCCAGCGGCTGCGGGTGCGAGAGCACCGCGGCGACCTCGCTCAGCGCGATCGGCTCGCGCACGATCAGGTGCGCACGCACGCGGAAGTCGTGCTCGCCGACGATCGTCACCGAATCGGCATCGAAGGCGAGCGTGTCGAGCGTGCTGCGCACCGACCCCTCGATCGAGTTCTCGAACGGCGCCAGCGCCCGCTCGGCCTCCCCCCGGTCGACCGCCAGGATCGCGTCATGCACGGTAGGCGTCCGCAGCGGCTCCACCCCCGTCCCAGACGGCATGGCCTCCCGCAGAGCGTCTTCGGTAAAGGTCCCAGCAGGCCCAAGAAAAGAGACCCTCACCAGCTCACCCTCATCCAGCGTCGAATTCGACCGTATACGTCGCTTCGTTGTTTTCGCTGACTTCCTCACCCGGCACCGGCTCCGCTTCGACTTCCAACGTCACCGTGCCCGACGGCGCCGGCGTCAGCGGGATCGTCACCGTGGCGGTTTCACCGGCTTCGATGCTGCTGATGTCCTGCTGCAGGGTGCCGCCGCCATCGACGCTGACCGAGACGGTGACGCCATTCTCGGCCGATTCGCCCTGGTTCTGGACTTCGACTTCGACTTCGGGGGTTTCTTCGGCGCTCACCGCCGTCGTCGATTCGGGCGTCAGTTCGGTGCCGTTGACGCTGGTCGAGATCAGCCCCAGGCCGTGCACGCCCGGCGTCGCCGCGGCGGCCGCACCGCTGACCTGTCCGAGCGCGTCGCTGACGTTCGTTTCGTCGAGCCAGGTGGCCCCGTCGGGAAGGAATTCGCTCTTCGGCACGTCCTCCCCCTCGATGCCGTTGTCGGCGAGCACGCCATCGATCTCGGGTCGCACGACGGAGGCGTAGAGGACGTCGCTGGCCAGCAGCTTCGACATCTGCGCTGCGATCGCCTCGGTCGCCTTCTCCGCGCCGACGTCGCCAAGTGCGGTGCTCATCTTGTCGGCGATTTCGCCCATGGCCGCGCCGCGCAGCTCGTAGACCAGCTCCAGCGCATTCTGAGCGTGGCCCATGTCGCCGGGGGTGTCGAGCGATTCGACCCGGGCGACGTAGTTGTCCATCGCGCTGCGGTCGGCATTGACCTCGGCGACGAACTCGGTCACCGAGAGGCTGCCCGGGTCGGAGAGCTTGCCGAAGAAGCTCTTGCTGGTCTGCTGCGTCTCGTCGACGATCTGGGTCACGTTGCGTGCGTAGTCGCTCAGCTCGCGGTGCTTGCGCGCGTTGAGGCAGCCGCGCACACCCAGCACGATCAGGATCAGGACGAGCAGGCCGGCGCCCAGCGCAAGGGCCCTGCGGATCAGGATCTGCTGCCGTTCGGGACGGCGCGGCGGCCGCTGCCGACGCCCCGGCCGGGATGCTGGGGAATCCTCCAAGGTGCAGGGAGTATGTCGCAGGAGGAAGCGGATTAACCGCGAAGTCGGTTGTTGGTTTGGTCGGTTCACTGGTCTTAGACCGCTTTCTGATCGAGCGCCGCATCGGCAGCGGCGGGTTCGGCGTCGTCTACGAGGCCTGGGACGGGCGCCTCGAGCGCAACGTCGCCGTCAAGGCGATCGAGTCGCGAGGCGAGGCTGGCGACCGCGTGCTGCGCGAGGCGCAGGCGGCGGCGCGGCTCAACCACCCGGGCATCGTCACGCTCTACGAGATGGGCGAGGAGGACGGCAACGCGCTGCTCGTCACCGAGCTGGTCGAGGGCTCGACGCTGGCCGAGCTGAGCGCCGAGGGGGCGCTCAGCGACCGCGAGATCGGCGAGATCGGCGCCGATCTCTGCGAGGCGCTCGACCACGCCCACGCCCGCGGTGTCGTCCACCGCGACGTCAAGCCGCAGAACGTGATCGTCGACGAGGACGGCGAGCCGCGCGCCAAGCTGATGGACTTCGGCATCGCTCGCCTCGCCGACGCCGCCGCGATGACCGCGCCGGGCGACGTCGTCGGCACCCTCGCCTACATGTCGCCCGAGCAGGCCGAGGGCCGGGCCGCCGGCCCCGAGGCGGACGTCTATTCGCTAGCCCTCACCCTGTACGAGTGCTGGAGCGGCGAGAACCCCAACCGGCGTTCGACGCCAGCCGCGACGGCGCGGGCGATCGGGGCCCGCCACCGCTCGCTGCGGCGCCTGCGCCCCGACCTGCCCCGCGAGCTGAGCCACGCGGTCGACGCCTCGCTCGCCTCACGCCCGCAGCGCCGGCCGACGCTGGAGCAGCTCGGCACCGCGATCGAGGAGTCGCTTGAGCTCCTCGCCGAGCACCCGCCCGGGGCCGCCTCGCCGCTTGCCCTGCGCCTCACGGCCCTGGCCGCCGCGGCGCTGCTCGGCACCTGGCTGGCGGTCGGCCACGGCGCCCTACCGTAGGATTTCCCGATTAGCGTCCTGCGCAACCTCGAGAGTCGGATCGAAGGCCTGGTCGAGGGCGTCTTCAGTCGCGCCTTCAGCTCCGAGGTGCAGCCGGTCGAGCTGGCCCGCAAGCTGGCCAAGGAGATGGACTCGCACAAGACCGCCGGCGTGGCCCGTGTCTACGTGCCGAACGAGTACACGGTCTACCTCTCCGGCAAAGATCGAATCCGGCTGGAAGGCTACGAGCGCTCGCTCGAGCAGGAGCTGGCGGGCTATCTGTTGGAGCACGCCCGGCGCCGCAGCTACGACCTACTGACCCGGCCGACGGTCGCCTTCGAAACCGACGAGCGCCTGCGACTGGGCGAGTTCGGGATCCAGGCGCGGCTGGTCAAGCCACCGGCCCACGAGGGCGCCGCGCCGAGCCAGGGGGAGGAGGGCCACACGATGGTCTACTCCGCCGTCCGGGACGCCGCCCCGCCGCAGCAGAGCCCGGCTCGCCGTCCCGAGGTCGCGACCCGCGCGGTGGTCACCGTCGACGAGCGTCGCTACGTCCTCGACGGGCCGCGGGCGACGATCGGCCGCTCTAAGGACGCCGACTGCGTGCTGCGTGACCCCAACGTCTCCCGCCACCACGCCGAGCTGCGCCGCTCCCCACAGGGCGAGTGGACGATCGCCGACCTCGGCTCGACCAACGGGATCAAGGTCAACGGTCGCCGCGTCGGCTCGACCCGCTTGCGATCCGGCGACAGCGTCACCCTCGGAACCACGACCTTCAGCTTCGACGTCGAGCAGTAGACGACGGTGCTCTGGGCCCGTCATTAGGGTGCGGACGTGGACTACGACCCGATCTCGGTAGCGTTGAAATTCGGCTTTCTCGCCGTCCTCTACCTCTTCCTGTTTTGGATCGCCCGCAGCGCGCTGAGGGACCTGCGCGGCACGGTCGCGCCAGCCCCCGACGCGACCGGTTTCCACCCGGCACCGGCCTTCGGCGAGCCGGCTGGCGGGGCTGACGCCTGGCTGGTGGTGCTGCGCGGCGGCGGCCTGCGCGAGGGCGAGCGCTTCGACCTGATCGGCGGCCTCTCGATCGGTCGCTCGCAGGAGGCCGACCTGCGGATCGAGGACCGTTACGCCTCCGGTCTGCACGCCAGGATCTTCTCCCGTGAGGGCCGCAGCTACGTCGAAGACATGAGCTCGACCAACGGCACGCTGCTGAACGAAGCGAGCCTGCACGGCGAAGCCGAGCTGATCGACGGTGACGTGGTGCGGATCGGCGACACCGAGTTCCGTTTCGAGGGGGGTTGAGCGGGGTGCTGCGCGTCGACGACCAGGCCTTCCGCACCGACACCGGTCGCCAGCGGAGCGAGAACGAGGACTCGCTCTTTGTCCGCGCGCCGATCTTCGTCGTCGCCGACGGCATGGGCGGCGCCCAGGCGGGCGAGGTTGCCTCCAAAGCGGCCGCCGAGGCCTTCGACCGCGATCTTCCCGATGCGCCTCCCGCCGTCGTCCTGCGCGAGACGATCGAGGCGGCCAACCGCCACATCCACCAGCTGGCCCACGCCGATCCGTCGCGGGCCGGCATGGGGACGACGATCACGGCGGCGATCGTCGACGCTGGCAACGAAGAGGTGGGGATCGGCCACGTCGGCGACAGCCGCGCCTACCGCCTGCGCGCCGGCAAGCTGGAGCGCTTGACCCGCGACCACTCGCTGGTCGAGGAGATGCGCCGCAAGGGACAGATCACCGACGAGCAGGCCGAGGAGCACCCGCAGCGCTCGATCATCACCCGGGCGCTGGGCCCCGAGCCCGACGTTGAGGTCGACGTGCAGACTGTGCCGGCGGCCCCCGGCGACGTCTTCCTGCTCTGCTCCGACGGGCTGACGACGATGGTCGACGAAGAGCGGATTGCCGCGATCCTCACCGAGTCCAGCTCGATGCGCGAGGCGGTGCGCGCGCTGATCGACGAAGCCAACCGGGCCGGCGGCCGCGACAACATCACCGCCCTCGCCTTCCACCTCGAAGACGCGGCGGCACCGCTGCGCGACGCCGCCGGCGACGCGACGCTGGTCGGGGCCGCCGCCGAGGAGGCTGGGCTGACCGCGACCGAGGTGCGCCGCCGCGCCGCCGCCGCAGCGGCGCGGGACCGGCGCGAGCAGCTCGCCGCCAAGCGGCCGCGCCGCCTGCGGACCGTCGCCAAGGTCCTCGCCGCCCTGCTGGTCCTGGCAGCGCTCGCCTTCGGGGCCTGGTACGGCAATCGCCAGACCTGGTTCCTCGGCACCGACGAAGGTGGCCGCGTCGCCCTCTACCGCGGTCTTCCCTACGAGTTGCCCTTCGGCATCGAGCTCTACGACGAGCGCTACGCAGCCCCGGTCCAGACCGGCTCCTTGCCACCGCGCCGCCGCGACTCGGTCACCGGTCACGACATCCGCTCCGAGTCCGACGCGGTCTCGCTGATCGAAGACATCGAACGCAGCCAGGGGGTTCCTTGAGGAGCGCACGGAACCGCGAGCTGGTCGCACTGGTTCCGGTCGCCCTGCTGCTCAGTGCCGGCTTCGCCGCCGTCTTTGCCCAGCAAAGCGCCCGCCAGGGCGACGCCAGTCTGGTCTACGGGGCCTACTTCCTCGCCGTCTGCCTGGCCACCCACGTATACCTGCGGCTGCGCCTGCCCGACGCGGATCCATACCTCTTCCCGCTGGTCGCCCTGCTGACTGCGTTCGGCCTGGTGATGGTCTACCGCATCGATCCCGACCTGGCCCGCGACCAGGCCAACTGGTTCGTCCTCGGATTGGTCCTCTTCGCGGCGACGATCCACTTCCTGCGCGACTACGACGTGCTCGAGCGCTATCGCTACACGATTGCTGCGGTCGGGCTGCTGCTGCTGTTGGCGCCACGGCTGCCGGGGATCGGCCAACAGGTCAACGGCGCCTACCTGGGCGTGAAGATCGGCCCGCTTGCCTTCCAGCCGGCCGAGTTCTCGAAGATCTGCATCGTCGTCTTTCTCGCCAGCTACCTGCGCGAGCACCGCGAGGTGCTGATCGTTGGCGCACGGCGGGTGCTCGGCGTCACCTTGCCGCCGCTCAAGCACCTCGGGCCGCTGCTGGTCGTCTGGGGAGCCTCGATGTTCATGCTGGTCTTCATCCGCGACCTCGGCAGCTCGCTGATGTTCTTCACTGCCTTCCTCGCTCTGCTCTACGTCGCCACCGGGCGCTTCTCGTTCGTCGTGATCGGCATGGCGCTGTTCCTGCTCGGCGCCTGGTTCTTCGCCTCGACCGTCCCCCACGTCCACGACCGGGTTGAGATCTGGCTCGACCCCTACGGCGATCCGACCGGCAGCGGCTACCAGATCCTGCAGTCGATCTTCGCCCAGGCTGACGGCGGTCTCTTCGGCAAAGGGTTCGGCCAGGGGCTGATCACGATCCCCGGCACGCACGCGGCGCTCCTGCCGGCCGCGCAGACCGACACGATCTACGCCCTGATCGTCAACGAGCTGGGCCTCTTCGGCGCCTGCGCGGTGATCCTCACCTACATGCTGATCGCCGCCCGCGGCTTCAAGGTCGCGCTGCTCGCCGACGACGGCTTCTCGAAGCTGCTGGCGACCGGCCTGACGGCGGTCTTCGCGATCCAGGCCTTCGTCATCGTCGGCGGCGTCACCAGGGTGATCCCGCTGACCGGCGTGACCCTGCCCTTCGTCAGCTACGGCGGCAGCTCGATCGTCGCCAATTTCGTCCTGCTGGCGCTGCTGCTGCTGGTCTCCGACCGGGCCCGGCGGGAGGCACGGGCGTGAACCGCCAGATCGTCAAGCTCTTCGGCCTGGTCGTGGCGCTCTTCGCCGTGCTGATCGGCTTCACCTCCTACTGGGCGGTCTTCGACGCCAAGGCGCTGAAGGACAAGGAAGCCAACAAACGGCCGCTGCTCGAACAGCAGCAGATCCGCCGCGGCAGGATCCTCGCCGCAGACGGCACCGTGATCGCCCGCTCGGTGCCCAAGGGCCAGGGGTCGGCCCGCCGCTACGTGAGGCGCTATCCCGAAGGCGCGCTCTACGGGCATCCGATCGGCTACAGCTTCGTGCGCCAGGGCGACAGCGAGCTCGAGAAGTACCACGACGAAGAATTGGTCGGTGACGAATCGGAATTCGAATCGATCCTCGACGAGCTGCGCGGCCGCAACCAGGAAGGCAACGACATCGTCACCAACATCGACCCCGCAGCGCAGCGGGTCGCCCTGGCCGACCTCGAAGCGGCCGGCTTCGGCGCCGTGGTGGCGATCGAGCCGAGCAGCGGCCGCGTCCGCGTTCTCGCCTCCAACCCGCCCTACGACCCCAACCGGGTCCCCGAACATCTCTCGGCGCTGAACCGCGACTTGACCTCGCCGCTGCTCGACCGCGCCACCCAGGGGCAGTACCCGCCGGGCTCGACCTTCAAGGTGGTGACCGCCGCCGCTGGCCTCGACAGCGGCACGATCACCCCCGAAACGACGATCGACGCGCCCGGTGAACTCGATGTCCAGGGGCAGCCACTGCAGAACGACTTCACCGAGGACTTCGGGCCGATCGCGCTCGACACGGCGCTGACCAGCTCGGTCAACACCTGGTTCGCCCAGCTCGGCGAACAGGTCGGTGAGGAGACGCTGTTCGAGTACATGGACGCTTTCGGCTTCGGCTCGACCCCGGCGATAGACCTGCCCTCCGACCAGGTCTACAAGAGCGGCGTCTTCGACGAAGGCGAGCTGCTCGGCCCGAGCGACCCGGTCGACCTGGCCCGGGTGGCGATCGGTCAGGAGCGGCTGGCGGTGACGCCGCTGCAGATGGCCGAGGTGGCGGCGGCGATCGCCAACGGCGGCAGCCTGATGAAGCCGCAGATCTGGAGCCGGGTGGTCGACCCCGACGGGCGGGTCGTCAAGCGCCTCGATCCCTCGCAGTACAGCCGGCCGGTCGACGAGCAGACGGCGAGCGAGCTGACCACCGCGATGGAAGGGGTGGTGAGCGAAGGGACCGGCACCAATGCGGCGATACCCGGCGTATCGGTGGCCGGCAAGACCGGCACCGCGGAAACGCCGTTCAACGAGACCTGTGGTGGCGGCAGCGAAGAGAACCAGGCATGGTTCATCGGCTTTGCGCCCGCGGACGAACCGCAGATCGCGATTGCGGCGACGGTCGAGTGCACGACCCAGTTCGGAAACGACATCGCCGCACCGATCTTCCGCGACGTGGCCGAAACGATTCTCGAGGAAGGGAGCTGAGGGTGCCGCCTGAAGTCGGCGAGGGAAGCACGATCGACGGCCGTTACCGCCTGCTGAGGCGGATCGGCTCGGGGGGGATGGCTGACGTCTGGCTGGCTGAGGACACGCACCTTCAACGCCGGGTGGCGCTGAAGGTCCTCCACCGCCGCTTCGCCCAGGACCGTGAGTTCGTCGAGCGCTTCCGCCGCGAGGCCGAGGCGGCAGCAGGATTGCAGCACCCCAACGTCGTCTCGGTCTTCGACCGCGGCGACGTCGACGGCACCTACTACATCGCGATGCAGCTGCTCGAGGGCCGCTCGCTGAAGGCGCTGATCGACCAGGGCCTGACCCCCGAGCAGTCGGTGGCGCTGATTCGCCAGGTGCTCGAGGGCGCCGGCTTCGCCCACCGCCACGGCGTCGTCCACCGCGACCTCAAGCCGCAGAACGTGATCGTCGACGACGAGGGCAAGGCCACCGTCACCGACTTCGGCATCGCCCGCGCCGGCGCCTCGGAAATCACCCAGGCCGGCTCGGTGATGGGCACGCCGCACTACCTCTCGCCGGAGCAGGCGCAGGGCCAGGACGTGACCGCCGTCTCCGACCTCTACTCGGTCGGAGTGATGCTCTACGAGGCGCTGGCCGGCAGGGTGCCGTTCGAGGCCGACTCGGCGGTGGCGATCGCGATGAAGCAGGTCTCGCACACGCCGCAGCGGCCCAGCTCGATCAACCCGAACGTGACGCCGGCGCTCGATGCGGTCGCGATGCGCGCTCTGGAGAAGGACCCGGGACAGCGCTTCCAGAGCGCCGAGGCGTTCATCGCCGCCCTCGACGCCGCGCTGCGCGACCCCGAAGCGGCCGGCGGCGGCACCGCCGCATTCGCGCCGCTGCCACCCCCGGTCCTCGGACCCGAGGAGGCGGAGGCCGACCCCGAGGAGGAGGCCAGGCGACGCCGCCGGGCGCTGATCTGGGGCCTCGTCGCGATCGCCGTGCTGATCGGTGCCCTGGTTGGCCTGGCGCTGAGCCGCGACACGACGACGGCGGTCCCCGGGGTGACCGGCAACCAGCTCGACACGGCGATCAGGCTGCTCGAACAGAACGGCTTCAAGGTCGGCGACGTTCACCGGGTCGAGCGCGAAGCGCCTGCCGGCACGGTCCTCGAGCAGAACCCAGCCCCCTCGCCGCCGGCCAACCAGGCGTCGCTCGATTGTACCTTCCTCAGCTTCTTCTGCTCGAAGCCGAAGGTGGCGTTGACCGTCAGCGCCGGCCCGGGAAGCGCCAAGGTGCCGGCCACGGCCGGCATCGATGCGGGGGAAGCGAGCGCCATGCTCGAAGAGGCGGGCTTCGACCCGCAGGTCGAGCAGGTCAACTCCGAAGACGTCGAAGCCGGGCTGGTGATCCACTCCGATCCCTCGGCGGGGACGACCGCGACCCGCGGCTCGACGGTGGTTCTGACCGTCTCCAAGGGTCAGAAGCTGGTCAAGGTGCCGGTCCTGGTCGGCACGCAGCGCTCGCTCGCCGTGCAGCAGATCCGCGGCCGTGGCCTGGTGCCGGGGGTCGAAGAAGAAGAAAGCCCGAGCCCCGCCGG
Source organism: Solirubrobacterales bacterium (assembly GCA_036266075.1). GTDB lineage: Bacteria > Actinomycetota > Thermoleophilia > Solirubrobacterales > 70-9 > VRUE01. The sequence continues at coordinate 24,461 of DATANV010000036.1, forward strand.
CGAAGTGATTCGCCAGTCGCCGAGCGCCGGCACGCAGCTGTCGCCCGGGTCGGGGGTGACGATCGTCGTTTCCGAAGGCGAAGCGAAGGCAAAGGTGCCGAACGTGATCGGCAAGGAACGGCGCGAGGCGGTCGAAGCGCTGCGCGCTGCGGGGCTCGATCCGACGGTGCAGGAACAGGTGACCGAAGTGCCGCCGCAGGTCGGCCGCGTCACCGACCAGTTCCCACCACCCGGGTCGGAAGTTGAACAGGGCAGCGCGGTGACCGTCGTCGTCGGCAAGGCCGCGCCGGGCGCGACCGCCGAAGAAGAAGAAGAAGTGGAAGGGGAATGAAGTCGCGAAGCGGATCGAAGGGCAGGTCGCGATGAGGGTCGCGGTGCTGAGCGGCGGGCGTTCCTCCGAGCACGAGGTCTCGCTGCGCTCGGGCGAGGCCGTCGCCCGCGGCCTCGAGCAGGCCGGCCACGAGGTTCTCTCGGTGACGATCTCGCGCGAGGGGTCCTGGAGCCTCCACGGCGCCACGGTCGAGCTGGTGCCGGCCGCTGGCCTGGCGGGCGCCGACGTGGCCTTCCCGGCGCTGCACGGCCCCTTCGGCGAGGACGGCAGCGTCCAGGGCGTGCTCGAGTGGCTCGACGTTCCCTACGTCGGCTCCGATGTGCTGGCCTCGGCCGTCTGCATGGACAAGCTGACCCTGAAGCGGATCTTTGCCCAGCACCGCCTGCCGCAGGTCGAGTTCGTCGCCGCCGGCGAAGAGGGCTGGCGCGAGCGCTGCGAGGCGATGGGCCTGCCGCTCTGGGTGAAGCCCTCGCGGCTCGGCTCGAGCGTCGGCATAACGCGCGTCGAGGCGCTCGGCGAGGCGCTCGACGCGGCGGTCGGGCTGGCGCTCCGCCACGACCCACGGGTGATCGTCGAGGCCTCGGCCCCCGGCCACGAGGTCGAGTGCTCGCTGCTCGGCAACGACCGGGTCGAGGCCTCGCCACCGGGCGAGGTGATCGCCCACGGCGACTGGTACGACTACGAGACCAAGTACAGCGCCGGCGGCATGGAGCTGGTCGTGCCCGCACCGCTCGCCGCCGAGCAGGCGGCGCGGCTGCAGGAGCTGGCGATCGAGGCCTTCCGCGTCGGCGGTTGCGCCGGCCTGGCCCGCTGCGACTTCTTCGTCGAGCCCAGCGGCGAGATCCTGGTCAACGAGATCAACACGATGCCGGGCTTCACCGAGACCAGCGTCTACGCCAAGCTCTGGCAGGCCGGCGGCCTGCCCTACCCCGACCTCTGCAACCGCCTCGTCAACCTGGCCCTCGAGCGCCACCGCCAGTCCCGCTCCCACCAGTTCTGACAGGTCTGGAAGGGGGGCGGCGCCCCCCTTGGGCAACAGCGCCCGGGGTCAGCCGAGCAGCTTGATGTCGCTGATCTCGACCTGGTAGCGGCCGGCTTGGTCGCGGGCTTCGGAGGCCTTGGTGAACCAGAGCAGGAAGTAGGTCGAAGGGCGGCGCACGTCGAGGTCGATCTCCGCCGTGCCGGAGGCGTCGGCGATCTCGCCGACCGGTTCGCCCCAGCCGGAGAGGTCGGAGGGTGGGCCCGCGGGGGTGGCGAAGACCTGCGCGTCCCAGCCGGGAGTCGGGCTGCGGACGATCATCTTCGCCGGCGTCGAGGGGTCCGAGGCGGTGACGTAGACGCCGACTCCCGGATCGGGACCGGTCTTCGTCCCTTCGAACGTTTCGGAGTCGTAGTGCTCGGTTTCCCACGCCGTGCCGGACGGGTCGCCGTCGGCGGCCAGTTCGACCTTGCTGCCGACCTCTTCGCCGTCGCCCTGAGGGTCGTAGTCGGTCGCCGAGACGAGCGCCACCGGCTTGCCTTTGCCATCGTTGGCCCCGCCGCCGCCGATCCCGCTGGAGATCAGCTGCACGGTGAGCAAGGCGCCCCCGCCTAGCAGCAGCAGGACGACGATCGCCGCCCAGGACCAGCGGGCGCGGCCGGAGAGCTTGCGTTTCGGCGGCGGCACCGCGTCGAGCACGCTGGTCGCCTCGCCGGTGGTCGAGCCGGCGCGGGCGGCCTCGACCTCGAGCGCCGTCTCGAGGTCGTCGATCATCTCGGCGATCGACTGGTAGCGCTCGGCCGGGTCCTTGGCCGTCGCCCGCTCGACGACGAGCGCCACCGCAGCCGAGACCTCGGGTCGCCGCCGCTGTACGTCCGGCAGTTCCTCGTTGACGTGTTTCATCGCCACCCCGACCTGGCTGTCGGCGTGGAACGGGACCTGGCCGACCAGCATCTCGTAGAGGACCACGCCGAGCGAGTAGACGTCCGAGCGCGGGTCGACGGCGTGTCCCATCGCCTGCTCGGGGGCGACGTAGTCGGTCGTGCCGAGCACGCGGCCGGTGGCGGTGACGCCGTCCTGTTCGAGTTGGCGGGAGATGCCGAAGTCGGTCAGCTTGGCGCGCCCCTCCTCGTCAATCAGGACGTTCTGCGGCTTGATGTCGCGGTGCACCATGCTGCGCCCGTGGGCGACACTGAGCCCACGGGCGACCTCGATCGCATAAGCGAGCGCATCCTGGACGTCGAGCGCCCCTACCCGGACGATCCGCTGCTTCAGCGTCTCGCCCTTGACGTACTCGAAGACGATGTAGGGGTAGCCGCCGTCCTCGCCCGCGTCGATCACGGAGACGACGTTCGGGTGGGAAAGCTTGGCGACCGCCCGTGCCTCCTGGCGGAAGCGCTGCAACTGGTCCTCTTGCTCGGACATCTCGCGGTGCATCACCTTGACCGCGACCGACCGGTCGAGCGTCTCGTCGCTGGCCAGGTAGACGGTCGACATGCCGCCGCTGCCGAGCTTCGCCTCGAGCCGGTAGCGGCCCGAGAGGACGGTGCCGATCATCGAGCTGGACGGACGGGTGCTCATCGCGCCTCTGTTAATGAAAGGTTGTTCTTGGTTGCACAGTTAGATATGAGCATTTAGGTTCTCGCCGTGCGGCAGAAGGCCATAGCGACAGTGGCGCCAGTTTCTCGCAGGCCGCGGTCAGCTGACTTGGAGTCTGATCGTGCGTTCGTTTGCCGGCGGCGCGTCCGCGGGATCCCACGGCCGTCGCTGTGCGAATCGTATTCGCACGGAACCGGGCCGTTTCCCCCGGATCGTGAAGGTCTTCTCCGCGCTCGCACCGACCGCACCACCTGCCTCAGGCGGTTTGCCACCGGCTCGCGAGACGTCGGCGACTTCAGCGTCGCCCTCGATCTCGGGGGCCCAGCGGTAGCCGGCAGTGCCGAGGCCGGGGAGCGTGACCGAGTGCTCCTCGCCGACGCGCAGCTCGATGGCCTCGTCGGCATCAGAACCCATCTGTCCATTGTGGCACCCAAAAAGGAGAGTTTTCGATGGATCCCAGAGAACTGAAGGAGGCGGTCGAACGGGCCGAACAAGCCGAATGGGAGGTGGCTGACGAAGGGCTAGATGCGCGCCCACGCCTCGGCTATCTGCCAAGCCGCGGCGTGGAGCCGCTCGAGCAGCAGCTGGCGATCGCCGCCAAGGCCGCCGCCTCGCCGCCGCCCGAACCGAGCTATCCGCCTTCCGTCGACCTGCGGGCTACCTCGGCCGGGAACATGATCACCCCGATCCGCGACCAGGAAGCTTGTGGCTCCTGCGTCGCCTTCGGCAGCTCGGCGGCGGTCGAGGGAACGCTCAAAGTCGAGGCCGGCAACCCCGAGCTCGAACCGGACCTCTCCGAGGCCTTCCTCTTCTACTGCCGGGCAGCCGAAGAAGGCCGCACCTGCGGCGGCCCGACCGGCGGTTGGTACCCGAAGGCGGCGCTCGACGTGTTCAGCGAAAAGGGCGGCGTGCCGCAAGAGGAATGCTTCCCCTACACGGCGGGCGACCAGGAATGCGCAGCCTGCAACGACTGGGAAGGCCAGGCGACGACGATCGCCGCCTGGAAGCCCCTCCATACCCCCGCCGAAATGAAGGACTGGCTCGCCACGCACGGGCCGATCGTCGGCTCGATGGTCGTCTACGAGGACTTCATGCACTACGCCGGTGGCGTTTACAAGCACGTCACCGGCGAAGAGGAGGGCGGCCACTGCATCTGCATCGTCGGCTATGACGATGAGGGCGAATACTGGATCGCCAAGAACAGCTGGAACACTGGCTGGGGAGAGGAAGGCTTCTTCCGCATCGGCTACGGCGAGTGTGCGATCGACTCCGGTGCGCTCGGCGTCGAAGGAGTCAACGGGCCGAGCGGGTCTTAAGCGCTCGCCAGGGCGGTCGCCGTCCCGATCTGCTTCGCCGCCGGGTGGTGGCGGCGAAGCAGATCGAGGGCCTCCGCCTCCGCCTCCGCCGCGACCACGCAGCAGAAGCCGCAGCCCATGTTGAAGACCGCGTGCATCTCCTCGTCGGAGGCGCCGCTGCGCTCGCGGATCAGCTCGAAGATCGGCGGAACGGGCAGCGGCTCGCCGATCCGGTAGTCGACCTCGGCGGCGAGCCGCCGCAGGTTGCCGAGGCCGCCGGAGGTGATGTGGGCGAGGCCCCGCACCTCGACCGTGGAGCGCAGCAGCTCGAGGACCGGCTTGACGTAGATCTCGGTCGGCTCGAGCAGGGCATCGCCGAGCGGCCGGCCGAGGCGCCCCTCGGGGTCCTCGTCGAGCGGCAGCCCGTCGAGCGCCGAGCGGGCGAGGGTGTAGCCGTTGGAGTGGATGCCCGAGGAGGGCAGGCCGATCACCGGGTCGCCCGGCCGCACAGCCGATCCGTCGACGATCGCGTCGAGCGAAACCGTGCCGAAGCAGGCGCCGGAGACGTCGACGCCGCGCACCATCTCTCCCAGCTGGGCCAGCTCGCCGCCGGGGATCTCGATCCCGGCCAGCTCCGCGCCGCGCGCCAGGCCAACGCCGACTTCTTCGCAGACACGGGGGTCGGCCCGGTCGATCGCGATGTAGTCGAGCATCGCCAGCGGCTCGGCGCCGACGCAGATCACGTCGTTGACGTTCATCGCCACGCAGTCGATGCCGATCGTGTCGAAGCGCCCGAGCTGCTCGGCGACCAGCAGCTTGGTGCCGACCCCGTCGGTCGAGAGGGCGATGCCGGTGCGCTCGTCGAGCTTGATCACGCTCGCGTAGTGGCCGGGCAGGGGCACCTGGCGCGAGGGCCGCCCGAGGTCGATCGCCGCCAGGGCGCGGACCAGCGCCGCCACGGCGGAGTCCGCCGCCCCCTGATCGACTCCGGCCTGCGCGTAGGCGTCGCTCACGCGGTCGATTCTCTCAGGCGATCCGGCAGGCTGGGCGCCGGCGCGAAGAGGTGCTTGCGGCCTACGCGCTGCCGTACCAGCAGGCCTCGCTCGGACAGGTCATGCAAATCCCAACGCGCGGTCTCGTGCGAGACGCGGTGGCTTGCCGCATGGCTGGCGAACGAGTACTGGGTGCCGGGGTGGCGGATCGCGTCGCCCAGCAGCGCCAGCTGCCTGCCGTTGAGGCCATCGTTGCCCTGCAGCTGGTCCTCGACGGCGCGCTCTTCGGCCGTCTTGCGCTCCACGTATTCGTAGAGATCGGCGAGCGCCTCTTCGAGCGCCTGCAGCTGATGGACGATGAAATAGGTCGTGTCGCCTCCATCGGTCTCCGTCTCGGCGAACGCCCGCTCGTACTTGCCGGGGGCTTTGCCGATGATCCGGGAAATGGGCAGGTACGCGGCGAGCCGGTAGCCGTGTCTCTGCATCGCCCAGTAGAAGAGGATCCGCCCGATCCTGCCGTTTCCGTCCGGGAACGGCCGGTCGTAGGCGAGCCAGAAGTGCAGCAGGATGGCGCGGATCACCGGATGGACGAAGGGCGTTCCGTCGGCCTCTTCATTCGCGAAATCGCAGAGCAGCCGCAATCGTTCTCCCCCTGGAGGCTGGAGTCGACCGGCTGCGAACGGATCGTCGACGGTTCCCACGGTCAGGATCCTCTGCAGCTCGGCGACTGCCGCCGGTTTCAGCTTGCCGCCCATCTCCTCGCGCATGAACTGGAGAGCGCGGTAGTTGTCGAGGATCATCCGCTCGCTGCGGTCCTGCGGTTGGTGACCGGATCTGAGCATCTCCTTGGCGAGGCGCCGTGGGGTGGTCGCCCCATCGAGCTGGCTCGAGCGGATCGTCTCCTCGATCAGGGAGTCGGCGAGGAACCGCTGCCGTGCCCCCGGCTCGGACAGGATGCCGTCGTCGATCGCCCCCTCGCGCCGATCGATGCGGTGCAGGCTGCGGAGAATGTCATCGCTGCGGCCGTAACGGGACCGCTCCCCGCCGGGACCGGCCAGCGGGAACGGACGCAGCTCGCTCTCGCGCCCGAGCTTGATCTTCAGCCACCACTGCTCGCTGCTCAGCCCCCGCGGGGGCTCGAGGCGCCGGAGCTCGTCCCAGTGGAGGTACTCGCGCGCGGCGCGCGAGTCCGGGGGCGCGGAGATCGCCGCCGCAACCTCCTGCGCGTCGAGCCGCTCCACGAGCTGACCAATGGTCGGGGCGTCCGCTACTTCCATGACCACCCAAAGATAACTCCAAGTTCCTCTAGGGCTTGGAGTTCAGTGCCTCCGCAGCTTGGCGAGAACGGTGACGGCGAGTGCCGCTCGGTACGCGGCGTAGGGCCATAGTGCGCGGTCACGCTCGACCAGCAGGATCAGGCGCTGGGAGGCGAGGGTCGAGGCGAAGGAGGCGATGACTCCCAGCGCCATCGAGCGGCGCAACGCGGGTGGGGTGCCGCGGCGACGCAGCCGAGCCGTCTTCAGAGCGGTCGCGCCGACGATGATCGGCAGGGCGATCGTCCGCGAGAGCAGGTTCGCCTGGTCGCGCGAAAAGCGCCGCCAGCGCGCGGCCGCCAGGGTCACGCCGTTGCGTGATACCCCGGGGGCGAGCGCCGCCGCCTGGGCCACGCCCAGCGCCAGCCCATCCGCCGCCGTGGCGTCGCCCTGTCCACGTTGCTGCGGTCGCCGGTCGGCGAGCAGCATCGCCGCCGCCCCCACAAGCAGGCCGATCGCCGTCGCCCGAGGGCCGCCGAGTCGCTGCTCGATCGGCCGCTCCAGCGTGTAGCCGACGAGCGCGGCCGGGAGAAACGAAAGACCGAGGACGAGTGCCCGCCGCCCGTCGAAGGAGCGCAGCTCTGCGGCGATCATCCGCCGCTGGCCGATCAGCAGCGCCGCCGCGGCGCCGGCGTGCAGCGCGACCTCGAAGCTCTTGCGCACCTCCGGGTCGAGCCGCTCCCAGTCCCAGCCCGCGAGCCAGGGCAGCAGCACGATGTGAGCCGAGCTGGAGACCGGCAGCAGCTCGGCCGGCCCCTGGACGATGCCGAGCGCCAGGGCTCGTCCGGCGGGGATCCCGCCGTAGGGCGCGTCGCTCAAGCGCCGCTCGAGCGGGCCGGCTCCGCCTCGACCGCGGGCTCCGCGTCGCCCCCGCTTGCGCCGCCGCGCTGCCTGCGGATCAGCAGGTAGATCGCCCCGCCGAGGATCGCCGCCAGCACCACGTAGTCGAGATAGCCGAGGTTGTGGCGCCACTGCTCCCAGTTGTCGCCGACAGAACGGCCGATCAGCGCCAGCATCAGCACCCACGGCACACAGCCCGCCAGGGTGAACGCGGTGAAGCGCCAGAACGGCATCCTGGCGACGCCGGCCGGCAGCGAGATGAAGGTGCGGATGATCGGCAGCATCCGGGTGAAGAAGACGGTCGCGTCGCCGTAACGCCGGAACCAGTCGTCGGCCCATTTCAGGTGCTTCGGGCTGACGTGGATCAGGCGGTTGCGTTCGAGCAGGTCGAGCCGGGCGAAATAGCCGACGGCATAGGCGATCCAAGACCCGGCAAGGTTGCCGAGCACCCCGGCGGCGACGATTCCGAACAGCGTCATGTCCCCTTCGGAGACGCTGAAGCCGGCGAACAGCATGATCGCCTCGCTTGGCACCGGGATGCAGGCCGACTCGAGCGCCATCAGCACGAAGACGCCGAGGACGCCGGCCGAGCCGATGAAGTCGGTGGCGACGTTGACGATCGGGTCGACGATCTTGTCGCTGAGGCTGGCGAAGACGATCAGCATGCGCGAACGCGGGATTGTAGGGACGCCGCCGAACACCATCTAAACTCGGCCCGTCTTGATGCGCCGGTTGAACCACCCCGTCTACCGCAACCGGGTCCTGCAGGTCAGCGCCGACGCCGCCCTCGTCGCGCTTTCCTTCTACCTGGCTTTCCGGCTGCGCTTCCTGGATGAAGGGCTGCCGCACCGCTACTCGGTCCTCTTCTTGCAGGCGGTGGCCTTCGTTGTCGCCGGCAAGGTCGCGGTCTTCGCCGCCTTCGGCCTCTACCAGAAGTGGTGGCGCTATGTCAGCGGCCGCGACTTCCTGATGATCGCCCGCGCCGTCGCCGTTGCCAGCGCGATTCTCGTCGTTCTCTTCACGGTGCTGAAGCCCTTCGACCACGACCTGCCGCGCTCGGTCGCGGTGATGGACTTCATGCTGACGCTCTTCTTCATCGCCGGCGCCCGCTTGGCGGTGCGCCTGATCGTCGAGCGGCCGAGTCACGGCCACCGTCTGCCAAAGCACGAGGTGCTCGTGATCGGCGCCGGCTCGGGCGGTCAGATGGTCGTCCGCGAGATGCAGCTCAACCCCAACCTCGGCGCCACCGCGATCGGCTTTGTCGACGACGACGCGCGCAAACAGGGGATGCGGATGCTCGGCCTCAAGGTGCTGGGGACGACCGGGCGGATCGAGACTATCCTCGATGAGACCGAGCCCGACGAGGTGGTTATCGCGATCCCCTCGGCGCCGGGCACGCTGCGCGCCAAGGTCGTCGCCGCCTGCCGCGAGCGCGAGATCCGCGTCCGCACCTTGCCGACCGTGTTCGAGCTTCTGCGCGGCGGCGTCCAGCTCAGCAAGCAGCTGCGCGAGGTCCAGGTCGAGGACGTCCTCGGTCGCGATCCGATCGTCGTCGAGCTCGACCGGGTCGGCGCCTACCTGCGCGACCGCATCGTCCTCGTCACCGGTGCCGGCGGCTCGATCGGCTCCGAGCTCTGCCGCCAGATCGCCCGCGTCGGGCCGCGCCTGCTGGTGATGCTCGACCACGCCGAGGACAACCTCTTCGAGATCGAGCGTGAGATGGTCGAGGTGCGCCATTTCTCGAACGTCGAGGCGGTGCTCGCCGACTGCAAGGAGCCGCACCGGATGCTGGAGACGATGCAGCGCTTCAAGCCGAACGTCGTCTTCCACGCCGCTGCCTACAAGCACGTGCCGCTGATGGAGGCCAATCCGCTGGAGGCGGTGCGCAACAACGCGATCGCGACGCGGATCACCGCTGAGACCGCCGCCGCCTCCGAGGTCGAGCGCTTCGTCCTGATCTCGACCGACAAGGCGGTCAACCCGCAGACCGTGATGGGCGCCTCCAAGGCGATGGCCGAGTGGATCGTCGAGGCGGCCGGGCACAAGCACCCGGGTACGCGCTTCGCCAGCGTCCGCTTCGGAAACGTGCTCGCTTCCTCGGGCAGCGTCGTGCCGATCTTCCGCAGTCAGATCGAGCGCGGTGGCCCGGTCACCGTCACCCACCCGGAGATGACGCGCTATTTCATGACCATCCCCGAGGCGGTGCAGCTGGTGATCCGCGCCGGCGACATCGGCGCCGGCAAGGGCGAGGTATTCGTCCTCGACATGGGCGAGCCGGTGAAGATCGTCGAGCTCGCCGAGCAGATGATCCGCCTCTCCGGCAAGGATCCGGCCGAGATCGGGATCGACTTCGTCGGCGCGCGCCCCGGCGAGAAGCTGCACGAAGAGCTCTGGGGCGAGAACGAGAAAGTCGTGGCCACCGCCCACCCGAAGATCCGCCGCGTCAGCGGGCCGGTCGTCGACCCCGCCTGGCTGCAGGACGAGCTGGGTGAGCTCGAGCGCCTGGTCGAAGCCGGGGAAACCCTCAATGCCGTCTCGCGCCTGGCGGCGATGTCTCGCGACCCGCGCTACGCGGTCGTGCGTGATCCCGGCGCGGTTCTCGAAGACACACTGCACTGACGCCGCCCCAGGAGTAATGCGCGGCACAGTGCGGTAAGGAGGCCTGATGCGATTCCGCCGAG
>DATANV010000037.1:0-61133 GCA_036266075.1 Solirubrobacterales bacterium
CGAGCCGGTGAGTTGCCGGTTCCTCTCGCGATGCGAGAGGAACCGGCAACTCACCGTCGTGCTGCCAGCCGCTGGAGAGGGCCAGGGCGCGGGTCGCCAGGGCGATCGCCGCGTGCGCCCACTTGGCGGCGCTGCCCTGCTCGCCGCAGGCCTCAGCGCGGCCCTCGCGCAGGTGCCGCAGAAGCTCTTCCGGCGTGGAGGCCTCGGGCGTCTCGGTGAAGGTGCGCCCGATGTCCACGCCGGCGTGATCGTCGGAGCCGCCGATCCCCGTGCCGCCGTGCGTCTCGACGCAGACGACCGCCGGCGCGTTCAGCTCCGCCGCGCGCGAGCCGTTGCGCACCTCCCAGACCGGGAAGAGCTCGGCCAGCCGGCGCCGGTGACGGCGCGCCAGCGGCGCCGCGACGTCGTAGAAGGGATGCGCCAGCGCGCAGGCGATCTCGTTCTCGTGAAGGTATGCGGCGCAGGCCTCGAGATCGCCGGCGTGGGCCTGCAGCCACTCGTGGTCCCCGGGATCGATCCCATAACAGAGGACGTGCACCGCCTGGGCCTCGCCGGCGAAGCGGGCGGTCAGCTCCTCGGAGACGAAGCAGTCGGGACGGTCAGCCAACTCGAGGCAGCCGTCGATCGTGTCGTGATCGGTGATCGTCACGAAGTCCATCCTCCGCCGCTTGGCCAGCTCGTAGACCTCCTCGGGCGGCGTCGCGCACTCGGGCAGGCCGAGCGAGCGCTGAACGCCGAGCCGCGAGAGCTGCGAGGCGGTGGAGTGACAGTGCAGATCTACCCTGGAAGCCATCGGTGCCTTCCCTTCCGGTCGCTCTTATCGCCCTCAGATTCGCGGCTGAGCAGGGAAAACGTGTGAAACACCGGGGAACGGCCGGTGAACATCCGGTTATCGCTGGCCCGTGTCGACTTTACGCCGCTATGCGACAAAAAGCCGACACGGGCACGGCCCGCTCAGGCGGCGAGGCGGATCGGCGAGAAGCCGCTGCCGTTCAACTGATCGAGGACGACGCCCTCACGCAGGCCGCCCTTGCCGATCTGCAGCGGCTGGCCGAGCAACTCGGAGACCTTCTCCAGGATCAGAACGCCGGTGGCGAGGATGCGGACCCTTTCGGGGTCCAGCTCGAAGCGGCGCGCGACCTCGGCGGCCGGGTCGCCGCAGAGCACTCGCACGCCCCGCTCCAGCGTCTCGTACTCGAGCACGGCGCCGACCAGGCGGCGCAGCGAGGTGGCGCTGCCGCCGACGGCGACGGCCTGCGCAGGGTGCTCGATCTCGACCCCCTCGAAAAGATCGTCTATGCGCTCGCGGACGCGGCGGATCTCGGCCGGCGAGGGCGGATCGGAGGCGATCAGCTCATCGGCGAGAGCGCCCGAGCCGACCCGCCAGGAACGGACCGACTCGACGCCGCCGGGCACGGTTCCGAGAATCACCTCGGTCGAGCCGCCGCCGACGTCGACGACCGCGACCTTGCCCTCGACCGGATGGCCGAGCGTCTTGGTCGCGCCGATGAAGGAGAGCCGCCCCTCCTCCTCGTCGCTGAGCACCTCGACGGGCACGCCAGCGGCATCGCTGATTGCCGCCGCCACCTGCTCGCCGTTGGTCGCCTCTCGCACCGCCGCGGTGGCGACGGCGCGAATCGTCTCGGCGCCCAGCTCGCGGGCGAGCCGCACCTGGGTCGCGACGACCTCAGCCACCTCGTCGGTCTTCTCCGCCGAGATCGCGCCTTCCGCGTCGAGCGCCTTGCCGATCCGCGTGTAGGCGCGCTGCTCCATCACCTTCTTCAACTGGCCGTCGACGGGCTCGGCAACGAGCACGCGCGTCGTATTCGACCCGATATCTATCGCCGCACAAAGCATCCAGACTCCACTGCATGTTCCCAGGCTCGTCGGATTCCAACCGGATCGGAATGGGCCGAGGGGGGTCTCCTCGAGGCGCCTCGCGAAGCGGGCACCGCAGAGTGATTCCTGCCGCGAAGCGGCTCCAGATTCGTGAGCGAAGCGAACATGGGCGCCTCGGGGAGACCCCCCTCGGCCTACCCCTCAGGGTGCGAGGCGTCCTCGAACTCGCGAAACAGCCCGGTGACGACGAAGGCGACCTGCTCGCCGATGTCGACCGCGTTGTCGCCGATCCGCTCGATCGCCCGCGCCGCCAAAAGCATCGTCATCGCCCATTCGCGGCGGTCGGCGTCGTCGCCGATCTCCAGCGCCAGGCCGAAGCACTCGCGGTTGAGGTTGTCGACCACGTCGTCCTGGCGGACCAGGTCGCGAGCCATCGCCACGTCGCGCTGCTCGAAGGCGCGCTTGGCCTGGACGATCAGGGTGCGGGTATGAGCGCCCATCGTCAGGATCAGCTTGACCATCTCGGGGTCCGCCGGCGGTTCGTTGCCGCTCAGCGGGATCACCTTGCAGACGTTGACGCACTGGTCGCCCATCCGCTCGACGTTCTTCAGCACGTGCAGCAGTGCCGAGATCAGGCGCAGGTCGGTCGCCACCGGCGATTGCGTCGCCAGCAGCGTTATCAGCGCCTGGTGGACCTCCAGGTAGCGGCCGTCGATGCGGTCGTCGTCGGCGATCACCAGCTGCGCCAGCTCGACGTCCTGGTGCTCGACGGCCTCCATGGTGCGGCCGAGCGCGGCGTTGACCAACTCCAGGCCGCCGAGAGCGCTGGCCTCGAGCTGCTCGAGTTCCTCGTGGTAGTGGACGCGGACCGCGTCGGCCACGCTCAGCCCACTTTCCCGGAGACGTAGTCCTCGGTTCGCTGGTCGCGGGGGTTGGTGAAGATCTTCTCCGTCTCGTCGTACTCGACCAGCCTGCCCCAGCGGTTGTCCTCATCGGCGTCCAGCTCGACCATCAGGAAGGCGGTCCGATCGGAGACCCGCGCCGCCTGCTGCATGTTGTGGGTGACGATCACGATCGAGAACTCGCTCTTCAGCTCGATCATCAGGTCCTCGATCTTGCCGGTCGAGATCGGGTCCAGCGCCGAGCAGGGCTCGTCCATCAGGATCGTGTCCGGCGCGACCGCGATGCAGCGGGCGATGCAGAGGCGTTGCTGCTGGCCGCCGGAGAGGCCGAAGGCGTTGTCGTCGAGGCGGTCCTTGACCTCGTCCCAGAGCGCGGCGGCGCGCAGCGCCCGCTCGACCGTCTCATCGAGGCCATCCTTGCGGCCGAGCACCCGCGGTCCGAAGGCGACGTTGTCGTAGATCGACTTCGGGAAGGGGTTCGGCTTCTGGAAGACCATGCCGATTAGCTTGCGCACCTGGACCGGATCGACAGTCGGGCCATAGAGGTCCTCGCCGTGGTAGAGCAGCTCGCCCTGCACTTCGGCGCTGGGAATCAGGTCGTTCATCCGGTTGAGGCAGCGCAGGAGGGTGCTCTTGCCGCAGCCAGAGGGGCCGATCAGCGCGGTCACGTCGTTGCGGTGGATGTCCATCGAGATGTCCCGCACCGCCGTCACCCCGCTGTAGAGGACGCCAGCGCCCTTCAGCTCGAAGACCTTTTCCCGAATGCCGGGAGCGTGCCGCTGAAACTCGCCGGGGCGCACCGAGATCGCCGCCCGTTCGGCGGCCGCCTCGCGGTTCGCGCGGCCCGTATCCGCTCTGCTCTCGTCCTGGGCCATCTGCTCGCTCACTCTATTCCCCTCACCAACGCTGCTCGTATCGATTTCGTAACCAGATCGCGAACGAGTTCATCGCCAGCAGCACGATCAGCATCACGATGATGCCCGCCGCGGCCAACGCCTGGAACTCCTCCTGCGGGCGCGTCGCGTAGTTGTAGATCTGCACCGGCAGCGCCGTGTATCCGTCGCTACCGAATGGCTGTGGGTCGAAGGTGACGAACGCGGCGGCGCCGACCAGGAGCAGCGGCGCCGCCTCGCCCAGCGCCCTGGAGACGGCGAGGATCACGCCGGTCACGATCCCCGGGATCGAGGCCGGCAGGACCTGGCGGCGGATCGTCTGCCACTTGGTGGCGCCGAGGGCCAGCGAGCCCTGGCGGATCGAGTCGGGCACCGCGCGAATCGCCTCGCGGGCGGCGATGATCACCATCGGCAGCACCAGCAGCGCCAGCGTCAGCGAGCCGGCGGCGAGGACGAAGCCGAGGTCGAGCGGGCCGCGGACGATGAAGCCGAGCCCGAGGATGCCGTAGATGATCGAGGGAACGGCGGCCAGGTTCTGGATGTTGACCTCGATCAGCCGGTTCCACCAGCGCGAGTTGTCGGCGTACTCCTCGAGGTAGAGAGCGGCGCCGACGCCGACCGGCACGACGAAAAGGATCACCCCGCCGATCAGCTCCAACGAGCCGACGATCGCCGGCCGGAAGCCGGCGTCGGCCGGGTTGATCGCCGACGGCCCGTTGGTGAAGAGGTCGAGGCTCAGCGCCGAGGAGCCTTTGGCGAAGGCCTGGACCAGCAGGGCCAGCAACCCGCCCAGCGCTATCGCGACCGCCAGCAGCAGCAATCCGGCGAACGCCGCGTTGCGGATTACCTCGCCGCGCGGCCGGTCGCTGAGCATCGCTTTCGTCGTCGCGCGGGCTCCAGCGACAGGCAGCCTGTTGCGCGGCGCCGCCGCGTCCCCGCCGGCCATCACTCGTAGACCTCGCGGTAGCGGCGAACCAGCCTGATGCTGATCACGTTCATCGCCAGGGTGATCAGGAAGAGCAGCGCGCCGACCGCGAAGACCGACTTGTAGCTGATCGAGCCGGCCGGTATGTCGCCGGTCGCGGTGACCGCGATGTAAGAGGTCATCGCCTGGATCGCTTCGACCGGGTTGAAGGTCAGGTTCGGGGTCGAGCCGGCGGCGAGGACGACGATCATCGTCTCGCCGAGCGCCCGCGAGATCGCCAGCACGATCGAGGCGACGATGCCGGAGAGCGCCGCTGGGAAGACGACTTTGGTCGCGACCTCCATCTTCGTCGCGCCCATCGCGTAGGCGCCTTCGCGCAAGCCACGCGGCACCGCCGACATCGCGTCCTCGGAGATCGAGGTGATGATCGGGACGATCATCAAACCGATGCCGAGGCCGGCGGCGAGGGCCATGAACGGTTTGCCGACCGCTCCGCCGAAGAGATCGCCGGGCCAGAGTGGCTGGATGATCTCGGGCAGGATGAAGCTGACCGCGAAGAACCCGATCGCCACCGTGGGTATGCCGGCGAGGATCTCGATCACCGGCTTGACCGTCTTGCGCACCCGCGGCCGGGCGTACTCGCTGAGGTAGATCGACGAGCCGAGGCCGATCGGGATCGCGAACAGCATTGCCCAGAGCGTGACGTTGAGGGTTCCGACGACGATCGCCAGGACGCCGAAGCTGGGCGGCTCGAACTGGGGCGTCCAGTCGGTGCCGAAAATGAAGTCGCCAATCGGGACGACTTCGAAGAAGCCGATCGTCGGCCCGAGCAGCGAGACGACGATCGCCGTCGTCGTCAGCACGGAGAGGAGCCCGCAGAGAGCGAGCAGGCCCTGTATCGCCCGCTCGCCGTAACGGCGGCGCGGGGCCTGGAGCCGACTGGGGGTACCTCCAGTCGGCTCCGCAGCCCCTCTGCCGCCGCTACCGATCACGATTCCGCAAACGGCGCTAGGCGCCGGCCTTCTTCGCTGCGGCTTCGGACTCTGCGAGCTGCTTTTCGGTCAGCGGCACGAAGCCGACCGCTTCGGCGATGTCGGTGACGTTTTCGAGGTAGTAGTTGACGAACGCCTTGACCTCGGGCTTCTTCAGCGCGGCATCGCTCGGGTAGATGAAGAGCGGCCGGCTGAGCGGCGAGTAGGAGCCGTCCTGGGCCGTTTCCACCGAGGGGCCGACGCAGCCCTTGCCATTGTCGACTTCCAGCGCTTTGAGCTTGCCTTCGTTCTCGGTGTAGTAGGAGAAGCCGGCGTAGCCCATGCCACCGGGAGAGCCCTCGACGCCGGTCACGGTGGCGTTGTCGTTCTCGCCGATGTTGTTGTAGTCCTTGCGCGTGGCCCCCTCTTCGCCGTTGATTTCTTCGGTGAAGTAGTCGAAGGTGCCGGAGTCGGTGCCCGGGCCAAAGAGGGCGAGTTCCTCGTCAAATTCCTCTTTCAAGCCAGGGATTTCATCCCAGTTCGAGAGCTTCGAGTCGGGGCCCCAGACCGCGCTCAGCTGATCGACGGTGAGGCAGCTGACCGGGTTTTCGTTGTTGATCATCACGGTCAGGGCGTCGGTGGCGATGTGGACATCCTCGTAGCCGATGCCCTGCTTCTTGCAGTTGGCGACCTCTTCCGGCTCGATTTCGCGCGAGGCATCGCTGATGTCGGTTTCGCCGGCGCAGAATTTTTCGAAGCCGCCGCCGGTGCCCGCGGTGCCGACGGTCACCTTGACCCCCGGGTTTTCTCCCTGGAATTCCTCGGCGATCGCTTCGGTGAGCGGCGCCACGGTGCTCGAGCCGTCGATGCGGATCGTGCCCGAGAGGTCTTCGCCGCCGCTGCCGCTGGACGTGCTGTCGTCGCTGCTCCCACAGGCCGTTGCGCCAACCGCGAGGACAGCGGTGCAGGCGGCCGCTACAAGCCACTTTGAGCTAGACACTGGGTCTCCTTTTCGATTTCGGACTCCGGTCGCCGGCCGCTACCGATCCGGCTCCTGGGCACACTCTCAGCGGTCCCTGGGCAGCTTGTTACTTGCCTGTATCGCGGATGTGAAAAGGATGTGAACGAGTTGTGAAGCGAACGTCCAGCTCAGACGACGAGCTGCTCCACCGTGTCCGGCGGGGAGACCTCGACGATGGGCTTCTCTGCGACTGGCAGCTCGCTGCCCACGGCGGGCTCGGGATCGAAGCGGTACCCGACCCCGAAGTGGGTGTGGATGTAGCTCCAGCCCGGCGAGGCCTTCTCCAGCTTCTGGCGCAGCTTGCGTATGAAGACGTCGACCGAGCGGTCGCCGTGTGCCATCGCGTAGCCCCAGACCCGCTGGTATATCGCCTCGCGCTCGAGCACCTGGCCGCTGGCGTCGGCGAGCAGCTGCAGCAACTCGAACTCGCGCCGAGTCAGGTCGAGGCTGGCACCGGCGACGAAGGCCTGGAAACGATCGGAGCGGATCTCCAGCTCGCCGGCGACCAGCGGGCCGGCCTCGACCTGGGGCCGCGAACGGCGACGGCGACGGCAAACCGATTCGACCCGGGCGATCGCCTCTTCTGGATGGCAGGGCTTGGTGATCCAGTCGTCGATGCCGAGCCGCAGGCCACGGACGCGCTGAGCGACGGTCGAGCGGCCGGCACAGACGATCACGCCCAGCTCGGGCAGCATCCCGCAGACGCGCTCGAGGTAGCCCCAAGCGTCGTCGCCCAGCACCGAGGGGTCGACGAGCAGGGCGTTCAGCTTCATCGCCACCAGCTCCTCGGGCGGTACCGGGCCGGCGAAGGTGCGCTGCTGCCAACCGGCCGCCTCGGTGCGCTTGCCGAGAACCGTGACGAAGCCGCTGTCGTCGTCGATTACCGCGAGCCTGATCGTCTGCTGTGAGTTCAAGTTGGGCGGGCGCCGCGATCGCTTGACAGGTGGCGCCTTGCCTGCAAGACGGCCGCATTGTATGCAGCCAGCCGGGCCGAAACCCCTGCGTTCACAGGATTTTCACAGGTCGCAGTGCGTAATTTGCGGGAACCGAGCGGCTCTTTTCGCCCCATCGCGGGGGAAACACAGGCCTGAGACGGGGTTATCGAGATATTCACCCGCGACCCGGCTAGGGAGTCGAAGATGAAGCCCTCACGAGACTCCTCTCTCGTCGCAAACGGCCCGCCTGCCCCGGGCCGTTTGCACTTTTCGGGACGTGCCGGGAGTTGACAGCCCTCAGTGGGGTCTAACTCCCGGCACGTCTCCTAGAAGGTGGGGGGACGGAGGCCGGTGGCGATGACCAGCAGGACGAGGGCGCCTACGGCGTAGCGGTAGTAGACGAAGGGGGCGTAAGAGGTGGTGCGCACGAGGCGCAGGAGGAAGGCAATCGCCAGGTAGCCGGAGATCGCGGCGGCGATCGTGCCGACGATCATCGGCCCGGCGACACCGTGCGGCAGACCTTCTTTGGCCGCCTCGATTCCCTTGTAGAGGGCGGCACCGGTGACGACCGGGATCAGCAGGAGGAAGGAGAAACGGGCGGCGGCGTCGCGGTCGAGACCGAGCCAGCGCCCGGCGGTGATCGTGATCCCCGAGCGCGAGGTGCCCGGCGCCAGCGCCAGGATCTGCGCCACGCCGATGTAGAAGCCGTCCTTGATCGTCGAGCCCTCGAGCGACTTGCGCTGCGGCAGCCGGTCGGCCCAGAGCAAAAGAGCGCCGAAGACGATCAGCTGCACGGCGACCATCCAGGGCTCGCCCAGCGTGTCTTCGAAGAAGCTGGCGCCAATGCCACCGGCCAGCGCCGCCGGGATCGTGCCGACGGCGATCGCCACGGAGAGCCGCTGCGTCGGGGTCTCGATCGCCCGCTGTCGCACCGCCTCGAAGAAACTGCGGATCAAGCGGACGACCTCGTGGCGGAAGTAGCCGATCGCGGCGACCAGGGTGCCGACGTGCAAGGCGACGTCGAAGGTCTTGTTGAAATGTTCGTGTTCGAGCAGGAAGGTGTAGTCCTGCAGCCACGGGACGAGGATCAGGTGGCCCGAGGAGGAGATCGGCAGGAACTCGGTCAGCCCCTGGACGATCCCCAGCAGCAGGGCCTCTAACTCGGACATTGGCGCGGCATCCTATGCGAGCGCCTAAAGGCAGCGTGAAGCAGGGCGAAGCCGCCGCCGCGGTGCGCTAGATTGCCCAGCGTGAGGTCGGCCACCCGCCCCGCACGGATCGTCGCCGCGTTCTTCGCCGCGCTGGCCATGCTGCTGCTCGCGGCGCCGCTGGCGATGGCGGAAAACGGGGTCGGCACGGCCGGGCCCGTCACGGACAAGACCGTCACTTTCTTCTGCTTCGGGGTGATCGCCTTCTTCGCGATCCTGGTGATCGTCCTCTCGCTGATCCAGGGTCGGCTCGAAAAGCGCAAGGAAGAACGGCGCTACGACTTGCAGCGGCTTTCCTGACGGTCGCCAGGCAAGGACGCAGGGAGCGTGGCGTGCTCTGCACGCGAGTGATCGAGGACGCCGCATGAGGGCCGTCAGGAAAGCCGGAACCCGCTGAGCAGCCTTTTCTCGCTCTCCCCCTCGATCTTCGCCACGACTTCCACCCGGCCCTCGAGCGGGGTCCCGCGGATCTTCGTCGCCAACAGATCGTCGACCTGGAAGATGCCGGCCGAGTTGTTGAGCTCGATCTCGAGCCTCACCGGTCGTTCCTCCCCGGCCTCGATTCGCACCTCGTCGACCGCGGCGGCGGAGATCGAGTGGATCCCCTCCTGGCCCGCCTCCAACGGGATCCGAGTGCGTCCCTGCGCCATGTCGAGCGCGTCGGCCACGCGCACCACACCCGCCTCCAACGTGTAAGGCTCGCCCCGGCGACGGTGGCCGATGATCGCGTGCAGGATCTCGGCGGCGACGATGCTTCGCTTCGGCTCGCGGTAGGGACCGGCGAGCAGGCGATCCAGCGCCCCGCTGGCGAGAAACAGGCTGTAGGTCTCGTGGTCGGCGCGGTGGATCGACATGCCGACATCGTGCAGCAGAGCGCCGCCGGCGACGACCACCTCGGCGTCGCGGGCCGACATACCGTGATCGGCGACCATCGCCGGCTCGACCTCGGCCTTGACCAGCAGGCGCAGCAGGCGCAGGGCGATGTTGAGCACGATCTGGGTGTGGACCCAGGAATGATCCGACATTCCCAGCCGTTCGGCGTGGATCTGGGCCATGTACCACCAGGCCCGCACCTGCTCGTCTCCGTTGACGGCATCCAGGAACTGCTCCAGCTTGCGGTTCCCCCGCGTCGGCGCCCTCACCCTCGCCTCAGCTATCGCCTCTGCCGGCAGCTTGCGACTCGGGCCCTGCGGATCGGGCGCGGGAACCGCCTCCTCGCTCATCGGGGTGATCGTAGGGGAGGTGTCGGGCACCCTTCCCGGCGGCTTGTACTTTTCCGCGCGTACGCTCGCGGACGGCAGCAAACTGCCTTCGGAAAAAGTTGAGCCGTGAAGGGTGCCCGGCGACTCCCCGTCTCTCACCGGCTAGCCGCAGATCGGCCAGGGGCTGGAGCCGGACTGCGCATACAGCAGAGCGGCGCGGTAGTCCTGCTCAGCTTCTGAAGCTGCTGCCGGGTCCCCAGAGCCGCCGACCGATTCCCAGGTGCCGTAGTCGAACTGGTACTTGCCGCGATAGCTGCCGTCGGAGGAGACGGCCGTGGGGTCGCCGCCGCTCTCGCAGGAGCCGATCGCGTCGAGGGTGGATTGAGACACCCCACCGGGAAGAGTTGAAAAAGCTTCGCGGCGTTCGCGGTCGATCCGGGCGCGCCGGGCGGCACGGATGCGGTGCAGGCTGATGCTGATCGCCCTGTGGAAGCTGGTCACCGGACGGGTCAGCGGCGCCAGGCCAGCCGGCACGGCGTCGGCGATGCCGATGCGCGCGGGTCGGTCGTTGCCGCCATCCGGGGCGGCGAGAGCCGCGGCGGGGACGGCGAGAGCGATGAGCAGGACGGGGATGAAATATGTGGGTTTCGTGAGCAAGCGCGGAACCGTGGCGGGGTTCCGCGGGCCGAACGGTGATCGCGCTCACAGTGCTTACAAGCGCGTAACGATCGCCACCAACTCCAGGCACGAACCGCCTCGCAGGTGCCGACGGGCGCAGCCGATCTTGCAGAGAAAACCCCCCTTTGCGGGGATTTTCAGACTGCTTTGGCGACCAACATCGCCAGGTTGGGCAGGGTCCGGAAGGTGACCTTCTCGGCTCGGCCGAAGCCGGAGTCCGCGAGCCAGGCACCAACCTGTTCGGCGTTGTAGGTGGCGGCGCCGGAGGTCAGGTGGAAGAAGAGGGCCAGCATCGCGCTCGAGTCGGGGGTTTGCCCCTCCGGCCGGTTGTAGAGATCGAGGACGCAGAGCGGCGCGCCAGGCCGCAATGCGTCGCGGATTCGGGCGAAGAGCTGTTTGGCCTGCTCGGGGGTCTGGTGGTGGACGATGTTGAAGGCGAGGGCGCCGTCGTAATGGCCGTCATAGTCGACCTCGAACATATCTCCCTCGAGGTGGCGGACCCTGTCCTCCATCCCGACCTCGGCGACGATCTGCCGGCCGACCCTGGCGCTGCCCGGCAGGTCGACGATGGTGGCTCGCAGGCCATCGTGCTGCCGGCAGAGCGCCATCGAGAACTCGCCGTGGGCGCCAGCGACATCGAGGATCGTGTGGGCGCCGCGGGCCAGCGGCACTGCCTTGGCCACCTCGGCGCTGGAGAGGCGGGCGACCTCGTACTGGCCGCGGATGTAAGAGGCCCAGTACGGATCGTCGGGCGAGAGGTCGTGCAGCTCGACGTGCTTGCCGCTGCGAATCAGGTCCTCCAGCCCCTGGTACCACTGCCAGTAGTTAGCGGTATCGGCGAGGAAGTTGCCGACGTAGGACTCCGAGCGAGGATCGAGCCAGCGGCGGGCGCGGGAGGTCATCGAGTAGCGGCCGTCGGCCCGCAGCTCGACGTGCCCGAGCGAGACGATCACGTCGAGCAGCAGCCGCGTCGCAGTCGGCTGCAGGCCGAGATGCTCGGCCAGCTCATCGGGCTCGCGCGCGTCCTCGGCGAGGGCGGTGAGGATGCCCGTCGTCTGCGCGACCTGCAGGGCGCGCGCGGTCGGCATCCCGAACATCGCCTCGCCGATCGGCGTCGGCAGCCGGTTGGCGAGCAGCCCAATCCGCTCGAACAGCCCCTGTGGCATCGCGCGGATCCGCATCGAGCGCCAGCCTACCCGGAGCGACGGGCTGCGAACCTCGATCTAGCAACCAAGCTTTACAGGTCCTCTGCGCAATGACCCGCCTCGGCGCGCCCCGCCACACGCAGCCCGCGCAGTCGCCATCATCCCTGCATCGACGGGCAATCCCCCACTACGCGCCTTTTGCTCGCCTGCCCCGATCGGCCGGGGCTGATCGCTGCGGTCAGCGGCTTCCTCGCCGAGGCCGGACTGAACATCGTCGACGCCGACCAGCACTCAAGCGACGAGGGGCGCTTCTTCATGCGGATGGCCTTCGACCCGGCGCCGGAAGCGGAGCGGGCGGCGCTGTACGGCCGCTTTGAACGCGAGCTGGCCGAGCCCTATGAAATGGAGCATCGCTTCGCCGAGTCCAGCGAGCGCAGGCGCGTGGCGATCATGGCCTCGCACGAAGACCACTGCCTCTCCGACCTGCTCTGGCGCTGGCGCAGCGGCGAGCTCGGAGCCGAGGTCGTGGCCGTCGTCTCCAACCACCCTGACCACGCCGCCCAGGTGGAATCGCTCGGCCTCCCCTACCACCACGTGCCGGTCGAGCCAGGCGGCAAGGCCACCGCCGAGGAGCGGGTACTGGGGCTGCTCGGCGGCGAGGTCGACCTGCTCGTCCTCGCCCGCTACATGCAGATCCTCTCGGCTGACTTCCTCGCGCGGCTCGGCGCCCCGGCAATCAACATCCACCACAGCTTCCTGCCGGCCTTCGTCGGCGCCGACCCCTACGCGCGCGCCCACGAGCGCGGCGTCAAGCTGATCGGCGCCACCGCCCATTACGTCACCGCGGAGCTCGATGCCGGGCCGATCATCGACCAGGACGTGACCCGGGTCAGCCACCGCGACGAGATCGGCGACCTGATGCGGATCGGCCGCGACGTCGAGCGGCTGGTGCTGGCACGCGCGACGATGGCCCACCTCGACGACCGCGTGCTGGTCGACGGGGCCCGCACGATCGTCTTCTGACGACCAAAGGAATGACGAGGTCCAGAAGCCCCCAGGCAAGGATGCAGGGAAGCGTGGCGTGCTCTGCACGCGAGCGACCGAGGACGCCGCATGGCGGCTTCTGGAGCCGTCATTTTGGCTGTCCAGCCAGCCGATGGCGTAAGGTCCGCCCCATGGAGCAGGCGACCCTCGCACGCCCACCGGCTGCGGCCTCTCGCACCAGCGGCTTGCCGCCCGGCCCGAAAGCCCCGGCGATCATCCAGGTGCTGCGTTACGCCCGCGACCCGCTCGGCTTCCTGATCGACCTCCAGCGCCGCTACGGCGACGTCTTCTCGGTCTCCTTCCCCTTTTACAAGCGGCTCGTCTACGTCGCCGACCCGGCGCTCGTCAAACAGATCTTCACCGGCTCGCCCGAGCAGATGCACGCGGGCGAGGCGAATGCGACGGTGCTCGAGCCGCCGCTGGGGCCGAACTCGGTCCTGACCCTCGACGAGGCACCGCACATGCGCCAACGCAAGCTGCTGCTCCCCCCCTTTCACGGCGAGCGGATCGAGCGCTATGGCGAGCTGATCCGCGAGGCGACCCTGCGCGAGATGGAGAGCTGGCCGGTGGGCGAGGCGTTCGCCCTGCGCCCCCACACCCAGCGGATCACCCTGGCGGTGATCATGCGCGCGGTCTTCGGCGTCCACGACGAGGAGCGACTGCGGCGCTTCGAAGGCCTGATCGACACCTTCGCCAGGCGGGTCAACATGGTCACCGCCTTTCCGCCGCTGCGCCGCAACTTCGGCCGTTGGAGTCCGTGGACTCGCTTCCTGCGGGCCCGCGCGGCGCTCGACGAGTTCGTCTACGACGAGATCGCCCTGCACCGGGCGGAGGGCGCTGAGCAGGACGAGGAGCGCGACGACGTCCTCTCGCTGCTGCTCCGCGCCCGCCACGACGATGGCAGCCCGATGAGCGACGCCGAGCTGCGCGACGAGCTGGTGACGATCCTCGGCGCCGGCCATGAGACGACCGCGACGGCACTCGCCTGGGCGATGGAGCGGCTGCTGCGCAACCCCCGGGTCCTCGACCGGCTGCGTGACTCGATCGCCGCCGGTGAGGACGATTACCTCGACGCGACGATCAAGGAGACCCTGCGCGCGCGGCCGGTGCTGGTCGACGTGGCCCGCAAGCTGACCTCGCCCCTGGCGGTGGGTGGCTACGAGCTGCCGGCCGGCAGCTTCGCGATGGTTGCGATCGCCGCCCTGCACTACCGCGAGGACCTCTTCCCCGAGCCGGAGGAGTTCCGGCCGGAGCGATTCCTCGACGGCAAGGCCGATACCTACTCATGGGTTCCCTTCGGTGGCGGCGTCCGCCGCTGCATCGGCGCCTCTTTCGCCGAATACGAGATGCGGATCATCCTGCGGGCGATCCTCGAACGGGCCGAGCTGAGCGCGCCCGAGCCGCAGGCGGAGCCGGCGCGGATCCGCAACATCACCCTGGCTCCGGCGCGGGGCGCGCGGGTCAGGCTGAACCGCCCGCTGCCCTGACCTCCTCCTCGGCCGCCTCCCACTGCTCGTAGAGGTCGGCGACCGCCTGTTTGGCCGCCGCGTGGCGCTCGCCCGCGCGCTCGGCGCGGCCCGGGCTGGACCAAGCTTCGGGGTCGGCGAGCTCGCCCTCCAGCTCGCGCAGCTCGGCCTCGGCCTGCTCGATCCGCTCCGCCAGACGAGTGGCCCGGCGCGCCGCTCGCTTGACCTCCCGGTCGGGGCGACCCTTCGCCGGCCGGGCCGGCCTGGCCGCCGCGGCGGCGGCCGCCGCGGCGGCTTCGCGCTCCTCGCGGTCGCGTTGGTAGGCCGCCCAGCCGCTTTCGTAGCTCTGCAGCTTGCCCCCCTCGCAAACGATCGTCCGCGTGCCGACCGCCTCCAGCAGCGCCCGGTCGTGGGAAACGAGGATCACCGCCCCCTCGTAGGCGAGCAGCGCATCCTCGAGGGCCTCGCGGCTCTCCAGGTCGAGGTGGTTGGTCGGCTCGTCGAGGATCAGCAAGTTGGCGCCCGAGGCGACGAGGATCGCCAGCGAGAGGCGCCGCTGCTCGCCGCCGGAGATGTCGTTCAACTGCTTCTCGACATCGCTGCCCGAGAAGAGGAAGCCGCCGAGCAGATCGCGCGCCTTCTGGCCGCTGAGGCCCGTCTCGCGCTGGGCGGCGGCGAGCACCGTCCCCTCCCCCGCCGCAGTGTCGGCGTGCTGGGAGAGGTAGCCGACCCTGACGTTGTGGCCGAGCCGCACCGAGCCGGCCGCGGGCTCGCGGCGGCCGGCCAAGGTCTCGATCAACGTCGTCTTGCCGGACCCGTTGGGGCCGACGAGGACGATGTGCTCGCCGCGCTCGACTTCGATGCGGGCGTCCTCGAGCAGGGTGCGGCCGGGGACCTCGATCGTCCCGGCAACCAGCTTGATCGTCACCTTGCCGGGTCGCTCCGGTGGGGCGAAGGAGAAGCGCAGGTTGCGGTTGTCGCGTTGCTCAGCCTCGACCCCCTCGCGCTTGATCTTGTCGATCTGCTTGAGACGCGACTGCGCCTGACGAGCCTTGGTGGCCTTGTAACGGAAGCGCTCGACGAAGCGCTCCATGCGTGCGATCTCCGCCTGCTGGCGCGCGACCGCCTTGCCGCGGGCGATCTCGCGAGCTGCCTGCTCCTTGCGCCAGGCGTGCCAGGGGCCGGCGAAGAAACGGCCGCGCCCCGCCTCCAGCTCGAGCACCGAGGTGCCGACCGCCTCGAGGAACCAGCGGTCGTGGGCGACGAGGACGATCGCGGCGTCGAGGTCGACCAGGTAGCGCTCGAGCCACTCCAACGCCGGGATGTCGAGGTGGTTGGTTGGCTCGTCGAGCAGCAGCAGATCGGGGCGGATGGCGAGCGCCCGCGCCAGCGAGGCGCGGGTCAGCTCGCCGCCGGAGAAGGTCGACAGCGGCCGTTCGGCCTCCTCGCCGGCGAAGCCCAGCCCGCGCAGCACAGCGAGGACGCCGTCGCGCCAGCGGTAGCCGCCGCCATGCTCGAGCCGCTGCTGGGCTGCAGCGTAGGTGGCGAGCGCGCTCTCGCCGGTGTCCCCGGCGGACATCGCCGCCTCCAGGCGCTGCAGCTCGGCCTCAGCCTCGATCATCTCGGTGCGGCCGGAGAAGACGTACTCGCCGAGGGAGACGTCTGTGTCGCGCGGCGGGCGTTGGTCGTGCAGGGCGAGGCGAGCGCCGCGCTGAACGACGACGCTGCCGGAGTCGGGCTCCAGCTCGCCGGCCAGCAGGCGCAGCAGGGTTGACTTGCCGGCACCGTTGCGACCGGAGAGGGTCATCCGCTCTCGCAGCTCGAGCTTGAAGGAGACGTCCTCGAAGAGCGGCTTGCCGCCCATGTGGACGCCTAGCGAGGTAGCGGTCGCAACAGCCATGCGCGCGAGGATGACGCACCGCCCCCCGATCGGCGCATCCGACATCGACCCTACTGGAGGGGGGTCGATGTCGGATGCGCGAGCGGACACCCGGGGAGGCTCAAGGGATGAAGGTGAGGAGTCCGCGGAGGATCAGCAGGACACCGATGACCGTCGCCCCGCGCACCGCCCAGTCGCGGCCGCGCTCGCGCAGCGCCCGCTTGAACCGCTCGACGGCCTGTGGGGTCCAATCGGGGGCGACCGTGTAGGCGAGCAGTGGGACCTCGAGCAGCATCAGCATGATCAGGTTGAAGGCAAGGATGACGAGGACCGTGACCGGGTCGGTGAGGTCCTCGTCGGCGATCCGGTGAAGGGCGGTGATGTAGGTAGCGCCGGGCAGGGTGAGGATGGCACCGACCACGAAGGTGGTCCTCGCGGAGCCCTTCCCCAGGGCCTGCTGCCAGCGAGGCGGTCCCTCCGGCTTATTCCTCCCCGCCTTGCGGGCGCGCCGCCGCTCGACCAGGCGCTGGTCACGGCCACTGCCGAGAACGAAGGCAACGATGAGGAAGAGGGCGCCGATCACGAGGTCGCTACCGGGACCGAGCTGGTGCTGCGTGGTGCTGACCAGGCCCGAATGGCGCAGGGTGAAGACGATCAACAGCCCGAGCGCGATGCTGGTCATCGCCGCGCCGAGCAGGTAGCCCACCAGCAGCCGCTTCGGGTTCGGCAACATCAGCATCACGGTGGTCGCCGCCAGCAGGGTCGGATACAGGGCGGCGAGAAATGCGAGAAAGAAGACGTCGCCCACGGGGGCATGAACCTACTGCCTCGACCCACGTAGTCTCAAGCGATGGATCGCGAGGGACTGAAGGCGACGCAGGCGCCGCTGAAGGAGCGCTATGCCGAACAGCCGCAGGCCGCTCTGGTCACCCTGAAGGCGAGCGGCAGGCTCGGCGAGGGCGTCTCCTGCTCGGTGGAGACCGGTCGGGCGATTGCAGAGGCGGGCCTGCACCCGGCCTCGGGTGGCGACGGCACCCAGCTCTGCTCCGGTGACATGCTGCTCGAGGCGCTGGTCGCCTGCGCAGGCGTGACCCTGCGCGCCGTCGCGACCTCGCTGGGCATCGCCGTCGAGTCCGGAACCGTCCGCGCCGAGGGCGAGCTCGATTTCCGCGGCACCCTGGCGGTCGACCGCGACGCCCCGGTCGGCTTCCGCGCCATCCGGCTCGAGTTCGAGCTCGACTCCCCAGCGAGCGAGGAAGAGCTGGCGACGCTGCTGGAGCTGACCGAGCGCTACTGCGTCGTCTTCCAGACTCTCAGCACCCCGCCTACGCTGTCGGCCCGAATCGCCTCGAAGTCATAGCGAAATTGTTGAGATTTGCGCGCCACAATGCGCGCTCGGCGAGGGCGAGCCCCCTGCGCTCGCCTCCCAAAGGATCAACGAAGGGATGGGCATTGGATTCGATGTCGGTGTTTTGTCTGCAATAATTGCCTTCATGGTCATGGGATGGGACTGATGGTCAAACTCGCCCGAGTTCGCCGCGGAGGGCTCATCGTCGGGGCCGTCAACGCAACGCTGGTCGGCGTCGCAGTGTTTGCCTCCGGAGCGCCTTCACGGTTCTTCTGCCATCGACGTTGATAACGGGCACGGCCTACCTTGAGCTGCGCCTCCGAATTAGCCGCAGATCCACTCGGTAGAGAACTTGCGGGCTAGTCGACGAAATGCTTGGCGGCGATCTGGTCGACCGTCCCCTTGGTGCGAATCGTCGTCGGCCCGAGAATCGCGCCGATCGCGTTGAGGTCCAGCTCCGAGTCCGACATACGGCCGCAGGGCAGCCAGTAGAGCTCGCGGCCCTCGATCGCAAGGCGGTCGGCGTCGGTCGAGAGCGCTTCCGCCTCCTTGCGGGCGGCGGCCGACGGCGCATCCTCCAGCAGCGCAATCTGGAGCTTGCCCTCCGACCTCTCGACGACCTCGGCGCCGAACGGCTCGGCAGCCGCGATCGCCAGCAGCTCCTCACCGCTGCGCAGGAAGACCGGGACCTCGTAGCCGAGCGACTCCCCCAGCCCGGCTTCGAGTCGACTGGCAAGCGCATCCCGCTTCTCGCCAGCGGCCTCGAAAATGACGTTGCCGCTTGCCCGGAACGTGGCCACCTCATCGCAACCGAGCGCCTCGAAGTGAGAGCGCAGCTCCTCGTTCTTGATCCGCCTACCACCCAAGTTCATCCCGCGCAGGAAGGCCACGTAGCGGTCCATCTAGGACCCCCGCCCGAGTGGCGGCGGCAGCGCCTTGGGGCCGTCCGGATACATGTAGCGAAGGTCCTCCTCGCTCATCTCCAGCGTGTTCGCCGGTTCCGGCGGAGCACCGGCCACGAGCCAGAGCTGCTCCGCGTCGGTGTCGTTGAAGGGCGGCGGTGACGGTGTTTTGGTCGATGCCTGCCCGACACCGAGACGCCAGAGGCGGGCACCCAGCGTGCTGGCCCCCAGTTGTCGGGCGAGATCGGTGTTCAACACCTTCATCTGGTTGGACGGCCTCCAGTGGGCCTGCGAACCGTCGAGCCTGCGGTATGCCATGCCCTCCACACGCTAGTCGGCGTACCACTCGCTATTCCCGAGCGTCGCGCTATTCCCGAGCGTCGCGCTCCCCTCGCTGCGCCAAGCGATCCATCGCGGTCAACTGGAGGGCGCGGGGCACAAGCCGTCACCCGGCCATCATGGCGCGCATCGAGCGGCCTGGCACGAGCATGCGCTTGTTGCGGGCGAGGGCATCGATCGCCTCTGCCGCCACCTGCTCGGGGGTGCGCCACATCATGCGAGGCATTGACCACTGCACAGGCTGGGGGCCGTTGGCGACGAAGAACTCGCTGCTGACCCCGCCGGGGCAAACGGTCGTCACGGCGACGCCGGGGCGGCGCATCTCCGCATGCAGGGCGTCGCCAAAGGCGAGGCAGAAGGCGCGCGTTCCGCAATAGGTGGCATATCCGCTCATCGGCAGCAGCGCCAGCGCCGAGGAGACGATGAGGACCGCACCGCGCCGCCGCTCGGCCATCGCCGGCCGGCCCGAAGGCCCGTGCCAAGTCGACCACCGCCTCGCTCATGACCCGCACTTGCTCGAGCTGGCGCCCATGGTCAGCCGTGGTCGGATACCCCCGCACTGTGGAAGCGCTGGCAACGGGTCTACGCGCTGCGCATGCAAATCGACGTCGCGGTCGAGCGGGTGCTCGTTTGGCCAGATTTGGCCGGCACCGGCGAGCCGGAGGTCACGGGCGCGCCGCTGCCTGGCGCTCCCGACTCCCAACGCCCGCCGAGCAAAGGGACTGCCCCGCGCCTGAACGCCGCGCGGGCAGCGCGGGCGGCGGGCCGGCTGCCGCACGTCCTGCTCGGTTGGGTCGGCGCCGACGGCTACCCGATGGCAGCGCCGGTCGAAGTGCATAGCGGCGGCGGCGATGGAATCGAGCTGCGCGCGCACGCCGGCTTCCTCCCCCCTGGTGGGCGCCGCGCCGGTCTTACCGCCCACTGGTTCAGCCCGGGCTCGATCGGCCAGCACCAGCGAAAACACACGGGCTGGCTGGAAGCCGGCGAACGCCTTCTCTACTCCCCACACACCGCGAGCAATTACCGCTTTCCCGCCTCGCCGACCCTCTACCGTCTGTTCACTGGCGGCGCTACCCGCTGGGGCCTGCGCAGCGCCAGCCGCGCGGGGTTCCTCGATGCCAACGGTGAGTACGCCGCCCCAGGATGACCGCCATTCGCAGCTCACGCGCCCACACCTACGGTCTCCGACCGGGCGAGGTCGAGCTCGACTTTCCCTGCGACCGCTTTCTACCCAGTGCGGAGGATCGCTACTACCGCGCCGTCGACGTCGCCGCCCCGCCAACCATTCTCTTCCGCTGGCTATGCCAGCTCCGCGTCGCCCCCTACAGCTACGACTGGCTCGACAACTTCGGGCGCCGCAGTCCCCGCCAGCTGACCCCGGGATTGGAGCGACTCGCCGTACACCAGCGTTTCATGACGATCTTCGACCTGGTCGAGTTCGAGCCGGATGTCCGTCTCACGCTGCTCTGCACGCGGCTGAGCCGGATCTTCGGCGAAGTGGCCTGCACCTATCTGATCGTCCCCCGAGGGCAGAGGGGCTGTCGCCTGCTCGTCAAAGTCGTCGTCAGCCATCCCGGCACCCGCCTCGAGTCCGCCCTCCGCGCTCGCCTCCTGCCCTACGCCGACCTCTTCATGATGCGCAAGCAGCTCCATACCCTGCGCGAGCTCGCCGAGCGCGGCACCTGACTGTCCGGTCCATCGATGGAGGCGGCCGGAATCGAACCGGCGTCCCTGGCCGTAGCGCGAAGGTTTCTACAGGTTTAGCCGGCGCTTGGCTCTCGTCTCCCGGGGTCCGCGCCGGCGGGCACTACGGGAGACAAAGCCCTCTGAAATGTCCCCTGGCGGACGGGGCGATCCGCCCGGGTAAGCCCGCAATTGAAGCCGGTGCCCCCCTCCGCGGGCGGGAGAGGGCCGACTCTCACTCACTTAGATCTAACTAAGCAGCGAGGGCGAACTCATGGTCCGCACGTATTGGTTGGTGCCGGTGTTTAACGAGGCCTCCGGCCACCTCGACCTGCAACCGTTCGCACGGACCGACCAGGTCGAAGCCTGTCGCCCCCGTGCTATGTCGCTTCGATTGTACGGTGTCGGTAACGAGACCGGGATGGAAGAGCTGCAATTCGACGCGATCGTGCTCGGCGCCGGCGCCCCCGGCGAGGTCTGCGCGGGGCGGCTCGCCGACGGCGGCCTCTCGGTGGCGATCGTCGAGGCGCACCTGGTGGGCGGCGAGTGCTCCTACTACGCCTGCATGCCCTCGAAGGCGCTGCTGCGCCCTGGCGAGCTGCTGGCCGAGGCGAAGCGCGTGCCGGGAGTCCCGGCCGGCGCCGACCTCGATCCTGCGGCCGTGTTCGAACGCCGCAACGAGGTGATCCACAACCTCTACGACGCCAGCCAGCTGCCGTGGCTCGAAGAACACGGCATCGAGCTGTTCCGGGGGGAGGGACGGCTCGACGGCGAGCGTCGCATCGCCGTCGGCGACGAGCTCATGCTCAGCGCCCGCAAGGCAGTGGTCGTCGCGACCGGCAGCGGCGCGGCGATGCCGCCGATCGACGGCCTCGACTCGGTCGAAGCTTGGAACAA
Organism: Solirubrobacterales bacterium; assembly: GCA_036266075.1. GTDB lineage: Bacteria > Actinomycetota > Thermoleophilia > Solirubrobacterales > 70-9 > VRUE01. Next base: position 21,278 of record DATANV010000037.1, read on the forward strand.
CCGCGACGCCACCACCGCCAACTCGGTGCCGGCGAGCATGGTCGTCCTCGGCGGCGGACCGGTCGGCTCGGAGCTGGCGCAGGCCTGGTCGACGCTGGGCACCCGGGTGGTGCTGGTCGAGGGGGAGCAACATCTGCTGCCGCGCGAGGAGCCGTTCGCGGGTGAGCAGGTGGCCGAATCGCTGCGGATCGAGTATCGAGTCGACGTGCGCACGGGCGTCCTCGCAGAGCGGATCGCGAAGACCGGCGACGGCATCGCCTTGACGCTGAACGACGGCGCCCGCGTCGAGGCGGAGCAGATCCTGGTCGCCGTCGGCCGCACGCCCCGAACGACCGAGATCGGCCTCGACTCGGCGAGCGTCGAGTCGGGTGAGCATGGCTTCCTGGAGACCGACGACCGCATGCGGGTCGGCGGCCGCGAGTGGCTCTACGCGGTCGGCGACGTAAACGGCCGCGCCCTCTTCACGCACATGGGCAAGTACCAGGCCTGGGTCGCCGCGGAGAACCTGCTCGGCCGCGACACCAAGGCGCTCGCCGAAGGGCTCGGCTCGCCGCGCGTCACCTTCACCGACCCTCAGGTCGCCGCGGTAGGCAAGACCCTCACCCAGGCAACCGAAGCCGGAATCGACGCAGAAGCCGTCGACGTGCCGACCGACGGGACCGCCGGCGCCAGCTTCCAGGGCAAGGACACCGGCGGCACCTCGCGGCTGGTCGTCGACCGGGCGACCGAGACGATCGTCGGGGCCACCTTCACCGGCTTCGAGACGGCCGACTTCCTGCAGGCGGCAACGGTTGCGCTGGTCGGCAAGGTGCCCCTCCCGCGCCTGCGTCATGCGGTCGCGGCGTATCCCTCGCGCAGCGAGGTTTGGCTGAAGCTGCTCGAGGCATATGAGTCGTAACTTATTTATTAAGTTTAGATTGACTATTACAATTATTTACGATACGGTCCCCCACCGCGGCTCGGCTGAGCCGCAGGGAGGCCATGTCCCGCGCTAGCGGGTTCTGCTGGACAGCGCCGCCCACCACTCGAACTCCGGTGAACGAGCGCCGGAAGAAAGCGGGATTCAAATGAGACTCTTCAGAATCCTCGGCCCAGCCGTTGCTGCGGCGGCACTGCTTGCGATCGTCGCTGCGGGTTCGGCATCGGCCGTAACGCTGTGCGAAGAAAACGCAAACCCCTGTCCCGCCGGGAAAGAATACAAAGTCGGGACCACGATCGAAGGGGAACTGAACCCTCTCTTCGAAGCAGAAATAGTCATTTTCGACAAAGCGAAAGAAGAAAAAGGCGAACTCGAAAAACCGTTCGCCACGATCAAATGCACCAAAGGGACGTTCAAAGGCGCATCCACCAAAAACGAAGGCCCGGAAGCGGCGCTGATCGGCGAAATCACGCCCGGCGCGTTCACGGGATGCAGCACCTGTACGAACGGAGGCAAACCTCTCAAAGCCCCCTACAAAACCGAACTCCTCTGGGATCCCGCGGTCCAAGGAGACGGGCTACTCAACATGACGACGGGCACCGGCGGCGGGATTCCGGCCTGGGAATTCACCGGCTGTCCGCTGGGGGTCGGCTGCACGTGGGGCGAAAACAACATCTCCAAAATCCGCGTGATGGGCGGCAATCCGGCACAGGTACGGATGACCAATGCTCCGCTGACCTTCCAGGCGGGCAACCCGTGGTGTCAGAAAAAAGGCAAGATCACTGCCTGGTACAACGTCACCATGCCCGCCAAAGCGGTCTTCGTCGAGGCGAAACCGTAGCTACCGGCAGGCCGGGTAACAGCGCCCCGGTGCTGTCGTAAGGCCTCAGCTTGCAGGGGCCGGGAGATCCCGGTCCCTGCCATCCACCAACGGTCACCGACCGTGCGAACGTTTAGAACGGATGCTCAGACGCGCGAGCGGCGCTTCAGGTCTTCGGCAAACTCCCGCGGCAACCCAGGAATCTCGTCGAGTTCCTCGATCGACTGGAAACGGCCGACGCGCTCGCGATGCGCGAGCAGGCGGGTCGCCTGGGTGACCGAGAGGCCGTGCCCGCGCAGTTGCTCGAAGGTGACGTTGTTGAGTTCGATCGTCTCCCCCGACTGCGCCGCAGGCGGCGGCGGCTCAGGCGACGGCGGGGGCCCGGGCTGCGGCGGCACCTGCGGCGGTGCTGGCGACGGACCCGGCTGGGGCTCCGGAGCGGCCGGCGGCGGTTCAGGCGCCGGCGGGGGCGGGGTCGGCTGGGGACTCGGCGGCGGCGGAGGGCTCGGCGGCGGCGGCTGCGGGGCCGCCGCCGAAGGTTGCGGAACGGCGGCGGGCAGCGCGTCCGCCTGCATCGAGCCGATCACGGCCCGCTCGGCTTCTTCGGCGCGCTGCTCGGCTTCGCGAGCGCGCTGCTCGGCCTGAGCGACACTGTCCTCGATCTCCCGCAAGCGCCGCTGGCGCTCCTCCTCTTCCGCTTTCAGCCTGGAGAGCCGCTCTGCCTCGGCGGCACGCCGTTCGGCCGCTTTCGTGCGCTCTTCGATCTGCCGCAACCGCTCCTGCGCCTCGGCCAGCGAGCGCTCCTGCGCTTCGCGCTGCTGCTGAAGGTGCTGTTCGGCCGTCTGCATGTCCGCCGCCGCCGGCTGGGGGGTCTGCACGGCCTCCATGCTCTGCGTGACGTGCCCAGACCCGGCCCGCGCCCGGCGCTCGTCGGCTTCGCGTTGCATCCGCTCGGCCGCCTCGATACGGCGATCGGCCTCGGCCCGGATCCGCTCCTCCTCACGCTGGATCTCGGCGACCTTGTCGTGGACCCGCTGCTCGGCCGTCGCCGGGTCGTAGCCGCCGGGTGGCGGAGCCTGCGGGGGCCCGCCAGGCGTCGGTGGCAGCGCGGTGGCAGGTGGCGGCTGTGGGGGGACAGCCCCAGCGGGCGGGGGTGGGACCGGCGGCGGCGGCGCGGGGAAGGGCTGCGGGGCGGGCGGTGCCGGCGGCTGCCCCGCGGCGGGAGCTTGAGCCGGCGGCACCGCGGTCGCCTGTGCGGGCTGCGGCGCCACAGCTCCCGGCGTCGCGCCGCCCTGCTCGAGCAGCGCCCGCTCCTGCGCGGCGCGGGCCGCCGCCAGCTCGCGCTCCGCTTTCGCGGCCTGCTTCTTGGCCTTGCGCTCGGAACGGCTGCCACCGGCCGACTTGCCGCGCCGTTCGGCACGCTTCTGCGCCCGCTCCTGGCGGCGCCTCTGGGCCTCCTCGCGGCTGCGCTTGCGATGTTCGGCGCGCGCTGCGCGCTGCTGCTCGCGAGCCAGCTTGCGCTTCTCCTTGCCCCTCGCTGGCGAGCCCCCGGGCGGTGGACCGGGCGGAGGGGGCGCCGCCTGCGTGGTTTTTTGACCCGCGAGCGGCGCCGGTGAAGACGGTGCGGAGGGCGCCTTCTGCTTCTTTTCCTTGCCTCTTCGCTGGACGATGCTGATCGCCAGCAGGAGCAGCAAGATCGCCACGACCAGCCCGGCGACGAAGTACTGGATGTTGTCGCTGACGAAGTCCGCCATCGGCATAGACGCGAAGCTACCTCATTCTGCCCTTGAATTCGCGCTCGACCTCACGCCGCACGTCGCGGTCCGCGATCTCGCGGCGACGGTCGCGGCCCTCCTTGCCCCGCGCCAACGCCAGCTCGACCTTCGCCCGCGAGCCCTTGAAGTAGATCCGGGTCGGGACCAGCGTCAGCCCGCGCTCCGCGGTCTTGCCGACCAGGCGCTCGATCTCGGCCCTGTGCAGGAGCAGCTTGCGCGGTCGCTCCGGCTCGTGGTTCTCGCGGCTGGCCGGCTCGTAGGGCGGGATGTGCAGGTTGCGCAGCCAGAGCTCGCCGTCGTCGACGACGGCGTAGGCGTCCGCCATCTGCGCCTTGCCGTTGCGCAGCGACTTGACCTCCGAGCCGCGCAGCACGATTCCCGCCTCGAACTTCTCGATCAGCTCGAATTTGTGCCGGGCGCGGCGGTTGGTCGCGACGTCGCCGGAGGCGGGATCCCGTTTCTTCCCCTTCTTGGCCATCGCTCAACCCTCGACCGGCTCCAGGTCGACCCGCCCGCGGGGCGCTTCGATGCCGGTCACGCGTACCGCCACCGGATCCCCGAACCGCAACCGGCGCCTCGACTCGCCGCCGATCAATGCCGTCTCGGTCGCGTTCAGCTCGAAGCGCTCGGCGCCGCCCAGCAGCCGCGCTGGCAAGAAGCCCTCGTAGACGTCGCCCAGCTCGCCGCCGAAGGCGACGAAGGCACCGGAGCGGACCAGCCCCGACACCTCGCCCTCGAAGGTGACCTCGAGCCCCCGCTCGCCCTGCTCGCGCGCGAGCAGGAAAGCGGCGCAAATGTCGTCGCCGCGGCGCTCGATCCGCATCGACTCGCGCTCGCGCTCGGAGCAATGCCAGGCCACCTCGCGCGCTTCCGCGGCGCTGGGGGCGGCCTCCCCCTCGCCTAGGGTCGCCAGCAGTGCCCGGTGGACGATCAGGTCCGGGTAGCGCCGGATCGGCGAGGTGAAATGGCAGTAGGCGGCGCTGCCGAGGCCGGCGTGGCTGCTGTTTCGCTCGCTGTACTGAGCCTGTTTGAGAGAGCGGAGCACGAGCGAGGTATACGCGTCGCGACCGTGTCCGCGCCGTCTGGCCTCCGCAGCTACCAGTCGGCTCGCCTCCGCCGCCACTTCCGCGGCCTGCCGCGGCGCCAAGCCGCCGCGCAGCGGTGGGGTTGGGATCTCGAGCTCGGCCAGCTGCTCGATCAGCCGTTCGATCCGCGGTGGGTCGGGCTGGGGATGGACCCGGAAGATCGTCGGCACGCGCTTGCGCTCGAGCAGCCGGGCGACCTGCTCGTTGGCGAGGATCATCAGCCGCTCGATCAGCCGGTGCGACTCGGTCTGCGCGACGGCGCGGGCGGCGATCGGGTGCCCGTCGGCGTCGAAGCGGAACTCGGGCTCGAAGGACTCGACCTCGAGGCTCGTCGTGCCGGGCCGCTCGCCCAGCGCTGCGGCCGCTTCGCGGGCGACGCCAAGTGGCTCGGCAACGGCCTGCGGCGCTTCAGCCAACCCGGAGAAGACGGCATCGAGCTGGTCGTAGTCGAGCCGCGCGTCGGAGCGAATGCGACTGCGGTAGAAGCTCGCCGAGCGAGGCCCTCCATCGGAGCCCAGCTCGATCTCGGCGGTGACCGCGAGGCGCTCTACGCCCGGCGCCAGGCTGCAGGCCTCCTCGCTGAGCGCGTACGGCAGCATCGGCTCGACCGTGCCCGGCGCATAGGTGCTGTTGCCGCGCCGCCGCGCCTCGAGGTCGAGCCGCGAGCCGGGCGGCACGTGGGCAGCGACGTCGGCGATGTGGATCCAGAGGCGCGTCGCCCCGTCCTCGCGCCGGGCCGAAACGGCGTCGTCGAAGTCGCGCGCCGTCGCCGGGTCGACCGTGAAGGTCGGCAGCTCCAGGAGGTCCCGGCGCCGCGGCTCCCGCGCTTCGGCCGCCCCCGCGGCGCGCCCGGCTTCGACCGCGATGGAGGGCGGAAAGCCGCGCCCGCCGAGCTCCTCGCGCAGCAGCGCGTCGACCGCCTCGCGCGCGGTCCGCGGCTCGGTCCGCCGCCCCCGGCCGCGCGCTCGCTGCCGCGCGCGGTAGTAGCGCCAATCCTTTTGGCTCATTCGCCGGCCAGCAAGCCGAGAGCCCGTTCCAGTCCCTCGTCGCGGGCGGTGCGCGGCTGGTCCGGCGCCCGCACGTCGGGGCGGATGCCCTTGCCCGCGAGGTTGACCCCGTCGGGCGTGAAGTACTCGCCGACCGTAAGCTTCAATGCCCCGCCGTTGGAGAGCCCGACCTCCTGCTGGAAAACCCCCTTGCCGTAGGAGCGGGTGCCGACGGTCCTGGCGCCGGCGTCGTCGGCCAGCGCGGCGGCGAGGATCTCGGCGGCGGAGGCGGTGTTGCGGTCGATCAGGACGGCGATCGGCAGCGCCGGCAGGTTGCCCCCCCTGGTCTCGTAGACCGCGTTCCCCTGGCTGCGGGACCTGGTCGAGACCACGGTCTCCCCCTCGGGCAGGAAGACGCTCGCGGTCAGCACCGCCTCCTCGAGCAGGCCGCCGCCGTTGCCGCGCAAATCGAGCACCAGGCCCTGCGCGCCGCGCTTCTGCAGACGGCGGAGCTGCGCCGCAACGGGGGCGTGCACCCCTTCCGTGAAGGAGGCGATCCGCAGGTCGCCGAGCTTACGCTCGCCGACCGTCTTCAGCCTGCTCGCCACCACCGGCACCGAGATCTGCTCACGGGTCAGCTTCACCAGGCGGGGCTTGCCCTTCGCCCCGTCGCGCACGCCGACAGTGACCTCGGTCCCTTCCGGGCCCTTGATCCGCGATGCCGCCGCTGCGGCGCTGAGGCCGGCTATCGCGCGTCCGTCGACGGAGACGATCGTGTCGCCGACCTCGATCCCCGCGCGCTCGGCGGGAGAGCGCTTGAAGACCGCCTGCACGCCGAGGCCGTCTTCGACCTGCGTCACGCTGAGTCCCACGCCCGAGAAGCGGCCCTCGATCGCTTCGTTGAAGCGGGCCAGGGCGGCGGGCGAGAAGTATTCGGAGAAGCGGTCGCGGTAGTGGCGCCGCAGGCCGCGAACCATCCCCTGCAGCGAGGAGTCGACCAGCTCGCCCTGCGGGACGGAGCGGTAGTAGTCGTCTTCGATCAGTTCGCTCGCTTCCGCGGTCAGCCCGGCGGATTCGTCGACGAAGACATCGCGCAGAACCGGCGGCATGTGCGCGGGGTGGCCGCCGATCCAGAGCCCGGCGGCGAGCATCGCGAGCAGGGCGACCGTCAGGCCCACCGTACGGCCGACGCTCATCGGCGGCTCAGACCTTCAGGAAGCGGCGCAGGGTGACGCCGGAGCCGACCGCGGAGACCAGCACCGCGGCGGCGAAGAGGATCGCGACCAGCGCCGGGAAGGAGAGCGTCGTGCTGTTCTGCGCCGCGAGGAAGCCGATGCTGTCGCTCAGTGGATCGACGATCGTCAGCTTGCCCAGCCACAGGACCAGTATGGCCACCAAGCCGCCCGCAAAGCCGACGACGACCCCCTCGATCATGAACGGCCAGCGGATGAACCAGCGGGTCGCGCCGACCAGCCGCATCACCTCGACCTCGCGGCGGCGAGTGTAAATCGAGAGCCGGATCGTATTGCCGACCAGCATCAGCGAGGCGACGATCAGGAGCGCGGTGATCACCGTCAGGACGATCTTCAGGGCACTCGTCACCTGCTCGATCTTTTGCGAGTCTTCCTGGCGGCTGAACTGATCCTGGATGATCGGTGAGATCGGCTGCGGCTTGCCGTTCGGGCCGGGCGGTTCGATGGCGGTCTGGATCGAGTCGAGGTTGCTCGCGTCGTCGGCCTTGACCTTGAAGTTGCCCGGCAGCGGGTTGGAGTGCAGCTGGGTCAGCAGTTCGCTGCTCTTCTCCTTGCCCAGATCTTCGCTCAGTTCGTGCAGCGCCTCGGCCTTCGTCACCAGCTCCACCGAGTCGACGTGCGGAATCGCCAGCAGCTCGCGTTCGAGCTGGTGGATTTCAGCCTTGGTCGCGTCGTCATAGAAGGCGACCCGGGTTTCGAGGCTGTCGCGGACTTCGTTGCTCTTCGCCTGGGTGGTCTGGAAGATGGGGATCAGGACGCCGAGCAGGACCACGGTGACGATCGTCGTCACGATCGCCGCCAGGCTCGGGGCGCCGTTGCGGCGCAGCGCCCGGAAGGCCTCGCGGATGAAGAAGAAGAGACGGGACATGGCTCAGATCAGCGCGTCGTGGCCGTTGGTCTGGCCCTCGGGGGCGACGCCCATCTCGGCTCGCATCCGCATGCCGAACTCGCTGGTCGACTCCTCGGTGTAGCCGCCGCTGACCTCGTCGCGGACGACGCGGCCCTCGTACAGCTCGATCACGCGGCGGCGCATGTTGTCGACCATCTCACGGTCGTGGGTGACGACGACAACCGTCGTGCCGGTCTTGTTGATCCGGTAGAGCAGCTGCATCACGCCGATCGAGGTGACCGGGTCGAGGTTGCCGCTCGGCTCGTCGGCCAAGAGCAGCGGCGGGTGGTTGACGAAGGCGCGGGCGATCGAGACGCGCTGCTGCTCGCCGCCGGAGAGCTCGTCGGGATAGCTGTGCAGCTTGGTCGAGAGGCCGACCAGGCGCAGCGTCTCCGGCACCTGGGTGCGGATCTCGCTGCGGCTGGCGCCGATCACCTGCAGGGCGTAGGCGACGTTGTCGTAAACGGTGCGGTCCGGCAGCAGCTTGAAGTCCTGGAAGACCGTGCCGATGTTGCGCCGCAGCTGCGGGATCTTCTTCTCCGCCATCGCGGCGATATCGCGGCCGGCGATCCGCACGCTGCCCTCGGTCACGTTCAGCTCGCGGATCAGCGTCTTGATCAGCGTCGACTTTCCGCAGCCGGTCGGGCCGACGAGGAAGACGAATTCGCCGCGGTCGATCGCCAGCGAGACCCGGTCGAGCGCCATGTGGCCGCCCGGGTAAACCTTGGTCACCTCGCGCAGCTCGATGATCGGCGCGCCGCCGGGCCGGCGGCTGCCCGCCGCCTCCGCTTCCGCCTGCTTTCGCTTCCTCGCTCTGGCCATGCCGCCGTCCCTTCTCCGAGCACAGACTGACTCCTGCGCCCACTCGGGCGCGCAACTCCCCGCCCAGATTGAATGTGCGAGAGATTAGCGAAATGTTAGGGATGGCTCACAAACTGGTGCGGCCCGACTGCCTTAGGATCCCGGCGAAGTTGCTTGGGAAACCCGGCAGGAACAGGGCATTCGAGGGCGCGGAGGCTAAATGGCGGTGAGGAAATTCGAAAAGGCTGCCCCGGTCCGCCTGAAGACGCACGAGACCTTCAATGAGAAATGGCTCCATCGCCGGCTGGCCGAGGACCCGGGCCTGCTCGGCTTGGGCGATCTCGAGGTCAAGGAGATCGAGAGGCCCCAGCCGGGGGCGGGGCGGCTCGACCTGCTCCTCACCGATCCCGAGACGCGGACTCGTTACGAGGTCGAGGTCCAGCTCGGCCCGACCGACCCGGCGCACATCATTCGCACGATCGAGTACTGGGATATCGAAAAGGCTCGCTTTCCCCAGTATGAGCACGTGGCCGTGTTGGTCGCCGAGGACATCACGAGCCGCTTCCTCAACGTGATCGCCCTGTTCAACAAAGCGATCCCGCTGATAGCCATCCAGATGAACGCGCTCGAAGTTGGCAGCGTCTTCACCCTTCAAGCGACGACCGTCCTCGACACGATGACGCTCGCCACCGACGAGGAGGACGAGCCGGGGCAGGCCACCGACCGCGAGTACTGGATCAGGCGCGGCTCGAAGAAGTCAGTCGAGCTCGCCGACTCGCTCCGGGTTCTGGTCAACAAGGTCACGCGCGACAAACTGGCGCTGAAGTACAACAAGCACTACATCGGCCTCTCGCGCGACGGCGTCGCCGACAACTTCGTCCAGTTCCGCGCTCGCAAGGACTACCTGATCGCCGAATTCCGGATCGAGCGGAGCGACGACGTCACGGCCCTGATCGAGGAGGCGGACGTCGACAGCCTTCCCTACGAGAAACGATGGGGCCGGTACCGCCTGCGACTTACGCGGACGGACGCTCGCAAGCACAAAGCCCTGCTCATGGACTTGATCGCTCGCGCGAGCGGCACGACGCCCGCCGTCGGCGAGTAGGCGAACGGCTAGACGCGGCTGGGCTCGAGCGCCCGCTCGACGGCGGCGACGATGTGGGCCGCGTCGATGCCGGCGGCCGCGAGCAGGTCCTCGGGCGGGCCGCTGCCGGGCTTGCCGGAGACCGCCAGACGCTCCAGCGGCGTGGCGCTGCCGGCCTGCGCCAGCACGCCGGCGACGGTCTCGCCGATACCGCCCTCGGGCCAGTGGTCCTCGACCGTGACGAGAGCCCGCGTCGCTGCCGCCGCCTCGAGCAGCGCCTCGGCGTCGACCGGCTTGACCGAGTAGAGGTCGACGACCCGGGCGGCGACGCCGCGCTCGGCGAGCTGATCGGCGGCGGCGAGGCATTCGTGCAGGGTGATCCCGGCGCCGATCAGCGTTACCGCGTCGTCATCGCTAGAACGCAGCGTGCGACTGCCGCCGATCTCGAAGCTCTCCCCCGCCTCGTACAGGGTCGGCGTCGCTTCCCGCGTCGTGCGCAGATAGCTAACGCCGCGGTGCTGTCGCATCGCGTCGAGGAGGGCGACGGTCTGGTTTGCGTCGCATGGGTAGAGGACGACGCTGCCGAAGACGGCGCGCAGCGAGGCGATGTCTTCCAACGCCATCTGCGAGGGGCCGTCGGGGCCGATCGAGACGCCGACGTGCGAGCCACAGAGCTTGAGGTCGGCGTCGGAGATCGGCGCCATGCGGACGAAGTCGTAGGCGCGACTGAGAAAAGCGCCGAAAGAGGAGGCGAACGGCTTCCAACCGCGCGTCTGCATGCCGATCGCCGCGGCCACCATCTGCTGCTCGGCGATGTACATCTCGAAGAAGCGCTCGGGGTGCTTGGCGGCGAAGCGCTCGGCGTAGGTCGAGTTGCCAACCTCGCCGTCGAGGGCGACGACCTTCTCGTCGACGGAGCCGATCCAGGCCAGGGCGTCGCCGTAGGCACCACGGGTCGCGACCTTCTCCCCCATCTCGTAGGTGGGCCGCTCGACTGGGGCGCGCGCGATCTCGTACGACGGCGCCTCGAGTGGCGGTTCGACCTCGACCCGCAGCGAGCGGATCCCGCCCAGCTCCTCGATCGCGGCGTCGGGATCGGCGAGCGGCTTGCCGTGCTGGTTCGGCTGATCCTCGACCGCAGCGACCCCCGAGCCCTTCTTGGTGCGGGCGAAGATCGCCGCTGGCTTCTCGGCGGCGGTCGCTCGCGCGTAGGCGGCGTCGATCGCCTCGAGGTCGTGGCCATCGATCTCCTGTACGTCCCAGCCGCAGGCCGCGGCCCGCGCCGCCAGCGAGGAGGTGTCCCACTCGTGCATCGTCGGCCCGCGCTGGCCGAGGCGGTTGACGTCGACGATCGCGATCAGGTTGTCGAGCCCGGCGTAGCCGGCGTGCTCGAAGGCCTCCCACATCGAGCCCTCGGCAAGCTCGGAATCGCCGCAGAGGACCCAGACGCGCAAATCGGCGCGCTCCAGGCGCTGGGCCGCGAGGGCGATGCCGACCGAGATCGGCAGCCCCTGGCCAAGCGAGCCGGTGGCAACGTCCACCCAGGGGATTTCCGGGGTCGGGTGGCCCTGCATGCGCGAGCCGAATTCGCGGAAGCTGAGCAGCTCCTCGTCGTCGATCGCACCGGCCGCTTTGTAGAGCGAGTAGAGCAGGGGCGAGGCGTGCCCCTTGGAGAAGACGAGGTGATCCGCACCGGGATGATCGGGCCTCTCGAACTCGTAGCGCAGGTATTTCGTCAGCAGGACGGCCATCAGGTCGGCGGCTGACATCGACGAAGTCGGGTGACCGGATCCGGCGGCCGCGGCGGCGCGAACCGAGTCGACGCGCAGCTGCTGGGCCAGCTCTTTGAGCTGCTCTGGGCTCACCCGCCGGACTCTACCTAGGGCTAACCGATCGCAACCATGCGCTCGATCGGCAGCCGCGCCCGCTCGGCGATCTCGGCCGGGACCGAGACCTCGAACTTCGACTCGCGCAGCGCGTCGCGCAGCTTCGGCAGGGTGATCATCTTCATGTACTTGCAGAAGGCCATCCGGTTGGCCTCGATCAGGCTCGCTTCCGGAGCCACCTGCTGCAGCGGGTGCAGCATGCCGTTCTCAGTGGCGACGATGAACTCGCCGTCGGGCTTGCGCTGGACGTAATCGAGCATCTGACCCGTGGAGAGCATGTGCACGCCCTCCTCGTCGACTTCGCCAGCGGCGACGAACTCCATCACCTGGGTGACGCAGCCGCACTCGGGATGGACGAGGAACTCGGCGCCGGGATGGGCCTCGCGCTGGGCGCGGATGTCGTCGGGGCGGATGCCGGCATGGACGTGGCACTCGCCCGGCCAGACGTGCATCGAGTGGCCCGTCTCACGCTCGACGTAGGAGCCGAGCCACATGTCGGGGCCGAAGAGGATCTCGGCCTCGGGACCGTGCTCGCGGAGGATGTGCTCGACGACCTTAACCGCGTTGGAGGAGGTGCAGCAGTAGTCGGTCTCGGCCTTGACCTCAGCCGAGGTGTTGACGTACATGACGACGACCGCATCGGGACTGTGGCGGGCCTTCCAGTTGCGCAGCTCGCTGGCGGTGATCGAGTCGGCGAGCGAGCAACCGGCGTCGAGGTCGGGGATCAGGACCGTCTTCTCCGGCGAGAGGATCGAGGCGGTCTCGGCCATGAAGTGGACGCCGCAGAAGGCGATCGTCGAAGCATCGGATTCCGCCGCCTTGCGGGAGAGACCGAGCGAATCGCCGGTGTAGTCGGCAACCGCCTGGACCTCGGGCACCTGGTAGTTGTGGGCGAGGATCACGGCGTCGCGCTCGACGGCCAGCGCCCGCACCTCGCGCGACGTCTCTTCGACCTCCTCCGGGCTGAGGTCGAGCATCGGCACCGGCTCGTTGATCGTCGGCAGCTCTCTCATAAACGCGTTGCCTCGAATGGCCCGCATGGGCCTCGCTGGTCTATGTTCGCCGGCACGGCATTGCCTGAGTCCGGTCGAATGAACTAAGCCGAAGTCTACTCTCTCGGCATGCCTGAGCTTCCCGAGGTTGAGTTCACGGTGCGCCGCCTCGCCACCGCCGTAGAGGGTGTCGAGATCGAATCGGCGCTGGCGCCGGGGATGAACGTGATGAAGACCTTCGACCCGCCGCTCGAAGCTCTGGCTGGGCGCGAGGTCACGGCAATCCGCCGCATCGGCAAGATGCCCGTGATCGAGTTCGGCGACCTTGCCCTGCTGATCCACCTGATGTCAGCCGGCCGCCTGCGCCTCTCCGACAAGCGCGCATCCCGCAAAGACCGGGCCTTCCGCATCCTGATCCGCCTCGCCGACGGCCGCGAGCTGCGCCTGCGCGAGTACGGCACCAAGCAGCGGGCCTGGGCCAAGCTGCTGCCGGCCGAGGCGGTCGGCCAGGACGAAGCCGTCGCGACCCTGGGTCCCGAAGCTTGGCCTCCGCCCCCGCTGGAGGTGTTCGCCGCGGCGATCGATCAACCCCGCCACCTCCACCCCCTGCTGCGCCACCAGCGCGACATCGCCGGCATCGGCCGCTCCTGGGTCGACGAGATCCTCTGGGAGGCCAGGCTTTCCCCCTTCAAGCAAGGCTCCGAGCTGAGCGAGGAGGAGGTCGAGCGGCTGCACGCGGCCCTCCACGTGCTCGGCGACGCGATCGAGCACTACGAGCGGACGATCGGCCCGGACCTCCCCGACAAGCTGCCGATGCCCCTGAAGGTGCACAAACGCGAGGGCGAGCCGTGCCCGCGCTGCGGAGCCACCATCGAGGCCGTCTTCTTCGCCGAGCACCAGACGAACTACTGCCCGCAGGAGCAGACGGGGGGGCGCGTCCTCAAGGACCGGCGGCTCTCGAAACTGCTCAAGTAGGCAGGGGCCGGGCGGGACGGTGCCCCTCCGCCGGAGACCGTCCGGCCGGCAGAAGCCGTCATGCGGAAGGAAGCCGCTCCCAAAGCCTCCGGCGGAGGGGCACCGTCCCGCCCTACGCCGGCTCGAGCAGCATGCTGAAGTCCAGAGCGGGGGCTGAGTGGGTCAGGGCGCCGACGGAGATGTAGTCGACGCCGGTTTCGGCGATCTCGCGGACGGTGTCGAGCGTGATGCCGCCGGAGGCCTCCAGGGTCGGCGGAGAGCTGCCGCCCTCGGTGTCACGCAGGCGAACCGCCTCGCGCAAGGTCGCGGGGTCCATGTTGTCGAGCAGCAGGCGGTCGGCACCGGTTCCAAGCGCGTAGGCAACCTCGAGAAGGTCGCGGCACTCGACCTCGACCGGGAGGTCGGGGTAAGCGGTGCGGGTGCCGTGGACCGCTTTCGCCAAGCTGCCAGCGAGGGCAATGTGGTTCTCCTTGATGAGGATCGCGTCGTGGAGGCCCATGCGGTGGTTCTGGCCGCCTCCCGCGGCGACCGCGGCCTTCTCGAGGACGCGCAGGCCCGGGGTCGTCTTGCGGGTGTCGAGGATGCGGGCACCGGTGCCGGCGACGGCTTCGACGAACTGGGCGGTCAGGGTGGCGATGCCGGAGAGATGGCCGAGCAGGTTGAGCGCGGTGCGCTCGGCGGCGAGCAACGCTCGAGCAGGGCCCACGGCGAGCAAGACCTCGGCCGGCACATCCTCGCGCCACTGCCCCTCGATGACGAGCTTGTCGACGCCCTCGACCCCGCACTGTCGCATCGTCTCCGCAACGGCCTCGAAACCGAAGACGACGCCCGGCGCCTTCTGGACGACCCGCGCCCGCGCCCGCGCGTCCCCGGGCACCGCTGCCTGCGAGGTCACATCGCCATCGCCAAGGTCCTCGGCCAGCGCCCCTGCAACCAGCTCGCTGAGGGCAGCATCACGGTCGGCCATCCAGGAACCCTAATCGCGCAACAGGGCCGCTTGCGGAAGAGCGACCGGTGCCCCTCTCCGGGAGGCTCAGAGACCACGATCGAACCACCCAAACGATCTGCTGCGCGACGGCCTTCGGGAGAGGGGCACCGGTCGCTCTCTCACATCTGTGCCAGCAGAGGCGTTTAATCCTTGACTTGCCCTTGTTGCCGCCATTCCAGGTATTGCTCGACGAGTACGCGGCTGACGTGATGTCGGTGCTGCGTGGGGCGGTCGGGCGCGCCGACGCGGAAGATTGCTTCCAGGAGACCTTTCTCGCCGCGTTGCGGGCCTACCCGCGGTTGCGCGACACGAGCAACCTGCGCGGCTGGCTGCTGACGATCGCCCACCGCAAGGCGATCGACCACCATCGGGCCAACGGTCGTCGGCCGTTGCCGGTCGCCGAGGTCGCCGAATTGCAGGGGGCGACCGCCGAGCCCGAGCTCGACGACGGGCTTTGGGGGCTGGTCGGGGCGCTGCCGCCAAAACAGCGCGCCGCAGTGGCGTTGCGCTACGCCTGCGACCTGCCGCATGCGGAGATCGGCGCAGCGCTCGGTTGCTCGCCGGAGGCAGCGCGGCGCAGCCTGCACGAGGGAATCAAGCGACTGCGAAAGGAGCTGGCATGAAGGCCTACCTGGAGCGCCTCGGAGAGCGAGCGGAAGCCGAGGGGCTGCTCGACGTCGCCTACGCGACCATCGATTCGCCATTCGGCCCGCTGCTCTTGGCGGCGACGCCGCGCGGGCTGGTCAAGGTCCACCTGCCGGCCTCGGGGTACAGCGACGAGGAGACCCTGGAGGAGCTTGCCGCGCGGGTCTCCCCGCGGGTGCTGGAGGCACCGGCGCGGCTCGACGACGCCCGGCGCCAGCTCGAGCGCTACTTCGAGGGGGGGCTGACTGAGTTCGAGCTGCCGCTCGACTGGCGCCTCAGCAAGGACTTCCGCCTGCGGGCGCTGCGGGCCATCGCCCGCATCCCCTACGGCCAGACCCGCAGCTACACCGAGATCGCGAAGAGCGCCGGCAACGAGCGCGCGGTCCGCGCCGCCGGCACCGCCTGCGGCTCCAACCCGATCCCGATCGTCGTCCCCTGCCACCGCGTCCTGCGCAGCGGCGGCGCCCTCGGCGGCTACGGGGGCGGCCTGCCGATGAAGGAAGCACTGCTGCGACTGGAGGGCGTCCTCGGCTAAACCCGCTGCCGCCAGGGGTCGATGCAGCCCCATGGCGAAGATTCGCGCGACGATCGTCCTCTTGAGCATGGCGGCGCTGGCTCTGTCGATCGCCGGCGGCACCGCGTGGTCCGCCCCCGCGACTCCCCCGGCCGTCCCCTTCGCGCTGGGCGAGGAAGTCGAACTCGAAGCCGAAGAAGGCGAAGAAGAGACCGCGGCGGAAGAATGCGAAGAGGCGCAGGCTGAATTTGCCGCAGGCGAAATCAGCGTCGAGGAAGTCGCCGAATACTGCGAAGCCGAAACGCGCCCCCACGGCAAGAGCTCGTCGGGAAGCGCTCCCGAAGAGTGCGTCCTGCGCAGCGCCCACGGCCACGCCACCGTCGACGCCGAGGGCCAAAAGCTGAAGCTGACTATCGGCTACACGACCTACGAACCGACCCCAGCGACGATCGACCTGAGCAAGGGCCCCGCCATCCACCGCCACCTAGGCCGCAGCGGCGTCCTCCGCATCGTCGAGAGCTTCCCCACCAGCATCCCCAACCGCCTCGTCGTCGCAATCAAGCTCCCAGCGACGAGGAGCGTGGGGTGCCCCTCTCGGCGGCTTGTACTTTTTCCGAAGTAAGGCCCACGGACAACCCCCAGCTGTTTTCGGAAAAAGTTGAGCCGAGAGGGGCGCCCCACGCTCCTCACCCGCGCGGTTTTCGAAAAAGTTGAGCCGGAAGGGGCACCCGGCCCCTCGGGCCTTCCCCCGCTAGCTCGCCGAAGCCGCCGCCGTCTTGTTCAGGTAGTCCCGCACGAACTCGTCGATGTCGCCGTCCAGCACCCGCTGGGCGTCGCCCGCCTCGTGTCCCGTGCGATGGTCCTTGACCCGCTGGTCGGGATGCAGGAAGTAGCTGCGGATCTGCGAGCCCCAGGCGACTTCCTTGACCTCGCCCCGCTCCGCCGCCAGCGCCTCGGCCCGTTTGCGCTCCTCCAGCTCGATCAGCTTGGAGCGCAGCAGCTGCATCGCCACCGCCTTGTTCTGGGCCTGGGAGCGCTCGTTCTGGCACTGGACGACGACCCCGGTCGGCACGTGCGTGATCCGCACCGCCGAATCGGTCTTATTGACGTGCTGGCCGCCGGCGCCGGAAGCGCGATAGGTGTCGATCCGCAGGTCGGCGTCGTCGATCTCGACGTCGACTCCCTCGTCGACCAGCGGGCCGACGTCGACCTGGGCGAAGCTGGTGTGGCGGCGCGCCGAGGAGTCGAACGGGGAGATCCGCACCAGGCGGTGAACACCCCGCTCGGCAGCGAATAGGCCGTAGGCGTTCTCGCCGCGAGAGACGAACGTCGCCGACTTCAGGCCCGCCTCCTCCCCCGGCGAGGCCTCCTTCATCTCGACCTCGAAGCCGCGCCGCTCGGCCCAGCGCAGGTACATCCGCAGCAGCATCTCCGCCCAGTCCTGGGAGTCGGTGCCCCCGGCGCCGGCGTGCACCGAGACGACCGCGTCGCCGGCGTCGTACTGGCCGCTGAACAGCCGCGCCTCTTCGAGCTCTGCAAGGCGCCGCTCGACTGAGCCCAGCTGCGTCGTCAGCTCGGCGGCCAGCTCGTCGTCCTCGGCTGCCATCTCGGCCAGCTCGTCGAGGTCACCGACGTCGCTGGAGAGCTCCTCGAAGGTCTTCAGCCGACGCTGGGTACGGGCGTGCGCGGCCGAGACCCGCGCCGCTGCCTCTTGGTCGTCCCAGAAGCCGGGGGCCTGCATCTCGGCCTCGAGCCGCTCTGCCTCGTCGCGCAGCGCAGCCGGGTCAAAGGTAGTCCGAGAGCAGGGACAGCTGCTCGCGGATCGCGGCGAGGCGCGCGGGCACGGATTCGGTTGAGGCGGCCTCGGCCATGGCGACAGCGTATTACGCAAGCGCCAAGCGCTCCGCCTCAGAGCGCATCCGACTTTGACCACACCAGAGCGGGGTCAAACTCCGGCGCGACGGTGGCTAAGGGGCGGTGGCGCTGATGATCCAGGTCGAGGCCGGAGCAAGGACTCCGTCGGGGGTCTCGAACTCAGCGAGCGCCTCGCGCAGGTCGGCGGCGATCTTCGGCTTGATCTCGTCGACCCGGTCGCCCCAAAGACGCAGAACCTCCCCCGCCGGCCCGAGCGCCATGTTGAACTCGACAGCGTGATCGAGGTCGTTGCCGATCTTTAGCGGCAGGTCGCAACGCTGGAGCGAGATCCCCTCGAAGCCGGCAATCTGGAGCTGCTCGCTGACCGTGTCCGCATTCGCCATCGAGAAAGGGCCGGGGCCACAGGTCGGCTCATCGCTCTCCTCGGGGTGGTCGAGGTACTGCTCGACGACTTGCTCGGCCCGGTGCAGCCACTCGTTGTCGAGCTTGCGGCGCCAGACCACGGCGCAGAGCGTCGCCCCGGGGGCGAGCGCCTGGCGAATGTTGCGAAACGCGGCCACGGGGTTGGCGAAGAACATCAAGCCCATGCGCGAGAAGGCGTAGTCGAAGCCCTTCTCCAGCTCGGCGACCTGGAGGTCGGCGCAGGCGAAGCGCACGTTCTCGACGCCGTCGGCCTCACGCCGCGCCTGCTCGACAAACGGCTCGGAGACGTCGAGGCCCAGCGCTTCGCCCTCGGCCCCGACCAACGCTGCGAGCCGCTGCGTCGTATCGCCGAAGCCACAGCCGAGGTCGATCACGCGGTCTCCCGAGCGTGGCGGGTGGGCCGCCATCGCAGCCTCGCCGTGGGCCCCAAGGCCCTCCGCGACAAGCGGGCGGTACTGCACAAAGCGCTCGAACAGCGGCCCGCTCCAGGCCTCAGCCGCCTCTCTATTGGTCTCGGCAACCGTCTCCATCGCGGCAATCGTACGCCCCCAGCCGTTGAGGTCGTAGTTCTTCCCGCATACCGGAAAGAACTACGACCTCATTTCGGGGTGGAGAAAGCCGCCAGCGCGCAGGGCGGCGGAGCGGTCGTCGAAGGGGCGCCAGCTGCGCACGCGGTGGTCGTGCAACTCGAAAAGCCAGGCCATCTCATCTTCGCCGGCCGCGGACCCGTCCTCGTCCCAATGCCAGACGCGCCGGATCAGCGCCACCGCGGAACCGCCGCCGGACTCGGTCCCGCCCTCGTAGAGCTCGTCCAGCTCAATCGTCTGCTGCACGCCGCCCGGCGCCCGGGTCGCCCACAATCGCGCTGCCTCGTGGCCCTTGCGCAACCCCTTCATCGAGTGCAGCTCGACCTCCGGATCGAGTACAGCTTCAAAGGCATCCAGATCCCGCTCGTTGAACGCTCGAATGAACTCTCGAATCGGGTCGTGGACCATGAGCGCCGGTTTAGAGCCCATCCCGCCTCAGGCGCCATGGCACTTCTTGTACTTCTTGCCGGACCCGCACCAGCAGGGATCGTTGCGGCCGATGTTCTCGTGCTCCCCCTTGACTACGGTCTCGACCGCCTGCGGCGGGGGGGCACCGTCGCCATCGCCGTTGGGCGCCCCGGACGACATTTCGTACGAGGTTGCGCCGCCCGCCGCCGCAACCTCCTGCAGCGCCGAGGGCTGGCCTTCGAGCGTGCCGCCGGAGTAGTCGAGCGTCGCCGGCCCACCGCCATTGCCGGCGAAGGCCCCTTCGAGCTGGCGCGGGTCGATTTCCACCTCGGCGTAGAAGACCAGCTTCGAGAACTCCTCCCAGATCGAGTGCATCAGATCCTCGAACATCGAGAAGCCTTCGTTTTTGTAGGCGACCAGCGGGTCGATCTGGGCAAAGCCGCGCAGGTGGATGCCTTCGCGCAGGTAGTCCATGTCGTAGAGGTGCTCGCGCCAGCGGTTGTCGATCACCTGCAGCAGGATCAGCCGCTCCAGGTGGCGCGTCACCTCCTCGCTGAGCTGCCGCTCGCGATCGTCGTAGGCGCTCATCGCGTCTTCGTCGAGCGCGTCCTTGAGCTTTTCGCGATCGACCGTCTCCGGCGACATCGAGCCAACCTCGACGCTCACCGGCCAGATCTGGCGCAGCCGCGCCTCCAGCTCGGGCATGTCCCACTGCTCGAGGTCGTCGCCCGGCGTGTACTCGTCGACCAGGCGCTCGATCACCCCCTCGATCTCGTCGCGGGCGATGTCCGACATGTCGCGGCCCTCGAGGATCTCGCGGCGGTATTTGTAGACGACGCGGCGCTGCTCGTTCATCACGTCGTCGTACTCGAGCACGCGTTTGCGGATCAGGAAGTTCTGTTCCTCGACCTTCTTCTGGGCGCCCTCGACGGTTTTCGTCAGCATCTTCGCCTCGAGCGGCAGCTCCTCGCCCTCCTCGTCGACCGGGCCCAGGCGGTCGAGGATTTTGAAGATCCGGTCGCCGGCGAAAAGTCGGATCACGTCGTCTTCGGCGGAGAGGAAGAAGCGCGTCTCGCCGGGGTCGCCCTGGCGGCCGGAGCGGCCGCGCAGCTGGTTGTCGATGCGGCGCGATTCGTGCCGCTCGGTGCCGCAGATGTAGAGGCCACCGAGTTCGCGGATTTCCTCGGCCTCGGCTTTGCACCGCGGCTCCAGCTCGGCGGCTTTCGCCGCCAGCGCCTCTTCATAACCCTCGTCGCCGACGCTCAGGCTCTGTTTTTTAAGCTCCTTGATCGCCAGGTGCTCGGGGTCGCCGCCGAGCTTGATGTCGACGCCTCGACCGGCCATGTTGGTGGCGATCATTACCGCGCCTCTGCGACCCGCCTGGGCGATCAGCTCACCCTCTCGTTCGGCATGCTCGGGCTTAGCGTTAAGCACCGCGTGCTCGATCCCCCGTCGTTTCAGCTCCTCGGAGATCATCTCCGAGACCTCGACCGAGACGGTGCCGACAAGGATCGGCTGGCCGCGTTCGTGGCGGGCGACGATCTCCTCGAGGACGGCCTTCCACTTGCCGTCCTTGGTCTTGAAGATCTGGTCGTTGTGGTCGGCGCGAACCATCGGCCGGTTGGTCGGGATCTCGACCACCGGCACCTCGTAGATCTTCATGAACTCGGTCGCCTCGGTGAGGGCGGTTCCGGTCATCCCGGCGAGCTTGTCGTAGAGCCGGAAGTAGTTCTGCAGGGTGATCGTCGCCAGGGTCTGGTTCTCCTCGCCGATCGCCACCCCCTCCTTCGCCTCGACCGCCTGGTGCAGGCCCTCCGACCAGCGCCGGCCCTCGAGGATGCGACCGGTGAACTCGTCGATGATCATCACCTGGCCGTCGACGACGGCGTAGTCCTTGTCGCGCCTGTAGAGCGACTCGGCCTTCAGCGCCTGGCTGAGGTGGTTGACGAGCGTGCCGTGCTCGCTCAGGTAGAGATTGTCGACGCCGAGGAAATCCTCCGCCCGCTTGACGCCTTTCTCGGTCGGCGCGACGGTCTTGTGCTTCTCGTCGTATTCGTAGTCGTGCTCGGCTTCGGAGGTGTCCTTCGATTCGCCCAGCGATTTGAGCCGGTCTTTCGCCGGTACCCCGTCCATCTGGCGCGCGAGGCGGGCGAACTGGTAATAGATCTGCGCCGCCTGTTCCGGCGCGCCGGAGATGATCAGCGGCGTGCGCGCCTCATCGATCAGGATGTTGTCGACCTCGTCGACGATCGCGAAGTGGTGGCCGCGCTGCACGCAGTGTTCGAGCGCTTCGGCCATGTTGTCGCGCAGGTAGTCGAAGCCGAACTCGGAGTTGGTCCCGTAGGCGACGTCGCAGGCGTATTTGACCTGGCGGGCGGCGTGATCGTCGGAGTCCTGGATCGCGGCGACGCTGACCCCCAGGGCGTCGTATACGGGCTTCATCCATTCGGCGTCGCGGCGGGCGAGGTAGTCGTTGACGGTGACCACGTGGACGCTGTCGCCGGCCAGCGTGTTGAGGAAGACGGCGAGCGTCGCGGTCAGGGTCTTGCCCTCGCCGGTCTTCATCTCGGCGATCGCGCCGTCGTGCAGGGCCATGCCGCCGACCAGCTGCACGTCGAAGTGGCGCTGGCCGATGCTGCGGCGGGCCGCCTCGCGGGTCAGCGCAAAGGCCTCGGGCAGCAGGTCGTCCAGCGACTCGCCGCCGCGAGCGCGCTCGCGCAGCGAGTCCGCCTCGGCGCGCAGCTCCTCGTCGCTGAGCAGCTCCATCTCCGGCTCGATCGCATTGATCCGCTCAGCGCGCTTCTCGTAAGCCTTGAACTTGCGACCCTCCCCCACCCGGAGCGCACGGGTGACCATGTCCCTGGCGTTCGCCATTGCTCAAGGGTAGCGAGGCGATGGGGAGGGGCCAGGTGCCCCTCCGACGGAGGCTTTGGGAGCGGCTTCCTTCCGACTTACGGCTTCTGCCGGCCGTACGGTCTCCGGCGGAGGGGCACCTGGCCCCTCCCCATCGCCTCCGTCTACGGCGTGGCTGGCCTGCCGCGCAGCTCGTTGACGAGCTTGCGGGTCCGGCTGCGCTTGCGGCGCAGCTCGCGGTGCTTCTTCACCTGGCGACGGATGTCCTCGGCGAGCTCGTGGATCGTGTGCGCCATCTCGGGGGACGCCTCCTTGGCGTGGAGCGTGACGCCCTTGAGCCGCAGCGTCGCCTCCGCCACCTGGCTGTCGGCGATCGCCGGGTTCCTCTCCTCCCAAACCGTTACGTCGAGCGACGCGTGCTCCGACACCTGCCTGCCGATCCGCTTGAAGCGTTTCATCACGTGCTCCCGCAGCTCGGCGTCAATCTCGACGTTGCGCCCCCGAACCTCGATCCGCATGCTGGCCTCCTTCGGTGTCTGTGCCTTGATCGTACGCCTGGGATACCCACTCGACAAGAGGAATATCTACGGACGGGGCCCGGGCGACCTTTACTCATAGACGCCTCGCAAAGGTGACGGCCGCGATGCGGAGCGCTCCCGATGCGCGCAGCGCACGCGCACATGCGGAGAGCGTGGCGCCGGTGGTCAGGACGTCGTCGACGAGGAGCACGCTGCGCGGGACGGCGCCGACCGTGCGCATCGTCGGCGGGTGGCCAACACGCTGGGCGCGGCGCTTGCCGCGCTGGTGGCCGAGACCACGGCGGGCGAGGCAGATCTGCAGCGGCATGCCGGCTTCTTCGGCAAGGGCCAGCGCCAGCTCCGCGGCCGGGTCGAATCCGCGCGCCCGGGTGCGCAGCGGCGAGGTCGGGACGGGAACGATCGTGCCGCTGAGGAGGTCGGCGGGGGCGAGCCAGCGGATGCGGTCGGCCATCACGGTCGCGACCGGCAGCAGACGGCGGAACTTGAGGGCGGTGACGAGGCTGCGGGCGACGTCCTCATGCGGAGCCGAGGACCAGGCCCGGTCGACGCCGGGGGGCGGGCCGTCGGCGAGCGGATCGGCGGCTGCGAGCCGGCGGGCGCAGCGGGTGCAGAGGGCTGCCTCCGGCCGGCAGCTGCGGCCGCACGAGGCACAGAGCGGAGGCGCGAGACCCGAGGCGACAGTCTGCAAGAGCTTCATCGCCCCAGCCTCGAGAATCGCGGCGCGCGCGTGGCGCGCAGAATGTCAGGAGTTCGTCAATTCTTTGCCGCGCGGGCGGCGATGCCCCCGATCAGGACCCCGCCGGCGGGTACTTCGGCAGCGTCGAGCAGGATCGAGTCGTGGAGGATCGCGCCGGCGCCGATCCGGCAGCCGTCGCCGACAAGCGCCGGCCCCTCGATACGCACTCCCTCCCCCAGCTCGACGTCGCTGCCGATCAGCGCTGGCGCACTCACCTCGACCCCGTCCAGCGGGCTGGCCGAACGTACCCCGTCGGCGACTTCAGGAGCTGCGGGCTCGACCGCGACCGCGCCGTGCAGCGCGTCGAGGTTCCCCTGGCGCAGCTCGTCGAGGTTGCCGATGTCGTTCCAGTAGGCCTCTATCTCGTGCGAGTAGAAGGGCACGTCGCCCCCGAGCAGAACCGGAAGCACGTCCATTGCCCAGTCGGCGAAGCCCTGCGGATCCTCGGGTCCTGCAGCCTTGCTGGTGCCGGGCGCCGGGAAGTAGTCGAAGATCTCGGCGCGGAACATGTAGATGCCGCAGTTCGCCAGGTCCGACAGCGCCTCGGCGGGGGCCGGCTTCTCCTGGAAGCCCTGGATGCGACCGTCCGCCCCGGTGATCGCGACGCCGAACTGACTGGTGTCGGCGACCCGCTTGGTGGCCAGCGTCGCGACGCCGTCGTGGGACTCGTGGAACTCGCGCATCGCCACCAGGTCGATGTCGGTGAGCGCATCGCCGGAGATCACCAGGAAGGACTCGCCGAGGAAGCCAGCCGCCTTGCGCACGCCGCCCGCGGTGCCAAACAGCCGCTCCTCGCGGCTGTAGGTGAGGTCGATGCCGAAGGCCGAGCCGTCGCCGAAATGACCTTCGATCAGCTCCGGAAACCAGTGCAGGTTGGCGATCGCCTCGCGGAAACCGTGGCGGGCGAGCAGGCGAGCGATGTGCTCCATCACCGGCCGGTTGAGCACCGGCACCATCGGCTTCGGCATGCCGTAGGTGATTGGCCGCAGCCGAGTGCCGAGCCCGGCCGCGAGGATCATCGCCCGCATCGATTCAGGCGCCGTGATCAGTAGCGGTAGTGATCGGGCTTGTAGGGGCCCTCGACCGGAATGCCGAGGTAGGCGGCCTGCTCCTCGGACAGCTCGGTGAGGTTGACGCCGAGCGCCGCGAGATGCAGGCGTGCGACCTTCTCGTCGAGGTGCTTGGGCAACACCGTGACGTCCTTGGCCATGAACCCGCCGGGCTGGCCGTAGAGCTCGATCTGCGCGATCACCTGGTTGGTGAACGAGTTCGACATCACGAAGCTCGGGTGCCCGGTCGCGTTGCCGAGGTTGAGCAGGCGGCCCTCGGAGAGGAGGATGATCGAGTGGCCGTCGGGGAAGCGCCACTCGTCGACCTGCGGCTTGATGTTGACTTTCTCGGCCGGCGAGGATTCGAGCCCGGCGACGTCGATCTCGTTGTCGAAGTGGCCGATGTTGCCGACGATCGCGTTGTGCTTCATCCGCGCCATGTGGTCGGCGGTGACGATGTCCTTGTTGCCGGTGGCGGTGATGAAGATGTCGGCCGTCTCGACGACGTCCTCGATCGCCCGCACCTCGTATCCCTCCATCGCCGCCTGCAGGGCGCAGATCGGGTCGATCTCGGTGACGATCACCCGGGCGCCCTGGCCGCGCAGCGACTCGGCGCAACCCTTGCCGACGTCGCCGTAGCCGCAGACGACTGCGACCTTGCCGCCGATCATCACGTCGGTGGCGCGGTTGATCCCGTCGATCAGCGAGTGACGACAGCCGTAGAGGTTGTCGAACTTCGACTTGGTGACCGAGTCGTTGACGTTGATCGCCGGGAAGAGCAGATCGCCGGTCTCGGCCAGCTGGTAGAGCCGGTGCACGCCGGTGGTCGTCTCCTCGGTGACCCCCTTGATCCCCCCGGCGATCTGGGTCCAGCGCTGCGGGTCGGATTCGAGCGAGCGCTGGAGGGTCTCGAGGACGACGCGGAACTCCTCCGAGTTGGCCGAGGCCGGGTCGGGCACGGCGCCCGCCTTCTCGAACTCGACGCCCTTGTGGACGAGCAGCGTGGCGTCGCCACCGTCGTCGAGGATCATGTTCGGGCCCTCGCCGTCGGGCCAGAGCAGGGCCTGCTCGGTGCACCACCAGTACTCCTCCAGAGTCTCGCCTTTCCAGGCGAAGACCGGGATGCCGGCGGCGGCGATCGCGGCGGCGGCGTGGTCCTGCGTGGAGAAGATGTTGCAGCTGGCCCAGCGAACCTCGGCGCCGAGGGCGACCAGGGTCTCGATCAGCACGGCGGTCTGCACCGTCATATGAAGCGAGCCGGTGATCCGCGCTCCTTTAAGTGGCAGCTCGGTCGCGAACTCCTCGCGGGTTTGCATCAGGCCGGGCATCTCCACCTCGGCGAGGGCGATCTCCTTGCGCCCGAAGTCGGCGAGGCCGATGTCGGCGACCTTGTAGTTGGCGGTGGCGGTTGCCATCGGTTCCTTTCGTTTCTTTCGGTTCCGGCGAAGGATACGTAGAAAGCGTCAGCCGGACAGGGAGGACTTGAGCCGGTCGATCGCCTCGATCGGCAGCGGCTCGACCCCGTGGATCGCGGCCAGCTCGAGTGAGACGAGGTCGCCCAGCATCACAGACCAGAGCAGGCGCTCGCTGGGGCTCTCGCCCGCCACCTCGATGCGCACGGCGGCGACGCCGTGGCGCTCGACCTCGGACGCGGTCAGCTCGAAGCGCAGGCGCTCGCGCGGGTGCTGGTCGCGGTCCTCGAGCAGAACGGCTGCCAGGCCGGAGGCGCTCGGCGCGTCCCAGATGCAGATCTCGTTGTGGTTGGCCTCCGGCAGCGCGGAGCAGAAGGCCGGCTGCTTGGCGTTCTCGTTGATCTGCGTCTTCCAGCGGCGTGCCGCGGCCGCGGTCAGCCCCGCGCCGTAAACGACCGGGTTGGCGACGCCAAGCGCAGCGGCGACCTCGGCCGCCCGCCGGCGGAGGTCGTCCCGCTGGGCCTCGAGAAAGCCGGCAGCCGCCTCGACCTCGGCGACGAGCCGCGGCGCGGTCCCGCTCGCGGCGGCAACCTCGAGCGCACAGACGAACATGTAGGCGACGGCGGTGCGCGGCGCCGGCAGCAGGCCCGGCAGGCCGATCACCGGATCCCCCGCCGCCCGAGCAGAATCGACGAGCGTCCCACCGGTGCTGGCGACGATGCGGCGCGCGCCCAGCGCCTCGGCGGCGGCGAAGCAGGCAAGCGTCTCCTCGGTCTCGCCGGAATAGCTCGAGCAGAGCACCGTCCACCCCGCGGTGATCCAGCTCGGCAGCTCGTAGCCACGGACGGTGAGCAGCTGGTGTGAGAGCCGGGAGCCGAGTGCGGCGGCGGCCAGGTCCCCGCCGACCGCCGAGCCGCCCATCCCACAGACGAGGACTCCGGCGGAATCGCTCGGTTTTAATCGCGCCGAGTCGACCCGCCAGAGGGCGTCGCGCAGGTGGTCGGGAATCGCGAGAACGTCGTCGAGCATGGTCAGCTCAGGGGTCCTTCGCTCTCCCCTGCCATGACCCCTTCAACGACCGCCAGGGCCGCAACCTCCACCCCGGCCGAGAGGACCGAGCGGATGACCCGGGCGTTCACGCCGACGGCGCTGCCGGCGAGAAGGACCGACTCGCGGATCTCAGCCCCTGCCCCGACCCGGCAACCCGGTCCGACCACCGCCCGCGGTCCGACCGCCGCCGTCCTATCGACCTCCGCGCTCGCGTCGATCAACGCACCCGGCGCCGTCGGCGCGACCCGCGTCCGGACCCGGCCCTCGAGGATGTCCCAACTCGCCTGCAGGTAGCGCTCGGGGGTGCCGATGTCCACCCAGTAGCCCTCCAGCAGCAGCCCGTGCAGGCCCTCGCCGACCAACCGCGGGAAGACCTCGCGCTCGATCGAGACGTTCTCGCCGGGAGGGATCAGGTCGAGCACCGAGCGCTCCAGCACGTACATCCCCGCATTGATCTCGCCCGGTGCCGCCTCGCCGGTCTTCTCGAGAAAGGCCAACACCTCCCCTTCGCCGCCGCTGTGAACCAACCCGAACGCCGAGGAGTCCTCGACCGGGTGCAGGGCGATCGTCGCCCGCGCCGCACGCTCGCCGTGGGCGTCAAGCAGGGCGCTGAGATCGAGATCGGTGAGGACGTCGCCGTTGAGCGCCAGGAAGCGATCCTCCAGCTCGTCGCCGAGCTGGTCGGCGGCGAAACGGATCGCCCCGGCGGTGCCGAGCGGCTCGGGCTCGACGACGTAGCGGATCCGCGCCCCAGCCCGCTCCTCCTCCCCGGCCAGCGCCTGGCGCAATGCGTCGGGCAGGAAACCGCAGGCAAGCACGACCTCATCGACCCCGTGCCCCGCCAACCACTCGATCATGTAGGCGAGAAAGGGGCGGTCGACGAGGGTCAGTGCGGGCTTGGGGACAGTCTCGGTCAGCGGCCGTAGCCGCGTGCCTTCGCCACCCACCAGGACGATCGCCTGCATCGTCCTAGTGCACCTGGCCGGCGCATATCGGCGTCCTCGGTCGCTCGTGTGCAGAGCACGCCACGCTCCCTGCGTCCTTGATCTGCTTGGCCACGCGCACTAGGACGGCCTGCCAGCCACTTCGTGGGAAACGCTTCTTCCTATCCCCTCATACTCGAACCCAGCCTTTCGAAGCGCCTTCGGGTCGAGGAAGTTGCGGCCGTCGACCAGCAGCGGCCGCGCCATCCTGCCGGCCGCCTCGGACCAGTCGAGCGCGGCGAACTCCGGCCACTCGGTGACCAGCACCGCCGCGTCGGCCCCGTCGAGCGCCTCCAGGGCCGAGCCGATCAGCTCGACGGAGTCCAGCAGCCCGCGCGCCGCCTCCGCGGCGACCGGGTCATAGGCGACGACCTCCGCCCCCTCGCCCTGCAGCCGCGCCGCTAGCACCAGGCTCGAGGCCTCGCGCATATCGTCGGTATCGGGCTTGAAGGCGAGGCCGAGCAGCGCAATCCGCTTGCCGACGAGGGTGTCGAGATGGCTCTGGAGCTTCTTGACGACGCGCCGCTTCTGCAGCTCGTTCACCTCGATGACGGCGGTGAGCAATTGGAAGTGATAGCCGGTATTGCCGGCGAGCTGCTTCAGCGCTTTCAGATCCTTGGGAAAGCACGAACCGCCGTAGCCGATGCCGGCGCGCAGGAACGAGGGGCCGATGCGCCGGTCGAGGCCCATGCCGCGGGCGACTTCGGAGACGTCGGCGCCGACCTCCTCGCAGACGTTGGCGATCTCGTTGACGAAGGAGATCTTGGTCGCCAGGAAGGCGTTGGAGGCGAGCTTGATCATCTCGGCGCTGGCCACGTCGGCGCGGACCAGCTCGCCGCCGAGCGGCTCGTAGAGCGCGGCCACGGCGTCGGCGGCTTCCTCGTCGCCGGGATCGGCGCCGATCACCACCCGGTCGGGGTGCATGAAGTCGGCGACCGCCGAGCCCTCCTTGAGGAACTCGGGACAGGAGACATAGGGGACGCCCGGCAGGTTGCGCCGGATCGTCGCGCCGGTCCCGGCCGGCACCGTGCTCTTCATCACCAGCACGTGATCGCCGTCGGCACGCAGCTCATCGACGACCGACCGCACCCGCGAGAGATCGGCGTCGCCGGAGCGCGTCGGCGGGGTGTCGACGCAAACGAACAGCAGCCGCGCCGAATCGAGCAGCTCCCCCATCTCGGTGGTGAAGGTCAGCCGCTCGGCGTTGCGCTTCACCAGCTCCGCCAGCCCGGGCTCGTGGATCGTCGTCTCGCCGCGCGAGAGCGCCTCGACCTTCTCGGGCACGATGTCGCGGGCGACGACCCGGTGGCCCAGCTCGGCGAAGCAGGCGGCGGTGACCAGCCCGACCCAGCCGACGCCGACGACTCCTATCGCATCCCTCTCCTGCGTCATCGCTGCTGCGCCCTCCCCCGGTTGGTCGGCTTGCGGTTGGGGATTATCACGCGTGCCGCACGCGCCATCCCCACCATCTGGTCGTTGGTCAGAACCTGCAGGAGGCTGTTCGAGATCCAGTAGGAGTTCTCCCCCCTGTGCCAGGCGACCATTTTGACGCGGTCGCCGTCAACGTAGATGTCGTAGTCGCGGTCACGAATCGTCCGCGTCAAGCTCGGGTTGTCGAGGATCGGCGGGTCGGTCCAGCCGCGCACGCCCTGGATCCCGAAGTAGTGGATGCCGTCGGGCAGTTCGAGCGTCGCGACCATCCGGTAGGCGGCGTGACGCTTGCCGTCGGTATCGCGGAAGTGGTACACGCGCGGATCCTGCACGTGGTAATAGGGGTTGCTTTCGACGTAGGCCGCGCCGGACGGCAGGCGAGCTGGGTAGAAGACCGGGAAGCCGTGGTTGACCTTGCGGGCGACCGCCTTGGCCTCGAGCTCGCCGGCTTCGGCGGCGGGCACCAGGCCGTCGCTGCCGGGCGGCTTGGTCGGCGCCAGGTGTGGCTTGGGCGGAGCCTCGCGCTTGCCCTTCTTCTTGTCCTTGCCGTTCTTCCCCTTCTTGCCCTTCGATTCGGAGCCCTCGCTTTCGAGCTTGCCGCGCGGACCGCCGCTGGCTTCGATCCCGAGGAACTTTTCGACCGCGCCATCGATCGCGCTCTGCGACGCGTAGACAAAGCTCGGCCCCAGTTCGGCCGGGAAGTGAACCTCCTTGATCGCCGCGTTGCGCGAGGCGATGAACAGCTTCAGCACCTGCAGCATCGTCTCCGTGTCGCTGATGTCGGAGGTCGTGTATTCGGTGAAGATGTCGATCAGGTCGTTCTGGCCGAGCACCAGCTTGGAGACCGGCACCCGCTGGCGGGCGGCGCTGAGGAAATCCTGCTGGCGGGCGGCCCGGACCAGGTCGGTATCGGTGTGGCGGTAGCGCACGTACTGCAGCGCTTTTTTGCCGCAGAGCAGCTGGTAGCCGGGTTGGACGTTGATTTCGGCGTACTGTTCGGAGGGCGGTACGCCGACGTTGGAGTGGTAGTAGCGGCGGTCGACGTCGACGTAGACGCAGTCGATCGCGTCGACGGCGCGCACAAAGCCAAGGTAGTCGACGTTGACGACGTGGTTGATCGGCAGCCCGGTCAGCTGCTTGACGGTCTGCAGGACCAGCTTCGGCCCACCGTAGGCGTAGGCTTCGTTGAACTTGCCGGTGCCGTATTCGGGGATTTCGACCTTGAGGTCGCGCGGAATCGACATCAGCGCGATCGCGTTCTGGTCGGGGTCCAGGCGCAGCAGCATCGTCGTGTCGGAGCGCCCCGGGTCTTCCGGTTCGGAGGCCCGCTTGTCGGAGCCGACGATCAGGATGTTCTCCGGGTCGCCGCCGTGCGTCTGCGACAGGATTCGATCGACTTTGTTCTGCAGGACGTCGTTGTGTGAGAGCGCGTTGGCGATGCTGCCGATGTAGAGCAGGATGCTGGCCGAGGTCGCCGCGGCGGTGACGCTGACGATCACCAGAGAGGCGAGCGTGAAGCGCCACCAGTAGTGCTTGCGCTTCGGCGGTGGCTCGGGGTCGCCGCTGGGCGGCGGCTTTTGGAAGGGCTGCTCGATCATCTGCTCCGCCTCAGGCGGCGAGGCGCTCGGGGATCGTCCGCAGGAAGGAGTCGAGCGTCTGCCGGTATACCTCCAGCGAGGCGACCGAGACCCACTCTTGCGGGCCGTGGTGGCCGTCTCCGGCCGGCCCGAACTCGACCGCCGGCACGCCGACCCGCAGGAACGAGACCGCGTCGGAGGCGCCGTCGCGACCGACGCTCATCGGCTCCCCGTCGTGGTGCGCCGAAACCGCCTCGCGCAGGCCGACCACGAAGGGCGAGTCGCGCTCGACGACCGCCGGCGGCCGCGTGAAGAGCGGCGTCACCTCGGCGTCCGGCAAGCCGCGAACCTGCTCGAGCACGACCGCCGGGTCCTGGTCGGGCAGGTAGCGGATGTCGACGTCGATCGCGCATCGGTCGGGCACCTTGTTGAGCGCGTCGCCGCCCAGGATCCTGCCGAGGTTGATCGAGGGGCGGTCGAACAGCTCGGAGCTGTGCCGTGCGAACGGTAGCGACTCGATGCTGCGGAAAACGTCGTGCGCCTTCAGCACCGCGTTGTCGCCCAGCCAGGGCGTCGCCCCGTGCGCCGCCAGTCCGCTCACCTCGAGCCGCAGCGCCAACACGCCCTTCGCCTCGACGCCGATCTGCAGATCGGTCGGCTCGCCGGTGATCGCGAAGTCGCCGACGAAGCCGCTGTCGACCAGATGGTCGCTGCCGCGTTCGGCCTCCTCCTCGGACTCCTCGTCGCCGACGATCCCGAGCCGCACCCGCATCCCGCCCTGGTCCCGCATCCCGGCGACCACCAGCAGCATCGCCGCCAGCGCCCCCTTCATGTCGTAGGCCCCCCGCCCGTAGAGCCGATCTCCCTCGAGCCGTGGCTCGAACTGCCCCTCGAGCCCCGGCACCACGTCGAGGTGCCCATGCAAAACCACCGTAGGCGCCCCCTCAGGCCCCACCTCCGCCCGCAGCACCGGCAATCCACGGATCTCGTCCGTAGCAGCCTCGATCCCCCGCGCCTCCAGCCACCCCTCGACGAACCCCGCAGCTTCAAGCACCCCGTCGGCCTCCGAGGTGTCATAGCTCACCAACCGCCTGACGAGCGCAACCAGTTCGTCACTCATTCGGCACACCTTGGCGCGACGCCGATCAGCCCATCCGACTTTGACCCCACCCAGCTGTGGTCACCGAGCGAAGCGAGGTGCATCAATTCCCGCAGAGGGGCACCGGCTCCTCTCACCCCTGGGCTATCGCCAGGAACGCTTCGGCACGGTCTCGATCTTTCAGCGCCCGCCGCTGCTCGCCGCTGCCGTCCTCGGCGCCGGATAGCCGCTGCTCGGCATCAGCCAACTGCTCTTTGAGAGTGCCCGCGTCGAGCTCTTCGGGCGCCAGCGCCTCCTCGACCAGCAGGCGCGCGTGATTGCCGAAGACCTGCAGCCAGCCATGCGCCTGCGCGAAGCGCTTGGTCTCCGACTCGCTGACGTGCAGGCGCAGCTCGGTCGGCCGCAGCGCCGCCAAGAGCGGTGCGTGGTTGGCGAGGATGCCGACCTCGCCGACCGCGGTGCGCGTCGAAACCTGGCGCACCTCGCCGTTGAAGACCTCCCCCTCGGGGGTGAGGACCTCGACGCCGAAGCTTTTCTCGCCGGCCACCCGCGTCCCCCTAGGCGGCCGCCGCCGCGCCGGCGTTCTCGGTCACCTGGTCGATCGAGCCCTGCATGTAGAAGGCGCCCTCGGGCAGCTCGTCGTGCACGCCGTCGAGGATCTCACGGAAGCCGCGCACGGTCTCGGCGACCGGCACGTACTCGCCGCTGCGGCCGGTGAACTGCTCGGCGACGAAGAACGGCTGCGAGAGGAAGCGCTCGATCTTGCGGGCCCGGGAGACGGTCTGCTTGTCCTCGTCGGAGAGCTCGTCGATACCGAGGATCGCGATGATGTCCTGCAGCTCCTTGTAGCGCTGCAGCACCTCCTGGACCTCGGTCGCGGTGCGGTAGTGGTCCTCGCCGACGACGTCGGGCTTGAGGATCGTCGAGGTCGAGTCGAGCGGGTCGACCGCCGGGTAGATGCCTTTCTCGGAGATCGCCCGCGAGAGCACCGTCGTCGCGTTGAGGTGGGCGAACACCGAAGCCGGCGCCGGGTCGGTGAGGTCGTCGGCCGGCACGTAGACGGCCTGCACCGAGGTCACCGAGCCGCGCTCGGTCGAGGTGATCCGCTCCTGCAATTCGCCCATCTCGGTCTCCAGCGTCGGCTGGTAACCCACCGCCGAGGGCATCCGGCCGAGCAGCGCCGAGACCTCGGAGCCCGCCTGGACGAAGCGGAAGATGTTGTCGATGAACAGCAGCACGTCCTGGCCGCCGCGCTCGCGGTAGTACTCGGCCATCGTCAGGCCGGAGAGGGCGACGCGCAGGCGGGCGCCGGGCGGCTCGTTCATCTGGCCGAAGACGAGCATCGTTTTGTCGATCACGCCCGACTCTTTCATCTCGAGCCAGAGGTCGTTCCCCTCGCGCGAGCGCTCGCCGACGCCGCAAAAGGCGGAAAGGCCCTCGTGCTCCTCGGCGATGCTGCGGATCAGCTCCTGGATCAGCACGGTCTTGCCGACGCCGGCGCCGCCGAACAGCCCGACCTTGCCGCCCTTGGCGTAGGGCGCCAGCAGGTCGATGACCTTGATCCCGGTCTCGAGGATCTCCTGGGTCGGGGCCAGGTCGGAGGCTTCCGGCGCGGCGCGATGGATCGGCCAGCGCTCCTCGGTCTCGACCGGCTCGCCCTCGTCGATCGGCTCGCCGAGCAGGTTGAAGATCCGGCCCAGGGTCGCGTCGCCGACCGGCACCGTGATCGGGCCGCCGCTGTCGACGATCTTGTCGCCGCGGCGGATGCCGTCGGTGGCGTCCATCGCGACGCTGCGCACGCGGTCATCGCCGAGGTGCTGCTGCACCTCGCAGACCAGCTGGGTCGGTTCGCCGTCGCCGTTGCCACCGGTCTCGATCGTCACCGCCGAGTAGATCTCGGGCAGATGGTCGGGAAAGACCGCGTCGACGACGACGCCGGTGACCTGCTCCACGCGCCCTACGTTGCTTCCGTTTGCTCCGTTGCTCTCAGCCATCGCTTCCTTTTCTGGTCTCCGAAGTTCCGCTGTCCAAGTTGACTCGTCCGCCTAGCCCAGCGCCTCGGCGCCGGCGACGACCTCCAAGATCTCCTGGGTGATCTCCGCCTGCCTCACCCGGTTCATTTCCAGCGTCAGGTCGTCCATCATCGACTCCGCGTTCTCAGCCGCGTTGCGCATCGCCGTCATCCGCGCCCCCAGCTCCGAGGCGGCCGACTCGAGCAGCGCCCGGTAGACCGAGATGTTGACGTACTCGGGAATCAGCTGGGCGAGCAGCAGCTCGGCCTCGGGCTCGTACTCCCAGAGCGCCTGGCTGTGCGCCTTCTCGATCTCGGTCTCCTCGGCATCCTCTTCCTCTGCGGAGACCCCCTCGCCGATCACCTCGGCCTGCTGCAGCGGCAGCAGCGTCTGCCGCCAGACGTGCTGGGTCAGCGGCGAGACGTAGCGGTTGTAGACCAGCTCCACCCGGTCGAGCTCCTCGTCGACGTAGCGGGCGGTCAGCTCCTCGCCGATCTCACGGGCGTTGGCGAAGCCCGGTCGGTCGGTGAAGCCGACGTAGGAGGTGCGGACGTCGCGTTTGCGGAAGGTCAGGGCGGAGACGCCCTTGCGCCCGACGGCCGAGAAGGCCGCCTCGACGCCACTCTCGCGCAGCTCGCCCTCGAGCCGCAGGCCGTCGCGGATCACGTTCGTGTTGAAGGCACCGGCCAGCCCGCGGTCGCCGGTGATCAAAACGACCCCGACCCGCTTGACCTGCTCGCGCTCGACCAGCACCGGCACCCGCGGAAGACCTCCAGCCTGCTCGGCCGCGCGACGGGTGAGCTTGCGCATGCCCTGGGCGTAGGGACGAAGCTGTGCGATCCGCTGCTCGGCGCGGCGCAGCCGCGCCGCCGCGACCATCTCCATCGCCCGCGTGATCTTGTTGATGTTCTTGATCGACGCGATCCGGTTCTTGACTTCCTTCTGAGTGGCCATGGCGAAACCCGGCGGCTGCTAGACCGGCGTTGCCTCCTTGGCGTCCTCGGACTCGGATTCCTCCACGCGCGACGGCTTCGCCCGCTCCTCCTCTGACTTGACCCGATCCGACTCGCCCTCCTCGAGCGCGTCGCCATGCTCGTCGAAGTCGGGGCCGAAGTCGTCGACGAACTCGCGGATCGCCGCGCCCAGCTCCTCCTCGTCGGCCTCCTCGAGCTTGCCGCTCTCTTCGATCCGCGTCAGCAGCTCGGCCTTCTCGGCGTGCAGGCGAACCCGCAGGTCGGCGAGGAACTCGCCGACGCGCTCGGTCTTGATGCGGTCGAGGAAGCCGCCGGTGCCGGAGTAGATCGAGGCGACCTGGTCGGCGACCGAGAGCGGTTCGCGCTCCTTCTGTTTGAGCAGCTCGACCAGGCGCTGGCCGCGGTTCAGCGATTTCTGCGTCTCCGGGTCGAGCTCGGAGCCGAACTGGGCGAAGGCCTCGAGGTCGCGGTACTGGGAGAGGTCGAGGCGCAGTTTTCCGGCGACCTTCTTCATCGCCTTGGTCTGCGCGTTGCCGCCCACCCGCGAGACCGAGATGCCGACGTTGATCGCCGGCCGCACGCCCGAGTTGAAGAGGTCGGACTCGAGGAAGATCTGACCGTCGGTGATCGAGATCACGTTGGTCGGGATGTAGGCGGAAACGTCGGAGGCCTGGGTCTCGATGATCGGCAGCGCCGTCAGCGAGCCGCCGCCAAGCTCGTCGTTCAGCTTGACCGCCCGCTCGAGCAGCCGCGAGTGCAGGTAGAAGACGTCGCCCGGGTAGGCCTCGCGACCCGGCGGGCGCCGCAGCAGCAGCGACATCTGCCGGTAGGCGTAGGCGTGCTTGGTGAGGTCGTCGTAGACGCAGAGCGCGGCCTTGCCGTTGTAGAGGAAGTGCTCGCCCATCGCGCAGCCCGCGTAGGGGGCGATGTACTTGATCGGCGCCGCCTCGTCGGCGGGGGCGGCGACGATGATCGTGTTCTCCATCGCGCCGTTCTCCTCGAGCACCTCCTTGAGCTGGACGACGGTCGACATCCGCTGGCCGATCGCGACGTAGATGCAGATCATGTCCTTGTCGCGGTTGTTGATGATCGTGTCGATCGCGATCGCCGTCTTGCCGGTCTGGCGGTCGCCGATGATCAGCTCTCGCTGGCCGCGGCCGATCGGGATCATCCCGTCGATCGCCATCAGCCCGGTCTGCACCGGTTCGACGACCGGCTGGCGCTGGACGACGCCGGGGGCTTTGAACTCGGCCGGGCGGGTCTCGGTGGTGCCGATCTCACCGGCGTCGTCGAGCGGCCGCCCGAGCGGGTCGACCATGCGGCCCAAGAGCTGCTCGCCGACAGGGATCTCCAGCAGGTGGCCGGTGCGTTTGACGGTGTCTCCCTCGACGATCTTGTCCCACTCGCCGAACAGCACGGCGCCGACGTTGTCGGCCTCCAGGTTCAGCGCCAGGCCGGTGACCCCGTGCGGCAGGTCGAGCATCTCCAGGGCCATGCAGTTGTCGAGGCCGTGGATACGGGCGATGCCGTCGGCCACGGAGAGGACGGTGCCGACCTCCGAGAGGTCGGCCGAGTCGGTCTCCAGTCCCTCGATCCGGTCTCGCAGGATCGATGCGATCTCGTCGGGCTTGATCTCCATCGGGTGCTCTCTGCCTCCTTAGGCCGCGCTTGCGACGCTCTTTCGAAGTTTCTCCAGGCGAGTGCGGATGCTCGCGTCAAGGACCATGTTGCCGACCTGCAGGACCAGGCCGCCGAGGATGTCGTCGTCGACCCGGCTCGCGAGGTCGACCTTCTCGCCCGTCTGGCGCTCGATCTCCTCGCCGATCTTGCCGACGACCGCCGGGTCCAGCTCGACAGCGCTGGTGACGGTGACGTCGATGCGGCGGTTCTCCTGCTTCCAGAGACGGTCGAGCTCCTGGCGGATGCGGAAGATTTCCGGCATCCGGTGCTTTTCGATCAACAGATCGAGGAAGTTCAGCAGCTCGGGCTCGGCCCCCGAGATCGCCCGCCGGATGCCGTCGCCCTTCTCGGCCGAGGAGAAGTACGGGCTGAAGAAGAAGACCTGCAGGTCGCGGTTGCCGCTCACCGCGTCGGCGAGCTGGGCCAGCTGCTCGTGCAGCGGCTCCAGCTTGCCCTTCTCCTTGGCGACCTCGAAGAGCGCCTCGGCGTATACGCGAGCGGCGTCCTGCATCGGCTAGTTCTCCGACCCGGCCGAGAGGGTCGAGAAGTCGACCTCGCTGAGCGCCTCCTCGACCAGCCGTTTCTGATCCTCGGCGGTGAGCGCCTTGCGAGTCACCTTCTCCGTGGCGAGCACGGTCAGGTCGGCGACCTCCTTGCGGATCTGCTCCAGCGAGCGGCGCGTCTCCGCTTCGATGTCGCGCTTCGCCGCGGCGACCAGCTCCTCGCGTTTCTCCTTGCCGGCGCTGGTGCCCTCGGCCTCGGCGGTCTCGGCCGCCTTGCGCGCCCGGGCCATGATGTCGTCGGCCTGCTCGCGCGCCTCGGCGAGGCGCTGGCGGTACTCCTCGAGCAGCTCGTCGGACTCCTTGCGCTGCCGTTCGGCGGCTTCGATCGACTCGCTGATCGTTTTCGCCCGCTTGTCGAGCGCCTCCTGGATTTTCGGGAAGGCGACCTTGCTCAGCACCCACATCGTGAACAGGAACAGAACCAGCGTCCAGATCATCAGGCCGAGGCCCGGCGAGACCAGGAAGCTACCCCCTTCTTCGCCTCCGGACTCGGCGGCGAGGGGGATGAAGCCAACTATGTGGCCAAAGAGCTCCACGCGATCGACCTAGAGGAAGAAGGCGATCAGGCCGAAGATGAACGTGTAGAAGGCCACGGCCTCG
Organism: Solirubrobacterales bacterium; assembly: GCA_036266075.1. Classification (GTDB taxonomy): domain Bacteria; phylum Actinomycetota; class Thermoleophilia; order Solirubrobacterales; family 70-9; genus VRUE01. The sequence continues at coordinate 58,741 of DATANV010000037.1, forward strand.
GTCAGCGCGAAGCCCAGCCAGCGGATGCTCTGAAGCTCGTCTTTCATCTCCGGCTGACGGGCGACCGACTCGATCTCCTTGCCGAAGATGAAGCCGATGCCGATGCCGGCGCCAATCGAGCCGAGGCCCGCGCCGACACCGAGCGCGATTGCCTTGCCGGCTGATTCGATCCCTTCGTCGGAGATCGCAGCGGCTACAGGGGACAGATCCATTGAACAGCGCTCCTTTTCTAGTGACTGGCGGAGGTGGCTCCGCCGAGGTAGATCGCGGTGAGGGTCGAGAAGATAAATGCCTGCAGGGTCGCGATAAGGCCGACCTCGAGGATGAAGAAGAAGAAGGCGAGCGGGAAGGTGAGCGCGCCGAGCGCGGCGATCCCGAGCAGCACCGCGAGGCCACCGCCCATGAAGAGCAGCAGCAGGTGGCCGGCGAGGATGTTGGCGAAGAGACGAACGGAGAGCGAGATCAGCCGGGCGAAATGGGAGATCGCCTCGATGATGAAGATGAAGCCCTTGGCGAGCGGATTCATGTCCTCGAGGCCCGGCGGGAGCCAGCTGGCGAGGTACTTGAACAGGCCCTTGGCCCGGACCCCTTCGACGTGGTAGGAGATCCAGACGACCAGCGTCAGCACCAGCGGAATCGAGAGGTTCGCGGTCGCGGCGTAGATCGCGAAGGAGGGGATCTCGACGCCGAAGACGTCGACCGCATGCTCGGTGTTGGTCGGCAACGGCAGGAACCCGATCATGTTCGAGAACCAGATCCAGAAGAAGAGGGCGGCGAGGAAAGGGAACCAGCGGGCTGCCATCTTCGTCTCGAGGCTGCCTCCGGCGATCGTGTTCTTGGTCATGTCGTAGGCGACCTCGATCGCGGTCTGGATCCGGTTCGGCTTCTGCTGCATCCGGCGTGAGATCCAGACCATCGTGAAGATCGTCAGGGCGCTGGCCAGGACCAGGTAGAGGACCGCCTTGTTGATGCTGAGGTCGACCCCGCCGAGGTGGAGCGAGATCCACGGTTCGAGCTTGAACTCGTTCTGCGGCTGGAACTCTTCGTTTTTGCCCGAGCTGCCGAAGATCAGCATCATCAGGATCGCGATCGCCAGGTAGACCCCAATCCCGATCAGGACCTTGGTTTTCGTCTTCATCGTGCGCCTTCGCCTTCGGGCTCGAGGAGATGGGCGATCCCCTGCGCGGCAAAGGAGACCGTGAAGAGCACGACGAGCAGCAGGGCGCCGGAGAGGCCAGCCTCGCGGTCGGCCAGGCCGCCGAGCAGGACCACGGTCACCATCAGCCAGACGCGGCCGAGGCTGGTGGCAGCGGCGATTCCCATCGCCCGCTGGCGGTTGCCCCGCGCGAGCTCGTCGCTCACGCGCCGGCCGGCGAGGGCCTGGATGCCGCGCTGGGCGAGCCAGGCCGCAGCCGCAACCGCGTATCCGAGCAGGGGCAGCCCGCCGATCGCGAACACGACAAGGGCGACGGCCAGCAACAATAGGTCGACGTGCTTGGGAGGAGACATAAAATCCGCCTGGCTCGAGGGGAGCAGGCGGATGGGCGACTATATCCGAAGGGCCGGCGATCCGCTTTGCAGAGCCAGTTCGTGCCGGTTGTAACAACTCCGCACAAGCGTTCGGGCGGCCTTATTTGTCGGGCTCCAGCGCCTCGAACTCCCCCGTGTCGGGGTTGATGCGGCTGAAGCGGCGCAGCTTGAGGATCTCCAGCACGTAGACCAGGTAGACGCTCGCCGCCATGGCCAGCGCGCCGAAGGCGAGCATCACCGCGGTCCAGAGGGCGTCGAAATGGCCGTGGTCGTCGCTGTAGGGGACGAAGCGCAGGGCCAGGGCCAGGGCCGCCATCACCAGCGTCCAGCCGTAGAGATAGGCGAGGGTGCGGCGCTGCGAGAAGCCGATGTTGGCCATCCGGTGGTGGAAGTGGGAGCGGTCGGCGCGATAGATCGGGCGGCGGTATTTGAGTCGCTTGGCGACGACGAAGCCGGTGTCGAGGATCGGCACGGTGAGGATGATCAGCGGCAGGAAGAAGGCGATCACGGCGTTGGTCTTCAGGGCACCCTGCACGGCGACCACGCCAAGCAGGAAGCCGAGCAGGTTGGAGCCGGTGTCGCCCATGAACGTGCGCGCGGGCGGGAAGCCGTGGCGCAGGAAGCCGAGCGAGGCACCGGCGGTCAGCGCCGCCAGGACCCCGGCCGCGTTGCGGTCCAGCGAGAGGGCGACGATCGCCAGGGTCAGCGCCGAGATCGTGCAGACGCCGGCGGCGAGGCCGTCGACGCCGTCGATGAAGTTGATCACGTTGACGACGGCGACGATGCCGAGCACGGTCAGCGGGTAGGCGAGCCAGCCGAGCTCGAAGCCGCCGACGAAGGGCAGGGTGAGGACGTCGACGCGG
>DATANV010000038.1:0-84783 GCA_036266075.1 Solirubrobacterales bacterium
CTTGTACTTTTTCGCACAGACTACTCGGCGAGAGCCCCACGTTCCCGGCGACAAAGTTAAGTGGAGGGCCCCACCGACACCCTGCAAAAACCCTCGAAGTTCGAAGTTCGCCCCTGCGCCAGCTCGGTGGCTTGCTGGGTGGCTTGCGTAACGACGACCTGCTGATCGCGATCGAGCGCCCGTCGCCCGCGAAGAATCGCGCGCTCGCGATCGGGATCGCAGGGCGAGGGTTCGACGGCGACCTGACGTCAGACAGCACGCGGACCGACGGCTATGTGCTGACGACCGACATCGCCCCGACGATCCTGGGGCGACTGGGGGTCGCGGTGCCCGCTGAGATGTCGGGTCAGCCGATCCGCTCCGAGGGAGCGATCGACGCCGCTGCGGTCGAATCGCTTGGCGATCGGATGGCGATCGTCTCCGAACGCCGGGGCCCCGTGATCGGGTTGCCGCTGGCGATTTGGCTCGGGGCACTCGCCCTGGCGATCATCGCGGCTCGCGGCCTGGCGGCGCTCGGCGTCGGCGAGGTCACCCCGGGGCAGCGACTGGCGCGCCGCGGCGTCGCCCTCGTCGGCCTCGCCATCGTCTACCTGCCGCTGACGTTACTCGCCGGTGCCGCGCTCGAACCGAGCCAGGGCGTCGAACAGCTACTGGTCGGCCTCGGCGCCCCCCTGCTGGCCCTGGCGACGCTGGTCGCGGTTGGCGGCTACGGCGCCCTCGCTATCGCCGCCAGCGCCACCGTGCTCGCCTACGCGGTCGACGTCATCGCCGGCTCGCCGCTCACCTCGCTCTCGCTGCTCGGCCCCAATCCTGGGCTTGGGGTCCGCTTCTACGGGATCGGCAACGAGCTGGAGGCGCTGCTGGCGGTTCTGGTCGTGGCGGGGACGGGCGCCGGGATTACCGCCTGTGGCGCCTTGGGCTCGCTATCCGGACCCAAGCTGCCACAACGGCGAGCGGCAGTGGCTTTTCTCGCGACCGGTTTCGTCACGGCAGCCGTCTTCGCGGCCGGGCGGTTCGGCGCCGACGTTGGCGCGGCGATCGTGTTGCCGCTCGGCGCCGCCGCCGCCGCGGCGGCGATCGCCGCTCGGCGCCGCCGCACGGCACTCTTCGTCCTTGCCCTCCCATTTGCCGCGCTTGCCCTGCTCGCCTTTGCCGACCTGCTGAGCGGCGCCGACGCCCATCTGACCCGTTCGGTGCTCGACGCCGGCGGGCTAGAAGACCTTGCCGACGTCGCCCAGCGCCGGCTGCAGCTCTCCGCGCACAGCTTCGCGCGCCCGGTCGTCTTCGTCTTCATGCCACTGATCGCCGCCGCGGCCGTCCTCGCATTCATACGCCGCGACCGCGTCGCGGCCTGGCTGGGCGACGTCCCGGCGATGCGCGCCGGGCTTCTCGGCGCGACCGTCGCCACCGCCGCCGGCACCCTCGCCAACGATTCCGGCGCCCTGCTGCTCGAGATAGGCGCCGCCTACCTGCTCGTCTTCACGAGCTACGTTTGGGCCGAAGCGACCGGTCCAAGCGGCAAGTCGCAGGCCAAGCTGTAGAGCCGCGCATACTGTGGGTTTTGCCCGGTCGAGGCCGGGGCATCGTCTAGGCTTTGCCGTTCGTGCGAATCGCTCTCGTCTCGCCATATTCCTGGAGTTACCAGGGCGGCGTGAACCGACACGTTGAGGCGCTTGCCGAGGAGTTCCTCGGGCGTGGCCATTACGTTCGCGTGCTGGCGCCCTTCGACCCGCCCGACCGGCTCAGCCGGGTGCTGCACCGCGCGCCGGCAGAGGACCGGAAGGTGCCCGATTACCTCGTGCCGCTCGGTCGCACCGCGGGGTTCTCGGCCAACGGTGCGGTCTCCAACCTCGCTCCCTTCCCGGCTGGCGGCGTCGTCGCCCCGCGTCGCGAGCTTCGCCAGGGCCGCTTCGACGTGATCCACGTCCACGAGCCGGTCGTGCCGCTGGTCGGCTGGAACGCGGCGCTCGGCGCTCGCACCCCGGTCGTCGGCACCTTCCATGCCTACTCGACCAAGGCAGTGCCCAACCACATCGCCTCGGCGCTCGGGGCGCGGCGCGTCTTCAACCGGCTTGCGGCGCGGATCGCCGTTTCCGAGGCGGCCGCCTGGACCGGCCGTCGCTGGTTCGGCGGCCATTACGAGATCGTTCCCAACGGCGTCGACGTCGAGGCCGCGCCGCCGGGCCCCAAGCCGCGGAGCGAGGAGCTGCGCGTGCTCTTCGTCGGTCGACCCGAGGAGCGCAAGGGCCTGCCGATCCTGTTGACCGCCTTCGACGCTCTGGTCGAGCACGTGCCCGCCCGCCTGACAGTGATTGGCGCCGGTCGCGACGACGTCCTTCGGTACCTCGCCGACCCACAGACGATGGAGGCGATCGACGCCCGCGGGCGGGTGCCGGAAGCGGAGCTCTGGCACGCTCTGCACGAGGCCGACGTGCTCTGCGCGCCATCGCTGGCCGGCGAGAGCTTCGGCATGGTCCTGACCGAGGCCTTCGCCGCCGGCACGCCGGCGATCGCCTCGGCAATCGCCGGTTACAGCGACGTGGTCAGCCACGGCGTCGACGGTGTCCTCGTCCCGCCCGGCGATCCGCAACGCCTGGCCGAGGAGCTGCAGCGAGCCCATCTCGAGCCCGAGCGCTTGGCGGCGATGGGCGATGCGGCCCGCAAGAGCGCTCAGCGCTACGCCTGGCCACGCGTCGCCGACCAGGTCACCGACGTCTATGAGCGGGCGGCGATCGAGGCGCTGGCCCCGGCCACCGCGGCCGAGCGCGTCGCCCACTGGGCCGGCATCCGCCCCGCTGACGGCAGCCCGCCGCGCCCGCCGCAGCGCCTCCCCTCCTTGGATCCGCCCCTTGCCGAGGGCGGCAGCCGCAAGCGCCGCATCGCGCGCCGCGCCGGCCTCGCCGTGGCCGGCGCGCTGGGCGTCGGCCTGACGGCGCTGGCCGCGCAGAAGATCGGCGTCGACAAGGTGCTCGCCAGCATCGTCCGCTCCGACGTCGCCTGGGTGCTGATCGCCTGCGCGCTAATGGCGTCTTCGCTCTTCTTCCGTGCCGCCTCCTGGTACTGGATCGTGCGGGCGGCGCTGCCGAACCGGCCGGTGCGCCGCCGTGATGTCACCTCGGCGACGATGATCGGGGTCCTGATGTCGGCCACCCTGCCCGCCCGCCTTGGCGAGCCGGCGAGGGCGATGACGCTCGCCCGCCGCACCGGCCGCATGCGCGAGACGTTCCCGGTTCTGCTCGGCACGCTCGTCTCGCAGACGCTGCTCAACATCGTTGCCCTGGCGCTGCTTGGGGTGATCATCGTCTCCACCACCGACCTCTTCCACTCCAGTACCGAGAGGCTCTTCGCCTTCAGTTTCGTGCCGCTGGTGCTGCTCGTCGTCGTCCTTGTCGGCCCGCTGCTGATGCGCCGCAACGGCAACGGCCGCCTGGCCCGGATCAGCGCCGCCGTGCACCGTGCGCTGCTGCAGGTGCGGGCGGGGTTGACGGTCTTCCGCAAGCCGCGCCGAGGCGCCCTCGCCGCCGGTGCCCAGCTCACCGCCTGGGCGATCCAGCTCGCTGCCTGCTGGGCCCTGCTCGCCGCCCTCGGCCTCGACCACCACGCCGGGATCGGTGCCGCCGCCGCTGTCCTCTTCGCCGTCAACGTCACCGCCGTCGTGCCGGCCACGCCGTCCAACATCGGCGTCTTCCAGCTGGCCGTGATCAGCGTCCTGCACACCGGCTGGGGGATCGGCACCGCCGATGCGCTGGCCTACGGCGTGATCCTGCAGGCGGTCGAGATCGCTACGGCGGTGGCCCTCGGCCTGCCGGCCCTCGTCCGCGAGGGCCTGACCTGGAGCGACCTGCGGGTGCAGGCCTTGTCCGCCACCCCGGTGCGACTGCAGCCGCAGCCGCCGAGTCGCGACGCTGCCCGCAGCGAGCGGGTTGGCGTCTAGCTCTCGACCGGCTCGCGCTCGGGCGGCAGGGTGCCACCGCGCTCGGTGCCGGCGATCAGCTCGTCGGGCGCCTTGCGCTCCGGGATGAAGCCGGACTTCATGCCGAAGTAGACCGCCTGCGGGTGATGGGCGACGATCGCCACCGTCGACTGCTCGGGCATGACCGCGTAGCCGTCGGAGAGCGTCATCCCGATCTCCTCCAGGCCAAGGAGGCGCCAGACCTTCTCGTGCTCGGCCTGGTCGGGGCAGGCGGGATAGCCCCAGGAGTAGCGACGACCCTGGTCGAGGTCGATACCCAGCTCGCGCCGCACCTCCGCGTGCAGCCACTCGGCCAGACCCTCGGCCGCCTGCACGCCGAGGCCGTGCACGTAGAGCTGCTCGGCGAACTCGCCTTCGCGCTCGAGCCGTTCGATCAGCTCGGTCACCTCGGGGCCGACCGTGACGCCCTGCAGGGCGACGACGTCGCGCTCGGGTGGGCGGGAATCTGATTCCAGCGGGCGGAAGAAGTCGGCCAGGCAGATGCGGTCGTGCTTCGGCTGGCGGGGGAAGACGAGGCGCTCCAGCTCGCGCCGCGGGTCCTCGGGGTCGAAGATGACCAGCTCGTTTCCCGCGGCATTGCAAGGGAAGTAGCCGAGGCGGGCACGGGGGCGGAGGTAGTCCTGCTCGCGCCACATCCGCTCCAGCCGCGGCGCGAAGCCCTCCTCCTCGCCGTTGCCCTCGACCAGCTCGCGCCAGGCCTCGCCCTTGACGCCTTTGCCCCCCCAGTGCAGCTTGAAAAGCACGTGGCGGTCGAGGTACGGGAAGACCTCGTCGAGGTCAAAGTCGACCTCGCGCACGCCGAGGAAGGGCGGCTCGGGGATCGGGTTGTCGGTGCGGGCGGCCGAGCGCACGCTGGCGTCGCTGGTCGGCGGCGCGTCGTCGACCTCGACCGGCTTCTCGCGCAGCTGCTGTGCCTCGGCGCGGATCCGCTCGACCAGGGCGGCGCGCGCCTCCTCGTCGATCAGCGCGTCCATCGTGTCGAGGCCCTGGAAGGCGTCCTTGCAGTAGAAGACGCCGGGCTCGTAGACATCGTCGGAGTCCTTGCCGTGCGGGTAGAGGGTGCGGCGGCCGAAGTCGCGGTTGATCGCGGCGCCGCCGATCAGCACCGGGAACTCGAGCCCGCGCTGGTGCAGCTCCTGCACGCAGATCGGCATCTGTTTGGAAGTCGAGACGAGCAGCGCCGAGAGGCCGATCGCGTCGGCCTCGTTCTCGACCGCCGCCTCGATGATCGTCTCGACCGGCACCTGCTTGCCGAGATCGACGACGGTGTAGCCGTTGTTGGTGAGGATCGTGTTGACCAGCGACTTGCCGATGTCGTGCACGTCGCCGAACACGGTCGCGATCACGACCTTGCCCTTGCTGTGGCCCTCGATCCGGTCGAGGTAGTTCTCCAGCTGGGCGACGGCGCGCTTCATCACTTCGGCCGACTGCAGGACGAAGGGCAGGATCAGTTCGCCCGCGCCGAATTTGTCGCCGACCTCCTTCATCGCCGGCAACAGCACCTGGTTGAGCGTCGGGACGGCACCGATCTTCTCGACCGAGCGGTCGATCCACTCCTCGACCCCGTCCTTCTTACGGCGCAGGATGTGCCAGTGCAGGGCCTCCTCGGGCTCCATGCCCTCGGTCGGGTCGCCCGTCTCCTCGGCCGCCTCCTCGCCCTTTGACTCGAAGTGGGCGATGAAGCGCTCCAGCGCGTCCTCGCGCCGGTTGAAGACCAGGTCGTCGGTCAGCTCGCGCTCGGAGTCGGAGATCTCCGCGTAGGGCGTGATGTGGTTGGGGTTGACCATCGCCAGGTCGAGCCCCGCCTCGACGCAGTGGTGCAGGAAGACCGAGTTGAGGACCGCGCGCGCCGGCTGGCCGACGCCGAAGGAGACGTTGGAGACGCCGAGCGAGGTCTTGACGCCGGGGATCTCCGCCTTGATCCGGCGGATTCCCTCGATCGTCTCGACCGCCGAGGGCTTCCACTCGTCGTCGCCGGTGGTCAGGGTGAAGGTGAGCGCGTCGAAGATCAGCGCCTCGGGATCGAGCCCGTGCTCCCCGCAGGCCAGGTCGCGGATCCGCTTGGCGATCTCGACCTTGCGCTCAGCCGTCTTCGCCATTCCGACCTCGTCGATGGTCAGCGCGATCAGCCCCGCGCCGTGCGCCCTTGCCAGCGGGATCACGCGGTCGGCCTTGTCGCGGCCCGCCTCGAGGTTGATCGAGTTGACGATCGCCCTGCCGGGGATCTTCTCCAGTGCGGCCTCGATCACCTCGGGCTCGGTCGAGTCGACCTGGATCGGCGCCGGCTGGGTTAGCGAGACCCGCTCGACCACCGCCTGCATCTGGGCGTCCTCGTCCTGGCGCTCGGTCAGCGCCACGCAGACGTCGAGCACGTGGGCGCCGCCTTCGACCTGGTCTTCGGCGACCTGGACGAGGCCGTCGTAGTCGTCGGCCAGCAGCAGCTCCTTCGCCTTTTTCGAGCCCTGCGAGTTGACGCGCTCACCGACCAGGGTCGGCCGCGGCTCTTGGACCAGTGCGGTCGAGGTCATCATCGAAGAGATCTGGGGCGGACCCGGCGCCGGACGCTCGCCGGGCACACGGCCCTCCACCCGCTCGCGGATCGCGGCGATGTGCTCGGGCGTCGTGCCGCAGCAGCCGCCGACGATCCCGACCCCGTAGCGCTCGACGAACTCACCCAGCGTCGCCGCCAGCGGCTCGGGCTGTTCGGGGAAGATCGTCTCGCCGTCGGGCCCCTGCAGCGGCAGGCCGGCGTTGGGGATGCAGTGGACCGGCAGCGGACTGTTCTCGCCGAGGAAGCGGATCGCCTCGCGCATGTCCTCGGGCCCGGTCGAGCAGTTGAGGCCGATCACGTCGACCTCGAGCGCAGCCAGCGTCGTCAGCACCGCCTGGATGTCGGTGCCGAGCAGCATCTTGCCGCCCTGCGGCAGCAGCGAGACGCTGGTCTGGATCGGCAGGGTGCGTCCGGTCGCGGCAAACGCCTCGCGGGCGCCGAAGATCGCCGCCTTGACCTCGAGGATGTCCTGCGCGGTCTCGATGATGATCAGGTCGGCGCCGCCCTCGACGAGGCCGCGGGCCTGCTCGGCGAAGACCTCGACCAGGCGTCCGAAGGAGATGTCGCCGAGCGTCGCATCGTCGGAGGCGGGCAGGAAGCCGGTGGGGCCTATTGAGCCGGCGACGAAGCGCTCCTCGCCGGCCGCCTTGCGGGCGATCTGCGCCGCCTTGACGTTTATCTCCAGCGTTTGCTCGTCGAGCCCCCACTCTTCGAGCTTCAGCCGCGACCCCTGGAAGGTGTCGGTCTCGACCACCTCGGCGCCGGCCTCGAGCATCGAGGAATGGACGCCCTCGATCACGTCGGGACGGTGCAGGACGAGCGCCTCGTGGCATTTGCCCTGCAGGCCCCCGTAATCGGCCTGCGTCAGGTCGAACTGCTCCAGGGTCGCGCCCATGCCGCCGTCGAAGACGACGATGCGCTCCCTGGTGGCGGCTATGTAATCGCGCTCCGGCACAGTGAAAAGAGGCTACCTGCCCCCTGCTTGCGGTCGTATTTCTTTCCGGTATGCGGGAACAACTACGACCTCAACGCTGAAATAGGCTGGAGAGGATGATCGACTCGCACACCCACCTCTTTCTCTGCGAGCGGCCGGAGGACGATTTGGTGGCGAGTGCACGCCAGGCAGGCGTCAACCGGCTGCTCAACGTCGGCCTCGGCGGCGAGAACGAGAGGGCCATCGCTGCCGCCGAGCGCCACCAGGGGGTTTTCGCCAGCGTCGGTTGTCACCCGACCGAAGCGAACGGCTTCGACGACGCCCAGGCCGCCGAGATCGCCCGGTTGGCGGGCCACGAGAAGGTGCTGGCGATCGGCGAGACCGGCATCGACTACTACCGCGACGCCGCCAGCCCGACCGATCAGCGGCGGGCTTTCGAGGCGCAGATCGAGATCGCCTGCGATCTCGATCTGCCAATCGTGATCCACGCCCGCGACCCGGAGGGTCAGACGACGGCAAGCGACGAGATCTTCGAGCTGCTGGACGCCAGGGCGGCTGACCGGCCGGTGATCCTGCACTGCTTCTCGGCGCCTTGGCGGGCAGCCGACGCCGCCGAGCGCGGCTGGTACTGCTCGTTTGCCGGCCACGTCAGCTACCCGGCCTCCGGCGAGCTGCGCGAGGCGGCGGCGACGCTCCCCGCGGAGCTGGTCCTGGTCGAGACCGATGCCCCCTACCTGGCGCCGCAGACGATGCGCGGCAAGCCGAACGAGCCGGCCTACGTCGTCGACACCGCCAAGGTCGTCGCCGAGGCGCGCGGCGTCTCCTACGAGGAGCTGGAGGCGACGGTCGAGGCCAACGCCCGGCGCGTCTTCGGCTGGTAGCGCGACACGATGGTGCGGCTGGGGCAGAACTTCCTCGCCGATCCCAATCTGCTCGACGCGATCGTGCGCGACGCCGAGCTGGCGCCGGACGACGTCGTGCTCGAGGTCGGCGCCGGGGAGGGGGTTCTGACCGAGCGGCTGGCGCCGGCTGTGTCTTACGTCCACACGGTCGAGTTGGACCGCAGCCTGGAGCAGAGACTGGCGCCGCTGGCGGCCCTGCCGAACGTCGCGCTGCACTGGGGCGATGCGATGAGGATCGATTTCTCCGCGCTCGACCCGGCACCGACCGCGCTGGTCGCCAACCTGCCCTATGCGATCGCCACGCCGCTGCTGCTGCGGACGATCGAGAAGCTGCCCTCGCTGATGGGCTGGACGGCGATGGTCCAACGCGAGATCGCCGATCGCCTACGGGCGGCGCCGGGCAGCCGCACCTACGGCTCGCCCAGCGCGCTCGTCCAGCTGGCCTGCGAGGTGAGGTTGCTGCGGACCGTCGACCCTGCCGTCTTCCGGCCGCGGCCGCGAGTCGAGTCGGCGATCCTCGCCTTGCGGCGCATCGGCCCCGCGCCCGATCCGGCCACTCGCGACCTGGTCCGTGCCGCCTTCGCCCACCGCCGCAAGTCGCTGGCGCGCTCGCTCGAGCACGCGGCGCCGGGCTCGCTCGACGGCGTCCGGGCTGCGCTGCGAGAGCTGGGCCTACCCGAGGATGCTCGCGCCGAGTCGCTGGCTCCTGCGCAGTTCGCCGACCTGGCGGCGAGACTGCGCGGCGATGGGTGAGACTCCGATGCGGATTCAGGCCCCCGCCAAGCTAAACCTCTGCCTCTTCCTCGGGCCGAGCCGCGCCGACGGTCTGCACGAGCTCTGCTCGCTGTTCGAGCCCCTTGCGCTGGCCGACTCGATCGAGGTCACCGCTGCCCAACGCGACGAGGTGCTGTGTCCGGGCGTCGCTGGCGAGAACCTGGCGGCGCGGGCGCTGGCGGCGCTGCGGGCGCGGGGCTGGGACGGGCCGCCGCTGCGGTTGGAGATCGCGAAGCGGATCCCGGTGGCTGCCGGTCTGGGCGGCGGCAGCGCCGACGCGGCTGCGGTCCTGCGCCTGGTCCGCGACGGGCTCGCTGCACAGATCGTCGGCGGGGAGGGGGTGGCGGTCGGCGACCTGGAGAGCGTAGCCACCGGGCTGGGCGCCGACGTCCCCTCGCAGCTGGTGCCGGCGCTGTCGCTCGTCCAGGGTGCCGGCGAGAGGGTCGAGCGCCTGCCGGAGCCGGCTCCCCATGCGGTTGTCCTTCTCCCCGGCGGGGGCGGGCTCAGCACCGCCGAGGTCTTCGCCGAGGCTGACCGCCTCGGCCTGGGCCGCTCGACGGCGGAGATAGAGGAGCTGGCCGCGCGCCTGCGCGAGGCCGCCGGCGCTGGCGCCTCCCCGCTCGAGTACGTCGAGCTGCTGGCCAACGACCTCGAGCCGGCGGCCCGCTCGCTGCGACCGGAGATCGGCGCCGCGCTTGACGCCCTCCGTGAGGCGGGCGCGCCGCTGGTTTTCATGAGCGGTTCCGGGCCCACCGCCGTCGGCCTCTTCCCCGACCTCCCCGCTGCGCAGCGCGCCGCCTCCCTGCTCGAAGGCGACGAAGGCCGGCCGAGACTGCATTTGGCGTCGCATGCCGACGCCAAATGCAGTCTCGAGGCGATCGTCTGCGAGGCGGGGCGGGCGCCATGAGGCTGCAGGTGCCGGAGGGCCGCCGCGGACGTCGTCTGTTCCTGATCGGCGTGATTGCCGCGGTAGTCGCTGCCTACTACCTGATCAGCCGCGTCATTCCCCACGACGACCTGCAGCAGCTCCTCGAGGACGTCTCCAACACGCTCGGCGCCTGGACCTACCTGCTGGTCGGCGCCTTCGCCTTCGCCGAGACCGGCGCCTTTGTCGGCCTCGTCGTGCCGGGCGAGACGGTGATGCTGCTTGGCGGCGCGGTCGCCGGCCAGGGGGCGATCGACATCTACCTGTTGATCGCGATCGCCTGGTTCTCGGCCTGGGCGGGCGACACGGCCAGCTTCTTCCTCGGCCGGCGGCTGGGGCGCGGGTTCGTGCTGCGCAACGGCCCGCGCTTCGGCATCGGCCACGAGCGCTTCGAGCAGGTCGAGGACTACTTCGACCGCCACGGCGGCAAGACGATCTTCGTCGGCCGCTTCGTCAGCCTGGTCCGCGCCTTCGCCCCGTTCATCGCCGGCAGCTCGGGGATGCGCTACCGCGCCTTCGTCCCCTACAGCATCCTCGGCACCGGTCTCTGGGCGAGCGCCCACATCCTGATCGGCTACCTCTTCTCGCGCAGTATCGATACGGCCGCCAAGTACGCGGGGCGCGGCGCCTTCCTGCTGGGCACGCTGATCGTCGTCAGCGTCGGTTCGGTCCTCCTCTACCGGCGCCTGCGCCGCGCGGAGAACCGGCGGGCGGCGGTGGCCTGGATGGAGCGGCATCTGGCCACGCGCTGGCTGGTCGTCCTCGCGCGGCGTTTCAGCCCGCAGCTGCGCTTCCTCTGGGACCGGGTGACGCCGGGCGGCACGTTCGGGCTCGAATTCACCTCGCTGATGGCGACCCTCGCCGTTGCGGTCTTCGTCCTCGTCGCCTACACGGTGATCGTCGGGGCCGATCCAGGACCGACGCCGGGCGACGTCACGGCGGCGGAAATCGCCGAAAGCCTGCGTACGGCCTGGCTGACCTCGGTCGCCAAGGTGGTCACGGCGCTCGGCTCGAGTGCCGTGTGCTGGTCGCTTGCGGGGATCGCCGCCCTGGCGCTCGCCGTCCGCCGGCGTTGGGCCGAGTTCGGCGTCCTGGTCGCCGGCATGGCGCTGGTGATCGCGGGGGTGCACGAGTTGAAGGACGCGGTCGACCGGCCACGGCCCGGCGGCGGCTTGATCGAGGCCTCCGGCTCCTCCTTCCCTAGCGCCCATGCCGCTTACTCGACCTTCTACGTATGGCTTGCGGTGACGATCGTGATGCGGTTGCGGCGCGGCATGGCCCGCGCGACCGCGGTGGTTGCCGCCGGCCTGGCGTTGACCGCCCTGGTCGGGCTCTCCCGCGTCTACCTCGAAGTCCACTACCTCAGCGACGTCAGCGCCGGTTGGGCGCTCGGCGCCGCCTCTTTCTCATTCTGCGCGGCGATCGCCCTCACCATCGCTACGGTCAGGCAGAATGGGATTCGTGCTGCTGCCACTGGCACTGCAGAAGATCGAGAATGAGTACCTGCTGTTCGGCGCGGCCGGGCTGATCGCCCTCGTCGCTTTCGTCGGCCTGATCCTCGTGCCGGCGCTCGGCTCCTATGGCCGGATCTGGGAGAAGGCGGTGGCCGGGATTCTCTCCCTGGTCGTCCTCGCTGCCCTGATCCTCACCGGCGTCGTCGTCGGTCTGGCAATCGTCTACTACTACAACGACATAGTCGCTCTCTTCAAATGAGCCGGATTTGCCGATCCCGGCGGCGTCTCGACGCCGGGATACCGGCGCCAGGCCGCACCGTTCGACGGTCCGGGTAGCGCCGCTACCCGCACCGTCGTCCGGCACGTCCTGCCTTGGCCTCCGACATCGAGCCATCCACCGGTCTCGTCAAATCCGGCCCATTTGAACGAACGTGTCGATAATTCCCCATATGACGGCAACCTCGCAAGACGCTCAGACCCTCGATGCGCTCTCGGACGCGGTCGAGTCCGGCGCCGGGCTGCCCGCGGTGGCCCGCGCCGCGGCGCGGGTGCTCGATGCCAGCGTCGCGCTGATCGACCGCTCCGGGGCGGTGCTGGCGGTGGCCGGGGCCTCGCCCGATCAGGAGCGCAAGCTGCTCGAGGGCGGGGCGCGGGTGACGACGGTCGAGCTGCGCGTCGCCGACGCCGTCGTCGGTGAGCTGCGCTACCGCGCCAGGGCAGCGCCCGACACGGCGATCGCCCGCATGGTGACGACGCTGCTGGCGCTCGAGCTGGAGCGCTCGCGGGCGCCCGAATGGGAAAGCGAGGAGGTCGCCGGCTTTTTTGTCGGCGCGGTGTTGGGTCGCGAGGTGACCGACCGCGGCGACATCGTCGCCCGCGCCGCCGAGCTGGGCGCCGACCTCGAGAAGGGCGCGGGGGCGATCGTCGTGCGGGCGGCGCCGCGCACCGCGCAGACCGGCGAGTGGCGCGACCGCGTGCTGACCCTGGCGATGCGGACCCTGCGCTCGCTGGCGCCGGGAGCGCTGGCTACAGCAGAAGCCGGTGAGGCGGCGGCCGAGATCGCGGTGATCGTGCCGGCTGAGGACGAGGAGCGGCTGGCGCGAGCCGCCGCGGGGCTGGCGCGCGAGCTGGAGGACTCGCTGGCTGGCTTCCACGTGACGATCGGCGCCAGTCGCCGCGTCGGCGACCCGGTCGACCTCTATCGCGCCGGCAGCGAGGCGCGGCTCGCGGTCAACGTGGGGGAGGCCGAGGGCCGGCAACTGCTCGCCTTCGAGGACACCGGCGCCTATCGTCTGCTGCTGCCGGCGATGAGCGAGGACCCAGGCGAGCTGGAGCGCTTCTTCGCCGAGACGATCGAGCCGCTCGCCGCATACGACGAGCAGTACGAGACCGAGCTGGTGACGACGGTCGAGGCCTATCTGGGCAACGACGGCAACGTCGCCGCCACCGCCAAACAGCTCTTCACCCACCGCCACACGATCCGCTACCGGTTGGAGCGGGTGCGCGAGCTGTGCGGCCACGACGTCTCCGCCACCGAGGGTCGCGAGAAGCTCGGACTCGGCCTCAAGGCGATGCGCGTGCTCGGCATCGCCTCCCCACGCGGCCCGGCGCTGGAGCCCGGTGCCGAAGGCGGCAAGGTGCCGCGAGGCGCCGAGGAGTAGGGTCACGCCATGGCACTCGACCAGAGCAAAGTCGGCACGCACGTGGCCGAACAGATGGAGGCGATCGAGGCCGACTACGGCGAACGCGAGGGCCAGTGGGAAATCGGCGATATCTGCACGATCGTCGAGGTGCGCGGCCCGGAGGGTGCCGAGGTGCGGATGCGCAGCAGCGCCAGCTCCCCCCACGCGACCCTCGGCCTGCTCAAGTTCGCCGAACTCTTCGCGATCGCCAACATCGGCCGCGGCGGCTGAGCCCAGCCGCCGCATACCGGCCGAAGTTCCGGGGGAAGGACTCGAACCCTCTCTTCCTGGACCAAAACCAGGCGTGCTGGCCGATTACACCACCCCGGACCGCTGGCCGAGCGTAGCGTCACGGAGGGTCGATCGCGTCCGCGCGGAGGCATAGGATCGGCGCATGGAGATGGGTGGAGTCGCGCTGGATCCGGAAGTCCGCGAAGGGCTGGCCCGCAGCTGGAAGGCGCTGCTGGCGGTCGGCGTGCTGGCCATCGTCGTCGGCTGCGTGGCGATCGTCGTGCCGGCGGTGGCCTCGGTGGGGACGGCGATCTTCATCGGCTGGGTGCTGCTGATCGTCGGCGCCTTCATGGTCGCCGGGGCGTTCACCGCCCACTCGATAGGAACCGTCCTCCTGCGGCTGCTCTGGGCTCTCCTGACGATCGTCGTCGGGCTCTGGCTGATCGTCGAACCGCACAACGGCACGCTGACGCTGACTCTGGTGCTCGGCATCTACTTCCTCTTCATGGGGATCACCCGGATCGCCGTCGCCTTCGCGGCCCGCGGCCAGCAGAACGCCGGCCTGCTCGGCCTCAGCGGCTTCGCCGGCCTACTCATCGGCATCCTCGTCCTGGCCAAGTTCCCCAGCAGCGCCGACTGGGCGATCGGCCTCCTGGTAGGCATAGACCTGATCTTCGCCGGCTGGACCCTGACCTCCGTAGCCCTGCTCGGCAAAGACCTAGCTCGCTCCTGAGCTGGGGGAGGGGGTGGGGCACCCCTTCCGCTTGCTGGGTTTTCGCCAGGAGAGGTCGCCGCTCTCGCTGGGCTGGTGGGGCGAAAACAGGACGCCGCGCGCTCCAGGGGTACCCCACCCCTCCCAACGAGCTCGGCGGCTTGTGAGGAGGGCCTGGGGGGTTCCCTTCTCGGTCGCGGCGTCCTGTTTTTCGCACAGACCACTCAGCGAGAGGCGCTGCGCGCAAGGCGAAAAACCCAGCGGTCGAGAGGGGAACCCCCCAGGCCCTCCCCCACTGCTGGTGGCGAAAACCCAGCAACCGGAAGGGGGCCCCCTGCTCCTCCTCCCCCTATTACGATCCCTGAGTGAGTTCGCCTCTGACTCTTGTCATGGCGGCGGGCGAGGGAACGCGCATGCGTTCCGCGACGCCGAAGATGCTGCATCCCGTCTGCGGGCGACCGCTGGTCGCCTGGCCGATCCTCGCCGCTCGCGAGGCCGGTGCCGGTCGCGTCGCCGCGATCGTCTCGCCCGGAATCGACATCTCGACCGCCTTGCCCGACGGAGTCGAGACGGTGGTCCAGCCGCGGTCCGACGGCACCGGGGGGGCCGTGCGTGCCGCGCTGCCGCTGATCGAGGAGGCCGAGACCGTGCTCGTCCTCTCCGGCGACCATCCGCTGATCTCCGCGGAGATCGTCTCCGACTTCCTCGATGCTCACGTCGCCTCGGACGCTGCGGCGACGATGATGACGATCGAGCTCGAAGACCCAGGGTCCTACGGCCGCGTCATCCGCGACGCCGATGGCCAGATCGAGCGCGTTGTCGAGGCAAAAGCCGACGGCGACGCTGGCGCCGAGGAGCTGGCGATCCGTGAGATCAACGCCGGCACCTACGCCTTCGATGCCGGCCCGCTTGCCGAGGCCCTGGCCGGACTGTCCAGCGACAACGCGCAGGGCGAGTACTACCTGACCGACGTCTTCGCGGCCCTGCGCGAGGCTGGTCATTTCGTCGCCGGTCATCTCGCCGACGATTTCGCGGTGACGATGGGCGTCAACAACAGGGTGGAGCTGGCTGCGGCAGAGGCCGAGGGCCGCCGCCGCCTCCTCGAACGGCACATGCTGGCCGGTGTCACCGTCGTCGACCCCGCCTCCACCTGGGTCGACGCGGGCGTCGAGATCGCCGCCGACGCCCGCATCGAGCCCGGCACCAGCCTGCGCGGCGCCACGACCGTCGGCGCCGGCTCGACGGTCGGCCCGCTGACCACGCTGATCGACACCAGCCTCGGCGCGGACGTGGCCGTGCCGCACTCCTATCTGGTCCAGTGCGAGGTGCTCGACGGCTGCAGTGTCGGGCCCTTCGCCTATCTGCGCCCCGGCACCCAGCTCGACCCCGGCGCCAAGGCCGGCACCTTCGTCGAGATCAAGAACTCGCACGTCGGCGAGGGGGCCAAGGTGCCCCACCTGGCCTATGTAGGCGACGCCGACGTTGGCGCTGGCAGCAACCTCGGCGCCGGCACGATCACCGCCAACTACGACGGTTTCCGCAAGAACCGCACGATCATCGGCGAGGGCGCCCGGCTGGGCGTTGACACGATGCTGATCGCACCTGTAGAAGTCGGGGACGCCGCCTACACTGGCGCCGGGGCAGTGATCAAGAAGGACGTCCCCGAGGGGGCGCTTGCCGTGAGCGAGAACGACCAGCGGAACATCGAGGGCTTCGCGGCCCGCAAGGCCGCGCAAGCGCGCGAGGAGGATTCGTGAGCACGATCGAGCAGAGTCCCGAGGTGGCGCCGACGGCCATCCCGCACGACTACTCGAAGCGAATGATGGTCTTCGGCGGCCGCAGCTCGATGGAGCTGGCGGCCAAAGTCGCCGGCAAGCTTGGCCTCGACATCGGTCAGGTGACGCTCAAGACCTTCGCCAACGGCGAGGTCTACTGCCGCTACGAGGAGTCGATCCGCGGCGCCGACGTCTTCATCGTGCAATCGACCTGCGCCAACGAGCAGAGCGAGATGACGCCCAACGACGCCCTGGTCGAGCTGCTGACGATGATCGACGCGGCGCAGGGCGCCTCCGCCCACCGGATCAT
Source organism: Solirubrobacterales bacterium (assembly GCA_036266075.1). Taxonomy (GTDB): domain Bacteria; phylum Actinomycetota; class Thermoleophilia; order Solirubrobacterales; family 70-9; genus VRUE01. The sequence goes on from DATANV010000038.1 coordinate 16,224, forward strand.
CGCCGTGCTGCCTTGGTACGGCTACGCCCGCCAGGACAAGAAGTCGGCGCCGCGCGAGCCGATCTCGGCCCGCATCGTCGCCAAGTGCCTGGAGGGGGTCGGCACCGACCGCGTCCTGACCATGGACCTGCACGCCGGCCAGGTGCAGGGCTTCTTCCACGTGCCGGTGGATCACATGACGGCGATGCCGATGCTGACCCAGTGGTTCGCCGACCAGGAACTGAGCGAGGAGTTGGTGATCGTCTCGCCCGACGCCGGCCGGGTGAAGACGGCGCGCAACTTCGCCCGCCGAATCGGCACCCACTGGGCAGTCATGGAGAAGGAGCGGCCCGCCCAGCAGGTCGCCGAGATCGGCTACGTGGTGGGCGACGTGAAGGGCAAGACCGCGGTCCTCGTCGACGACATGATCGACACCGCCGGGACGCTCTGCGCCGCCGCCCAGACCGTGCTCGACGAGGGCGCGGCGCGGGTCATCGCCTGCGCCACGCACGGCGTCTTCTCCGGCCCCGCCTACGAACGGCTCGCCGACTCGGCGATCGAGCGGATCGTCGTCACCGACACGATCCCGCTGCGCCCCGGTGCCCCCGACAACATCACGGTCCTCTCGACCGCGACGACCTTCGCCGACTCGATCCGCCGCATCTTCACCGACGACTCCGTGTCTGAGATCTTCGCGGGAGAGAATCAGCTCTTCTGATGCCTGACGGCCTCCGCCTGGTCGGCCACAAAGGTGCCGACCTGATCGCCCTCGGGAACACCCTGGAGAGCTTCCGCGCCGCGGTCGCCGCCGGCGTCGACACGATCGAGCTCGACGTTCTCTGGACCCGCGACGGCCACCCGCGGATCGCCGCCGCCGAGCGCGCCTCGCTCGTCGTCGCCCACGATTGGCACGACGCCGAACGGCGCCGGCCGTTGACCCTCGATGAAGTGCTCGACGCCTTCCTCGAGCCGCCGCTCGACCGAGTCGAGATCGACCTCGACGTCAAGCTCGCCGGCCGCGAGGAGGAGATCGCCGCCGCAGTGCGCGAGCGCGACCTGCTCAGCCGGGCGATGGTCTCGACGATGGAGCTCTCGACTCTGGCCCGGATCCGTGAGCTGGAGCCGGAGCTGCGGCGCGGCTGGACCTATCCGAAAGTGACCCGCGACTGGGCCTCGAAGCGCTGGGCGCGGGCGCCGATGCTGGCGGCGCTGGTCGCGATGCGCCACCGCCTGCCGGCGATCGCTACCCGGGCACTGCCGCAACTGGGGGTCGAGGCGATGTGGGTCTACCACCCGATCGTCACTCGCCGCCTGGCCGGGGTCACCCGGGCCGCCGGGGTCGAGCTGATCGCCTGGACTGTCGACGACCTCCCCCGCATGCGCAAGCTCGTGGCCGCGGGCGTCACCGGCATCTGCTCCAACGACCCGCGCCTGTTCGAGCGCATCCGACATTGACCCCACCCCGCTGGGGTCAATGTCGGATGCGGCGATTTCAGACGGTGCCGGGGGTGGCGGTCGGCGGGGCGTTGCGGCCGCGTTTGGCGCGCACGGCCGACTCGAGCTCCTCGGCGGTGAAGCCGCCGACCGCCTCGCCGTCGAGCGCGTAGCGGTAGAGGGCGACCCCGAAGATCCCGCTCAGGGCGTTGCTGATCAGCAGCGAGATCGCCAGGCCGATCGCGCCGACGACCACCAGCACTGCGCCGACGAAGCCGGCCGAGGCCCAGATCACGATGCCGATCGCGACGACGATCGCCGAGGGCAGCACGCCGAGCAGGAAGACGGCGCCGCCGATCGCGAGGTTGCCGGTGATCTGCTGGCCCCAGCGCTGGCGGAACATCGCCGCAGAGCGCTTCAGCGTCTCGATCGGCCCGGTGCCCTCGATTGCGATCACCGGGACCGCCAGGAAGGTGACCAGCGACCAGGCCATGCCGACCAGGCGCGCGGCGATCTGGCCGCCGATCCCGCCTTGGTTCTCTAGCACGCCCATCACGACGCTGATCGCGGTCGAGATCGCCGCCCAGCCGCAGATCTGGCTGAAGCGCTCGCGGGCAACGGCGAGTCCGTCGGCGACCGTCGCCTCCTGCCCGCGGAAGATCAGGTCGGCGCAGGCGGCGAGGCCGACGCTGAAGTAGAAGCCGACGACGCTGAGCACGTAGACGCCGATCACCAGCAGCGGGATCGCACCGCCGAGGCTGTCCTGGTCCAGCAGGTAGAGGCCCGGGCCGAGGAAGACGATTCCCAGCAGGGTCGTTGCGACCGCCCCGTACAGCGGGAAGCGGATCAGCGAGCGATGCTCGTTCAGCAGCGCCCAGCTCTTCTTCGTCAACGCCCAACCGCGTCTGATCCTGCTCATCGTTTCGCTCCCCTCACGAGGTGGTTGCCAGTCCCGGGGCTCTCTGGATCCCTCTTTGCTCGAAGTACTCCCATTCCTGCTCCCCCAGTTCGGTCGCCGGCGGATCGGCGTAGACCCACTCGCGGAAGATCCGGTGCCAATTGCGCTTGGCGCGGAGCTGGCCGAGTACGGCGACGACGCCGATTTCCATCCGTCGCCCCATCAGCTCGTCGGCCGGGATCGACTCGCGCCGCATCAGGTCGTAGTACTCCGAGCGGGGGTCGTTGGTCGACTCGATGATCTTCATCACCCGTTTTGGGGTTATCTCGATCTCCCGGTCCTCGACGTACCAGCCCCCGACCGCGCGCATGTGGTCCATCAGCCGCTCGGCATCCAGCTTCGACGGGTTCTTGACGAAGCCGAGATCGTGCAGGGCCTCGCGAAAGGCCTCGGGATCGTCGCGCGACGCGGCGTCGAAAGCGCGCTGCTCGAGCACGATCTGCTCGCGGTCGAGCTTCTTGGTCATGCCGAAGTCGAGGAAGGCGACGCGCCCGTCCGCCATCAGCAGGTAGTTGCCGGGGTGGGGGTCGGCGTTGAAGTGCTGCAGGTTGTAGATCGAGCCAAGGCTGCCGCGGAAGACGATCTCGCCGAAGCGGCTGCGCTCCTCGTGTGGGAGCTCCTTGATCTGCTCGAAGCCCATCCCCTCGACGAACTCGGTGACGAGGACGCGACGGCGCGAGAGGCGGGTGATCACTTCCGGCACGTAGATGAAGGGGTGGTCGCGGTAAGCGCGCGCGAAGGTGCGCTGGTTCTGCGCCTCGTACTCGTAATCGAGCTCCTCCATCACCCGCTCGCGGATCTCGTGGGCGATCGCCTTCGCGTCGAGGCCCGGAGCGAGCGCGCGGGCAAGCCGCACCAGCGTGCCGGCGTTGCGCAGGTCGGCGTCGAGCGCCTCGGCGATCCCCGGGTACTGGATCTTGACCGCGACGCGACGCCCGTCGATCAGCTCGGCCCGGTGCACCTGGCCGATCGAGGCGGCGGCGAATGCCTCTTGATCGAACTCTGCGAACAGCTCGGAGACCGGCTCGCCGTCGTACTCCTCGAGCAGCACCTTCTCGACCTTCTCCCAGGGCATTGCCGGAGCGTCGGTGCGCAGCTTGGCGAGCTGCTCCTGGTAGATCTCGCGGTACTCCTCGGGGATGAACTCGGTGTCGATGAAGGAGGCGAACTGGCCGAGCTTCATCGCCGCACCCTTCATCTGCCCGAGCGCGCCGACCATCTTCATCGCCGTCTCCAGGTGGCGCTGCTCGAGCTTCTCCTTGCCGCTCTCCTCCGAGCGGGCGACGTTGGTCGCCTTGGTTCCCGCGTAACGGGCCCCCTGCATGCCGACGATCGAGCCGAGCTTGGCCGAGCGTCGCACGCGGCCTTTGGGAATCTTCGAATCGCCTGCCACGCCGCAAGGTTGCCACAAGCCTGCGGCCAGGCCGTTTCTCTATCCTCTCCCGTCCGATGGCTCGTGGACGCGAAAAGCTCATGGCCGCTCCCCGCGCGGAGTTCGGCTCGCGCAGCTCCCGCCGCCTGCGTGGCGGTGGCCTGGTTCCCGGCGTCGTCTACAGCGGCGGCGCCGAGGCGCGCCCCTTCCAGGTCGCCGAACGCGACGTCCGCACCGTGCTGGCAACCGGAGCCGCGCTCTTCGACCTCGAGGTGGAGGGCTCCAAAGCCGTCCCGGTGGTCGTCAAGGAGCAGCAGCTGCACCCGGTGCGCGGCAGCCTTCAGCACATCGACCTGCAGGAGGTGAAGCTCGACGAAGCGATCCAGGCCGAGGTCGCGATCGAGTTGGAGGGCGCCGAGGTCGCACCCGGGGTCAAAGGCGGCGGCGTGCTCGAGCACGTCACCCGCGAGATCACCGTCGAAGCGCTGCCGACCGAGATACCCGAGCGGCTCGTCGCCGACGTCTCGGCGATGGAGATCAACGACACGCTTCAGCTCTCTTCCGTACCCGTCCCCGAAGGCGTCAAGTTCGTCGCCGAGGAGCTCGAGGAGGTCACGATCGCGACCCTCTCGCCGCCCCGCGTCGAAGAGGAGCCCGAGCCCGCCGTCGAGGAGGAGGCCGAGCTGGTCGGCGAGGAGGGCGAGGCCCCGGCCGCCGAGGAGGGCGCCGAGGAGGCCGAGGGCAACTCCGGCGACGGCGGGGAGTAGCCGCTGTCGATTTTTCGCCGCCGTGCCGCCCGCGGCGAGGGAGAGGGTGAGGGGGGCGACCGGATCCTGATCGTCGGTCTCGGTAACCCCGGGGCCGAGCACGCCGGCAGCCGCCACAACGCCGGCTTCGAGGTGGCTGCCGAGCTGTCGCGCCGCTGGGATCTGCCGCGCGCCAAGAAGCGCTTTGGCGGCCTGATCGCCGAAGGGCGGACGCGGCCCGGCGGCCCTCGCGTCGCGATCCTCCTGCCGCAGATCTATATGAACGCATCCGGCGACTCGGCCGGACCGGCGCGCGGCTCGCTGAAGGCGCCGCTCGACCGCGTCGTCGTCCTCCACGACGAGATCGACCTGCCCTTCGGCGAGGTGCAGGCCCGCCTCGGCGGCGGCCTCGCCGGGCACAACGGCCTCAAGAGCCTCAAGCGTGGCCTCGGCTCCACCGACTTCTGGCGTGTGCGGGTCGGCGTCGGCCGGCCGGAATCGACGGACCCCGAGGTCGTCTCCGCCTACGTGCTGGGGCGCTTCCGTGAGCCGAAATCGGATGTCGAGGCGCTGATCGTCCGCGCCGCCGAGGAAGCCGAGCGGCTAGTCGAGCGGTTAGGTTCTCCGGCCGATGAGCGCTGAGCGGACCTCCTACGAAGTCGACGAGAAGGGCATCGCCCTGCTGCGCCTCGAGCGGCCCGAGGCGCGTAACGCGATCGACACGCAGATGCTGCTGGAGATGCTCGAGCACCTCGCGGTGGCGCGCGGCGACGAGGCGGTCCGCGTCGTCGTCATCTCCTCCTCCGACCAGATGGGCCTCTCGGCCGGCGCCGACGTCCGCGAGCAACTCGACGAGGAGGGCAAGGTGCGCCGCATGCAGCTCTTTGCCGATCTCTACGACGCGATCGTGGGCTTCCCGAAGCCGACCGTCGCCGCCTGCCATGGCGACGTCGTCGGCGGCGGCGCCGAGATCGCCGTCGCCTGCGACATGCGGGTCGGCGGTGCCAACCTGCGGCTGCGCTTCCCCGGCGCCGCGCTCGGCGTCCCGGTCGGCCCGGCCCGCCTGGTCAGCCTCTGCGGCCTGGCCACCGCCAAGTACCTGCTGCTCAGCTCGCGCACCGTCGGCGCCGACGAGGCGTTGCGGCTCGGCCTCGTCAACCGCGTCGCGCCGGCGGCCGGCACCGAGGAGGCGGCTTTGGAGCTGGCCACCGCCGTCGCCGCACACCCGCCCGAGGCCGTCGCCCGCCTGAAGCGCATGCTGCACGAGTGGGACGACATCGAGGGTCGCTCCCGCGCCGAGGGTGAGCAGCAGGTGGAGTGGCAGCGCACGGGACCGGGGCTCCCCTACGGCGGCGCCAACAACTAGCGGCGTTCGCTCCGTAGACGTGCCGGTGATTGAGCGCCCTCAGTGGTGTCTAACTCCCGGCACGTAGCTGGAAGAATCCCGCAGATGCTGACCGTTGCCGTTACCGGCCCCACTGGGGAGATCGGCACGCCGTTCATTGCGGCGCTCGAGCGGATGCCGGAGGTCGAGCGGGTTGTCGGCATGGCGCGCAGCTACTTCGACCCCAACGTGCTCGGCTGGCAGAAGGTCGAGTACCGGCGGGGCGACATCCTTGACCCCGAGGCTGTGGCCGACCTGGTCGACGGCGCCGACGTGGTCGTCCACCTCGCCTTCGCGATCATTGCCGGGAGGGGAGAGACGCGGGAGATCAACCTGAGTGGCTCGCGCAACGTCTTCGAAGCGGCTCTCGCCGCCGGCGCCAAGCGGCTTGTCTACACCTCCTCGGTGGCCGCCTACGGCTTTCACCGCTCGTTGCCGACGCTGATCGACGAGGACGAGCCGGCAAAGGGGACCGAGCGCCATCCCTACTCCGCCCACAAGGCCGCCGTCGAGAAGGAGCTGGCAGCGGTGCTGGCGGATACCGACGTCGACGCCTACGTCTTCCGTCCCTGCATCGTCGCTGGTCCCGACGCGACCCTACTGCTCGACCTCGTCCCGTTGCTGGCGCTGGGCAAGCGGATCCCCGGCCCGCTGCGCTGGGCGCTCGGCCGCGTGCCCGAGTTGCGCCCGGTCCTGCCCGACCCGGGTGTCCCATTCCAGCTCGTCCACCAGGACGACGTCGCCGCGGCGCTCGCGGCCGCCGTGCTTGGCCACGGCGAGCCCGGCGTCTACAACCTCGCCGGCCCCGGCGAGTTGACGGTCTCCGACCTCGCCCATGAGTTGGGCTGGCACGCGGTGCCGGCGCCGCAACTGGCCGTCGGCGCAGCCGCCGAGGCGGTCGCCCTGATGCCCTTCCTACCCGATGAGGCGGCCTGGATCGAGACGGTCCGCCGGCCGGTGTTGATGGACACCACCCGCGCCCGCCGCAAGCTGCACTGGATGCCGCATCACGACGCCCGCCAGACGCTGCGCGAGACGATCGCCGCCGTTCGCGCCCGATGAGCCTGCGCCCGCTGATCGAGCTCGCCGCCGAGGACGAGCGCTTGCACGCGCTCGCCGGCCGCCTGCGCGCGGCCGGCGGAGGTGAGGAGGAGACGGTTGCCGCCTCGGCGACGCTGCGCCCGCTGCTGCTGGCGACGCTGCTCGAGGACGACCGCGGCTTGGCCGGCCGCCCGGCGCTGCTGGTCAGCGCCGACGACCGCTCGGCCCGCGATCTGGCCGCCGACCTGCGCGCCTACCTGGCCCCCCGCCGGGTTCGCCTCTACCCGTCGCGCGGTACCGGCTACGCCTCGCACGTGACGCCCCCGCCGCACCTAGTCGGCCTGCGGATCGATGCGCTGGAGGCGTTGCACCGCGAGCCGGACGCGGTGGTCGTCGCGAGCGCGACCGCGCTCGCCGAGGCGGTACCGGACGCCTCGCTGCGTCCGGCCGGCTTCGCCCTCACCCGCGGTGAGGAGATCGAGCCGGAGGCAGTCGCCCGCGACCTGGTCGCAGCCGGCTATGAGCGAGTCGAGCAGGTCGAGGGGCGTGGCCAGTTCGCGATGCGGGGTGGCATCCTCGACGCCTTCCCGGCCACCGAGGAGCGCGCCGTGCGGATCGAGCTGTTCGGCGACGAGATTGAGTCGATGCGCTGGTTTTCGACCTTCACTCAGCGCTCGCTCGGAGAGGCCGAGCGGGTCGAGTTGGCGCCGGCCGCCGAGCTCGACGCAGAGCACCGCGAACTGGCCGAGCTGGCGGCGATGGAAGCTGCCGAAAAGGGGGAGGAGGCGCCCAGCGCCGCCGAGGCGCTGCCGCTGGACCGCTTCGGGCCGCCGCTCGACCTCGTTCCCGAGACGGCGGCGACGATCCTCGTCGCTGCGGAGGAGATCGAGCCGGCGCTGCGCGACCACTGGGAGGACGCTACGGCGGCGCTGCACGCCGAGGATGCCAAACACCTCTACGTCGACGTCGCCGCGCCACTCGCCGCTCGCGCGCTCCTCTCGCTTACCGGCGCCGGCGATGGCGAGGAGAGCGCCTTCCGGGCTGCCCGCGCCGAGTCGCCGGCGCGCAGCGTCGCCGAGGCCGAGGCCGAGTTGCAGAAACTCATCCGCTCCGGCTACCGCACCGTCGTCGCCTTCGACAGCCGGGGGGAGGCGGAGCGCTCGCGCTATGGCCTCGAGCGGCTCGATGCCAGTCTGCTCGATGGCGGCCGCCTCTCGCCCGAGCCGGGCCTGACCTTCGCCGAGGCGCGACTGCGCGAGGGCTTCGTCAGCCCCGAGCTGCGGCTTGCGGTCTACCCCTTCCGCCGCCTCGTCCACCGCCGCCGCCGTGCCGCCGAGGCGGCACCGGGTGCCGCCCGCGGCCGCCTCGCCTTCAGCGATCTGCGGGTCGGCGACTACGTCGTCCACGAGGACCACGGTGTCGCTCGTTTCGCCGGCTTCGAGACGCGCGAGGTCGGCGGCGTCACCCGCGACTACCTCTACCTCGAATACAAGGGCGAGGATCGCGTCTACGTCCCCACCGACCAGCTCGCCAAGCTGAGCCGCTACGTCGGCGCCGGCGCCGAACCGGCGCTCTCGGCGCTGGGGGGCAAGCGCTGGCAGAACATGAAGGCCCGCGCCCGTCGCGCCGCCGGCGCCCTGGCCGGCGAGCTGCTCAACCTCTACGCCGAGCGCCGCACCCGCAAGGGGCACGCCTTCCCTCCCGACGGCGAGTGGCAGATCCAGATGGAGTCCGCTTTCCCCTATCGCGAGACTGCCGACCAGCTCGAAGCGATCGAGGCGGTCAAGGGCGACATGGAGTCCGAGCAGCCGATGGACCGGCTGGTCTGCGGCGACGTCGGCTTCGGCAAGACCGAGGTGGCGCTGCGTGCCGCGGTCAAGGCGGCCTCCGACGGCAAGCAGGTGATGGTGCTGGCGCCGACCACGATCCTCGCTCAGCAGCACTTCGGCACCTTCGGCGAGCGTCTCGCCGACCTGCCCTTCACGCTCGACTGGGTTTCGCGCCTTCGCAAGCCGGCCGAGGTCAAGGCGGTGCTGAAACGCTTCGAGGCGGGCCAGGTCGACATCCTGATCGGCACCCACCGACTGCTCTCCCGTGATGTCCGCGCAAAGGATCTCGGCCTCCTGGTCCTCGACGAGGAGCAGCGTTTCGGTGTCAAGCAGAAGGAGCTGTTGCGCCAGCTCAAGCTGAAGGTCGACGTGTTGGCGCTCTCGGCGACGCCGATCCCGCGCAGCCTGCAGATGAGCCTCGCCGGGCTGCGCGACATCTCGACGATCGAGACGCCGCCCGAGGGCCGCCGCCCGGTTCGCACCTACGTCGGCCCGTATGACGAGGACCTGGTGCAGCGGGCGATCGAGCGCGAGCTGGAGCGCGGCGGCCAGGCCTTCTTCCTCCACAACCGGATAGACAGCCTGCCGGAGATGGCGGAACGGTTGCGCTCGCTGGCGCCGAAGGCGCGGGTTGCGATTGCTCACGGCCAGATGGAGGAGGCCGAGCTCGAGGACACGATGATGGGCTTTCTGCGCGGCGAGGCCGACTGCCTGGTGACGACCACGATCATCGAGTCGGGCCTCGACATTCCCACCGCCAACACGCTAATCGTCGAGCGTGCCGATCGCCTTGGCTTGGCCCAGGCATACCAGATACGGGGCAGGGTGGGGCGCTCGCGCGAGCGGGCCTTCGCCTACCTCCTCTACCCGTCGGCGGAGTCGCTGACCGAGGAGGCGGCGGCGCGGCTCTCGACCCTCGCCGATCACACCGAGTTGGGCTCCGGATTCAAGATCGCGATGCGGGATCTCGACATCCGCGGCGCCGGCGACCTGCTCGGGGACGAGCAGTCGGGCCACGTCGCCGCGGTCGGCTTTGAGCTCTACTGCCAGATGATCGACGAGGCGGTGGCCGAGGCCGCTGCCAGCGGGGAGGCAGGCGAGGAGACGCCGGAGCCACTGCGCTTCGACGTGCCGGTCGATGCCTACCTTCCGGCCGCCTTCATCCCCTTCGAGGCGGCGAAGATCGACGTCCACCGGCGCGTCGTCGCGGCCCGCTCGACCGGCGAGTTGCGGGCGATTCGCGACGAGTTGGCCGATCGCTTCGGTCCCCTGCCACCAGAGGCCGAGAACCTGCTGGCTTTGCAGCGGGCACGGATCGAGTTGCGCCAGGCCGGCGCGCGCGGCGTCGAGTTGCGTGGCGGCCGGCTCAGCGTGGTCGGGGTTGCGCTCGACTCAGAGCAGGCGACCGCGCTGCGTAAGGGCTTGGAGGGGGCCCGGTACGTGTGGCGTGAGCAGACCGCCTCGGTCCAGGTCCCGGCCGAGCCCGGAGCCCGGCTCGCCGCCGTGCTGGCGATGGCCGGAGCGCTGCGCGAGGCGTTGAGCTCGAATTTAGTCGAAAAAGATATGCTCCCAGCTCCGTGAGTCCGGATCAGGGGAGACGCGCGAGTCGTAAGGGAGGCAGCGGCGCCAAACGGGGCCCCTCCAAGCCCCTGGCTGCGCGCCGGCGCGCGGCGCTCATCTTCGGCGCCCTCTTCGCGGTTCTCTTCCTGGTGGTCGCCGTAGTCGACGGGCTCGGCGACCCCAGCATTCCGTCCGGCAACATCGCGCTGATTCAGGACACTCCGGGCGATAGCGGTGACATCACGCAGGCCGACTTCGATCACGCGCTCGAACAGGCGGCGGCCCAGGCGGGCCAGAAAAAACCGCCGAAGCCGGGAGAAAAACAGTACGAAGAACTGAAGGAAACGGCGCTTGGCAGCCTCTTCGAACCGATTTGGCTGGAAGGCCTGGGGCGCGAAGAAGGCGTCGAAATCAGCGACGAGGAAGTCGAAAAAGAATTCAAGAAACTGAAAAAGGAAAACTTCAAAACCGAGGCCGAATACCAGAAATTCCTCAAAGAAGCCAAGTACACGCAAGCGGACGTCATGCAGCGTGTCAAGCTGCAGAAACTCAGCACTGAGCTGCAGGAAAAGCTGAAAGCAGACACGCCGCAGCCGAGCCAGAGCGAAATCGAGGACTACTACGAAGCGGCCAAGGCGACCCAGTTCACGCAGAAAGCAAGCCGCGACGTCCGCGTCGTCGTCAACAAAGACCGCGAGCAGGCTGAAGAAGCGCTCGCTGCGCTGAGCAAAGACGACACGGCGAAGAACTGGGGAAAGATCGCCAAGAAGTACTCGGAAGAACAGGCCACCAAGGGAACTGGCGGCTTGCAACGGGGCGTGACCGAAGAATCGCTCAAAGGACCGCTGAAGGCCGCCTTCTTCAGCACGCCCGAAGGCCAGGTCGAAGGCCCGATCAAGGCCGAAGGCAAATACAACGTCTTCGAGGTCGAGAATTCGACGCCGGAAAGCGTCCAGGAACTGAAAACCGTCGAATCGCAGATCCAGAGCACGCTGGCGCAGCGCCTCGAACAGGAATACTTCACGACCTTCGTCGCAAACTTCAACGAGAAGTGGCGGAACCGGACCTTCTGTGCCTCCGAATACACGAGCGAACGCTGCGCCAACTTCAAGGGCAGCGGCCACCCCGCGACGGCGCCTGAAGGCTGCTACGAAGCGGATCCAAAAGGCGGCCTGCCGGAAGCCTGCCCGGCGCCGGTCTTCCAACTGATCCCGGCCCTGCCGGGAACCGTCACGCCGCTCGAACCCACCGGCAAACCGCTCGCCCAGCGCCCGCAGCCGGTTGGCGAAGAAAAAGAAGGCGCGGAAGAAGGCGCGCCACTGCCCGAAGGTGCTGCGCCACCGTCGGAAGGCGGCGAAGCGCCACCGCCGGAAGAAGCGCCACCGCCGGAAGAAGCGCCCTCCGAATCTGAATAGCCCCGGCGAAGACGACGGCCGTCGATAGACTGGCGCGCCCGTGAGCGCCATCGCCTCCATTCGAGCGCGTCAGATCCTCGATTCGCGAGGCAACCCGACCGTCGAGGTCGAGGTCACGCTCGAGTCGGGTGCACGCGGCATCGCGGCGGTTCCATCTGGGGCCTCGACCGGCGAGTTCGAGGCGGTCGAGCTGCGCGACGGCGGTGAGGTCTGGGCGGGCAAGGGCGTCTCGCGGGCCGTGGTCAACGTCAACGAGGAGATCGCGGCCGCCCTGCGCGGTGCCCGGGCGGCCGAGCAGGGGGCGCTCGACGAGACGATGATCGAGCTGGACGGCACGCCCAACAAGGGCCGGCTCGGCGCCAACGCGATCCTCGGCGTCTCGCTTGCCGTCGCCAAGGCAGCCGCCGCCGACTCCGGGCAGCCGCTCTACCGCTACCTGGCCGAGCTCTACGGTGGCGGCGAGCCGCGGCTACTGCCGGTGCCGATGATGAACGTGCTGAACGGCGGTGCCCACGCCGACAACTCGGTCGACTTCCAGGAGTTCATGGTGGTGCCGGCGGGGGCAGACAGCTTCTCGGAGTGCCTGCGGGTCGGTGCCGGGGTCTTCCACGCCCTCAAGGGGAGCCTCGCCTCCAAGGGCCTCTCGACTGCGGTCGGCGACGAGGGCGGCTTCGCCCCCGACTTGGAGTCCAACGAGGCAGCTCTGCAGGCCGTTCTGGCCGGCGTCGAGGCGGCCGGCTACAAGCCAGGCGCCGACGTCTTCATCGCTCTTGATCCGGCGACCAGCGAGGTCTTCGAGGGCGGCGCCTACGTACTCAGGCACGAGGGCCGCACGCTCTCCTCGGAGGAGATGGCCGCCTACTGGCAGGACGCCTGCTCGCGCTACCCGATCGTCTCGATCGAGGACGGCATGGACGAGGAGGACTGGGACGGCTGGAGACTCCTGACCGAGCGGCTCGGCGAGCACGTGCAGCTGGTCGGCGACGACCTCTTCGTCACCAACCCCGAGCGACTGCGCCGCGGGATCGAGTTGGCGGTCGGCAACTCGATCCTCGTCAAGGTGAACCAGATCGGCACCCTCAGCGAGACCCTGGAGGCGATCCGCATCGCCCGAGAGGCTGGCTACACCGCCGTCATCTCGCACCGTTCCGGCGAGACCGAGGACACGACGATCGCCGATCTGGCGGTTGCCACCGGCGCCGGCCAGATCAAGACCGGAGCCCCCTCGCGCTCGGACCGTGTCGCCAAGTACAACCGCCTGCTGCGGATAGAGGAAGAGCTTGGAGATTCTGCAGAATTCCCAGGCCTGCAGGCATTCGCCCAGCGCCCCGGCTGAATGCAGGAATTCCAGGCTCGGTCGCGTAGGACCGGGCATGGCAGCCCGCTCCCGGCCGGCACGCAGGACCGCAGCCACGCCCAAACGCCGTCCGGCAGCCCGCCGCAGGCCGGCTGCACGGCGGGGTGGCAGCCGCATCCGCTGGGACCGCGTCGGGCGGATCGCCCTGACCCTCGTTCTCGCCGCCGTCCTCTACTCGTACCTCAACCCGGCGATCGACTTCGTCAAGACCTACACGGCGACGACCGCCGCCAAAGCCGAGTTCCACGAGATGCTGCGCGAGAACAAGCGCCTGCACCACCGCATCCAGACCGCCGAAGATCCGATCACCATCGCCCGCAAGGCAAGATCCCAAGGCATGATCGGCGAAGGCGAGCGACCCCTGGTCATCCAGGGTCTCGGCGGCTAGCGCCGGCCCAGGGAGCACCCCGTGGTTAGCACGGGCCACTACATCCTCAGTGCGGCCCTCCTGGCAGCACTAACCCTCTCCCTGGCCTTCTCGGCCTACCGCCTACGCCAGAAGCTCATCCCAGCCTGGCAGGGCCCGCCAGCTCGCCTCGTAGAGGCCGTCCTCGCCGTCGCGCTCCTCATCTGGCTATCCGAGCTACTCGGCATCTTCAGCCTCCTCTACGCCGGAACCCTCGTCGCTTCAGCTCTCCTGCTCACCCTGGGTGTGTGGCTGTGGACCAAAAACGCCTCTCGGGGGGGAAGGGGCGGTTGGGGGGGTTCTCCGCCGCCCGCAGGCTCCGGAAGGCAAGGCTTGAACCCTGAAGGCGCGAAGTCCCTCCACCCGGAGGAGCGCGAAGGGCAAGGCGAGCCCCCCCAACCGCCCCAAGGACCCCCCGGCCAAGCGCTCACGTCCCGCCTCGACAGCCACGCGCTCATGTCCCTGATCGCGATCGCCGTCGTCGCCGTGACGTTCGCCCACTGGGGCCTAACCGCCAAAGACGCCCTCAGCCGAGGCATCTTCAACTTCGATTCGCTCTGGTACCACCTGCCGTTCGCGGCGGACATCGCGCAGACCCACTCGGTAACCGCCTTCCATCACACCGAGACCGTCTACACGCTCTGGTTTTTCCCGCAGAACTCCGAGCTGCTGCACGCGACCGGGATCCTGCTGGCGGGGCGGGACACGCTGTCGCTGTTCCTCAACTTCGGCTGGTTGGCGATGGCGTTCCTGGCTGCGTGGTGCATCGGCAGGCCATACGGGCGTGGGCCGCTCACCGTCGTGGCTGTGGCCGTCCTGCTGGAGTGCCACACGCTGGTCGTGCGCGAGCCCGGCGCCGCCAAGAACGACCTGATGGCAGCCGCATTGCTGCTGGCGGCGATCGCGATCCTGGTCAACGCTTGGGCGATGCAGCGGCCGCAGACCTCGATCTCCCTCGGCTGGCCACTCGCAGCAGCCGGCCTGGCGGCTGGGTTGGCCGTCGGGACCAAGTCGACCGCCGTGGCGATGGCCGTCGCGCTCGCTGTTGCCGTCGTCGTCTTGGCGCCCGCCGGCCGCCGTCGCGCGGCTGCCGGATGGTGGCTTTTGCCGGCGTTGGCCGGCGGCGGCTACTGGTACCTGCGCAACCTGATCGCCGCCGGCAACCCGCTGCCGCAGATAGAGGGCATGGGACCGATCTCGCTGCCACATCCCGAGCGCCTTCAGAGCGCCCGGCCCGACTTCAGCATCGTCCACTATGCGACCGACACCGGCGTTTGGCGCGACTACTTCGCCCCCGGCCTGCATCAGGGCCTTGGTCTGCTCTGGCCGCTGGTCGTCGGGGCGGCGATCGCCGGCGCCCTGCTTGCCGTCCTGCAGAACCGCAATCGCCTTTTGCGCTGGCTCGGCGGGGTGACGCTGTTCGGTCTGTTTGCCTATCTGTTCACGCCGTTCAGCGCGGCTGGCGCCGAGGGCGCTCCGGTCGGCTTCGCGATCAACATCCGTTACGCGATCCCGGCCCTGCTTGCTGGCCTGGCGCTCCTGCCGCCAGCCCTGGCCCTCGCACGCGCCCCCGCCCCGCCTCCCCCCTCCCGGGGCCTGGGGCAGTGGGGGCTGTTTGGCGCTTTCTTGCTCGTCTGGCTGGTTACGGACCGCCCGGACGCGGTGTTGCGCGATCCCGATCGTCTCTTTGCTTGGCTGGTCGTCCTGCTTGCCGTGCTCGTTCCGTTGGGGCTGGTACTGGCGCGCCGCCGAGGTGCTTCGACTGCTCTCGTCGCCGGCGGCTTCGCTGCGCTCGCGCTGGCGACGATGGCGATCGGTTATCCGGTGCAGCGCGACTACCTGCGCGCGCGTTACCTCAACGACGATCCGGCAACGGCGATTCCAGGGATGCACCTCGACTCCGCCTATCGTTGGGCACGGGACGTCCGCGATGCCCGCATCGGTCTCGCCGGCACCAGCGCCGGCTTCCTCGAGTACGGCTTCTACGGAACCGACCTCTCGAACCGGGTGCGCTACCTCGGCCTCGCCGGACCGCACGGGGCCTTCAACCCGATCCCGACTTGCCGTGGGTTTCGCGCCGCCCTCGATGCCGCCGACCTCGACTACCTCGTCACCTCGCCCTTCTTGAACTTCATCCACACGGGCGAACCGATTCCTTCGCCGGAGGCAGGCTGGCTGCGTGGCGAGCCGGCTGTGCGCCCGATCCTGCGCAGCGGCCCGGTGACGGTCTGGCGCGTGCGGGGCCGCCTCAGCTCCAACGCCTGCGGCCCCGCCAACGCCCCGCTACAGCTAGTCCCGCAGCAACCTCGCTAAGGGCCAATTTCGGTAGGGGTGGAACGTCTTGTACTTTTTCCGCGGTGGGGCTCGGCGGACAGCCGCCGACTGTCTTCGGAAAAAGTTAAGTGGAACCCCTACCGAAATTGGCCCTAACCTGACGCTATGCCCTATCCGCTCGAGAACGCGCTCTTCCAGTGGGAGGAGGGCTGGCGCTCGCTGCAGGCGATCGAGGAGACCCGCGAGCGGCGCCGCGCGGACCGTGTCGTCGCCGCCGTCCAGGACGAGTTGCGGCGGCGGATCGGGCCGACCTTCCGCGCGGCGGAGCTGGCCGAGCTGTACGGGAGGGGGACCGACTGGTGCCTGCAGATCGGGCTCGAGGCCGCGTCGCCGCCCATCGCCGACCCCCGCTCGCTCGCGGACGCGGCCTTCTGGCTCTACCTACGTGGAGCGACCGACTTCGCCGGCGGCCGGCGACTACCCGTCTGACCGGCGCATAGCTGCCCCCTCGGTCGCTCGCGTGCAGACGCAGAGCACGCCACGCTCCCTGCGTCCTTGCCCTGCTTGGTCAGACGGGTAGTCGTTACTCGTCCGAGTCGCCGGAGTCGCCGCCCACGGCGCCACTGCCGGCGGGACGAATGACGATCTGCTCGGCCTCGATGCGGACAACGACCTCGCGCTTGCCAGCCCAATGCTCGGCGTAGACGGGGTTGTCCTTGACCGCCGGGTCGAGCCAGAGGCCGTAGCCGTCGGTCTCGCCGTGGTCGAAGGTTGCCTCCAGCTCTTTGCGTCGGCCGCGACCGCCGCGCCTGCCCCGGCGGCGCCTGCGGCGCGGGCGCCCGTCGCCCTCCTCATCGCCGTCTTTGGATTTGGCTTTGGCTCGACGGGGCGGCCGCTCAGCCTCCTCGTCGCCCTCCGGCTCCTCCTCGGACTCTTCGTCTTCCTCTTCCTCGGCGGTCTCTTCGGCCGTCGCCGCCTCGACCTCCGCCTCGATCTCGTCGCGCAGGTCGATTTCCGGCGAGCCGCCGTCCTCCTCGTCGGGATTCAGGTCGTGCTGCTTGCGGAATTCACGCAGCTCCGAGGCCGAGACTTCGAGCTGGTGGGCGATCCAGGCGTCGGTGCGACCCTGCCGCACCCAGGCGCGGATCTGGTTGAGCTGTGGCTTCAGCGAACGTCGTGGCATCGGCGCGCGAGTCTATTCAACCCGGACGGTGGTCCGCGCCTAGGCCATCAGGAAGGAGAGCGCCTCGAACATCGAGACGACCACGACGACCACGGTCGCCGTCAGACAGACGGCGAGCACGCTGAAGCGCACCTTGCCTTGCTGCTCGTTGCGAGTCATGCGGCGCGCCCGCGAGCGGTTCGCGGCGCGGCGACGCAGCTGCTCGCGGCGGCGGCGCTCCAAGGTCGTCTCCTGCTCGAAGGCAACCTCGAACTGGGAGATGCTCTGTCGCATTCTCATAGAGATGCGGCCCCGAAGGGCCGTGGCCGGCACCGTACCAAAGCCGCACAAGGCGTTGTAGGGCTGAAAGCGTGACGATGCTCACGTGCTCTTTCGGCGAGGGGGGCCAAAGGTCAGGGAGCGCAGGCACCCCAGAGGCCGCGGCCGGCAAGCGCCGCGCGGCGCTGCAGACGGCCGAAGAGGGGTGCGTAGCGGTCGTTTGGCGGGATCGTCAGCGCGCGCGCCAAGCCGTGCCGCGCCAGGATCGGGTTGTAGAAGCGGCGGCCCAGGTAGAGGTACGCGAGCAGGCGGCCGTAGGCGTCGCGGCGCTCGACCCCGAAGACGAGCCGCACGGTGCGGCCTTCAAGCTGGCGGTGCGTGAAGTCCGAGGCCCGCGGGCCGAAGCACTGCACGGGCGTGCCCGGCTTGACCGTCTCCGGCGTATCGATTCCAATCAGCCGCACGTTCTCCCGCTTCCCGTCCAGCGCAACTTCGACCGTGTCGCCGTCGACGACCCGCACGACCTGCGCTACCGCTCTGCTCGGCCCTTCTGCCTCCCGTCCCTCCCAGGGCCGAAGCACGACCAGCGCGACACCCACCAGCAAGATCGCGCTCCCGAGCCACTGTCGACGCATGATGCATCAAGTATGTGACGGGCAATTCTCTCCCCCCACGCAAGGCGCCCTAGACCCAAGCAGGTCGGAAGATGCAGGGGGGGTCGGTGAGGGGAGCGCACTTATGTGCGTGACCCGATTGACCGACCGAAGACCCCGAGATGCGCCGGTTATAGGGCGCCTAAGGGACGCGTCGGATATTCGCCAACAACGTCTCTTTGATCTGGGCGATGATCTCCAACGCGTCGTTCCACTCGCGCTGCCAGACGTTGCGGCCAAAGATGACGCCGCTGCCGCCCGCCTCCATGATCTCGCGCGTGTGATTGAGGACGGTCTCGTCGTCGACCTTGGAGCCCCCCGAGAGGACGACCAGCGCGCGGCCCGCCGACTCGACACAGTGGCGGATCGCCTCGGCCTCGTCGGCTTCCATCTCGTTGTAAGGCGCGGGCGCGTCCTTGTCCTTGTCCGAGTCGATCTTCGGCATGTTGAGCTTGACGACGTCGGCGCCCATCTCCATCGCCATCCGCGCCGCGTAGTCGATCGCGTAGAAGGAACCGGGGCCGCCCTTGGCCTCGATCGCTTCGCCGCGCGGGTAGGACCAGACGATCAGCGGCATGCCGAAGCGGTCGCAGTCCTCGCGCACCTGGCGCAGCTGGGCGAGGTCCTCGTCCTGGCGCGGCGAGCCGACGTAGAGCGTGTAGCCGACAGCGTCGGCGCCAAGCCGCACCGCGTCCTCGACGCTGGCGTTGCAGCTCGAGAAGGCGTGCGCGGAGGAGGGGATGTCGGTCTTGCCGTTGACCTTGAGGATCAGCGGCACCTGGCCGGCGTAGTCCGGGTAGTACTTGCTGGCCATGCCGATCTGGCAGGCGAGCGCCGAGTAGCCGGCCTCCGCCGCGAGCCGGAACTGGTAGTCCGGGTCCTTGGACGCCGGGTTGGGGAAGAAGTCGCGCGGGCCGTGCTCGATCCCCTGGTCGATCGGCAGCAGCATCAGCGTTCCGTGGCCGGGCCCGAACTCGAACAGCAGGCGGCGCAACCGGGTTCGTTTGCCGGGCGCAAGCTCGGCCAGAAGCGATTTCTGCTCGGTCAGGCTCTTCAACTCCACAGCTGATTCCTCCTCGAAGACGGGTTCAACGGCAGTATGCCACCGCGCCACCCGCACGGCGCCCAAAGGGCCGCCCGGCCGACGCTCTGGCGGAGGGAGTTATCCTCGAAACACCATGAGCGAGACTGAGCTCAGCGTCATCTGCAAGAACTGCGGCTCCGAGGTCAGTCCCTACGTCACCGAGTGTCCCTATTGCGGCGCCAGGCTGCGCAAGCGCGCGCCGCAGCTCGAACGGCGTGGAGACGGGCTCGAGGCCAAGCCTCGCCGCCGGCCGGCAAGCCGTCTCTTCCGGGTCCGCCTCCCGCGACGTGCCGTGGCCCACCGTCCCTACGCGACCCTGGCCGCGATCCTCGCCCCGGCGCTGCTGCTGATCGTCCAGCAGGCAAGCGGCGAGTCGCTCGCCTCTCTCGGTGCCTTGACTATCCCGTTCGAGGGGGAGTGGTGGCGCTACCTGACGGCCCCCTTCGTCTACGCCGACGTCGGCTACCTCTTCGTGGTGGCGATCGGGCTGGCGATCTTCTGCTCGGCGCTCGAGCGCCGGCTAGGCAGCGCCGCGACCGCTGTTCTGCTGATCGCCTGTGGCTCGCTGGGCATGCTGGCGGCGGGCGGCATCTCCAACGCGCAGGGGCACGTCGAGACGATCGCCGGCGGCAACGGTGTCGCCCTGGGCGTGCTCGCCGCCTGGTTCGCGATTCGCCGCGCCGAGACTCACGAGGCGATCGACCAGGAGTACGACCCGATCGGCGTCGCGGTGGCCGCCGCGGTCCTCCTTGCGTTGCCGATCTTTGAGTCGACGGCCGACGTCTTCGCCGGCCTCGCCGGGGCCGCGGTAGGTGGCCTCGCCGGCCTCGCCGCGGCGGCGCTGCGCAGCCCGGAATAGGCTCGCCGAATGCTTTCCGACGATGAACGGCTCGCCGCCGCGATCGAGCGTCTCGCCGAGGTGGGCCGCTTCAGCGAGGCCGAGGCCATCGTCGCCCAGGCGGCGCCGCAGCTGCAGCAGCTGCTCGCCGCGGCCCTTGCCGAGGGTGGCTGGTTCGGCGAGACGCATGAGGCCGAGATGCTCAGGGCCGCGACTATCCCCGATCCCGAGGAGCGGCTGGCCGCCGTCCGTACGCTGCTTGCCGAGGAGGCAAGGATGGGGATGATGGTTGGTGTGGCCGTCGGCTGGGCACTGAAGGAAGAGCTGGAAAGCGAACGACCAGCAGGAGGAGAGAGCTGACGATGGAGATCAAGTTCCACGGACAATCGTGCTTCGAGCTGAGCGAGGGCGGGACGACGGTGCTCGTCGACCCCTTCCTGAAGCCGAACAACCCGGTCGCAGTCCACACCGGCGAGGAAGTCGAGCCGACCCACATCGCGATCTCCCACGGCCACGCCGACCACGTCGCCGATGCGGTCGCCGTCGCCAAGCGGACCGGCGCCCACTGCGTGGCCATCGTCGAGCTGGCCAAGTGGCTGGAAGGCCAGGGCGTGGAGGAGGTCAGCGACCCCAACTTCGGCGGTACGGTCGAGTTCGACTGGGGCTACATCTCGCTCGTCCCCGCCTGGCACACCAACACCATCCCCGGCTCCGCCGAGAGCCCGTTCAGCGCCGAGCACGGGATCGCAATCGGCCCGGCCGCGGGTCTGGTGATCAAAATCGGCGAGACGACCGTCTACCACGCCGGTGACACCTGCCTGTTCAGCGATATGAAGCTGATCGCCGAACGGAGCGACATCGACGTGGCGCTGCTGCCGATCGGCGGCCACTACACGATGGATCGCCGCGACGCGGTCGTCGCCGTCGAATTCGTCGGCGCGCCAACGGTGATCCCGATGCACTACGACACCTTCCCGGCGATCGAGACCGACGCCGCGGCCTTCAAGTCCGAGGTCGAGGAGAAGACCTCGTCTTCGGTTGTGCTGCTGAAGCCGGGGGAGACCCACTCGCCCTAAAACTGGCTGGGTAGCCAGGGCGCTGCTAGTCTCGGCCTTCCACATCAGGCGACCGGAGGAGAGAGCAGATGGAGGCCAAAGAGGCGACCGGGACCCAACCGCGGACCGAGCGGGCCGACTTCCAGGCGACCGCCGATCCGGCCCTGAACGAGGCGGCGGACCGCACCGCTGACGTCAAGCTGCTCAGCTACACGGAGCTCTACTCGCTCTGGGAGCGCCAGCAGTGGCAGACCCAGGAGCTGGACTTCACCCGCGACCGCGAAGACTGGCACGAGCGGATCGACGCTGAGGAGCGCTTCCAGCGGATGTACGGTCTCTCGTCGTTCTTCATCGGCGAGCAGAAGGTTGCCGAGGAGCTGGGGCCGATCATGCGCGCCGCTCCGACCGAGGACCAGAAAGTCTTCCTCTGCACGCAGATCGCCGACGAGGCGCGCCACGTGCGCTTCTTCGAGCGCTTCTACCGCGAGGTCGGCGTGCTCGAGGCGGACGGCCTCTCGGAAATGCTCGAGGAGACCTCCGAGCACCTCAACGACAACTTCGGCCGCCTCTTCGACGAGATGCTGAAGCAGCGCACCGACCGGCTCTCAGCCGAGCCGGAGGACACCGAGGCCCTGGTTGAGGCGGTGACCCTCTACCACATGGTCATCGAGGGAATGCTGGCGCTCACCGGGCAGCACTTCATCATGGACTTCAACGAAAAGGAAGACACCCTGCCGGCCTTCGTCGAGGGCTTTCAGAACGTCGCCCGCGACGAGCATCGCCACGTCGCCTTCGGCTCGGTCTTTTTGCGCGAGAAGGCGCGTGAGGACGATCGCTTCAAGCAGGCGATCCAGCGCACGCTGGAGGAGTCGCTGCCGGTTGCCGACAAGGTCCTCTCGCCGCCCTGGGCGCCCGAGGATGAGGACTATGAGCTGTTCGGCTACTCGCTCGAAGACACCCGCAAGTTCGCCGGCACCTGCCTGATGCGGCGGCTGAAAGTGATCGGCCTGGGCTGAGCGCCTATTCGGCGGCGGTGGAAGATTCGCTCCCGCTGCCCGATTCGGAAGTCGAGCCGCTCGCGGGCGGGCCTTCGGCTGGCGGGGCCGGTTCGCTCGGCGTCGTGCTTTCCGGCGGCGGGGTGCTTTCGACTGCCGGGGGAGGCGCTTCGGCCGGCGCCGGTTTCGCACCGACGGTGACGACGACGGTGTCGCTCCCGACGGGGGCACCGGCAGCGCCAGTCGGCGGTTTGGCGGCCGTCAGCGAGGTCTGGTTGGACGCGACTTCCTGATGCCCGTCGCCGCTGCTGGATTGACCGGCGGCTTCATCGCTCGGCGGTGGCTCCGGAGCCTCCGTAACCGCTTCGACTGGGATTGCGGCGGGCGGTTCGGGCGCCGGCGCTTCCACGGGTGGCGGCTTGGCTGGCACGGCGGCGACGTGCCGTGGCGCCAGCGACGGTCCCGCGCTCGAGATACGCGCCGGCGAGGAGCTCTTCGGCGCCGGCGAGGTATCGACCTTCTGGTTGACCTCGACCGCGCCGGCGGTGAGCACGGCGGCGGTCACCACGCCGGCCACGGCCTTGGTGCCGATCGCCCCACCGACCGCGCCGATGCCGCCGGCGGCGCCGCCACCACCCAGCGCCGCACTGACGCCGCCCACGGCGCCCGCGCCGGCACCAGCGGTTGCGCCGGCCGTGGCGCCTGCGCCGGCCGCGGTGCTCGCGCTCCCGGCGGCGCCGCCACCGGCCCCTCCGAGGCCGAGCTTGGAGGCGATGAAGCCTTTCAGCGCCAGCAGCGGCCCGACCGGGGAGAGGGCCGCCAGCACCTTGTCGTTGGAGCGGACCTGCGAGCGGAAGTCAGCGCACTCCTCGCAGTCGCGGACGTGACGCCGCACCGGACCGGAGACCTTGCGCAGCCCCTCGACCGCCTCGGCCAGCTCGAGGCGCACCTCGCCGCAGGTCAGCTGCCGCGCTTGGCTGGCCTCGGCAAGCGAGATCCGCGCCCGCACAAGCAGCGACTTGACCGAGGGCACGCTGGTCTCCATCGCGGCGGCGATTTCCTCGTAGGACATGGCGTCCATCTCGCGCAGCAGCAGCGCCGTGCGCTGCGTCTCGGGAAGCTTGCCGACGTCGTCGAGGAGCCGGCGGAACTCCTCGCGGTTGTGGACCTTCTCGGCGGTCGTGGCGGCCTCGACGACGGGAACCATGTCCATCGACTCCTGCGCGTCGGCGGTTGGCTTGCGCAGGTGGTTGAGGCAGCGGTTGCGGGCGATCCGGTAGAGCCAGGGGCGCAGGTTGATCTCGCGCTCGTCGGCCAGCATCGCCCGGTAGGCATTGACGAAGACCTCCTGCAGGACGTCCTCAGCGTCCTCGGTCGAGCCGAGCATCTGCCGACAGAAGCCGAGCAGGCGGCCTTGATAGCGGTCGACGATCGTCTCGAAGGCGCCGGCGTTGCCGCTGCGGGCCATCGCGATCAAGCGGGCGTCCCCCTGCAGCTTCAACAGAGGCGAGCGGCGGGCCAGAAGTCCGCGCTGACTGGCGTGGGTTAGAGCCGATGCCTCCAAGCTGCACTCTCCAGGGAAGGCGTTGTGGATGGCCTTGTCGTCAGTAGCGACACCGTAGCAATGCGATAGTTGCGGTCTGGCCAAAGATTTAGCGCGGCTTTATCCGTGCTGAATCGGACGATCGGCCATGTCTTGCGCTTAGGGGGCTCAGTTTGGCTTCAGCAGCAGTGCCCGGGGCGGGACTCGAACCCGCAAGCCCCTTACGGGGCAGCGCATTTTAAGTGCGCCGCTTTTGCCAGTTTCGCCACCCGGGCATCCCTCATTATTCCGCCGCCTGCTCCGCTTCGCGTCCGCGGCGGCGGCAATCGCCACATCGACGCCGCTCGCGGAGAATCAGATCGTGACGCTCGCTAATCGGTTGACATAGGCTCGCGCGGTGGACCACGGAGGCAGGATCGTCGCGAAGGCGCTTAAGTCGCGCGGCGTCAGTCATCTCTTCACCCTCTCCGGCGGTCATCTCTTCTCGATCTATGACGGCTGCAAAGCCGAGGGGATCCAGATCGTCGACGTGCGACACGAGCAGACCGCGGTGTTCGCCGCCGAGGGCTTCGCCAAGGCGACGCGCCGACTCGGGGTGGCGGCGCTGACCGCGGGGCCCGGTGTGACCAACGGGGTCAGCGCGATCGCCGGTGCGCAGGCCAACTGCTCGCCGATCTGCGTGCTCGGCGGCCGGGCACCGGAGCTGCGCTGGGGCTCCGGCTCCCTGCAGGAGATCGACCACTTGCCATTCGTCTCGCCGCTGGTCAAGTCGGCGGAGACGGTCAGGGAGGCCGATCGGATCGGCGAGCGGACCGCGGCAGCGCTAGACCTGGCCCTCACCGCGCCCTTCGGGCCGACCTTTGTCGATTTCCCGCTCGACGTCGTCTTCAGCGAGGCGGAGGCGGGTTTGCCGGAGTCTGCGCCTTCCGCTCCGCAGCCGGCGAGCGGGGTGGAGGAGGCCGCGGCGCTCCTCGCGAGGGCCGAGCGGCCGGCGATCATGGCCGGCAGCGGCCTTTACTGGGGTCATGGTGAGGCCGAGCTGCGAGCGCTCGCCGAGGCACTGGGCATTCCGGTCTTCCTCAACGGCTTGGGCCGCGGTTGCTTGCCCGCCGACCACGAGCTGGCCTTCAGCCGGGCCCGGGGAACGGGCCTCAAGGGGGCGGACGTCGCAATGGTGGTCGGCGTGCCGATCGACTTTCGCCTCGGCTTCGGTGGCAGCTTCGGCGAGGAGACGAAACTGATTCGCCTCGATGCAGCGGCCAATGAGCTGACCGCCAACCGCGCCCCCGAGGTCGACCTGGTCGGCGACGTCGCGGCCACCCTGGCCGGGATTCGAGACTCGATCGGCGAGGTGGAGGCGCGCAGCGCCAGGTGGTTGGAGGCGCTGCGCGAGGTCGAGGCGCACAAACGTGCCGCCGAGCAGGACGAGCTGAACGACGATCGCTCGCCGCTGCACCCAGTCCGCGTCTACAAGGAGCTCGGCGAAGTGCTCGACCGGGACGCGATCGTCGTCGGCGACGGCGGCGACTTCGTTTCCTATGCGGGTCGGCTCGTCGAGACCTACGAGCCCGGCTGCTGGATGGACCCCGGTCCGTTCGGCTGCCTCGGCGCCGGCCCCGGCCAGGCGCTCGGCGCAAAGCTCGCCCGGCCCGATCGCCAGGTCTGCCTGCTGCTCGGCGACGGCGCCTTCGGCTTCGCGGGCATGGAGTTCGACACTTTGGCGCGTCACGGTCTGCCTGTGGTGGGCGTGATGGGCAACAACGGCATCTGGGCGCTGGAGCACCACCCGATGAAGTTCCTCTACGGCTACTCGGTGGCGGCTGAGCTGCGGCCCGAAACGCCCTACGAGAAGGTGGTCGAAGCGCTCGGCTGCGAGGGGGTGGCGGTCCGCGACCCGGCTGAGCTGCGGCCGGCCTTGGAGCGCGCCTTCGAATCGGGTCGGCCGACGTTGGTGAACGTCCTAACCGACCCTGAGGTCGTCTACCCACGCAAGTCGAATTTGGCTTGAGAGAGCGAAAACTGGCTGCTCGGCCAGTCAGTTTGCGAACGGGCGCCCAAACGAGAATCGACCGCCATCTCTGGCGGCCGATTCAAGGTGGTCCCTCAGGACGGGCAGGGGTACGTCTTCAGGGACCAGTTCCTATTCGGTGGGCTCAGACGGCGGGAGGCGCCATGATGCGGCAATCGTCCGAACCCTATTCCGGGATTGCGGTGGGGACCTCCGTCCTCACCTCGTTCCCGATGTGATGATTATGCGGTCGCCTATCCGGAATGTCTAGATGTGCCGTTTCCCGCTACTCATAACTCGGTAGCCCGACTTTACCAAGTTTTTGGGGTTCGAGCGCTGTCTTTACCCATCTGTAAGGCGCCGGAAAACTCGGCTGTACACTGGGTCCCACGAGCTTTGTGCGGCGCTGTTCTCGATGTTAGCCGCGCTGCGCAGCAGCCTCGAGGGCGACGCCATAGAGGATGTCGTGCTCGGAAACCCGGATTTGGTCGAGCTCGAAGACGCGCATTGCCTCGATCAGGATCACCGCGCCGGCGATGATCGTCGGGGCGCGATCCGGGTGGAGGCCCGTGATCGCCTGCCGCTCTGGCAGTGGCGCCGAGGCGAACTGCGAGAGCAGCCGTTGGATCGTCGTCAGGCTGAGGGCGTGGCCGTGAACGCGTGAGGGGTCATAGGGCTCGAGTCCCAACTCGACCGAGGCGAGGGAGGTGGGCGTGCCGGCGACGGCAATGCCCTGCGCGGCGCGCGCCTCCGGGCGGTTCTCGAGCGCCTCGCCGATCAGGCTCCGGACGTCGGCCGCCAGGTCCTCCATCTCGGCTGCGGTCGGCGGGTCGCCGGAGAAGTGGCGCTCGGTGTGGCGCACGACGCCCGCCTGCAGCGAGGCGTGGAAGTCGATCTCGGTGCCGGCACCGACGACCATCTCGGTCGAGCCACCGCCGATGTCGATCACCAGCGTCGGCTCGTCCGGCGGCTGCTCCGCTGTCGCGCCGCGATAGGTCAGGCGTGCCTCCTCCTCGCCGTCGAGCACCCGCGCCGAGAGCGCGAAGCGCTCGCGCAGCTCGGCGATGAATGCGCTGCCGTTCGAGGCGTCCCGTACGGCGCTGGTGGCGATGGCGACAACTGTTTCGGCCCCCTTCTCACGATAGCTCTCGGCGTACCCGGCGATCGCCTCGCAGGCCGCCTCGATCGCCTCGGCGGAGAGCTGCCCGGAGAGGTCGACCCCTCGCCCCAGCCGCGTCACCGTGCTGCGCCGCACGACCTCCGAAACCCGCCCGCCGTCCACGTCGGCGACCAGCAACCGCGTCGAGTTGCTGCCCACGTCGACAACCGCCACTCTCTCTGGCCCGCGCGCCATAAGGGCCGGGCACTCTAGACGCAAGCGCCCCTGCGCGTCCCAGCCAAACCCGCCCCAAGCACCCACCCATTGCTAGCATGGACAGATCGCCGCGGGGTGGAGCAGCCAGGTAGCTCGTCGGGCTCATAACCCGAAGGTCGCAGGTTCGAATCCTGCCCCCGCTATAGGAGAAAGCCCCGCAAAAGCGGGGTTTTTTCGTGTCTAGAGCTATGTGTCACAGGCGTCGCGGGTACCAATCGGGTCACAATTTTGCGAGCGGGGTAGTTGTTGGGCGCTCGCACCGGTGCGAGCGCAGGCAGCATTCCCGGCGGAGCGGGAAGTCAGAAAAGTTGCTCGCCCTCAGTCGAAGCCGAGCCTGTTCTGGAATTCGCCGGCTCGGCGTGGGCGCGCCAGAGGAGCTCCACGACTTCGGCTGGCTCGCATCGCCTCCCGGGGCGAGGGCGCCAGCGATCGCCGTGTGGGCGACGTGGATGCCGCGGTCGCCCAGCTCCTCGTGGAGCATCCGCGCGTAGGCGACCTCGCCAGCGAAAGAGATGCCGACGCGACGCCGGCGCGGTCGGGGTTGGGCTTGATCGCCGCCCGTCGCCACTTCGCACGGTCCGGTACCGCTGCAGGCGTCGCTCCAGCCGGGGAAGACCGACGTCATTGCGAGGACGTTCCACGGTTCGGCTGGACGCAGCCGGGTAGCCGCGCTGTGTACGTCCCCCTACGGAAGGAGGTCCCCACGATGGCATCCGTGCAAGAGTCGATCGAGGTCGAGGCTCCGGTCCGATCGGCATACAACCAGTGGACCCAGTTGGAGGAGTTCCCGCGCTTCATGGAGGGAGTCGAAGAGGTCCAGCAGATCGACGACACCCACCTTCGCTGGCGTGCCGAGCTTTGGGGCAAGAGCAAGGAGTGGACCGCTGAGATCACCGAGCAGCGGCCCGACGAGCGGGTCGCGTGGAAGAACGTCGACGGTGCCGAGAACGCGGGGGTCGTGACCTTCCACCGGATCGGAGAGGGGAAGTCGAAAGTCACCGCCCAGATCGACGCCAAGCCCGAAAACGCGATCGAGGCGGCCGGCGACCTGCTCGGCATCCTCGACCGCAAGGTGAAGGGCGACCTGCGGCGCTTCAAGGAGTTCATCGAGGCGAGGGACGGAGAGACGGGCGCCTGGAGGGGCGAGGTCGACCAGGACCCGACGAGCTGACCGTGTCGTCCTCGGCGGCGACCGTTGCGGCCGAGCTGTTTCGGGGGCTCTCGCACTGGCGGGGGCGCCGCGCCTTCCATCCCTACGGCGTCGGCTTCGCGGGCGAGCTGGAACGGCTCGACGGCGGCGCGGCCCTCCCTGCCGAGATCGGTGGGGAGGCGATCGTCAGGCTCTCGCGTTCCCTCGGTGCCCCCGAGTGGCTTCCCGATCCCTGTGGGCTGGCGCTCCGCGTCCCCGACGCCTACGGCCCCGGCAGCCATCAGGATCTGCTGTTGGCGTCCTCAGGACAGGCCCCGTTGGCCCGTCACCTGCTGCTGCCCAGTCGCGGTTTCTACGACCGGCCCTATTCGTCAATCCTGCCGTACCGACTGGCGGGGAAGATGGTGGTCATGCTGGCGCTGCCGAAGCGCGGTCGCGGCGCAGGCCCGCTCTTGGCGGAGCTGCGCGAACGCGACCGGGGGGACCTCGAGTTCGAGCTGGCGATTGCGTCGCTTCGGGGTGCTCCGCGGCCGGTGGCCCGGCTGCACCTCGGCCACCGGCTGCCGGCGGATCCGACCGAGCGCCTGGATTTCGACCCGTGCCAACAGCGGTGGCGGCCTGGAGCCCGCGGGCTGGCTCAACAGGCTGCGCGGGCCGAGCTACGGCGCCAGCCAGGCGGGGCGCGCCTCGGCGTATGCGCAGCAGCATCGGCCCGGTTAGCTCAAGCGGCTCGGCCGGTCGCAGCCCCTTCCGGCTCCCGCCTGGGATCGCTTGCCGCGTAGGCGCCGATCCCGAGGACGCCGAGGATCGCGTGCAGGACGTTGTCCTCGCTGTTGACCGGGATGAAGCCGAGAATCGACTCGCCGTCGCCGATCGCGAAGCCCCAGATCGCCACGACGATGTAAATGGCTCCGAAGACGAGCGCGTACGTTCGCGATGCTGCCGGGCCCGACCTGAACGCGAGCACCCCGAGTGCACCGCTGGCGATATGGACGAGGTTGTGCCAGGCGTTGACGTCGAGCACGCCGAGGACGGCGTCGACCTCGCCGGGGTCGCCGAACGAGGAGCTGTAGAAGAAGCCGAGAATGCCGGCAACCACCAGGACGCCCCCGATCAGCCCCGCGTAGAGGCTGGCAGGCGTGTAGGTGTCGTTCATTTTTCCCTTTTCCCTCCGGTTTGACGAGACCTTTCCCAGCACCCCGATACCCCACGTAGGCCCGACTCAACCATTCGCTGCAACACCGCGTCGTCGGGCTGGAAGGAACTCCACGGTGGCGCAGCCGATACGCATATAACCTTCAGGACCGTGCCCGAGTTCGCCTCCCCCGCCGAGCACTACGACCGATTTATGGGCCGCTACACCGTTCCGCTCGCCGGGGCCCTGGCGGACGAGGTGGGAGTGGCGGAGGGGATGAAGGTCCTCGACGTTGGCTGCGGACCGGGCGGCCTCACCTCTGAGCTCGCTGATCGCGTCGGGGCGGGGGAGGTCGCTGCGATCGACCCGGCGGAGCAGTTCGTCGCCGCCTGTCGCAGGCGGATTTCAGGCGCGGATGTGCGGCAGGGCGTCGCCGAGGCGCTGCCCTGGGCAGACGACACATTCGACGCAGCACTCTCATGCCTGGTGATCGCCTTCATGGACGACGCCGACGCCGGCCTGCGCGAGATGGCGCGGGTGACCAAGCCGGGCGGCAGGCTCGGAGTGTGCATGTGGGACATCGCCGGTGGTGGAATGACGATGCTGCGCCTTTTTTGGAGTGCGATGCGGACCGTCAAGCCCGACCTAGAGGGTGAGCAGGAGCGAGCGGGCACCGCGGAGGGCGACATCGCCGAGCGGCTGAAGCGCGTGGGCGCTCGTGACGTCGCGGCCGGCTCCCTGGAGGTCAATGTCCGCTACTCGGGGTTCGAGGACTTCTGGGAGCCGTTCACGTTCGGCGTCGGGCCCGCCGGCCAGGCCCTCGCCAGCCTCCAGGATGACAAGAAGGCCGCCGTGCGGGAGGCGGTCCGCGCCCAGCTCCCCGCGGGCTCGTTCTCCCTCGATGCCCGCAGCTGGTACGCGACCGCGACCGCGTAGTCGGGCCGGCCGGAAATGCCCGGCGCTCCTCGCTTGGAGATCCTGAAGCGCATCGGTACTGTCGGCGCATGCCGGAGTTCGATGGCCCGAAAGGCCTCATTTGCAACACGGAACCGATCGCCGACCCAGAGGCGTTCGCCCGCGAGGCTGGGGCGGCGTCGTGGCTCTACCTCTGCGGGGAGGAGTTCGCCTCGATGGAGGGCGGCATGGTCGCCTACCGTGCCGGTCGCCGCATGCGCAGCTGGGGGTCGTCGTCGGCAAGCCTTCGACGCCGACCCCACGCGGGCTGTTCGCCGTTTACGAGCGCGTCCGCCAGCCAGCTGGCTCGGTGCTTGGCCCCTTCGCCCTGCAGCTGACGGCCCACTCCAAAATGCTCCGCAACTACGGCGGCGGCCCCGGCCGCGTCGCCATGCACGGCCGCAGCGGCGCGCTTCTCTCCGATCCCCTCGGCTCGGCCCGCTCGCACGGCCGCGTCCGCATGCAGAACCGGATCATCCGCTGGCTCGCCCGGCGGGCGCTGCCGGGCACGCCGGTCGAAATCCGCTAGGCGGCTCCCGGCCCGCTAACGCGGGATCCGCCGCAGCCGGCCGACTCGAGCCCGTTATCTCTCCTCGCGCCGCAGCGCGTCTCCAAGCAGCCAGAACATCGGCGGCCACAGCCCAATGAAGAGTGCTCGGCGCTCGGCGTTCCCCCGTTCGTCCTCGCCTATGGTCTTCGCGCGCATCCAGAGGGCGATGCAAAGCCCGATGCTGCCCACGGCAAGCGCATAGAGATGCTGGCTTCGCGGTCGCAGGCTCTCGAGCTTCGGCTTGGGCATACCCTCATCTTGCCTGATCGGGTTTCCGGGGCTGAGTGCCCGCCAGCGGAAGGGGGTAGAGGCAAGGGGTGGCGCGCTCCCAGTCGATGCGACGGCGGTGGTCGACCGCCGCTCGGTGGCCGATAGGGGTCGCGATCGCCTCCTCGCGCTACCTGTGGAGCATCACTCCCGTCCACCGTTGGGAAATGACCGGCGTCTGGCCCGCCGACGCACCGCCGGATCTCCCTGGCGACGTCGATCTCGGCGGACTCCAGCACCTCGAGGATGGAGCGGGGCCTCTGGTGCACAGGATCTACCGAACCCGGATCGTCGGCTCGCCGCTGACTCCTGGGCAGCTGATGGCGCGCATGTCGGAGAACCTCGACGGTGTGGCGCCTTCGGAGTTCGCCACCTTCCAGAAGCTCGAGGGTCGTGAGGGGCAGCTGGACACGGGCCATCGCTACGTCGTCCGGATGCCCGGGCCGTGGGACGGCCCTGTCCGGGTCATCGCCGCGGATGCGACGTCATTCCGGCTGGCAACTCTCGCCGGACACCTGGAGGCGGGCCAGATCGAATTCAGGGTCAGTGCGGACTACAGGTCCCTGTGGTTCGAGATCGAGTCATGGGCTCGCAATGGAAGCCGCCTCAGCGACCTTCTCTACAGCCGCCTGCGGATCTCCAAGGAGGTGCAATTGCACATGTGGTCCTCGGTCTTGCAGAGGATCGTCCGCCTGGCAGAAGGGAAAATGGAGGGGGGTGTCGTGATCACTACCCGTACGATCGATCCGGCCGGCCTGCCGGGGGGCCGCGGGGATCGGAGGAGCAGGCATGATGCCGAGCGGCTGGCGGCCCTGGCCGATCGGCGCGTCAACTTGGACACGCCCGACCATGGTGCCGATCGCCGATGGCGCATGGACGACATGGTCGAACCGCTGCCCCATGAGGCCTCCGGGCCTCCGACCCAGGGAGGTAGCTGGGAGGTCGCTCGCGAGCTCATGAACAGCTATCAGCTGGCCGATCCCGGGGTCGTCACCGCCACCTACGACAACACCCGGCCCGTCCCCGGGCGCGACATGCTCCTCCGCATCAGGTTCGCCGGCCTGCGCCTCAGGGTCGGCGTGAGGATCGGCGACGTCTATGAAGAGACGAGAAACCTGGGTGGGCGGAAGGCAAGGGTCTACGGCTGGAGCTATCGCACTCTGGAAGGCCATTTTGAGCAAGGCGAGATGCACTACGAGCTGTGGAAGTGGCTGGACACCGGCGATGTCGAGTTCCACCTCAGGGCGATCTCGCGACCTGCGACCACGGGCCCGTTTCTTACCCGGACCGGTTTCAGGATCTTCGGTCGGACCCAGCAGCTGCGCTTTTACCGCCAGGTATGTCGCCGGACCAAGAGATTGACCGAGGCCCAGCTCGAGACCAACCGCGCGGCAGCCGGCGAGCGTCTGCCTGCTGTGCCCTGCGAGGAGTGGTGAGAAGGAGCGAGCATGGACTTCAGGTGATCGGCCCCCGCTGGCGGAGCACACGCATGTCCAAGAGGGAACTTTGGCTCGCTCGCCGAGATCCTCGCCGGGATTCCAGGGGCCTGGGAGCGGGCACAGGAGTCGATCGAGCGGGCTCGGGGCGGCGAGACGGTGCCGTTCTCCGAGCTCTAGTCGAGGCCGAGGATCGAGTCGAAGTCATCGCCTTCCACGATGCTCGGACATCTGAGGTTGCAGCAGCGCGCCACTGACCCGTCAGCTCATAACCCGACGGTCGCAGGTTCGAATCCTGCCCCCGCTATAGAGAATCGAGTCGATCGATGGCCATGCTGTCGACTGGGTCCTGCGGGACTGCATTAGCGAAGTGGGCAAGGTACTGCGGCAGCCGCGAAGTTCCTAGGCAGCTAACGGGGCGTTGTTCACTGCGTGGGCCAGCGACGATGAAGCTCTACCAGTCTTGTGACGCGATCCGCTCATGACGAGTCCAAGAACGGCGATCTTCGGCGCGCACAGCCTTGACATTGGCGGTCAGCTTGAACGGCTTGCAGAGAAGGCAGCCGCCGCGGCGGTGCTTTGGTCGCTTGCGCTTGTGGTGCGCCATGGCTCCAGGCTAGCGCGATCCCCAATTCGTGTACGTCGTGTGCCCTTGCGTGTACCCTACGGCTTTATGGCTGAGCGGAACCGGCGAATCAACGTCACTCTCGAGCCGGACTATGCGAGGAAGCTGACGAGTCTGGCGGAGCGCACGCATGTTCAGGAGGGCACCCTGGCACGCTCGCTTCTCTCCAGCGCTCTCGACGAAGCCGACCCGGACGCCTCCCGGATCACTGAGATCCTCGACGGTATCCCGGGGGCTTGGGAGCGGGCACAGGAGTCGATCGAGCAGGCGCGCCGCGGCGAGACCGTGCCGCTCTCCAAGCTCTAATCAATGCCAATGCCGGCTATCGAGGTCACGCGCCAGGCGCGTGATGAGCTTCGCAGTCTGATCGAGACCCGGCAGCTTCCAGCCGATACGCGGGAACGTTTGTCGCGTTCGCTGCTCATACTGGAGGAGTTCCCACGAGCCGGGAAGCAGCTCGCTGGTGTTTGGCGAGATTGCCGAGCCCTGATCGGTCCCTGGGGCTGGCTGATCGTCGTCTATATCTACATCGAGCCAGAAGATCGAGTTGTCGTCATCGCTTTCCACGACGCTCGGACATCTGATGCCGCGAGCGCCCGCTCTTGAAGGCCACTTAGGCCTTCTCGGCGGGTACCAATTCGGGTATCAATTTGAGCGAAACTCAGTCCAACTCGGACCAACTCAGACCGCTTGAACAAGCCAAAAACCAGCCCAGTCAACCAGCACGGGCGATCTCATAACCCGAAGGTCGCGGGTTCGAATCCCGCCCCCGCTATTTCACGAAAGCCTCGCAAAAGCGGGGTTTTCATCTTTCTGGAGGCGCAGACAATAGGGTTCAAAATAGGCCGTGGGGCAACGCCTGGGGCAACATGAGCTTCGAGAGAGGTCGATTTAGGCCTTGCGTAGCGAGCGCTGACCGCAGCCGCCGCTACGATCGAGGGCAGCGGAAACTGGAGTTCCGAAGGAAGGCTTTAATCAAGACTCACGCGAGACAGAAGGCTCATCTTGGGGCAGACGATCCCCGGCTCGCCCGCGCGATCTTCACGCTGCGCGAGACGGCTGGCTATCTCGACGTGCCAAAGTCGAACATCCAGCGCTGGGCGCGACCGCCGGAAGCCAAGCATCCGTTGATCACCTGCTTTCCGCCACACGGTCGGCAGGCAACGGTGCCCTTCATCGGCTTCGCCGAGGCCTTCGTGCTGTCGAGCTTCAGGCGGGCGGGGGTGCCATTGCAGCGGATTCGACCCGCCGTGGAGGTCCTGGAAAAGGAGATCGGCGTCGACCACGCGCTTGCCTCCAAGCGTCTCTACACCGACGGGGCGGAGGTTCTCTTCGACTACGCCAACCGACGTGGCGAGCGCGAGGTCATGGATCTAGTCGTCGTCCGGACCCAGCAGCGCCAGTTCTCCGGTGTCGTCAAGGACTATCTGAAGCGCATCCATTACGGGGGAGACGGCTGGGCAGACTCGGTGCGGCTGCCGACCTACGGCAACGCTCAGGTAGTCGTCGACCCGAAGGTCGCATTCGGCCTCCCGATCGTCGCCCACGGCGGCGCTCGCGTAGAGGATCTCGTCGACCGCTTCCAAGCTGGCGACTCCGTCGCCGAGATCGCAACAGATTTCAGCGTCCCTCCCGATGAGGTCGAGGACGTAATCCGGCTCGCAACCCGGACCGCAGCCTGAGCCGTGGGGCGAGGACGCCGCGCCGGATAGTCCGCGGCGATGTCTCGTTCGGAAAAGCCGGCTGAGTTCTTCGTCGATCGCAGCCTTGGCAAGAGCATTGTCGAGGGCCTTCGCGACGCTGGTCTTACGGTCCATTCGATGGCCGACATCTACGGCGAGAGGCGCGCCCAGCTTCTCGCCGACGAGGTTTGGCTGCGAGACGCCGGCAAAAACGACTGGATCGTCCTCACCAAGGACGACGCGATTCGCCGCCGCCCTGCAGAGCGCGACGCTCTCACCGAGGCTGCAGTGCGCGTCTTCTGCCGACCAACCGCAACCTGCGTGGTGCAGAGCAGACCAAGCGATTCGTCTCAAACCGCCACCGAATCATCCGCAAAGCCCGCAAGCCAGGCCCGTATATCTATGGCGTCTACGAGAACGGACTTAAGCGACTGTGGCCTTGAGGGTTCCCGCAGGACCCAGAAGATACCCAGGCAAGCTGGCGAGTTTTCTGTAAGTCTCCTTGCTCGTGGCTCTACCGACGTCGTACCTAACCTCTTTCAAAAATGTCCGCTCCATCGTGGAGGCGATTCAGGACGCCGAGGCACCTCAGAAGTTCAACCGAAAATTTCTCGAGGATCTCGGGTTCAAAGGAAGTGGCGACAGGCTGATAATCAACGTCCTCAAGGCCCTCGGCTTCCTGTCATCCGACGGTTCGCCAACCGATCGCTATATCCGTTACCTGGATCAGACCGAAGCGCCAAAAGTTATGGCTGAAGGTTTGCGCTCGGCTTATGCCGATCTGTTTGCTCTCAAGCGGGACGCTCAGACTCTCAGCCGCGCAGAACTAAAAAGCAAAATCAAGTCATTGCGTCACGGGAAGGGCTCGGACCTTGTCACCAGCAACATGGCATCGACTTTTCTAGAGTTCGCCAAGTTGGCAGATTGGGCAGAGCCCGCGCCGGGGAAAGACGACGATGAAGAGGATGAGCTAGCCCCTTCGCCGCCTGTGAGTGATGATGGTGGCGTCGATCGCTGGGCTCTCATATGCGATTCATCTTCAACTTCCTGAGTCGCGTGACCAAACCGTGTATGACGCGCTATTTAAGAGCCTTAAGGCTCATCTCCTAGGGTGACCGTCTCGTCATCAGAGCTCTATGATTTTGCCTTCCGGGGGCTTCTTGCAGAGGAGGCCTTGGATGGCGCTGGTCGTCCGCATGCCCACCTTGCTGGCGTTCTGGACGCCGATCTTGCCGAGCGTCTGTCGATTGGGCAACTCGACGATGAACTCGTTAAGGCTGCACGGCGCATGGCAACGGTTTATGCCGCTGTCGCAGCTTTTGAGAACACCGTTCGGGAGTTGCCAAACGCACGCTGGTTGACAAGCATGGTGACGACTGGTGGGAGAAGTCCGTGAGCAGCGATATCCGTAAGCGGTCAGAGAAGCGACTCGTGGATGAGGAAGCCCATCGGTTTCATGCTCAACGGGGCGAAGATCCCATCAATTACACGGATCTAAAAGATTTGGTGAACGTCATTAAGAACAACTGGCCGGATTTTGAACCCTTCTTGCAGAGCCAGGATTGGGCAAAGGGGTCCTCGATCAAATTGAGCGGTCGCGCAACGTGATCATGCATAGCGGAGTGCTTGACGCGGCAGACATCGAGCGCCTCGGGATGAACATCCGAGATTGGGTCAAGCAGGTTGGTGCATAACCTCGCTGGGCCAGGTCGGCGAGCCTGAACTGAAGCTCGGGTCGCTGGGGCAACAAATGGGGCAACATGCCCCACGGATTCCAGCCGATCTCCACGTAGCTCGATTCCCCAGAAACCGCTTGAAACCGTGCCCACGTAGTCAATCGGGCCTCTGGCGCGGACTCACAACCCGAAGGTCGCAGTTCGCGAATCCGCCCCCCGCTAAAGGAGAAGGCCCCGGAAATGGGGCCTTTTTCGTGTCTAGGCGCTCGTGGCAAATCCCTGGCGGATACTAAGTGGGTACTAAGCCGGCGCAGAACTGCCCACCCACGGTCAGCTACGGCGGGGTCGCCGAGAAGGCCGTCGGCTTGACGCGGTTTACTGCGTCCTCGTGATCTCCTATTCCATGAGCCTGTCGGCCGACGGCTACATCGCCGGACCCGACGGAAGCTTCGACTGGGCGACGCCCAGCCAGGAGCTGCACTGGTTCCACAACGAACGGGTCGCCGCGATCGACGTCCAACTGCTCGGCCGGCGCCTCTACAAGACGATGCTCGTGTGGGACACCGAGGAGTTCTCCGACCCCGCGATGGCGGAGTTCGCCGAGATCTGGCGCCCGCTCGAGAAGATCGTGTTCTCGACCACGGTGACGAGCGTCGAGGGCAGCAACCGCCTGGCCACGGGAGCGCTCGAGGAGGAGATCGCCGCGCTTGGGGACCGGAGGATCGCGGTCGGCGGCGCCGGCCTTGCGGCGGAATGCATGCGGCGCGGGCTGATCGACGAGTTCGAGTTGTTCGTCGTCCCGATCGTGGTCGGTGGCGGCACGCCGTACTTCCCGCCGGACGTGCACATCGACCTCGAGCTGGTCGAGACCCGCACGTTCGGCGCGACCGTGTACTTGCACTACCGCCGGCGCGGCTAGAGGGTCAACTAGCCGCAGCACGCGCTGGCCGCGTTGGGGTTCGAGCGCCGCCGGCTGGGGCAACAAATGGCCCAGTCGCCGATTGGGTCTATGACGCCGTCGACGGTGGCCTGCGTGGTCGCGATCAGCTTTCCCATCTCGATCCTCCTTCCGTCACGAGGACCCCTCTGAACCCTTCTACCCATGTGACGAACGGAGATGCGCGGATTCGACGTTTCGGATCCTTGTTGCGCGAGCCCTCATCGCGCTGCCGGAAGTGGCGGCGAACCTGGGCGAGCTCCAAGAGTTCCCACGGGCAAGCGGCCAGGCGTCCCAGTTGGCGCGGTCGCTTGACTTGGCACGGGCTCATAACCCGAGCTCGCGGTTCGAATCCCGTTCCGGCTATTTCATAAAAGCCCTGCAAATGCGAGTTTCTTCTTTCGGGCAGGGATCTGGCTTCGCCCTCGCGTCAGATTCAACTGAAAGTCCGGCAGCGGATCGACTGTCGGGGAGGCGGTTACAATTTCGTACATTGGGATACTCGAGCGTTTACCGTCGGCCGGAAGGGGGGTCTGGTTCGATGCACTGGAAGGAGAGAGCGCTTCGACTGGGGGCTGCCTTCGGAGGGCGCGCCGCTGGCGTGTGCGCGGTCTACTGCGCTGTTCTCGGCCCCTGCCTGCCCGCGCAGGCGGCCGTCACGCGCACGGGCACTCTCCAAGCGACCGTGGCCGAGAACCTGCGGACCGGCCAGTCCACCACGCGGTACACGCTGAAGTCCGGGCGAGAGGGGACCGTGGTGGTGCCGACTGAGCTGGCGGCGCAGCCGGGGGACCGGGTCGTGGTCACGGGAAGCGTGCGTGACGATCGGCTGGTCGGCGCGGTCGAGGCGATCGGCGGTGCGAGCCCGCAGGTGGCGGTCGCACCGGGTCCCCGCAAGACCGCCGTCCTCCTGCTCAGACTTCCCGGCGATCCCGCCAACCCCTGGTCGGCAGAGGAAACTCGCTCCAAGGTCTTCACCGGCGCCGACTCCGTCGACGCCTTCTACCGGGAGGAGTCCTACGAAAGAATCTCCCTGACCGGCAAGCTGCGAGCGGATGGAGACGTGTTCGGCTGGTTCACGCTCGACACGCCCGCGACCGGCTGTCCGTACCGAACATGGAGGAGCGAAGCCGACGACGCCGCGGTCGCCGCCGGGGTCGACCTCAGCGGCTACGACCACCTCATCTTCGCGTTTCCCCATCGGGGCAGCTGTTCTTGGCTCGGCATCGCAGGGGTCGCTCTCGGCGGGGTGATGATCAACGGAAACCAGGGTGTTCAGGTGATCGCCCATGAGCTGGGCCATACCCTCGGTCTCGAGCACGCGGGAAGCTGGACCTGCACGTCCGGCGGGGTCAGGGTCCAGATCAGCGATACGTGCACGATGACCCAGTACGGGGATCCCTTCGACGTGATGGGCAACATCGCCACGCGCCACAACAACGGCCGGGGTCTCGAGGAGCTCGGGTTCCTCGCTCCCGAAAACGTCAAAACGATCAATGCCTCGGGCGTCTACTCGCTGCACTCCGCGCTTCACCCCACGACCGAGCCGACGGTGTTGCGAATTCGTCGGGATGTCGCCTTTGGCGAAACCTCCTACTACTACCTGGAGATCAGGGAGCACGGCGGCCTTTTCGAGAACGTCAACGACGCCACCACCACCGGCGTCTCGATCCGGGTCATCGGGGCGAGCTACTCGCCGGAGACGCTGCTGATCGATGCCAACCCGGCAACCGCGACGTTCCAGGACGCGCCACTTGGGGTGGGACAGACCTTCGACGGCGGGCCGGTGCGGATCACGACCCAGTCAGCGGCCGGAGGAAGCGCGACGGTGTCGGTCGACCTCGACGAAGAGCCGCCCACCGCCCCGACCGGCCTGACGGCGACCGCGGAGTTCGGCGGCGTGCGCCTGAATTGGGGTCCCAGTAGCGACGACTATGGCGTCGACCGCTACGTCGTCTTCCGGGATGGAAGCGAGACGGGGGCCACCATGGGCACCGAATTCTTTGACTCTGCACCTCTCGGCGAACACTCCTACGTCGTCTACGCGGAGGACGAAGTCGGGAACCGGAGCGCCCCCTCAGCGTCTGTATCGGCGACGGTCGTGCCCGACGAAGAGCCGCCGACCCCCCCGACCGAGCTCACCGCAACCGCGGGGGCCGAAGGAGTGTGGCTGGAATGGGAAAAAAGCGCCGACAACTATGGCGTCTACCGCTACTTCGTCTTCCGCGACGGCAGCGAAATCGGCAACACGGCAAGCACCGAATTCGTCGATTCCTTCACCTCCGCCGGCGAACACACCTACGTCGTCTACGCGGAGGACGTGGCCCAAAACAGGAGCGATGCCTCCGAGTCCGCGGCGGCGACGCTTGCCGCGAGGGAGGGACCCGAATGCGTGAGCGGTTCCTGCACGGTCAGCTTCTGGCACTCGGGTGCCCCGGTGACTTGGACCGTGCCGCCGGGCGTCGGCGAAGCCCGCTTCAAAGTCGAAGGCGCCCAGGGCGGCGATGACGACTCGCCCTCAGCCGGGGGGGCTCGGGTGGTGGCGACTCTTGCGCCGTTGACGGCCGGGAAAGCCACAACCGTAAGTGTCGGTGGGGTTGGCATGCCTTACGCCGAGGGGGGCGCGGGGGGCTTCGGAGGAGGAGGGGACGGCACGCTCGGCGGGGGCGGTGGTGGCTTCAGCTCGGTAAGGCTCGGCTCGACGCTGCAGCTGCTCGCCGCTGGCGGTGGTGGCGGGGGGCTCAGTGGCTTCAACGCGATCACCGAAGCGAAACCCGCCGGGGGCGGGGGCGGGGGCGGGGCGGATTTAGACCCGTCCGGGGTTTCAGGTGTCGCCACGGAAGCGCTTGGAGCGACGCTGGCCGGAGGCGTCGGCGGCGGACCCGGCAACGAAGGCGGAGGCGGAGGCGAGGCGACCGGAGCGAGCTCCTGCCCAGGCGGCGTCCTCGCCGGTGGGCCGGGGGCAGGGGGCAGCAGCCTCGCTGGCGGCGGCGGCGCCCCGGGGGCGGGTGGCGGCGGTGGCGGCGGCTACGTCGGCGGCGGGCAGGGCGGCGGCGGGGCCGGTGACGCATGTGGGGACACGGCGGGCTCGGGAGGAGGCGGCGGAGGTTCCAGCTTCGCCGCCGGTGGTGTTTCGGCAACGTTCGCCGGCGGCGTACGGAGCGGCTACGGGTTGGTGAAGGTCACCTACAAAAGCCCGGTCGTCGCTGCCGATCACAGCTACACGACGCTGCCCGGTCAAGAGCTGGTCGTGCCCGCCTCCGAAGGCCTGCTGTCAGGCGCCTCCGGCCCGGATGCAGTTCCTCCCACGGCGAGCCTGTTCGTGCCCGCCTTCAACGGCTCGGCGACGGTGGACGGCGATGGGTCGTTCACCTACATGCCACCCTCGGGCTACGCCGGCGGCGACTTCTTTGCCTATCGGGCGACCGACCTCTCGGGCGACTACGCGACCGCCGGCGTGGCCTTGACGGTCGCGGACCCACCGTCGGCGTCGATCTCGGCTCCGGCGGCTGGTGGCACCTATGAAGTCGGGCAATCGGTGCCGACCCACTTTTCCTGCATCGAGGGGGCCGGCGGGCCTGGCCTTTCCTCTTGCAAAGACTCCAACGGGAGCAAAGCCGTGAGCGTCGGCGCTGGCCACCTCGGTACCTCGACCGTGGGGAGCCATACCTACACCGTGACCGCTCTCTCAACGGATGGCCTGACGGACAGCGAGTCGATCGACTACACGGTCGTCCCGGCATCGCAGCCACCTAACGAACCCGAAGAGCCACCTAATGAACCCAAAAAGCCGCGGGATGGCCCCAAAGAGCCGCCTCGGGAACCCATAGAGCTGCCTCGCGAGGTCGAGCTCTCACTCGGGGTCGAGGGCAAGTCGCTGCGCAAGTTGCTTCGGAGCGGGAAACTCGTCGTCGCGACGAAGGCCAGCGAGGCGGCGAAGGTGGCGCTGGTCGGCAGGGCGATGCTCGGGATTCGCGTCCGTCGCAACGTGCAGACGAAGCTCGTCGCGGTGTTCGCGAGGAAGACGGTGACCTTCGCCGGCCCGGGCGAGAGGGAGGTAACGCTCGTGCTGTCGCGGGAGGGGCACGAGGCGCTTCGGGGTCTGTCCGCGCTGAGGCTCGCGATCGCCGGCACGGCGACTACCGAGGCGGGCGAGGCCGCAAGCAGGACGGTCGCGGTGACCCTGACGCGGTAAGTTAGGCTACCTCTTTCGGTACGGCGCAGTGCCAGCTGATGGGAAAGCAACCGCAGCGCGGCGTGGCAGGAAGAGGGGAGGTGCGAACTCGAATGGGTGCAAGTCAGCGATCGTCCACCGCTGCGCTGGGGGTGAGGAGGACCGTGGGTCGGCTGGCGATGGTCGGTTTTGCAGCTGCGGCAGTGCTGATCGCCGGGGCGACTGCGGCGCAGGCGAAGCCGGGCCACCGCGTGGGCTTCGACATACGGCCGGCCAACACCTCTGGATCCGTTGA
The DNA here is from genome assembly GCA_036266075.1 of Solirubrobacterales bacterium. GTDB lineage: Bacteria > Actinomycetota > Thermoleophilia > Solirubrobacterales > 70-9 > VRUE01. The sequence goes on from DATANV010000038.1 coordinate 57,852, forward strand.
TCTGGGGAAGCGTGGTGACTATCGGATTGGCCTCTCGATGCCCACCGATCGGGTCGCGATCTTCTATGTAAGTGGGAGCAAGGTGAAAGGCGATAGGGGCGGCTTTTTTTCCAACGCCTATGCCGTGCATAACCGGCGGTCGCTGACGCGCGGGGCGATTCGAGCGCGGCTCGGTTCGCTGGGAACCATCTCCCTGCGCTTCCGGCCAAATGGGCGAGTGCGCAAGCGCAGACCGCAGCAGGGCTGCGAGGGGCGACCGTCGATCACCGAATACGGGAGGTTCGTCGGCCGTGCCACGTTCCATGGCGAAAGCGGCTACCTCCACTTCTCGCTCCCGGGGGGCGCTGGAGACATCACCCGCTCGTTTCGTCTCAGCTGCGAGGAGGACGAGCCGTTCGATCTGACTCGGGGTTCGCTGCGGGCATATGTGGCGCCCGGTTCCTTCTTCGCCACTCGGGGCGACATCGCCCTCCTCTACGCAACCACTCACAACCACGGGCGTTACGTCGGGATTACGGCGGGGCACCAGGAGGAGTCGCCACCTGGGGCGGTGGTCAGGATCGGGATTTTGGAATCGAAGGAAGCGATGGCGATCGGGCGCTATTCCTTTGTCCTAGGACCTCCCGGAACGCTGCGAACCAGTTTGCCCGGCGTGCACCCGGCCAACGCGACGCTGGCACCGCCGGCGCCCTTCTTCGGCAAAGCCACCTACCGAGAGGAGCCCGCGGATGCGCGAAGCTGGACCGGTACCCTCGGCATCAATCTCCTCGGGCTGAAGCTGCCGCTCGTCGGCTCCAGATTTCACACTCGTCTCTGTGTCCTCAACCCACTGAAAACGCGGGACGGCTGCGACTTCTTCAAGGCAGAACCGCCGCTCTACGGGAGGCCGGCGCGTCTGGGGACGATCCTCCGATGAGATTGCGCTGCGTTGCGGCGGCGGCGCTCGCCCTTGCCTGCCTTCCCGAGGGCGCCGGTGCCGCAGTCGGGCATGACTGGCCTGGCAGGCAGCTGACCCGCATCGAACTCGAGGGCTCCAACGGTTACTCGATTCTCATCTCCTCGGATCGCAAGCAGCACCTGCTCCTGCAGACGACGAAAGAGGGGTTCACCACCGAATACCGGACGCGCGACGCTCTTGCCGGTCCTTACCGGACGAAGGCAACGCTGCCCGGCTTGGGCTCGATCTCGGTCCGGTTTCATCCCCATGGGCCGGCTCGCCGTCCCCCGGCATTTGCCGGCTGCGTGGGGCCACGGCCGACCGTGCGGAAGGGAGTTGTCCGCGGAGCCATCAGGTTCGTCGGCGAGCGGGATTACACCCAGGCCGTGACGCATGAAGCACCCGCTGAAATCGAAGAATGGAAGAGCCAGCGCTGCCGCGGCGGCGCGAATCCCGAACAAGACGGCCCGAATCTCGAAGAATGGACCAGCAAGTTCTCGGCCTGGAGGCCGGGGATCGAATTCCTCGCGCGGAAATACCGGCCCGGCGCGCTCGAAGGCGGCAGCCGGGTCCTCTATTTGGCAGAAACGGCCGAAGCGGCTTCTGAGTTCGCCTCCTTCGTCATCTACAGGCGCGCCACGGTCCTCGCCCCTACCCTCACCTTCGCCGACGCTCACCCAGAACACACGATCATCTCTCCGCCCCCGCCGTTCGCCGGCACCGGCACCTTCGTTCGCACCCCCGAATCCGTCTTCGCCTGGGAAGGCGATCTGTCGATTCAGTTCCCGGGCACCGACCCCCTTCCGCTGACTGGCCCTCACTTCGAGCTTGACTATTGCCTGCGGGAAATGGGTTGCATTCGCCAGCGGCTCCCTCCCGGGGATTATTTTCAGTCGCGCTGACCCCCTTGTCGCAGCGCCGAGAGCATCGCCTGCAACGGACCCGCGAGCCGCAGCTCTTGCTCGCAGGAGGCGAGGCGCCGCAGCTGCAGCCTGTCGATGACGGCGACGAGCATCGGCGCCAGCTCCACGGCGTCGCCGCTCCGCCTCCCCCGAGACCCTTGCGACCGACTAGCTCGAGGGTCGCACGGATGGATTCGGGATCGGGGGTCTTGCTGGGCGGTGCGGCTGCCCACGATTGGCCCGAGCGCGAGCGCGGGCTTGGCGCCGGCGTACCGGATCTGCGGCGCCAGGTATTGCCGACCGTGTGGCGCTGGCCGAGATCGAAGCTGCCATACGCAGAGGGAGACCGCGAGGAAACGCTGGAGATGGCCTAGGGGACGCGGATCGAGGGATATCGCGAAGTGCTGGGAGGGGGAGCGCTCGCTGCTCGGCCATTGCGCAGGGCCTCCGGTCGTCAGGACCCTTTCTCGACGAGGCCTGCCCCCGGACCGGCGGGGTGCATAAGAAGGGGTTTTTCTCAAATTTGAGAGAAACCCTGGTTGGCCCGCGGTGGCCCTCTAAGTTGCGCCGATGCATTGGCGAGCGATGATGCCCCTCGCCCAGGCCTGCCTTGCCATCGCCTCTAGCTCGTTCGTTGGCTTGCTGTTGATCGGACCCTGCGACCCTGCAACCGCGCAGCCAAGTGCCGAACCGTTCGGAATCGTCCCCGGAAGCTTCGAGCTCAGCCCTTCCAGCACCGAAGCCGGCGCCCACGCGGACCTTTCCATCACGGTCGAATTCGCGCACGGCGAAAACGGCCGCACCTTCAACGACCTGCGGGCGGCGGAGTTCGAGCTGCCCGCAGGCTTCATCGGCAATGCCCGGGCAGTGCCAAGCTGCACGCAGGCTGATTTCCTCGCCGGCGATTTGGTCGCTCAATGCCCGCCCCCAAGCCAGGTCGGGACGGTCGACTTCGACGGGCACATTGGCGACAACGAGCTCAGCGCGACGCTGCCGCTCTACATCCTCGACCCGGCCCAACCCGGCGTACCTGCAGAACTCGGGTTCCGTTTCCTTGTGTTTGCCCAGCGCGTGGTCATCGGCGTGCGACCACAAGACGGAGGCCTCGCCATCAGCGTGGACGACGTCTCGGTCAACCTCGAGCCGCGGCGCGTCATGATCTCGATCTGGGGGACGCCCGCCGCCGCGGCTCACGATCCAGAACGAGGACGCCGGTGCCTGGGCCTGGGCGTACAACCGAGCTGCGAAGGGGGCGGGGAAGCAGCAGGGGTCCAGCCGACCCCATTCCTCGCCAACCCAACCGGCTGCGGTCCCGCGCGGGCGGAGTTGCGTGCTTCTTCCTGGGAGGAACCGGCGAGCTCGGTCGGCGCGAGCGCCGAGGTTGGGCCGATCGGTGGGTGCGAGGCGGTGCCCTTCGAGCCGGAGCTCGAAGCTCGGGCCAGCAGTGGCGCAACGGACTCTTCCAGCGGATTCACGGTTTCCCTCGGCATGCCCGGCGATGACTGGTCCGACCCCGACGCGATCTCCTCCTCGGCCATCCGCAACGCGAGGGTCGTCCTCCCGCAGGGCTTTTCCCTGAATCCCGCTTTCATTGCCGGCCTCACCGCCTGCACCTCGGCCCGGATGGCTGAAGAGTCACCGGCCTCGGCGCCGGGTGAGGGCTGCCCCGACGCCTCCAAGATCGGCAGCGTCGAAGCGCGCAGCCCGCTGCTTGGCGAACCTGCCAAGGGAGGCATCTATCTCGCGGAGCCCTTCGAGAATCCAACCGGCGCGCGATTCGCCGTCTACGCCATCGCCAAGGCGCCGTCGGCCGGAGTCCAGATCGAGATGCCGGCCAGGCTCGAGCTCGATCCGCAAAGCGGTCGTCCGACGGTCGCAATCGAAGGGGCGCCGCAGCTTCCGCTGTCCAGCCTCGTCCTTTCCCTCGGCGCGGGTCCAATTGGCCCGCTCGTCACGCCCTCGACGTGTGGAAGCTTCGAGGTAAGGGCTGAGCTGACGCCCTACTCGGCGCCGGCCGAACCAAGCCTGCTGGCCGAGCGCCTCTCCGTCGGCCAAGGGCCCGGCGGCACACCTTGCCCCATCGGAGCGCTGCCGTTTCACCCGGACCTTGCGGCCGCCTCAAGCAGGCGTCGGGCGGGCGGCTTCTCCCCGTTGCGAATCCGCATCGGCCGTAACGCTGGGGAAGCGCGGATCGATGCGGTCTCCCTGCGCCTGCCGCCCGGCCTCAGCGCGCGCCTGGGCGGCGTTGCGGTCTGCCCGGAGGCGGCGCTTCCAGCCTCCTGCCCGCGGCAATCGCTGCTCGGCAGGACGCTCGTCGAAGCCGGCGCCGGCCCCGTCCCGGCACGGCTTCCCGGGCACCTCTATCTCGCCGGGCCATATGCCGGATCGCCACTCTCGGTGGTCCTGGTGACGCCTGCTCGGCTGGGCCCATTCGACCTCGGGGCCCTCGTGTTGCGCGAGCCGCTTCGGCTGAACCCGAGGAGCGGCGCCTTGATTCTCGGCTCATTCAGCGCTCGCCTGCCGACCGCGATCGACGGCTTCCCTCTGCACCTCCGGGGGCTCGAGCTCGTACTCGATCGACCTCGACTGGTTCGCAATCCGACCAGTTGCTTGCCTTTGGCGACGTCGGCGCTCCTCGCGGGTTCCGACGACGTCGGGGGAGCCCAGGCAGCGGCGCTCTCCGCCCCTTACCGCGTTGAAGGTTGCCGTCGGCTGCGCTTCGCTCCGACGCTGCGTCTCACGATGTTGGGGACGACCGCCCGCAACGGCCACCCAGGCCTGCGGGCCGTGTTCGCGTCCCATGCCGGCGAAGCCAACCTTGCAAGCGCGAGCATCTCCCTGCCGCCAGACCTTTTGTTCGACTTCGATCGCCTCGGGGCGATTTGCGCTGACCGCGACCTCGATGCCTGTCCGCCGCGAACGATCGTCGGCCGGGTGCGGGCGATCTCGCCTCTACTGGCGGAGCCGCTGGAGGGAAGGGTCTACCTGCGCCGTGCCCCGCAGGCCGGGCTCCCAGACGTCGTCGTCGACCTGGGAAATCCGATGGTCGATCTGCACGTCACCGAGCGGCTGCGGATCGGCCCCGCCGGAGTCAGGATCGTCACCAAGGCTGCGCCGGACGTCCCGATCTCCAAGCTCGTGCTCGTGATCGCTGGAGGGGCGCGTGGCCTCCTCGTGTACTCGCGAGGGTTCTGCCGGGGGTGGCGGCAGGTCGACGTGACCCTTCGCGGCCACAACGGCCAGTCGAGGAAGCTGCGCCCCCGGCTCTCTGCTCGGTGCCCGGCTCGACACAGCGCCCGCGAGCGGCGGAGGATGCGATGAGGCCCGATCCCCGCCGATCGGATGGACGGCTGCGCGGCGCAAGGGCGACGCTGGTCGCCACGGCGATTGGCCTCGTCGTGCTGGGCGTGCTCGGCCTGGGTGTCGAGCGCCACCTGAGCCCGACGTCGCTTTCGATCCCCGGCACTCCCTCGGCACGCGGAGAATCCCTCGCCCACCGTTACTTCGGCGATTCGGTCCCCTTCGCGATCGTGCTTCGGGGGCCGGCAGCGGAGATCGATCGGCAGGGGCCGGACCTGGTTGAGGCGCTGGCGCGTCTACCCAGCGCCACCGTGGTCTCACCGTGGGACGTTGGGTCCTTGCGGGCATTGCGTCCGGGCGCGCGCCGAGCTCTCATCCTGGTCGACTTCCACCAATCGCTCGACGCAGCGATCCGTAGCACTGTGCCCCAGGTCGAAGGCGTCGTCGACGCACATGTGCGACCGCCCCTGCGGGCTGCCCACGCCAGCTTCGCAACGATCTCTCGTGCCCTGCAGAAGGAAGCGCTAGCTGTCTCGGAGCGCGCCGAGCTTCTCGCGGCGCCCCTGCTGGTTTTCATCCTGCTGGTGGTCTTCCGCTCGGTGGTCGCGGCGCTCTTGCCGCTCCTCTTCGGAGTGGCCGCTGTCCTGGTGAGCCGCGGCGCCCTCGTCGTCCTCGCGTCCTTCATGCAGATCGACACGCTGTCTCTCGTCGTCTGCACGATGATGGGCTTGGCGCTCGGGGTCGATTACTCGCTCCTGATCGTCTCCCGTTTCCGGGAGGAGCTGGCCGCTGGCTCGGGTCCAAGACAGGCAGCCCTGCGGACTCGACGCAGCGCCGGTCGAACCACCGTCGTCGCCGGTTCGACGCTATTCCTCTCGATCCTGGTGTCGGCTTTCATCGCACCCGGGTCGCTTCTCGTCTCGCTCGCCGCCGCCCTGGCCGTCTCCGCCGCAACCAGCATCGGGATCGCCTGGTGGGTGCTCCCGGCGTTGCTCGCCTTGCTGGGTGAGCGGGTGAACGCCTTGCCGATCGGTCGCCGGGGGGATCCCCGCGCGGGATCGCGAGCGGCGTCGCTTGCTGCCGCCGCCCTCCGCCGCCCCGCCCGTTCGGCTGCGTTGATCCTGATGCCGCTGCTCGTCTTGGCCGCACCGGCCCTTGCCTTCAATATCGGTGCTCCGGGCGTCGACGAGCTGTCCGTCTCCAACACCGCCAGGCAGGAAGTCGAGACGATCGAAAGGGTCGCCGGTCCTGGCTGGGAAGCGCCGTTCATGCTGGTGGTCGCTTCGACCCGGGGGCCGATCACGACCCAGCGCCAGCTCGCCTCGCTCGCGCGCTGGCAGCGGAGGATCGCGAAGCAGCCGGGCGTGAGCGCGGTGATCGGGCCGGCGCCGATCAACCGCGCCAGCCGTCCCATTCGACACCTGGGGCGCGGGTTCGCTCCCGATCGCGGTGCCACCCCGGCGCAGCTCGTCGATCTTGGCTCGAAGCTCGACCGCGCCTCCCGCGGGGTCGGGCGGCTGCGGGCCGGGCTGGCGGAAGCGTCGGCCGGCAGTGCCCTGCTCGGCGTCGGTTCGCAGCGGGCGCGGGTCGGAGCGACCCGTGTCGCTTCCTCCCTTAAGCGCGCCTCGGCCCGCGGGCGACTTGCCGCGCAGAAGCTGCTCGGGCTTCGCCGGGGCAGCGCTCGTCTCAACGCCGGCCAGCGACAGGTGCAGGCCAGCGGTCTCGCCCTCGGCACCGGTTTGAGCACGGCCCTTGCCGATCTTGGCGATGGAGGAGTCCGGCGTGCCCACCGCCTCGCCGCTGAGCTCAGCAGGTCCGCCCAGGCCCAACCGGAGTTGCGTAAGCAGGCCGAAGAGGCGGTGATCCTGGCGCGGCTGCTCGCCGTTGGGCGAGAAGAACTGCAGCAGCTGGACCTGCTCGCGACGGATCTCAACCGCGGTCTGCGCCGACTCTCCAGAGGCGGCCAGCAGTTGCATTCGGGGATCTCGCGCTTCGCCGACGCCGCCGGCGGGCTGGAATCTGGGCTGCAGCGCCTAGGTGGCGGGGCTGGGCGCCTCGCCACTGGCCTCGACGGGCTGCAAGGTGGCGCAGCCGCCTTGCAGGAGGGAATCGCCGGCGCGTTCCACCGAACCTACCCACTGCGGGTTGGCCTCGACCGAGCCGGCCGTCGTGTCTCAGGCTCGGCTCGGAAGCTCGCCCGGCAACAGGCCATCCTCGCGCGCCACTCCCCGGGGATCTTCGATTCGGGCTACTTCGTCCTCTCGGCACTCGACGGTGCGCGACCCCGCCGCCGCTCGCTCGTCCAGGAGGCGATCAACGTCTCCCGTGGGGGGCAAGCGGCTCGCTTGATCGTGGTTCCCGACGCCAGCCTCAACAGCGCCAGGTCAAAGGAGGTGCAGGAGTTGCTGCTGGCCGACGGCGAGGTTCTCAGCCGGCATCTGGGCCTTCAGTATGGGCTAACGGGCGGAGCCGCCGTGCTCAACGATTACAGCGCCGCAACGAAGGCTCATTTACCCCTGGTGCTCGGCTCCATCGTCCTGGTCACCTTTCTGATGCTGGTGGCGATTCTGCGCGCGCCGCTGTTGGCCGGGCTCACCGTCGTTCTAAACCTGGTCTCGATCGCGGCTGCCCTCGGCGTCGTCTCCCTTCTCTGCCGGGTGCCCGCCGGGTATCCGCTTGGCGGGCATCCGTATGTAGACACGGTCGGCGGCGCGGCGATCTTCGGCGTTACCTTCGGGCTCTCGATCGACTACGCGGTCTTCCTCATTGCCCGCATGCGCGAACGACACGAGCAGGGAGCGGCCAACGCCGCCGCAATCGCCTTCGGGCTCGAGCGCACCGCGGGCCTGATCACCGGCGCCGCGGCGATCATGGCGGTGGTCTTCGCCGCCTTCGCTGCCGCGCCGGTCGCGACCGTCAGCCAGATGGGCGTCGGCCTCTTCGTTGCGATCCTGCTCGACGCGACCGTGGTCCGGATCGTCCTTCTGCCGGCGCTGATGCTGCTGCTCGGCGAGCGGGTGTGGCACGTGCCGAGCTGGCTTGAGCGTCTTCTGCCACGGCTGAGCGTCGAGGAAAACGCGGTCGAGAAGGCGGCGGCGTGATCCACCACCAAGAGAAAGGAAGTGAGAGATGAAAAAGCTGGTGCCGTTCGTTGCTCTAGCGACCTTGGCGGGAGCGCTGGCGCTCGGCGGCTTCGCGCTGGCCGCCGACGGATCGGCCCGCGACGAATACGTCGACCGGCTGGAGGAGGTCTGCAAGCCCCGGGCCGAGCTCACGGCTCGCGCGACAGAGGGAGTCCGCGGCGACATCAGGGCAGGCAGATACAAGGTTGCCGCCGGCAAGTTCGACCGGGCCGGGCGGATCTTCAAGGCGACCGTCCAGGTGATCTCCGTCGTGCCGCAACCCCCCGAGGACATGGCCACGCTGGCTCGTTGGTTCGGCTATCTGCAGAAGCAGGAAAGCTACCTGGGGCAAATCGCCGGCCAGCTGCGGGCCGGCGACCCGGTCGGGGCGCAGCACCTGACTGCCGCCTTCGTCCATAACGGCAACCGGGCAAACCACGTCACCCTGGCCTTCGGCTTCAACTACTGCCGGTTCAAGTTCTCGAGGTTCGGCTGAGATGACGAAGGGAGTGACCCAGCGGTTGCCTCGTCTTGCTTTGATGTTCGTCGCCATGGCGAGCGCCTTGCCGGCTTTCGCGGCGGCCGAGGAGGTGCAGAGCGGGAACTTGGTGATGTCGCTCCGGGGTCGCCTCGCGCCGTTGCAGTTGCCGCGCGACCGAGCGGTGCCCGTCGGGGTGACGCTCGTCAGCAGGATCTCCACAAGTGACGGAACGCCCGTGCCGAAACTGCGGAGGATCGAAATCGCCTTCGGCGGCGGCGCGGCGATCGCCGCGGACGGGTTGGCGATCTGCCCGCGCGGGCGGCTGCGAAACGCGACCGGTGCCGAGGCACTCGGGCGATGCAGCGCCGCGCTGGTGGGACGCGGAAGCCTCCCGCTCGAGATTCGCCTGCCGGGCCATCTGCCCCTGCGGCGGGATCCGCGTGTGCTCATCTTCAACGGTCGCGGCCCGGGTGGCGAAGCGGTCCTCTGGATGCACGTATTCGCGGCCAAGCCGCCCGTCTCGTTCGTGGTCGCGTTCCGGATCCACCGAGATAGCCGGGGTCGCGCGAGGGGCCTGGCCGCGACCCTGCCGCGGTCGGTCACCCGCTGGGCGCGGGTTAGGGGGTTCGAGGTGTCGTTGCGACGCCGGTACCGGAGCCACGGTCAGTCCCGCGGCTATCTCAGCGCTTCCTGCCCGGTGCCTCGCCCCCTCACGGCGGGCTATTTCCCCCTCGTCCGAGCGACGTTCGTGTTTGCCGGGAACCGCCGTTTGAGCGAAGAGATCGTGCGCACCTGCCGGGTGAGGCCATGAGGGCCGCGACGAGCCGCCGCCGGGTCGCGCGCGCCTTCGCCGAATTCGCCCGCGTGTACTGGCTGGAGATATTTCCCGAGGTGCGTCGCCAAAAGGCGCGCTGGCGAGCGCTGGCCTCGGAAATCCCCGATCCCGTCTTGCGCGACGACGCGCTGCTCTCGATCGAGGAGAAGTGGGGGCACTCGGAGGGCGCGGCCGCCTTCGCCGTGCTTGCGCCGCGCGGCCGGCGCCGGGAATTCATCCGTATGGCGATTGCCTACCAGCTGATGATCGACTACCTCGACACGATCTCCGAGCGCCCCGTCTCTGACCCTTGGGCGAACACCGTCCGGCTCCACGGCGCCGCACGTTACGCGCTCGCGCTTGTCCCTTCCCGAGAGCGGGATTACTACATGTTTCACGCGCGCCGCGGGGACGGCGGCTTCCTCGCCGCGCAGGTGAGCGCCTGCCGCGAGACGTTCGCAGCGCTTCCCTCTTGCGCCGTCCTCGCCCCGCACGTCGAACGGCTGACCGCGCTCTATGCCGAGTCGCAGGGATATTGTCACGCCGAGCAGGCGGAGGCCGGATCCTCCGAACGGACCCCGGGGATCGACGCGACGGCAGCTCGACATCCAGGGCTCCGGTGGGGCGAGGCCCTGGCCGCCTGCAACACCTCGGTTCCAGTTCTGGCGCTGATGGCCCAGGCGGCATGGCCGCGGCGCTCGGAGGCGGAGGTCGCAAGCTACTGCTCGGCCTACTTCCCCTGGACGGCGTCCCTTCACATCCTCCTCCACTCGCTTGTCGACGAGTCCTTCGACCTCGCCTCCGGAAAGTTCAACCAGATGGGCCACTACGGCTCGAAGGTCGAAGCCGCCGAGGCGCTTGCCGCGGTCGCCACGCGCGCGAAGCACCAGCTCGCCGAACTGCCTCAGGCGGAGACGCACATCGCCCTGCTGGGCAGCATGGCTGGCTACTACCTGTCGTCACCCTCCGCTTGGGAGGACCAGCACCAGCTGATCGCCGAGCCGGTTCTCGATGCGATCGGCCCGTCGGCGCGCTGGGCGATGCGGGTACACCGCCTGCGTCAGGGCCTCGGTCGCGGCTAGCGCCATGGCCGAACCTGCTACTTTTATGTACATGAGTGGATCGGTCGGGGTTGCGGAGCTGCGACAAAACCTGAGCGTCTACCTGCGCCGGGTGAGTAGCGGGGAGCGGCTGGTCGTTACCGATCGCAACCGGCCGGTGGCTGAGCTTGGCCCGGCGCCGACGACGGGCCCCGACCTTGATCGCCTGATCGCCGAGGGACGGGTGTCACGGCCGACGCGGTCGGTCCTGCCGGAGCCGTTGGAGCTGTCGGGCGATCCACGTGCATTGAGCCGTGCGCTTGACGACATCCGCGGCGATCGCTGAGCCGTGGCGGTCTTCTACGCGGACGCCTCCGCACTGGTCAAGCTTGTACGCGAGGAGGCCGAGTCGGGTGCTTTGCGAGCCTATGTCGAGGGCGCGGACTTGGTTAGTAGCGAGCTGGTCCTGACTGAGGTCCCTCGCGCGATACACCGGGCGGTTGCATGGGACCCCACACTCCCGCTCGACCTGCTGTTGGAACGTGCTGGCGAACTGGTCGAGATGCTCGCGCTGCGACCGCTTGATCGAACCCTGCTCGTCGGCGCGGGGGCGCTCGCCGAGCCTGCGCTGCGAGCCCTCGACGCGATCCATGTTGCTTCTGCCGTCGATCTGGATCCGGTCGAGGCGTTCGTGACCTATGACGAGCGCCAAGCCGCCGCTGCACGCCTCGCCGGCTTGCGAACAATGGCTCCGGGAGCCTGACCAGGGACCAGGTCAGCAAAATCAAGGCGATCGGCGAGGATACTCAGGTGACGGGCAAGCGACAAGCAACCATGAGGAAGCGACGCCAACCATGACGAAGAGGAAGAGCGGCTCGAAGGAGGGAAAAGGTGGAGATTCTCCCTCTCGGCTGATAGACGCGAGAATCGAGGAACTGAGTGATTGGCGGGGCGAGACGCTCGCTCGGGTCCGAAGTCTCGTTAAGCAGGCCGACCCCGAAGTGGTCGAGGAGTGGAAGTGGAGAGGGGTTCCGGTGTGGTCGCACGCCGGAATAGTCTGCACTGGTGAGACGTACAAGAAGGTCGTGAAGATGACCTTCGCCAAGGGTGCCTCGTTGGAGGACCCTTCCGGCCTCTTCAACTCCAGCCTCGAAGGCAACACCAGGCGTGCAATCGATTTCCACGAGGGCGACGAGATCGATGAAAAAGCGTTGAAGGCACTCATTTGCGCCGCCGTGGCACTGAACACGTCCTCAGCCGGTAAGCGGCCGGGCTCGAGAACCTAGACGTCTGAGAGGGATTGAAGGGGTTGAAATCTCCTCTGCGACCATCCCGACCGGCATCAAGCCGTGCGTCGATAACAGCGGAACCGATGACCACTACCACGGGACGCATGTGGCGGGCACCATCGGGGCTATCGACAACGGCGAAGGCGTCGTTGGCATTGCCCCGGGGGCGCGGATGTGGGCGGTGAAGGTTCTCAGTGGCGGAGGCACTGGCCTCGAGAGCTGGATCATCGCAGGGGTGGACTGGGTCACGGCGCATGCCAGTGAAATCGAGGTGGCGAACATGAGCCTCGGCTGCGGCTGCGCGATGCCCGCCCTCGACACGGCCATCAACAAATCCGTTGAAGCGGGTGTCGTCTACGTGGTGGCAGCCGGCAATAACCACTCCGATGCAAAAACTTTCAGCCCAGCCAACAACCCCAATGTGATCACGGTCTCGGCTCTTGCCGATTACGACGGCGAACCCGGCGGCAAAAGCTCCTACACGTGCGAACTCTACGGCTCTGACGACACCAGCGCCACCTTCAGCAACTATGGCTCGACCGTCGAGGTGGTAGCTCCTGGCGTTTGCATCCTTTCAACGGTCCCTGGGAACCAATACGCCTATTTGAGCGGCACGTCGATGGCGTCTCCACACGTAGCGGGAGCGGCCGCGATTCTCGCGTCGCAGAAAAATCCAGCCAACAAAGCGGAAGTGGAAGCTATCCGCAGCACCATCATGTCGGCCGGCAATCTCGAATGGACCGATAACTCCGGCGACGGGGTCAAAGAGAAGTTGCTCGACGTGAAAAACGAAACGACCTTCAAACTGGCGACCGTTCCTCCGCCTCCCCCTCCCAAAAACACGTCGCTGCCCGTGATCTCACCGGCGACGCCTTTCGAAAACGTTTCCGCGTCGACCACCAATGGCTCCTGGACCGAAAAACGGACGAGCTTTAAATACCAGTGGAAGCGCTGTAATTCCGGCGGTGCAGAATGCACGACTATCAGCGGCGCCACCAGCGCCACGTACAAACCGATTGCCACGGATGTCGGGAAAACGCTTCGCGTCGACGTGACCGCGAAAAACAGCGGCGGTGAAGCGACGGCCACTTCAAATGCGACCAGCCCGGTAAAACCGACCGGTGAAGTCACCACCTACCAGCCAGCAGGGGAAATCAAACCCACCGGAATCATCGCGGGCCCAGACGGCAACGTGTGGTTCACGAACACGGCTTCGAGCAAGATCGGCAAGATCACCACCTCCGGCACGATCACCGAATACGCGATACCGGGGGGCGCGGGAGCGATGTACGCAATGGTCACGGGCCCGGACGGCAATCTCTGGGTCTCGTCTAACGCCGGCAACGGCAGCAAGGTCATCCGAGTGACCACGGGGGGAAGCATCACCGAATTCGCGCTTCCAACCACGCCTTATCCGACCGGCATTTACCCGGAAGACATAGCCGTTGGCCCCGACAACAGACTCTGGATGCCGAGCTACGCGGCGGGGAAACTTGCCGCGATGGTCCCGTAGGGCCGGCAGCCTCGCCGCCGCCGCGCTTCTCGATTGCGGCGGCGACGAGGCTTTGCGCGAACCGATCTCTGCCCGGCGGGCAATAGCTCTCAGTGGGCCATCATGCCTCTGACAGTGACGCCATCGCGGCCTCGGCCGCGACCGCCGCCGACTTCGCGGCCGTCTTCGATCGCCACTTCGGTGCCATTCACGCCTACCTGCAGCGCCGGATTGGTCGTGACCTGGCCGAGGAGCTCTCCGCCGAGACCTTCCTGATCGCCTTCGACACGCGCGCTCGCTACGACGTTTCGCGACCCGACGCCCGTCCCTGGCTCTTCGGGATCGCGACCAATCTCCTCCATCGCCACCGTCGTCACGAGCTGCGCGAGCTGCGGGCCTACGCGAGGAGCGCCGCCGACCCGGTTCTCGATGCGTTCGAGGGCGTTGATGCGCGGATCGACGCCTCCAGCGTTCGCCGGCACTTGGTCGATGCCCTCGCGCGGGTCCCCGCCGAGGAGCTGGACGCTCTCCTGCTCTTCGCCTGGGCCGATTTTTCTTACGCGGAGATCGCGCAGGCACTCGAGGTTCCGATCGGAACGGTCCGCTCGCGGCTCTCACGCGCCCGGGCTCGCATCCGCACCGCGCTCGCGGTCGAGCCGGCTCCAGCCCAACCTCAACCGACCTGCGACGAGGGGGGTCACCGATGAACGAGATCGAGCTTCTGCGGCAGCTGCGCGCCGGGCTCCCAGCAGCCAAGCCCGAGAGCCGAGCGGCGGCGCGAGCGGGCCTGATGGCGAGGATCGAGCATGCGAAGCGACCTGCCGGCACCGGCACGCCGTCTCCCTGGTGGCGGCGTCCCCGTCTGCTCGCCATCGGCGGGGTGAGCCTCGCGGCGCTTCTCATCGCCCTTCCGATCGGCATCTTCGGCGGCAGCGGAAAGGTGCAGCCCGCGGTCGGCCAGGTCCTTCGCCAGGTCGCCAGGGTCGCCGCGTCCCAGGCGCCCGTGGCACCGGGACCGGGGCAATATCTCTTCACCCGCTCGAAAGACGCCTATCTGCAGGCCACCGGCTACTCCCCTCGCTGCAGGGCGCACCCGTGCGACCGGGATCACCCGTGGGAAGCGACCGATGAGTGGAGCGTGCTCGTACCCGCCGACCGGGAGGCGTGGATTCCATTCGATGACTCGCGGCGAGGACGCGTGCGGGTGGTGGCGGGCAAGCCGAGGTTCGTCTCCGCGGATCAGCGCGCGGGCTGGGTGGCTGCGGGATCGCCACCCCTTCCCCGGGCGGGGCGGGTCGAAGACACCGCGCTCTCCGGTGTTGGCTTCCTCGACCCCTCGGAACTGCCCACCGACCCCGCGAGGTTGCGGCAGCGGATCGAAGGGCGCGAAATTCGGGGAGTCGACGGTCCGCCCGGCGAAGCCGAGACCTTCACCCTGATTGGCGACATGCTGCGCGAGGGCTATCTCCCCGCCGCCGTGCGAGCGGCGATCTATCGGCTGACCGCGGAACTGCCCGGGGTGGAGCTCCTGGGCGAAGTCCGAGATCCGGTCGGACGGCCCGGCACCGGGATCGCCTTCACCGATCGCAAGCGCGGGACCAGGCACGAGCTGATCTTCGATTCCGCGACCTCGGCATTGCTGGGCGAGCGGGAATCGATTGTCGAGTCGGGGGCGTATGGCTTCGAGGCTCCGCCCGGGACCCCGATCGGCTATGCCGCCTATCTGGAGTCGAAGGTCGTCGACTCCGTTGGGCGGGGGGCGCCGGCGGGTGCTGGAGCGCCCGATAGAAGCGTCGGTTGCTATGACCGCGCTTCTCTCCACACCAGCACGACGATCGTGCATGGAGTCGATCCGATCGCAGCCTGCGCCGAGCTCTGGCGCGAAGGCGTCGTCGACGCTCGCCGCGGTCCGGCATCTCCGCATCTGGTTGCCTGCGCCTACGACGGCTCGTCCGTGGCCCACGTGTTCCCTGGGTCCGGCCCTGCCGTCTGTCGCCGCCTCGACCTCGTCCCGCTTCCGTCGAGGTAGGGGGCACGTTTGGAGTGCCGCCAAGGAAGTGCGGGGCGGTACATACCGGTTGGTCGGTATGCTCCTGCCGTGATCAACGAGGGGGAACGGTGACGCCGGCCAAGCTCGACCACCGTCGTGCCGAGGTGAAGTCGCGCTCGGCGGAGAAGGGCAGCTCTCGCGAGCAGATCCTCGAGGCCGCCACGCGGGTGTTCGCCAAGCGGGGCTACCGAGACGCCTCGATAGCCGAAATCGCAGCCGGAGCCGGCTTCTCGAAGGGCGCCCTCTACTGGAACTTCAAGAGCAAGGCGGAGCTGTTCTTCGCCCTGCTCGACCGGGTCGAGGAGCGCCTGCGGGTCTTGCTCACCCTGATCGCCTCCTCGCCGACCGACCGCGACGTCACCGCCGAGCTCAGTCGCCACCTTGCCACCCTGCTGGAGCAGAACAGGGACGTGGTGCTGGTCTTCCACGAGTACACGGCGTTGGCGGTGCGCGACCCTGCTCTAGCCAAGCGCTACGCGGAGCGCAGCGCCAGCTTCCGCAAGGCGGTCGCCAGTGCGATCGAGGGTCGCTTCGAGGCGCTCGGCGTGCCACTGAGCATGCCGGCGGAGAACCTGGCCACGGTGGTGATGTCGCTCGTCATTGGCCTCTCGGTCGAGCAGCTGACCGAGCCCGAGGCGGTCTCCGAGGATCTCTTCGGGCGGGTGCTCGCGGTGCTCGAGGCGGGGATGGCGCACGAAGCTGGGCCCGAGGCATGAGGTCGATTCTCGACGTCAGAGCGCGGACGACCTGGAAGCGTGGCCCCGCTGCCGATTCGGTCGGTCCCTTCCTGATCAGCTACACCGAGTTCACGCCGCACACGATGCGCGACCTGCCGGCGATCTACTTTGCCGCCGAGCGGCTTCGCGACGAGTGCTCTGAGTTGGACGGGGCCGTCGGAGTCACCACTTACTTGCAGCTGCTCAGGCGCCGAGCGGGTTCGGTCTCGGCCTGGGAGGACGAGGCCGCGCTGCGGCGTTTCGTCGCGCTTCCGTTTCACGTCGAGATCATGCGCAAGTACCGGAGTCGTGGCAGCTTGCGGGCGATCGATTGGCAGGCCGAGCGCTTCGACCTCAAGGCCGCGTTCGCCGAGGGCCAGCAAGCGCTGGACGAAGGCAGGGGGCGGCAGCGTTAGACATGGAGCGACTCCCTTCGACTTTCGGCGGCGGGACTCGCGAAGGAATGTTCACTCGCCGAGCGTGGCACCCGATCCGTCGTCGTTCTTGCCTTCCTTGACCGCCTTGCGCGATGCATCCTTGACTTCTTCGACGACGCCTTCGAGCTCTTCGCTGCTTTCCGGGGTGCGGGTTTCGACGTGGGCGTCGGCCGCCTTGAGGGCGTTGCGCAGTTCTTCCAGCTGCCTGAGCGCCTCGCCCGAGACGTTCAGCGCAATCAGGGTGAACGAAGCGCTGACCTGGGCTGCCTCGAGTTCGCCGCCGATCTTGCTGGCCACGTCGCCTTCGAAGCATTCGTCGCGGCCGGTCGTGAAGACGAGCACCCGCCTGGTCGAGCTGGGCCCGGAGAACTCTGCCTCGTTGCGGAAGTCGCCAAGCGCTTCGACCACCGCGTTGACGATGTTCGACGCCCCTGCGGGACGCTGTTCTTCGGCGGCGTCGAGCACGTCGCCCTTGTGGTTGGTGCCGAAGCCGACCAGCAGGTCTTCTTCGCCGCCGCAGGTGGGGCTGGTGCGGCGCAGGGCCAAGCCTTCGTCGTCCCGCTCGCCGGCCTGCTCGATCGCGCTCACCGCTGCGTCCAGCCGGGTCAGCTGACCTTCGAAGCGGCCCCCCATGTCGGCCGAGGTATCGAGGACGATCTCCGTATTGCTCACCGCGACGCTCGCCGAGGAGAGGTCGCTGACGACTTCCGAGAGCTTCGGTATGCCGGTCACCGCGATGAGGGCCGAGACGAGCCCGATCACGGCAACCGCTCCTTTGAACCTGCGACCCTCGTAGAAGGGGGCCTTGTTCTTGCCATCGGCCACGCCGCGCTCACCCCAGGCCTGCTGCAGATCGTATATTCGCTCAGGGACTTTGCTGGCGCAACGATAACGCAGACCATTGTTGACTCTGTGTTATGTGCCGCGGCAGCTCTGCGAGGCGCCGTTCGAAGAGCGCCCAGCCTCCGGGCGCGCTCAGACGACGTCGTGCCTGAGCAGGCTGCGGGCACACTCGGCGACCGTGTCCTCGACCGGGCGCGGGGACCAGCCGAGCGCTCCCCTCGCCTTCTCGCTCGTCAGCTCGGTCCGCTTGCCGAGCTGACCGAGGATCGAGCGGACGCTCGGGTCAAAGAGCGCCATCGCGCGGACCAGCAGGTCGGGCACGGAGCGGGTCGGCACCTTGGCGGCATCCTCGCCCAGCCGCTCGCGCAGAATCTCTGCGACTTCCCGCATCCAGACGAACTCGGTCACGGCGATGAAGCGCTCGCCGCCCGCCTCGGGCGCGGCCATCGCTCGCAGCTCCAAGTCGACGATGTCGCGCACGTCGACGAAGCTAAAGCCGATCCGCGGCACGCCGGGCATGCCGCGCAGCAGCCGCTCGATCACCTGCAGGGAAAAGGAGCGGTCGGGGCTCAGCAGCGGGCCGACGATCGCACCGGGGTTGACTGCCACAAGCTTGTCCATCGCGCCTCGCTCCCGCACGAAGTCCCAGGCGGCGCGCTCGGCGATCGTCTTGGAGCGCGCATAGGGAGAGAGCTTCGGGTTGTCGGGGTCGCTCCAGTCGGCCTCGGTGAGCGGCGTGGAGCGCCGGCCGCGCCCGCCGGTCACCGCCGCGACCGAGGAGGTGAGGACGATGCGCTCGACGCCGGCGTCGAGGCTCGCGCCGAGCACTCGCAGGGTCCCCTCGCGGGCCGGCACGATCAGCTCCTCGGGATCCTTGGGCTGCGCCGGCGGGAACGGGGAGGCGACGTGGAGGACGTGGCTGCAGCCGGCAACCGCTGCGTCCCAGCCGTCGTCGCTGCGCAGGTCGGCGGCGAGCACGGTGAGGCGATCGTCAGCTGCCACCTCGGTCGCGATCGCCGCTCGCACCTCGGCCTCGCGGCCGAGGTCGCGAACCGTCGTGCGAACCTTGTGGCCGCCGCGCAGCAGCTCGACCGCACACCAACCGCCGAGGAACCCCGAGCCGCCGGTGACCAGGACCGTCTTCTTCTCCCCCGTGCCGCCCTCCATGGCTCGAAGACTATGGCCCTCCGGGCGACCAGGCAATTTGCTTCAATCGGATCACCAGAGAAAGGAGGTGGTCCTAAGTTGATTCACACGCTTCGAGGGACTCTGGAGGTGCAGGGCCGCTAGGCGTTGTGCCGCCCGGCGGAATCCAACCCGGGCACCGGCGAGCAGAGGGAGGCCGGGCTTTGTCCCACTCGGTCGTTGTTCCTGCGCTCGTCCCAAGCACCTGAGCCAAGGCCACCCGCGGGTGGCCTTGGCTCGCAATACAGGCAAACGACATTGGAGGACCCATGATCAGCAGGACCGATTTCATTGGCATTCCCTCTCGCGACAGCGAGCGCTCACGCCGCTTCTACGTTGAGACGCTCGGGCTGCGTCCGGACGAGCACGGCAAGTTCGAGTTCTGGGCGGGCGGCACCTGTTTCGGCATCTGGGAGCCCGAGCAGTTCGGCATGCAGTTCGCGCCGCAGAAGAACGCCCATCCGGCGCTGCACGTCGATGACGTCGCCGCCGCGCGTGCCGAGCTCGAGGCCAAGGGCGTCGAGTTCGCCGGGGAGATCATGGACACCGGGGTCTGCCACATGGCCTTCTTCACCGACCCCGATGGCAACGACCTGATGCTCCACAACCGCTACGCGCCCTACGAGTGAGGGTTCGTGCGCGGACGTAGCGCTATGCCGAGCGTCACACTGGCCAGCCAGCCAAGATGACAGAATGGCCGACCGTGGCCGCAGCGCCCGAACACCTCGACGTGATCGTCGTCGGCGCCGGCCTCTCCGGGGTCGGTGCCGGCTGGCATCTGCAGGATCGGCTGCCTGGTAAGAGCTACGCGATCCTCGAGGCGCGCGGTGACCTGGGCGGCACCTGGGACCTCTTCCGCTATCCCGGGATCCGCTCGGACTCCGACATGCACACGCTCGGCTATCGCTTCAAGCCCTGGACCGAGGAGAAGGTGATCGCCGACGGCCCCTCGATCCTCGAGTACGTGCGCCGCACCGCAAGCGAGCACGGTGTCGACCGCCGGATTCGTTTTCACCACCGCGTCGTGCGCGCCGTCTGGTCCTCGTCCGACTCGCGCTGGAGCGTCGAGGCGGAACGCACCGATACGGGTGAGACGGTCCAGCTGACCTGCGACTTCATCTGGTCCTGCAGCGGCTATTACCGCTACGACGAGGGCTACACGCCACAGTTCGAGGGCATCGAGCGCTTCGACGGGACGATCGTCCACCCCCAGCACTGGCCCGAGGACCTCGACTACGCTGGCAAGCGCGTCGTCGTGATCGGCAGCGGCGCCACCGCGGTGACGCTGGTCCCGGCGATGGCCGAGAAGGCGGAGCGGGTGACGATGCTGCAGCGTTCGCCGACCTACATCGCCTCGCTGCCCGGCGAGGACCCGATCGCCAGGCGCCTGCGCAAGTTCCTGCCGCCGCGCGCGGTCTACGCGATCGTCCGCTGGAAGAACGTGCTCCTGCAGACGGCGATCTTCCAGCTCAGCCGCCGCCGTCCCGAGCTGGTCAAGAAGCTGATCCGCAAAGGCGTCGAAGGCGCCCTGCCGCCCGGCTACGACGTCGACACCCACTTCACGCCGCGCTACAACCCCTGGGACCAGCGCATGTGCCTGGTCCCCGACGGCGACCTCTTCCGCGCGATCTCCGACGGCAAGGCCGACGTCGTCACCGATCGCATCGAGGCCTTCACCGAGGCGGGGCTGCGGCTCGAGTCCGGCCAGGAGCTGGAGGCCGACGTGGTCGTCACCGCCACGGGCCTCAGCCTGCTGTTCCTCGGTGGCGTCGAGTTCGAGGTCGACGGCGAGCCGGTCGACGTCACCAAGACGATGGCCTACAAGGGCATGATGCTGAGCGGCATCCCCAACTTCGCCTTCACCGTCGGCTACACCAACGCCTCCTGGACGCTGAAGGCGGACTTGGTCTCCGAGTACGTCTGCCGCTTGCTGGGGCATATGCGAGCGCACGGCTACAGGCGCTGCATGCCCGAGGCGGATCCCTCCGTGACCGAGGTGCCGCTGCTCGACTTCAACGCGGGCTACGTGCTGCGCTCGCTCGACCGCTTCCCCAAGCAGGGCTCGAGGGAGCCTTGGAAGCTGCGCCAGAACTACGTGCGGGACATTCACTCGATCCGCCGCGGAGCAATCAACGACGGCACGATGCAGTTCTCCGCCGGGGCTGAGCAGGAGCGTGCGCTCGCGGGAGTGAATGCGCCGGCGATTGGGTAGGGAGGGCCGATGAGACCTTTCAGGCTTCACCCCGTGCTCCTCGTCTTTTGCGCCGTCGGCCTCTTGGCCTTCGGCCTTACCGCCTGCGGCGGCGATTCCGGCGACGACACGGCCACGGATTCGGCAGCCGAAGCCGGCGTGGCGGGAAATGCGAGCGGCGAGGGCAGTACGACGGGCGGCGACGACGGGACCACGGCCGAGTCGGGCGAGGACACGACCGCGCCGAGCGAGGACGCGGTACGTGCGGCGAAGGTCGAGATCGACGACTTCGCCTACGAGCCCGACCCGGTGACGGTCGAGGAAGGCGGCAAGGTGATCTGGCTCAATCGTGACGCCGCGCCGCACACCGCCACGGCGGAAGACGGCAGCTTCGACACCGGCACCCTCGCGGAAGGCAAGCTCAAGTCGGAGACCTTCAAGCAGCCGGGCACCTACGCCTACATCTGCTCGATCCACCCGCAGATGCACGGCACCGTCGAAGTGGTCGCCGCGGGCTAGCTGCCGGGACCGCTCACTCTGCCAGCGAGAGCAGGCGCTCGGCGAGCCGGTTCATGCCCCGCGCCCGAGCGGCCTCGGCGGCGCCGGGCCAGTCGGTCGGTCTGTCCGACGGACGCTCGATGCCGGCGTCGCGCAGAGTCGCAATGTCCTTGAAGGCGAGCAGCTCCTCGCGCGCGTCGAGCAGGGCGCCGCGCAGCGCCGGCCGCCGCTCTCGGATCGCGTTGTCAAGCACCGCCTCCAGGGAGCCGTGGCGGCGCAGCAGCTCGGCTGCGGTCTTCGGCCCAACTCCCTTGGCGCCCGGCAGGCCATCTGACGGGTCGCCGCGCAGGGCGATGAAGTCCGGCACTTGGCCGGGGTCGATGCCATAGCGTTCGCGGACACCCGCCGGCGTCACCTCTTCGGCGCCTTTGCCGCCGGTCCGAACGTAGAGGACCGTGACCCGCCCACCGGCGCACTGGTACATGTCGCGGTCGCCGGTCAAGAGCAGGGCGCTGCCGCCGGCCTCCTCCTCGCGGCGGGCGTAGGTGCCGAGCAGATCGTCCGCCTCCAGCGACTCGCTGCGCGCCACGGTCCAGGCGAAGGCCTCGAAGAAGTCGCGGCTATCGGCCCACTGCGGCGCCAGGCCTGCGGGGATCTCGGGGCGCTCCGCGTGGTAGGCGGGGTACAGCTCGGTTCGGTAGGACGCGGCGTCGGGGCCGAAGCAGAGGACGACCGCCCGCGGCTCGTGCGCTTCGACCTCGCGGACGATCAGGTTCGCGGCGCCGAGCAGGGCGTTGACGGGGTTGCCGTCGGGCCCGACGATCGAGTCCGGCAGGGCGTAGAAGGCGCGGAACAGCATCGAGGGGGTGTCGACGGCCAGCAGCGGCCGGGCCGCCCTACCAGCGGGCATCGTGCTCCTCCATCACGCCCAGTCCCTCGGAGAGGGTCAAGCCCGGCAGCGAGCCGGAGAAGCTGCCGAAGCGGTGCCGGTAGCGGGAACGCAGCAGGAGCAGGTTCTCGTCGCGGGCGCGCTCGCACTCCTCGGCGAAGTTGAGGCGGGCCCCGTCGGCGAACTCGATCGCGGCCAGGTCGTCGAAGCGGACCGGTTGCGGCTCGCTCGGCTCGCCCTCGATCCATATTGCCCGCTCGCTGTCGATCGCCGGGTCGTTGATCCCCTCGACCAGGTTCCAGGCCACCGCTCGTCCGTCCGCGGCCCGGCCGACGCCCGCCGACCAGTGCCAGCTCGTCAGCCGCCGGTGGTAGCCGGCCGATTCGTCGTCGACGCCGAGCGCCTCGACCGGCCGCTGGCGTCCCGCGACCTCGACCGTGCCGCTGACCGGTACCCCGGCTCGCTTGCGGGTCCACCCCCAGCCGCTGCCGCTGGGGCAGAGCGCTTCGATCGGGGTGCACTCGCCGAGGCTGAGGGAAGCGCGCACCTCGCGGGATCGGATCTCGACTCTCCCGTCGTCGAACATCACCTCGCCTCCTCCCGGTCGCAGCCGGGTGTGGGCGTGGCGCCGCCGCTCGCGGCGCTCCCAGAGGACCCAGAAGCTCTGGCTGAGCGGGCCGACCTGCGCCTTCGCCGCGCAGAGCATGACCTCCTCGCCGAAGATGCCGACGTAGCGCCAGCGCTTGCGCAGCTGGCCGTCGCGGCGCAGCGGCATGGGACCGGGGGGCAGGGGACGGTCGGGGCGCCCGGGGCCGGGACCGCGCCAGGGGAGCGTCTCGGGCGAGGGCATCGCCGAATCAGGCTACTTCCTGCCCGGCTGCGATGGGCCGAGCTCGCCGGTCCCCTAGATTGCCGACCATGAAGGCCCTTGTTGTCGAGGATCTGCAGAAGCGCTACCCGACCGGCGTCGAGGCGCTGCGCGGCGTCTCGTTGGAGATCGCGCCGGGTGAGCTGTTCGGGCTGCTCGGTCCCAACGGCGCCGGCAAGTCGACCCTGATCCACTGCGCGACCGGCCTCGCCCAGCCGACTGGCGGGGCGATCAGCGTTTTCGGCCACGATGCGATCGGCGACTACGGCGAGGCGCGGCAGGCGGTCGGCCTGGCGCCACAGGAGGTGAACCTCGATTGGTTTCTGACGGTCGAGGAGACGCTCGACTACCACGCCGGTTACTTCGGCATGCCGAAGCGCGAGCGGCGCGAGCGGACGAAGGAGCTGTTGGAGACCTTCTCGCTGACCGAGAAGCGCGACGAACGCACCCGCACCCTCTCTGGCGGGATGAAACGGCGCTGCATCTTGGCGCGGGCGATGATGCACCGGCCGCGCCTCCTGATCCTCGACGAGCCGACCGCCGGCGTCGACGTCGAGCTGCGGCTCGAGCTCTGGCATTACGTGCAGCGGATCAACCAGGAGGGGACGACGATCCTGCTTACCACGCACTACATCGAGGAGGCCGAGCAGCTCTGCGATCGCATCGCCTTCATCAACGAGGGCCAGATCGTCGGCGAGGGAACCAGCCCCCAGCTCGCGATCCGCTACGGCGTCGACAACCTCGAGGACGCCTACTTGGCGCTGGTCGGTCGCGAGGAGCTCTCGCGGTCTCGCATCGAGGTCGAGGCCGCCTCGTGAGCGCCGCCCAGATCCGCTTCGCGACGCTCTGGCGGCGCGAGGTAAACCGCTTCATGAAGATCAAGAAACAGACGCTCGGCGCGCCGCTGCTGGAAACCTTCCTCTACATCTCGGTCTTCGGCGCGGCCCTCGGCTCGCGCATCGACAAGCTGCACGGCATCGACTACGTCGTCTTCGTGATCCCCGGCTTGATCATGATGGCCTGGTCGACCAACGCCTTCGCCAACAACTCGTCCTCGATCTTGCAGCAGAAATTCCAGGGGGCGATTCAGGACCAGCTCTCCTCGCCCGCCTCGCCGCTGGAGCTGCTGCTTGCCTTCTCGCTCGGCGGCTTCATGCGGGGCTTGATCGTCGCACTGCTGACCTTCGTCGCCGCCTCGCTGCTGGTCGACCTGCCGGTCGACCACATCCTCGTCCTGATCCCGTCGCTGTTCCTGGTCGGCTTCTTCTTCTCGCAGCTCGGCGTTCTGATCGGCGTCCGCGCCGAACAGTTCGACGACGTCGCCTTCGCCCAGACGTTCGTCCTGCAGCCGTTGATCTTCCTCGGTGGCGTCTTCTATTCGGCGACCCTGCTGCCTGAGCCCTTTGAGACTCTCACCCACTTCAACCCGATCTTCTACATGATCAATTTGATCCGCTACGGCTTCGTCGGCTTCAGCGAAGTCAGCGTCGCGCTCTCGCTGCTGGCGCTGACGGCGGCCACCGCTGTCCTTTTCGCCGTGAATCTGCGACTCTTCTCCAGGGGTTACCGCTTGCGGGCGTAGTGCGCCTGCACTAACTTTCCCCGACTGTCTCTATCCCGTATCCGCCGCGCGGGGCGGCGCAGAAAGGAACCGAACTTGAAGCAACATCGCTACCGCAGGAGTTCGGCCAAGGTAGGAAGCTTGGCCGCCGTCGCCATCTTCGTCGCGCTCTGCGTACCGGCCTTCGCTGCCGGCAGCGCCACTGTGTTCATCAAAGACGGCAAAGGGGGCCTGCGCTTCGTCGCCCCGAAAACCGTCGTCGCCGGCGAAGAGCTGAAGGTCCAGAACCAAACCGACCCGCACAAAGTCGGCCCGCACACCTTCTCACTGGTCGAGAAGAGCGTGCTCCCGAAGACGCCGAAAGCCCGCCAGCTCTGCTTCACCAAAAACCACATCTGCAAGGCGATCGCGCGCTGGCACGGGGTGAAAGGCAATGGGCCGGTGAAAGTGAACCCGGTTGAGGCCGGCGCACCCGGCTGGGACACGCTCGGCAGCCTCACCAAGACTGGCGATTCATGGTTCACCGGCGAAAAACCCGGCACCTCGTTCGAGCAGCCGGTCACCGCCAGCACCGCAGCTGGGCCGACGAGGATCTACTTCCTCTGCGCCGTCCATCCGTGGATGCAGGGCTCGATCGAAGTGTTGCCGCCGCCCGCACCGACTCCGCCCACGCCGCCCCCAACCATGTAGGTAGGGGCGACGCCTGGGCCTGAGCATTCCGCGTCCCGTCTGGGGCGCCGAGCTTTTCTCGGCGCCCTCGGCGGCGGCGCCCTTGCCGCGCTGCTGCCCTTTGAGGTTGGTTCGAGTGGCGCGGCCGCTACCGCGCCACCGGTCCGCCACCGGCCCGGCCCCGAGCCCTTCCGGGCCCGCCTGCCCATCCCCGACGAACTGCGTGGATCGCGTCTGGAGATCCCGATCCGCGAGGCCGAGCTGCAGATCCTGCCCGGCCCGAAGACGCGGATGTGGACCTACGGCGGCACCTTTCCCGGGCCGACGATCCGCCGGCCCGCCGGCGAGCGCACCGAGGTCACCTTTCACCACCGCCTGCCGCAGGCAGCGGGCGAGCTCTCGGTCCATCTGCACGGCGGCCACAACCGCACCCAGTTCGACGGTCAGCCTGGCGGTCTGACCACCTCGCACCCGAAGTCCTTCTACTGCCAGATCCCCTTCGGTCTCTCGCCCCGCGAGTCCGGCAACGAGTTCCTGATCGAGCCCGGCGGGCGGAAAACCTACGTCTACGACCTGCGCGAGGGCGGCCGGCCCGAACGCGCCGCGACGCAGTGGTACCACGACCACCGCCTCGATCGGACCGCCCGCAACATCTGGCGCGGGATGGCCGGGGTCTGGATCGTCGATGACGAGCTCGACAGCTCGCTGCCATTGCCCCGCGGCGATCGCGACCTGCCGCTGGTTATCGCCGACCGCAGCTTCGACCGCCACAACCAGCTTGCCGATCCGTTCTCCGGGCTGCGCCCGCCGGCCGATGGCGTCGCCGGGCACCGGGCGCTCGTCAACGGCGCTTACATGCCGCACCACCGGGTCAGGCCCCAGCGCTATCGCTTGCGCCTGCTCAACGTCTCCGGCTTCCGCACCTACGACCTGCACCTCTCGAACGGCGCGCCGCTGGTGCAGATCGGCACCGACAGCGGCCTGATGCCGAGGCCGGTGCGTCGCGACAACGTCCTGCTCTCCCCCGGCGAGCGGGCCGAGGTGGTGGTCGACTTCGCCGGTGCGGGTGGCGAGACGGTCGAGCTTCGCAGCAGCCGCCGTCACGGCGGGCGCGAAGGCGCCGGCTCGACGCCCTACGTCGGCGCCCTGATGCAGTTCCGTGTCGCCCCTGGCCGGGTACGCGATCGCACCCGTGTGCCGCGCGCGCTGCGGCCGCTGCCGGTCTGGACGAGGCACGTCTCGCGCAAGCCCGACCGCACCTGGACGGTCTCGATCGGCGGCCTCTTCAAGACGACCTGGCAGATCAACGGCAGGACCTTCAACCCGGCCCGGGCCGAGGCCTTCCCGCGGCTCGGCACGACCGAGACCTGGGAGATCGTCAACCGCACCGGCGTCGCCCACGCGATGCACCTGCACCACACCGACTGGTACCTGCTCGCCCGCAACGGCGCGCCGCCGCCGCCCTGGGAAGACTGCCTCAAGGAGACCTTCCTCGTCTATCCCAACGAACGGATCCTGCTCGCCGGCCACTTCGCCGACTACACCGGCAAGTTCGTCGTCCACTGCCACATGCTCGACCACGAGGACCACGGCCTGATGAGCCAGTTCGAGGTCATCGGAGACGGGCAGCACCCAGGGGGGCGGGGGG